>NZ_JBVKDT010000001.1:894217-1156382 GCF_055633655.1 Amycolatopsis sp. NPDC114503 | reverse complement strand
CCCCGACCCAGGCCCACCCTACACCCCGCCCCACGCTCTTTTACACACCCACACGCGGGAGGTCGTTGTGGGGGGGGAGGGCCAGAACCACACTCCCCCCCGGGCCGGGTGCACTGACCCTCCACACGCCGACTTAAAGGCGATCCCGCCGCGGCGGCGAAGCCGACGCCATCAAACACAGTTTGCCGCGCAGACCCGCGAACCCAGCCCCGGCTAACCCAGCCCCATCAAATACAACTCCGCACCGCCTCCACGATCCAAGCCTCCGCAGTCCCCCGGGTAGCCGGAGACCACGTCACCACCCATCCCCCTCCGCCGCCCTTCGGCGCAGCCCGGAACTGATACCTCCCCTGGTCGTTGTCCACCAGCCCGAACGCCCCGTGCGGGTACTCCGCCAGCACCGCGTCCCGCACGGCGAGATCCACCAGCACCGTCCCCAGCCGTGGCCGGGCCACCGCTGCGCGGATGACATCCAGGTCTCCCCACGCCGCGCGCGGGATCAGGCCGCTGTCGTCCGTCTCGATGCGCACCGCTGGCCCGGGGCCGGGCGGGCGGTCCGGCAGGCCGTCGAACACCCATCCGGGCAGCGCGCTCAGCATCCCGGACCGCAGCCGCGCCCGGCGGCCCAGTTTGCTCATCACCGTGGTGAAGTCCTCGTCTCCGAAGAACCGCACCTCCCACGGCTCCTCGCTCGCCGGGAACACCCCGGTGACCACTCCCCGGATGAACCCTCCGCGCAGCACTCGGTACAGCTCGACCGCCTCGGCGGTCACCTCGCCGTCGACGGCGAGCCCGAGCGCGGCCATCCCGGCGACGAACCGCGTGTACTGCTCCACCTCCTCGGCCAGCCCGGCGCCGAGCATCGGCCCGAACGACTGCCGGACCTCCTCGGCGAGGCTCAGTCCCGAAGCCGCTCCGGCGGGCTCCTCCTCGGCCAGCACGGGCGGCACCTCGAAATGCGGGTCGTAGAACTCCATCACCGAAGGCCGCTGCGGCATCTCGGCCCGCAGCGGTCCGATGACCTCGTCGATGACGTCGAAGACGACGGGTGCTGAACTGCTCACCCCGTCATTGAACACCCTGGTACCGACAATTTCTCGAACTTTTGTTCGAGTCAACCCATCCGTGCGCCGAGCGGTCGGTCAGCGCTGCGGAACCGGATCGCCGACACGCATCGTCGGCGCGAGGAAACCGACGGTCACCACGAGAGCACCGACCACGGCGAACGCCCAGTGCAGGCCGATCCCGCCGCTCAGGCCGCTGACCAGCACCGGACCGGCCAGGAAGCCGAGATACCCGCACGCCGCGACGGCCGCGATCGCCCGGCCCGGCGCTTCCGGCTGCTTGCGCCCGGCCGCGCTCCACGCGAGCGGCACGATCCCCGACACCCCGAGCCCGACCACGGCGAACCCGATCACCGAGACCACCGGCACCGGAACCGCGACCACCAGCACGAACCCGGCGACCGTCACCGCGGCCGCGACCCGCATGAACAACACCGCGCCGACACGCTCGACGACCCGGTCGGCCACCGTGCGCACCGCGATCATCGTGATCGAGAACGCGAAGTAGCCCAGCGACGCGACGGCCGCGCTCGCCGTGGTGACTTCGCGGAGGTAGACCGCGCTCCAGTCGTTCACCGTGCCTTCGGCGACGAAACCGCAGAACGCGATCACACCCAAGGGGATCAATGCCTTGCTGGGCAAGGCAAACGCCGCTTCACCCTGTCCGCGGTCAGCGCCTGGCAAGAACTGCGAAGCAGCGAAAACCGCCAGCACCAGCAACACCGCGCCAGCAGCGGTGAAGTGCGCTTCGATCGGCACGCGCCACAGCTCCATCAGCGCCGCGACGCCCGAGCCAGCCAGCCCGCCGATGTTCCAGAAAGCGTGGAACCCGGCGAAAATCGGTCGCCCGTAAGCCTCTTCGACGCGCGCGGCGTGCGCGTTCATCGAGACGTCCAGCAGGCTGTTGCCCACCCCGAGCACCACCAGCGCGGCGACGAACAACGGCATGTCCGGCGCGAAGGCGACGAGCGGCAGTCCTCCGCACAACACCGCAGCCCCGCAAAGAACCCCGCGCCGGCTGCCGATCTTCGTGATCAACGGCCCCGCGGCCAGCAACGCGACAACCGAACCGGCGGCGAGCCCGAACACCCCGATCCCGAGCTCTCCGGCGCTGAGACCCAGTTTCGCTTGCGCCGCAGGCACTCGAGCCGCCCACGAGGCGAAGGCCGCACCACACACCGCGAAAACTACGGAAACCGCGACGCGAGCGCTCTGTGTCTCCCCCATCCGTCCCCCTGACACGAGAAAGGGCCACCCGGAGTTTTCCAGGTGGCCCTTCAGATCCTCGTTACTTCGACTTAGTCGCCGTACTGCTCCGCTTGGCTGGAGCCTTCTTCGCAGTCGTCGACTTCGCCGCCGCGGACTTGGTCGTCGTCGACTTGGCCGCGGTGGACTTCGCCGGAGCCTTGCGCGTCGTGGTCCGCTTCTTCGGAGCCGGACCCTTCGCGCGCTTCTCCGCCAGCAGCTCGGCCCCGCGCTCCGCGGTGAGTTCCTCGATGCTGTCGGACTTCCGCAGCGTCGCGTTGTACTCGCCGTCGGTCACGTACGGACCGAAGCGGCCGTCCTTGACCACCATCGGCTTGCCCGACACCGGGTCGTCGCCGAGTTCCTTCAGCGGCGGACGCGCGGTGGCCGACCGGCCGCGCTGCTTCGGCTCCGAATAGATCTTCAGCGCCTCTTCCAGCGTGATCGAGAACAGCTGGTCCTCGGTCTGGATCGAGCGCGAGTCCGTGCCCTTCTTCAGGTACGGCCCGTAGCGCCCGTTCTGCGCGGTGATCTCGTCGCCCGATTCCGGGTCCTTGCCCACGACGCGCGGCAGCGAAAGCAGCTTCAGCGCGTCGTCGAGCGTGATCGTCTCGATCGACATCGACTTGAACAGCGAGCCCGTACGCGGCTTCGGCAGCTTCGCCTTCGCGGCCTTCTTCTGCGCCGCGGTGGCGTCCTCGGGCAGCTCCGGCTCAGGGAGCAGCTCGGTGACGTACGGGCCGAAGCGGCCTTCCTTCGCCACGATCTCGTGTCCGCTGACCGGGTCGGTGCCCAGGACACGGCCTTCCTGCGGCGTCGCGAAGAGCTTCTCCGCGATCTCCGCCGTCAGCTCGTCCGGCGGCAGGTCTTCGGGCAGGTTCGCGCGCTGCGACTCCCCGTTGACCTCGCGCTCCAGATACGGCCCGTAGCGGCCGACGCGCACCACGACCTGGTGGCCTTCGGCGTCGCTGAACATCGGGATCGAGTTGATCTCGCGCGCGTCGATGCCCTCGACGCTGCCGTCCACCAGCTTCTTCAGCCCGCCGAGCCGGCCGACCGAGCCCTCGACGCCGAAGTCGCCGCCGAAGTAGAACTTCGACAGCCATTCGACGCGGTGCTCGTCGCCGCTGGCGATGCGGTCCAGCTCGTCCTCGAGACCGGCGGTGAAGTTGTAGTCCACCAGCCGTTCGAAGTGCCGCTCCAGCAAGCCGATCACCGCGAACGCGACCCACGACGGAACCAGGGCGGAGCCCTTCTTCCAGACGTAGCCGCGGTCCTGGATGGTCTTGATGATCGACGCGTACGTCGACGGGCGGCCGATGCCCAGCTCTTCCAGCTTGCTGACCAGGCTCGGCTCGGAGTAGCGCGCGGGCGGCGACGTGGAGTGGCCGTCGGCGGACAGCTCGGGCGCGGTCAGGCCCTGGTCCTTGACGAGCACCGGAAGCCGGCTCTGCTTGTCGTCCGCCTCGCCGCCGGCCTCGCTGTCGACTGCCTCGACGTACGCCTTCAGGAAGCCCGCGAAGGTGATCGTGCGGCCCGAAGAGGCGAAGGTGCACTCCTCGCCGGTCGCGGCGGTGCCGACGATGCGCACCGACATCGTGGTGCCCTTCGCGTCCGCCATCTGCGACGCGATGGTGCGCTGCCAGATCATCTCGTAGAGCCGGAACTCGTCGGTGTCCAGCTCTTTCGCGACCTGGCCCGGCGTACGGAAGACCTCGCCCGACGGCCGGATCGCTTCGTGCGCTTCCTGCGCGTTCTTCACCTTGCGCGTGTACTGGCGCGGCGACGGCGAGACGTACTCCTTGCCGTACAGCTGCGTTGCCTGGCTACGCGCGGCCGTGATCGCCGACTCCGACAGCGTCGTGGAGTCGGTACGCATATAGGTGATGTAACCGTTCTCGTACAGCTTCTGCGCGACTCGCATCGTGCGCTCCGAGGTGAAGCGCAGCTTGCGGCCCGCCTCCTGCTGCAGCGTCGACGTCATGAACGGCGCGTACGGCTTGCGCGTGTACGGCTTCTCTTCGACGCTCGCGACCTTGAAGTCACGCTCGCCCAGCGCCTGGGCCAGCGCCCGCGCGTCGGACTCGCCGAGCACGCGGATGTCCGCGGCGTTGCCCTTGAGCTGACCGTTGGAGTCGAAGTCGCGACCCGTCGCGAGGCGCGAGCCGTCGACCGCGACGAGGCGCGCGGGGAACGTACGCGGCGAAGCGTCGGCTCCGGCGTCCATGGTCGCCGAGATGTCCCAGTACGACGCCGAGGTGAAGCGCATCCGCTCGCGCTCGCGCTCCACGACGATCCGCGTCGCCACGGACTGCACGCGGCCCGCCGAGAGCTTCGGCATGACCTTCTTCCACAGCACCGGCGAGACCTCGTAGCCGTAAAGCCGGTCGAGGATGCGGCGGGTTTCCTGCGCGTCGACGAGGTCGGCGTCCAGCTCGCGGGTGGCCGCGGCGGCCGCCTGGATGGCCTGCTCGGTGACCTCGTGGAAGACCATCCGGCGCACCGGGACCTTGGGCTTCAAGGTCTCCAGCAGGTGCCACGCGATGGCCTCGCCCTCGCGGTCGGGGTCCGTCGCGAGGTAGAGCTCGTCGACGTCCTTCAGCAGCCCCTTCAGCTCGGTGACCTTGGACTTCTTGTCCGGGGTGACGATGTACAGCGGCTTGAAGTCGTTGTCGATGTCGACACCGAGCCGCGCCCACGACTCGCCCTTGTACTGCGCGGGGACGTCGGCGGCGCCGCGGGGCAGGTCCCGGATGTGCCCGACGGAGGACTCGACGACGTAGTTGCCGCCGAGATAGGGGGCGATCTTGCGGGCCTTGGTTGGCGACTCGACGATCACCAGCCGCCGTCGATCGGCACCGCTGCCCCCGGTACCGCTCTTCTTGGTCCGTGTTCCTGCCACGCTGCCCTGCTCTCCACTCATCTCCGCGCCGCCGCAGCGGCGCTCTCACCCCTGCACCAGAGGGGTACTGCGCCCGCGTCTCGACCTGTCAGTGTGCACGTCCCCGGTGTCCGCGCAGCGTCGAGGTGCCCTGACGAGCCGCTGGGCCCTTGCCCGTCGGATCGCCGCTGACCTCGGCGATGTTTCTCCTCCACACCTAGCACGTGATATCGGACACGTGCCGTGCAGGGTAACTGGTCATACCACCGATACCCTCCGTTAGACGGTGGCGGGTCCAAGTACGTCGACGGTTCACTTATTCCTCCCCCCAGCCGAAAGGAACCCACCATGATCCGCCGACTGGTTGGCGTCGCGATCGCCGTCACGGCGACATTCGCGCTGGTCACCGCCCCCGAAGCAAGCGCGGCGACCACCACGTTCACGGGCGCCGTGGCGCTGTCCAACTGCTCTGGTTCGGTCGTGAAACCGGCCGCCACGCCGATGGACGCGCCCGCGATGGTGCTGTCGAACGGCCACTGCCTCGAGGAAGGCATGCCCGATCCGGGCCAGGTCATCGTCGGACAAGCCTCGAACCGGTCGTTCGACCTCCTCTCGCCGGACGGGCAGAGCTCGGTGGGCACCGTGACCGCGACCAAGGTCGTCTACGCGACGATGACCGACACCGACATCTCGCTGTACCAGCTGTCCGACACCTACGCGGACATCCAGCAGAAGTACAACGTGCCGCCGCTCGAACTGGTCAACAGCCACCCGCAGGCGGGCACGCCGATCGACGTGGTGTCCGGGTACTGGAAGCAGATTTACTCCTGCTCGATCGACGGCTTCGTGCACGAACTGCACGAGAACAACTGGGTCTGGAAGGACTCGATCCGCTACGTCCCGGGCTGCGCGACCATCGGCGGCACGTCGGGTTCGCCGGTCGTCGACCGCAACACCGGCAAGGTCATCGGCGTGAACAACACGTCCAACGACAACGGCGAGAGCTGCACGCTGAACAACCCGTGCGAGGTCGACGAAGCCGGCAACACGACCGTGCGGCCGAACTACAAGTACGGCCAGGAAACCTACGGAATTCCCGCCTGCCTGACCCCGGCCAACGAGATCGACCTCAACCAGCAGGGCTGCACTCTGCCGAAACCGTAAGACTTCCCCACCGGACAGGCCCTCGTCGCTTCACTGAGCGACGGGGGCCTTTTCTCTTGCGCAGCTACCCGACAGCCTCCAGTAAATACTGTGAAGGACTCTCCGCTGGAGCACCGCGACGTGCCTCCCCTGGCGTCCGTTCGCGGCGTTCCCCCGCCGGAGGCAGCTCCGGCCACGCCGACTCCGCCCCGAGCGGAGGTTCGCCGATCAGCTCCAGCAGACCGGCCAGCTTCCGCCGCCCGCTCACCCGCACCGCCGGCTGCTCCGCCTTCGGCCCGAGCAGCCGCGCCTGGACCCCCAACGGCGCGAGCACCGCCAGGAGTTCCTCGTGCGTTCCCGGGGCCAGCGGATCGACGCCCAGCAGGTAGCCGCCGGGTTCGGGACGGCCCGCCGCGAGCGCCCACATCCGCAGCATCGCGCCGCTCAGCCGGAATCCGCCGGGCACCGCCTTGCCCGAATCGTCCTCCACCGGACCGGTGTGCCCCGGACGCAGCCATTGTTCGGCGAGCCCGAGCAGATCGACCCGGAACGACGTGCGCACCTGCGATCTGCCGCATTCGGCCACCGCGACCTGCGCGTCCGCACCCCGGCTGCGGCATTCCCTCGCCAGCACCCGAGCCCGCCACGACTCCTCGACCAGCACCGACAGCCGCGCCGCCGTGCGGCCGAACCCGGTGATCTGTCCCTGGCAGCACAACAGCCCGGCCAGGTCTGGCAGGCCCGGGCCGGTCGCCTCCGCCGAAAACAGCGAGATCGTCCGATCCACGCCGCGATGATAGAACACAAGTTCGATTGAAGGCGAGAGTTCCGCTGAGGTATTTGCCGGGCACGCAGCGTTGCCGGTATAGCAATACCGGTCACCCCGGGAGGAGAGGAATTGTTCGCGGTCTCCGAACGTGTCCAGCGCCGCGGACCGGTTCTCGTCCTCCAGCTCGCGGAGGACACCAGCGAAGCCGAGCTGGCCGTCGCCCTTCGGCGCGCGCTCTATCCAGACGCCGATCAGCGCGGCGCGGGCGGCACCACCAATTGCTGACAACCCGCCGCGCGCTTGCCCGCCGCGGACAGGGCTGGTGTCGCGTCCAAGCCCTTGAGGACGTCGAGCCGGGAAATCTGGTCGATAGCCGACTTCGCGTCGTCCAGCGCTGCCTTCACCGCGTCGGGATCGGCGGCCGCGTCGAGTTTGCCGCGCACGTCGTCGGCTTGCTGCCGCACCGAAGTGAATTGGCTGAGCAAAGCGGTGCGCGCCGGCTCGCCGCCGGGCAACGGCGCGGGGCCGACCCGGTGGAGCCCGGACACAGTCTGGTCGATGCCGGTGGCGACCGACGCCAGGAGATCACTGGACGTGCGCGTGGCCTGCGCCGACGAACTCGGGTCGATCGAAGGCAGATTGGCCAAGGCACGAACCAGATGCGTGACCGCGCCGCAGTATCCGTCGGCCCATTTCGCGGCCGGATCGACTTGGCTCGCCGCCTCCGCGTGCCCGCCGGAGGAGACCTGCTCAGCCGGCGGCGGCGGTTGCCCGCAGCCGGTCAGCCCGATGCCGATTCCTGTTGCCAGCGCGGCTAAACCGGTCCACCGCGGCCGCACTCGCACCACTCCTCCGCCTCGAAATCCGTGTCCCGGCCACGGTACCGACCCGCCAGTAGTCCGCAACTCGCCCCGGGTCGTGGACGCGAACGGGCCCGGCACGCACAAGGCGTACCGGGCCCGAATGGAGCAACGCGTCAGGCTTTCGCCTCCGCCGGAGTCTCCGCCATGACACTGCCGCGCCGCTTGGACACGACGATCGCCGCGACGATCACCGCGACCGCGACCACCGCGATCACGATCCGCCACGTGGTGTCCGCGCCGCCGCCGAGCGTCAGCGTGACCACCGCGGGCGCGATCAGCACCGAGACCAGGTTCATGACCTTGATCAGCGGGTTGATCGCGGGACCGGCGGTGTCCTTGAACGGGTCGCCGACGGTGTCGCCGATGATCGTCGCCTCGTGCGCGTCGGAACCCTTGCCGCCGTGGTTGCCGTCCTCGACGAGCTTCTTGGCGTTGTCCCAGGCTCCACCGGAGTTGGCGAGGAAGATCGCCATCAGCGTGCCGGTCGCGATCGCGCCGGCCAGGTACCCGGCGAGCGCACCGGTGCCGAGGCCGAAACCGACCGCGATCGGCGCGAAAACGGCCAGCAGACCCGGCGTCGCCAGCTCCCGCAGCGAATCGCGAGTGACGATGTCGACGACCCGGCCGTACTCGGGCCGCGTGGTGCCCTCCATGATCCCGGGGATGTCGCGGAACTGGCGGCGCACCTCGTACACCACCGCGCCGGCGGCGCGCGAAACCGCGTTGACCGCGAGGCCGGAGAAGAGGAACACCACTGCCGCGCCGACGATGATGCCGACCAGCGTGTTCGGGCTGACCACCTCGTTGACGAACGAGGTCACGGCGGTGACCGCGCCCTCGCCGCGTTCGGCGACGGTCTTCGCGATCGCGTCCGAATAGGACCCGAACAGCGCAGTCGCCGCGAGCACCGCGGTGGCGATCGCGATGCCCTTGGTGATGGCCTTGGTGGTGTTGCCGACCGCGTCCAGCTCGGTGAGGATCTGCGCGGCCTTCTCGTCGACGTCGCCGGACATCTCGGCGATGCCCTGCGCGTTGTCCGAGACCGGGCCGAAGGTGTCCATCGCGACGATGACGCCGACGGTGGTCAGCAGGCCGGTGCCGGCCAGCGCCACCGCGAACAGCGCGACGCCGCCGCCGAGCAGGTAAGCGCCGAACACGGCCGCGGCGATCACCAGCGCGGTGTACACAGCGGACTCGAAACCGACCGAGATACCGGACAGGATCACTGTCGCCGCACCGGTTTCCGACGTCTTGCCGACGTCCTGCACCGGCTTGTGCTCGGTGCCGGTGTAGTAACCGGTGATGCGCAGGATCAGCGCGGCGAGCACGATGCCGATGATCACCGCGACCGTCGCGATCACCGCGGGGTTGCCGGTGTTGTGCGCGTAGCCCTCGCCGAACTCGGCGAAGCTGCTCGGCAGGTAGATGAACGCGGCGACCGCCGACAGCACCGCGGAAATGACCGCGGAGATGTAGAACGAGCGGTTGATCGTGACCAGGCCGCCCTCGCCCGCGCGCGCCTTCGTGATGTAGACGCCGATCACCGCGGTGATCACGCCGATCGCGGGCACGATCAGCGGGAAGATCAGGCCGGACGCGCCGAACGCGGAGCTGCCGAGGATCAGGGCGGCGACGAGCATCACCGCGTAGGACTCGAAGAGGTCCGCCGCCATGCCGGCGCAGTCGCCCACGTTGTCGCCGACGTTGTCGGCGATCGTCGCGGCGTTGCGCGGGTCGTCCTCGGGGATCCCCTGCTCAACCTTGCCGACCAGGTCGGCGCCGACGTCGGCGGCCTTCGTGAAGATGCCGCCGCCGACTCGCATGAACATGGCGATCAGCGCCGCGCCGAAACCGAAGCCCTCCAACACCTTCGGTGCCTGGCCGGTGTAGACGAGCACCACGATCGCCGCGCCGAGAAGGCCGAGCCCGACGGTGATCATGCCGACCACGCCGCCGGTGCGGAACGCCACGCGCATCGCCGTCTCGCGACCGCCTTCCTCGCGCGACGCGGCGGCCACGCGCAGGTTCGCCTGCGTGGCCAGCCACATGCCGAGGTAGCCGATGGTGAACGAAAACGCCGCCCCGACGAGGAAGAAGAGCGACCGGCCGATCCGTTCGCTCCAGTCGTCCGCGGGAAGCGCGAACAGGAGCAGGAACACGATCACGCCGAAGATGGCGAGGGTGTTGCGCTGCCGCTTCAGGTATGCGGCCGCACCTTCCTGCACTGCCTTCGCGATGTCCTGCATCTTGGCGGTGCCCTGGCCCGCGGCCAGCACCTCCTTGAGCAGGACGTAACCGATAGCCAGTGCGACAAGGGCGACCACGGCGACCACACCGACGATGGTGTAGCCACCCCCGGTGAGCGTGATACCGCCCTCCGCGAGGAACTGCCGGGACATTCGTCCTCCTGGGAACGCCGTCTGGCCAGCGCGGGCCCGTCGTACCCGGCGCGCCTGCACTGGCGGGGATCTGTGCCGAAGGACACGCTAGCCGTGCAAGCAATGCACGTCTCACATGACGCTCGCCACAGTGGGTGTGGATCGAGGGAGTGTATTGGTAGTGATCTGCGCGTCCGCAATGCGTCCCGGCGACAGCACGTTCGGTAACCTTGTGTGATTGGTCACTGGATCGATCTCGGCCAGGTTTTGTCGGTGCCCTGTGCGAAGCTTCGGCACGTGGTGGGAGAGCGAGGACGGAGGCTGCTGGACCGGGTCACGGCAGGGATCCCGGCGCACGAGAATCCGGTGACGCACGTGTCCCGGCTGCCGGAACGCGCGGCCCGGCACGAGCCGTGGCCGGAGTGGGCGGAGCCGTCGGTCGTGGCCGCGTTCGGCGCGGCCGGAGTGGAAAAACCGTGGCGGCACCAGGCCGAGGCGGCTTCGCTGGCGCATTCGGGCACGCACGTCGTGGTGTCCACCGGCACCGCGTCCGGGAAGTCGCTGGCGTATCAGCTGCCGGTGCTCAGCGCGCTGGCGACGGACGGGCGGGCGACCGCGCTGTATCTCTCGCCGACGAAGGCGCTCGGCGCTGATCAGCTGCGCGCGGTGTCCTCTTTGGACGTCGCGGGCGTACGCGCGGCGGCGTTCGACGGGGACACCCCGATGACAGAGCGCGACTGGGTCCGCGCGCACGCGAACTGGGTGTTCAGCAACCCGGACATGCTGCACCGCGGCATCCTCTCGGCGCACTCCCGATGGACGCAGTTCTTCCGCCGGCTGCGGTATGTGGTGGTCGACGAATGCCACAGCTATCGAGGGGTCTTCGGCTCGCACGTCGCGCTGTTGCTGCGCCGCCTTCGCCGGGTGGCGGAGCACTACGGCGCTTCACCGGTGTTCGTGCTGGCTTCGGCGACCACCGCTTCGCCCGCTTCCTTCGCCACTCGGCTCACCGGGGTGGAGTGCTCCGCGGTCACCGACGACGCGTCTCCGCGCGGTGCGCGCACGGTCGCGTTGTGGGAGCCGCCGCTGCTGGACGAACTGACTGGCGAGAACGGCGCGCCCGTCCGCCGTCCGGCTGGCGTCGAGACCGCGCGCATTCTCACCGAGCTGGTTGTCGAAGGCGCGCGATCGCTGGCTTTCGTCCGCTCCCGTCGCGGAGCCGAGCTGACTGCGCTCGGGGCCCGCCGCCTACTGTCCGAAGTGGACCCTCGATTGGCGGATACCGTTGCCGCGTACCGATCCGGCTATCTCCCTGAGGAGCGTCGGGCGCTGGAGCAAGCCCTGCTTTCTGGCCGTCTGCTAGGTGTCGCGACCACGAATGCTTTGGAGCTGGGCGTCGACATCGCCGGCCTGGACGCCGTGGTCCTGGCGGGCTATCCCGGCACCCTCGCGTCTTTCTGGCAACAATCCGGCCGCGCCGGGCGTTCGGGCGATGAAGCCTTGGTGGTCTTCGTCGCACGTGACGATCCGCTCGACACCTACCTGGTGCACCATCCGGCCGCGTTGCTGGAACGCCCGGTGGAGACGGCGGTGCTGGACCCGACGAACCCGTACGTGCTGGGCCCGCAGCTCGCGTGCGCCGTCGCGGAGTTGCCGCTCACCGAACCAGAACTGGAAACCTTCGGCGGCGACGCGGCCCGGGCGGTGCTGGCGGACCTGGCGTCGGAGAAACTGCTGCGCCGTCGATCGAGCGGCTGGTACTGGACTTCGCGCGACCGCCCGCACGGGGAGGTCGGCATCCGCGGCTCGGGCGGCGACCAGATCGCGGTAGTGGAAGCGGACTCGGGCCGAATGCTAGGCACCGTCGACCCCGGCTCGGCTTGCTACTCGGTGCACCCCGGTGCGGTGTATTTGCACCAGGGTTCGTCGTATGTCGTCGATGAGCTGGACTTGGAGACGGGTCTCGCGCTGGTGCACGCGGAGGATCCGGACTGGACGACTTCGCCGCGCGAGATCGTGGACATTTCGGTGCTGTCGACGGAAGAACAATGCCGCCACGGCGGGGTGACGGTATGCCTGGGCGAGGTCGCGGTGACGTCGCAGGTGGTGGGGTATCTGCGGAGGCGGCCGTCAGGCGAGGTGCTGGACCATACGCCGCTCGATCTGCCGGAACAGAGCCTCCATACGCGGGCGGTTTGGTACACGATTTCGGGTGAGCTGCTGGAATCTCCGGCTGGGGGTGGCCGGGGGTCGGTAGCAGGGACTGGGGGTGTGTCGCCGCCAACCGCCGCGGAAATCGGCGGGACCGCTGCGGCGTCGGCGATCAGCCGCGCGGTTGGCGAACCAGTGGGGACCGGAAGCACGTCGCCAACCGCCGCGGAGAACGACGGGACCGCTGTGGGGTCAACGGCCAGTCGAGCGGATGGAGAACCGGTGGGGACCGGGGGCGCCTCGTCGGTTGTCGGGGTAACCGGCGAAGTTTCGGGGCAACCGGCGGCTGGGCGGGGGCCCGGTGCCGGGGTCGAGATCGGTGTTGCGGTGGGACCGGTGGGGACCGGGGGTGCTGGCAGAGCACCGGGGGGCGCCGGTTTGCTTCCGGCGCGCGTCCCCGGTGCCCTGCATGCCGCCGAGCACGCGGCGATCGGCCTGCTACCGCTGTTCGCTACGTGCGACCGCTGGGACATCGGCGGGGTGTCTACCGCGTGGCACGAGGACACCGGGGAGGCGACGGTGTTCGTGCACGATGGGCATCCCGGGGGTGCGGGGTTTGCCGACCGCGGTTATGCCGCGATTGTCCCGTGGCTGGCCGCTACGCGGGAGGCGATCGTCTCCTGCGAGTGCCCGACGGGCTGCCCGTCCTGCGTCCAGTCGCCGAAGTGCGGGAACGGCAACGATCCGCTGGACAAGGCAGGGGCGGTGGCCGTACTGGGAGCCGTGCTCGGGGCGTTGCGTCAGCACGGGGAACAGTGCGGCCACGGTGGAACGTGAAGACTGTCTTCGGTTGTCGCGTGCTGCCTGCCGGGATGGAACCGGATCAGGCGGCGGTGCTCTCGACCAGCATCGGGGCGTGCTCGTCGGCGAGGGCGCGGACCAGCACGTCCTGCACCTCGGCCGCGGGCGGCAGCTGCCAGCCGCACACCTCGGGCTTCACGCGCCAGTGCACGACACCGTGCTGGAACGGCGACGGCGGCAGCGGGATGTAGCTGTCCTTGCCGTGCCACTGCACGGAGACCTGGTCGACGAGTTCGGCAGGCAGGTGCTCGGAGGGCGAGGTAAGGAAGAGCCACCGGCCGTTCGGCATCGCGACGATCGGGGCCGGGTGCCCGATGGACCGCAGCAGCCGCGCCGCGCGCTTGCCCAGTTCCTGGTCGACCTCGACCGCGTCGAGCACGGTGCCGGTCGCCACGAGCAGGCTGTGGGTGCGGTCGGAGAACCAGCTGGCGACCTCGTGGGCGTGCGAGCCGACCAGCTCACGCCACTCGTCGCGCACCGGCACCGGCCGGCGCCAGGTCAGGTCGTCCCCCTCCGCGGTGATCGGTTCCGGGGTCGCCCCCGGAAGCACCGGCCAGCCGCGCCAAGCGAGGCCGATCGCCTCCGCACGCAGTTCGATGCGGAAGGCGTTCCGCCAGCTGTCCGGCCAATTCGCGTCCAACATTGCTTTCCTGCCTTCGAGGTCCGGTTTTCGCGCCGTCCGGGTCGGGGCCGTGGTGGCGCATGTCTCACTAAACGGCAAGTTGCACATTGCGGGGAAGACTCCACGCGACAACCGGCGGTTACCGAGCGATGAACGCCCAGTAGCCCACTGTCCGGCCGATAACAACGCGCCGATCACCGGCCGCTGACCCCGCCGTCCGTCCCGCGAGAACGGGCCCACCACGGGATTCGACACTTTCTCGCCTTTCCGCACCGGTGCTGGCGCATCCCGTCGAGCAGTGCTCTGACCTGGGGATTTAACCGTTCGGCGTCCGGCACCGACCGCTGCTCGTGGCGTTCGCCACTCATCGCCGGTGCCGGAAAAGTCCGGACGGACGGGGTGACCCGGGGACCGGTCACCGGTCCGGCGCGCCGCCGACGAGCGGTTCCGGTGGGTGCCCGGACGACCTCTGGTGGCGGCCCGCGGTGACGGGGCGGGCGGGGGTGTGCGGGGCGGGTGGCAGGTTGCAACTCCCTTCGGGTGGGGCGGGCGGGGTGGTTCGGACGGCCGGTGGGCGGGATGGTGGGTGGCCGCTGAGGCGAGCCGTGTACCGGGACGGTGGGGCAGATCGGGCAGGTGCCGGGTTGGAACTGGCGCTCGGCTGAACGCCAGGCTTGGTTCAAGTTCGCGACGGCTAGCCGCCGAGCGGCTCGGGTCCGCCCGCCGCAGGTGGCGACGACCGCCCAAATGGCTAACGACGGCCCCGAGCAGGCCCGGGACGCTCGGCTGGATAGGGAATCGAGCCGCCGAGCCAGCGGGTGCCCGGGGCCGGACGAGCGTGGAGTGTGGTTGCCAGACCAGGGAGGCGTGTCGCCGGGCCAGCATGCGCCTGGCCGCGCAGACCTGGAGCAGTTGCCGAACCACAGAGGAATGTCCACCGGCTCAGCCGGGCAGGCTCCGCGGCAGTTGCCCAGCTACGCACGCAGATCCGCTGGCCCAGCGGATGTCCAGCCGGGCGAGCCCGGAGCAGTTGCCCACCTACGGCGGCAGATACAGCGGCCAGCGGATGCCAAGTCAGGCAGACCCGAGCGTTGCCCGACGGCGGGCATGCCCGTTGGGCCAGCGGGTGTCCAGCCGGGCAGGCTCGGAGTGGGTGTGCGGTCAGGGAGGTTCGTCTACCGGGCCAGCACGGGCTTTTGCGGTGGGGGTGGGCAGGCCGGGGATTGGAGACGCGCTGGCGCGGACCTCGATGTAAGCGTCGCGGTTGTGCCAGCGGCAGCTTGTCAGCACGGCGCGCTCGTGGTCGGCGACTTCCTGGGCTCGGGCGCAGGCGCTGGTCGGTCCGGCGGCGGCGTGGGCGGCTGCGGCCAGTGCGCCCAGGTCGGCGGCGGCTTCGGTGCGGTGGCGGGCGGTGATCGCCGCGGCTAGCCACCACACCACGACTGTCAGGGTGATCAGGGTGGCTGCGGCTAGGGCGGTCCAGATGGTGGCGACACCGGCGTCGGCTGGGTGTTCTTGGGTCATGAGGGTGAGCCTGGTTCGACGGTGGCGTAGGCGGTTGCGCTCAGGTGGAGGGCTGCCAGTGTGTCAGTGGTTACTTCGGCAGTGAGGCCGTCGCCGGTGCGGTGGATGGTGAGGTGCGCGCCGTTCGGGGCAATGGTTTGGACCACTGCGTCGGCGGCTCCTGGCTGCCCGGATGCGGTGAGGCGGGCGGCTTCGCGGGCGGCGTCCAGGCACCGGAGGTGTCCGGCGATTGCACTGGTGCCTGCTAGCAAGATCGCCAGCACGGCGGTTAGCGCGCCCAGGGACAGGGCGGCTTCCACCGTGACGAATCCGCCGTCCCGGCGACGGCTGGTCATCAGGTGGCCACTGTGAGGGCTTTTTGCACCAGTCCGGCCAACGCCGCGGAGACTGAGTCTCCGCTGAGGAGCACGTAGAGCGCGACGGCGAACGCTGCCGCGGCTACTGTGCCGATGGCGTATTCGGCGGTGGTGGTGCCCTCGTCTCCGGGCAGGAACCACATGGTCGGTTGTCCTTTCTCTCGTGGATGGGTTCACAGCAGGCCGCCGATTCGCCCGGCCAGGCCGAGCACTACCGGCAGCACGCCGAGGGCGAAGAACGCTGGCAGGAAGCACAAACCGACCGGCAGGGCCAGGGCGACTCCGGCTCGTTCGGCTCGTTCTTCGGCTTCGACGCCCAGTCCGTCGCGGATGCGGTGGGCCAGGTCGGCCGCGGTCGAGGCGAGTGCTGCCCCGGACCGTGCGGTACGGGTGGCGGCTACTGCCAGTTCGGCGAAGCCTGGTCTTGCTCGGGTCGGTGCCCAGGAGGGGACCGGGTCGGCGCCCAGGGCTAGCAGGTTTGCTGTTGCGTGCAGGGCGGTTTCGGTGTCCGGCGGTGCGCCGGGCGCTACGGCTTCCAGGGCGGTCGGGACTGGCATTCCGGCGCGCAGGCAGGCGGCGAGCATGTCCAGGACTGACGCTGAGCGGAGTCGTTCTGAGGTGTCATCTGGGTTTTTGGGTTGGCGGGATCGGCGGAGGAGCCACCAGGTGCCTGCTCCGGCGGCCAGTCCTACTGGGATTCCGGTTAGGACGGTGGCGGACAGGCCGATGACGATTGCGGCTGCGGGGTGCCAGACATCTGGTCTCGGGGTGCGGTGGAGGCGGCTGGGTTGGGCTAGGTGTCGGGGTCGGGCGGTGTTTGGCCAGAGCAGTAGTGCGGTGGCGAATAGGGCGAGGGCCAGGGCGGTCATGGGGTGGCCTTGCGGTTGGTCAGGGTTCTTGACCAGGCGGTGCCTGCCCACAGCAGAGCTGCGCCTGCGACCAGGAATGCTTGTCCGATAAGGGTTTCGGTGAGGACGGCGAGTGGGTTGGCACCGATTAGCTGGCCCATGGCCAGGCAGCCGATGGGTAGCACGGTCAGGACTATGGCGCTCATGCGCGGGCCGGCCATTTTCGCGTGCAGGCGACGGGTGAAGGCGACTTCGGCGTCGACGTCTCGACGGGTGGCGTCGAGAGCGTCGGCGATGGGCAGGCCGTGGCGGCGGGCGAGGTTCCAGGATTGGGCGAGCGCGGGGAGCGTGGGTGAGTCCAGGGTTCCGTCGAGGCGGGCGGCGGTGGAGAGGTTGTGGAGTTCTGCGGCTAGTTCGGGGACGGCGTCGGCGGCTGCTTCGGCGGCGGTTACCGGGTGGGCGCCGGCTCGTAGTTCGGAGACCATCGTGCGGAGGACAGTCGAGGTGCGTTCGGCGCGGGTCAGGGTTTCGGTGATTTCCCTTCTGCTCCGCCATTCCTGGCGGACGGCGAGAGTGAGCAGGGCGGTGGCTATCGCTGCGCCGATTCCGCCCAGTGCCAGGGCGACGGCGGCTGGGGCCAGCAATAGGGATCGGCGGGGCGGGATGGGGAGGCGGAGGGGGATGCGGGGTGACGGGAGGAGACGGTTGGGGGTGGTTGGCCAGCACAGGATTCCGGTGCCTGCGCAGAGGAACGGCCAGGCGGAGATCAACGGGGGCACCTCGATTCTGGGCGGTTGGGTGGTGGCGGGAAGGCGTTGCTTCTGGACGGAGTGGGGGCGGATGGGAGGAAGGTGCGCGTGTTCCGGGCGAGACACGGAGTCGAGGGAGGCAAAGGTCGACCGGTTGCTCAGGACAGGCGCGGGGGTCAGTGGGGAAGGTCGGCTGGTGATCGACGGCCCGGTGTAAGCGCGGGAATTGACCACCGCTGGGAGGCAGTGCGAACTGGGCGGTTAAGCAGTGGCGGGGTTCCGGCAGGACGCCTCGCCACGGGGCGGGGCAAGCCAGAAGGAAGGTGCGGATGTCTCTGGGGCGGCGGGAGGTCTGCTGGTGCGCAAAGGCCAACTGGCGAGTGGATGCCGGGCAAGCGCAGAACTCGCGAAATGGCAGCGCGCTGGCGGGGAGCTAGTCACGAGTTGGCTCCGGTGTGGTCAAGGCGGTGAAGAGGGAGCGGCGGCTCGTCCAGTGGCCGTCGCGCCAGATGGGGTGGGTTTTCACTTCTCCGTGGTAGCGCTGGAGTACTGCGACTTCCGTCAGGCGGCGGCCAGTGGTTGTGCGGCGCATGTGGAGGATTACTCGGACTGCTGCGGATAGTTGGCTGTGCAAGGCATCCCTGGGGAGACCGCCTAGGGATGCCAAGGCTTCCAGGCGTGCGGGGGCTTCTGCGGGAGAGTTCGCGTGCAGGGTGCAGGCGCCGCCGTCGTGGCCGGTGTTCATGGCGTTCAGCAGGGAGCAGACTTCCGCTCCGCGGACTTCTCCGACGATCAGGCGGTCTGGGCGCATCCTCAGGGCTTGGCGGACCAGCTCTGGGAGTTCCACGGCGCCTGCGCCCTCTACGTTGGCGGGACGGGCGACAAGGCTTACGAACTGGGGATGGGTCGGGCGTAGTTCGCCGGCGTCTTCTACGCAGACGATTCGTTCGGTCGGGGCTACCGCGCTTAGCAGGGCGCTCAGAAGCGTTGTCTTTCCGGCACCGGTGCCGCCGGTGATGAGGAAGGCCAGGCGGTGCTTAAGGATTGTCTGGAGGATGCTCAGGGCGGTTGTGTCGATGGAGCCGTGCGCTTGGAGTGCGGCCAGGTCGTGAGTCACCGGGCGTAGGACGCGTAGCGACAGGCAGGTGCCGTTGGCTGCGATGGGCGGCAGTACGGCGTGGACGCGGATTCGGCCTTGGCGGGCGGGGAGCCAGCCGTCTACGTACGGCTGGGCGTCGTCTAGGCGGCGGCCTGCGGCTAGGGCCAGGCGTTGCGCTAGGCGGCGGACGGCGTCCTCGTCGGGGAAGCGGATTGTGGTGTGAGTGAGGCCAAGCGGGCTGTCGGTCCAAACCTGGTCGGGGGCGGTGACTAGGACGTCGGTGACGGTGTCGTCTTCCAGCAGCGGGGCCAGCGGGCCTGCGCCTACGAACTCGTCTCGGGCTTGACGGACGGCGGCCAGCACTGCGTCGTGGCTGAGGGCACCGCCTGCTTCTGCGCGGACTGCTTCGGCTAGGGCGATGGGGTCGGTGCCTCGGCTTTCGCCTGCCAGGCGGTGGCGGACACGTTCTACTAAGTCGGTCGTCATCTATGCGGCCTGTTCTAGGGGAAGGGGGCGCAGGTTCGCCAGTACGGAACGGGCGGCGGTGGCCAGTGCGCCCTTCGGGGGCAGGTCGAATTCGCCGGATTCCAAGGTGGTGGCTACTCGGCGCTCCGGGGGTACGGAAGCGAGCACGGGCGGGCCTAGCATGCCTGCGGTTTGCGAAGCCGAGACGCCGTCGATGGGGTGTCCACTTGCGACGATCGCGAACCGCTCGGTGTGCGGGCGGAGGTGGTTCAGGACCTGTTTCGCGGCCATGCAAGCGCGGAATTCGACGGGGACGACTAGCACGACCAGGTCGGCGGCGGAGGCTACGGCGACTGTGCCTTCGTCGAAGTGGCGGGGTAAATCGCAGACGACGGTGCGGCCGGCGCGGCTGCCTGCGGCGACGACTGCCGACAAGGCTCGTGGGGTCGGGCCATCGCCGGAACGGCCGCAGGACAGTACGGGGAGCTTGCCGCGAGCCGGGAGCGAAGCGATCAGAGACGGGACGGAGACTCGGCCGGACAGCCGGACTTCCGGCCATCGCAGGCCTTTCGTGTGTTCCAGGCCTAGCGGGAGATCCAATCCACCGCCCAGGGGATCGCAGTCGACTAATAGTGCGGGGCCGGTGCGGGCGGCTTCTACGGCAACCGCGGCGGCCAGTACAGAGGTGCCGGAACCGCCTCGGCCGCCTACGAAAGCTATTACTGGGCCTGGGGATTCTGCTGGCGCGTCGGTGACATCGGCGAAGGCGCCAGTCAGACCCGCTTCGTCGTCGGGCAGGCTGAAGACGCGGCGAGCGCCGAGAGCGGCCGCGCGGCGCCAGGTTTCCAGGCTGGGTGTGCCTTTGCAGACGAGGACGACGCTGTCTCGTGCCGGCATTGGCGGGCTGTCAGCGGCGATGTCCTCGTCCAGTACTACGAGCGGGGCGCGCGTCCATCGTCCGCGTGCGGCGGCCAGGTCTGGCGCGTGGTCGAACTCGCAGCCGACGACGGCGGCGACGCGACGGATCTCTTCGAAGACGGTTCCCTCGCCGGAGACGACGAGCGGTTGTGCGGTGGCCATGTGCCCCTCCCCTGGGTCTCGTGGGCCGGACCTCCACCGTCGCTCGTCGCCGGAGCGGTCGGCAATGCCTGTTTTTCCGTCCTGTGGACAACCCGGGGGTTGTGGACAACCGGAGGGGCGAAATCGATCCAGAACCGCCGGAGGGTCCGCCCTTACCAGACAATGCGCGGCTCCGCGCATTCAGCCGAGAAAACGATTGCCGCGGAGAACCTCCGGGGAATCAAGTGAAAAGAAGTAAATTTGCCGCACCGGGACGAGTAACCGGCATCACTGCAGGAGAAAACGCAGAAAAGGTAAGCGCGCGGTTAATTGATCTTGCCCGCAAGGCTCGCAGGGAACGACCGGAACGGCCCAGGTCAGGGGCGAAAACGCAGACTGCGCAACGGTTTTCGGAGCAGACCTGAAAATTGTTCGCTCATCCGGAAACGGGGAGAATAGAAGGCGGCCCTCGCCAGGGGGGAGGGACGAGGGCCGCCAGGGGTTCAGCCCCGGGGGGTCGGACTGAACCAGCCCGGTTCACGACCGGGTCTGTTCACTGTAACTCCGTTAGCTATGAGTTGGCTGTGTGAGTGACACATACGATTCGATAACGGCACCCGAGGCCGTAAGCGAGCCGATGTCATCGATTTTCCGGCCGCCGCCACGACTGGTGTGCTGCCAACAACACGGCGCGGTACGCCTATCCTGATCACGTGGCCGAACCCCGCAGCGAAGAAGCACCCCGGCGCGTAGCCGCCTTCTTCGATCTCGACAAGACGATCATCGCTTCGTCCAGCGCGCTCGCGTTCAGCAAGCCGCTGCTGCGCGAAGGGCTGATCAACCGTCGCGCAGCGCTGCGAAGTGCTTACGCGCAACTGGTTTTCTCGCTCGCCGGCGCGGACGCGGACAAGACCGAGCGGATGCGCGCCGAGGTTTCCGCGCTGTGCGCGGGATGGGATGTCGCACAGGTTTCCGCGATCGTGCGCGAAACATTGCACGACGTAGTCGATCCGCTCGTCTACGTAGAGGCGACCGATCTCATCGCGCAGCACATCGCCGACGGACACGACGTGATCGTGCTTTCCGCGACCGGCGAGGAGGTCGCCGCTCCGGTCGCCGAGATGCTCGGCGCGACCCGATGCGTCGCCACCCGCATGGAGATCGTCGGCGGCCGCTACTCCGGCGAGGTCGATTTCTATTGCTACGGCGAGAACAAAGCCGTCGCCGCGAAGCAGCAGGCCGCCACGTACGGCTACGACCTCGCCGACTGCTTCGCCTACACCGATTCCAGCACCGACATCCCCCTGCTGGAGGTGGTGGGTCACCCGCACGCGGTGAATCCGGACAAGCTGCTGCGCCGCACCGCGGACGAGCACGACTGGCCGGTCCTCGCGTTCGAGCGGCCGATGTCGCTGCGCACGCGGATCCCGGCCAAGTCCGCGGGCATGGTCGCGCTCGGCGTGGGCGCGGTGGCGGCGGGCGCGACCTGGTACAGCCTCAGCCGTCGCCGCCGGTCTCGCGGCATCGGCGACTGAGCACCCGCACGGCGGTACCAATTCCGCGGTTTCCGCAGCTAGGTCCGTTGCTGAGGGTGGTGCCGTCACCGGATCGAGCCTCTGTACCGGTGCACCCGTACGCGCACTTGAAGTGACCGCGCTCACGGCGTAGAAAGTAGGTGCGGACGTTGATTCGGCCAGGACAGAGGTAGAAGAGAAGCCTCTGTCACCCCGGACAACCTCCGTGCGCGGACTCCGGGTACCCACGCGCAGCACGCCGCGGGAGGCTCGTCGTCTAGGGACTGCGTACCGGGACGCCGGACGCCGAGTCCATGAAGGTACGACCAGAGTTGCACGCTTGGTCGCCCGAGATGTTCGCGCTGATTGGCGGCGCCCGTTGGCCTCGGCTGACGGGCGCCGCCAGTGTTATGTCCGCCCACGGCATATTCACGCCCCGCGCGGCGGACCGAGCCCGGCTCGAAGAAATCCGCGCGCACCCGGACCGGCACTGGACGCCGTCCTCCCAGGTGAACCCTCCCGTTCCTGCGCTCGGCCGATGGACAACCCCGTATCGCGGTGAGTAGCTTCCCGATACCGGTGCTGCCCGGTGGACGCTTCACGACTCGCGTCCGCACCCGCGGCGGCACGCGACACTGGGAGGCAATTCGTGACGAACCGACTCGCGCGCACGCGGAGGATGCAGGTGTTCGCCGTTCCCCTTGCGGGGGTGCTCGCCGTCGGGGGGTTGAGTTCCTCGGCGTTCGCGGCGCCGAAACAACAGCAGCAGACACCCCAGCAGCAGGCGGCGCAGCTCGACGCCGCCGCGGCACAGGCGTTGCGCGGCATGAGCCTGGAAGAAAAAGTGGGGCAGCTGTTCGTCACGTGGGTGAACGGCAAGTCCGCGGACGAGGTCAACCCGAAGAACCAGACCGACTTCGGCGTCGACACCGCCGCGCAGGCCGTGCAGAAGTACCACCTCGGCGGCGTCATCTACTTCAACAACACCAGCCGCGACAACTTCGACGACCCCACGCAGGTCGCGAAGCTGTCCAACGGCCTGCAGCGCGCCGCGATCTCCAGCGGCGCGCACATCCCGCTGCAGATCGGCACCGACCAGGAGGGCGGCACGGTCACGCGGATGGGCGCGCCGGCCACCGAGTTCCCCAACTCGATGGCCATCTCCGCGGGCCGCGACACCGGCAGCGCGACCAAGGCTGCCACGATCCTCGGCCACGAGCTGCGCGCGGTCGGCATCAACCAGGACTACGCGCCGGACGCGGACGTCAACTCCAACCCGGCCAACCCGGTGATCGGCGTCCGGTCCTTCTCCGGACGACCTGACCTGGCCAGCAGCTTCGTGACCGCGGAGGTCAAGGGCTACCAGGAATCCGGGCCGGCGAGCCAGACCGTCTCGTCCACCGCGAAGCACTTCCCCGGCCACGGGGACGCGGCGACCGACAGCCACACCGGGTTGCCTAAGATCAATCGCACCGAGGCGGAATGGCGGGCGATCGACGTGCCGCCGTTCAAGGCCGCGATCGCCGCGGGCATCGACTCGATCATGAGCGCGCACATCCAGTTCCCGAGCCTCGACCCGTCCGGCGAGCCGGCGACGCTGTCGAAGCCGATCATCACCGGCAAGCTGCGCGGCGAACTCGGCTACAACGGCGTCGTGATCACCGATTCGCTCGAGATGCAGGGCGTGCGGGAACTGCACAGCGACGCCGAAATCCCCGTCCTGGCGCTGAAAGCGGGCGTGGACCAGCTGCTCATGCCGGTGCACCTGGACGTCGCGATCAACGCCGTGATCGCCGCGGTGAAGTCCGGCGACCTGCCGATGCAGCGGATCGACCAGAGCGTGCTGCGGGTGCTGAAGCTCAAGCTGAAGCGCGGAATCCTGTACGCGCCGTTCAACAACCCTTCGCAGGTCATGAAGAAGGTCGGTACGCCGGAACACCTGGCGACCGCGCAGGGCATCGCCGACCGGTCGGTCACCGCGATCGCCAACGACGCCGGAGTGCTGCCGCTCAAGCAGAAGCCGTCGACCGTGCTGGTCACCGGCTGGGGTGCGACCACGACGCAAACGCTTGCCGCCCGCTTCACCGCGCACGGCACGAAGGCGACCGCTCTGGCCACCGGGCAGACGCCGACCGACGCGCAGATCGCCGACGCCGCAAACGCCGCGAAGCAGAACGACGTCGTCGTGGTGCTGACCAACAACCTCGGCGGATTCCCCTTGCAGGGCAAGCTTCTTCAGGCGCTGATGGACACCGGCAAGCCGGTGGTCGCGGTCGCCGCGCAGATCCCGTACGACGCCGGGTACGCGAACCCGGTGCCGACCTGGCTCGCGACCTACGGCTACATCACGCCGTCGCTCGAAGCGCTGGCCAAGGTCGTGCTCGGCGAGACGAAGCCCAGCGGGAAGCTGCCGGTCGACGTCCCGGCCGGGGCGGACGTGCACACCGTCAAATACCCCTTCGGACACGGGCTGACCTGGTGACTCTCAACCGCAGGAATTTCCTGGCCGTTCCGGCACTCGCGGTCCCAGTACTGGCGAGCGGCTCCGCGGCGGCACAGGCGGCACCCGAAGCAGCACAAGCCGAGTTGGAACGCCGGGTCCTCACCGGTGCCGAACAGCTCGCCGCGCAGGGCTGGCGTCCGCTCGCCGGACGCAAGCTCGGCGTGCTGTCCAACCCGACGGGTGTGCTCGCCAACGGCGACCACATTGTCGACTCGATGGTCGCGGCGGGCGTACGTCCCGTCGCGGCCTTCGGGCCAGAGCACGGCTTTCGCGGCAGCGCGCAAGCCGGTGGCTCCGAAGGTGACTACACCGACCCGCGCACCGGCATCCCCGTGTACGACGCGTACGGCGCTGATGCGACGAAGCTCGCTTCGCTGTTCCAGAAAGCCGGACTGGACACTGTCGTCTTCGACATCGCGGACGTCGGCGCGCGCTTCTATACCTACATCTGGTCGCTGTACACGGCGATGGTCGCCGCAGCGAAGGTCAACGCGGCCTTCGTCGTCCTAGACCGGCCAAATCCCATCGGCGGACGACTGTCCGGCCCCGTCCTCGACCCGAAGTTCTCGTCCGGCGTCGGACTGAAGCCGATCGCACAGCAACACGGCATGACTGTCGGCGAGCTGGCACGGTACTTCGCCGCCGAGTTTCTGCCCGGCGAAGGCGTGAAGCTGGCGAAGCTCGAAGTCGTCCAGGTACGCGGCTGGCGACGCGACAGCTTCTTCGCCGACAGCGGCCTCCGTTGGATCCTGCCGAGCCCGAACATGCCGACGCCGGACACAGCGCTCGTGTACCCGGGCACAGGCATGTTCGAGGGCACTGTGTTCTCCGAAGGACGCGGCACGACCCGGCCGTTCGAGATCATCGGCGCGCCCGGCCTCGACTGGCATTGGCGCGAGGAACTCGAGAAGCTCCACCTGCCGGGCGCAGCGTTCCGCGAGATCTACTTCGTGCCCACCTTCGGCAAGTTCGTGAACCAGCCTTGCGGCGGCGTACAGGTGACCGTCACCGATCCGCGGGCCTTCGACGCGATCAGCACCACCGTCTCGATGTTCGTGACGGCCAAGCGCGTCGCGCCCGACAAATTCGGCTGGCGGCCGGACCACATGATCGACAAGCTGTCCGGATCCGCGCGGCTGCGCACCATGGTCGACGCCGGCGCCGGGGTCGACGAGATCACCGGCGCGTGGCGCGCCGAACTCGCCGACTTCGCCCGCAGACGCCGCGCCCACTTGATCTATCGCTGAGGAGAGCGGTCATGCGTGCTAGGAAAGTGCTCGTCGCGACGTTGGCCGTACTGGTCGCGGCCACGACGACCGCGGGAGCAGCAACGATCGACAACCGACACGGCGGCTTCGCCGGGCGCTTCGACCGTCCGCAGCACGGATTCGCCCCGGCGAGCACGAAGCTGCGCGACGGCAGCCCGGGCGAGGTCAACCTCGATCCGCAGCCGATCCGCGACGCCGAGCAGTTCCTGAAGAGCTGGACGCAGCCGGACGCCAGCGGGCATCCGCACTTCTCCGGCGCGGTCGGCCTGCTCGCGCACGACGGCGTGGTCGTGGACCGCTACGCCGTCGGCGGCGCGCTCCGGTACGCCGATGCCAAGGGCACCGAACTGCCGCCGGACCAGCAGGTTCCGATGCGCAACGACACCATCTTCGACATGGCGTCGATCTCGAAGCTCTTCACCTCGATCGCCGCGCTGCAGCTGACCGAGCAGGGCAAGCTGGACGTCAACGCGCCGGTCGTGCGCTACCTGCCGGAGTTCGGCGTCAACGGCAAGCAGGACGTCACCGTGCTGCAGCTGCTCACCCACACCTCCGGCTTCGACGCGGACCCGTCACCGTCGCTCTGGCAGGGCTATCCGGACATCCCGTCGCGGCGCAAAGCCATCCTCGACAGCCCGCTCAAGAACGCGCCGGGCAGCACCTACCTGTACTCCGACCTCAACATGCTCACCTTGGGCCTGCTGATCGAGAAGCTGTCCGGCAAGCCGCTGGACCAGGTCGTGCACGACCGCATCACCGCGCCGCTCGGCATGGTCGACACCGGCTACAACCCGCCCGCGTCGAAGCTCTCCAGGATTGCGGCGACCGAGTACGAAACCACCCCGCCGCGCGGGCTCGTGCGCGGACAGGTGCACGACGAGAACGCCTGGTCGCTCGGCGGCGTCGCCGGGCACGCCGGCGTGTTCTCCACGGCCGGCGACATGGCCGTGCTCTCCCAGACCATCCTCAACGGCGGCAGCTACCGCGGGCACCGGATCCTGCGGCCGGACACCGTCACGAAGATGCTCACGAACTACAACCAGCGCTTCCCCGGCGACGAGCACGGGCTCGGCTTCGAACTGGACCAGCCCTGGTACATGGGCGCGCTGGCGTCGCCGATCAGCGCGGGACACACCGGCTTCACCGGCACCACGCTGGTCATCGACCCGGAATCGCGGTCGTTCGCGTTGCTGCTCACCAACCGCGTGCACCCCACGCGCACCTGGGGTTCCATCAACCCCGCCCGCCAGGTCTGGGCGACCTCGCTCGCGAAGGCGATGGCCGTGCGGCCGGTCGCAGGCCCCGACGCTTGGTACGCGAGCCTGGGAAACAACGGCGTCGCTACTCTCCGCACCCAACCGCTTCCAGCAGGTGCACCACTGCGCGTGTCCTTCTCCGCCTTCGTCGACACAGAGGGCCCGAGTGACCCGTTACAGCTCGAATCCAGCACCGACGGGGTTAATTGGCAACCGGTTCCCTTGCTGGCCCGTGGCCCGGGTGCGCCCGACGAGGAGACGCCCGCGCTCGGCGGACACGGGCACCGGTCCTGGTGGCGGGTGTCCGCAGAGGTGCCCGCGTTTGCCGTTACCTCACTTCGGTGGCGTTACAGCACCGATCCGAATTACACGGGACGGGGAGTTTCCCTCGATAGTGTGAAAGTCACCCAACGCGGCCACCTCGTTCTCGATGGTGAGCGGAATCCGTCGGAACTGACCTCTTCAGGTTGGAATCTGAGCGCTCGGTAGCCGCCCAGCCGCGCATCGCGACCTGCGCGACCCCACTCAGTGGAACAAGACTCCTTCGCTAGACACACTTAGTTGCCAAGTCGTTAGCTTGAGCTCGTTAACACGGTGGACCCGGTTGGCGACTTTCTTGACAACGATTAATCGCAAACCGAAGTCCGCAGACACGGACGGGTTGTGGTTCTGCCGAAGGATGTGGGTAGCCTTGTCGCAAATGCCAGCGGTTAGTAACTTTCCGACGGCGGATGATACCGATTCCGTAGTCAGCAGCGCACCCTCTGAGCACTTCGCAGGTCAGACCCCGGTGCGCGACGCGGATGCGAGCCCGTTGGTTCGCATCCGTTCCCTGCTGCCCGGACTCGCCCGCGCCGAGCAGCGCGTCGCGAAGGTTGTCCTCGAGGACCCGGCCTCGGTCGCGCGCCGCAGCATCACCGAGGTCGCGCTGGCCGCGAACACCTCCGAGACCACCGTTACGCGCTTCTGCAAGGCCGTCGGCGTCGGCGGCTACCCGCAGCTGCGCATCGCGCTCGCGGCGGACACTGCCCGCACCGAGGCGCGCTCCTCGCGCAACCTCGGCGGCGAGATCGGCCCTGGCGACGACCTGGCGTCCGTCATCGGCAAGGTCAGCTTCGCCGACGCGCGCGCGGTCGAAGAGACCGCCGACCAGCTCGACGTCGCCTCGCTGCAGAGCGTGATCGACCTCGTCGCCGAGGCGGGCCGAGTCGACGTGTACGGCGTGGGCGCAAGCGCTTTCGTCGCCGCTGACCTGCAGCAGAAGCTGCACCGGATCGGCCGCGTGAGCTTCTCCTGGTCGGACACGCACATCATGCTGACCTCGGCCGCCGTGCTGAAGCCGGGCGACGTCGCGGTCGGCGTCTCGCACACCGGCGCGACCACGGACACCGTCGAGGCGCTGCGGGTCGCGCGCGAGCACGGCGCGGTGACTGTCGCGGTCACGAACTTCCCGCGCTCGCCGATCACCGAGGTCGCCGACCACGTGCTCACCACCGCGGCCCGCGAAACCACCTTCCGGTCCGGGGCGACAGCAAGCCGGATCGCCCAGCTGACCGTGATCGACTGCCTCTTCATCGGCGTCGCACAGCGCCACATGGACGCGTCGGTCAGCGCGTTGGACGCCACGAGGGACGCGGTCGGCTCGCACCGGCTCGGGGTCAGACCCGACGGTCGTCGTCGTCCGCGGGAAACCGGCAAATGAACCAAGAAGCGAGGATCTGATGTCCGTCCCTTGCCAGACGGTGCACGTCGATTCGCCCACCGAACAACGAAACCCGCGCACGGTGGACATCGATCTGATGTCCACCATGGGGATCCTCGGCGCGATCAACGCCGAGGACCGCCGGGTGCCGGACGCGGTGGCCGCGGTGCTGCCGCAGCTGGCGCGCGCGGTCGACTACGCCGTCGAGGCGCTGCGCGGCGGGGGGCGCGTGCATTACGTCGGCGCGGGCACCTCGGGCCGCCTGGCGACGCTGGACGCGGCCGAACTGGTGCCGACCTTCAACGTGCCCGGCGACCTGTTCATCGCCCACCACGCGGGCGGTGAGAAGGCGCTGCGGCAGGCCGTCGAGAACGCCGAGGACGACGCGGACGCCGGCGCGGCGGAAATCGCTCGCTCGGTGCAGCCGGGCGACTTCGTGCTCGGCCTCGCCGCCTCCGGGCGCACGCCGTACGTGCTCGGCGCGCTCGCCGAGGCCAGCCGGATCGGCGCGCACACCGGGCTCGTCTCGGCCAACCCGCGCGCCGCGCAACCGGCGGGCGTGGACGTGCTGATCGCCGTCGCCACCGGCCCCGAGGCCATCGCGGGCTCGACCCGGATGAAGGCGGGCACGGCGCAGAAGCTGATCCTCACCGCGTTCTCCAGCGCGACGATGATCAAGCTGGGCAAGACCTACTCGAACCTGATGGTGAGCATGCGCGCGACGAACGCGAAGCTGCGCGGCCGCAACATCCGGATCCTGCAGGAAGCCACCGGCATGACCATGGCGGACTGCTCGGACGCGCTCACCGAGTCCAGCGGTGACCTCAAGGTGGCGCTCGTGCACCTGCTGTCCGGCAGCGACGTCACTCGTTCCGCCGAGGCGCTGACCGCGGCAGGCGGGCACGTGCGCAAGGCGCTCGACTCGCTGCACCTGCGCGCCGGCTGAGGGCTTTACTGGATTGTCCGTGAAGGGCTCCTTGAGGGAATCTGATTCCCTGAAGGAGCCCTTCACGGCTTTTCGGCAAGCGAAAGGACGGCGATGACGCAGCGGCTCACTCGCGGCGACCGGTGGTCGATCGGCGGCATGGCGGCCGTGATCCTGCTGCTCAACCTCGTCGGCTGGGGTTTGCTCGTGCTGGTTGTCGCACCGCGGCATTACGCGCTCGGCGCGGGCGGGACGTTCGGCATCGGGCTCGGCGTCACCGCGTTCACGCTCGGCATGCGGCACGCGTTCGACGCCGACCACATCGCCGCCATCGACAACACCACGCGCAAGCTGATGGCCGACGGGCAGCGTCCGCTGTCGGTCGGGTTCTGGTTCTCCCTCGGGCATTCGACAATCGTCTTCGCGCTGTGCCTGCTGCTGTCGATGGGTGTCCGCGCGGTCGCCGGACAGCTGGAGGACGGCGGCTCCGCGCTGCACGAGACGACCAGCCTGATCGGCACGTCGGTGTCCGGGATTTTCCTGTACCTGATCGCGATCATGAACCTGGTCGTGCTCGTCGGGATCGCGCGCGTGTTCGCCCGGATGCGCCGCGGCGAACTGGACGAGGCCGAGCTGGAACGGCATCTCGACAATCGCGGCCTGATGAACCGGCTGTTGCGCGGGGCCACCAAAGCGGTGCGGAAGCCGTGGCACATCTATCCGGTGGGTGTCCTTTTCGGACTCGGCTTCGACACCGCGACGGAAATCGGACTGCTCGTGCTCGCGGCGGGCGCGGCCGCGTTCGCCTTGCCCTGGTACGCGATTCTCGTGCTGCCGATCCTGTTCGCCGCCGGCATGAGCCTGTTCGACGCCGCCGACGGCGTGCTGATGAACTACGCCTACGGCTGGGCGTTTTCGCGGCCGATCCGGAAGATTTATTACAACCTCACGGTCACCGCGCTTTCCGTGGCGGTCGCGCTCGGCATCGGCACCATCGAGTTGGTCACGCTGCTCGCCGAGAAGCTCGACATCACCTCCGGCCCGCTCGCCGCGATCGCCTCGGTGGACCTGGACTACGTGGGCTTCGCGATCGTCGGGCTGTTCGTGATCACCTGGTCGGCCGCGTTCGCGATCTGGAAATTCGGGAGAATAGAGGAGAAGTGGGCCGCGCGGCTGGGTACCGCCGACTGACACTGGGGGAACCGTGAAGAGACAAGTGCTGATACTGGCGAGGGCGTTGTCGCTCGTGCTCCGCCGCCGGACCGACGTGCCGCCGGACGGCGTCGCGATCCACTACAGCCGTGGCATCCGTCCGCTGTTCTGGGTGATGCTGGCGGTCAACCCGGTCGACATCGCACTGGTCGAGGTGGTGGTGAAGTCCGTACCGCTGCGGATCGCGTTGCTGGTACTGGAAATCCTCGGCGCGCTCTGGTTCCTCGCGCTCGTCGCGACGCTCTACAAGTACCCGCACTCAGTCGGCAAGGACGCGCTGCGGGTGCGCTATCTGTCCTTTTTCGACTGCCGGATCCCGTTGGCCAGCATCGATTCCGTCCGGCAGGTGAGCCGGTCGCTGCGCGCGCGGGGCGGCGTCACCGTGCCCGAAGACGGTGTGCTGGCAGTGGGAATCAACCAGTCGACCAACCTCTCGGTCGCCCTGCGCGAACCGCGGGTGGTCGATCTCGGCCGCAAGGGCGCCGTCGAAATCACTCAGCTCGACTTCTGGGCCGACGATCCGCGAGCCGCCGTCGCCGCGATCCGGGATCAGCTCCCGGCGAGTGTGTGAAGCTGCCGGAAGCGGCGGCGGATCCCCTCACCGCCGCCCCGGCAACACCCCCAGTGCGTTTCAGAACGATCCGACCGGCTGGCGGATCGCGGCGTTCAGCCGGTTCCACACGTTGATCCCGGCAATGGACAGCAGCAGCGCCGACAGTTCCTTCTCGTCGTAGATGTCCGCGGCCGCGTCCCAGACCTCGTCCGGGATCGGGTCCGACTGGTCGGCCAGCCGCGTCACGCACTCGGCGAGTTCCAGCGCGGCGCGTTCGGCGTCGGTGAAGTACGGCGATTCGCGCCACGCGCCGACGGCCCAGATCCGCTCGTCCTTCTCACCGGCCTCCTTCATCTCGCGGGCGTGCAGGTCGACGCACACGCTGCAGCCGTTGATCTGGCTGGCCCGCAGGTGGATCAGGTGGTGCGTGGTCGCGGGCACGGTGCTGTCCTTCGTGGCGGTGGCCAGCGCCATCAGCGCCTTCATCGCTTCCGGGTGCACCTTGATCGGGTGGGTCATCCGAGCCTGCATGGTGATCTCCTCCTGTCACGTCCGCCGCGTTCGGCGGGTCTTGGTGGTAGGACCCGGCCCAAGGAGAAGATGTGACAGTGCGGGACGAAAAACAGGACGAGAATTTTTGGGCGGCTCAGCTCGAGGAGCATCGGCCCAGGTTGCGGGCGGTGGCGTACCGGATGCTCGGTTCGTTCGCCGAGGCCGACGACGCCATCCAGGAGACCTGGCTGCGGGTGACGCGGTCGTCCGGGGAGGACATTCGCAACACCGGCAGCTGGCTGACGACGATCGTCTCGCGGCAATGCCTCAACATGCTGCGCTCCCGCGCGACCCGCCGCGAGGACCCGCTGGACATCCGGGTGCCCGACCCCGTCGTGGAAACCGGGGACGGCGTCGATCCGGCGGAGCAGGAGGTCCTCGCGGACTCGGTCGGGCTCGCGCTGCTGGTGGTGCTGGAGGCGCTCGACCCGGCGGAACGGCTCGCCTTCGTCCTGCACGACATGTTCGCCGTGCCCTTCGACGAGATCGCGACGATGCTCGACAAGAACACCGCAGCCGTACGGCAATTGGCGAGCCGGGCGCGGCGGCGGGTGCAGGGCGCGACGCCGGCCGGTCCGCCGGACCGCGCCCAACAGCGCAAAATCGCGGACGCCTGGCTCACCGCGGCCCGCGGCGGCAACTTCGAAGGGCTCGTCACCCTTCTGCACCCGGACGCTTTGCTGCGTGTCGACACCGGCGGCCCGGACTCGAAGGTCGTGCGCGGCGCGGCCGAGGTCGCGGGCAACGCGTCGCGGTTCCGGCCGACCGGCATGGTGTCGCAGTACGCGACCGTCAACGGCGGCCCCGGCATCGTCGCCCTGCGCGACGGGAAGCCGGTTTCGGTGCTGTCGTTCACCATGTCGGACGGGCTGATCGTGGAGATCAACATCCTCGCCGACGTCGAGCGGATCGCGGCGTTGGACTTCTGAGGTCAGCCGAGCCGGTCCAGGGCGGCTACCGCTTCGGCGGGCAGCTGCACCTGGCCGGCGGCGAGGTTCTCGGCGAGATGCGCCGGAGTCGCCGTGCCCGCGATCAGCAACGTGCCCGGGTAGCGCTGAAGCAGCCAGGCCAGCGCGACCTGGGCGGGGGTGCAGCCGAGTTCGGCCGCGATCCGGGTGACGACCGGATTGCCGGTGACGTCCTGGCCCAGCTCGAACGCGGACCCCAGCGGGAAGTACGGCACCCAGGCGATCTCGTGTTCCCGGCACAGCTCCAGCACTGGTTCGGTGGCGCGGGCGAGCACGTTGTAGGAGTTCTGCACGCAGACGATCCCGACCGGCAGCGCGTGCCGGAGCTGGTCCGCGGACACGTTGCTGAGCCCGAGCGAGCCGATTTTTCCGGCGTCGCGCAGGGAAATCAGTTCGGCCAGCTGGTCGTCGATATCGACGATCTGGTCGCCTTCCGCGATCAGCCCGGGTCCGGCGTCCGCGCGGCGCAGGTTGACCACGTCGAGCTGTTCGACGCCGAGCGAGGCGAGGTTGTCCTCGACCTGCGCCCGCAGCTGCTCCGGCTGTTGCGCGAGCCGAAGCCCTTGCGGTGCTTCCTCGGCACCGACCTTCGTCACCACGACGAGGTCGTCCGGATAGGGCGAGAACGCTTCGCGGATCAGGTCGTTGCAGCGGCCGTCGCTGTAGAACTGGGCGGTATCCAGGTGGTTCACGCCCGCGCTCGCCGCGGAGCGGAGCAGTTTTACCTGCTCAGCACGGTCGGTACCGGGGCGGCCGAGCTGCATCACGCCGTAGCCGATCCGCGCGACCTCGTGGCCGGCGAGCTTCGCGGTGCCGCCTGGAGAGGTGGTTGCCGTCATGAGGAAAAACTCCTGCCGTGGCATAGTGGAAGTTGATGCGGAGGCGCCTCCGTATTTCCACCGTAGCAGAAACGGAGGACCCTCCGCTTTGTCGAGCCCGAAGAAACCTCGCGCGGACGCTGAACGCAACCGTCTCCGTCTGTTGGCTGCTGCCCGCAAGGCGTTCGGCGAAGGCGACGAGCCCGTCACGCTGGAGCGAGTCGCGCGCGAAGCAGGCGTCGGCATCGGCACGCTCTACCGCCACTTCCCTACCCGCGAAGCGCTCGTCGAGGCGCTGTACCGAGACGAGTTGGCGCAGGTCGTCGCGAGCGCGCCGAAGCTGCTCGCTGCCGAGAAGCCGCTTCGCGCGCTGCGTCGGTGGATGGACCGCTTCGCCGAGTACGCGAGCACGAAGCACGACATGGCCGACACGCTGCGCGCGATCATCGAGGCGGGCACCGTCGACATGACGCAGGTACGCGCGGAGCTGACCGAGGCAGTTCAGCTGATCCTGGATGCGGGAGTTGAGAACGGCACGCTTCGAGCGGACGTTCGTGCGCAAGACGTTGTCGTGACGGTGGTCGGCGCGTGCAGCATGCGGACGCTGCCGGGCGGGCCGGAGCAACTGGACCGGATGCTCGACCTGATCCTCGCCGGAGTCCGTCAGCCGCCGAGCTGATGCACGCGCAGCGCGAGCTGGATCTCCAGCGACCGTTCGGGTTCACGCCAGTCCTCGCCCAGCAGCGCGGCCAGGCGTTCCATCCGCTGCGCGACCGTGTTGACGTGGACGTGCAGGGTTTCCTTCGCCCGCGCCAAATTCCCGCCTGCCGCGTAGTACGCGCGCAGCGTGCCGACGAGGTCGGTGCCGCGGCGGGCGTCGTAGTCGAGGACCGGGCCGAGCGTCGCCCGGACGTAACCGGACAGGTCGGAATGCCTGCCGAGCAGGACGCCGAGGAACCCGAGATCGGCCATCGCCGCGCCGTCGCCTTCGCGGCCAAGTGCCAGCAGAGTATTAACGCATCGAACAGCTTCAGTGTACGCCTGCGCCAACGCTTCCGGCCCGCTCGCCGGACCAGCGGCGCCGACGGTCACCGGGCAGTCCACAATGGACTTCAGCTCAGCCGCGATCCGCGCTGCCGCAGGCTGATCGGGTGCGAGCGCGACTACTTGCTCCGCGTGAACACCGACCAAATCGCCGTACCTCGCGCAAGCCGCAGCCAGTCCGCGTCGAGAAATTCCGGAGGCATGCGCGACCAAAACCGCGTGCGGTGCCGACAAATCGACGCCCAACCGGCGTGCGCGGGCCACCAACGAACCCGGGTTACGGGTCGGCGCGGTGAGCAAGTCGGTCAGCAACTCGCCGCGCACCTGGTCCTCGGCTTGCGCAACGGAACGACGCAGCAGCAACAACAACGCCGTGACGACAGCCGCGCGTTCAAAGAGCCGACGGTCGTCCCCAGCCAGCTCCGGACGTCCGGAAAGCGTCAGGCTGCCAAGCAACTCTCGGCCCGCCCGCACCGCACACACCCAGACGTCCTTTGTAGACACTGCGCGGCCGTTAGCGTGCGAGGAAGCCACCGCGGCAGCGTCAAAAGCGACCGAGGCACCGGCCAGCAGCCCGCCTTCTTCGTCGTGCACGGCGATCGAGCCGCGCAACACTCCGGCCACTTCCGCCGCGACCGCGGGCAAATCCGCACCGCCGAGCACGAGGTCCATCAACCGGTCGTGCGCGTCGTCGGCCCGCCGCATCGTCGCGTTGGCCGCGTTCAGCTCCGCAGCCGCGGACCGTGTTTCGTCCAGCAAATGCGCGGTGTCCAAGGCGATCGCGGCGTGCGCGGCCAGCGACGACAACAGCGCGACCTCAGCCGTCGAGAACGCCCGCGACGACCGGTCCGACGCATACAGCACGCCCAGAACCTTGCCGCCGATCGCCAACGGCACACCAAGAATCGCCTTCAACCCCTCCTCGCGGACGCCCGCATCGATCGGGCTCGTGTGCCGGAACCTCTCGTCCTGGAAATAGTCCGCAGTCGCGTATGGACGCGCGGTCTGCGCAACGAGCCCTCCGAGACCTTCGCCCATCCCGAGGACAATCTGTTGGAACAGCGCGGAAACCGACCCGTCCGTAACGCGGATGTACGTCTCGCCGTTCGCCTCGTCGTTGAGACTGAGGTACGAAACGTCCACGCCCAGCAGTGTCCGCGCGCGCCGAACGATCGACCGCAGCACCGCGTCCGGGTCGCGCAGCCGGGCGAGGTCGCTCGCGGTGTCGAACAACGCCGTCAGCTCGGCTTCCCGCCGTCGGTGCTCGCTGAGCGTCTCGCGGATCCGCAGCGCCAGCTCGGTCGCCGAACCGATCGCGGCGGACTGCTCCGCGGACAACCCCCGGGCGGCGACGTGCGCCAGCTGCTCGCTGCTCGCTCCGGCGGCGAGCAGTTCGAGCAGCCGGCGATACGCCTCGGCAGTGGGGTCCACGCCCGTCATGCTGTCATTGAAGCCTGCCGTTCGGCGGCCGTCTCGTGCAACGACGCGCCGCGCGTCTCGCGGGCGGCGAGCAGTGCGACCAGCGACAACAGGCACATCGCGACCACGTAGACCGAAACCGGCACCGTGGAGTGGTACGCCTCGAACAGCGCCACCGCGATCAACGGCGCGACCGCCCCGGCCGCGATGGACGACAGCTGGCCGCCGACCGAGAGCCCGGTGTAGCGCACCCGCGTCGGGAATTGTTCCGCGAAAAACGCCGCCTGCGGCCCGTACATCGCACCGTGCACGACAAGCCCGACCACCGCCGCGCCGATCACCGACCAGGTGGTGCGCAGGTCGAGCAGCCAGAAGAAGCCGAACGACCATGCGGCCATTCCGACCACGCCGAACAGGTACACCGGCTTCCGGCCGATCTTGTCGGACAGCAGGCCCCACAAGGGAATCGTCACGAAATGCACCGCCGACGCGACGAGCACCGCGGTCAAGCCAGTCGCTTTCGGCAGCCCCAGCCCAGTCGTCACGTACACGAGAATGAACGCGGTGATGACGTAGTAGGACACGTTTTCCGCTATGCGCGCACCGAACGTCACTGCCAGCGCACGGAAATGCCCGCGGAAGACGTCGACAATCGGTGCCTGCTCACGCTCGTCCGCAGCCGCCTTCGCCGCGATGAACACCGGCGATTCCGAAACCGCCAGCCGGATCCACAGGCCGAGCACGACCAGCACTCCGGACAGCAGGAACGGAACCCGCCAGCCCCAAGCCTGGAAAGTCGCGTCCGACTGGGCGGACGCCAGGATCGCGAGCACCGCCGTGGCCAGCAAGTTCCCGGCCGGAACGCCAGTCTGCGGCCAGGACGCCCAGAACCCGCGCCGCCGATCGTCGCCGTGCTCGGAAACCAGCAGCACCGCGCCGCCCCACTCGCCGCCGAGGGCGAAGCCCTGGATCAGCCGCAGCAGCGTCAACAGGACCGGCGCGAGCACGCCGACCGCGCTGTACGTGGGCAGCAGACCCATCGCGAACGTCGAACCGCCCATCAGCAGCAGGCTCACGACCAGCAGTTTCTTGCGTCCGATGCGGTCGCCGAAGTGCCCGAACACGAGCCCGCCGATCGGCCGCGCGAGGAATCCGACCGCGTAGGTCAGCAACGCCAGCAGGGTGCCGGTGAGCGGGTCGGCGGTCGGGAAGAACAGCTTGTTGAAGACCAGCGCGGCGGCCGAGGTGTAGAGGAAGAAGTCGTACCACTCGATGGTGGTTCCGATCAGCCCGGCTCCGACGACGCGCAGCAGCTTTTTGTCCATAGTGGACTCCACTCCGTTGTGGGGAAAGGGGATTTCAGCCAGCGGTCCAGCCGCCGTCAACGGGAAGCGACGCACCGGTGACATGTCCGGCGGACTCGCCGCACAGCCACAGCACGAGATCGGCGACGTCCTCGGGTTCGATCAACCGCTTGATCGCGGCCCGGCGCAGCAAAACCTGCTCCAGCACTTCTTCCGGCGGCACCCCGTGTTCGGCCGCCTGCGCTTCGATCTGTCCGGTGACGAGCGGAGTACGGACGTAACCAGGATTCACGCAATTGCTGGTCACACCGTGCTCCGCGGCTTCGAGAGCGGCCACTTTGGACAGTCCCTCGAGCGCGTGTTTCGCCGTGACGTAAGCGGCTTTGTACGGACTCGCCCGCACGCCGTGCACGCTGGACATGTTCACGATCCGGCCCCAGCCGCGCGCGTACATCGCGGGCAGGCACTGGCGGATCAGCAAAAACGGCGCGGTGACCATCAACGACTGAATGAAGGCGAACCGCTCCGGCGGGAATTCCGGCAACGGCGCGACGTACTGTACGCCCGCGTTGTTGACGAGCACATCGACGTCCGCGGGCAGGGTCGCCAGTGCCGCCGGATCGGTCAGGTCCACCACGTGCGCCTGCCCGCCGACCTCGGCGGCCGCCGCCTCCGCCCCGGCGACGTCCACCACGTGCACCTTCGCCCCGGCCGCACCGAACGCCCGCACGCAAGCCAGCCCGATGCCGCTGCCGCCGCCGGTCACCAACGCGGTGCGGCCGGCGAGGGAACTGTCACTGGTCATGGCCGGAAACAGTAAGTCGCTCCGACCAGGGCGACCATGGCTCAGTCCACTACAGAATGCCGTTCGGTGATGTGGTCAGACCACACCGGTCAGCCAGCGGCCGACGAGATGCTCCGCGCCTCGTTCGCCCCGGTTTCGAAGGCCTCGCAACAGAAGAGCAGCCACTCGCGCACACCGTCCGTCGTCCCGCCGGCGAACCCCTGCGCCAGCTCGACATACCGCGGAACCCGCCGGAAAAAGGCAACCTCCGGCACGGTCAACGCCTTCGGATCAAGCCCGGTCGCGACCATCGACAGCCGCGCCGCCGCCCGGGCGACCACCCCGTCCGCCGAACCGAAGGGGGCCAACGCCAGCAGTTCGCCGTGCACGACCGCGGTCAGCACCGGCCCGGGCACGGAAGTCGCCCCGGTGACGAGCTGAGCCAGCAGCTCCAGCCGCTCGCCGCCGCGCTGCGGACGGCCGAGCTGATCCGGATCGGACACCACATCGGACGCGGCCAGCAGATGCAGCCGGGCCAACGTCTGCAACGGAGCCCGCCGCCACGTCGGCAGCAGCGACTCCAGTTTTTCCGCCACCCGCAACGATCCGGCGAGCAGCGGGTCGGTCACTGAACCGCCTTCCGGCAACTCGGGATTCGCCCCGTCGATTCCCGCCGAAGCCCGCGCGGCACGGACCGAAGCCTCAGCCGCGGTCTCCGCTCCGCCACGCAGATTCGCGGGCAACCGGTGCACGGCGAAGATCGCGTCCTGCGCGGCTTTGGCCGCAGCAGCAACGCCGTCCAGCTCCAGCAACGGCTTCAGCGGATCGCTCATGCGTCCAGCACCTGCCCAGCGCGCTCCACCACGGGCGGCAAAACCGACCACGGGAAGTTGATCCACCGGTCAGTCCGCTTCCACACGTACTCGCACTTCACCGTCGAAGCGGGCTTCTCGTAAACCACCGCGCACCGCACGTCCGCGACGTGGTCGGCGCAGAAGTCGCGGACCAGCTTGAGCGTCGCGCCGGTGTCCGCGACGTCGTCGGCGACCAGCACCTTCTTGTGTGTGAGATCCACCACGTTGGGCACCGGCGGCAGCATGACCGGCAGGTCCAGTCGCTGGTCGACGCCGGTGTAGAACTCGACGTTCATCACGTGCAGGTTCTTCACGTCGAGCGCGTACCCGAGCGCGCCGGCGACGAACAGCCCGCCGCGCGCGATGGACAGGATGAGGTCGGGGACGAAGCCGTCCGCGGCCACCTCCTGGGCCAGCTCCCGGCTCGCCGAACCGAACAACTCCCAGGTGAGGTTTTCTCGCTCCTCGGCCATGCGCGCTCTCTTTCTCCGGGTGGTCCAGGGAGCATAAGCGGCCGAATAGTGGACTGCTGAAATGATCGAGAAATGGCACTTCGACACAGCCACTTGCCGACGTAGCGTGATCGCGTGACCTGGAGCGAACACCCCATTCTGTCCGGCCGCCACGTACGGCTCGAACCCCTCACGCCCGACCACGCGCCCGGCCTGCTGGAGGCCGGAGCCGACCCGGGCATCTGGGCCTGGCTGAGCGTCCGCCAGCCCGCCGACCTCGGCGAAGCCGAGACGATGGTGAAGAACGCGCTCGCCGACCCTGACCGCCGCCCGTGGGCGCAGATCGACGTCGCGTCCGGCCGCGTCGCGGGCACCACTTCCTATTACCAGGTAGTAGCGAAACACCGGATCCTCTCGATCGGGCACACCTGGATCGGCGCGGATTTCCAGCGCACCGCGCTCAACACCGAGTCCAAATTCCTCCTGCTGCGCAACGCCTTCGAGGACTGGGGAGCCCAGCGCGTCGCGTGGGAAACCGACAACCGCAACCTCCGCTCGCAACGCGCCATCGAACGGCTCGGCGCGCTGCGCGAGGGGGTGCTGCGAGCGCACCGGATCCGTCCGGACGGCACGACCCGCGACACGGTGCTCTACTCGATGACGGACGCCGAGTGGCCGGGCGCCCGTGCCCGGCTGCTCGCCCGCCTCGGCTGAGCCGTCGCCGCACTTCGCTTGGAGCTGTGCGCGCAACGTGGCTGCAACCTTGTCGTAGGCGGACTAACGTCGCTAGCGTTCCCTGAGCCGCGGGTTCGCACTACAGGAGGCTTTGCACCATGACCGAGCAGTCCCCAGCGTTGGACAACCTGCTCACGGAGAGCCGCACGTTTCCCCCCAGCGAAGAGTTCGCTGGTCAGGCGAACGCGAAGGCCGAGCTGTATGCGACGGCGGACGCTGACCGGGAGCAGTTCTGGGCCGGGCAGGCGGAGCAGCTGTCGTGGGACACCAAGTGGTCCCAGGTATTGGACTGGACCAATGCGCCGTTCGCGAAGTGGTTCGTCGGCGGGAAGCTGAACGTCGCCTACAACTGTGTGGACCGGCACGTCGAGTCCGGCCACGGGGACCAGGTCGCGATCCACTGGGTCGGCGAGCCGGGCGACACGCGCGACATCACCTACGCGCAGCTGAAGGACGAGGTCTCGAAGGCCGCGAACGCGCTGTCGTCGCTGGGAGTTGTCGCCGGGGACGTCGTGGCGATCCAGCTGCAGATGGTGCCCGAGGCGATTTTCGCGATGCTGGCGTGCGCGCGGATCGGCGCTCTGCACAGCGTGGTGTTCGGCGGCTTCTCGCCGACGGCGCTGCGCGCGCGGGTGGACGACGCGGCCGCGAAGATCGTGATCACTTCGGACGGTCAGTACCGCCGCGGCAAGGCCGCGCCGATGAAGGCGAACGTCGACGAAGCCTTGCAGGGCGCGGAAACCGTGCAGAAGGTCATCGTCGTCAAGCGCACCGGCAGCGACCTCGATGGCGAGACGCCGTGGACCGAGGGCCGCGACCTGTGGTGGCACGAACTGGTCGACGGACAGTCCGCTGAGCACAAGCCGGAAGCGTTCGATTCCGAGCACCCGCTGTTCATCCTGTACACCTCGGGCACCACGGGTAAGCCGAAGGGCATTCTGCACACCTCCGGCGGGTACCTGACCCAGACCGCGTACACCCACAACGTCGTGTTCGACCACAAGCCGGGCGAAGACGTCTATTGGTGCACCGCCGACATCGGCTGGATCACCGGGCACTCATACATCGTGTACGGCCCGCTGGCGAACCGCGTGACCCAGGTCGTCTACGAGGGCACGCCGAACACGCCGCACGAGGGCAGGCACTGGGAAATCATCCAGAAGTACAAGGTCTCGATCTACTACACCGCGCCGACGCTGATCCGCACCTTCATGAAGTGGGGCGAGGACATCCCGGCGAAGTACGACCTGTCCTCGCTGCGGGTGCTGGGAAGCGTCGGCGAACCGATCAACCCCGAGGCCTGGATCTGGTACCGGGAAAAGATCGGCGCGAACAAGACGCCGGTCGTGGACACCTGGTGGCAGACCGAAACCGGCGCGATCATGATCTCGCCGCTGCCCGGCGTCACCGCCGCCAAGCCGGGTTCCGCGCAGCGCGCGCTGCCGGGCATCTCGGCGAAGGTCGTGGACGACACCGGCACCGAGGTCCCGCACGGCGGCGGCGGATACCTGGTGCTGGACAAGCCGTGGCCGTCGATGCTGCGCGGCGTGTGGGGCGACGACGAGCGCTTCCGCGACACCTACTGGTCCCGTTTCTCCGAGCAGGGCTACTACTTCGCGGGTGACGGCGCGAAGTACGACGGAGACGGCGACATCTGGCTGCTCGGCCGCGTGGACGACGTGATGAACGTGTCCGGGCACCGGATCTCCACCACCGAGGTCGAGTCCGCGCTCGTGTCGCACCCGACGGTCGCCGAGGCCGCCGTGGTGGGCGCGACCGACCCGACCACCGGGCAGGGCATCGTCGCGTTCGTGATCCTGCGCGGCAACGCGGTGGACGGCGGGGACGGCGCGGTGCAGGAGCTGCGCAACCACGTCGCGAAGGAGATCGGGCCGATCGCGAAGCCGCGGCAGATCATGGTCGTGGCGGAGCTGCCGAAGACCCGCTCCGGCAAGATCATGCGCCGGCTGCTGCGCGACGTCGCGGAGAACCGGCAGATCGGCGACGTCACCACGCTCGCCGACTCGTCGGTCATGGACCTCATCTCCTCCGGACTGAACTCCGGCAAGGAGGAGTAAGTTCTTCACCGTCAGGAAGGGACTCTCCCGGCTGGGAGGGTCCCTTCCTGCATTGATCCCCTGAAAGTGCGGGCATCGAACGCATGTTCTAAGATGCCCGCGTACCCAACCCAGATCCGGGCAAGGAGACGACACGAATGTCCGTGGAAGCCTTGACGCACGACGAGGACACTGCGGCCGAGACGGCGGCGGCGTCATCGCCGCAGGCCGCCGGCACCCCGGAGGCCCCGGAAGTCGCCGAGCCCGCTGCCGCCCCTGAGAAGGCAGCTTCGGACTCCGCCCCGGCGGACGCCTCGAAGCCGGAGTCGGGGTCCGACGAGACTCCGGCGGTCGACTCGCCGAAGCCGAAGCGCGGCCGCCCGAAGGCCGCGGCGTCGACGGCGAAGAAGACCCGCACCGTGGAGCTGACGCTGACCGTCACCGGCACGGCGGACGGCGAGTGGCAGGCCGAGCTGAAGAACGGCGCCAAGTGGGTCGCGAAGGGCCTGGCGGTCCCGGCCGCGGCGGTTTCGCGTGCGGCCAAGGAGCTGCACGAGGAGCTGTCCGGTCCGATCGACGAGGTCATCAACGCCGCCCGCGAGGCGCAGGCCGCGAAGGTCGCGCAGCTGGAGGCCGAGCTCGAAGCCGCGAAGGCGGCGCTGGCCGAACTCGACAACTGAGCTAGACCCGGTTCGCCCGGGTCCGGTGTCCACTGTGGCTCCGGACCCGGGCGTTCGTCGTTTCAGCCGACAGGCGGCCGTCCCGGCAGCGGGGCTTTGAACTCGATCCACCGGCTGTCCGTCAGCGCTTCGACGTGGTGCCGCACGCCGCGCGGATGCACGAGGACGTCGCCCGGTCCTAGTTCGGACCACACCCCGTCGACCGTGCCGCGCAACCGCCCTTCCAGCACATGCACGATGCTGTCGTGGTCGTGGCTGTGCTCGGCCGACGCGACGCCTGCCGGGTACCGGATTTCGTACGCCAGACCGTGCTCGGCGCGCGCCCGCTCCCGGATCCGCCCGGTGCCGCCGCGCAACGGCTGTCCCTCCACCATCGACAACGTCCGCCACCCCTGCTCCATCCCGGCAGCCTATTCGCCCGGTCAGGCAAGGCACAATTCATTGAGGATTGCCTTTCTTAACCGCATTCCACGACTCCGGGAAAATGTCGCGCGGAAACAATTTCCGTGATTCACTGAAGCGGTGACCGAAACGATGGGCGACGCGGTGCACGCGCACGAACCGCACGAGGACCTCGGCGGCAAGCTGAACTGGCTGCGCGCCGGGGTTCTCGGCGCGAACGACGGGATCGTGTCCGTCGCGGGCATCGTCGTGGGCGTCGCCGGAGCCACCGCGGACAGCACCACGATCCTCACCGCCGGAATTGCCGGACTCGTCGCCGGCGCGTTTTCCATGGCGGGCGGGGAATACGTGAGCGTGAGCACCCAGCGCGACACCGAACGCGCGCTGCTGCGGCTCGAGAAGCACGAACTGAAAACGATGCCGGAGGCCGAGGAACGCGAACTCGCGCAGATCTACGAGGACAAGGGCCTCTCGCCGGAGCTGGCGAAGCAGGTCGCGCGCGAGCTGACCGAAAAGGACCCGCTGCAAGCGCACGCGGAAGCCGAACTCGGCATCGACCCGGACAACCTGACCAGCCCGTGGCAGGCGGCGTGGGCGTCGCTGCTGGCGTTCTCCGTCGGCGCGCTGCTGCCGTTGCTGGCGATCGCCTGGACGTCGGTCGGCGTCCGCGTCTGGGCGTGTGCGCTGGCGGTGGTCGTCGGCCTCACGCTCACCGGTTTCGTGAGCGCGAGGCTCGGCAACGCGCAGGCGGGGCGCGCGATCGCCCGCAACGTCGGCGTCGGCGCCCTCACCATGCTCGTCACTTACTTCGTCGGGGTGCTTTTCGGCACCACCGTGGGTTAGTGCACTCCGCGCATCAACTTGCGGATGAAGGGAATCAGCGCGAGCAGCACCACGCCGACCACGATCGCGGTGCCGCCGATGATGCTGAAGTACGGCACCTCGTCCTTCGGGTCGTAGGACTGCGCGAGCTTGCCCGACATCGCCGTGCCCAGTGACACCGAAAGGAAGTTCAGCGCCACCATCTGCGTGCGGAACGCCTTCGGCGCGAGCTTCGTCGACAGCGACAGCCCGACCGGCGACAGCATCAGCTCGGCGATCGTGAACACCAGCAGGATGCCGGCCAGCGCGATCAGCGGGCTGCCGTTCTGGCCGGTGTGCGCCATCGGCAGGAACAGCAGGAACGCCGCGCCCATCAGGACCGTGCCGAGCACGAACTTCATCGGCGTCGACGGCTGCTTCGGCCCCAGCTTCGTCCAGATCGCCGCGATCACCGGGGCGAACACGATGATGAAGACCGGGTTGATCGAGTTCACCCAGGACACCGGCATCGTCCAGCCGAACAGGTCGCGGTCGAGCCGCTGGTCGCTGTAGACCGAGACGACCGTCGCCTGCTGCTGGTACAGCGAGAAGAACGCGGCGCTGGCGATGTACATCGGGATGAACGACAGCACCCGGCTGCGCTCGTCCGAGGTGATCTTCTTGCTGGTCAGGATCGCGACGAAGTACACCACCGAAATCGCGACGACGGTGTAGACCACGACGTCGGCGAGGTTGTCCGGGGTGACCACGCCGGACATGATCAGCGCGACGATCGCGGCGATGATCACCACGGCCACGCCGATCACGAGCGCGCGCTGCGTGGACGGCAGCGGGTTCGGCACCTCGGACGCCTTCGCGCCGAGGTTCTTCCGCCCGATCGTGTACTGGATCAGGCCGAGCGCCATGCCGACCGCGGCGAGTCCGAAGCCGAGGTGGAAGCCGCCGTTCTGCTGGGCGAGCCCGGTCAGCAGCGGGCCGATGAACCCGCCGATGTTGACGCCCATGTAGAAGATCGTGAACCCGGCGTCGCGCCGCTCGTCGCCCTCGGCGTACAGCGTGCCGACCACGGAAGTCGCGTTGCCCTTGAGCCCGCCGGACCCGAGCGCGACGCACGCGAGACCCACGCCGACGCCGGTCAGCCCGGGCAGCAGGGCCAGCGCGATGTGTCCGATCATCACCACGATGGCGCTGTAGAACAGCGTGCGTTCGGAGCCGAGCAGCCGGTCGGCGATCCACGCGCCGACGACCGTGGCGAGATAGACCGTGCCGCCGTAGGCGCCGACGATGCCGAGCGCGGCGCTCTGGTCGATGCCGAGGCCGCCCTTGTCAGCCTGGTAATAGAGGTAGATGGCGAGGATGCCCTGCATCCCGTAGAAGGAGAAGCGCTCCCACATCTCCACGCCGAAGAGGTTCGCCAACCCCCTTGGGTGCCCGAAGAATCTGGTGTCGGCCTGGGCGTCGATAGGGGTGCTCACTACTGCCTCGTCCCTGTCTTCAACATCATTGTCGTTCTCTCCTCGCATGCTAGAAGGCGAACAGGTGAACGAAAAACCGGCGTCAGTATGGACTAGACAACTTGGCCGACGCGACCGGCTGACCTGCGTTTGCGCGCGGCGCTGAGCAATGCGAGCGTCATCGGGCAGTCGTGGTTTGCCGTTCGTCACAACGGCCGGTAATCGGCGACTGCGGACGGTAAACTGGACATCGGTGTGCCGGGAAGTCTGGTCGGCGGGAGATCCGCTGTCCCCACAAGGAGTTTTTCGTGACCCCAGCCCGCGCCGTCGCCGAATTCGCCCGTTTCCTCCGCACGGAAACCACTGGCGGGCTCATCCTGCTCGCCGCCACCGCGGTCGCGCTGGTCTGGGCCAACTCCCCGCTCGCGCCGGCATACGAGGCGCTGCGCGACTTCCGGATCGGCCCGGAGTTCCTGCACCTCAACCTCTCTCTCGGAGACTGGGCGAAGGACGGCCTGCTCGCGCTGTTCTTCTTCGTCGCCGGGCTTGAACTCAAACGAGAACTGGTGGTCGGCGAGCTCTCCCGGTGGCGTCAAGCCGTGCTGCCGGTGATCGCCGCGGTCGGCGGGATGGTCGTGCCCGCGGTGGTCGCGCTCTCGATCGCGTGGGGCTCGCCGGAGGCCGACCGGGCGTGGGCGATCCCGGTGGCCACGGACATCGCGTTCGCGCTCGGCGTGCTCGCGCTGACCGCCTCCAACCTGCCCAGCAGCGCGCGGGTGTTCCTGCTTTCCCTTGCCGTGGTGGACGACCTTGGCGCAATTCTCGTCATCGCGATCCTCTTCACCAGCAGTTTCAACCTGATCGCGGCGGCGGTCGCGGTGGTCGCGCTCGGGCTTTACGCCTTCCTGCAGCACAAACGCGTCCGCACGCCGTGGCTGTACGTGCCGATCGCGCTGATCACCTGGGTCGCGGTGCATTCGGCGGGCATCCACGCGACGATCGCGGGCGTCGCGCTCGGGCTGCTCACTCGCGTCCGCGAGGACGAGGGCGAGGAAGAAGCACCCGCGGTCCGGCTCGAACACCGGCTGCAGCCGTGGTCAGCGGCGGTCGCGGTGCCGGTGTTCGCCTTGTTCGCCGCGGGGATCTCGGTGAACGGCGACGCGCTGTCGACGGTCTTCACCACCGCGTTGCCGCTGGCTGTCCTCATCGGACTGGTCGCCGGGAAGTTCGTCGGCATCTTCGGGGCGAGTCTGCTGGCAGTGAAGCTGCACGTGGCGGAAAAGCCCAGCGGAATGAGCTGGCGAGACGTGGCCGCGTTGTCCGTGCTCGGCGGCGTCGGGTTCACCGTCAGCCTGCTGATCGCCGAACTCGCCCTGCCCGCTGAAGCCGCTGAAGTGGCCAAGGCGGCGGTCTTGATCGCGTCGGCGATCGCCTCGCTGACGGCCGCCGTGCTCCTCTTGCGGCGCAGCCGAGTACACGCGAAGGCGGCTTGATCCCGACACTCCCGCCGGTCCGTCGCGCCTCGAGTACGGCCACGTGGCACGATGACCCAGTGAGCAGCCCCAAACACGAGCGCACCAGCCCCGACGGCGTGGGGGCCGTGCCGTACCTGCCCCTGTCCAGCGACGAGGAAGCCGCGGCGAGCGAACAGTCCATCGGCAAGCTCGTCGGCGACGCCACCCAGCACCTGTCGACGCTGGTCCGCGCCGAAATCGAGCTGGCGAAAGCCGAGCTGGCGCAGGAAGCGAAGAAGGCGCTCAAGGGGACAGTCTTCTTCCTGATCGCCCTCACCGTCTTTCTGTACAGCACCTTCTTCCTGTTCCTGCTGATCGCCGAGGGCCTGTCGGACTGGTGGGGCATCCGCTGGCCCGCGTTCGCGACGGTGTTCGGCCTGATGCTGGTCACCGTGGGCGCGACCGCGTTCCTCGGCTGGCGCAAGGTGAAGAAGCTGCGCGCGCCGGAACGCACCATCAGCAGCGTCAAGGAGACGGCTGAGGCGTTCAAGCGCAAGCCGGCCGAAGACGACGACCTGCCCTCGACGCAGGGCTGACGCCAGCGCTCGCGCGGTGGTGGAGCTGACGCCGGACCCGTCGAGCGTGCGGGTCGACGGCCCGTGGACGCATCGCGACGTCTCGGCCAACGGCATCCGCCTGCACGTAGCCGAATGCGGCGAGGGCCCGTTAGTGCTGCTCCTGCACGGCTTCGCCGGTTTCTGGTGGACCTGGCGACACCAGCTGCCCGCACTGGCCGACGCCGGTTTCCGCGCGGTAGCGGTAGATCTGCGCGGCTACGGCGACTCGGATAAACCGCCACGCGGCTACGACGCCTGGACCCTGGCCGGCGACATAGGCGGCCTGATCAAGGCCCTAGGCGCCCGCCGGGCACACCTGGTCGGCCACGCCTGGGGCGGCATGCTCGCCTGGACAGTCGCCGCGCTGCACCCACGCCTCGTGTCGTCGGTGACCGCGATCGGCGCCGCCCACCCGCTAGCGTTCAAGTCAGCGGTGAAGCGCACCAGCGGCCAGATCCGCGCCGTCGGCCACCTTTTCCGCTTCCAGGTACCGATGGCCCCAGAGAAATGGCTGGTCCGCGACAACGCGGCGGCCGTGGAAGAACTCTTCGCCAAGTGGTCCGGCGAGTCCTGGCGCTCCTCTTCGGACTTCACCGAGACGATGCCGCCGTTCCGCCAAGCGATGCTGGTCCCCGGCGTCGCCCACTCCGCCCTGGAGTACTACCGCTGGGCCTTCCGCGCACAATTCCGCGGCGAAGGCAGGCGCTTCACCGACGCAGTCAACGGCCGCATCACCGCCCCCGTACTGCAACTGCACGGCGCGGACGACACCTGCATCCTCCCGGAAACCGCACTCGCGTCAGTCCACTGGGCAGGCCCGCACAGCGAACCCAAAATCTGGCAAGGCATCGGCCACTTCCCCCATCTGGAAGACCCAACCCGCGTGACGAAATCCGTAGTGGACTTCGTGCGCTGACCTCGGCCAGAAGGCCGTGAGGGGAACCCTGAAGGACTCTGATTCCCTCAGGGTTCCCCTCACGACCTCTCAATTAGCACAAGCCCCCGTGCCGACCCGGGCAGTCTGCGACGGAGCCGCATCAACCTCACTGCGCACCTGATCCGCAGTCAACGTAAACCCGGTATCCGGATCCTCAACCGCAGCCCCGAACACCACGCCAATGACATCCCCGTCAGGCGTGATCATCGGCCCCCCAGAGTTCCCGCTCCGCACCGTCCCGCGAACAGTGAACACATCCCGCTGCACAGTATTAGCGTCATAAATATCGGGCCCCCGCAAATTGATCCGCGTCCGAACCCGAGCCGGAGTAGCCGTATACGGCCCATCCAACGGATACCCCAACACCACCGCGTTATCCCCAGCCTTCGCAGTCTGCGGAGCAAACGGCAACACCGGAGCCTTCAACCCAGGCACCGCCAACACGGCAACATCGACCTCAGGATTGAAATAAACAACCCGAGCCCGATAATCCCCCGAAGTCGACTCAATCCCGACCTCGTCAGTCCCCGCCACCACATGCGCGTTAGTCATCACCCGCTGCGGCGCAACCACAAACCCACTGCCCTCAAGCGCCCGAGAACAAGACGGCGCATTCCCCCGAATCTTCACCACACTCGGATGCACCCGCTTAGCCACCGCGGACACATTAAGCGAAGTATCCGGCGGCGGCGTATCCGCCGATGGCGCCTTCTCGAACGGCGACAACGCAGACGGAAACCCAGACGCATCCAGCAATTTCCGCAAATCGCTGGGCAGCCCCTGCGCCTCAGCGGGCATCAGATCATTGACCTCGCCCAGCACCACCGAGGAATTGATCGACTTCGCCAGCCCGGGAATCGCCGACACCGTCGTCAACGGATTCGCGACCAGCCAAGCGACCACGAACACCGCGGCCGCCTGCAAGATCGCGCCGAGCGTCTTGTCGATGCCGGAAAGCTTGTCCGGATTGATCTTCTGCCGCAGCTTCCGCCCGGCCCACACGCCGAGCGTCTCCCCGAGCACGATCAGGAACACGACCACCGCGAAGGCGAACGCGACCTTCGCGACGGGACTGTCGAAGAGGCTGATCACGAACGGCGCCAGCTTCACCCCGGCCACCGCGCCCAGCGCGACGCCCACGAGCGCGGGCAGCGCGACGATCACGCCCTGGAACGCGCCGGAAACCGCCGCCATGACCGCGAGCAGCAGGACGACGACATCGACCCAGTTCACCGCGCCGTCACTCCTCGATACCGCCGTCCCGGGCCGCCGACCGGCCCTGATGTTCGGCCCACGCTACGTCAAGCTCGCGCACATCGCCGGTGTCCCACGCCCGTTCCCAGCCGCCGAGCGACAGCAGCACGGACAGCAGGCCAGCGGTGAAGCCCCACACGAACAGGCCGTCGACGGTGAAGGCCGGCCCCCGCCACGACGCGTCGCCGCGGCGCACGGTGAACCGGTTTGCCGGGTCCGCGAGATCGGCCAGCGAAACCCGCGCGACCGCCGCCGTCTCGGCCGGATCGACCGCACGCACCGGCGACGGCGTGTGCCAATGCGCCAGCACCGGCGTGACCGCGAACTTCGACACCGGCACGAACAGCTCCGGCAGCACCGCGACCGGCAGGATCCCCGACGGGTCGACGCCGGTCTCCTCCTCGGCCTCGCGCAGCGCCGTGCCGACCGGGCCGTCGTCGCCGTCCTCCGCGCCGCCGCCGGGGAACGAAACCTGCCCGGCGTGCGAGCCGAGCGTGTCCGCGCGCCGCTGCAGCAGGACGTCCGGACCGTCTCCGCCAGGCCGTTCGCCGAACAGGATCAGCACCGCGGCGGCCCGGGTGAGCAGGTCTTCCGGCGGGCTGAACCGGGTGAACGTGCGGCTGTCGACCTCTCCGGACACCTTCACCAGCGGCCGCAGCCATTCCGGCACGGCTTCGGGTTCGACGAGCGGTCCGGTGGTCATGAGTAGTCCTTCACAGCAGCGCGCACCTGGTCAGTGTTGTCGAACAACCGCGGGTTCGCGATGAACCGGACCTGGCCGTCCGCGGTGACCAGGTACGACGCGGGCAACGACGAGGGCGCCTTGAGCGCGGTGCGGATCGGACCGGTCTGGCCGTCGCCGTCGTAGAGCGACGGAAGATGCACGCCGAGTCGCGTGAACAAGCTCAGCCCGTCGGCGGCCGGGCTCGCGACCTGCACGCCGACCACGCGCACCGCACCCGGCTCAGCGGCGTACCGCTGCAGCACCGGCAATTCGGTGCGGCACGGCTGGCACCACGACGCCCAGACGTTGACCAGCACCGGACCGCCGCCGAGAACCTTGCCGACGTCCACCCGGGAACCGTCGCCGAGGCAGTCCGCCTCGATCCCGGACAGCTGGCCGACCTCCTTCGCCGAGGCAGGCGGGCAAGCTTCGAGCTTCGCCGACCCTCGCGCGGCCGTGAGGTCGCCAGAAGCGGGTGGCGCGGAATTCGCGTCGCCGCCGCGAAGCGTCAGGACCGCGACCAGAGCGGCAACCGCCAGCACCGCGACCCCGAGCGCCCATTTGGTGACTGCAGTCACCCGCGCGCCGCCAGTTCGAGGATGTGATCCTTCTCCGGGCCTTTGACGAGCTTCGCGGCGACTTCGAACTCCGTGGGCCCAGCGCCGAACGACGGGCAGTCCTTGCGCAGCGGACACGCGCCGCAGGCCGGTTTCCGCGCGTGGCACACGCGGCGGCCGTGGAAAATCACTCGGTGGGACAGCATCGTCCACTCTTTCCGCGGGATCAGCTCGCCGACCGCGTGCTCGACCTTGACCGGATCCTCTTCAGCGGTCCAGCCCCAGCGCCGCACGAGGCGGCCGAAGTGAGTGTCCACTGTGATTCCCGGCACGTCGAAAGCGTTGCCGAGCACGACATTCGCGGTCTTGCGGCCGACGCCCGGCAGCGTGACGAGGTCGTCCAGTTTCTTCGGCACCTCGCCGTCGTAGCGCTCCACGAGCGCCGCGCCGAGACCCATCAGCGAATTCGCTTTCGCCCGGAAAAACCCGGTCGTACGCAGGTATTCCTCGAGTTCGGAACGCTCGGCTCCGGCGTAATCGGCCGCGGTGCGGTACTTCGCGAACAAAGCGGGCGTGACCAGGTTCACCCGCACGTCCGTGGTCTGCGCCGACAACACCACCGCGACCAGCAGTTCCAGCGGATTCGTGAAGTCCAGCTCGGCTTTCGCGTCCGGATAAACCTGATCGAGGCAACGTTTCATCCGCCGGGCGCGTCTCACGAGGGCGAGCCGGCTTTCGTCGCGGTCCGCGCGGGGCCCGTTCGGGACAACAGGGGGCACCCCGATAGCCTACGGGCGAGTCGGACGAGCCGGTCGGGAGCATCCGCCGGTGGACGGCCGAACCGCCAGAGCACCACCTCTGCGGGCCGCGCGTCCGCCCTGAGCGAGGATCTGGAGATCCATGACCGAGTGCGTCACCGACAACAGCGGAGCTGTGGCATGACCGTGTGGTTCGTGATCTTGGTCCCGCTGGTGATCATGTTCTTCGCGTTGTTCATGGAGCGCGTCGAAAGCCGGCTCAAGCACGTCGCGGTCCAGGAGAACGAGGTCGAGGAGTTCCTGGAGCAGGCTCAGCCCAACGAGGTCAGGGCCCTTTACGGGCACGGGATCGGTCGCGCGCTCGAGCTGTTCCGGCTTCGCCGGCTCGGCGGACGGGCAGCCAGGCTACGCGCGCGCAAGGTGCGGAGTTAGGCTGCTCAGTCGGACGTGATCGTTCCAGGCAGCCGCGCCGGGCGCGGCGAGCCGACGAGCGATCTGCCCGACACGCCCTAGACTGACGCGAAAGTGATCGGCGACACTGCCTTCGGCCTGCGAAGGAAGTGATCGTTTCTCGACGAGGAGGCACCCGAGGTGGACGAAACCCTGGCCCGTGCGGGCATTTTCCAGGGTGTGGAGCCGGCAGCGGCGGAGGCGCTGGCCCAGACCTTGGAATCCGTGGAGTTCCCCCGCGGCCATGTCATCTTCAACGAGGGCGAGCCGGGCGACCGGCTGTACATCATCCAGTCCGGCAAGGTGAAGATCGGCCGCAAGTCCCCGGACGGCCGCGAGAACCTGCTGTGGATCGCCGGTCCGTCCGACATGTTCGGCGAACTGTCCATCTTCGACCCCGGCCCGCGCACGTCCGGCGCCACGACGGTCACCGAGGTCCGCGCGGTCACCATGGACCGCCCGGCGCTGCGGCAGTGGATCGCCACCCGCCCGGAGATCGCCGAGCAGCTGCTGCGCGTCGTCGCGCGCCGTCTGCGCCGCACGAACAACATGGTCGCGGAACTGATCTTCACCGACGTCCCCGGCCGCGTGGCCCGTGCGCTGCTGCAGCTGGCGCAGCGCTTCGGCAGCCAGGAAGCCGGTCTGCTGCGGGTCACCCACGACCTGACGCAGGAAGAGATCGCCCAGTACGTCGGCGCGTCCCGCGAGACCGTCAACAAGGCACTGGCCGACTTCGCCCACCGCGGCTGGCTGCGGCTCGAGGGCAAGAGCGTCCTGATCCTGGACCCGGAGCGGCTCGCTCGCCGCGCCCGCTGATCTTCCCCCGAGTGGGTTAATCCGCACGGGTTTTTCGAAGGCCACCTCCTACCGGGGGTGGCCTTCGTGCGTGCGTACCGGACTATCCCCCACAAGAGCGGCATTCCGGTCCCGCCCCGTGTCGCCGCCGGTTTTTGCCTCGTCGAGGCAGGAAAATGACAAGGAGCCGGGCGCCACCCCCGACGTGGCGCACCGGCTCCTCGCCTGCGCACGGATCATCCCCCGACGACCCGCGCTCCCCGCCCTCCGGACCAGGCCCCGACCCATATGCCGGAGGGAGCTGGGTGTTGCAGTGCTGTCAGCCCGCAACGGGCTGTCGTTCAACCATCACGGCCAAAACTCACGAATTCAAGGCCATTCACCCTCAAGGACGCCAAGACCGCGTCTTCGTTGCACGAGTTCACGCAGAATCCAGCTGCTGTTACCGGATCGAGACCTTCAGTTCGCGCAACCGAGCAACCACCTCAGCCGGAGCGGGTTGCCCGGCGATCTGGGCGGCGAGGGACTCGGCGGACGCCCAGTACTTCCGGTCGGCGAGCACCGTGCGGACCGCATCGAGAATTCCGTCGCCGGAGTCGGCCACGATCCCGGCTTCCGCCGCCTGAACCTGCGCGGCGACTTCGAAATGATCAGACGCCAACGGCCAAACCACCAGCGGCACCCCGTGCGCGAGCGCGCCGAGAACGGTCGCCGAACCGCCGTGGCAGACCACCGCGTCGACCGCGGGCAGCAGCTGGGTCTGCGGCACGAACTGCTCGATTCGCACATGGTCCGGTTGCTCGCCGAACCTCCCGACGTCGCCGTCCTTCCCGATCGTCACCACGACGTTCACCGGCTCGTCGCGCAGCGCGGAGACCATTTCTTCCAGCACGCCGGGCCGCGCGTTGTGGGTGGTGCCGAGGGTGACGTAGACGGTCCGGTCGTACGGCAGCCCGTCGAGCGCCGACGGGCGCGGACCAGGCGTCGGCACCACGCCAGCGGGCTGCAGCGGCCAGCGCGTCGGGTACTCCCAGGCGACGTCGGCCGGACTCAGCCCCTCGGGCCAGAAGTCCAGGTACGGCACGGCGTCGCGCGAGGGCAACGCGTCGAGGCCGCGCTGGCGGACCAGGCCGTTGGCGACTTCCCAGGCTCGTTCCATTGTCACGGCGGACTTGGGCGGGCCGATCGCGTGCATCGCGTACGGCACGCCGACCAGGCACGCAGCCATCACGGCCGCGCGTTCGGCGAGGTTGGCGATGACGAGATCCGGCCGCCAGTCGCGGACGAACTCGACCATGTCGTCGAGCCGCTCGGCCGCGCCGAGGCCGACCATGTACTCGGCGACCAGATGGGAGAGCCGCTCTTCGGCGGTCATCCCGGCCATCTCCTCGCGGGCCCGCTGCCAGGTCGCAGCAGCCGCGGCGGGATCGCTCGGACGGCCTACGGAGACGGCCTGCAGCCCGGTGTTTTCCAGATACCGCATGGCTTCCGGACCGGTCACGAACGCGACTTCGTCCCCGGCGGCACGCGCGGCCCGCGCGAGCGGCAGCATCGGCTCGATATGGCTGTAGCCAGCTCCGGAGGAGAACATCAGCCGCATCGCGCGAGCGTAGCGACTGACCCGATCGAGCGTGACCAAGACGACCAGAAAATTACTGGTACCTCCGTACCAATTTCGCCATACTAGTACGCGTGTCCCAGTCTGCCCATTCCGAAGGCCGCACCACGCTCGCCGACTACCGTGCCGCGCTGACCGCCCCTGGCTCGCGCGGCCCGGTGATCGCGTCGATCCTGGCCCGGCTCCCGATCGCGATGATCGGCATTTCCGCGCTGCTGTACGTGCAGCGCGAAACCGGTTCGTTCGCCGCGGCCGGGCTGGTCTCGGCGAGTTCGCTCGCCGGGGTCTCGGTGGGCGCGGTCGTGCAGGGCAGGCTGATCGACCGGTTCGGGCCGACCCGTCCGCTTCTGATCGTCGCCGCCGTGTTCGCGCTGTCGATGGCGTCGCTGGCGGTCGCGATCGAGGCGCACCTGCCGACGTTCGCGCTGATCCCGCTGGCCGCCGCGACCGGGCTTTCGGAACCGATGGTCGGCTCCGCGTCGCGGGCGCTGTGGACGAAAATCCTGCCGGAAGGACCGGCTCGCAACGCCGCGCTGTCGTACGAGGCGATCAGCATGGAGGTCTTCTTTATTCTCGGCCCGGGCATCGCGGGCCTGCTGATCACCGCGCCGTGGGCGGGCACCGGCATGGTCGTCGGCTCGATCACCATGGTCACCGGCGCGGTGCTGTTCGCGCTGAACCCGACCGTGCGCGCGTGGGGTCCGGCCCCGAAGGCCAAGACGCCGCTGCTCGGCGCGCTGGCCAGCCCCGGCATGCGGACGCTTGCCTTGGCCGCACTCGGTTTCGGCGTGGTGATCGGGTTCGTGGAGGTCGCTGTTCCCGCCGCCGCGACGGAATCCGGCCACCCTTCGCTGAGCGGTTTGCTGCTGTCGGCGTGGTCGTTGAGTTCGGTGGCGTTCGGGGTGGCCTACAGCCTGCACCCGTGGCCGCGCCGGCTCGGCCTGCGCCTGCCCGTTCTGCTGGGCGGATTCGGCGCTTTCGTCGCGTTGCTTGCCCTTCCGTCGAGCCTGTGGGCCTTGGCGTTGCTGATGCTGCTGGCCGGCGCGATGATCACGCCCCAGTCGACGACCCATTCCGCGGCGATCGAGGTCGTCGCCCCGCGCGGCACTGCGGCCGAGGCGTTCGGGTGGGTCCTCACCGCGGTGACGCTGGGTCTCGCGGCTGGCCAGTCGGTGAGCGGCTACCTGGTCGAGCATTCCGGGACGGCTGCGGCTTTCTTGGCCGCCGGGGTCGCCGGGGTCGCGTTGGCCGGGGTGGTGTGGCTGCTGCGCGGGACCGTGCGGGCCGCTTCGCCGGTTCCTGCTGACGGCGATCTTGTTGGGGCTGCCAGCTAATTCTTTCCTTTTGCAGGGTCTTCTCGCGCGCTTTGTGTGCCGACGCGTTTTCGCAGCTCAACGGCTCTGGCTCACGTTTTTGTCGGTGGTCGCCGTTACGTTGCGTGGCATGGATCTCACCTCTTTCGTACGGCCGCTCACGGCAGCCGTGACCGCCGCCGCCCGACTCCTGTCGAGGCACGCCCGCCTGCGCTTGCGGGCAAGCGCTGACGGTCTCGTCGTGTCCGGAAACGACCGCGACCTGGCCGTCCAGCTGTCCTGCCCGGCGACAACGCATCTCGACGGCGAGGTCGTAGTGCCAGCCGCGCCTTTCGCCGAAACGATCCGCATGCTGGACGTCGACCAGGTCCGGCTGGCCGTCGAAGGAACCCGCCTCGCGATCCGAACGGACAATGCCCGCTTCGCCCTGCCCCTGCTGGACCGCGACCTGCTCCACGATCCAGCACCGCCACCCCTGCTGTCCAAAGTAGACGGAGCCGCCCTTGGCACGGCCTTGCGCACCGTCGCCGGCACCGCCGCGAAGGACGATCCGCTCTCGGTATTCACCGGCGTACGAGTGCAATCCATCGGCAACGAGCTATGCCTGACAGCCTCGGACCGCTACCGAATGGCTGTGGCTCGCTTGCCGCTGCAGGACGTCCGAGACCCCATCGACGTCTTGGTCCCAGCCACCCTGCTGACCGAAGCCGCCCGCCACAGCACCGGTGCGATGGGACTCCACGCCGACACCGGCCACTTCGCCCTGAGCTGGCCCGGAGGCACTGTGACGACGGCAGTCCTGGACGCAGGCTTCCTGTCCGCAGACGCAATCCCGTCCGACGCAATCGACACGGAAGTCGAGGTCGGCGCCGACGAGCTAGCCGCCGCCGTCCGCCGAGTCGGCGTCTACTCCGAGGACCGCCGCGTCCTGACCCTGGAAGTCGGGGACGCGCACCTCCGCCTGGCGAGTGCTCGGCAGGACACCGGCGAGGCGGAGGAACTCCTGAAGGCAAACGTTTGCGGAGGCAGGACGTCACCGTCATTTCAGGCCCGGTACCTCCTGGACGCGCTCGCCCCGTTCGGCGGAGAACGGGTACGACTGGCGATCCAGCCGGGACTGCGAGCGTGCGTCCTGACTCCGGCGGAGGCGGAGGGACGGGAGGTGGGGTTGAAGTACTACCTGATGCCGATGCTGTCTCGGTGACCGGTGCTCGCTGAGTCTGGTCTTCGCTGAGCCCGGTCCAAGCAGACGGCCGATTCGCACGGGCGGGGGGTGCGATCCAGGGCTGTCGCGGTCCCGCCCCGGCTGCACGGTCCCGGCTGCACGGTGCTGAGCCTGGTTGCCGGGCGCTGCCGGAGCGAACGGGAACCAAGCGAAATGGGTCAGCCGAGCCGGAGCCAAGCGAGGTGGGCCAGCCAAGCCGGATTGGGTGGAGCGAGCCGGACAGGGCTGGTCGAGCAGCGCGAAGTCACCCGCACCATGCCGACCGGGCCGCGCCGCACTGGGCCACGCTCGGCTCGGCCCCGGCCCGAGCCGGACCGCGGCAGTCTTGCGCGCGGAGCATGCGGCTGGACAGGCTGGGCCGCGCTCGGCCGGACTGGACTGGACTGGACCGGACTGGGCTGGGCCGGACTGAGCCGCGACCGTGGCTGAGTTGGCTTGGCCGTGACGAGCCGCACCGAGTTGAGCAGGGTTGGCCGGAGTCGCGCCGCTGCCGGTTCGCGGCGGCCTCTTCTGCCACGGGCGGCACGGTGATCACGGGCCCGCGGCGACGAGCTTGCTGCTCTCCCGCCTGCGGAGCTACCCGGCTACCCGGACCTGCGCCGTGGCACTCCGAATAAGCCCGGAGCCACCCGGGCCTCTGCAGCGCGCCCGCTGCAAGCCAGGGCGCACCCACCGCAAGCCCAGGGCACACCCGAAGCCGCCCCAATGCGCCCGCTGCAAGCCCAGGACGCACCCAAAGCCCCCAACGCGCCCAGAACCGTCCTCAGGCAGCCGTCTCCGCGGCCACCGCGGCTTTGACCTCGTCGAAAGTCGGGTTCACCAGCGCGGTCGACCCCACGATCACCGTGGGCACCGTCTCGTTCCCGTTCGCCACCGCGCGTACTCGCTCGGCCGCGCCCGGTTCTTCCCAGATGTTGATTTCCCGCACCGGCAGGCCGCTCTCCATCAGCGGCCGGCGCAGGGCTGAGCAGAAGCCGCAGCCTGGGCGCCAGTAGAACTCGACCTCGACGTTGCTCATTGTCCGTCCTCCGAAGAAGCCCGTAGGTAGTCCAGTTGTGCACGCACGCTCGCCTCGGCCGGTGCCCACAGCGCACGGTCGACGTCGGCGTAGACGACCTCGACCACCTGCCGCGGCGTTGCGTCTTCGCCGAGCGTTCGCAAGGCGGAACGCACCTGATCCAGGCGCTGTTCCCGGTGCGCCAAATACTCCCGGGCGGTCGCGGGCAGATCCGGCAGCTCCGGACCGTGGCCTGGCAGGCCCGGGGTACCCGCGGGCAGGGCGATCAGTTTGCGCAGCGAGCGCAGGTAGTCGCCCAGGTCGTGCAGGACCGTGGTGCCTCGGCCGAGGATCGTGTCGCCGGTCAGGATCTGGCCCGCTACCAGCAGCGACACCGAATCGTCGGTGTGGCCGGGGGTGTGCAGGACAGTGAAATCCAGGCCGCCCGCGGTCACGACATCACCGTCGGCGAACGGGGGTGCGTCGATGCAGAGGGAAGCGTCGAAGGCTCGAACGGGTGCGCCCGTTTTCGAGGCGAACCACGGTGCGCCTTCGGCGTGATCCGGATGGTGGTGCGTAAGGAGAATCAGCTCGACGGGGCCGACCGCGGCGAGTTTTTCCAGGTGGTCCAGGTCGTGATAGCCGGGGTCGACGACCACGGACGCGGCGGCGGCACTGCCGCGCAGGAACCAGGTGTTGGTTCCCTCCAACGTCATCGTGGACGGGTTGTTCTCCAACAGCACCGACGCGGTCTCGGAAACACGGCGCAGCACGCCATAGGCAGGAGTGGTCACTCAGGACTCCGAAGTATCGAGGACAACGCGGATGTTCTCGCCGTCCCGGACAAGGGTCGGCACGGTCTTCACGATCTCGCGCGGCTCCGCGAGCACCGCGTCGGCCTCGGAAAACTCGGCGAGTTCGACGAGGGTCAGCCAGGTCGGCGGCATCAGCGTGCGACGGCCTTCGCGTGCGTCCGCGACTGCCTCGGCGGGCGGTTGCCAACCGGCGGCGGCCGCTTCGGACGTCGCGCCGTCCGCGCGCTGGCCTTCGGGCAGCTTCGCGACGAAGAAGCGGGTGTCGTATCGACGCTGTTCCTGCGGCGGCGTGACCCAGTGCGCGTACGGGTGGAGCAGGTCCGCGCGCAACGTGAGCCCGGCGTCGGCGAGGAAGCCAGCGAGCGAGATTTCCCGTGATTCCAAGGCTTTTCGCGCTTCGTGATACGGCGCGACGTCGGCGACTACCGCGTCCTGCGTCCCGGCCAAGAGCACGCCGGATTCCTCGAACGTCTCGCGCACCGCAGCGCACACCAGCGCGCGGGCGAGGCTTTCGTCGCAGGTGAACTGCTCGGCCCACCACGACGGCGGCGGCCCGGCCCAGGCCACGGACGCGTCGGCGTCGCGCGGGTCCACCCCGCCGCCGGGGAACACAGTCATGCCGCCGGCGAACGCCATGCCCATCACACGGTGCTGGAGGAAGACCTCCACGCCACCGTCCGAAGTGTCCCGCAGCAGGATCACCGTGGCGGCGTCCTTCGGGGTCGCCGGCGGGCCATCCGCGTTGTCCCGGATCGCGATGCCGGGACGGGCGGGGATGTCGAAAACGAATTCACGCGGCCGTTCCACCCGGGCAACATACCTCGCAATCCGTACGCGTCGCGGATTACTTGTGTCACCTCGAGACGGTCCGCGCGGACCGAAAAACAGCGAAGGGCCCCTCGCGCGAATCACGAGGGGCCCTTCACCGAACAAACAGTGGCGTCAGGACCAGTGCTGGTCCCCGCCGGAACGGGACGCGCCGTTGAGCCGCAACCGGGCGGCCTCGGCACGCTCGCGCTCAGCCAGTTCTTCGTGCAGCTCGCGCAGCAACGCACGGTCGCGTTCGGACAGGCTCGGATCGTCCAGATCCAGCGCGGGCAGCTCGACCACCTCGTGCATGCTCGGCTTGCCCGCGGCGATCTCGCGGCCCTTCTCCGGATCCTCGGCCAGCGCGCGCCGCAGCTGCGCCACCTCGGACGGAGTCAGGTCCGACGTGCGCTCGGCACGTGTCTCCGACCCGGCCGTCCGCGGACGCTCCGAAGACGCGGCGGGCTCAGCCGCCGTCTCCGGCATCGCGACCGGCTGTGCGGGCACGGCCTGCACGATCGGCACCACGGGCGCGACCGGAACCACCGGCTCCGCGGCGGCTACCGGTTCCGGTTCGGGCTGACGGTGACCGTGGCGGCTCGGGGCTTCCGAGACCGGTTCGGGCACCGGAGCCGGAGCGGGCGCCGGGGCGCTGCGCTGCGGCGTCGGTTCCGGCCGGTAGTCCGGGGCCGAATGCGTGCTGCCGGTGACCCACACCGGGCTCGCGACAGCACCCGCGGCCTGGTGGTAATCCGACTGCGGGATCCCCGGGCCGCTCACCTCGACGACCGAGCGGATGCCCGCCCGGCGCAACGCGGTGTCGACCCGGAAAGCGACCGCGGGCGGATTGCCCTCCGGACCCAGCTCGACCAGCACGACCCGCTGCGGCAGCGCGCCCGGCACGCTGCCCGCCGGGGTGTTGCGCCAGACCGCGTGCACGGAACGCACGTCGGGCAGCACCTGCAGGGTGCGGTCGAGCGCCTCGGCGAGACCGAACTCGGGCTGGTTGTCGCCCGTGAACCGGTGCGTGTGCATCGGCTCGTGGTCGGTGACCAGCAGGTCGTTCGCGAGCGTCGCGTCCGACCGGCTCATCTCGAGAACCAGCGCCAGCTCGCGCTGCTCGGCCTCGCTCACCCCGATCCGGCCCGCGATCAACGTGCCGGTGGTGAGTTCCACCGCCTCGTCGATGTGGGCCCGGGCGATCAGTTCCCGCGCTTCGGTAAGGGCGCTGTCGTCGATGCGGCCCGCCAGGGCCAGCAACAAGTTATGCAGGCGCAGGGGCACCGAGAACCCGTCCATCGGGCCGTCGTGAACCTCCACCATGGCTCTGCTCCTCCCAGCTCGCCTGGCGGCAACGAGCATTAAGCGGCGACAAGTCGATGACCGGCGCCCGCGGCGCCTACGCAGACCAGCTCGGACTCGGCGAGCGCGGCCCGGTGGTACCCGGGAAGGTCGAAGCGCGGCGGGATGACCTCGACGCTGGGTTCCTCGTCCCCCATGACCCGCAGCACCCGCTGCAGTTCACCGGTGAGCCGGGGCTGTCCCGCGGTCGCCGTCACCAGCAGGACACGCTTCGCCCCGCCCTCGCCGGAAGCGCCCAGGCGCCGCCAGCTCTGCCGTACTTCCCCCACATCCGCGCGTCCACGCAACGTCGCGTGGAGCAAGACGGACACAGAGTCGACGGAGTTCACCCATTCGGGCGCACTCTGCGTGAATGTGTACCTGGTCTCGGTGACGTCGTCTACCCCCAGGGTCGAACTGACCTGGTGCCAGTCGGCGCCGTGCGGGATCAGACCGGCCACGAGCAGGCGGTACTCCGCCTGGTCCAAATCGATCCTGTGCTTGAGCAAAGACCTCGGCAGGGTCCGCGCGAGCGTCCCCATCGCGCCTTCGCCGAGCCAGTCGCGGAAACGCCACAACAACTGGTCCGGCGTGCGGCCGGCGAGCCGCAGCAGCAGTTCGTGCAGGGACTGTTCGATGTCGGGGTCCATCACTCCACCTCCACGATCAGTTCGACTTCCACCGGCGAAGCGATCGGAAGCTCCGCGACGCCGACGGCCGACCGGGCATGGACCCCGGCGTCGCCGAAGATCTCGCCGAGCAGCTCGGACGCCCCGTTCACGACCGCGGGCTGGCCGGTGAAGCCCTCCGCGGAGGCGACGAAACCGACCACTTTGACAATCCGGACAACAGAGTCAATGCCGACGAGGGCGTGCACCGCGGCGAGCGCGTTCAGCGTCGCCGTGCGGGCGTGGCCCTTGGCTTCCTCCGGGCTGACCTCGCCGCCGACCTTGCCGGTCGCGGCGAGCGCTCCGTCGACGAACGGCAGCTGGCCGGAGGTGTAGACGTGCGAGCCGGAGCGCACGGCCGGCACGTACGCGGCCAGCGGTGCGGCGACTCCGGGCAGTTCGATGCCGAGCTCGGCGAGCCGGTCGCTCCAGGTCAACGCCGCCCCCTCAGCTCTTCGGCCGCTTCAGGTACGCGACGTGCTGTTCGCCGCTCGGGTTGGGCAGCACGGTCACCAGCTCCCAGCCGTCCTCGCCCCACTGGTCGAGAATCTGCTTCGTGGCGTGGATCAGCAGCGGGACGGTGGCGTACTCCCATTTGGTCGCACTCATGACTCGGGAGCGTAACCAAGCGGGCAAGGCCCCTCCGGACCGCGGCTGCCGAAAGCCCGTCACCCGTCCAGGGGTACGCCTGGCTAGGCCGGGTGAGTGTGGGTCACTTCACATCCGATCGTCGCTCGCTAGCGTGGGCCCGTGGAGATCTGGCGGATCGTCGCGACCGTGCTGCTCGCCGTTGCCGGACTGCCGCTCGTGCTGGCCGTGATGGCCAAAACCCGGGACCGGGTGAACGATTCGGGCCAGGTCGCGATCGCCGGCGCGGTCACCCTCACCGGGCTGATCGTGGTGGCAGTGCTCACGCTGACCGTGCTGCCTGCCCTGGTGACCTGGATCGTCGTCGCGGTGGTCGCGGCTGCGGTCAGCGTCATGATGCTGGCCAGCTGAGCACCGGTTTAGTGTTGAGGATGTGACCACACCCTCCGCCGGCTGGACCGACGAGCTCGCCAGGGCCCGGCTGCATTTCGTCACCGGCAAGGGCGGAACCGGCAAGACCACGCTCGCCGCGGCGCTGGGTCTCGCGCTCGCCGCGGGCGGCCGCCGGGTGCTCTTGATCGAGGTCGAGGGCCGCCAGGGCATCGCCCAGCTTTTCGACACCGAACCGCTGCCGTACGCGGAACAGCGGATCGCGTCGGTCCCCGGCGGCGGCGAACTGCGCGCGCTGCACATCGACGTCGAAGCGGCGCTGCTCGAATACTTCGAGATGTTCTACAACCTCGGTTTCGCCGGGCGGACGCTGCGCCGGATGGGGGCGATCGAGTTCGCCACCACGCTCGCGCCGGGCCTACGCGACGTCCTGCTCACCGGGAAGATCAAGGAATGCGTCGGGCGCACGGAATCCGACGGTCGCCACACCTACGACGCGGTCGTGGTCGACGCGCCGCCGACCGGGCGCGTGGTGAAGTTCCTCGACGTCACCAAGGCTCTCACCGACCTCGCCAAGACCGGCCCGATCCGCGGCCAGGCCGACGGCGTCGTGCGGCTGCTGCACTCCGGCGAGACCGCCGTGCACCTCACCACGCTGCTGGAGGAGATGCCGGTGCGCGAGACCGTCGAGGCGGTGGCTGAGCTGGACGGCGCCGACCTGCGTCCGGGCGCGGTGCTGGTGAACCGGGTCCGTCCGCCGCGGCTGCCCGCGCGCTCGGTGACCGCTGCCGCCGACGGCCGGGTGGACGCCGACCGGGTCCGCTCCGGCCTCGCCTCGGCCGGGCTGAACCTGCCGGAGGCGACGCTGGAGGCGCTCGTGGAGGAAACCGTGGAGCACGCCGTCCGCGTCGCCGCCGAACAACGGGCCCGCGAACAGCTCACCGAGGCCGATCTGCCGACGCTGGAGCTGCCGGATCTCACCGACGGCGTCGATGTCGCCGCGCTCTACGAACTCGCCGAAACGCTGCAGGAACAGGGGGTGCGCTGATGCCCGCCGACACGATGCTCGACGTGGACGCCCTCCTCGACGACCCGGCCAGCCGCGTGATCGTGTGCTGCGGTTCCGGCGGCGTCGGCAAGACCACCACCGCCGCGGCGCTCGCGCTGCGGGCCGCCGAACGCGGCAGGCAGACCGTGGTGCTCACGATCGACCCGGCACGCAGGCTCGCGCAGGCGCTCGGGCTGCGCGAACTGGGCAATCAGCCGAAGCAGGTGCAGGTCGAAGGCTTCGAGCCCAAGGGCGAGCTGTGGGCGATGATGCTCGACATGCGTCGCACGTTCGACGACATGGTGCGCGTGCACGCCGGCCCGGAGCGGGCCGAGCAGCTGCTGCAGAATCCCTTCTACCAGACCATTTCCACGTCGTTCTCCGGCACGCAGGAGTACATGGCGATGGAGAAGCTGGGCCAGCTCGCGGCGACCGACGAATGGGATCTGATCATCGTCGACACGCCGCCGAGCCGGTCCGCGCTCGACTTCCTGGACGCGCCGACCCGGCTGTCCACCGCGCTCGACGGCCGGATGATCCGGCTGCTCACCGGCCCGGCGAAAGCGGGCGGCTGGGGTCTGCGCAAGGTGGTCAGCGCCGGGTTCTCGATGTTCGCGAAGGCCGTCTCGACGATCATCGGCGGACAGCTGCTCGCCGACGCGTCGGCGTTCATGCAAGCCTTCGACAGCATGTTCGGCGGATTCCGCGAACGCGCGCGCAAGACCGCCGAGCTGCTGCGGTCGTCGGGCACCTCGTTCCTGGTGGTGGCCGCGCCGGAGCCGGACGCGCTGCGCGAGGCGTCCTACTTCGTGGAGCGGCTGGCCGGAGAATCGATGCCGCTGGCCGGTCTGGTCGCCAACCGCACGCACCCGGTGCTCGCACCGCTGTCCGCGACCGAAGCGCTGACCGCCGCCGAGTCGGTGCAGAACGCGCCGCTCGCCGAGGCCGTGCTGCGGCTGCACGCCGACCGTGTCGCGCTGGCCGAGCGGGAAAACCGCCTGCTGGCGCGCTTCACCCGCGCGCATCCGGAAGTACCGCTCACCCGGGTGCCCGCGCTTGCCGGTGACGTGCACGACCTCGAAGGCCTGCGCGACATCGGAGCAAAACTGACGTCGTGAGTGGCTACGCCGGTCAGCACCGGCATAGCCACTCACGAGCAGGTTTCAGCCCGCCGCGGCGGCCAGCGCGTCCCGCTTGGCCGCTTCGAGCAGGTCAGTCCAGCTGGTCACGTCCGGACGACGGCGCAGCAAAGCGCGCCGTTCCCGTTCCGTCATCCCGCCCCAGACCCCGAAATTGATCCGGCCGTCGAGTGCCTCGGCGAGGCATTCGGTGCGGACCGGACACCCCATGCACACGGCTTTCGCCCTGTTCTGTTCGGCGCCTCGCACGAACAACCCGTCGGGATCAGCGTCCCGGCACGAGGCATCGACCCGCCAGCCAACCTGATTGGTTTGCATACCCCCAGCTCCCTCATCTGGTGTATGGCACCAGCGAAGGCGAAGCTCCCGCTCCCACCCCCGCGAGCGTTTCCCACTGCGTCGCACGTCGGTGACGGCACCTCCCCGGTGCCGCTGCCGCTGTCCGGACCAGCCAGGCTCCCACCCGGGCTGCTCCGTCTGTCGGCATCTACGTGAGACGTTGACGGACTGTAGGGTCCCTCGGTTCCCTCCGTCGAGACCTAGCATGCATTCCGTTACCAAAGGTCACGACACGGGGTCCCGTTATCGATCGCGCGAGGGGGCTCGCGGGCGTGAGGTCACGAAGGTGACACGGGCCTTCAGTACCCTGGCTTTCGTGCGCAAAACGGATGGTCTTTTCAAGCTCATCGGCCTGTGCCTGCTGGCGGGGGTGCTGGTCGCCGGGATCATGTTCCCGGTGGTGGGCGCCGCGGGGGTCGTGTCCAACCAGGCGAGCGAGACGGTCGACAAGACGTCTTCCGACCTCGCCGACATCCCTCCGCCGCTGGTGACGACCATCACCGACTCCGGCGGCAAGCCGATCGCGACGCTCTACAAGCAGTACCGGATCCCGGTCCGGCCGGACCAGATCAACCCGGCGCTGAAGTGGGCGCTGCTCTCGGCCGAGGACAAGGCGTTCTACGAGCACCACGGGGTGAACTGGGGCCGGACGCTGCGCGCCGCCGTCTCCAACACCGCGGGCGGGGACACGCAGGGCGCCTCGACGATCACGCAGCAGTACGTGAAGAACTACTTGATCAACGTCGTCTACCGGGGCGACAAGAACGGTCAGGCCAAGGCGCAGGAGCAGTCGCTCTCGCGCAAGCTCAAGGAAGCCCGGATCGCGATCAACCTCGAGACCAAGCTCTCGAAGGACCAGATCCTCGCCGGCTACCTCAACATCGTCGAGTTCTCCCGGCAGATCTACGGGGTCGGAGCGGCCGCGCACGCCTACTTCAACACCACGCCGGAGAACCTGACCGTGCCGCAGGCCGCGCTGCTCGCGGGCATCGTGAACAACCCGATCGTCCTCGACCCGTGGAACCACCCGGACAAAGCGACCAAGCGGCGCAACCTGGTGCTCGACCGGATGGTCAGCAACCAGAAGCTGGCGAAGGCGGACGCCGACAAGTTCAAGGCGGAACCGCTCGGCGTGGTGCCGGACACCCCGCAGAAGCCCGCGTCGAACTGCACCGGGGCCGGGACCGAGAACGGTTTCTTCTGCCAGTACGTCCAGGATTACCTGATCAAGGCCGGGATGAGCGAGGACCAGCTGTACACCGGCGGGTACACGATCAAGACCACGCTGGACGAGAAGGCCAACCACGAGGCAAAGGTCTCGGCCGAGCAACAGGTGAGCAAAACCCAGAAGAACGTCGCGAACACGCTTTCGCTGATCCGGCCGGGCAAGGACCGGCACGAAGTGGTGGCGCTCGCGGCGAACCGGGACTACGGCATCGACGCGGATCAAGGGCAGACGACGTACGCGCTGCCGTCCGGCGTGTTCAACACCGGCGGCGCGGGGTCGAGCTACAAGATCTTCACCACCGCGGCGGTGCTGAACCAGCATATCGCCGGGATCTACAGCAACATCCCGATCGGCAGCAGCTACGTCTCGCACGTCTTCACCGGCAGCCAGCCGCACTGTCCGGCCACCGGCGCGCCGAACACTCGCTGGTATTGCGTGGGCAACGCCGGCAACGGCTATCCCGAGTCGGGTTCGTTGCAGCAAGCACTGGCGACCTCGCCGAACACCGCGTTCGTGGCGCTGGAGGACAAGCTCGGCAGCACCGGCCCCGCCATCGACATGGCGACCAAGCTGGGCATGCGCGAGACGATGGCGAGCAACCCCGGCGGCGGCAAGGTCGACCCGAAGTCGACCGACGCAGGCAAGAACCAGACCCAGGCGCAGGCCTACGGCCCCAAGGGCAACTACCCGGGCACGGGTGCGTTCACGCTGGGCTTCAGCCCGACGAGCGGCCTGGAAATGGCGAACGTCGCGGCGACCATTCTGAGCGGCGGCAAATGGTGCCCGCCGACCCCGCTGGTGTCGGTGACCGACCGCGACGGCAAACCGGTGCCGGTCAAGGAAGCGGCGTGCGAGCAGGTCGTGCCGGAAGGCCTCGCGAACACCATGGCGGTCGGCATGAGCAAGGACGACCAGCCCGGCGGCACGTCCGCCAAGGCCGCCGAAGCCGTCGGCTGGAACCGGCCGCTCGTCGGCAAGACGGGTACGACCCAGAACAACGGTTCGGCGACCTTCGTGGCCGGCACTCCGCAGATGGCGGGTGCGGCCATGGTGTTCCGTCCGGAAGGCGGCAGCGGCGGTCTTTGCTACAACGGCGTCGGCGACGTGTCCACCTGCGGCACCGGCAACATGTTCGGCGGCAAGACGCCCGCGCAGACCTGGTTCGGCGCGATGAAGAACATCATGGCGGACCAGCCGGTCGTCCCGCTGCCTCCGGAGGATCCGGCGTACACCAACTGAAGCCGGTGAAAACGGGGCGGGAGACGCGATCTCCCGCCCCGTTTCGCTTGTCCGGGCTCAACGCCGGTCTTTCGGCTCCATTCGCCAGAGCCGGACGATCGCGATCAGTGCACCTGGTCCTAACACGATCAGCCACACCTGCGGCGCCCAGCCGCTGGGTATGCCGCGTTCCCAGTACTCGTAGGCGGGCCATCCGAAAGAGAACAGCAGAATCGCGCCCAGCGCCCAGGGTTTCATTCCCCGCCGCCACGGGAGCACCGCCAGCACCACCAGCAGGACAAGCACCGCCAGCAAGAAGAGAATCGCTGCTCCCATAGCCCGGCTCCGCATCGTTGTCCGGCTGGTCCAGTCCAATTCGATCGAACGACGCCCGGCTCCGGATGTCGAGAGAATGCGGCTGAGACCTTCGCCCTATGCCAACCGGCACCGGCCACAGCGGACGACCCGTCCGAACACGTATCCTCGACCTTGTGAGCACGCTCGGTAACGCCAGTCCGCCCGGGGGCACCGCGAAGCGGTTGGCCGCAGGGACCATCGCCCTCGGGGCCGCCACCCTCGGTTACGCCGTCGGCATCGAACGCCGCCGCTTCACCCTGCGGACCGCCGAACTGCCCGTACTCGCGCCCGGCACGCCGCCGTTCACCATCCTGCACGTCTCCGACCTGCACATGCTGCCCGGCCACCAGGCCAAACAGCGCTGGGTCGCCGCGCTCGACGAACTCGAACCCGACCTCGTCGTCAACACCGGCGACAACCTCTCCCACCGCACCGCGGTCCCGTCCGTGCTCCGCGCGCTCGGCCCGCTCCTCGACCGGCCCGGGGTGTTCGTCTTCGGCAGCAACGACTACTACGCGCCGAAACCCAAAAACCCGGCGCGCTACCTCATGCCCCGCGGCAAAAAGAAGCGCATCCACGGCACCCAGCTGCCCTGGCGCGACCTCCGCGCCGCCTTCGTCGAACACGGCTGGGTCGACCTCACGCACGTCCGCCGCACCGTCGACGTCGGCGGCCGCGCCGTCTTCGCCGCCGGAGTCGACGATCCGCACCTCCACCGCGACCGCTACTCCGACATCGCCGGACCCGCCGACACCACCGCGGCCGTCCGCCTCGGCGTCACCCATTCCCCGGAACCGCGCGTCCTCGACACGTTCGCCACCGACGGCTACGACCTCGTCCTCGCCGGCCACACGCACGGCGGTCAGCTCCGCATCCCCGGCTACGGCGCGATCATCACCAACTGCGAACTCGACCGCAGCCGCGCCCGCGGCGCCTCCCGCTGGGGAGCCCGGATGTGGCTCCACGTCTCCGCCGGACTCGGCACCTCCCCCTACGCCCCCGCCCGCTTCGCCTGCCCGCCCGAAGCGAGCCTGTTGACGCTGGTCCCGCGCGGATCCGGCGCCGCCGACCCCCGCAAACCAGCCCCGCGTAAAGCCGCGAAACCCGTCCGCTAGACTTACTCCCGACCCGCTAAGCAGTACCTCGGGGTGTGGCGCAGCTTGGTAGCGTGCCTCGTTCGGGTCGAGGAGGTCGTGGGTTCAAATCCCGCCACCCCGACGTATGAAGGCCGGGTAGTCGCGATCTCGTGACTACCCGGCCTTCATTATTTTCACCGGTTTGTCAGATCACTGTCAGTGACCTGCGGCGACTGATCCGGAGTTCCCGGCGCGGGCGGCGACATGGTCTGGACCAAAGGTATTCCTGGCACGCCGATCGAGTTCTCGGTGCGAAGTGGACAGGTAGCCGCGATCTTGACCCAGGTTGCCCGAATCAATTTCTCGACCCGATATCGTCCGGATATGCCAGACGACAGCGGCCGGGACATCCGGACCGCGAGAACGGTAATCCTGGTTCTCGGGCTGGCCTTGCTCGCGCTGGGAATTGCCGCTGTTTGCGGGCTTCTCTTCGTTCTCGCATTAAGCCGCGGCGGTCAAGGCTGGGTCAACGCGGGCGCGGCGTTCACCATGTTCGCGGCGGGTGCGGTCTGGACCCTGCTGGCAGGCGGATTCGCGGTCTGGCTGTCTCGGCGGAGCTACAGCCGGACGCTCTGGCCTGCCGGGCTGTTCTGTGTCGCGCTCGGCGCGATACCCGCCGTCCTCGTGGCAGCGGGTGTGTTTAGCAAGTAGCGGTCAGCTCTTGCCAGCACTGCTGGAAGTCGCCCACCGCGGCGGTTCTTGCCCAGGACCAGGCGGAACGAGCCGCGGAGGTCACTTGGTCGCGATCGTTCCCGCCGGATTCCGACAAGGCGACGGCCAGCCGGGATTCCATGTAGGCGGCCAAGGATCGGTAGGACAGATCTTCCCGGAAGCGAGCACGCTCGACGATGTCCGTAAATCCGGCATCGGCGACGTGGGCGGCGATAGCGCGACCCGCGAAAGGGTCGCCGCCCGCGCGGCGGCGCACGAGGTAGTAACCGCGCAGTGCGGCGTCCACGTTTGCTGTTCTGGGCCGGATTTTCGCCCGGCTCCAGTCCGGCGCGGCCAACGCCAGCCTGCCGCCAGGGCGCAGGATTCGGCGGATTTCGGTCAGAGCCGCGTGCGGGTCGGACAGATGCTCGAAGAGCGAGTGCGAGAACACTACGTCGATCGATGAAGCGGCAAAGGGAAGTGCGTAGACCGCTCCGGCCACGTAGTCCGCTGTGGACAGCGAAGCGGGTGCCGGGGGACAGACGTCGACGCAGACCACCCGCACGGCCGGGGTCAGGGAGCTGAGGATCGAGCCTTGGCCGCAGCCCAGGTCCAGGATTCTTGCGCCCGGAGTGAAGAGCGATCGGGCGAACGCGGCGCGGTCACTCGCTGTGCGCGTGTTCATCATCGACAGCGCGTCTTGGGCGTAGCCCGGCGCGTAACCCTCCAGCACCCCGCACAGAGTACGGGTGGAAGGTGGCAGGATCGAGGGGTGAGCACGCAGTCAGGCAACCAAAATCCGCCCGCGGTGGTCCCGGACCGCCTGTTCGACGACGCCGAAGCCGAAAAGCGCTGGCTGGCGCGGTTCCACGCGCCGCGCATCTCGGTGCCCGAGTGGGCCCGCGACGCACCCGACGCCAACGTGTACGTCTCCAACGCCAGTGGCGTATGGGAGGTTTACGCGTGGGACCGGGCCACCGACAGTCACCGGCGCGTCACCAATCGACCCAACGGCACCCTGCACGCGACGCCCGCGCCCGACGGAACGGCCATCTGGTGGTTCGACGACACCGACGGCGACGAGTTCGGATCGTGGCGCAGCCAGCCGTTCGACGGCGACAGTTCCGCGGCCGTCAAAGCATTGCCCGATATTCACGACGGATATCCGGCCGGTCTCGAGATCGGCAGGCGAGTGATCGCGGCCGGCGTTTCGACTGACGACGGCAGCGAACTGTTCGCGAAAATCGACGGCGTCACCGAGCGTTTCTACCAGCACTCGGACGACGCCGGGATCGCGTCGATGTCGCGCGATGAAAGCCTGCTCGCCATTTCCCATTCCGAGCACGGGGATTCGCGGCATCCGGCGTTGCGGGTGCTGTCCACCGACGGGTTCGCCACCGTCGCCGAGAAGTGGGACGGCGAAGGAAAAGGCTTGCAGGCGCTGGAGTTCTCGCCCCTGCCGGGCGACCAGCGCGTGCTGGTCCTGCACGAACGCCGCGGTCGTGAAGAACTGCTGGTGTGGGACGTGCAGGCGGACACCGAAACCGAACTGCTGATCGATCTGCCCGGCGAGGTCGTCGCGGATTGGTATCCGGACGCTCGCGCGTTGCTGGTCGTGCACTTCCACGAGGCGCGCAGTTCGTTGTACCGCTACGACCTCGACACCGGCGAACTGTCCGCTGTGGACACTCCAGCCGGGAGGATCGGCGGCGCGGGCGTGCGACCGGACGGAACGATCGAGTACTCGTGGTCCAGCGCCGCGGAGCCCGCCGCGGTCCGTGCCCGCGCGGCTGACGGCACCGACTCCGTCCTGCTGACGCCGCCGGGCGAGCGCGCACCGGGTTCGTCGCCGGTCACCGACGCGTTCGTCGAGGGTGTCGGCGGCCGGATCCACGCGCTGGTTTCCCGCCCGGCGGACGCTCCCGACGGCCCGCTGCCGACGGTGTTCTCGCTGCACGGCGGCCCGCACGCGGCCGACGAAGACCGCTTCTCCGCCTACCGCGCGACCTGGCTGGACGCCGGATTCGCCGTGGTCGAGGTGAACTACCGCGGTTCCACCGGCTACGGCTCGGCGTGGCGCGACGCCATCGAAGGCCGCCCGGGCTTGACGGAACTGGAAGACGTCGCGGCGGTGCACGACTGGGCTGTCGAAAGTGGACTGTCCGATAAGGACAAGTGCGTCGTGAACGGCGCTTCGTGGGGCGGATACCTGACCCTGCTGGCAATGGGCACCCAGCCGACGCGGTGGGCAGCCGGAGTCGCGGGCGTGCCGGTGGCCGATTACGTGGCCGCTTACGAGGACGAGATGGAACAACTGCGCTCGTTCGACCGCGCCCTGTTCGGCGGATCTCCGGAAGACGTGCCGGCGGTGTATCGCGAATGCTCGCCGCTGACATACGTGGACGCGGTCGCCGCCCCGGTCCTGATCCTGGCCGGCGACAACGACCCGCGCTGCCCGATCCGACAGATCGAGAACTACCTGGACCGCCTCGCCAAGCGCGACGCGCCCCACGAGTTCTACCGGTACGACGCGGGGCACGGCTCGCTGGTGATCGCGGAGACGATCAAGCAGACGTCTATTGAGGTGTATTTCGCTTTGCGGGCGCTGGGAATGCGCTGAGGGTTCGGGCCGTCCAGGGTTTCCTGGGCGGCCCGGGCTTTCGGAACATCGGGGCAGACTGCGAAATCGCTACGGCTGGAACGGCGACCATCAATGCCTTGATCACCCGGTGACCATGGCCTGGACGTTCACCGGGGTTCGCACATCGCGGTCGAGGAGTTCACGCTCGATCCACCGCCGCCCAGACCGGGATCGCTCCACCGGCACCGGAACTACCGGCTCCAGATTCCACTCCTTCGTCCGGCGTCCTCTGCGAAATCGGTTTATTCGGCCGTGTGCCGCTCGCGACCTCTCAAGGCACCCGCGCACCCCGCTGGAGCGACATCAGCGAGCGACTCGGCCAGTAATCACACCCGGCCCGGCTCACAGCCCGCGCTTAGCGCCCTTCAACTGCTCCACCGCAGCCTCATCCCCCTCGTAAGTCACCTGCACCGCATCTCGCCCGAAGACGAACAGCAGCAACTCCACCGGCTCGCCCACCACAGACACCACCGGAGCCCCCGACTTCACCGAGGCCGACTGGCCGTCCGGAGTCCGCAGCACTACCCCGACCGGCGACTTCCGCAGGTTCAGCTTCGCCGTCCGCGTAGCCAACCGCCAAGCCGCCGCGTCCCTCGACGGGTCGGCCGGGCGCGGGGTCCAATCCGGTTGCGCCCGGCGGACATCCTCGTGGTGCACCAGGAATTCCGCGCTGTTCGTCGCCTCGTCCACCGGACCGATCGACGTCGGCCAGAAGCGGGACGGGCCTCGGCGCACCTGGCCGACCAGGTCGTCCCACGGGCGCGCCGCGACGCCGTCCTGCACCCGCTGCGTGTGGCCGGCGAGAGCGGGCACCACGATCCCGGGCATCGCGTCCGGCCGGTGTTCTCGCACGACCAGGTGCGCGGCCAGATCCCGCGTCTGCCAGCCCTCGCACAGGGTCGGGGCGTCCGGGCCGAGCTGCTCGAAGAGGTCGCTCAGCGCTTGGCGTTCATCCTTGGCAAGGCCCATGCCTAGGGACAGTACTGCGTGGCGAAGCCACTCCGTTGAGGGCGGCGGAGGGGAGGAAGGCGGAGTACTCGCCGGTTAGTGGTGGAAGCCGGTCGATGTGGCCGGGTCGTGCTGCGGGGACGGCTGGCGGTTCAGTTCCGGCAGCACGCGCTTCAGGTCGGCGAGCAGCAGGTCGGCCAGGTCGTGGGTGAAGCCGTTGCGGACGACGACGCGCAGCACCGCCAGGTCGGTGCGGTTGTCCGGGAAGGTGTACGCGGGCACGAGCCAGCCGCGTTCGCGGAGGCGGCGGGAAACGTCGAAGACGTCGAACGCGGTGATGTCCGGGCGCGTGGTGAAAGCGAAAACCGGCAACTGGTCGCCGCGGGTGAGGAGTTCGAAGGGCTCCAGTTTGGAGATCTCGTCGGCCAGATACATCGCCACGTCGCGCGAAGCTTGTTGCACCGCACGGAAACCTTCGCGACCCAGCCGGACGAAGGTGTAGTACTGCGCGGCGACTTCCGAGCCAGGGCGGGAGAAGTTGAGCGCGAAGGTCGGCATGTCGCCGCCCAGGTAATTGACGTTGAACACCAATTCCTCGGGCAGCGCGGCCTTGTCGCGCCACACGATCCAGCCGACGCCGGGGTAGACGAGGCCGTATTTGTGCCCGGAGGTGTTGATCGACGCGACGCGCGGCAGCCGGAAGTCCCACTCCAGGTCCTCGTCGAGGAACGGGGCGATCATCGCGCCGGACGCGCCGTCGACGTGCACCGGGATGTCCCAGCCGGTCCGCTCCTGCAGCGCGTCGAGCGCGGCCGCGACCTCGGCGACCGGCTCGTAGCTGCCGTCGAAGGTCGAGCCGAGGATCGCGACGACGCCGATGGTGTTCTCGTCGCAGAGTTTCACTGCTTCTTCCGCGGACAGGTGATACCGGTCGCCCTCCATCGGCACCAGCCGCGGTTCGACTTCCCAGTATTCGCAGAACTTTTCCCAGCACACCTGGACGTTGACGCCCATCACCAGGTTCGGCTTTCCGGTGCGGCCCAGCTTCGACCAGCGCCGCTTCAGCGCCATCCCGGCGAGCATGCAGGCCTCGGACGACCCGGTGGTCGAACAGCCCATGATGTCAGCCGGATCCGGGGCGTGCCACAGATCGGCGAGGATGTTGACGCAGCGCCGCTCGAGTTCGGCGGTCTGCGGGTACTCGTCCTTGTCGATCATGTTCTTGTCGACGCATTCGGCCATCAGCTCGCGCGCCTGCGGCTCCATCCACGTCGTGACGAACGTGGCGAGGTTGAGCCGCGCGTTGCCGTCGAGCATCAGCTCGTCGCGCACCAGCTGCAGCGCCGTGTCCGGCGGCAGCGAATCGTCCCGCAGCCGGTCGCGCGGCATCGTGAAGTCCGCGGCGAGCGCCGGATTGCTCCCGGCGTACAACGGATTCGTGCCCGTCTTCCGGTCTGCCCGATCTTGTTTCCCCTGATGCAGCACCATGGCAGCGAACCTACTGCCGGGCGCCCGCGACGACCACCGGATGAAGAAAAGCCGTCCGCGGCAAAGGCGGACGGCTTTCTTCAGGCGAAGCGGGTCAGGCTTGCTGCGCCTGCCACATCCAGTGCGCCTCTTCCAGCGCGCGGGTGATCTCGATGAGCAGGTCCTGCGTCACGAGATCGCTCTTGTCGGTCTCGTCGATGCGCTTGCGGAGCCGTTCGATCAGCGCCGCGAGGGTGTCGACGATCGCGGAGACGGTCGAGTCGACGGACTGCCAGTTGTCCGGGTACTCCGGCGCACCGGACGTCGCGACGACGGTTTTCGCCTTGCCGTTGGGCGAAACCCCGATCGCGGCGGCACGCTCGGCCACCTCGTCGACGTACTGCCGCGCGGTCGACACCAGCTCGTCGAGCTGCAGGTGCGCGCTGCGGAAGTTCTGGCCCACCACGTTCCAGTGCGCCTGCTTCGCGATGAGCGAGAGGTCGATCAGATCGGTCAGCGTCGCCTGCAGCGCGTTGCCGGTGATCTCCTTGTCCGCGTCGGAAAGCGGGCTCTTGATGGGGGAAGTGGTCATCTCGGGTGTCCCTCCTCTGTCTTGGTCAGACGGTGCCTAATCAGACACTGGTGGTCAGCTCCACCTCGATGTTGCCGCGGGTCGCGTTGGAGTACGGGCAGACCTGGTGCGCCTGCTCGACCAGCTGGTCGGCGTCGGCCTTCGCCAGACCGGGCAGCGAGACGTCGAGCCGCACGCCGAGCTGGAACCCGACGTCCTTCTTGAACACGCTGACCGATCCGGTCACCGTCGCCGCGGGCAGCGCGACCTTCGCCTGCCGGGCCACGGCTTGCAGCGCGCTCAGGAAACACGCGGAGTACCCCGCGGCGAACAGCTGCTCCGGGTTGGTTTTGTCGCCGCCGGGTCCGCCCATCTCCTTGGGGATCGCCAGCGACTCGTCAATCACGCCGTCCGAGGACGTCACGTCGCCGTTGCGGCCTTCTCCTCGCGCGGTCGCGACGGCGGTGTAGATCGGCTCGGCCATGCGTGTTACCTCCTCATCGGGGACGCCTCCGGAGTCAGCGTCTCAATGAGTTCAACACTCCGCATCCGCGGAACAGTGCCCCGGCATGGCAGTCATCACGCCAGGAATAACCGGGATATGAGGAGGCGAAACGTCAGCGCGCGCGAAGCAGCGCGTGCTCGGCGACCTGCTCACCGATGAGCCGCAACGTCCGGATGCTCTTCTCGTCGGAAGCCCCGCCGCCCTCGTCGAATTTCGTCTCGGCGGAGTTGATGGAACCACCCAGCGGAGTGGACCAGCCGCGCAGCGCGTGCGTGATCGTGCGGAGCTGTTCGAGCGTGGTGACCGCGGCCTGCCAGCCGTACGCGACGGCGGCGAGACCCACCGCGCGGCCGTCGAGGTAAGGGCGGGTGTCTTCGCGGAGGTCTTCGACGTAGTCCAGGGCGTTCTTGACCAGCCCGGACAGCCCGCCGTGGTAGCCGGGCGAGACGACGATGAGCCCGTCCGCCTGGCGCACGCCCTCGATGAGCCTCCTCGCGCGTTCGTCGCGCTCCAGCGTGGCGGTGTCATAAAACGGCAGGACCAGCTCGGGACCCGGGATCAGCTCGGTCACGACGCCGCGTTCCTCCGCGGCGGCGAGCGCGATACGCAAGGCACGCTCGGATTGCGAGCCCTCTCGCAGCGAGCCGCCGATACCCAGCACCTTGACCTTTTTCGCCGAAGTCACAGGTCGAGGCTAACCCCTCGACCTAACTGGAGGACCAGAATCTGGGACGGAGGCTTGGGTCACACACCGACTGGACCAACGTACCTACTGGCAAGTAACCTCGGCTCATCCGGCGTTCGAGGAGGAACGATGGCCATACCGCTGCAGATCCGCGCCCAGACTGCCGCCGCCCAGTTGGTGTTCTGGCTGCCCCGGCCGGTGCGCAGACTGATCGCCGGAGCGCCGCTGCGGCTGGACGGCCAGGAACTCGCCCTCGACGCCCAGTTGCTGCTGCGGCTGCAGAAGTTCTCCGGCGCTTCGCTGGTCAACGGCTCGGTCGAGCGGTCGCGCGCGCTGCTGGAAGCGAGCCAGCACCTGGTGAACGGCAAGCGGATCAACCCCGTCGCGACCCGCGACGTCGCCATCCCGTCCGGCGACGCGTCCCTCGAAGCCACCCTTTACACCCCGGCCGGGCTGCCGGAGCCGTCCCCGCTGCTGGTGTTCTTCCACGGCGGCGGCTGGGTCATCGGCAGCCGGGCCACGCACGACAACGCCGCGCGCTACCTCGCGAAGCACGCCGGAGTCCGGGTGCTGTCAGTGGAATACCGGCTCGCGCCGGAGTGCCCGTTCCCCGGGCCGGTGGACGACGCACTGGCCGCGTTCGACTACGCGCACGCCAAGGCAGCCGACCTCGGCGCGGACCCGGACCGGATCGCGGTGGGCGGCGACAGCGCGGGCGGCAATCTGTCCGCCGTCGTCGCGCTGGAGGCGACCCGGCGCGGCGGCCCGGCGCCGGCGTTCCAGCTGTTGATCTACCCGGCAGTCGACTTCACCACACGACGCCGGTCTCGCACGCTGTTCGGCGAAGACCTCTTCCTCACCGACGAGGCGATGGTGTGGTTCGAGGGGCATTACGCGCCCGAGGGCGTCGACAAGGCCGATCCCCGGATGTCGCCGCTGCTCGCGTCTGACCACAGTGGACTCCCGCCCGCGTACATCGTGACCGCGGGCTTCGACCCGCTGCGCGACGAAGGCGAGGCGTACGCGGAAAAACTGCGTGCGGCGGGGGTTCCGGTGGCGCTCAGCCGGCAGGCCGACCTCATCCACGGATTCCTCAACTTCGCCGGGGTCGGGACGCGGTTCCGGGAGGCGATCGCCGAGATGGCCGGAGCGCTGCGGGTGGGGCTCGCCAAGCGCTCGTGAGTGACGATGCCGGTTAGAACCGGCGTAGCCACTCACGAGGCTTGACATGGAACGGAGCCTGGTGCGGCGAACGCACCAGGCTCCGGGCCTTTTCCCCTCCTGTTCGAACTGCTCAGGTGCCAGGCACTGGCACCGGTGCGGGCACCGGCGGGGCCGGAAGCGGCGGCGTCGGCAGCGGTGGCGCCGGCACCCCGCCGAGCAGCCCGGCCAGCAGGCTGGTGACCGCGGCGAGCAGGCCCTTGACCAGGTCGCTCACCGCCTTGAGCGGCCCGGGCAGGTCCGGCAGCGGCGGGATCGGCAACGGCGGGATTTGCCGCGGTGTCGCCGTCGGGTCGCTGAGGAGCCGGTTGGACTCGTCCGCGCGGACTTTCGCCGCCGACGAGAGCTGCTGGGTTTCGGATTGGACCTGGTAGCGCTTGCCCGCCGCGATGTCGGCGAGCACCGGGCTGAGCCGGGTGAGGTCCGCCCTGGTCTTCGCGACGTCTCCGGCGTACGCCACCTTGGTGAGGTCGTCACGCATCTGCAGTACCTGCGCGGCGACGGCTTGAGTGGCCGAGGAGCCCTTGCCGCCCGCCGGGCTCGCGGAGGCCATCCCCGAAGTGCCGACGGCCAGCAGACTGCCCGCGGCGACCACAGCGATGATCCGCCCGATCTTGCCTTTCATTCTTTACCTCCCTGGCCTCTGGGACCTGCCGGGTAAATCGATACCCGCCGTGTCGGCCCAACACCAGCCGATCACCGGATAGGGAGTTTTTCTAACCCTTACGTGCCGAATTCAAAGACCGGGAACCGGCCCGCAATTGATTAACGTGGACGGCTTGCGCGTCCCCCGACGATCACGGACCGCAGAGCTGAATCTGACTCATAGTAGCCGGATTGCCCGAATGGCGGTACTGCTCACTCACACAGGCGTAGTTCGTGATCGATTACCTTCATCACCCCGTCGGGACGCGCGATCTCGCTCGTCCGACCGTGGTGGGTCCCCCACGCACGCACCGCCGCCCGCATTCGGGGCCGCTCCCCTTTTTTTCCGGGGCTCGCCGCCGCTTCGACCGGAGAACTCCAAGGTCGGCGCAGAAATATGAAAAACTGTTCGCGAATGGGCGGCGAGAATGCTTTCCGCGATGCCGATGAAGTTATCACCCAGGTCGCGCGCGCATTTTCCGGCCCCGCCGGACGCCCGCGCGACACCCGGCCGGGCGCACGGCGGCGCTCAGGAGGGTGTGACGAAAAGAAGTTGCACGCTCGTACCAACTCTTGCTCTCATGGGGCACGTGCCTTTTCAGCCGTATCGCCGCGTCCTGAGCGTCCCCGGGGTCCGCCCGTCGATGGCGCTGATGTTCTTCGCACGCGTGCCCATGACGATGACCGGCGTGACGCTGACGCTGTACGTCGTCAGCGGCCTCGGCCGGGGCTACGGCGCGGCGGGCGTCGTCGGCGCGGCCGTCACGCTGGGCATGGCGCTCGGCGCGCCGGTGATCGGGCGCACCATCGACCGCTACGGCCTGCGCCCGGTGGTCGCGGTGTGCGGGCTGTCGTCCACCGCGTTCTGGTTCGCGGCGCCGCATCTTTCTTACGGGGCGCTGGTGGTGTGCGCGCTGCCGGCCGGCGTGCTGTCCGTACCCGCGGGTTCGCTGGCGCGGCAGATCCTCGCCGCGCTCGTGCCCGCCGAACAGCGGCGCGCGGCGTACTCGCTGGACACGATCCTGGTCGAGGCGTCGTTCATGATCGGCCCGGCGGCCGGGATCGCGGCGATCTCGCAACTGTCGGCGACGCTGACCTTGAGCGGCATCGGAACCGTCTTCGGTGTCACCGCGCTGCTGATCTTCCTGCTCAACCCGCCGATCCGGAACGAGGACGAACTCGCCCCGACCGGCACCGTGCGCCCGCCGCTGCGGTCCTGGCTGACCGGACGGCTGCTGGCGACCCTGCTGATCGCCGCCGGGACGCTGTTCTGCCTGGTCGGCACGGAGGTCGCGACGCTGGCCGCGCTGCGCTCCCACGACGAGGTCAGCTGGACCGGCCTGGTCATCGCGGTGATGTGCGCGGCTTCGATGATCGGCGGCATCGTGCACGGCGCGGTGCGGAAGTCGCTGCCGCAGGGAATGCTGATGCTGCTGCTCGCGCTGCTGGTGATCCCGGTCGGGCTGGTGACGCAGCCGTGGTGGCTGCTGATGCTCGTGCTGATCCCGACGAACCTGGTCTGCGCCCCGACGCTCGCGGCCACCACGGAGGCGGTCAGCGAACTCGCGCCGCCCGCCGTTCGCGGCGAGGCGATGGGCCTGCAGGACGCGTCGACGCGGCTCGGGCTGGCCGCGGGGAGCCCGGTGGTCGGGTTCGCGATCGACCATTCGAGCCCGGCGTGGGGTTTCGCGGCGGCCGGATTCGGCGGGCTGGCGCTGGCGGCGTTGGGTCTCGTGTGGTCGCTGCGCCGGAGGCCGGTGCGGACGCCTTCACTGGCGGCCGCGGTGCGGGCTCGTCGGTGAGTTGAACGGCCGCGGGCCGGAGGTTCGGGTGGTGGCCGGTTGCGTTGGAGGCGGGCTGGGCTGGAGCAAGCCAGGCTGGGCTGGATCGAGCCAGGCTGGGCTGGATCGAGCCAGGTCAAGGCGGGCCGACCGAGCCAAGCCAGGACGGGCCGAGGGGGCTGGGCCGGGGCGGCCGGTGCCAGCCAGACCAGATCGGCCTGCGCGGGCCGGGCCAGGTCGACCGGGGCGGGCCACGTCGACCAGACGGGCCACGTCGACCAGACGGGCCACGTCGACCAGACGGGCCACGTCGGCCGGGGCGAGCCAGGTCGACCAAGCCAAACCAAGCCAGGACGAGGCCGAGCGGGCCGGGCCGGGGCGGCCGGTGCGAGCCAGACCAGATCGGCCAGGTCGGCCGGGCCAGGTCGGTGCGGGCCAGGTCGATGCGGGCCAGGAGGGTGCGGTGCAGGACCGGGGGCAGATCAGGCCAGGACGGGCGGCGATCAGGTGCAGGCTTTGCGCAGCCCGTCGAGCTTCTCCAGGTTCCGCTTGGTCCACCGGGCGATCACCCCGGCGTCCTCGAGGTGTTCCTTCTGCACCTGGACATACGAGTCAGCCATACCGAGCAGGGCGTTCTTGACGTCCTCCTCCTTGACGTTCGCCGCCAGCTCGCGCAGCCGTCGTTCCTTGTCCTGCGCTCGGGCCTTGAGCTTTTCGCCGTCCACCAACGGGTTCAGGTCCGCCAGCCCCAGCGCTTCGGTGCACGTGGAGACCTTGTCCACCGCGGAATTCGTCTGATTGACCGCCGAATCGACCTGGTCGCAGCCGGCCAGCAACGTTCCCGCCGCCACCAAAACGACAGCCATCCCCCAGTTCTTCATGAACTTCAGGGTAGCGGGTCCCGCGAGCGGACCAGTGCGGTTCGCCCGCGGGAATCCCTCAGCCCTTCACGCACACGACCTGCTTGAGGTGGGCGACCACCTCGACCAGGTCGGTCTGTGCCTTGATCACCGTCTCGATGTCCTTGTACGCGGCCGGAATCTCGTCGACGACCCCGGTGTCCTTCCGGCATTCCACGCCCGCGGTCTGCGCGGCGAGGTCGGCGGCGGTGAACGTCTTGCGTGCCTTCGTCCGCGACATCCGCCGTCCGGCTCCGTGGGACGCGGATTCGAACGACGCGGTATTGCCGAGCCCGCGCACGATGTACGAGCCGGTTCCCATGCTGCCCGGGATGATCCCGAGATCGCCGGAGCCGGCCCGGATCGCGCCCTTGCGGGTCACGAGCAGGTCGACGCCGTCGTAGGTTTCCTCGGCGACATAGTTGTGGTGGCACGAAATCGCGTCGTCGAAAGTCGTTCCCGGGATCACGTCCGAGACCGCGAGCTTCACCAGCGCGATCATCGTCGCCCGGTTCCGCGCCGCGTAGTCCTGCGCCCAGAACAGGTCGCGCCGGTAGGCCTGCATTTCCGGCGTGTCCGCGACGAACACCGACAGGTCGGGATCCGGCAGATCCCGGTTGTGCGGCAGCTTCCGCGCGATCGCCATGTGCCGCTCGGCGAGTTCCTTGCCGATGTTGCGCGAACCCGAATGCAGCATCAGCCAGACCCGGCCCTCGTCGGCTCCGCCCTGTTCGAGGCAGACCTCGATGAAGTGGTTGCCGCCGCCGAGGCTGCCGACCTGCAGGTGCGCTCGCTTGCGCAGGTCCTGAACGCCCTCGTGCAGATCGCCGAACGCCTTCCAGAACGTGTCCCAGCCGCCGACGCCGTGCACCTTCGCGGTGTTGACCGGCGTCTTGTGCAGCCCGAACCCGACCGGCACCGACGATTCGATCCGCTTGCGCAGCTTGCCGAGGTCGTCCGGCAGGTCGCTCGCGGTGAGCGACGTCCGCACCGCGCTCATCCCGCAGCCGATGTCGACGCCGACCGCGGCCGGAGAGACGGCGTCGCGCATGGCGATGACGCTGCCCACCGTCGCGCCCTTGCCGTAGTGGACGTCGGGCATCACCGCGACGCCGTGCACCCAAGGAAGGTTGGCGACGTTGCGCAGCTGACGCATCGCCTGGTCTTCGACCGACGCGGGATCTGCCCACATCCGGATCGGAACCCGCGCGCCGTCCACTGCCGTGTACATGACTTTCCTTTCCCAGAACGAAGTTTGCCCGCTCAGCATCCGGCACCGGGCCGCTCGCGACAACGGGTTTTCCGTCATCGGGGCACAGGTGGAACGAAAACGGAAATCGGCGCCCGGCAACGCGGCGGCGACCGAGGAGCCACACTGGGCCGGGCTGCTCCGGAAGATCCGGAGCCGCGCCAGCCGGTTCGCCGAGCAGCGGGGAGCGGTCCCGGACACCCGGCGGTCTCCTGGCCCGGTTCCCGAACCTGAGGTGGTTGTCCGAGGTGATCCCGTCCAGCCGATGCCCGCGTCCGGCGCGAACGCGGAGCGGGAGGTGCGGCGGGGAATCCGGGCGATGCGGCGGGCGATCGGCGGCCAGGCCGTGCTCTATCTAGCGCTCGTGGCGTTCGTCGGTTGCCTGCTCGGGCTTGGCGGCACCTCGAGCGCCGTGGCCTTCCGTCCTGCGGCCCGTGCGGAAGCCGGAGATCCGGGTCGCGTTCGGACTGAAACCGATCAGGCCGCGGCAGAAGAAGAAGTGAAAACTGCCCGGCCCCTGAACAAGGGACCGGGCAGTTTTGCCAGCGAACTCAGCGGTTCTGCGCCACCAGCTCGGCGATCTGCACGGTGTTCAGCGCCGCCCCCTTGCGGAGGTTGTCGGCGGAAACGAACAGCGCCAGGCCTCGGCCGTCCGGGACGCCCGGGTCAGTGCGGATGCGCCCGACCAGGCTCGGGTCGATGCCGGCGGCCTGCAGCGGCGTCGGCACGTCGGCCAGCTGCACGCCCGGCGCGGTCGACAGCAGTTCCGTCGCTCGCTCGACCGACAGCGGCCGCTCGAATTCGACGTTCACCGACAGCGAGTGCCCGGTGAACACCGGAACGCGGACGCACGTGCCCGAAACCAGCAGCTCCGGGATGCCCAGGATCTTCCGGCTTTCGTTGCGCAGCTTCTGTTCCTCGTCCGTCTCGAACGTGCCGTCGTCCACAATGGACCCGGCCATCGGCAGGACGTTGAATGCGATCGGCGCGACATACTTGGCCGGGGCCGGGAATTCGACCGCCGAACCGTCGTGCGTGAGCGAAGCCGCGCGCGAAGCGACGGCGTTCACCTGAGCGGCGAGTTCGTCGACGCCGGCGAGGCCGCTTCCGGAGACTGCCTGGTAGGTGCTCGCGATGATCCGCACCAGACCGGCTTCGTCGTGGAGCGGCTTGAGGACCGGCATCGCGGCCATCGTGGTGCAGTTGGGGTTCGCGATGATCCCCTTCGGCACGTTCTTGATCGCTTCCGGGTTGACCTCGCTGACGACCAGCGGCACGTCCGGGTCGCGACGGAAAGCCGACGAGTTGTCGACCACGATCGCGCCCGCCTCGGCGAACCGCGGCGCCTGTTCGCGCGAAGTCGCGCCGCCCGCGGAGAACAGCGCGATGTCCAAACCGGACAGATCAGCGGTCGCGGTGTCCTCGACGGTGATTTCCTCGCCGCGCCACGGCAACGTGCGTCCCGCTGAACGGGCCGAGGCGAAGTACCGGATCTGCTCGACCGGGAAGTTCCGCTCGTCGAGCAGCTTGCGCATGACGGCGCCGACCTGGCCGGTCGCCCCGACCACGCCGACGCGAAGACCCTGTGCCATCAGCGACCACTCCCCGCGTAGACGACGGCTTCCTCGTCGCCGCCCAGTTCGAACGCCTCGTGGATCGCGCGCACGGCCTCGTCCAGCTGCGCGTCGCGGATCAGCACCGAAATGCGGATCTCCGAGGTGTTGATGATTTCGATGTTCACGCCCGCGTTGGCCAGCGCCTCGCAGAACGTCGCCGTGACGCCAGGGTGCGAGCGCATCCCGGCGCCGACGAGCGACACCTTGCCGACGTGGTCGTCGTACAGCACCGACTCGAAGCCGATCTCCGCCTTGATCTTCTCGAGTTCCTTGACCGCCTTGGCCCCGTTGGCCTTCGACAGCGTGAAGGTGATGTCGGTGCGGCCGGACGACGTGCTGGACACGTTCTGCAGCACCATGTCGATGTCGATCTCGGCGTCGGCGACGACCCGGAAGATCCTGCCCGCGGCCCCGGCGTGGTCCGGCACGCCGGTCACGGTGATCTTCGCTTCCGAGCGGTCGTGTGCCACACCGGTGATCAGCGCTTGTTCCACGGGGATCTCCTCGATCGATCCGGCCACCGTGGTGCCCGGCTTGTCGCTGTAAGAAGAACGGACTCGGATCGGCACGCCGTAGCGGCGCGCGTACTCGACCGAACGCAGGTGCAGGATCTTCGATCCGCTCGCCGCGAGCTCCAGCATCTCCTCGTACGGGATGGTGTCGAGCTTTTTGGCGTCCGGCACGATCCGCGGGTCGGCCGAATACACACCGTCCACATCGGAATAGATCTCGCAGACGTCCGCGTTCAGCGCGGCGGCGAGCGCCACCGCGGTGGTGTCGGAACCGCCGCGGCCGAGCGTCGTGATGTCCTTGGTGTCCTGTGCCACGCCTTGGAAACCGGCCACCAGCGCGACGTAACCCTGCTCCAGCGCCTCGGTGACGCGGCTCGGAGTGACGTCGATGATGCGCGCGTTGCCGTGCACCGACGTGGTGACCACGCCCGCTTGGGAACCGGTGAACGACCAGGCTTGCGCGCCTTGCGCGGAAATCGCCATCGCGACCAATGAATTCGAGATGCGCTCACCGGCGGTGAGCAGCATGTCCATTTCCCGCTCCGGCGGCGCCGGGTTCACCTGCTGCGCCAGATCGAGCAGCTCATCAGTGGTGTCGCCCATCGCCGAGCACACGACGACCACGTCGTTGCCCGCCTTCTTGGTCGCGACGATCCGTTCTGCCACGCGCTTGATCCGGTCGGCACTTTCCAGCGACGATCCGCCGTACTTCTGGACCACGAGGGCCACGCCCGAACCTCCTTGACGGGCCGGGGCGTACTCCTTGGAGGGCACCGAGGAGCGCCCACGGCCCTTCATTTGGAGAAGAGCCTACCGGCGCGAACGGCGCCCGCCACCCCATCGAGTGGTCCGCCACGGCCCGCTCGGAGCATTTGGAAGTAAATTTTCCTTGACGCCAGGGGAAAGCTCGAAGCCCTTCCTCCGGAGTGACGGAGAGCACTCCCGGTCGTACTACGGTTCGCCGCATGCGCAAACCAGCCGAGACGAGCGTCCCCGTCGCGCCGGCCATCGCCGAGCGCTGGAGCCCGCGGGCCTACGACGAGACCGCCGAGATCACCGCCGCCCAGCTGACCGCCTTGCTCGAAGCCGCCAGGTGGGCACCGTCTTTCGGCAACACCCAGCCGGCGCGCTACCTCGTCGGCCGCCGAGGCGACCCGGTCTTCCCGCGCATCCTCGCGACGCTGAACTCCGGGAACCAGGCCTGGGCGTTCCGGGCGAGCGCGTTGCTGATCGGCGTGATGGTCACCACGAACGAGAAGGGGGAGGTGCCCTACACCGACTACGGACTGGGCTTGGCGACCGAGAACCTCGTCCTGCAGGCGGTCGAACTCGGCCTGATCGCGCACCAGATGGCGGGCTTCTCGCCGGACGCGGTCCGCGCGGAGTTCAGCCTGCCGGACGAGGCGGTGGCCAGGGTGGCGATCGCCGTCGGATCGGCCGCTGACGCTTCGGTACTGGAGGACCCGCGACGCATCGAACGAGAACTCGCCCCTCGGCGACGGCTGCCGATCGAGGAGTTCGCCTTCGGCGACAAATGGGGGTCTCCGGCACTGTGACCGTTTCGTGAGCATTCGAGGGAACCGGCAACCCGCTTCTGCGGTCAGATAGGCACCAAGCCGGTCAGGCCACTGAATCGGTAGGAGAATCCTCAAGGAGCGACGAGATGCGTACTGGGCTGCCGGTTGTAATGGCGATTTCCGCAACGGCGATGGCGTTCGCACTGTCCGGGTGTTCCAGCTCGGACGACAAGGCTCCCGCTCCGGCGATCGCCACGCCGCCCGCCTCGTCCGCGGCCGCGCCTTCGTCTTCCTCGTCCGCCGCGCCCGCCGGCGAGTCCGCCTCGGCCGACTACACCAAGCAGGGCACGAAGCTGAAGATCGGCGAGAAGGCCGTGGTGCCGTTCAAGTCGCAGAAGATCACCGGCGCGATCGGCGTGACGGTGACCGGCATCGACAAGGGCGTCGAGGCCGACCTGGCCCCGCTGAAGCTCGGCGACCGAGCCAAGGGGATGACGCCGTACTACATCCAGGTCAAGGTCACGAACGAGACCGGCTCGGACTTCGCCTACAGCTCGCTGGGCCTGATGAACGGCCTGCTCGCGGACGGCACCAGCGGCCCGCACGTGAGCGTGATCGGCAAGTTCGAGAAGTGCGACAGCGGCAACTCGGGCAAGGCGTTCACCACGAAGGGCGCTTCGTACACCAGCTGCGTGCTGGCGCTGGCTCCGGCCGGTGCGGAGGTCAAGGGGGCTAGCTACGGAGCTAGCACTTACCGGGACCTGGCTCCGAACACCGACTACGGCAAGGACGCGGTGACCTGGCAGTAAGCTGGGCGCGAAACCGCCGCGGGGCGTCAGCCGAGGGCTGACGCCCCTTTCGCGTTCTGGGGAGAACTGATGTCTGGCAGAAGACCGATCGTCGTGGTGGCGGCGTTGGCATTCACACTGTCCGCGTGTTCGGGCGCGCCCGACGCGCCGCCGCCGGGCACCGCCTCGGCCTCAGCGCCCGCCTCGACCTCGGCACCTGCCTCGACCAGTGCGCACGCGCGGCCGAAGATCGCCTACACCAAGCCGGGCACGATTCTCAAAATCGGCGAGAAGGCCGTGGTGCCGTTCACGACCGACTCCTCGCCTCTCGGCGCGATCGGCGTCATGGTGACCCGCATCGACCGGGGCACCGAGGCGGAACTGGCCAAGATGAATCTCGGCGACGACCTCACCGGGCTGGTGCCGTTCTACGTCCAGGTCACCGTGTCGAACGAGACCGGCGATGACTTCTCCGACGCCTACTCGATCAAAGTGACCGGCCTGCTCAAGGACGGCTCCAAAGGCAGGACGGGCCTGACCGGGGACTCACCGGAGTGCCATAGCGACACCACCGTCGGCTTCACGGCCAAGGGCGCGACCTACCGCTCGTGCACGATGGAACTGGCCGTCCCCGGCACCACAGTGACTAGCGCGAGGTACGACGACGACTCTTTCGCCTGGCTGGCCAAGGGCACGGACTACCGGGAAAATCCGATCGTCTGGCAGCCGTGATCAGGCGCCAGCGCCTCCGACGCGACGGATGATCTTCGCGAGAATCCCCGACACAACCAGCCAGAACACCGCAGCGATGCCGTAGTTCACCAGCACCCGCAGCTTCGCGTCGCCAGGCGTGAACAGGTCCTTGAAGCCGAGCGAAAGCCCGTCGGCCCAGCTGCGGACGAACGAGACGATGCCGTTGCCCTGGTTGGCCTCGCCGATGACGAAAATCACGTGCAGCACCAAGACCGCGGCGAACAGCAGCCCTGCCCAGCGCACGAGTGACGCGATGAACGACACCGCGCGCTCACGAGTGCGCCGCCAGTCCACCGGGGTGCGCTGGGGCCGCGCCTTCGCCTCGGTTTCCTGCGCTTCTTCCGCGTGCTCGCCCATGCCGGGCAGTCTGGCACGTCGCTTCGCGGCCCGCTACCCGCTAGTAACAGGTATCAGCCACCCGACGTAACAGTTCGATCGCGGCGGGCGGCTTTCCTTTCGGCGTGCCGGGTGGTTACAGTGACCCCGTGGCGCGTGAACTCCTGCTTCGCTGCCGCGACGGGGCCTGATCTGACCGGCTCCTCGTCGCGGGGCTTTGTGGTGCCGGTCGTCCGCACCGATCCGTTCAGGAGATTTTCCCGCGATGAGCACCGACCCCCGCACCACTAACTCCCGTCTGCGCACGCCCTCTCGTCCCGCGCCCGCCGGACAGCCCTCGTGGAACCCGCAGCGCGGCACGTCCATGCCGGTTCACCGTTACCGCCCCTGGTACGACGTCGTCGAGAACATCGACGTACCCGACCGCACCTGGCCGGACAAGCGCATCGAGCGCGCGCCGCTGTGGTGTGCGGTCGACCTGCGCGACGGCAACCAGGCGCTGATCGACCCGATGTCGCCCGCGCGCAAGCGCAAGTTCTTCGACCTGCTGGTCCGCATGGGCTACAAGGAGATCGAGGTCGGTTTCCCGGCCGCGTCGCAGACCGACTTCGACTTCGTGCGCGAGATCATCGAAGAGGGCGCGATCCCGGACGACGTGCACATCCAGGTGCTGACCCAGTGCCGTCCCGAGCTGATCGAGCGGACCTTCAAGGCCCTCGAAGGCGCGCCCCGGGCGATCGTCCACATCTACAACTCCACCTCGATCCTGCAGCGCCGCGTGGTGTTCCGCGAGGAGCGCGAGGGCATCAAGAAGATCGCGACGCAGGCCGCCGAAATGGTCGTCGAGCTGGCGGCCAAGCAGCCGGACACCGACTTCCGCTTCCAGTATTCGCCCGAGTCCTACACCGGCACCGAGCTGTCCTACGCGCTCGAGGTGTGCAACGCGGTCACCGAGATCTGGCAGCCGACGCCGCAGAAGCCGGTGATCCTGAACCTGCCCGCGACCGTCGAGATGGCGACGCCGAACGTCTACGCCGACTCGATCGAGTGGATGAGCCGCAACCTGGAGCGCCGCGATTCGGTGATCCTGTCGCTGCACCCGCACAACGACCGCGGCACCGGCATCGCCGCCGCCGAACTGGGCTACCAGGCAGGCGCGGACCGGATCGAAGGCTGCCTGTTCGGCAACGGCGAGCGCACCGGCAACGTCGACCTGGTCGCGCTGGGCATGAACCTCTACAGCCAGGGCATCGACCCGCAGATCGACTTCTCCGACATGGACGAGATCAAGCGGACCGTCGAGTACTGCAACCAGCTGCCCGTCCCGGAACGCTCGCCGTGGGGCGGCGACCTGGTGTTCACCGCCTTCTCCGGCAGCCACCAGGACGCGATCAACAAGGGTCTCGACGCGATGAAGGACGCCGCCGACAAGAAGGGCGTCCCGGTCGACGAGCACCCGTGGGAGGTCCCGTACCTGCCGATCGACCCGAAGGACGTCGGCCGCACCTACGAGGCCGTGATCCGGGTGAACTCGCAGTCCGGCAAGGGCGGCGTCGCCTACATCATGAAGGCCGAGCACCAGCTGGACCTGCCGCGCCGGCTGCAGATGGAGTTCTCGAAGGTCATCCAGGCCTACACCGACACCGAGGGCGGCGAGGTCGACCCGGCCACCATGTGGCGCGCGTTCTCGGCCGAGTACCTGGAGTCGAAGACCCCGCTGGAGCTGATCAAGCAGCGCGTCACCGACAACGGCGGCGGCGAGTACGACCTCGAGGCCACGGTGAAGGTCGAGGGCGACGAGCACGAGATCACCGGCCGCGGCAACGGGCCGATCGCCGCGTTCTTCGACGCACTGTCCACTGTGGGCTACGACCTGAGGCTCCTGGACTACAGCGAGCACACGCTGAGCCCCGGCGACGACTCGCGCGCCGCGTCCTACATCGAATGCGCGATCTCCGACCGCGTGTTCTGGGGCATCGGCATCGACCCGTCGATCGTCACCGCTTCGCTGCGGGCCGTGGTGAGCGCGGTCAACCGGGCCAACCGCTGATCCGAGCCTGATGCGAGCCGAGCGCCTGGTCGCGCTTCTCTTCACGCTGCACCGCAAACGCGCGGGCACCGTCGGGGAGCTGGCCAGCGAACTCGGCGTGACCGAACGGACGATGCGGCGCGATCTCGCCGCATTGCGCGAAGCCGGCGTGCCGCTCTGGAGTGAACCAGGGCGGTACGGCGGCATCCGGCTCGTCGACGGCTGGCGTTCGCGGCTCGACGGCCTCACTTCTCGGGAGGCCGTCGCGCTGCTGGCCCTCGACGTTCCGGACGCGCTGGCTGGGCTCGGCCTCGGCACCGCTGTGGCCGCCGCGCACGCGAAAGTGTCCGCGAGCATGCCGGCTGAGCTGCAGGAACAGGCTCGGACAGTCGCCGGGCGGTTTCATCTCGACGCCTCTGCCTGGTTCAGCTCGCCGGACGACGCCGCAGCGCTGCCTGCGGTCGCGAAGGCGGTGTGGACTCAACGGCAGCTCGACGTGCGGTATCGGCGGCGCGACAAGATCACCCGGCGGACGCTCGATCCGCTGGGTCTCGTGTTGAAAGCCGGGGTTTGGTACCTGGTTGCGCGGGTCGGAGAGGACCTGCGGACGTATCGCGTCTCCCGGTTGGAAGCGGTCGCCGAAACCGGTGAAACCTTTGCGCGGCCGGAAGAATTCTCGCTCGCCGATTGGTGGCGCGCGTCGTCGGCGGAGTTCGAGAAGATGCCGCTGCCGTTGAAGGTGACAGCTCGGCTCGACCGGTCCGCGGCGGGTGCCTTGCGGCGGGTTTTCGGGCCGGAGCACGTGAACGAGGTGCTGGTGTCGCTCGGCCCGAAGGACGACGACGGGTGGGCCGAGGCCGAGTTCGCCATGGAGGGCAAGGAAGTTGCCGTCGGACAGCTGGTTTCGCTCGGCCCCGGCGTCGAGGTGCTGGCCCCGCCGGAGATCCGCGCCGCGGTCGCGGAATTCGGTCAGGCGCTCGCCGACCGCAATAAGGCTCAGCGGTAGCCGGAAGCGTCGGCCGGTTTTCCGGGTTCCTGGACCTCCTCGATGTACCGCCATGCGTCCGGACGGCTGCCGTCCACGTCGTCGATCTCGTAGACCTTCGCCAGCTGTCCGCTGGAAACGGTCTGGCCGGTCCAGCGGTGCCGGTCGGCGTCGGCGGCGAGCGCGACGACTGTGCGGCCGGAGAAGGTCGGCGATTCCGAGATCACGAAGTGCGGCTCGCGGACCGTCGCGTCGCGCCAGTTTTCCTCGGTGACCTCGAAGATCTCCAGCATCGCCTCCGAACGCAGCCAACCCGGTGTGAACGCGATCGCCGTGCAGTCGTGCGCCTTCAGTTCGGCTGCCTCGCCGACGGCCAGGACGTTGATCGCCGCCTTGGCCAGGTAGTACGGCAGCGAAGTGCCCTCGCGGTACTTCGCGTTGTACTCGGCGGTGCCGTCGGTCAACTCGATCACGAGCCCGCCCGGACGCCGGATGACCAGCGGAAACAGATGGTGGCTGGTGATCAGGTGCGCGTCGAGGGACAGCCGCATCATCCGCAGGCTGGCATCCAGCGAATGCTCCCAGACCGGTTTGCCCCACTCGAGATAGCGATCGCCGCCCCAGATGCCGTCGACCAGGATGTCGAGCCCGCCGTGCTCGGCGTCGATCCGCTGGGCGAGCGCGGCGACCTCGTCGCTCACCAGATGGTCGACCCGCAGCGCGCTTCCCTTGCCGCCGGCGGCTTCGATCCGCTTCAGAGTGTCCTCAATGGTCTCCGGACGGTCCACTTCGGACCGTCCGGCCCGCGTCGTGCGACCGGTGACGTACACGTACGCCCCGGCCCGGCCCAGTTCGACCGCGATCGCCCGGCTCGCCCCGCGCGTGCCGCCCGCCACGAGCGCGACCTTGCCGGCCAGTACCCCGCTCATTCCGTTCGTCCCCTTTCTCTCGGTGGACCACCAGCGTGCGCGCGAACCCTGACATCTACTGTCCGGGTTGATTGCCCCGGCTTCGCCGGGGAGCCGAGATCGCCGGGGAGCCGAGATCGCCGGGGAGCCGAGATCGCCGGGGAGCCGAGATCGCCGGGGAGCCGAGATCGCCGGGGAGCCGGTTTCTTCCCTCCCGATTCGCCGGCCCGGGGGGCCGTCGAATCGCTCAGTCCAGAAACCGGCGCGATCTCGGGTGTTGCTCACCGAGGTGACGTTGCTCGGCAGGGGTGTGGCCGTCGGGCTGGCCTGGCTCGACGGATGCCTGCAGAGGCATCCGCGGCCGGTCTTGGTGGTAGCGCGGTGGCTGTTGGCTGGCTCGTTGCGCTGGGGGTGCTGCGGTGGACGTCGTATGGCGCGTTTTCGGTTACGTCGGTGGGTAGTTGGTTGCCCTGCCGGGAGTGAGCTTGGCGTTGTCGTTGGCCATCGCGGTGTTGCTGGGTTTGGCGATCACCGTCGGGATTCGACGGCACGGAGCGCCGAGTACAGCGCCCTGATCAGCGGTTCGTTCTCCGGAGCGGCTGCGGCGGGGAACGGGATGCGGCGGCGGGTGTAGCCGTATGCGATGCCGTTGCGGGGGTCGGCGAAAGCCTGCTGGCCGCCCGCGCCGCTGTGGCCGAAACTGCCCTGGCCCAGCTCCGGGTAGCGCTCGGCGGTGGCGTGGAATCCGATGCCGAACGCCTTCTGCTCGCCTAGCACCACGTCGCGCCCGATGGAATGGATCTGCGCGAACTCGGCGGCGATTTCCGGCTTCAGCAAGGGCGATTCGCCGTCCAGCGGGCTGATCGCCGCCGCGTACATCCGGGCCAGGCCGCGGGCTGAGGCGACCCCGCCGAACGACGCCGGGCCGAGCCGTCGGACTTCCGGGAGGTTCGGCAGTTCCCACACCTCCGGGGCGTCTGGATGGTGCCGGTTGAACGCGATGCCCTGGAGGCTGTTCGCGGCGGGCAGCGGGAGCTGACGTTCGGGGGTCAGCACCATCGGTTGCGTGGCAACGAATCGCGGCTCCAGTTCGGCGGACAGGCCGAGGTGAAAGTCCACTGTGTACGGAGCGCTGACGCGGTCGGCGAAGGTTTCCTGGAGGGTGCGGCCGGTCGCGCGGCGGACGACTTCGCCGCTGAGCGCGCCGATTACCAGTGCGTGGTAACCGAATGCGGTGCCGGGCCGCCAGAACGGGCGCTGCCGGGCCAGTCGTTCGGCGACGATGCGGTCGTCCGCGAGTTCCGCGCGGCTGAAGCCTTCGTCGGATCCGACCAGTCCGGCTCGGTGCGCCAGAAGCTCTCGCAGGGTGACGTCTTGTTTGCCTTCGGCCGCGAACTCCGGCCAGTAGTGGCTCACTCGCTGCTGCTGGTCCAGTACGCCGTCCTGGACCAGCAGCGCGACAGTCAGGTGCGCTGCCCCTTTCGACGCGGAGTACGCGCCGATCAGGGAATCCCCGTCGATGTCCTCGCCGGTCCAGAGGTCGACCACCTGCTCGCCGTGGCGGTACACCGCCAGTTGCGCGGATCCGTCGGCTACTGCGGCGAACTCGTCCCGCACTTGCTCGAAGCCGGGCCGCACGGTGCCGTTGATGTCTGCCATGCCGCCACGCTACACCAGTTTGTAACCAATGGTCACTAATGCTTCTCGGTAGAGTCCCCGACCATGACTCGACCGCGGCCCGGCCGTCCCGCACAGCTCGATCGCGAGCGGATCGTCGACGCGGCGTTGTCGGCAGGGAATCTCGACACGCTGACCATGCGCGAACTGGCCGCGCGGCTCGGCGTGACGCATGGCGCGCTCTACCGCTGGGTCGCCAACCGGGACGCGCTGTTCGATCTGGTCAGCGAGGTGGTGCTGGATCGGGTGCTTCCCGCGGAGGGGCCGCCGCGACGGTCTTGGCGGCCGTGGCTCGCGAAGGTCGCGTGGGCGATGCACGATCAGTTTCTCGCGGTACCCGGTTATGCGAGCCGGTTGTCCCGGCCGCATCGGCACAACGCGGACTCCTTCGGCCGCCTGCGCGCTCAGGTGGTCACGGCGTTCACCAATGCCGGAGTGCGCCCGGAACTGGCCGAGCAGAGCTGGTACATCTTCATCACCTGCACGGTCAGCTGGCTCGCCGTCCGGGAAAACCCGCTCGACCTCGGACCGGACGCACCGCGATTCGAGCTTTTCCTCGACACCCTGTTGCGGGGCCTGCCCGCCCGGGAACCTGGCTAGGTCGTGAGGGCGGCGACTTCGGCACGCATCTCGTCGATGACCGTCGCGACCGCTGGACGGTTCGCCGCACCGGTGCGGCACACCACTTCCACCAGCCGCGCCGCGCGGATCCCCGCCAGCGGACGGCCGACCAAGCCGCTGCCTCGTCGAGTGTCCATTGTGTACCGAGGCATCAGCGCGATCCCGTGCCCGGCCGCGACGAGCCGTTCGGTGATGCGGAAATCGTTGATGCGCTGGACGATCTGCGGCCGCACGCCGGTGCGCACGGTCAGCGAGCGGAGGACGTCGTCGACCGGGAAGCCGTGGTCCACCGAGATCCAGCGTTCGTCCGCGAGATCGGCGAGGCCGACGCGGCGGTTGCCGGCGAGCCGGTGGCCGACCGGGAGGGCGACGTCCAGGGGTTCGCGCAGCAGCGGGACCACGTCGAGGCGTTCGGTGTCGAACTCGGCCGCGTGCTCGTCGCGGTGGGCGACGACGACGTCGTAGTCGGCGACCAGGCCCGGCACCTGCGGCGGAACCATGTCGACGTCGCGGACGTCGACCTCGAGGTTCTCGTGCCGGTCGATGCGGCGCAGCAGGCCGGGCAGGAGCATCAGGCCGGCGGACTGGAAGATCGCGATCCGCACGCGGCCGCGCGGGGCGCTGCGGTAGGTGTCCAGCTCCGCCTCGGCCCGGTCCAGCGCGGCCAGCACGTCGTCGGCGCGGGCGACGAGCGCGCGGCCGGCGTCGGTGAGCCGAAGGCCGCGACCAGCCGGTTCGGTGAGCGCGATGCCGACCTCCGCCTGCAACGCGCGCAACTGCTGCGAGATCGCCGACGGCGTGCAATGCAACGCCTGAGCAGCGGCGGTGACGCTGCCCCGATCGGCGAATTCCCGCAGCGTCCGAAGCCTGCCCAAGTCCATCCGGGCAGTGTATGTGAAGCAACGCTACACAGTCAGTGCAGTTATTCTCGCTGGTGCTTCAAAGTTCGCCTAGGCACAGTTGAGGCATGGCCATCCGGGACCGTCTGCTCACTGTGTTCGTCGCCGTCTTGTGGGGCCTCAACTTCATTGCGATCCACGCCACACTCGGCCAGTTCCCGCCGATGTTCGCGGGCGCGCTGCGGTTCCTGCTGATCGCCGTTCCGACGGTTTTCCTCGTGCCGTGGCCGCGGGTGAAGCTGCGGTACCTCCTCGGCTACGGGCTCGGGTTCGGCACCGGACAGTTCGCGTTCCTGTTCGTCGCGATGCACCTGGGCATGCCGACCGGGCTGGCGTCGCTGGTGCTGCAGGCGTCGGCGCCGTTCACCGTGCTGCTGGGCGCAGTACTGCTGCGGGAACGCGTCTCCGGACGGCAGCTGGCCGGAATTCTGCTCGCGGTGGCGGGGATGACGGCGATCGCCTGGCAGCAGTCCGCCCACGCCGCGCTGGTGCCGGTGGTGCTGACGTTGCTGGCCGCGCTGAGCTGGGCGATCGGCAACTTGAGCATGCGCCGCGCGGAGCCGGACAACCCGCTGCACCTGACGCTGTGGATGTCGGTGGTGCCGCCGCTGCCGATGCTCGCGCTGTCGAGCATCTTCGAAGGCCCCGGAGCGGCGTGGCATTCACTGGCGACGCTCGGCACCAAGACGGGTCTGATCGGCCTCGCGGGGCTGGCGTACGTGGTCGTCTTCGGGACGGTCATCGGGTCCGGCATCTGGACCACGCTGATGCGCCGCAACCCGGCCGGCGTGGTCGCGCCGTTCTCGCTGCTGGTGCCGGTGGTGGGGTTGACGGCGTCGTTCTTCATCCTCGGCGAGGTGCCGACGGTCCTCACGCTGGTGGCTGCGGCGGTGGTGATCGGCGGGGTGCTGCTGGGGTCGTTGCGGCGGAAGCCCGCGGTTACGCCGGAGGAATTGCTGCCGGTGTGAGGGTCACCGGCTGGCATCAGCCGCCCGTCTCTTGCTGGCACGACGGGCCGCGCCTTTGGGGGTGAAGGCGAACCTGTCGACGAACCTCGCCCCGCCATAGCGAGTCGCTAACAGCACTGACTCCGGCTCGGCGCTTGCTCCTGGCTCGGTCCCGCTCCCGAGATGGAAAAAGACAAGCGGGTCGTCGAGATGCACGGTGCCGTAAGCGAACGTCTTCGGGAAAGCCGGGTTGGATCCGCCGAGGAGTACCGACGGCGGCCCGGCCTCGGCGAGGATTTCGCTGTGGCTCCAGTCGTGGGCACACCACGACTGGAGCCGGTCTCGGAGGTGGTCGTAATCCACTGGGGACAGCGTGTTGTCCAGGGTGAGCCAGCCGCGGCGGTGCGCGATCTCGGCGTAAACCGACGCCATGATGTGCGAGTCCCGCTCGCCCATTACGAGTTCGACCGCGCCGCTCACCCCGGTGGAGACGAACGCTTCCCGTGACCGGAGCTCGGCCAGGTCATCGGCCAAGAGCTGCTCGCCTCCGTCGACGAATGCGACGGCATCGAGAAACAGCCGGAGTGCGCTTTCCCCGCCGTACATGCCCGGCCTGCGAAGGGCGGAGTTCAGCTGGCGAAGCAGATAGTCGCGGACCTCGCCGATTGTGCGGCTCGTGCCGTTGTCACTGATCATCGTTCGCTCTCTGTTCGGTTGCCCGGGAACGGAAATCCCCCGGCGAGTCCGAAGACTTACCGGGGGATTTCAGGGGCGAAAACTTCAGGCCACCGCGTCGTTCTTCTCGTCCGACGAGGCCGAGGACGACTCCGTGGCGTGGCGCGCCATGCGCTTCTTCAGCACCAGCGTCACCACCACGCCGATCACCAGCGCCGCCCCGAGGCCTGCCCACTGGAAGCCCTTCAGCCATTTGTCGGCGACCACGCCCAGGTAGTAGATGAGCGCCGTCGTTCCGCCCGCCCACACGATGCCGCCGAGGGCGTTCGCGATCAGGAAGCGCGGGTAGTGCATGTTGAGCGACCCCGCGAGCGGGCCGGCCAGGATGCGCAGCACCGCGACGAACCGGCCGAAGAACACGGCCCACATGCCGCGTTTGTGGAACATCCGTTCGGCGCTCGCGATGTGATCGGGGCCGAAATGCTTGGGGAACTTCCGGCCCGCCCACGCGAACAGCCGTTTGCCGCCCTTGCGGCCGATCAGGTATCCGATGCTGTCGCCGATGATCGCGCCCGCGGTGGCCAGCGCGCCGATCCACACCGGGTTCAGCCCGCTGTGCGACGACGCCAGCAGCGCCGCGCTCACCAGCACGATCTCCCCCGGCAGCGGGATGCCCAGGCTTTCGACCATCACCACCAAGCCCACCAACAGGTAGACCGAGAGCGGAGGGATCGCCTCCAGCACGTGGTCGATGTTCACTGCCAACCCCCTTGTGATTCGTGCCTGGTCTCCGCAGGGTACCCAGCTCACGGGGATCCTCGCGTCCGACTGGAGTCGGGGGTGGGGTCCGTCTTCCGGCAGGGTTTTTCAGGGTTTTTCCGACATAACACCCAAAGCACGCGATTCGAAGTACTCCCGTTCCGGCAGGCTCAAGGTGCGCTGGGCGGCCCGCAGGTAACAGTCGCGGGCGCCTTGCGGATCGCCGGACAGCTCCAGGAGATGCGCGCGGACGACGTCGGCGCGGTAGTGGTCCACCTCGGTGGCGTCCAGTTCGCTCAGCGCGAGCGCCGGGCCTTCGACGCGGGCGAGCGCGACCAGGCGGTTGAGGGTGACCATCGGGCCGGGGGCGATCTGCCGGAGAAGGTCGTACAGCACCAAGATCTGCGGCCAGTCCGTCGCGTCGGCGGTCGGGGCTTCGTCGTGCACGGCGGCGATCGCGGCCTGCAGCTGGTACGGGCCGACCGGGGTCGTGGCCAGCGCGTGTTCGACGAGCGCGCTGCCTTCGGCGATCGCGGAAGCGTCCCAGAGCGTGCGGTCTTGTTCGGCCAGCGGCACGGGGATTCCGCCAGGACCGGTGCGGGCCGGACGGCGGGCGTCGGTGAGCAGCATGAGGGCGAGCAGTCCGGCGACCTCGCCGTCGGCAGGCAGCAAGGCGCGCAGTTGGCGGGTAAGCCGGATGGCTTCGGCGGTCAACTCGACGCGGTTCACCGCGCTGCCGGAGCTGGCGGTGTGGCCTTCGGTGAACACCAGATACAGCACCTGCAAGACCGCGGCGACGCGTTCCGGCAGCTCGTCCTGCGGCGGAAGGGCGAAATCCGCACCGCGCAGTTTGTGCTTCGCCCGGCTGATCCGCTGGCCGATCGTCGGCTCCGGAACCAGGTACGCCCGCGCGATCTCGGCGGTGGTCAGGCCGCCGACAGCGCGCAGCGTCAAAGCCACTTGCGACGGGCGGGTCAGCGCCGGATGGCAGCAGAGCAACAGCAGGGTGAGGGTGTCGTCCTGCTGCGGCACGAGTTCGAAGGACGGCGGTTCCATCGCGGCCACCGTCTCCTCACGACGGAGGCGCGCGGCTTCATTGCGCCACATCTCGATCCGCCGCCGTGAGGCCGTCGTGACGAGCCAGGCCTTCGGGTTGTCCGGGACACCGTCCTTCGGCCATTGCACAGCGGCGGCGAGAAGGGCCTCCTGCACGGCGTCCTCGCATTTGCCGAAATCGCCGTAGCGGCGCACGAGCGCGGTCAGCACCTGCGGGATGGCCTCGCGCAGGAGGTCCTCGATCACAGCTCGAAGTCCACGTCGCCGGTCAGGCCCATCACCGGCCGCACCTCGATCGTCGCGAACGGGGCCTCCGGGATTCGCGCGGCGATCTCCAGCGCGCGGGCCTCCGAATCGCATTCCAGCAGGTAGAACCCGGCGAGCTGTTCCTTGATCTCGGCGAACGGGCCGTCGGTCGTGGTCACGCCGTCGGCGCGCACGCGGACCTGCTTCGTCAGGTCCGGCGCGGCCAGCCGCTCGGACACGATCCGTTCCCCGGTTCCTTCCAGGTCCTCGTGGAACCGCTGGTAGGCACGCAGACCCTCGGCCTTCTGCTCGTCGGACATCCCCGCCCAGGCCGCGCGCGACGCCGGGTTGCCGTAGATCAGGACCAGATACTTCATCGGAAGCCTCCTCGAAAAGTTTTCTACCCTGATGTCGAAGCCGAGCGGACGGCTTCGACGTCCCGGACGAACACCGAATCCGAAAAAAGGAGAACACAAAATGTCCGAGAACGAGATCCGCGACCTTCTGGCCGAGCGCACCGCGGCGATGCACGCGAAGGACCCGCAGCGGGTCGTCGCGAGCTACGCCGAGAAGGCGGTCAAGTTCGACCTCGCCCCGCCGCTGCGCACGACCGGCGCCTCCGCGGAGTACGTCAAGCAGTGGTTCGGCACCTTCGACGGGCCGATTTCCTACACGTACCACGACGAGGAGATCACCGTGTCCGGCGATCTGGCGGTGGTGACGGCATTGACGAAGCTGACCGCGACGCCGCAGGGCGCGAGCGAATCGTTCACGCTCTGGTTCCGCACGACGTTTGCCTTGCAGCGCACCGGAAACGGCTGGCTGATCGCGCACGAGCACAACTCGACGCCGTTCCACATGGACGGTTCGTTCCGCGCCGCCGTCGACCTGCAGCCCTGAAAAGCAGTGTGGGCGCCCGCCGGAAAGCGGGCGCCCACAAGGCGTTCAGAGGATCTCGGCGGCCGAACTGACGTCCGGCGGGCCGAGGTCCGGGTTCAGCGCCCCGGCGTCGACCAGTTCCGCCTCGACCTTGTGCGGCTGGATCCGCCCGTCGCGGATGTCCTCCGCGTAGTGGCAGGCCACCCGGTGCCCGGCGCCGATTTCGCGCAGCTGCGGGCGATCGGTGTCGCACAGGCTTTCCTGCTTCCACGGGCACCGCGTGTGGAACCGGCAGCCCGACGGCGGATTGGCAGGCGAGGGAAGGTCGCCGGCGAGCAGGATCTGCTCACGGCTGTCCTCCACCACCGGGTCCGGCACCGGAATCGCCGACAGCAGCGCGCGCGTGTAGGGATGCAGCGGGTTCTGGTACAGCTCCTCCGACGTCGTCTCCTCGACCAGCGCACCGAGGTACATCACGCCGATCCGGTCGGAGATGTGCCGGACCACCGCGAGGTCGTGCGCGATCACCACGTAGGTGAGACCGAGCTCTTCCTGCAGATCCTCCAGCAGGTTCACCACCTGCGCCTGCACCGAAACATCCAACGCGGACACCGGTTCGTCGGCGACGATCAGGTCCGGTTCCACCGACAGCGCCCGCGCGATGCCGATGCGCTGGCGCTGACCGCCGGAGAACTCGTGCGGGTACTTCCGCAGCGAGGTCTCCGGAAGGCCGACCGCGTTCAGCAGCTCGCGCAGCCGTTTCGCGGTGGACTCCTTGTCCTTGTCGAGCCCGTGCGCGCGCATGCCCTCGACGAGAATCGACTCGACCGACTGGCGCGGGTCCAGGCTCGACATCGGGTCCTGGAACACCATCTGCATCCGCCGCCGCGCCTTGCGCAGCTGCTCGCCCTTGAGCTGGGCGACGTCGGTGCCGTCGAAGACGACCTTGCCGTCGGTCGGCTCGTTGAGCCGCAGGATCGCGCGGCCGAGCGTCGACTTGCCGCAGCCGGATTCGCCGACCAGGCCGTAGGTTTCGCCGCGGCGGATCGACAGGTCGACCCCGTCCACCGCGAACACGTGGCCCACCGTGCGGTCCACGACGACGCCGCGCTTGATCGGGAAGTGCACCTTGAGGCCGGTGACCTCGAGCAGCACCTCGTCGGTGTTCGCCACCGTCATCGGGTTCCTCCTCCTGCCGCCACGGCGGGTTGCACCGGGTTGTGGCAGCGCAGCAAGCCGTTCCGGTCGGGAACGAGCTCCGGCGAATTCTCCAGGCAGGCCGCGACCGCGTTCGGGCAGCGCGGCGCGAACGCGCAACCGCCGTCCCACGGGATGTTGTCGGCGACCGAACCGCGGATCGGCACCAGCTTCTCGCCGCGGCCCTCGTCGAGCCGCGGGATCGAGGCCAGCAGGCCGTGCGTGTACGGATGCCGCGGCTGCGCGAACAGCGAATGCCGTTCCTGGCGCTCGACGATCCGGCCGCCGTAGAGCACGTTGACCTCGTCGCAGAGCCCGGCGACGACGCCGAGGTCGTGCGTGATCATCACCAGCGCGGTTCCGGTGTCCTGCACCAGTTCCCGCAGCAGGGCGAGGATCTGCGCCTGGATCGTCACGTCGAGCGCGGTGGTCGGCTCGTCCGCGATGAGCAGCCGCGGACGGCACGCCAGCGCGATCGCGATCAGCGCGCGCTGGCGCATTCCGCCGGAAAGCTGGTGCGGGTACTCGGAAAGCCGCCGCGTCGGGTCGGGAATGCCGACCTTGTCGAGCAGTTCCGCCGCTTCGAGCCGCGCCTTCTTGCGCGGCATGTCGCGGTGGCGCTCCAGCACCTCGGTGATCTGCAGCCCGATCGGGATGACCGGGTTCAGCGAGGACAGCGGATCCTGGAACACCATGCCGAGATCGCGGCCGCGCCGGTCGCGCATTTCGCGGTCGGACAGCGTCAGCAGATCGGTGCCCTCGAAGCGCACCGAACCGCTGACGGTGTTGCCGCGTTTGGCCAGCAGCCGCATGATCGCGAGCGAGGTCACCGACTTGCCGCAGCCGGACTCGCCGACCAGACCGACCGTCTGGCCGGGTTCGACGTCGAAACTCACGCCGTCGACCGCGGCGAACGCGCTTTCGCCGCGGCGTTGGAACACGACCTTCAGGTCGCGGACTTCGAGAAGTGCCACGGGGTCACCGCCGGTTCTTCGGGTCGAGGGCTTCGCGGAGGGACTCGCCGAGCAGCGTGAACCCGAGCGCCACGATGATGATCGCGATCGCCGGGTAGTAGGCCAGCTCGGGCCGGATGTCGAGGAAGTGCTGGGAAGCGTTGCCCAGCATCAATCCCCACTCCGCGCGGGTCGGGTCCGGGTCGCCGAGACCGAGGAACGACAGCGCCGCGGCCTCCAGGATCGCGGTCGCCAGGGTCAGCGTCGCCTGCACGATCACCGGGCCGAGCGAGTTCGGCAGCATGTGCCGGAACACGATCGTCGTGCGCTTCACGCCGAGCGACGTCGCCGCCAGCACGTGGTCCGCCTCGCGCTGGGCGAGCATCGAACCGCGCAGCAGCCGGGCGAAAATCGGCACGCCGATGATCGACACCGCGATGATCACCGTCCACTGGCTCGGCTTCGCGAACAGCGCCGCGATCGAAATCGCCAGCAGCAGCGAGGGGAACGCCAGCAAAACGTCGACGACTCGCATGAGGACGGTGTCGACCCAGCCGCCGAACGCGCCCGCGAGCCCGCCGATGAGCGCGCCGATCAGCACGCCGATCACCGTGGCGAGCACGCCGACCAGCAGCGTCTGCTGTGCGCCGATGAGCAGCCGGGACAGGAAGTCGCGGCCGAAATCGTCTACGCCGAGCGGGAAACCGGGCTGTGCGCCCGGAATGATGCCGCGGCCGAGGATGACCTTGTCCTGCAGATACCGGACCTGCGGGTCCTTCGGCGCGAGCAGCGGCGCGAAAATCGCCAGCAGCAGGAACAGCAGGGTGATCACGCCGCCGACGATCGCCACCGGGCTGCGCAGCATCCGGCGCAATGCCTCGGCGCCGAGACTGCGGCCGCCCGCCGACGTCGAGGCGAGCTTGTCGATCGGCTCTTTCTTCTTGTTCAGCAGAGTGTTCACCGCACACGCACCCTCGGGTCGATGAGCCCGTAGGAAATATCCACGAGCATGTTCACGAGCACGTAGACCAGTGCCCCGAGAAGCAGCAGCGCCTGCAGCCGCGGGTAGTCCCGCTTGTCGATCCCTTCGGCGAGAAGGAATCCGAGGCCGCGGAAGTTGAACACTCGCTCGGTCAGCACGGCGCCGCCGAGCAGCGCGCCGGTCTGCAGGCCGATCGTGGTGATCACCGGCAGCAAGGCGTTGCGCAGCACGTGCCGCTGGCGGACCACGGGCTGCGTGAGGCCCTTGGAGTTCGCGGTGCGGATGAAGTCCTCGTTGAACACGTCGAGCACCGACGCGCGGGTGATCCGGGTGATCACCGCGAGCGGAATGGTGGCGAGCGCGAGCGCGGGAAGAATGAGGTGCTTGATCGCGTCCCAGACCGCGTCCCATTCGCCGGTCATCATTCCGTCGAGAATGGCGAAATGCGTGACGACGGTGGCGTCGATGCCGGGAGCCTGCCTGCCCTGCGACGGCAGCCCGAGCGGCGTGGAAAGCAGGTCCTGCATCATGTAGCCGAGGAAGAAGATCGGCACCGCGACGCCGACCAGGGTCAGCACGATGATGACGTTGTCGAGGACCTGGCCGCGGAACCGGGCGGCGAGATAGCCGAACGAAATACCGGCCACGACGGCGATGATCATCGCCGTGATGCCCAGTTCAATGGTGGCCGGAAGGAACGTGCCGATCTCCGACATCACCGACCGGGACGACACGAGCGAATTGCCGAAATCCCCGGTGATCGCGCGGCCGAGGAATTTGAAGTACTGCACGAAAATCGGCTGGTCGAGACCGAGGACGTGGTTGAGGTTCGCCAGTTTCTCCGGAGTCGCCTTGTCCCCGAGCAGAGCGGACGCGGGCCCGCCGGGGAGTGAGCGCAACCAGGCGAACACCAGGATGGACAGGATGAGCAGCGTCGGGATCGCTTGTAGCAGCCGACGCACGAGAAAACGGAGCACGAGTAGTCCTTTGTGTACAGCCCGGGAACGAGGCCAAGGGCAGGCGCGGTAGCACCTGCCCTTGGCCTGGCTGCTCAGTGGAGCACGTCAGCCGATCGTGACGGTGTCGAAGCGTTCGTCGGTGAGCGGGCTGGCCACCACGCCCTTGATCTTCGGGCCGACCACGATCGCCGGCGTCGGGTAGGCGATCGGGATGGCGGGCAGGTATTCCATGATCTTCTTGTTGGCGTCCTGGTACGCCTTGGTGTGCGCGTCGCCGGCGGGCGCGGCGTCCGCGTCGGCGAGCGCCTTGAAGATGCCCTGGTTGTTCTGGTCGGACAGGCCGAACTCCGGCTTCGGGCGACCGAAGAAGGTGCCGACGAAGTTGCCCGCGTCGTTGTAGTCACCGGTCCAGCCGAGCAGGTGGATGTCCTGCTTGCCCGCCTGCTGCACATCGTCCTTGTACCCGCCGTTCCACGACTCGGCGACCGGCTGCACGTTGATGCCGATGGCCTTCAGGTCCTCGGAGATCGCGGTGTAGGTGTCGGCCGGGTTCGGCATGTAGGGCCGGGTGACCTCGGTCGGGTAGTAGAACTTGAGGGTCATGCCCTCGGCGCCGGCTTCCTTGAGAAGCTGCTTGGCGCGTTCCTTGTCGTACGGGTACTTGGTCACGTCGTCGGTGTAGCCGGAGATCGCCTTCGGCACGAACTCGGTCGCGACCTCGGAACCCTCGGCCAGCTTGGAGCGCACGAACTGCTCGCGGTTGATGCCGTAGGCCAGCGCCTGGCGGACCTTGGGGTTCTGCAGCTTCGCGCCGTTGGGGCCGGCCTGGTTGATGCCCAGGTAGAGCACGTTGAACGACGGGCGGATCAGCACCTGCTCGCCGTCGTTGCGCAGCAGCCCGTAGTCGGCGGGGGCCGGGAAGTCGTACCCGTTGATGTCGCCGGCCTTGAGCGCCTGCTTGCGGGCGTTCTCGTCCGGGATCACCTTGAACACGAGCTTGTCCAGCTTCGCGGGCTGCGGCATCGTGCTGGTGTCGTTGCGCACCAAGGTGATCTGGCCGTTGCCCTGGTCCCAGCTGTCGAACTTGAACGGGCCGGTGCCGGTCGGGTGCTTGTAGCCGTACTCCGGATACGTGATCGACGTGCCGGAGCCGGTGACCTTGTCCGCGTTGTACTTCTGCAGCGCGGTGGGGCTCTGGATCGCGAACGACGGCAGCGTGAACGCGGCCGGGAAGGCGCCCTTCGCGCGGTTCAGGTTCAGAACCGCGGTGTGGTCGTCCTTCGCCTCGCAGCTCTTGTAGATCGGCTGGCCCTTGGTGGTGCCCTCGTTGTTCGCGAAGCCCTCGAAGACGTCGCCGTAGTAGATCATCTGGCTCTGGGCGGTGGCGCCCTTCATGTTGTACCAGCGATCGAAGTTGAAGCAGACGGCCTTCGCGTCGAACGCGGTGCCGTCGCTGAACTTCACGCCCTGCTTCAGGTCGAACGTCCAGGTCTTGCCGTCGTTGCTCGGCGTCCACTTCGTGGCGAGCGACGGGGCCAGGTCAGCGGTGCCCGGCTTGTTCTGGATCAGCGTGTCCAGCATCTGCCGGGTGATCCGGAACGTCTCGCCCTCGTCGTTGAAGATCGGGTCGAACATCTTCGGGTTGCCGGTGTTGCCGAAGACCATGGTGCCCCCGGAACCACCGCCTCCGGACTCGTCGCGCTTCGATTCCGCGCACGCGGACAGCGAGACCGCGAGCGCGCCCGCGAGTCCGATCAGAGCTGCCCGGCGTGTTCGGGTCAGCCGCAATTGCTGCATCTGGCACCCCTTGGGAATGTTCGGTGTATCGAAATTCACCGTCGGCGGTCAGTTCGGGAAGACCAGTGCGATCGGTGTGTTCGGTGACACTAGCGGGAACTCGGCCCCCGCTTAAGCACGTGAGGTTACGATCGCGCTACGTAAGCCCCAAATTGACCGCAACGTGTCGGCAATTGTGCGCTCTGCGTAGCGAAATCCGCCGGTTTGGTACGTTGAGTGGCGGTTTGCTCACCCAGTTGGCCTAGCGGAGCGGGTTGTCCGTTCCGGGTGCCGTGGATGTTCCGGAACCCTTGCGACGGGCCCGCGGAGGTGCCCGCGAAGCACTCTGAAAGAGCCCGAATGTACTCGAGTTTCCAGCGCTCGCGCATTCCGCGCAATAGCCTTTTCACTGGCCGCAAACCGATGTCGAGCAGGCATTCCGGTTGTTCAGACCAGCTGGTCCGCCGCCTCGCGAGTGCCGTCCACAGCGAACCAGCCGCGCTCGAACAACTGCCAGCGCCGAAGCTCGCCGCGGGCCTCCTCGCCGTCCCGGGCGACTGCCCTGGACAACCGTTCAGCCTCGGTGCCGCCCTCGATCCAGCACAGCCGCGACAGCCGGGACCGGAGCGCCCGGCGTCCGCTTGAGACGCCTTCCAGCACCAGCACCTCGGGCACTTCGACGCGCACAAGTTCACCGGGCCGCGGCGCGCCGGAGGTCCAGTCCACCCGGCGGTACTCGCCAGGCCGGCCCTGCGCCAGCGGCGTCAGCACGCCGTCTTCCAGCTGCGGCCACCACGCGACGGGATCGTCCCAAGTAGCGAAGGCGTCCGTGCTGACCAGCGCGGCGCGCGATCCGAGAGCTTCGACCGTCTCAGCGGCGAGAGTGGACTTACCGGCCCCGGACGGACCGTCGATGGCGAGCACCCGGACGCCGCCGAGCCGGGGCGGAGCAGCGAGCAGTGCGGAGATCAGCGAACGCGTGCCGGGCTCGCTTCGGGCAGGCCGTCCACGTTGTCGGGTGCGGACGTGCGCTTCTCCAGCTCCGCGATACGGGCTTCGAGGTCGCGCTGGGTGTCTTCGAGTTCGCAGCGCAGCAACGCGGTCTCCTCGACCGCGGTCCGCACCTCTTCCTCCAGGTGCCCGACCTCGGTCGAAAGCTGCAGCGCGACCAGCGCCAGCACCACGCCGGCCAGGAAAAACACGAAGTTCGACGGGGTGGCGACCCCGGTGAGGTGCGCCAGGAACTCCGCGACCGGCGGGACCACCGCGAGCACCACTACGCCGAGCGCCACCACGAGCCAGATGCCGGCGTACTTCTCGCGCAGCTTGCGCCGCCGCATCATCTCGACGACGACGAGCAGCACCAGAGCCGCGATGACGATGCTCAGTACCTGCCAGCCTGCCATGAAGCCTCCCTACGCCGCGGCGGACGAGTCGACGGACGGACGACGGCGCACGAGCGCGAGCAGCAGGGCGAGCCCCGCGCGGCCCAGGTACACCGCGGACTTCACCGGCGAATGGCTCGGCTTGCCGCCCGCCCGTTCGCGCATGACCACCGGAGTCTCCCGAATGGACAGTTTCGCCCGGATCGCCATCACCAGCGCCTCGACCGTGTCGCCCAGGTACTCGGCCGGGTAGTAGCCGGCGAACAGGCGGATCGCGCGCGGGCCCATCGCCTTGAACCCGGAGGTGACGTCGGTGAGCTTGCTGCCGGACAGCCGGCTGAACACCAGCGACAGCGCGACCATCGCGTACTTGCGCGGCCCGACCGCGCGGTAGTCGCCCTTGCCCGCGAACCGGGAGCCGATCGCGATGTCGGCGCCCTCGTCGAGGAGCCGCAACAAGGCGCCGACCTCGTCCGGGTCGTGCTGGCCGTCGGCGTCGACCTGGACGACGGCGTCGTAGCCGCGCGCGGCGGCGTAACGGAAACCGGTGCGCATCGCGCCGCCCACGCCGAGGTTCACCGACAGCCGGGCCACCCGGACGCCGCAGGCGCGGGCGAGTTCGGCGGTGCGGTCGGTCGAACCGTCGTCGACCACCAGCACGTCCGCGGTCGGCAGCGACTGCTTGACCTGGGCGAGCACCGAAACAACGCTGTCTTGTTCATTGAGCGCGGGCATCACGATGAGCACGCGTCGAGTGCTCACGGATGTGCTGGACACGGCAGCCACCATAACCGCTTACTGACCGTTCGCTGTGGTAGGGCCGGTCACGCCGGACTGTCCGGCGATTTCGTAGATCGTCGCGCCCTCGTTGCGGAACACCACGCGGAACTGCGGACCGGGCCGGACCCGCGCCACGCCGACGGACTCGATCGCGTTTTCCGCGGCCTTCCCCTTGCCCTGGATCAGATAGCGCACCCGCAGGTCGGTGAGGTCCGCGCGGACCTGCTGGTACTTGTCGATGTCGTTGACCCACGCGCTCAAGTACGCGGCCTTGGTGTTCGCCTCGGCTCCGTAGAAGGTCCACTCGACCGGCTGAACTCCGGCCAGCGCGTACATCCACGCGGAGCCGTCGGACCGGTTGTTCATCACCCGCTCGCCCGGCACGGTGTGCTGGCCCAGCCAGGCGAAGGCGGCTTCCTCCGCCTTGGACACGGTCGGCCCGTCCTGGTAGGTGACGGCCAGCCGGCTCGCGTTGCGGCCGGCGTAACCGCCCTTGCTCAGTCCGCCGCACACCACCAGCAGCAGGACGACCCCGACCACGCCGAGCGCGGCCGGCGCGAGCTTGACCCGCGGCTGTACCTTCCGCGCGAACCAGGCGGCTCCGGTGTGCGCGAACTCTCCGAACGCGACCGCGCCCGCCAGCGGCACCAGCGCGGCGATCCGCCAGTGGTCGTTGTAGAAGAGGCTGGTCAGCTTCTGCATGATCGGCGAGTTGACCGACACCGTCAGCATGAAGAGGCCGCCGAACACGACGTACGCGGCGGCCAGCCACAGCATCCGCCGATGCCGCACCAGCAGGACGAGCCCGACGAACGCGGGCACGCCGATCCACCACTGCGGGAAGTCCGACATCGGAGAGAAAGTGATCGTCTGGCCCAAGCCGCCGGCGAGCGTGGTCTCCGGCGCCCAGTACGCGCTCGTGACCCCGCCGGCGTTGTACAGCGAGGGCAGCACCAGCGGCACGCCGAGCACGATCGCCAGCCCGCCGGTCGCGATCAGCGAGGGCAGGCTGCGCCGCCATTCGATCTTCTCGAAACGGCAGAGAACGGCGACGAGAATAAGCAGGAAATAAACAACGACCACGAACACGACACTGGTGTGCAGACCGCACAACCCGGCCACGCCGACGCCGATCGCGACCGGACCGGCGATGCCGTTCGGCTTCAGCAAATAGCGGCCGAGCGCCAGCATCGCCGGAATCAACGCGACCCCGGCGACGTAGGGCCACAACGGACCGCGCCACAACGAGTCGTACGGGAAGGCGCTGAACCACGTGCTGACCGCGGCGGCCGCGGCGGTGCCGAGCGCGGGCATGCCCCAGACCCGGCACAGTGCGGCGACCCCGAACGGCACGGTGAAAATCACCGCCAGCGCGGCCAGGTTCAGCGTGGGCATCATGGTCAGCCCGCCCTTGCCGAAAACCAGCGCGAGCAACGCGTGATACGTGTCGGGGTAGAAGTAGTTGCCCTGGTTCGGCAGGTTCGCGATGGTGCCGACAGTGGACGGCCGGGCGTCGCCGTGTTCGGCGATCCAGCGGATCAAGTTCCCGTGGAAAGGCGCGTCCCAGCCCTGCTGGACGGTGTCGATCCCGTTGGCGCCGCGCAAGAAGGTGACCGTGCCCACGCCCAGCGCGACGACGACGCCCGCCGCCATCACGAGGTGGTCGCGCAGCGGCAGCTTCTCCGGCTCCTCGCCCGCCCAGTCCGGGTGCCTGCGGGCACGCAGCCGCTGCGCCGCGAACGCCAGCCCGAAGCCGACGACAGCGAGGACCAGCGTCCACAGCACGACGTTGAGCAGCGACCAGCGGATGCCAAGGCCGCCCAGCACCGGGACGCCGAGCGCGATGACCCCGAACGTCAGCAGCGGCGCCGCGGCGGCGAGTGTCCACCCGCGCAGCCGGATGGCCGCTCCGAAGACGAGCCCAGGCACCCAGAATGCAAGCAGCACCAGAAGAACGTTCATCGAATTCGAATCCAAACCTGATCGGCTTTCGCCCTCCGACGCGCGCCGGGAACCGGCGGCTCGGAACTCACACTACTGCGACGCTAAGAACACGCTTCACCCGTGTCAGACGTTCCTTCCGCCGACGAATTAGCGAGTACGAATACCAACACGACGACGAGCCCGGCCATCGGCGCGACCGCGAGCGAAACAACGGCGCGCAGCACGGTGTCTCCCGGAACGGCGAGAAGCAACGCCGCCGCGGTGACCGCGACCACTGCCCAGGTGATCAACACGCGGTTGGCCTGGGCGCGCGCCACCAGCACGGCGGTGAGCAACTGCATCGGCACCAGCAGCACCGAGGACCACACGAGCCCGGCGACCGCCCAGCCGTCCACCTGGTACTTGGGGCCGTTGACGAACTGCACCGCCCACGGGCCGATCAGCATGCCGACCAGCGCGCCGAGCGCGGCCAGCGCGAGCGCGGCGAAGGTGCCCAGCAGCAACACCCGGCGCAGCCGGCTCCGGCCGTCCTCGGTGGCGGAGAGCCGCACCACGAACGGCACGGCGAGCGACTGCACCGGCGCGACCAGCGTCAGCGGCAGCCGTGCGATGACCAGCGCGGCGAACACCGCGCCGAGCCGGTCCCGGTCGCCGCCGGGGGCGAGCAGTCCGACCAGCGCGGGGTAACCGGTGATGACCGTGGCGGTGAGAGCCGCTCCGAGCAGCAGCATGAGCATCCGGCGGCTGGTGACCGCCCAGCCGTCGCCGTCCGCACGGACGTCCAGCAGCCGCCATGCCTTGCGGATGAACAGCAGCCAGGCGAACGATCCGGCCGCGACCGCCAGTGCCAGCGGCACCAGCCGGTACGCGGTGGCGATCACCAGCAGGCCCAGCACCAGCGCGCGGACCGCGGGTTCGGCGACGATCAATCCGGCGAAGTGCTTGACCTGGTGCTGGCCGATCAGCAGGCCGCGCACACCGAACTGGCAGGCGAACGCGACCCCGCCGGCCACCACCACCAGCGCGAGTTCCCAGCTGCCGTGGAACAGCCGTTCGTTGACCGGCGGAATGAGCAGCGCCAGCCCGAACGCCCCCGCGGCCGCCGCCGAGACGGCCACCGCGCGCAGCGCCCCGCGGCCGGCGACGCCACCGGTCAGCGCCGCCGTCGCCGACTGCCGGGAGAGCTCCTGCTCCAGCGGGGACAACGCGCTGCCGAGGCCCATCAGGAGGCCCCAGAACGTGAGGAAGGTGGCGTACTGGTCCGGCGGCAGCAGCCGCGCGCAGGCGACGGTGAGGACGTAGCCGAGGATGATCGCCGCGATCAGCGACCCGCCGAGCTTGCCCGCGGTGCGATGGGTGTCCCGGACGACCCCGCCTGCCGCCGCGCCGGTGTCCGCCACGCTCATCGGCGCCGCAGCCGGGCGCGCAAGGCGAGGGCCAAACCGCGGAACACGCCCGCACCGAACCCGGCCGCGAACACCGGCAGCAGGGTGCCGACCGCGCGCGCCTCGGCGGTGCTGGCCCCGCACTTCTTGACCGCGGCGGCTGCCGCCGCCGACCCGGCGATCCCGAGCACGGCAGTCGTTTTCGGCTTCTTCACGGCCATCCCGGCTCCGACCGCGCCGACCGCGAGCGCGCCGAACAGCGCGGTGCGCGCCGGACCGGGCGAACCGAGGTAGGAATCCACGTACGTGGTGCCCCGGAAGAATGACTGCGCCCAGAACTTCTTGAGCGAATCGCGGCCGTGGTAGGTCCCGGCGAACTGCGGGGCCAGGTGAATGCGCGAGCGTTCGGCGATCCAGCGCAGCATGCGGGTGTCGTCGCTGGCCAGCCGGACGTCGTCGAACAGCGATTCGAAAGCGGCGGCGGAGCCCTCGAGCAGATCGCGGCGGGCGCAGAAAAATCCGGTGCCCTTCGGGTACAGGTCGAATTCCTCGATGCCGAACGACGTCAGCTTCGGATCCGCGAAGTACTTGCGCCACGAGAATGCGACCAGCCCGGCCATGAAACCGGCGTAAGGATTGTGTTCGGACGCGACGTTGATGTGGCCGTTCCAAGCCGTGCGTTCGGGATGGCCGGTCAGCTGGTCGCGCAGAAAACCGAGGCTGCCGGTGTCTACGATCACGCGACTGTCCAGCAGCAGCAGCCATTCGCCGGACGCCTTCGCCATTCCGGCCCGGCGGGCCTCGAACCGGCCGCTGTTGGACTGGCTCAGCACGGTGATGCCGTACTGGTCGCGCAACCGGGCGAGCCGGGCGGGCGTGCCGTCGGTGCTCCCGTCGTCCACGACAAGGATTTCCACCGGCCACCGCGCCGCCTCGGCCGAGGCGATCAGCGCGCCGACGCTGCGGTCGATCCAGTCTTGTTCGTTGTAGACCGGAATCACGACGCTGAGCGACGGGAGGGGCGGATTCGCACTCACCCCGGCGAGGCTACCCTGTACCGGGCGGGACGGAGCGCACAGCATCCTGGCCCGCGGCGTTGACCTGCTGTTCACCCGGCTGTGGCCGGCCCGGAGATTGGGTAATCCACGGTGATTTCCTTCATTGTCGGCACCACCGCGGAACTGATCAAGATCGCGCCGGTCTTCCACCGGATCGCCGACCGCGGCGTGACTCCGAAGCTCTGGTTCACCGCACAGCACGTGGACGAGGTCGCCGACGTCCTGTCCGATCTGCGCCTGCCGGAGCCGGATCTGTGGTTCGTGCCGCGTGCGCAGGCGCACAACCTCGAATCCCCGGCGCAGGTACCGGGCTGGGCGGCGCAGGTCATGCGCACCGCTTGGAGCCGCCGCGCCGAACTCCGCGCGCAGTTGTCGTCGGACGGCCGTCCGCCGCTGGTGCTGGTGCACGGCGACACCTTCACCACGCCGTACGGAGCGTTGATCGGCAAGAAGGTCCTGAAGGCGCGCGTCGGCCACATCGAGGCGGGCACGCGGTCGGGCAGCATTCTGTCGCCGCTGCCGGAAGAACTGAACCGCAAAATCGCCGGGAAGCTCGTGGACATCCACTTCTCGCCGAGCGAGCGCGAGGTCCACAACCTGCGCAACGCCCGCGGCGTCGTGGTGAACACCGAAGCGAACACGGCGATCGACTCGATGCGTCAGGTCGTCGACCAGCCGCTGGACGTACCAGGATTGCCGGAGAAGTTCGGTTTGGCGACGCTGCACCGGTTCGAACTGGTGTCGCGCGCGGACAAGTACCGTGAGGTCTTGGAAATCCTGCGCGCGCAGAGTCGCAAAATGCCGATCCTGTACATGGCCGGCGCCCCGGAGCGGGAGAAGATCCGCGCACTGGGCTTGGACAATCTGTTCGACGACAAGTTCATCGCCCAGCCGAAGATGCGGTACCTGAAGTTCCTGCCGCTGGTCGCGCGCGCCGAGTACGTGGTCACGGACTCCGGTGGGCTGCAGGAGGAATGCGGCTACCTGGGCCTGCCGTGCGCGGTCCACCGCGCCCGGACCGAGCGGCATGTGGGGATTGGCGAGAACGTCATCCTGACCGAAATGCGCGGGGACCGGCTGCAGGAATTCCTTGACACGTACCAGAACCGGCGCGGTGAGTCCTGGATGGACAAATACCACCCGTCGGACATCGTGGTGAACTCGTTGGCACAACTGGGTTATTGCTGAATCTTTGGCGTCGGCTCCGCCGCCGCGTGCGGGATCGCCTTTAAGTCGGTGACTGACGGAGCTGCGTACCCGGCCTGGGGGCCGTGCACGCAGCTCCGTCAGACACCGACGCGATCCCGCGTTGGGGTCGCTTTGGCATTCAGGGGCAAAGAATCTACAGCGCGCGTCGTCCGGAAAGCGCGCGACCCAAAGTCAGCTCGTCCGCGAACTCAAGATCCCCGCCCATCGGCAACCCAGACGCCAGCCGCGTCACCGACAGCCCGGGGAAATCGCGCAGCATCCGCACCAGATACGTCGCCGTGGCCTCGCCCTCGGTATTCGGATCCGTAGCGATAATGATCTCTTTGACGTCCGCCTCGCCGATGCGCTTCAACAACTCCCGCATCCGCAACTGCTCCGGCCCGATCCCGGACAACGGATCCAGCGCGCCGCCCAGTACGTGGTAGCGGCCCTTGAACTCGCGGGTCCGCTCGACCGCCAGTACGTCCTTCGGCTCCTCGACCACGCAGATCACCGTGAGGTCGCGGCGTTCGTCCCGGCAGATCCGGCACGTTTCCTGTTCCGAGACGTTGCCGCAGATCTCGCAGAACTGCACGCCTTCCTTGACCTTGCCCAGCACGTCCTGCAGCCGCGCGATGTCCGCGGGGTCGGCGGCCAGCAGGTGGAACGCGATGCGCTGGGCACTCTTCGGACCGACGCCGGGCAGCCTGCCCAGTTCGTCGATCAGGTCTTGGACGACACCTTCGTACAAGTGTCAGCCGCCGAAGCCGAGGCTGCCGAGGTCCGGCATGCCGCCGCCGAGGCCGCCGGCCAGCGGGCCCAGTTTCTGCTCGGTGAGCTTCTGCGCGCTCGCCGACGCGTCGCGCACCGCGGCGACCACCAGGTCGGCCAGGGTTTCGACGTCTTCCGGGTCGACCACCTTCGGGTCGATGACGAGGCTCTTCAGCTGGCTGTCGCCGGACACCGTCGCGGTGACCAGACCGCCGCCCGCGGTGCCGGTGACCTCGGTGTTGGCGAGTTCCTCCTGGGCCTCCACCAGCTTCTGCTGCATCTGCTGGGCCTGCTGCATGATCTGCGACAGGTCGAAGCCGCCGCCGCCGGGTTGCACCATGATCGCACTCGGTCCTTCCGCGTTTGGGTGTTCTGCCCCAGCGTAGCCGCGTACCCGGCGAGTCCGTCCTGGCGGCACGCGTGTGCTGTGGCACCGTGGTCGCGTGCGAGCGAAGACACTCCCGCTGTTGACCGGCCTGATGCTGCTCACGGCGTGTTCCGGCGGCGGCGAGACGCCTGCCTCACCTGCCGCTGCGCCGACGTCCTCGGCGGGTTCGGCGACCCCGAGCCCGAGCCCGTCGTCGAGTCCGCCGCCCGCGTCGTCGTCTTCGAGCCCGCCCTCGACGTCCGCGGTGCCGCCGGTCGGCTCGGGCAAGGTCGTGGTCCTCGATCCCGGCCACAACGGCGGCAACGCCTCGCACCCCGGCGAGATCAACCGGCAGGTGCCCGCCGGGCGCGGGCAGACCAAGCCGTGCAACACCACCGGCACGTCGACCAACGCCGGGTACCCGGAGCACGCCTTCACCTTCGCGGTCGCGCAGGAGGTCGGGAATGCGTTGGCGGCCAAGGGGATCAAGGTCGTCTACACGCGCCAGAACGACTCCGGCGTCGGCCCCTGCGTCGACGAGCGCGCGCAGATCGGCAACAACGCGAACGCCGACGCGGTGGTCTCGATCCACGCCGACGGCTCCACTTCGCCGACCGCGCACGGCTTCCACGTCGCGTACTCGGCGCCGCCGTTGAACGCTGCGCAAGGCGAACCGTCGCTGAAGCTGGCGCGCACCATGCGCGACGGAATCCGCGACGACGGCTTCGCCACCTCCACTTACATCGGTTCGGCGGGCCTTTCGCCACGAAACGATCTGGGCGGGCTCAACCTGTCGACCCGGCCGTCCGTGCTCGTCGAATGCGGCAACATGCGCAACGCCGACGAGGCCGGGCAGATGTCGTCGGCGGCAGGCCGGGCGCACTACGCGCAGGCCATCGCGAAGGCGATCGAGGCGTACCTGGCCGGCTCCTGACGCAGGGAGCCGAAAGGGCTACTGAGCGGACAGAACACCGGACACCGTCTTCTCCCTTGATCGGTCCCGAATTACCGTCGCTGGGGACTTCTCGAGGAGGCGCCGGTGGCAACATCACTCCGAGGACGACTGGTACGGCTGCTGGCCGTGACAGCGATGGCGGGCACTCTCGTGTCGACGGGAGTCGCCGAGGCCGCTCCACAGGCGGTGACCGCCGGGCAAGCGCGGTTCGAAGTCCTGTCCCCGACACTCATCCGGACCGAATACGCGGGCGACGCCAAGTTCGTCGACGCTGGCACGTTCAACGCGATCGGCCGCGGCAGTTTCCCCCGAACTCCTTACACCGCAACCAAACGCGACGGCTGGCTGACCATCCGGACCAGCGCCGTCCAGCTGCGCTACAAGCTCGACTCGGGCGCGTTCTCCGACGACAACCTCACTGTCCAGCTACGCACCGGCGGTCAAGACGTCACCGCGCGGCCGTGGACGGGCAAGCCGGCCTGCACCTTCGGCACCCTCTGCGAAGCCGAACAACTGCAGCTCAACGGAGTGGGCACGGCCAGCGACCACCGCGGCTACACCGGCGACGGTTTCGCGGCGGGCTTCACCAATTCCGGCGACAGCCTGTCCTTCCGCGCCACCGCTCCCGGCGATCACCAGCTGGATCTGCGCTACGCCAACGGAACCGGCGGCGACGGACAGCACACGACCCGCACCCTCAGCGTCCTCGTGGACGGCGCCGACGCACGCACCATCACACTTCCGACCACCGCTGACTGGGACACCTGGGCCCTCGCGACCGTGCCGCTCACCCTGCCCGAGGGACAGCACCAGGTAACTGTCAAACGCGGTGCCGCCGACTCGGGCAACGTCAACATCGACAGCCTCGCCCTGGTCAACACCGGTGCCGCGTACCCGGAGCCCGTGCCGCCCACACCGACGCCGTGCGCGTTCGGCGTTCTCTGCGAAGCCGAGCAAGGCTCGCTGTCCGGCGGCGCGCGCCCGGCCAGCGACCACGACGGGCACTCCGGCAAAGCCTTCCTGGCAGGTATGGAACGAGCCGGTGCGTCCGACGCGCTGACGATTACCGGCGTCCCCGCCGACGGTGCCTACGATCTGCAACTCCGCTACGCCGACGCCACCGCCGTTTCCGGCCAAACTCAGCCGACCTCGTTGACAGTCCAAACCTCTGCTGCCTCGACCGCCCTGACCCTGCCGTCGACCAGCAGCTGGAATTCGTGGCGCACCAACGTAATCCCGGTCAAACTCAAGGCTGGCACCAACACCGTCACGCTGTCCTGCCCGGACGCGAACTGTCACGTCAACCTCGACACTGTCGCCGTCACCGCCGCACATTCGGCGTTGCTGGCCCCGCACGCACCGCTCGGCGGCTACCGACGCGGGCTCGACGGCGTCGACGGCAGCGCAGTCTCCGCACCCGGAATCCTCTATCAGGACGGCTGGTCACTCCTCGACGACACCGCCTCGGCGCTGTACGACCCGCGCACCAAAGTCGTCACCCAACGACCGAGCAGCGAGTCCTATCAGGACGGCTACGTCTTCGCCTACGGCCAGAACTACGGCCGCGCGCTGCAGGAACTGGCCCAGCTGACCGGACCGTCGTTGCTGCTTCCCCGCTGGGCCTACGGCGTCTGGTACTCCGAGTATTACGACCGCACGGCCGCCGACTTCCAGCAGACGATCGTGCCCAAGTTCCGCGAACAGCACGTGCCCCTCGACATGCTCGTCGTCGACACCGACTTCAAATCGCCGGACCGCTGGAACGGCTGGGAAATCGACCCAACCCGCTTTCCCGATCCGAAGGCGTTCTTCCAGTGGGCGCACGACCAGGGCCTGCACACGTCGCTGAACATCCACCCCAGCATCCGCGGTGACGACCCGCAGTTCCCTGCAGCGCAGGCGACCGCGAAGGGCAAACTCCAGACTGGTTGCGGAAAAGACTGCTACGCCTTCGATTTCGGGGACCCCGACCAGCTGCGGGCGTACTTCGACCTGCACCGGCCGATGGAACAGCAGGGCAACGACGTCTGGTGGCTCGACTGGTGCTGTGACAGCTCGAAATCCAGCCTGGCCGGCGTAACTCCGGACGCGTGGATCAACCAGCAGTACGCACAGCGCAACGGCTTCGCGTTCTCCCGCGCCTACGGCTCGCTGCAAGCCGGTGGATACAGCTCCCCGACAGCCGTGCCGACCGGACCGTGGGCCGACAAGCGCACCACGCTGCACTTCACCGGGGACACCATCTCCGACTGGGCCACGCTGGCTTTCGAGGTCGGTTACACGCCCGGAGAATCCGCGGCGACCGGTCTGGCTTCGATAAGCCACGACATCGGCGGCCACACCGGCGGTTCGCAGCAGCCGGGCACGGAACCGGGCAGCACGAAACTGCCGGACGATCTGTACGCACGCTGGGTGCAGCTCGGCACGTTCCAGCCGATCGACCGGCTGCACTCCAACCACAGCGACCGGTTGCCCTGGCAGTACGGAGCCGCTGCGGACGCGTCAGCGACGAAGTTCCTTAACCTGCGCGAGAATCTCGTGCCCTACACGTACACGCTCGCTCAGCAGGCCACCGCGACCGGAATGCCGATCGTGCGACCGCTGTACCTGCAATATCCGGATCAGCAGGAGGCGTACGCCCAAGCTGGCGGGGAATACCTGTACGGCCCGGACGTCCTCGTGGCTCCGGCGACCAGCCCCGGCAGCACCGCGACCACGAGTGTCTGGTTCCCGCCGGGCAACGATTGGACCGACTACTTCACCGGCAAGACCTACCGCGGCGGCACCACCGCGCAGATCACCACGGGCTTGGACACGATGCCGGTGTTCGTGCGCTCCGGCGGAATCATGGTCACCCGCAGCGGAAACGTCGCGGGCGACGCGCATGATCCGCTTACTGCCGCGACGGCCACGGTGGCTGGCGGCCGCAACGGTGCGTTCACTCTCTCCGAGGAGGGCACTACGACTTCCTTGCGCTACACCGAAAACGCCCACTCATCGATGCTCGCGATCGGCGGCACGCAGCGGGCGTGGACCGTCCGGTTCACCAACGCGACCGCACCGTCCGCGGTGTACGTGGACGGTCGTCGCAGCGGAGCCTGGACCTGGGACGCCGCAACCCGGACGGTCACCGTGCAGGCACCGCCGACGCCGCATCCGCTGAACGTGCGGCTCGTGCGGTAGGCGGCCTCGTGAGTGGCTGTGCCGGTTAGAACCGGCGCAGCCATTCACGAGCGGTCAGTCCAGCGGACGCGCGCCAAGGTGGTCCGAGAGCAGCTTGCGCGCGATCTGCTCCGGGTCCTCCTCCGCGGGCGGCGGAGGAGGCGGCGGGACCGGGCTGGAGTCCTCGGAGTAGATGTCGTCGTCCTCGTCCGAGGGTTCGGGCGGGAGCGGGATGTCCGGCTCGCTGGTCGCGACGCGGGGACGGCTCGGCGCTTCCGCCGCGGGCTTCGGCGGGGCCGGAGGCGCGGCGGCGGCCGCCGCCGGGGGCTGGGCAGTCGCGGACGGACGTGTGAACGACCGTTCCGGAGCTGGCGCCGCCGGCTGCTGCCGGGGAGCCTGTCGCGCCGGAGCGGCGGCCGGGGCCGCGCCGTGCACGCAGCGGACCTGCCATTCGCCGCCGAGCACCTCGCTCAGTCCGGCCGCGATCTTGCTCGCGTTGCCCTGGTCGCTCAGCCGCCGGGCGAGCGGTTCGGACTTGTGCGTCAGCGTGACCGCCGAACCGTCGACCTCGGCGACCGCGGCCTGCGTGAGCATGGCTTCGAGCGCGCGACCGCCGGTGAACTTCCGCAGCGACGCCAGCAGTTGCGGCCATTTCTCGCGCACCTTGGCCGCGTCGACGCCGCCCGCCGCCGGGGTTTCTTCCGCAGCCGGTGCGGTCGGAGCGGTCGGAGCCTCCGGTGCAGGAGCGGGCGCGGCCGCCGCCGGAGCAGGCGTTTCAACGGGAGCCGGACGGCTGGCCTCCGGACGCGCCGGTTCTTCGGCTGCCGGACGAGCCGGAGCCTCGGCCGCCGGACGCGCGGCGGGAGCTTCCTGAGCCGGACGCTGCGAAGGCCGCTGGAACCGAGCCGGAGCCTCCGCCGGAGCAGACGCGGCCGGAGCAGACACGGCGGGACCGGCATGAGGCGCCGGAGCAGGACCAGGGGCGACAACGGGACCAGCCGGAGCGGGCGCACCAGCCGGACGCCGCTCGAGCCGTTCGATCCGTGCCAGCAAGGCTTTCTCCGCCTCGGTGACCGACGGCAGCAGCATCCGCGCGCAGAGCAGTTCGAGCACGAGCCGCGGCGACGTCGCGCCGCGCATCTCGAGAAGTCCATTGTGGACAATGTCGGCGTAGCGGGACAGCGTGGCCGGGCCGAGCTTCTCGGCCTGCTCGGTCATCCGCTTCAGCTCGTCGTCCGGCGCGGAGACCAGGCCGCGTTCGCCCGCTTCCGGGACCGCGCGCATCAGCAGCAGGTCGCGCAGCCGGTCGAGCAGGTCGGTGGCGAAACGACGCGGGTCGTGTCCGGCGTCGGCGAGTTTCTCGACGGTGCCGAACACTTCGGAGGGGTTGTCGTTCGCGAGCCCGTCGACCACCGCGTCGATCAGCGCGGTGTCCGTGACGCCGAGCAGCGCCATCGCCCGCGGATATGTGACGCCCTCCGGACCGGCGCCGGCGAGCAGCTGGTCCAGCACCGACTGGGTGTCGCGAGCCGAACCGCCGCCGGCGCGGATCACCAGCGGGTACACCGCCGGTTCGACCGTCGCGCCCTCGGCGGCGACGTTGCGCTCCAGCAGTTCCCGCATCGAGGTCGGCGGGATCAGCCGGAACGGATAGTGGTGCGTGCGCGAGCGGATGGTGGTGAGCACCTTGTCCGGCTCGGTGGTGGCGAAGATGAAGATGAGGTGCTCTGGCGGTTCTTCCACGATCTTCAGCAGGGCGTTGAAGCCCTGCGTGGTGACCATGTGCGCCTCGTCGATGATGAACACGCGATAGCGCGATTCGGCGGGCGCGTAGAACGCCTTGTCCCTCAGTTCGCGGGCGTCGTCCACACCGCCGTGGCTGGCCGCGTCGAGTTCGGTGACGTCGACGCTGCCGGGGCCTTCCGGCGCGAGCGCGCGGCACGAGTTGCACTCGCCGCACGGATCCGGGGTCGGGCCTTGGGCGCAGTTGAGCGAGCGGGCCATGATCCGCGCGCTCGACGTCTTGCCGCAGCCGCGCGGCCCGGAGAACAGGTACGCGTGGTTGATGCGCCCGGCGGCCAGCGCCGTGCGTAGCGGTTCGGTCACATGCTCCTGGCCGACGACCTCGGCGAAGGTCGCCGGACGGTACTTCCGGTACAGCGCGAGAGCCACGTGCCCGAGACTACAGTGAGCACGGTGAGCCCCTCCCGTTCCGGTCGCGGCCGTGCGCCGAGCGGCCCGCGACCGGGCAGTTACCCGGTGCGGTTCGGGACCGCCGAGCTGCTGCGCGACGCCGATCGGCCCAACGCTTGGATGCTTTCGGTGGGCGGGGTGGCGCAGTCCTACGTCGATCTGGACGACCCGACGAATCTGGAGTTCGACTACGTGCGCCGGCTCGGCGATCTGGTCGATTTCCTTCCTCCCGGACCGCTCGACGCGCTGCACGTCGGCGGCGCGGGCTGTTCCCTGCCGCGCTATGTCGCCGCGACGCGACCGGGTTCGCGGCAGCTCGTGTTCGACGCCGACGAGCCGCTGATCAACCTGGTCCGCGAACAGCTTGACCTGCGCAGTGTCCCGAAGCTGCGGGTCCGGATCGAGGACGGCCGCGCGGGCGTGCGCAGCAGGCACGACGCGACGGCGGATTTGATCGTGCTCGACGCCTTCGAACGCGCGACGCTGGCTGGCGGTCTGGCGACCGTCGAATTCGTCACTGATGTGGCGCGCGTGCTGCGGCCGGGCGCCACGATGCTGGCGAATATCTCCGACGGGCCGGGGTTGCCGTTCGCGCGCCGGTTCCTCGCGACGCTGGCGGAGGTGTTTCCGCACGTCGTCCTGCTCGCCGAACCCAGCGTGCTGCGCGGCCGCCGGTTCGGCAATCTCGTACTGGCCGCCTCGCGGCTCGAACTGCCGACGGCGGAGCTGACCCGGCGCGCGGCGTCCTCGCCGTCTCCGGCGCGGGTGGTGCACGGCGATGAGCTGCGGCAGCTTCGGGGGAAGGCCGCACCGGTGTCCGATGCGGAAGAGCTGCCCTCGCCGACGCCGCCGGACGACGTGCTCGGCCTGTTCTGAAGCCTCACTTCTGAGGTCAGGGCATACTGCGCCGTTGGTTGCTAACCCGACAACAGTCACGGCGGGAAGGTTGCGGTGAGCACATCGGCGGCGGTCCGCGCCCGCCTACTTTTTGGCGGATTAGCAAAAAAAAAGCGGGTTCCCCCCGTACCCGCCAGAGCCCGCTTATCCTTGCTGCCTTCCGGCCCTGGGGAAGTTCACAGGGTGGACGCCACGGGGGGTCCCCGCAGACGACTATAGCGGACTCGGTTGCGGCGCCTCCGACCCCTGCGCCGCTCGCGCTTCGACGAGGTCGAGCACCTCCCGCACCGACGCCGGGTCGCGGGCGTCGAACGGATGCACCGGGATGCCGTCGCGCACGGTCAGCGCCCAGCGCACGTCGTGCAGCGGGCGGGTGAGCAGGCCGTCGAAGCAGTTCACCCCGACCACGAACGGCAGCCGCAGCCCCTCGACCGCGTCCAGCACCGGGTAGGCGTCCGCGATCCGGCGCGGGTCGACCACGACGAGCGCGGCGTCCGCACCCTGCACGAGGTCCGGCCAGCGGAACCAGAACCGGGCCTGTCCGGGCGCGCCGAACAGGTACCGCCGCCGCTCGCCCTCGCCGAGCCGGCCGAAATCGAGCGCGGCGGTGGTGTCGCCGGCGTCGGTGCGCACCGGCGCGATCTCCGAAACGGCGTGCACCGCTGTCGTTTTCCCGGCTCCGGCCGGGCCAAGCACGAGAATCTTCACGGGTCAGGCGAACGCGGTGTTCTTCAACTCCTCGACGAGCGCGGGGGTAAGGACTTCGGACGCGCGGTTGGCGAACATCGCCATCTCGTAGGCGATCGTGCCGAGGCTGGCCTGTTTGTTGGCCAGCACGCCGAGAGAGCAGCCGATGCTGATGGTGCAGACCACCAGGTAGCCGCGTTCCAGCTCGACCACGACCTTGTCCGGATCGCCGAGCGGATGGCTTTCGGACACGCTCTGGGCCAGCGCGAGCATCGCCGAGCAGGTCGCCGCGAGCCGGTCGGCGTCCGCGCGGTCGAGATCCTGCGAGGCGGCGATCAGCAGCCCGTCCGCGGACACCGCGAGCGCGGCGATCGCGCCTGCGGTGTGCAGCGCGAAGCGGTTGACCAGCCAGTTGAAATTCTGCGCGGCGGCGGGAACGGTCATGATCCTCCTTGATCGGCCTGCTGAGCGGTGACTTGCTGTGCTTTGGCGACGCCGTCGGAAAACGAGTCGAAGGTGGCCCGTTCGGCGGCCGGATCGCGCAATTCGCGGCGCGGCAACGGGGTGCGGACGATCTGCGGCAGTTTGAGCCCGGGAGCCAGCTGGGCTCCGGGGACGCGGCGGTAGACGCCGTCGCGGGATTCCGGTGCCACCACGGTGAACTGGTGGGTCGGGGACGGGTCCGTGACGTCCGGTGTGTCCGCCGTGTCCTCTGTGGACTCTTCGGCCGCTTCCGGTTCGTCGGGCAGTTCGAGCGTTCCGGTGCGGGAGGCGAATTCCGGTTCCGCCTCCGGCCATTCCGGAGCCTCCGCCTGCTCTGGCTCTGGCTCTGGCTCCGGCTCGTCAGCTTCGAGTTCCGGAGGGTCGATGAACCACCGGAACCCGGCCGGAGTCGGCGCGGACAGCGCGGCGATCGCGGGCGCGGGCAGCAGCACCGGACGCGGGTCCGGCACCTGACCCGGCTCGAAAAGCCCTGGCCCACGACGGAAATCGACGTCGCGGGTGAACAGCGCCTGCGGCACCGAAACCCGGGCCGTCACCCCACCGTCCGGAGTGGACTCCAGCTCGACGCGCAGCGAATGCCGCTGGGCGAGCCGCCCGACCACGACCAGGCCGAGCTGCTGCCCGGACGCCGCCTCGACCGGTTCGGCGAGCCGGTGATTCTCCTGCGCCAGCCGGTCCGCGGACAGCCCGACGCCGTGATCGGCGATGCTCACCAGCAGATCCCCGGACGGCTGGAACTCCGTCGAGATCTCCACCGCGGATTCCGGCGGAGAGAACGCGGCGGCGTTTTCCAGCAGCTCGGCGAACAGCAGCACCAGGTCGATCCCCAGCGACGGCGCGAGCAGCGCCTCCGCCGGTTCGTCCAGCCGGATCCGGGATTCGTCGTCGATTTCCGCGGCGGCCGAGCGCAACGCGGTGGCCAGTTCGATCGGACCGCCGACCCGGGTTTCGTCGCGATTACCAGTCACCACAAGCAGATCGTCCGCGGTACGGCGCAGCCGGAGCGCGGCGTGTTCCACACGGTGCAGCCCGGCGAGCAACACCGGATCGTCGGCGCCGCGCGTCAATTCCTCGACTACCGTGCGCTGGCCCGCGACCAGGTTCTGCGTGCGTTTCGCCGCTCCGACCAGCAGCTGGACCCCGGCGCGGCGCGCGTTCGCCTGCTCGGCCACCGCATCGGCCGCGGAACCGCGGAGCCGGTTGAACGCGGCGGCCAGCTCGGCCAATTCACCGCCGGTCCCGGCGTCGAGAGCGGGCAGCGACGGCTGCGGCGGCCCCGATCCCGGTTCGGCGGCCTGAACCAATTCAGCGGCGGCGAGGTCGGCGGTCGAACGCGCTTGCGTGCTCAGCCTGCGCAGCGGCCGGGCGACGGATCGTGCCGCCAGTACGGACAATGCGGCAACGAGTCCGAAAAGGACAATCGCGGCACCGCCGACGATTAAGGCCGTCCGGGTCGCGCTGGACGCCTTCGCGGAAGCCGCATCGGCGATCGCGCCGGAGAGCCGGGCTTCCACCGCGCCGCGCTGATCAGCGAGTTGAGTACCGGCAGTGACCACATCGGACACAAACTGCCGGTCTTGCCTCGGCGCGGCAGCCAACCGGTCGAACTGCTGGGCCGTCGCTCCCGTCTCGACCGCAGCGAGCTGGGACGCGTCCTGGCTCCCGGTCAGCCGGGCGAACTGTTCTCCGTAGACGGCAGCGCGCTGACCTGCACGATCAGCTCCCGCGGAGGCGATCAGCGCGGTCGCCCTTGCCGCCCGCTGTTCGTCCGCGCGCAGCAGCGCGTCGAGGGCGTTGAGCTGCCGGGCACCGGTGCCGTCCGAAGTGGCCAGTCCTTGCGCATCGATCACGCCGACAGACATGGAATCGTAGCCATATGCCACATCAGCTACGGAAATCTGACGATTAAGCGCGTCTTGCCGCAGTTTCGACAGTGCGCCACCCGGGCTGACCAGGCTGTCCGCGACGCCGTGCGCCGCGCTGTCCACCTCCTGCCGCTGCCGGACGAGCGCCGTGGTGGTGGCCGACGGGTCGGCGACAAAAGCGGCCGTGAGCAGGCTTTCCCGCTGCAACTGTCCGACCAGGCCGCCCGCCCGCTGCGCCCGGGCCGCGGCGTCCGAAGTGGTCGCGGCCGTCGACGCGGCGGTGACCTGGGCAAAGACGAGCGGAACCGCCGCCGCCACGACCAGGATCAGCGGAGCTGCGACCAGGACGGTCACTCGCGCTTGCACAGTGCGGATTCCGAGGCGGTCGAGCAGCCGCGCAGCGGATTCATGCGACCGGGCCGAGCCGTCGCGCATCCACGTCACCTTCCGTTCCCGAGGAGTCCCGACGAGACCGAGGCGTGGAGTGCACCGAACGGGGACACCCGCAGAAAGCTACTACTCTCAGTAGTACTCGTCGCGGTACGCACATGGTCGGACACCCCACGTCTGCGCAGAGCTTAGCGAGGCTTGCAAGATCTAGACAATGCCCTCTTGTGCCGTGTCGCGCCCTGACAAGCTGGGGTTTTCCCGGCGAGCGGCACGCACCGGAGCGCGCGGAAGAGGAGAATGGCCGATATGCGCACCGCACCTGTCGCCGCCGACGTCGCCGCTGCCCATCTTCGCCTCCGACCACACGTCCGGTGGACGCCACTGTTACGCACCGAAATCGACGGTCGTCCGTTCGTCCTCAAGCTGGAGCACCTCCAGCGGTCCGGTTCGTTCAAACTCCGCGGCGCGGTAAACGCCCTGCTCAGCGGTCCTCAGCCGAAGCGAGTGGTCACCGCGTCGGGCGGCAATCACGGCCTAGGCGTCGCCACCGCCGCGCAAGCGCTAGGCATTCCCGCAGTCGTCTACGTGCCGGAGTCTGTGCCCGAAGCGAAAGCCGCGGGCATCGAAGCGGCTGGCGCGAAGCTCATCCGACACGGCGCGGCCTACGCCGAAGCAGCAGCCGCCGCGCTGGCCGACGCCACCGAATCCGGCACCCGCTACCTGCACGCGTACGACGACGCCGACGTGATCGCCGGCCAAGGAACCGCGACCGCGGAGATCGTGGCCGACGCTCCGGACGTCGACGCCATCGCCATCGCAGTGGGCGGCGGAGGACTGGCGTCCGGCGCGACGCTGGCGGCGGACGGTCGTCAGGTGTTCGCGGTGGAGCCGGAGCACTGCCAGGCGCTGCACGCCGCCCTCGCCGCGGGCGAGCCGGTGGATGTCACGATCGACTCGGTCGCCGCTTCCGCGCTCGGTGCGACTCGCGTCGGCGAGCTGGCGTTCGGCATCCTCAACTCGCCGTCCGTCACGTCCGTGCTGGTGTCCGACGCCGAAATCCTCGCCGCGCGCGACTTGCTGTGGCGCGACTTCCGGCTCGTGGTCGAACCCGCCGCCGCGGCTCCGCTGGCCGCCTGGCTGGCCGGGCGCATCCCGGCCGAGCTGCCGTGTTTTGTCTTGTGCGGAGCCAATACCTCGGTCACTTTTGCGTGAGGTCGTACACCTTCGCGCCGCCGACCGTGGTGGCGTGGAAGTGCTGCTCGACCCAGCTCGTGATCTTCCCTGAGGCGCCGCGGCTGTCGCCAGGGCCGCCGCGGCCGTTGCGCGCGGCGACGACGAAGTAGTGGATATCGCCGCTCGCCACGTATTGCTGGAATTGCGCGAGTGTCGGCGCGGGGTCGCTGCCGCTGAAACCGCCGACCGCGAGCACCGGTTTGCCGCTGTTCAACGCCAGTCCGGCAGCCTGCATCGCACCGGTTTCCGCGGCGGCCCACTTCGTCGTCGCGGTCTCCAGCAGCCGGTTAAGCTCCACATTGGACTTTTGCGGCCCGCCGAAACTGACGCGACCCTTGTGCTCGCTTTGCGGTCCGGACGCAGGGCTCCCGCCGGTATGCGCCGTCGACGCCGTAGCAACCGCGAAAGACGCCATCCCGAGCAGAGCGGCCACGAGCGCCAGAACCGCGACAGCCCGGCGTGCCGTGCCGATCAGCAACGCGACCACGCCTACTACGCCCAGCACCAGCACGGTGTACCGCACCCACGGCTGCCAGTTCGGAGTCCGGTGCAGCAGCACAAAACTCCACGCGACAGTCGCCGCCAGCATCACCGCAAGCACCACACGCGGTGCGAAGTAAGCCCGACCGCGCCACAGTTCGGTCGCGGAAATCGCTACGGTGGCAGCGATTCCCGGCGCGAGTGCGACCGTGTAGTACGGGTGGATGATCCCGCTCATGTAGCTGAAGACGAGGGCGCTGATCACCGTCCAGGCGCCCCACAGCAGCAACGCCGCTCGCGTGCGGTCAGTGCGCGGCGCTCGGCGGGTGAACCACAATCCGGCCACGAGCCCGATCAACGCCGCGGGCAACAGCCAAGACGCCTCGCCACCGAATTGCTCAGTGAACAAGCGAGTCAGGCCCGCTTGGCCGCCGAAGCCATGCATTGCCTTGCCGTCGGAAAACTCCGGCAATTTCGGTTTCGCGTCCCCGCCGTGCGACTGTCCGAAAATCCGGCCGAGTCCATTGTACCCGAAGGCCAATTCCAGCACGCTGTTGTTCGTCGACCCGCTGATGTACGGCCGATCGGCCACCGGCCACAACGCCACCGCGAGCACCCACCAGCCCGCGGAAACCACCACCGCCCCGGCAGCGGCGAGCAGTTGCCACGCCCGCCGTCCCAGCGAAGTCGGCGCAGCCACCGCGTACGCGAGCACGAACGCGGGCAACACCAGAAAAGCCTGCAGCATCTTGTCGAGGAACCCGAAACCGATCGCGACGCCCGCCAGCAGCAACCACTTGGTGCCCGCCTTTTCCAGCGCCCGCACCAGGAAATACCCGCCCGCGACGAGGAGCAGCACCAGGAACGCGTCCGGATTGTTGAACCGGAACATCAACGCGGCCACCGGAGTGAGCGCGAGCACCGACCCGGCCAGCAGCCCGGCGACCGGACCGGAAAGCCGCCGCACCGCCAGATACAGCAGCCCGACCGAGCCCACGCCCGCCAGCGCGTCCGGAACCAGCATGCTCCAGCTGGAGAATCCGAAAATCCGCCCGGACAATCCCATCATCCACAGGGAAAGCGGCGGTTTGTCGACGGTGACCACGTTGCCCGGATCGAGCGAGCCGAAGAACCACGCCTTCCAGTCCCACGTGCCCGCCTGCACGGCCATCGCGTAGAAGTCGTTGCCCCAGCCGGAGATCGCGACATTGGTGAGAAACAACGCGGCGGTGCCCAGCAGCAGCACCGCGACCGCGGGGCGCACCCAGCGTGGCGCGACGACAGTCGTCATGCCCGTAATTCTCACGGCCCGGGCTGTGCGCGGGCTGTGAATCACTCACGAAGGAGTGTTGCCACCGTCACGCAATTGCGGAAACGATGCCACGAATTCGGTCCGCCCCGGCCCGCTGGCGACCATCACGCGCCCGGAATGCGCAGCGACTACCGCGGCGACAATCGCCAATCCCAGCCCGGTGCTCCCGGCAGCGCGCGAACGTGAATTGTCTCCGCGGGCGAACCGCTCGAATACCTCCGGCAGGATTTCCGGCGGAATTCCCGGCCCATCGTCCACAACGGACAAAGTGACCCATCCGTCCTGGGTGGACAATGCGGTCGTGACCGTGGTTCCCGCGGGCGTGTGCGTGCGGGCATTGCCGAGGAGGTTCAGCACGACCTGGTGCAGTTGCCCGGAATCGCCCAGCACGGCTATGGGTTCGCCGGGAAGTTCCAGCAGCCACTTATGTTCCGGGCCGGCCACGTGCGAATCGGCGACCGCGTCCGCGACCAGCCGGGACAAATCGACCGGCTGGTGCACCACCGGGCGGCCGGAGTCGAGACGGGCGAGCAGCAGCAGGTCTTCCACGAGCGTCGTCATCCGCGCCGATTCGGATTCCACCCGGCTCATCGCGAACGCGATGTCCGGCGGCACCTGTTCGCCGCTGCGCCGGGTCAATTCGGCATACCCGCGGATCGCGGCGAGCGGCGTGCGCAATTCGTGGCTCGCGTCCGCGACGAACCGCCGCACCCGGCTTTCGCTTGCCTGGCGGGCGGCGAGCGCCTCGGCGATGTGGCCCAGCATCCGGTTGATCGCCGAACCGACCTTGCCGACCTCGGTTCGCGGGTCAGTGTCCACTTCGGGCACTCGCTCGGACAGCGCGACCTCGCCGCGGTCCAGCGGCAGTTCGGACACCCGGGAAGCGGTGGCGGCGAGCCGGTCCAGCGGAGCCATCGTGCGCCGGATCGTGACCGCACCGGCGAACCCGGCGACGAAAATGCCGCCGAGCGCGACGCCGCCGAAGATGAATCCCAGCCGCCACAACGTTTCCGTCACCCGGGTCATCGGCAACCCGATCACGGTGAACTCCCCGCGCGGCGAATACGTCGCGACCACGCGGTATTTATTGAGATTCCCGGGAAGCTCGACCGTGCGACGCTGGCCGTTCGGCGCGAGCACGAGCAGGACCCGGTCCTGTTCCGGCGTCAGCTGGATGAGCCCGAACGGACCGATCACCTGGCCGTTGACCACGCCGTTGCGCACCGTCAGGCTGAGTGTCCCCTCGGGCTGGCCGAGCACGCGAAGCGGATCCGGCGGCAGCTTGCCGGAACCGTTGATCGGCGGGCGCGGCACGCCGTGGCGGAACCCGCGATCGCTCGCCGCCGCCAGCTGCTGGTCGAGCTGCCCGACGAGAAAGCTGTTCAACGCGAATTCGGTGACCACGCCGACCACGAGACAGACCAGCGCGAGCAGCGCCGCCAGCTGCATGATCAGCCTGCGGCGCAACGACCACGGGCGGCGGCGCTCAGCCCGCGGCGGGTTTGAGGACATATCCGGCGCCGCGCATGGTGTGGATCATCGGTTCCCGATCGGCGTCGATTTTCTTGCGGAGATAGGAAATGTACAGTTCGACGATATTGGCCTGGCCGCCGAAATCGTAGCTCCACACGCGGTCGAGGATCTGCGCCTTCGACAGCACCCGGCGCGGATTGCGCATCAGGTAGCGCAGCAATTCGAACTCGGTCGCTGTGAGCGGCACCAGGTCGCCGCCGCGGTGCACCTCGCGGCTGTCCTCGTCCAGCGTCAGGTCGCCGACCACGAGCTGCGACCCGGTCGACCCGGAAACACCGCCCGCCCGGCGCAGCAGTGCGCGCAGCCGCAACGCCACCTCTTCGAGGCTGAACGGCTTGGTCACGTAATCGTCGCCGCCCGCGGTGAGCCCGGCGATCCGGTCCTCGACCGCGTCTTTCGCGGTGAGGAAAAGAACCGGCAGATACGGCGTTTCGGCGCGCATCCGGCGCAGCACCTCGAGCCCGTCGAAATCGGGCAGCATCACGTCGAGCACCACGGCGTCCGGACGGAAATCGCGGCCGACGCGCACCGCCTCGGCCCCGGTGCCCGCGCTGCGCACCTCCCAGCCCTCCATCCGCAGGGCCATCGACACGAGTTCGGCCAGCGTCGACTCGTCGTCGACGACCAGCACCCGGACCGGGCTGCCGTCCGCGCGGCGCAGTTCGGCCTTGCCCCGGCCGGCAGATGCGGCGTTCACACTGCTCATGGTGCCATCTTCGGGGCCCGTCTTCAGATCGAACTGTGCCCCGGCTGTGCGTTTCCTGTGCATGGGTGCACAGGTGTCCCCCACGTCCGCCACAGGTTCCGCACAGCGCGCGCCCCGACGCTCGGGAACAACCAGCTCGAACGTTCCGGAGGAGACCATGACGACCGATCCAGCACAGGGCGCGACCTGGGGAGAGCAGCCTGCTCCCGCATCCGGAGGCAGCGGTCCGGGGAAGGCGTGGTCGGGCCGGAAAACCGCGATCGCGGCGGGCGTCGCGGTCGTGATCGCGGTGGGCGGCGGACTGGCGATCTGGGCGGGGACCAGCGGCAACAACGCGACCGCGCAGCAGCAGGGTCCCGGTGGATTCGGCGGTCCGGGCGGACCCGGCGGTTTCGCCGGGCGCGGCGGCATGGGCGGGATGGCCGCGCTGCGGGACGCGCTGCACGGCGACTTCGTGGTGGCGGATCCGGCCGGCGGGTACGTGACCGAACGCCTGCAAACCGGGACGATCACCGAACTCAGCGCCACCTCGGTGACCTTGACGAGCAAGGACGGTTACAAGCAGAGCTACACGCTGGATTCGTCGACGGCCAAGACCGGTTCGCCCAAGTCCGGCGACAACGTCACCGTCGTCGCGAAGGTCCAGGGCGCCACGGCCACCGCGACCTCTCTCGGCGAAGCGCAGCAGTTCGGCAACGGACAACCTCGCCGCCGCGGGTAGTCCGTGAAGGGCTCCTTGAGGGAATCTGGTTCCCTCAAGGGGTCCTTCACAGCGAGCGAGGAGGCTGTCGTGAAGCGGTGGATCACGCTGGCGTGCGGTGTGGTGCTGGTGCTCGTCGGTGCTGTCTGGGTGCTGCAGGGCGTCGGCGTGCTGACCGGCAGTTTCATGACCGGCCAAAAGCTCTGGTTCCTGATCGGACTCGTCGCGTTCCTGGTCGGCGTGGTCCTCGTCGCGGCCACGACGTTCCGGAAACGCACGCGCTGACTCACCGGGTGAAGATCTCGAACACCGGGTAGCCCGGCGCGATCTCCAGCAGCTTCTCCTCCGGAGCCTTCGCGTCGACGCCGTCGAAGAACACCCCGACCTCGAACGCCCAGCGCTTGAGGTACGAGCGCAGGATGGCGGGCTTCTCCTCGTTGGACAGCTCGCGGTAGGTGAACGTCTCGGTGCGCCGTCCGACGGTCAGCTGACCCTCGCCCGCGGCGCGGAGGTTGCGCACCCACTGGGTTTCGCCGCGCGCGGCCACCAGGTACTGCTTGCCCTCGAACGGCAGCAGGTTCACCGGGATCTCGCGCAGTTCGCCGGACTTGCGGCCGCGAACGCCCAGCACCCGGCTGCCCCACACGCTGACGCCGCGCTTGGTGAGCCAGCGGACGAGGCCGTTGAACGCCGCGGTCGACTTGCCCGGTTCGACGTAACGAGTGCTGGTCATGGGTCCTCCTCGGTCTTCGAGAGCGGTGCTCTCTGTTGTGAACAGTGAACACTGCCAGGTCGCCGCCTGTCAAGAGCAGTGCTCTCGGTTTTGCGCAGCGCTCTCAACCGAGGCACACTGATCGCATGACTGCCGCACCCCGGACCGCCCGCGAACGGGTCCGCGCCGAGCTGACCCGCGAGATCAAGGACGAGGCCCGCCGCCAGCTGGCCGAGGTCGGCGCGCTCGGACTTTCCCTGCGCGCGGTCGCTCGTGAGCTGGGGATGGTCTCGTCGGCGCTGTACCGGTACTTCCCGAGCCGAGATCACCTGCTCACCGCATTGATCGTCGACGCGTACAACGCCGTCGGAGAGGCCGCCGAACAAGCCGACCCGCACACCGGCGACCCGCGTACGCGCTGGCGAGCCATCTGGCGCGCGACCCGCGAGTGGGCCCGCGCGAACCCGCACGAGTACGCGCTCATCTACGGCTCGCCGATCCCCGGTTACCAAGCTCCGCAAGACACCGTCGGACCCGCCGGGCGAGTGGCGTTCTCGCTGGTCGCAGTGCTGCGCGACGCACATCCGCACGAGCCCGCGGTCACCGCGCCAATGTCGGACGAACTGCGCGCGCAGGCCGATCAGCTCACCCAGACCCTGGACATCGACGCGCCAGCCGAAGTCGTCATGCGTGCCATCGGTGCCTGGACACAGCTGTTCGGCGCGCTCAATTTCGAGCTGTTCGGCCAGTACGTCGGCAGCGTCGACCCCGCCGATGCGTACTTCGAGCACCTCATCGGGCAGATGGCGGACTTCGTCGGTCTGTAGCCCGGGGTAAGTTCGCCGTGGCGCAAGAACGAAAGGCGGGTTCGACGTGACGGGATGGGCCGGACGGGTCGGCAGGATCCGGGTGATCGGCACCGGTGTGATGGGACGAGGCATCGTCCAGCTCGCCGCGACCGGCGGAGCCACCGTGGAACTCGCGGATGTGCAACCGGAAGCGGTCAACGCGGCGATCGAGCACGTCAGCGCGATGGTCGACCGGCTGGTCGCCAAGGGCAAACTGACCGAGGAGGCCGGCCGCGCGGCTAAGGAACGCCTGGTCCCGGTCGACGGCCCCCTCGCGCCCGCCGAGGGCGTGGATTTGGTGATCGAAGCCGTCCGCGAAGACCTGGAAACGAAGCAAACCCTCTTCGCCGGCCTCGAAAAGGTCTGCGGCCCAGACACGATCTTCGCGACCAACACCAGCTCGCTGTCCGTCACCGAAATCGCCGCCGGGATCGCTGACCCCACGCGCATGGTCGGCCTGCACTTCTTCAACCCCGTCCCGCTGATGCGCCTGGTCGAGGTCATCCCCGGCGTCCGCACCGCCGATTGGCTGCCGGGTGAAGCGCTCGAACTAGTCCGCAGCTGGGGCCACGAACCCGTGCTGGCGAAGGACGCCCCCGGCTTCCTCGTCAACCACGCGGGCCGCGGCCTGAACACCGAAGCCCTGCAAATCCTTTCCGAGTCCCTCGCTTCTCCCGCTGAGATCGACCGCGTCGCGCGCGACGTCCTCGGCCTCAAGCTCGGCCCGTTCGAGCTGCTGGACCTCACCGGGCTGGACGTCTCGCACGCGGTACTGGAAAGCATCTGGAGCGGCTTCCACGCAGAACCGCGCCTGCGCCCGTCGTGGCTCACCCGCCCACGCGTCGCCGCCGGCCTCTTCGGCCGCAAAACCGGCGAAGGCTTTTACCGCTATACCGACGGAAAACAAGAAGTTCCCCCCGAGGTTTCGGCCCCGCCCGCGCCCTCCAAGCCGGTCTACGCCGCAGACGAACGCCTGGGCCGCCTCCTGTCCGCGGCAGGCGTCGACGTCGTCCCGGACGCCTACCCCGACACGGTCCTCCTGGTAACCCTGCGCGGGGAGTCCACTGTGGAGGCTGCGCGGCAACTGGAACTGCCCGCCGAGCGCGTCGTCGGTGTCGATGCCCTTGGCTACGAATCGCGCTTCACCATGTCTGTCCATTCTGGACTGGACCCGCACTATGGCCGTGCCGCCTGGGGCGCTCTGGCCGCCACCGGAACCCCGGTAACGGTCGTCCGCGACGGTGCCGCGCCCATCGCACAACGCCTTCTGGCTTCCATCATCAACACGGCCTGCTACATCGCCGACCAGGGTCTGGCCGCCCCCGCGGACATCGACACCGCCGTACGCCTAGGCCTGGGCTACCCTCGCGGCCCCTTGGAGTGGGGCGATCTGGTCGGCCCGGAAAAGGTCCTGCGAATCCTGAACGGCCTCCTGCGCGCCACCGGGGACCCGCGCTACCGCCCGAGCGGGTGGCTGACGGAACGGGTGGCGCTGGGCCTTCCTCTCGCCTCCACCGGCACCCGTCCCGCTGATCTGGCCTGAGTTTTTTGTCGGTGGTGGGCAGTACTTTCGCGGAATGCTGCCACCACCGGCTCCTTCCGCGCCCAGCTTCCCTCAAGGCTGGTGCCCGGAATCCGCACCGATCCAGCGGCAGTAGGCAGCCGCATCGACGTTGCTCCCGCAGACGACGGTGACCACGTGCCGTCCGGCGAAGCGGTCGCGGTTTTCGAGAATCGCCGCGACGCCGAGCGCGGCCGAGGGTTCGACGACAAGTCCGGCGCGATCGAACAGCAGCCGCATGCCGGCGATGATCGACGCCTCCTGGACCAGGACGGCGTCGTCGGCGACGAGAAGGAGGTCGTTCAGGACGTCCGGAATGGGAAACCGGCCGGCGACGCCGTCGGCGATGGTGTCGGTCGAGTCGGTCGAGACGACGCGCCGCTGGTGCCAGGAGCGCGTCATCGCCGGTGCGCCCAGCGGCTGGACGCAGATCACCTCGACCTCGGGCGCGCGCTCCTTGAGCACGTGTCCCACCCCGGTGGCCAGCGCCCCTCCGCCCAGAGCGATCAGCACGGTGTCGAACGCGGGCCCGGCGTCCGCCAGTTCGAGGCCGATGGTTGCCGCGCCCTCGCAGGTCTCGAGGTCCAGGCTGTCTTCGACCAGCCGGATGCCGTCGTGCCGCGCGATGGCCGCCGCTCGTTCGCGCGCCGTCTCGATGTCGCCGTCCACCAGTTCCAGCCTGGCGTCCAGCGCATGGATGCGCTCAAGCTTGGCCGCGGGCGCGAAGCGGGAGGCCACCACGGTGACGTCGAGCCCACGGCCACGACCGGACCAAGCCAGTGCTTGGCCAAGGTTTCCCGCACTCGCGCACACGGCAGCGGGGGCACGGTTGCCGGCGAGCGCACTAGCGATCACTTCGGTGCCACGCGCCTTGAAGCTGCGGACCGGGTTCGCCGTTTCGAGCTTGATGCTCACCATGCATCCGAGATCGCGCTCCAGCGCCTCGCAGCGATACAGCGGAGTGTCGAGGAAAGCAGGGTCGATCCGCTCGCGAGCAGCTTTGATCCGAGCGGTGTCGAGGCGCGTCATCGGCTGGCTCCTGCGTACTGGTCCAAAGCCGCGAGGACGGTGAGTGCGTCCCGAAGCGCGGCGACGTCGTGAGTCCGGATGAAATCGACGCGGTGGCTGGCGGCGTACAGTTCCGCGGCCAGGCTGGCCGGTCCGATCTCCGCCAGCTCACGTCCGGTGATCGCGCGGAGAAACGACTTCCGGGACGGCGAGACCATGATCGGGACACCGAATCGGCTCCTGATCGCGCGGAGCGCGGCCAGGACCGCCAGCGACGGTTCCGGCGTGGCGCCGAGAAAGTATCCGAGCCCTGGATCGATGATCAGCCGCTCGCGGTCGATCCCCGCTGCCTGGAGCGCGGCCAGCCGCTGGTCGAAGAACTGCTCCAGCGCCGTCAGCACCGTCCGCGGATCGGTGCGCACCTTGGTCGCGGGTCCCCGCCGCTGCACCGAGTGCATGACAACGAGGCGGCATCCGGTACCGGCCAGCTCCGCATACCGTTCAGGTTCCGGAAATCCCTGGATGTCGTTGAGAAACGCGGCGCCGCGCGCGGCGGCGAACAGCTGGGTCCGGGGCTGGAACGAGTCGACCGACACGGGGATGCCGTCGGCGACCAAAGGGTCAAGGACCAACTCCAGCCGCCGTACCTCCTCCTCGGCGGTCACCGGCTCGGCACCCGGATGACTCGCCGCGGGGCCGAGTTCGACGACGTCCGCGCCCGCCGCCAGCAATCGGCGAGCCTGCGCGAGCGCGTTCGCCGGCGCCAGGAATCTGCCGCCGTCGGAAAACGAGTCCGCGCTGACGTTGACAATTCCCACCAGCCGGGGCCGGTGCCAGGACTCTCCCGAAAAAGCCAGATGGTGAACCATCGCCGTGTCTCCCGGATCTCGATCCCCTAAGAGCCCAGGCGTACGGCACGACGTCACGTGGACGAGGCCGCTCCCCGATGGTGATCCATCTTCACACGCCAGTCACGGCCTAGCGACAGAGTAGCAAGAAATGCGATCGCGGAGCTACCGGCGGCCGTCGGGAGATGGTGCCCCGACGGCCGCCGCTCAAACGATTCACCAGCGATAATCCGTCGCGGCCCCATTCCGGTAAATAATGTAGCCGCCCTGGAAATCACTGCGGGCACCCCCGCTGATCGGGTACTCGTCCGAGGTAGGCAACTTCAAATACCCGTTCTCCCACCCGAGCGCGGCCCACCGCTTGCGAATCTCGCCCTGCACCATGTGTGCCCCAGTGCCCGCGCTCCAGTAAACCGAACCGCCGCCAGTGAAATGGTTGTACCGCGCAACCCCGTTAGGCGTACCGGTTTCATCGGTGGTCGGATACCCCATCCCTCGCTCCCATCCCAGCGAGGCCCACTTCTCCCGAATAGCCCCGCCGATCTGATGCGCACCGGCAGACGGCGTCCAGTAAATCGAACTGCCGAGAGTGAAGTGGTTGTACCGCCCCACTCCGTCCGGCGTGCCGGACTCGTCCGTAGTCGGGTAGCCGAGCCCGCGCTCCCAACCCAGCGAAGCCCACTTGTCCCGGATAGCCCCGCCGATCTGATGCGCACCACCGGTCGGCGTCCAATAAACCGATCCGCCGGTGAAGTGGTTGTACCGTCCGACTCCATCGGGAGTCCCGGATTCGTCGGTGGTCGGATACCCGACTCCGCGCTCCCAGCCGAGAGCAGCCCACTTGGCCCGGATCTGCCCCTGCACCGAATGCGCCCCCGTGGACTGAGTCCAGTAAATGGACGCGGCCTGGCTGCCCGGCGTACCGATCAGATGGTTGTACCGGCCCACCCCGTCCGGAGTCCGAGTCTCATCGGTCACCGGCGGCCCGTACACCTGATGCCCGCCGATCGCGAGATACCGGTCCAGGATCTGCCCGCCGATCTCGTGCACCCCGGCAGCCGCGGACCAGTACAACCGCCCATTCGCATAAACCCGATACCGCACCGGACCGTCCACCACCTCAGAACCCGTTGGCGCACCGAGCAAACTCCGCAGCCCGGGCTCAGCCGCATACCGCTGGTCGATCGCCGTCACGTAGTTGGCAGTCAGCGTCATATCGCCGGTGCCAACGGTGATCGACCACGAGGAGGTAGCCGGGCCGCCCTGCCAACCGGTGAACTTGGAAACCCCGTCAGTGCCGACCAACGCCGCAGTCACGTCAAACGTCGCGCCCTCAGTGACCATCGCACTGCTGACGCCACCCTCGCTCGGGATGCTCAACGCGGCGGGCTGCGTACCCGCCAACGTCAACCGATGTTGGCGCGGGTAAGCGACATAGGTCTTACTGGCCTGCACTCCCGCACTATCGGTAACAGTCGCAGTGAATTCCATCCGAGAGTCGGTGTGATCAGTAAACGGAACCGTCAACGTCGGCCCCGTCGCACCGTCACCGGGATGCACGTGGCAAGCCCCAAGATCCGGACAGTGCCGAATCAACGACGTCCACGTAATCGGAAGCGCGCCATCCTCGACATCCGTGGCCGTGGCAGACAACGAAACCGGCTCGCCGACGGCAAAGTCCTTATCCGGCGCGGACAAAGTCAGCACCGGCGAGTGATTGCCCGGCGCGACAGCAATCTTCGCCGTTCCGACACCGCCAAGCGGATCCGACACAGTCAACGTCGCGGCAAACGAAGCACCATCGCCGTACTGATGACTGGCCTGAACCCCAGTGCCGCTGCTGCCGTCGCCGAAGTCCCAGGCATACGTGAGCGGATCACCGTCAGCATCAGTAGAACCGCTGGCATCAAAGGAAACCGTACGAGTAGCCGGATCCGTCGAAGACGTCGCCTTGGCCACCGGCGGAGCGTTGTTCGTCGAGTAGCTCAACCGCCGGAGCACGCCAGAGTTCAGGTCGCTGAAGACGATGTCCCCGTTAGGCGCGGCGGAAATCCGGGTAACCCCACCGACATTCTGGAACGGCGGCGGACTCGTAGGCGCCTGCGTGAGCTTGCCCTGAGCGTCATAGCGCAGAGTCCAGATCTTCTGCCCCGCGTAGTCGCCGAAGAAGTACGCACCCTGGTAAGCAGCGGGATAAGTGGTGCCCCCGTACACAATCCCGCCGGTGACGCTGTTGCCCTGCGAAGGATCCGTCCCGTGCTGGTAGTCCCACAACGGCGGGGTGTTCACCATCGACGCACAACGCGCGTCAGTCGAATACCCCGGCGTGGGATGGTTCCCCTCATAACAAGGCCAAGCGAGATTCGCGCCCGGCTGCACGACATCCAGCTCTTCCCAGGTGTACCAGCCGACGTCGCCGACCACCGGCAGCCCGCTCTTCGGGTCGAGGCTGAACCGGAACGGATTGCGGAAGCCACTCGCGAACACCTTGCTGCGCGCGGAATCCGGCGCGGAAGCGGTGTAGTACGGGTTGCTCGGCACACCCTTGCCGTCCGCGGTGAGGTGCAGGATCTTGCCGAACGGCGAATCGAGGTCCTGCGCGGCGAAGGCGATCGGGTTGGTCTTGCCCGCGTCGCCGTTGTCGCCGACGGAGTACCAGAGCGTGCCGTCCGGCGCGGGGTAAACCGTGTCGAGGCCGTGGATGTAATACGGGCTGCCGGGCAGGTCGAAAATCACCTGCTCGCCGGTCAGCCCGGACGGATGCCCATCGCCGTCGAGCTGCACGGTGAACTTGGCGGCGCGCAGCGTGTACTGGCCGTTGCCCAGCGACACCGAGCGGTTCAGGTAGATCTGGTGCGAGGCGGCGTAGTCCGGCGCGAGCGCGATGCTCGTGAGGCCCATGTCGCCCTGCGTCTCGACCGGGAAGGTCGCGATCCGCTGCGGCGCGCCGCCGCCCGCGGCCGGGACCCAGTTGACGACACCGGACTTGCCCAGTGCCAGCACGCTGTCGTCGGGCAGCCAGGCGAAGTCGGTGAACTCGTACTGTCCGAGCCCGGTGGGCAGGTCCCGCAAGACGAAACCCGGCGGCAGCGCCGGAGTGTCGGCAGCTGCCGCCGGGGCGACCGCGAGGGGAACCGCAACGACCGCGAGTGCGGCCACGAGCAGGGAACGGAGCTTGCGCCAGGCCATCCAAGGCCCCCTTTCTGAGCGTTTCGGTAATCGCTCAGAAGGGGGATGAAGTTGCCTCTAACGGGTGATATTTATTCGACCGTGACACTGTGGGTCAGGGCACGACCTGGACCACGTCGCCGACGTGCAGGGTGTTGAAGAAGCGCAGCGACGACGCCCCCGACAGGTGGATGCAGCCGTGCGAGTACACCCTCAGGCTGCCGGTGTGGAACGCGTCGCCCGGGTAGAAGAAGACCGAGTTCGCCATCGGGGCGTTGTCGAACTCCTTGCTCAGGTGCAGCTTTTCCTTGCCCATCACGTGGAACGTGCCGGTCGGGGTCTCGTGCCCCTTGCGCCCGGGCAGCATCGAGACGGGGCCGTAAATCACCTTGCCGTCCTGCAGCAGCCAGGCTTGGTGCCCGGAAATGTCGACGCAGGCGCTGGTGCCGGAAGCCGCGGCGGCCGCCGCGCACGGGACGTCGGCGGTGCTCGGCTCCGGGTCGGCCTTCGGCTTGGGCGCGGGCTTCGGAGTCGGCTTCGGCGTCGGAGTCGCGCTGGTGCTGGCCGGGCTGCTGCTGGTCGCCGGGGCAGAACTGCTGGTCGGCGCGCTGGAAGACGAGACGGGCACGCTCGCCGCGACGGGAACGGCCCCGCCGCCGGAAGCCGACCCGGCCGTGCCGCCGGAGCACGCCACGAGCCCGAAGGCCGCGGCCAGCGCCGCCATCCCCACCAGAAGCCTTTTCACGATCCGGTACCCCCGCATTCGGTCGGGTCACATTCGGTAGGACCCGTATCACCCGAATAGACGACCATCACCCCCACGTGGTTGCTCGGCAATGGTCACGATCCGGCGTCTCCACCCCCGGGTTGAGCCGCGGATCCACCCGGCGCCAGCCCGTACGCCGACGAAAGCCGCACCGATCCCGGCGAGGCTGGAAGGACGCCGGGCAGCCTCCCGGCACCCGCCGCCGGCCGGGCGAAGCCGACCCCCTCCGAAGGAGCACCGTGAACCTCGGCCCGCTCACCATCGTTCTCTACGTCGCGATCGCGGCACTCGTCCTCTACCGGGTCGTCTACCGGCAGTGGCGCGGCACGCTGCTCAGCCGCAAGCGTTTGCTGACGCTGCCGTTCATCCTGACCGCGATCGGCGTGTTCTCCTCCGCCACCGCGTTGCAAAGCGCAACCACGATGGAATACACGCTGCTGGCTGGCGACGCCATAGTTCTTGGCCTGCTGGGCGTCCTGCGTAGCTCCACTTCGGTCCTCAGCGCCCGCGAAGGCACGACGTTCGTGAAGGGCACTCCGCTCACGCTGGTGCTGTGGTTCGCCACCATCGGCGTACGCGTCGGCTTCTCTTTCGTCGGAGCCGCGCTCGGCGTCAGCAACACCGTGACATCTTCGACGATCATGCTCACCATCGGCATCAGCATCGGCGTACAGAACGCCTACACCTACCACCGCATCCAGAAGCTCGGTCTGCCGCTCTCGGAGCAGACGCCGACGAGCATCAACGCTCGCCGCTAAGCCCCACCATGCGCGCGTACATCCGCGAAGGGCTCAGCACCGTTGCCGGGTGCAGGAATCCCGGCAACGGTGGCAAGTCCCGCGCGAAAGGCACGAGATGCGCGTACAGCACTTCCGCCCCAGACGGTCGCACTGAAGGATCTTTCGCGAGCGTCGCAGCGAGAAGCGCGTTCAACTCCCGCGGTACGCCGGGAACGACTGGCGCTGTTTCCTTCACCTGCTTGTCGAACACGGCGTACGCCGTAGGCCCGGTGAAGACCGGACGCCCAGTCAGCATCTCGTGCAGTACGCAACCAAGCGCGTACAGGTCGCTTCGCGGCTCCGCGTGTCCACGCTGGATCTGCTCCGGGGCCATGTACGACGGCGTACCCAGCAGCTGTCCCGCGCGCGTGAAGCGAGCAGTGTCGGCTTCGCGCAACACAGCGAGCCCGAAGTCCATCACCTTCACACTGCCGTCCGGACAGAGCATCAGGTTGGCTGGCTTGAGGTCACGGTGACAGACCGCGCGAGCGTGCGCCGCCGACAGCACCGCCGCCGCTTGCGCCGCGATCGCCGCCGCCCACGACACCGGCAGCGGACCGTGCTCGGCGATCAGATCGTCCAGCGTCACGCCTTCGACGAACTGCATGACCTGGAACAGCCGGTCGTCATGCGCGCCGAAGTCGTACAGCGTAGGCGCGCCGGGATGGTCGAGCGTGGCGAGGATCCGCGCTTCGCGGGCGAAGCGTTCCTCCAACTCTTCGTCGCCACCGGGCAGCCGCAGCAGCTTGATCGCGACGTGCCGGCCAAGCCGCCGGTCGAGCCCGCGGTGCACCGAACCCATGCCGCCCCGCCCGAGCGGCAGATCGTCGACCTCGTAGCGGTCCGCGATCAGCATGGGCCCCCTCACAGCGCTCACCCGCCACCGGGCTTCAGCCGTCCTTCGGCGAGTGCGGCAAAGCCTAGCCGCACCAGGTCGCGGCCGATTTCCGCGGTTTGCCGCAGCGCCCGGTCGAAGTCCGCGAGCGCGCGGAACGCGACGCCGTACGCACGCTGCGTTTCGAGCGGATGCCGCGGCACCTTCAGCCGCCGCGCGTCGATCCGGGTCGACGCGCTGTGCACCGGGAAGTCCGCGGCGCGCAGGCATCCGGCGAGGAACTGCGCGTCGAGCAGCTCCGGATCCACGCGATAACGGGAAAGCGCGGGCCCCAGCCGCACCGGCGCTCCACTGTGGACTATCACGGCACCGGTGACCGACGCGACCACATCGCCTTCCTCGGCGAAAACCGCAGCCGGATCGGGCGTGGCATGCCCGGTCGGCCGTCCGCCGAGGAGGACGTCGTCGGTGGTCAGCACGGGTTCGTCGCCGTCGGCGGCGCGCGGCGGCGCATGCGTGATTCGCAGCGCACCCGCCTTCACCAGCTCGCCGACGGTGGTGTACACCGGTTCGCCGGAAGCCGGTTCCAGCTTGGGCAGTTCTATCCCGATCTGTCCGAAAAGCTGTTGCGCGGCAAGGAAAGCCTCGCCCGAATCACTCTCGCCGGGGCGACCCGACGGCGTGAGGTCGACGTCGTCGTCGAGTACGTCGATGATGCGTTCGCCGGTGTCCGGATCGGCCAAAAAGTCCAGCCACACCTGCTCGACATCCTCCGCGGTGGTGTCGGCGATCAGCACGGTCGCCGGCGCGCGCTGCTCCGGCTCCGGGCGCGTGAGCAGCCAAAGATCGGTGCCGGCCGCGAGCGTGCACACCGCGCGCAACGCGCCAGCACGAAGCAGATTCGCCCGGATGCGCTTCCCGCTCCGCCGCCCGGCCGCCGCCCCCGGCATCAACACCGCCACCGCGCCGCCAGGCTTCACGTGCGCCAGGCAGTGCTGCACCCACGCCAGCTCCGACTCGCCGCGCGGCGGCAAGCCGTACTCCCAGCGCGCGTCGCCGACGAGTTCCTCGTGCCCCCAGCCGCGCTCGTTGAACGGCGGATCGCACAGCACGACGTCGGCCAGCCGATCGGCGAAAGCGTCCGCGCGCAACGCGTCCGAGGCGTGCACCTCGGTGTCCGCGCCGTGCAGCCGCAACCGGATACCGGCGATCCGCGCGGTGTCCGGGTCGACGTCCTGCCCCCGCGCCCGGGTCGCCGCGGCGGCCAGCAGCAGCGACCCGAACCCGCAGGCCGGGTCGAGCACCGTGGCCCCCTTCGCGCCGGTCAGCCGCACCATCAGGTCGGCGTACGCGGTCGGCGTCGTGGAGAGCCGGCGGGCGTGAGCCTCGAAGAAACGGTCGCAGAGCTGTTCGAACGTCTCCGCCGCGCCTTCGCTCGAGGCGAGCTGGGAGATCAGCGCCAGCAACTCCGGATCGTCCGGCCCCTCAGCATCGTCCGCGAGGTAATCGCCGACCGCCGCCAGCCGCGCGCCGAGGTCGAGGTCGTCGCCGAGCGCACGCAGCCGTTGCCACGCCTCGTCGATCGGCGCGAGTTCGAACGGACGACCACGCCCGCGCAGCCACGCCTGCACCTCCGGCAGCGAAAACAACGGGCTGGACGCCGTGCCGCCTACCGGTTTGGGAAAATCGTCGTGGCGCCGCCGCCAGTTGCTCACCGCCGCCCGGCGCACGCCCGCCAGGCGCGCGATGTCGGCCGCACTCACCGCCGCGTCGTCTGCCATGACGAGCACGATAGCCGACGACAGCGGTTTCCATCGTTTTGCTTGTTAACTCAGTCAACCAATGGTTTTATGGGGGACATGGCCACCGAGCAGACCCGGTTCACCCTGCGCTACTCCGCGGGCTCTGACCAAGGGCGACGACGCCCCAACAACGAGGACTCCGTGTACGCCAGCGGGCGGATGCTCGTGGTGGCCGACGGTATCGGCGGCCAGCCGCACGGCGAAGTGGCCAGCTCGACCGCGGTCAGCGTGCTGGCCTCGCTCGACGCGGAGCTGCGCACGCTCGACCTCACCGCGCAGAACCTGTCGAACCTGCTCTCCGACGGCGTCCACCGGATCGCCGGACAGCTCGCCCGGGTGGCCGAGGAAACCCCCGCCACCCACGGCATGGGCACCACCCTCACCACCCTGCTGTTCGACGGCACCCACTTCGCCGCGGCCCACGTCGGCGACTCGCGCGGCTACCTCCTGCGCGACGGCGAACTGCAGCGCATCACGCGCGACCACACCCTGGCACAGGCCCTGGTCGAAGACGGCACCATCAGCGCCGCCGACGCCGACCACCACCCGCGCGGCTCGATGCTGATGAAGGCACTCCTGAGCACCGGCTCGGCCGAACCGGACGTCTGGGAGTTCACCCCGCAAGCCGGCGACCGCTACCTGCTCTGCTCCGACGGCCTCACCGCCGGCGCCAGCGAACCGGCCATCCAGGACGTCCTCTCCGACGGCACCCCCGAGGAAATCGTCCCGCGCCTCATCGCTTTGGCCAACGAGGGCGGCGGCCCGGACAACATCACCATCGTGGTCGCCGACGTCGTCCCGGCCTGAACCGGTTCGCGCAGGTCGGACCACCTGCGGAAGGCCGGAGGGCCATCCGGTATTCTTCCCCACGGAGGATTGGCCGAGCGGCCTAAGGCGCACGCTTGGAAAGCGTGTTGGGTTCACGCCCTCGCAGGTTCGAATCCTGTATCCTCCGCTGCAGTAACCAGCGGAAACGCCGGTCGCCCCGAGGTTGGGCGACCGGCGTTTCTCGTCTTAGTCTCAGTTGACCCCAGTCAGGCCCCCTGAGGGCAGTGCACCGTCGCAATGGTCGTTACGACACTTGGCATGTCAGCCGGGCCAGCTGGGTTCATCGATCGCCATGCGGCGCGCTGACCTCGTCATTGACGCGCCTATCCTCCGCCGCAACATCACGAAATGCGATCGGGACCGTCGTTTCACCGAACGCGAACGATCACCACCGCCGCACCGAGCGTCAGCACCGCGCACACCGCCGCCGCTACTCGGGTTTCCATGCTGAAAGCCGCGAACGCCGCTTCGCGCAACGCATCTCCGGGCGGGAGCTTTGCCGCGGCCTCCAAGGTTTTCCCGGCATCCGACGGCATCGCCGAGCGGTACACGGCCGCGCCGATGCTTCCCAGCAGTGCGATTCCCATCGCCCCGCCGAACTCCGCTGACGTCTCCGCCATCGCCGACGCCATTCCGGCTCGCTCCGGGGGCGCGGCGGACAGGATCACGTCCGTTACCACCGCCGCGACTCCGGCAATCCCGAGCGACACGACCGTGAGCGCGGCGATGAAATACCCGACTCCGGGCGGCGGCAGCGTCAGCAGTCCGAACCCCGCCGCGGCCACCAGCAGGCCGATCGCCATCACTCGCGGTTTGCCGATCCGGGCGGCCAGCGTCGCGGCGATCGCGATTCCGACCGGCATCACGGCGAACGTCGGCAACGACCACAGCGCCGACTCCAGCGGGCTCATTCCCAGCACGACCTGCAGGTACTGCCAGGTGAACAGGTTGAACCCGACCAACGCGAACGTCGCCAGCAGGTCGATCAGCAACGGCACCGCGAACGCGCGCGAACGCACCAGCGCGAGGTCGATCAGCGGGTGCGCGGAGGTGCGCTGGCGGCGTACGAAAGCCACGCCGACTGCGAGACCAGCAACGCAGCTCGCGACCGCCAGCCAGCCGAACCCGTGCGCGGCGATCTGCTTGATGCCGTAAACGATTCCCAGCACGGACACGATTGACAGCACCGCGCCGAGCAGGTCGAACCGTCCCGTCGCGGGCGTTCGGTGTTCCGGCAGGACTAACGGGCCGAGTGCCAGCAGGAGAACCATCACCGGCACGTTGATCAGGAACACCGAGCCCCAGCTGAAGTGCTGGAGCAACAGGCCGCCGATGATCGGACCCAGGACGGCACCGCCGGCGAACCCCGCCGTCCACAGGCCGACCGCGGTCGCGCGCTGCCGAGTGTCGTGGAACATGTTGCGGATCAAGGCGAGTGTGGACGGTGCGAGCGTCGCACCGGCGATGCCGAGCAGCATCCGGGCGACGATGAGCATGGTCGGCGTGGCGGCGAAAGCGGCGAGGATCGACGCACCGCCGAACGCCGCCGCACCGGCGAGCAGCAGACGGCGGCGGCCGATCCGGTCGCCGAGCGTGCCCATCGTGATGAGCAGTCCGGCCAGCAGGAAACCGTACGAGTCCATGATCCACAGCAGCTGCGATCCGCTCGGCTCCAGATCTGCGGTCAGCGACGGCATGGCAACGAACATCACCGACATGTCCATCGACGCCAGCACGCACGGCAGCAGCAGGACGGCCAGCCCGATCCATTCCCGTGGACCGGCTTTCGCGGGGGTTGTTTCTTCGAGCATGCGTACAAAGTACGCATGCTCGCCGCCGATACTCAAAACCTTTTATCCACCGCGTTTGTCCTGCCGGTTCTCGCCAGGCTAGACTTTCCGCACGGTTCGATGGAGTGTGACGAAAAGGGGTGCCTCGAGTGAAGTGCGGGTCCTGCGGAAAGCCGCTCGCCGCGCCGGATCGAGGCCGGCCGCGGCAGTACTGCTCGCGAGCCTGCCAGGCGAAGGCGTACCGGGCGCGCAAAGCGGAGTCCGATGAGGACCGCGGCCATCTGACCGTCGACCGGGTCGTGCGGGCGGGAATCGCGGTCGCGGACGCCGAGGGGCTCGAAGCGTTGTCGATGCGCCGGGTGGCAGCCGAACTCGGCGCGGGGACTATGGCGCTTTACCGACATGTCGCGTCCAAAGACGATCTGGTGGCGTTGATGGTCGAAGCGGCGCTCACCGAGATCCCGCTGCCGGAAACCCCGCCGCGCGACTGGCGCGACGGGCTGGAGCGCGCCGCCTACCGCGACTGGGACCTCTACCACCGGCACCCGTGGATCCTGGCGAAAGTGCTGGTGACGACCCGAACCCACGACAGCCCCGCCCTTTCGGCGGACAGCGAGCACGCCATCGCCTCCTTCGACGGTCTCGACCTCGACCCGGCGGACGCATTCCGGTACATGTTCCTGTTCGCCTCGTACGTCCAAGGCGTAGCGCTCACCTATGTCAGCGACGTAGAGGCCGAACGCCGCGGCGCGCCGACGCACAACCCGAGCTTCGCCGCGTACCCGCGACTCGGCAGCGCGATGCGATCCATGGCCGATCCGTGGAATCTCGACGAACTGTTCGCGTCCGGGCTTTCCGGTGTCCTGGACGGGATCGCGGCCGATCTAGCGCGCCACGGAGCGATCTGACGACACACCGTCCCACCCCTCGGACGCTGGCAGAATTCGTTCATGAACCACAGCGCAGCTCAAGAGTTCGCCGACCACTGGGCAAAGGCCTGGAACGCCCACGATCTCGACGCACTGATGACCCACTTCGCCGACGACGTGACCTTCCGGTCCCCGGTCGCGATCCAGGTGCTCGGCGGCGACGGCGTGATTCGAGGCAAAGCGGCGCTGCGCGCGTACTGGGCCGAAGGGCTGCGCCGGATTCCCGATCTCCGCTTCGGGGTCGTCGGCGTCTACGCCGGACTCGGCGCGCTCGTCATCAACTACCGCAACCAGAAGGGCGGGCTGGTCAACGAGGTCCTGGTCTTCGACGGCCCGCTCGTCGTCGAGGGCTACGGCACTTACCTCGGCGACGACCCGAATCCGGCCGGGGCTCGCTGAACCAGGGGGCGGGCCGTCGCTGTCCGCAACCGGGGCAGGGGCTGGGATCGGCCGAACGGTCCTACCCGCTAGGCTTCGCCGCAGACTTCATCGCAGCCGTCCGGAGAGGTTTCCCGGTGTCACGAATACCGTTTTGACCTGGGCGTTGGCCGTCGCACGCACACCGAGAACCCGCAGGTCAGAAGGCTGAAACGCGGGTTTCGGGCCCCGCGTGCGAACCCGAGAAGCCGACGCCCGACCGGCCCCGGACCGCTGACCGCGTCCGGGGCTTTGTCGATTCTCCCGTTCCCACTTACTTACCGAAGACACCTGATCACGCTAAGTTTGTATGTGGTCGTTTCAGCCCATGACGCACCGAGGAGCCCGCCCCCATGGCCGGAGTGGAAGAGATCCGCGCTGGTATCGCGCTCGCGAACGAGAAGGCGTCCGCGAGCATCGCCGCGCTGCAGCAGGCAGCGCAGGCACTCGAAGAAGCACAGCTGTCGCTGTCCCAAGCCACCCAGGGCAGCAGCCAGCACGAGGTGAACCAGGCGCACGGCCTGCTCGCCGAAGCGCTGCAAGGGATCACCGGAATGCAGAGCACCATCCAGGCCGGCATCTCGTCGGCCGATTCCTACTCGGCGCGGCTTTAACGCCGATGTCGGGGCTCGCCGAAATCCACCAGTTGCTCACCGCCGCGCGAGCGGGGGTCGGCGACGGACGGGCGCACGCCGAGCGGGCGAGGACTCTGCTCGGCGACGCCCGGCGCGCACTCGTCGACGCGCAGGCCAAGGCAGATCCGTGGCTGCCGGGCCAACTTGCGCAGGCCGACGAGGCGCTCGAACACCTCCTCACCCGTTTAGCCGCCGCCGACGATTTGGTGGGCGGATACCAGTCACGCCTGTAGGGATGAGATGGCCAGCAAGGCAGCCGAGCAACGCAACCGTGTGCAAACCGCTCTCGACCGGGTCCGGCACCAGATCGGGCTCGTGCTCGGGGCCGCGGTCGGCGCGCGCGAAATGGCCGAGGCCGAGGTGGCGCGGCTGACGCTGGAACAGGAGATCGTCCGGGTCGGCATGGACCACGCCGATCCGGCCCAGCAGACGGAATGGGCGCGGCATCCGGCGGCGCACGAGGTGTTCGCCGCGCTCGGCGGCACCCGCACCGCCTTCTACACCGACTGGAGCGCCGGTCCCGGCGAGTTGCGCGACCTCGTCGCCGCGCACGCGCCGGGCCCGGCCGGGCGACCGCCGAGCGAATGGCTCGGCCGCGTCGGCACGAATCCCGGCGTCGCCGCGCCGGGGCTGTGGCGGGTCGGTTCGGCCACCTCGGCCGGACGCGACATCGCGCGCACGTTCGACGTCGCCGTGCCGCTGCTGGACGAATCGCATCTGGCCATCACGTCCGCGCCGAAAACCCGGCCGGTGGTGGACGGAATCGTGCAGGGCCTGCTGATGCGCGTGCTGTCGGCGTTCGAGCCCGGCGCGGTGAAAATCCATCTGTGGGACGTCGGGCAGCTCACCGCGATCCTGCCCGACCTGTACCCGCTCAGCCGCACGAGCGCGCTGTCGCTCTACGACCCGACGCGGCTGGAGGATCTGCTCGACGAACTCGCCGGGCACATCCGCCGGATCCACGCCACCGGCATGCAGGCGGGCCACACCTCGTTGCGGGAACTGCGAAAAGCCACCAACCAGCGCTTGGAGCCGTACCGGATCGCGGTGCTGTACGGCAACGGCGAAACCCTCGACGCGGAACGCGCGCGCGATCTCAAACGCGTGGCCAGCGGCGCGCTCGCGGCCGGGATCTGCCTGATCCTGGTGGACGTGCCCACCGCGGTGAGCGCGTCGATCGAAACGCTCAGCCTGCTGGACGAACGCCGCGCGGTCAGCAGCATGACCGGCAGCGACCTGGTCGTGGACCTGGATCCGCCGATGCCGTCCGGGCAGGTCATCCGCGCGGCGAACCGCATCGCCGAAGCGCTGATCTCGAAACAGGGCGGCCCTAGGTCGTTCGCCGACCTGATGCCAGCCGAGATCGGCCAGGAGAGTTCCGCGCGGGAACTGCGCGCGCCAATCGGGTTCCACGAAGGCGAAGCCGTCGAAGTGGTGATCGGCGACGCGAGCCCGCACGCGCTCATCGGCGGCCCGAGCGGTTCGGGGAAAACGAACTTCCTGTACGCGCTGCTGGGAAGCCTCGCCGCGCGCTACACGCCCGACGAGCTGGCGTTGTACCTGCTGGACTTCAAGGAAGGCGTTTCGTTCGCCGGTCTCGCACCCGGCCGCAAGGACTCCAGCTGGCTGCCGCACGCGAAACTGGTCGGCGTCAACGTCAACACCGACCGCGAATTCGGGTTGGCGCTGCTGCGTTTCCTGGCCGACGAATTGCGTCGCCGCTCCGCCGCGGCGAAGGAGCACGAGGTCACCAACCTGGCTGACCTGCGCGAACAGGATCCGAGCGGACACTGGCCGCGGATCGTTGCGGTGATCGACGAATTCCAGTACCTCTTCGCCGGACGCGACCAGGTCACCGCGCAAGCCACGCAGTTGCTCGAAGACATCGCCCGACGCGGTCGTTCGCAGGGCATTCACCTGGTCCTGGCCAGCCAAGACGTCGCAGGCATCGAAGCCTTCTGGGGCAAGCCCGCGGTGTTTGAACAGTGCACGCTGCGCATCGCCATGCCGAAGGCGCGCCGCGTGCTCGCGGAGACGAACAACGCGGCGGTATCCGCACCGAAGTGGCACGCGGTAATCAACCACGATTCCGGTGTCGCACACGGAAACCAGCTCGCGCATGTGCCGGATGCGAGCACTCGCAACGTTTTCGTGAACCTGCAGCAAAAACTGTGGGAACTCTACGCCGGCCGATTCTCCCGGCCACGCCTGTTCGACGGCGCGCATTCGCCGGTGCTGGAACAGTTCCCGGCCTTCGTGGAGCTCAAGCCGAGTCCCCAGCCGCGGGCGATCCTGGGTCAGTCGATCGACGTCACCGAGGCTGCTTGCGGTGTCGAGTTGCCCCGGGTGCCCGGCCGGAACATCGCGGTACTAGGAGGGTCGACCGCGGAGGCTCTGTCCATTATGGACTCCGCCGCGCGCTCGCTCTCGCGGCAATTGGAACTCGGGCAGGTCGAATTCCTGCTCCATTGTCCCATTGTGGCCAGCTCCCCCGCGGTCTTGGACTTGAAGAGCCGATTGGAAGCCGAAGGCCACCTCGCGACGCTCACCGAAGACCTTTCCATCGAACTGGAATCGATCGTCGAATCCCTCTCCACGACGACGCCTCGCATCCTGCTGCTGTACGGCGTGGACGCTGCGTTGCCTTCTTTGGAGGCAAAGGCCGTCGGACAGCTGAAGAGCGGCCTCGACCATCTGCGCACACTGCTGAAAAACGGCCCCGCGCACGGCGTGCACACCATCGGCTGGTGGCGCAGCACCGCGCGCCTCAAGGACACCCTCGGCTTCGGTGGCACGGACGACATCGGGACGTGGGCCGCTTTGGATGTCCAGGGCAATGATTTGTCGCCGTTCGCAGCGGGTCAGGTCGTGCACTGGTCGCCGCGTCCGGGCCGGGCATTGTTCTTCGACCGCACCACGCACGGGGCGCCGGAAGTCATCATTCCGTTCCAGCGCCCAGAAACCGAGCCGACCGCGGGAGGTACGCCGTGACCGAGGGAACCACCAGCCCCGCTATGAGGTACAAGGAGATCGTCGGCCTGGCCCGAGGCTCGGCGGACAGCCTGCGCGCGTGGGAACTGGCGCGAGCGGATGAAATCGAGCGCCAGCTGTCAGACGCACATGCGGCGGTTGCTGCTGCGCAGGATCAGGAAGAAAAAACGCGTGAGCGCGCGAGCCGGTGGTGGAAGATGGCGCTGCACAACGTTTCGCGGCTGAATTTCGTAGAGGCGCTGGATGATCCGCAGCCGGTGACTACGGCTCGGCCGCAGTATTTGGATCGGTATTTGGAAGAGGTTAAACCGAGTTATCAGGAACTGGTCCAGGCGGTGCTGGGGCTTGGCTGGCGCGCGAAACGCTGACGGGTGAAGTATCCACCTAGACGAGTGAAAATTGACCTTCGCAACAACGGCACAGTCACAACCGCAACCGTCTTCGTGGCTCTCACCTGCAATTATAACTCTCCGTACTGATCCATCGGCCGTCGCTTCGTCGCAACGCTCGGGCATACTCCCCCTGTGACACAAGAGACAGAAGGGGCCCCAGGAGGGGGCTCACGGCAGCGAGCCGAAATTATCCAGGTCACCCCCGCCATGGCTCAGGCCTGGCTGGATGACAGGCCCACCAACCGGACAATTTCTCCCAAACGCGTGAAGCGCTACGCGGGGTTGATAGAGCAGAACCGTTTTCTCCTCAATGGAGAAACCGTGAAGTTCGACGAGGAAGGCGGTCTCATCGACGGCCAGCATAGGCTGGCCGCGATTGCCCTCTCCGGAATGACAATCGAGACCTATGTCGCGCGCAATGTGCCGCGTCAGGCCATAGCCACGATCGACACTGGACGCAACAGGTCGCTAGGCGACCAACTGCGAGTCGCATATTTGCACCCGAATAGCGGGCCACTGGGCATGATCATGCGACTCATTTTCGAATGGAATGAGAATGGCTGGATCTCCCATCAAGCCCTGCGGCAAATCGATGCAGACGAAGCCCACGCTTACCTTCTAGAGAATCCCGACGTTGTCGCCTTGCCAGACCTAGTCAGAACATTTGACCCAACGCTGATTAATGCAGTAATGGCTCGGAATCATTTTTCGTTTCTTTTGTGGCTTTTTACTCGAGTTGATCGGGAAGATGCGCTCTGCTACATGAGCTGCCTCATCAACGGCGTCGCGGATTATCCGAAAGATGCCTCGTTGCTACTGCGGAACCAACTCCTTCGGGTGCGTAGTGATAAGTACCGACGAGTAAAGCGTAACATCGTGATCGGCTTGGTCATCCAAAACTGGAATAAGTGGCGGACTAAGCAAGAAATCAAGCTGGTTCGCGTTCCGCCAGCAAACCAACCCTGGGATGCAAACACCTTTCCGAAACCACACTGAGTCAGGTGCGGACTGTCCGAGGAAACCGCAACGCGGACAGTCCGCCGCATTCGGTTACCCTTATTGAGGATGTGCCATGCAGACTGACAAAGGGATAGGTGTACTTGCATCCGATTCAGCAGGACAGTCATCGATTCCCTCTCTGAAAACCAACCTCGACCGCACGCTCCGTCAGCACCCTACCAATGCTGAGGAAGTGCAGACTGCCATAGAAACGCTTCTGCCAGAAGTATTCGTCAACCACCATCTGCTAGACCGAGTTCCGTGGCTCTTCCCCGATAGGACCGGATACATAGAATGGAAGGTTGCATTAGCAGGCGACCTCAACGTCGATCCGCTTAATATCATTCTCGTCGGCAGCTCAGCATTGGGCTACAGCCTCTCTCCGCAGAAGAATCTCTCTGCGTTTCACGACGACTCCGACATTGATGTCGCCGTCATCAGCACGCACCATTTTGACACGGCGTGGCGAGAGCTCAGAGCACTCGGGCCGGCCGACCGGCTCCACCCAAGCATACCGGTGTCCGAGTATCTGAGACGGCATCGCGAAAGCCTAATCTTCGACGGAGCCATAGCGACAGACAAAGTACTACAATTCATTTCTTTCGGGAACACCTGGACCACTGGTCTTGCGCACGCATCGAGCCGAAACCCCGTTAACGGTAGAGAAGTTAGCTGTCGCATATACCGAGATATCGATTCATTGCGAACCTACCACGTCAACAACACGAGACGCCTCAGGGAACATTTCGCCAGCACTAGAATTGTGGGGAACGACTCATGACCGATTACTATTTTAATCAATCTCCACAACGTTTCCTTGAAGTGGCTCATCACACCGTTTCCTGGTTCTGGCAGCGCCTCAATAGCGAGGAACTCGACATGCGCCCTCCATTTCAAAGGAATCTGGTGTGGCGAGAGCAGCAAAAAGCCTACCTTATCGATTCCATAATTCGCGGTTACCCTGTTCCTGAGATTTATCTTCAAACCAACGTGAATAGCAATGGCGAGGAAACTCATGTCGTCGTCGACGGTCAGCAGCGAATCCGCTCCTGCCTCGAGTTCATCTCTAATAAATTTCCGCTCGGCGAAGAATCCGAGCACCTGAACGGCTTCAGATTCGATCAACTCTCCGGCGAGTATCGGCAGCGGATATTCGAGTACAAGTTCGTGGTTAGAGCACTGCCGGACCTGACTAATGAAAAGATTAGAGAAATATTCGGCAGAATCAACCGGAATAACATTGCACTCAACCGACAAGAGCTACGCCATGCCACCTACTGGGGCGACTTCATTACTTGCATGGAAGAGCTCAGCAAGAAGGAATTCTGGGTCAACTCAGGACTATTCAGCAGCAATGATATCCGTCGGATGAATGACGTAGAATTCGTCAGCGAGCTGACGATCGGAGCGCTCTTCGGACCCCAAAATAAGAAGTCGGCCTTAGACGGTTACTACGCATCCTTTGAAGAGGAGTTCCCAGACCGAACCCTGATAGAAGGAATATTCTCCACAGTACTAGGAGAGCTAGAGCATCTGCTTACCTGGCCAGGGAAGATGCGATGGAATCGGAAGGTTGACTTTTACTCACTTTTCTTAGCGCTCGCCGGGAGGCGGGAAGAACTACCGTTCGACCGGGACGAGCGCGCGTTAGTGTCCACTCGATTGCAGGATTTTTCCGATACAGTCAACGGGCTGGTTTCCCTGGGCGACTTGAATCTGTCACGAACGTCGGAAATAGACCAGAGTGCAGTTGCTTACGCGCGAAGTGTCCGCAATTCCAGCGACCTAGGAAGTCGTCGAACAAGAATGATCGCGATCGACGCATACCTACGCGGAACAAAAATGTCCTTCGAACCTTCACCGCAGCGAGGACGAGACCCTCTGCGCTCGCTACCAACAACTGAGCTGTTGTTGTCCTCAGCAGATATCCCTGAGGCACCAGCAGTTCGTGCCGCACCTGGCGCTGAGTTGAACTAGAAACAGCGAGGGGTTTCCCCGACTTCCGAGGAAACCCCTCGCGGCAATATCAGCTACGCCGTCCGGTGAAGCAACCGGTCCAGCTGGTCCAGCACGTCATTGGCGAAGTCCGCGAACGGATTCCCCGCCGAAGGCCTGAACCGCACCACCTGCGGGTCATGGTCGCTCGCCTGATCCGCGAACTCGGCATTCACATGCACCACGTCGTAATCCACACCGCGCGGAGCGGCAGAAGCCAGGATGTGGTCCAGCACCTGCGACTGCCCCTCGAACACATAGCTGTACCGCTCAGCCGGAGGCAGCGTCGCGATCAGGTCCTTCACCAACCCACCCGACGTCAGCTTCGCCAGCGCGGGCGAGAACTGGTAGTCGTTCAAATCACCGGCCACCACGACGTTCGCTCGCGGGTCCGCGCCAAGCAGCTGCGACACAAACCCCTGCAGGACCGTCGCCTGCTTCTGCCGCTGCACCTCGGAGCTGCGCGTCGGCGGCTGGTAGCGGCCGTGCGTCGGCTGGTCGCCGCCCTTTGAGTTGAAGTGGTTGGCCAGTACGAAAACCGTCCGGCCGCGGAACACGAACTCGCCGGCCAGCGGCTTGCGGCTGTCCTCCCACGCCTCGTTACCCGGGTCGACCCGGCCCGGCGACTGCGTCAGGTGTGCCTTGCCGTGGTCGGAAACCACACCCACCGACGAAGTCGGGCTGCCACCTGGACGATCCACAAAGGACACCCGCGCCGGATTGAACAGGAAGCCGACGCGGATGTTGCCGCCCGGCTGTCCGCCGTCCTCGTCGTTCACCGGGTTGATCTGCCGCCACTGATACTGCGGGCCACCGGCGGCGACGATCGCGTCGGTGAACTTCTTCAGCGTATCGCCCGCATCGACCGTGCCGTCGTCGGTCGCACCGCTGTTGTCCTGGATTTCCTCCAGGGTAACGACATCCGGCGTCGCGAGGTTGTCGACGATGCCGTGTGCGAGCTGCGCGTACTTGGTGTCCGAATCGGACGGTGCGAGGTTCTCCACGTTGTACGTCGCCACCGAAAGCTCGCCCGGGCGCTGCTTGCGCGTGGTTTCCCGCTGCAGCTTGTTGTCCTTCGCCGCACCCAGCTTCGACGCGAAAAGCGTGTACCCGCCGAAGTTGCTGTACTCCACCGGGCCGGAGGTGACGCCGGTGAGCACGTCGCCAGTGTTGACCTTCGGAGCCGTCTGCTGCGAGGACGGAATGATCGACTGAACCTTCAGCACCCCGGTGTTGATCTTGTCGTACCCAAGGTAAACCGTCCCGCCGCGCGGCGTCGGGTTTTGCTGCGGCTTCGTGGTCACGTACAGCTCGCCGTACTTGTTGCTCGGGCCCACCACCCGCGCGTCAGAAACCTGGACGATCTCGCTTTCGTGCGATTCCCAGAAGTCCAGCGCGTACTTCGACGGCTCGAGCGGCAGCGGTTCGATGTTGCCGCCCGCGTTGGGGGCCAGCACATCCGGCACCTGGTCCGGCGTCAGCACGGTCGGGGCAGGCAGCGGATTGCCCGAAGAGTCGACTGTCCACTGTGCACTGGTCAGCTCGGTGAGCGACTGGTAGTTCGAGGTCGCGGGCGCGTCCGGGTAGTACTCCTTGATCTTGCCCTGCGCGGTGATCGCGTCGCCGACCGCCACCGCCGGGGTGGTCGATCCGGTGAACACGAACAGGCCCTCGCTGGTGCGCGGGTCGCTGTCCGGATGCGGGTCGGTGATCCAGAACCCGCGCGCCGAGCCGAAGCTCCGCACCGCGGTGACGATGCCGGTGACGTCCTCGACCTGCTTGTCCTTGAACGGCGAAATCCTCGTGGTGCCCTGGATGTCGTGGATCTTCGCCGGTACACCCGGTTCGCCGGGCTGGGTGCCGGTGGTCTCGCCCTTGGTGTTGGTGGGCGTCGGATCGCCGACAGCGAAGTCCGCGCTGTTGTTGTCGGTATCAGCGAGCGTCGCCGCGCGCGCGACCGAGGTCGTGTTGGACGGCGCGGCGGCCGGATCTCCTTCGCGGACAACGGCATCGCCGAAGCCGACGAGATCCTTGACCCGGCTGTCGGCCGCGCAATCGGCAGCGGTCTTGCAGGTCAGCGGCGCGCTGTCGGACACGAGCGCGACCGTCCCCGCGGTCGCGGACATCGCGATGGCTCCGGTCGCGTCGGGCGTCGGCAGCGCGACCGTGCCGCCGTTGCCCTTCCCCTCCGCGACGAGGTAGCGGCCCTTTGGCGCGACGGACCCGGCGAGCGGCGTGACCTGCCACTTGCTCGACGCACTCGCCGAACCAGGCAGGTACTGGACGCTGTAACCGTCGAGCGCGACCGGCGCGCCGCCGTGGTTGGCCAGCTCGATGAAGTCGTTGGTGAGCGTGGCGCCGGAATTGCCGCCACCGCCGTAGACCTCGGCGATCAGGGCGTCCGCGCTCGGTGCCGCCGAAGCGGGCGAGGCCAGTCCGCCGAGCACGAGAGCAGCGGCGGAGACGGCAACCGCGCCTCTGGTCAGTCTTGCCCCACCGGCGCTGCGGCCCCCGGCGGGACGACGGGATATGGTCACCCTGAGTCCCCTCTGCATGTCAACGGTCGAGGCATCGTCCCCCGAACAAGCGAAGCAGAGGAAGACGAAAGGGCAACGATTCGTAACGAGCTGGAGGGATTTCCTCCTTTGGACGGGTTGACGCAATGATCACGCTCGTACTCGGCGGAGACGTCAACCTGCAGGGCCGCGCGAACCCGGAAACGGCGCTGGACCCGTTGACCTCGCTGCTCACCGGCGCCGATGTGCGGTTCGTGAATCTCGAAGGACCGCTGTCCGGCTCGACCGGCATGGACATCCCGCACAAGCCGAACTGGCGGCACTCGCCGCCGGAGATGGTCGCCGCGCTGACCGCCGCCGAGATCGACGTCGTGTCGGTCGCCAACAACGTCACTTATCCGCCGGCCGCGGCGATGGCGAGCCTCGCGGTACTGGACCGTGCCGGCATCGCGCATTGCGGCGCGGGCGCGAACCTCGCCGAAGCGCACGCGCCGGCGATCCTCGAACGGCCCGGCGGCCGGATCGCGTTCCTCGCCTACACCTCGCTGTGCTGGCCCGTCGGGCAGGAAGCGACGGAGGATTCCCCTGGCGTCGCCGTGGCGAGCGCTTACACGTCGTACCAACCGGATCCGCGCGTCCTGGACGTCCCCGGCCGCCCGCCGATCGTGCACACCATGCCGGTCCGCCGCGACCTGGAACTGCTGCTCGCCGGCATCCGCCGCGCCCGCGCCGAGGCCGACCACGTCGTGGTGTCGATGCATTGGGGCATCCCCGGCGAAGAACTGACCGAATACCAGGTGACCTACGCGCACGCGATCATCGACGCCGGCGCCGACCTGGTCGTCGGACACGGCCCGCACACCGTGCAACCGGTCGAGGTCTACCGCGGCCGCCCGATCCTCTACAGCCTGGGCAACCTCGTCTTCGACTGGCCCGCGATGCGCGACCGGCACCGCGACGGCCTGCTCGCCGGCTGCGTCGTCGGCGAGCAGATGCGGGTCGAATTAGTGCCGATCCGCCGCGACGACGACAACGAATGCGTACCGTTGACGGGAGCCGACGCGGACGACGCGCTGCGGCGGTTTGTCGAGTTGTCCGCGCGACGCGGCACGAACGTGACGGTCAGTGATGGCTTCGCGACCGTCGAAGGACTTCGCGGCTGACCCGCCCATCCCGCCGTCACCCGGACGGCGCATCTGCCTTAAATGCAGCTCAAGCCTGGGGTCGACCGGTACTGGGCGGGAGTACTTTACCGATGAGCGCGGAAGATGTGGCCCAGACCACTTTCGGACCACACCCCCGGGCTCACGGGTAGCACCCCCGCGGGGGAGGCGACACGGTCACGTGGGGGTTGACCGTCGTCGAGTGCGCGGGTGCCACCACCGGAGGAAAACAGCCGCGGGCGCGGGACTTTCCGCTTCGCCCGCGACCGCGGCTCCACGGATTTGCCCCGGGGAAGCCTCGCGAGTGGCGAGGCGCCGCCTTAACCGCGCGGGGGAGCGCGGGGAGGGGGAGGAAGGCGGCTGGCCTCGCCACTCGTGAGCATCAGCCGTCCGGTCTCGTGAGTGGCTACGCCGGTTCTAACCGGTCCCGCCACTCACGAGACTGGTCCACCACCCGCGCGCACATTGCTCCGTGGGTAAGCGGCAGATAATGCCCAGCGCCCGGCACGATCTGCAGCGCTCCGTCCTGGCAGGCGGCCAGAAACCGGCGTTCGCCGAGACGGAAGTGGTCGTGGCGGCCGTTGAGCAGGAGTACCCGCCCGGGGTACCGCGCCAGATCCGCGAGCGGATCCATCCCGGCCGCCGCTTCCATCACGGCGGGAATGACTTCGGACGCGATTCCCGCGGCAATCACCGGCTCGGCGACTTCAGCCGGAAGAACCCGGCGGAGCAGCCACGCGCTGAAGGACGCCCCGTCGTCAGCGGTCGTCGCCAAGCCGCGACGCGCGAACCGGAAACCACCGCGCAGCACCGAACTGGGCACGAGCGAACATCCGGCTCCCACCAGGGAAGCGACCAGGTCCGGATGGCGCGCGGCGGTCGCGATCGCGACGTAACCGCCGAGCGAATGCCCGACCAGAACCGCCCGTCCGCCGACCTCGTCGATAGCCTCGGCGACCGCGTCCACCGCGCCGTCGAGAGTGAACCGTTCCCCGCGCCGCGTCCCGTGCCCAGGCAGGTCCGGCGCGGCGATTCGGCCGCGTGCCAGGCGCTTCTGCTGCTCCCAGCACGCCCCGGACAGCCGGATGCCGTGCACGAAAACCACCGGCAGCGCGTCGCTCATGTCCCCGCCTTCCCCGCCGAAATGCAACGGCCCGTTGCATTTCCCAGGTGTACCAAATGCAACGCACCGTTGCAAACCTGACTAGGATCGGGCCATGGACCGGACCGCCTCCCGCCCGCGCAAGGCGGACGCCATCTTCTCCGCGACCCTCGCGCTGCTGGCCGAACGCGGTTACGACGGATTGACGGTCGAAGCGGTCGCGGCGCGGGCCGGGGTGCACAAAACGACGATCTACCGCACCTGGGCGACCAAAGACGAGGTCCTCGCCGACGCCTTGGTCCAGGCTCCGGAGCTGGCCTTCGCGATCCCCGACACCGGCTCCCTGCGCGGCGATCTCCTCGAACTGGCGAACCAGATCCACCGCCTGCTGTCCGATCCCGCGAACCGGCGCGTCATCACGGCCGTCGTCTCCGCGCTGCCGGACCGTCCCGCCACCGCCGAGGCGGCCGGACGCTTCTTCGCCGACCGCCTCGGCCGCGAGCAGGCCGTCTTCGACCGCGCCCGCGACCGAGGCGAACTAGCCGACACCGCGGATTCGGAGATGATCATGGATCTGCTCGGCGGAAACCTCTGGTTCCACACCCTCATCCGCGCGAAATCCGCCGACGACGCCTACCTCGAACGACTCGTCGACACCGTTCTCACCGGCGTCGCCCGCTGATCAGTACGGCCGATCCCCGACGATCGCGACGCGCTCCGCGATCCGGGCGTGCGGGTGGTAGTCGTTGACCGCGTAGTGCTGGGTCGCGCGGTTGTCCCAGAACGCCACCGAATCCGGCTCCCAGCGGAACCGCACCTGGAACTCCGGCGTGTGCGCCTGCAGGAACAAATACCGCAGCAGCCGGTCGCTTTCGCCGCGGTCGAGGCCGACGATATGCGTGGTGAACGCCTGGTTCACGAACAACGTCCGCCGTCCGGTCTCCGGATGGGTGCGCACCACCGGGTGCTCGACCGGCGGGTACGCGTCCTGCCACTGGGCCAGCAGGTCCGGGTCGGTGAACCGGTCGAAACCGGGGATGAAGTCGTGCACCGCGGTGAGGCCGTCGATCCGCTCGCGGACGTCGGCGGGCAGGTTGTCGTAGGCGGCGGCCATGTCGGCCCACATCGTGTCGCCGCCGATCGGCGGGACCTCGACCAGCCGCAGCACCGAGCCGAGCGCCGGATTCGGCCGCCAGGTGACGTCGGTGTGCCAGATGTTCTCGTACCCGGGCATCCCGGCGGTGCGGGTGAACCGCACGACCTCGTCGGAATCTCCCTGCGGGATGAACGGATTCGTCTCCAGCTCGCCCCAGTTCGCGGCGAACGCGCGCTGCTGCTGCGACGTGATGTGCTGGTCGCGGAAGAACAGCACCTTCCACTCCAGCAGCGCGCGGTTCAGTTCGGCACGCAACGGCGGCGTCACCGGCGCGCCGAGGTCCACTCCGGAGATTTCAGCGCCGATCACCCGTCCGAGCGGGCGCAGGGTGAAAAGCTCGTAGGGCGCTTCGGCGCTGGAAAGCCGGCGCAGCACGCGCGGGCCTTCGAGGATTCCGTCGTCCGGAGTGACGGACGAGCGCAGGCGGGCAGGCAGGTCTACAGACATGGCGGTACTCCCGAAAGAATAGGTGAATTCGGCTGTGACAGCGGAAAATCGCCTAAGCGGGAGGAGAGCCGAGACGACCGCGACGCCTCAGGAGGGCGGCGACGCCCTCTCCGTCCGACCGCGCCGGGGCACGGCCGGCTAGCGGCACTTCCCGGTACTCTGGCATGACTCCAATTCTGGCGGTGCGGGGAACGCCCGGTCAAGGATCCCCACGATGTGGAATCGTCGCACGCCCGGCCGAGTGACCCGGGCCGCCTCGATGGGGTTAGATCTCCCCAGAGGGTGGCGGACCGCGGTTCGCGCTCTCCCGGAAGCGGAGGTCCCGATGGCAGGTTCGACGAGCGAGCGGCTCAACGCCGCCGCGGACGCGCTCGATCGAGCGGCTGCCGACGCGGACCGTGCGGCGGGCCGGTTCTCCGAAGCCCGCCTCGAATCGACGCCCTGGGGGATTTCCGCCCCGGCCCGGGAAATCGCCGCCCGGTGGGAGGCCGCGCTCGCCGCGAGGGACGTCGACGCGCGCATCCTCGGCGACGCGACGTCCGACCTCGCCGGCCAGCTGCGGATGGCCGCCCGCGGCCACCACCACCGTCCGACGATCGCGACGGCGCTGCTGAGTTGATGCCGTTCCTCCACCCGGCGCTGGACAACGCGGCCGCCGGGCTTGCCTCCTTGAGCGCCGCGGCCGCCGCGATCAGTGCTCCGGACCCCGTCACCGCGCTCAGGCAGATCGACTGTTCCCCGCAGACGATCCGCGAATCGGCACGCACGCTGTCGGGCGGCCGGGACGTTCTGGTAATGGCCCGGCTGGAGTTCGAACGCGGCGCGCACAGCGCGGAACGCAAATGGGGCGGCGAACCGGCCGCGCGATTCCGGGGCAGCGCCGACGAACTGGACGCGCACTACCGGCAGGCCGCCGAAGCCGCCGCGCGCACCGCGTCAGTCGGCTTGGATCTCGCGGATCTCCTTGACCGGCTGGCAGATCAGACCGCGGCGCGGGTCATGCTGATCGCGGAAGGCGTGTCCCCGGCAGCTGTCGCGCTGCTGGCCGGAGACCGATCCGCGGAGCCGGCGGTCCGAGAGGCGTGCGGGACTATCGCCGAAGCGGTCGCGCGCGGCGTCGCAACCATAGGCGAGGCAACGACTTTCCTCGACGCCTTCGGAACACCCGTGCTGCAGGAAGAGAATTAACGGGTCGCGGTCACGAATCCGCCGCGCGTGAGCTCCAACGGCTCGCGTCCGTATTGGACGGCAAGTTCCGCGACAGTAACGGTTTCCGGCTGCCAGCCGTGCTCGGCGAGCCACTCCGGAGCGTCTCCGGCCAGACCGCCGCGCCACAGCGCCGTGACCTCGCCGCCGACGTTGCGAGCCTGTTCCAGCAGCCCGTCCCGCTCTCCGTCCGGCCGGTGCTCGAACGAAATCCGGCTGCCGGGCACGGACAACTCGGTGACGGTCGTGAGCAGCCGCTCCGCCTCGTCCCGGCTGAGGTAGATGAGCAGGCCCTCGGCGAGCCAGACCGTCGGCCGATCCGGGTCGAATCCCTCGTTTTTCAAGGCAGCGGCCCAGTTGTCGCGCAGATCCACCGGGACCGCCGTGCGCTCGCACCGGGGCCGCGCACCTTTTTCGGCCAGCACGGTTTCCTTGAACGCGAGCACGTCCGGCAGATCGACCTCGAACACCCGCGCGCCGCTGGGCCAGTCGAGCCGGAACGCGCGAGCATCGAGACCGGCCGCGAGCAGTACGGTCTGGGTCCCGCCGGAAACAAAGTCGTCGAAGAACCGGGTGCGGATCGCGACCTGCTGCGCGAACACCATCCCGAGCCGGGAATCCCGTTCCTGGCCTTCGAAGATCGCGCGTCCGGCATGGAAGAACGCGCCCGCGTACGGATCCTCGAACAGCCGATCCGGCCGCCCGCTCTCCAACGCCCGAAGCCCAGCCACCCCAACCGCGGTCTTGCCCACCGCCGGAAGCCCTTCGCTCATGCCCCCAGACTACGGACGAAGCTCCTTCGGCATCAGGGCTTTGATCTCCTCGACCAGCTGCCGCACCTTCTTTTTGTCGGACGAACTGTAGTAAAAGGTGCACAGATCGGCCTTGTCGCCGCCGGAAGCCGGGTTCTCGATCACCTCAGTCGACGCCCCGGCCACCTTGAACTTGAGACACCCTGGGCTGAACGCTCCCGGGTCGGTGTTGCTGACGTCGCCGATCTTGCTGACTGTGAAGCTGTGTCTCTTGTCCGCTCCGAACAGCCCGTCTTTGACCGCGGCCTTGATCGTCACCTGCTTGCCGCTGAACGTGAGCGACCGACGCCGGGCATAGATGTACAACGCGCCACCTCCGGTACAAGGACCAGCTACCGAAAGGTCAAACGAACGATCCCCACCAGACGTGCCCAAAAATTGGTTCGCGATGACCCACGCACCCTCCACGCCCAAGGTGACCCACCCACCTCGGGGGGTCCGGGGGGCGAAGCCCCTCCGGGCGGGGTCTGGGGGTTGCACCCCCAGAAACACGGCGGGCGAGTCACGTCGACGCTTTCCGTCGACATGACTCGCCCACTCGCACGCGGTGGCGGTGGGATTTGAACCCACGGACGGGATTAACCGTCACACGATTTCGAGTCGTGCTCCTTCGGCCGCTCGGACACGCCACCGCCGAGAACAATACCGGACTGCCTCAGCGGCGTGCGGCGGGGTCTACTCGGCCCCGGGGCGCCGATCCGCGAAGTACGCCTCAAGCAGGGCTGCGCAGTCGTTTTCGAGCACTCCGCCATGGACTTCCGGCCGGTGGTTGAGGCGGCGGTCGCGCACGACGTCCCACAGCGACGACACCGCGCCGGTCTTGGGCTCCCAGGCCCCGAACACCAGCCGCGCGACGCGGGCGAGCACCAGCGCGCCCGCGCACATCGTGCAGGGCTCCAGCGTGACCGCGAGCGTGCAGCCCTCGAGCCGCCAGCCGTCGCCGAATTCGCGAGCCGCCGCGCGCAGGGCGAGGACCTCCGCGTGTGCGGTGGGATCAGCCAGCTCGACGCGCGCGTTGCGGGCCGCGGCCAGCGGGCGCCCGTCGGGGTCGAAGACGACCGCGCCGATGGGCACGTCGGCACCAGGGGCGCGGGCCGCGTCCAGCGCGGCCCGCACGGCCTCGATGTCGTCCGGCCGTCTCAGAGCTGGTCCAGCAGCTTCGAGAACTCGGCCTCGAACCCGCACCGCTGGGCGATCATCTGGAGCTGCTCGTCGGGGTAGAGGTCGACCTCGCCGACGATCACCTCCAGCTCGCCGCCGGGAAGGCCGAGGTCGGCCAGTATTTCGAGATCGCCCTCGGGCCAGACGGCGTCGTCGTCCTCGTCGGGCGGATCGACGCGCAGCACGTCGAGGACGTCTGCCGCGATGTCGTAGTCGAGCGCCGCCGCGGCGTCCGACAGCAGCAGCGACGGTCCCCTCGGGCTCGGCCGGACGATCACGAAGAACTCGTCGTCGACGGCCAGCAGGCCGAACGCCGCCCCGGTCGACCGGAGCTTCCCCAGCTCGGTGATCGCCGCGTCCAACTCTGTGAGCGCCGAAGAATCGAGCGCACTGCACCGCCACCGACCGTCTTCACGGACCACAGCTATCGCGAAGCCCGTGACCGGCTCTTGCACCGCCATGCGCACACCGTATTCCGCCTCGCTGACGAACGCACGCACGGTGCGCCCGAAGCGTGCGAGGTGCCACTATCGAGCCATGACCGGACCCACCGACCTCCCCACCCTGCCCGGCAATCGGCACGCCGGGCTGCTCGACGCCGCACGGCAGCTGCAGGACCGCACTGTCGAGCTTCGCCGCGCTGTGCACCGGCACCCCGAACAGGGCTTGCAGCTGCCGCGCACCCAGGCGGCGATCCGCGCCGCACTGGCCGACCTGCCGATCGAACTCACCGACGGCCGCTCCACGACGTCGCTCACCGGCGTGCTGCGCGGAGCCCGTCCCGGACCGGCCGTCCTGCTGCGGGCCGACATGGACGCGTTGCCGCTCACCGAGGACACCGGCCTGGAGTTCTCGTCCGAGATCGACGGTTCGATGCACGCCTGCGGACACGACACGCACGTCGCGATGCTCGCCTCCGCGGCGCGGCTGCTGTCGGAGCGCGTCGACGACCTGGCCGGCTCGGTGGTGTTCATGTTCCAGCCGGGCGAAGAAGGCCTCCACGGCGCGCGGCACATGATCCACGAGGGAGTGCTGGACGCGGCCGGCACGCGCGTCACGCGAGCCTTCGGCCTGCACACGATCGCCAACAGCCCGAGCGGCGTCCTGCAGGTGCGCGGCGGGCCGATGATGGCGTCGGCTGACACGTTCAGCGTCGAGGTCACCGGCCGCGGCGGCCACGGTTCGGCTCCGCAGGACGCCATCGACCCAGTCCCCGCCGCGGCCGCGATGGTCGGTGCGCTGCAGACGATGGTCACGCGCCGAATCAGCGTCTTCGACCCGGCAGTGGTCTCAGTGACCCGCATCGTGGCCGGAACGACGACGAACATCATCCCCGAGACAGCGGTGCTCGAGGGGACCATTCGCACCCTGTCGGAGGCGACGCGTTCCTTCGTCCGCGAGGAACTGCCGAAGGTGTGCGAGGCGGTCGGAGCGGCCCACGGGTGCCGAGTGTCGGCCGGAGTGGACCCGGGCTACCCGACGACGGTCAACGACCCGCGGGTGGCGGCTGAGGTGTTGTCGCTGGGCGCCGACGTGCTGGGCGAGGAGAACGTCGAGGAGCTGGCCACGCCGATCATGGGCGCGGAGGACTTCTCGTATGTGCTGCAGCGGGTTCCGGGCACGTTCGCGTTCATCGGAGCGCGGGAGCCGGGAGCGGATCCGGCGACCACCGAGGACAACCACTCGAACCGGGTGAGGTTCCACGAACCGGCGATGGCCGCCGGGGTGGCGATGTACACCGCGTTCGCACTGGACGCTCTGCGCTGAGGGTTTCGGCACGCCCCTTTCGCCGGGGCGTGCCGACTCACCCTGCTTGCGCGAGGAAGACGAACTCGCGGTCCGGTCGACCCGGTCGCCGTCGAACGTGTCGTAGATCGGCGCGAGACCGGAATGGGCGAACGATGCGTCGGCCATCTGCCAACGGTACCTAGTTTTGCCAGGCCAGGCCGCCCTTCAGCACCAATCTAGGACGCATATCCCAAAGATCAGGACAAATGTCCTGGACGCCCTCGTGTTACCCTCCCTCTGACGAGACATCATATATCAGATCGGATCTGCTCGTGGCGTTCGAGAAACAGCGACAGCGGCTCGCCGGCGTGGTGGCGATCCCGGTGACCCCGTTCACCGCGGCCGGAGACGTGGACGCCGAGACGTACGAGCGGCTAGTCGAACGGCTCGTGCTGAGCGGCGTCGAGGTCGTCACGCCGAACGGCAACACCGGTGAGTTCTACGCGCTCGACGAGCAAGAAACGCGACAGTGTCTCGAAGTCACCACGAAGGCCGCGCGCGAGGCGAGCGTCCTCGCTGGCGTCGGCCATGACGTGAGTACAGCCGTGAAGGCCGCGAAGCACGCGCGCGCTTCCGGAGCGGACATGGTGATGATCCACCAGCCCGTGCACCCGTACGTCTCGCGCGCGGGCTGGATCGACTACCACCGCGCTATCGCGAACGAAGTGCCCGAGCTTGGGGTTGTCCTGTACGTGCGCAACCCCGCCATCGAGGGTTCAGACCTGGCACAGCTCGCCGACGCCGCGCCGAACGTGCTCGGCGTGAAGTACGCGGTGCCAGACCCGGTGCGCTTCCGCACTGTCGCGCGCGACGCGGGGTACGAGCGCTTCGTGTGGATCGCGGGCCTCGCCGAACTGTCCGCCCCTGGATACTTCGCAGTCGGCGCGACGGGCTTCACCTCCGGCCTGGTGAACGTCGCGCCGCAGATCTCGCTCGATCTGTTCCGCCGCCTGCGCAACCACGATTTCGCCGGAGCGCTGGAGATCTGGGACCGGATCCGCCCGTTCGAGCAGATGCGCGCCGCGGAGGGCAACGCCAACAACGTCAGCGTGGTCAAGGACGCGCTCTCCCAGCTCGGCCTGTGCCGCCCCGACGTGCGGCCGCCAAGCAGGCTGCTGACGTCCGCCGAACGGGACCAGCTGTTCGAAATCCTGTCCTCGTGGGGGCTTTCCTAGCGCGTCCGGCGAGCGCCGCGGCTTCTCCAAAGCCCAGCTCAGCCGGGGTGTGGCGGAGGTTACTCGCTCGTTAAGAACGCGTCAGCACGACCGCCTGGGCCGTCAGGGGGTCGTTTCCGGGACGTTCCGATCCGATGTCGGCGCAGTGTGCTGGCGATGTTCGCCGCGATCGACATCGACCGGAGGTAACCGTGACGCTCAGCGAGCTGCTCCCGAGTCTCGGCTGTGAAGCCGCCGACCATCTAGAACCGGGACTCTGGCCGCAAGGCACGAAGCTCGGCGAAGGCGGCGAGCTGCTCTTCGCCGGCGCGCCGGTCAGTCACCTGGCCGCGCGCTTCGGTACGCCCGCTTATCTCCTCGACGAGGAACAGGTGCGCGAAACGGCCCGCGCGTACCGACGTGCGCTGCCGGAGGCCGACGTCGCCTTCGCGAGCAAGGCGCTCTGTACGCGAGCAGTGTTGCGCTGGGTCGCCGAAGAAGGACTGTCGCTCGACACCTGCTCCGCCGGTGAGATCGCCGTCGCGCGCGCTGTCGGGTTTCCCGCGGAGCGCATTCTGTTGCACGGCAACGCGAAGACGCCCGAAGACCTGAAAGCCGCGCTGCAGTACGGCGTCGGGCGCATCGTCCTCGACTCTCTCGACGAAGTCGAACAGCTCGGCACCCTCGCACACGGCGCGCAACGAGTCCTCATCCGCGTTACGCCCGGCGTCAGCGGCGACACGCACGCTGCGGTCACGACTGGCACCGAAGGACAGAAGTTCGGCTTCTCGTTGCGCTCCGACGTACGCGACAACGTCGATCGCGCTGTCGCAGCAGTACTTTCGCAGCCGAGCCTGCAACTGACCGGACTGCACTGCCACATCGGCTCGCAGGTATCCCGCGTGGACCGTTACGAAGAAGCCGCGCGAAAGATGGTCGAAGTCCTCGTCCGCATCCGCGACCAATACGGAATCACCTTGCGCGACTTGGATCTCGGCGGCGGACACGCGGTTCCGTACGCCGACCGCGAAGCGTCCTTCGACCTTGAGGGGTACGCACGCCGCCTCCGCGTGGCGCTGGGCTACGAGTGCTCGTCACGCGACTTCCCGTTGCCACACCTGACAATCGAGCCCGGCCGCGCGATCGTCGGACCGGCGGGGATCACCGTTTACCGCGTGTGTGCCGTGAAACGCGGCGCGCGCACCTTCGTCGCTGTCGACGGCGGCATGAGCGACAACCCGCGTCCCGCGCTGTACGGCGCGCGCTACACCGCACGTCTCGTCGGCCGTCGAACGAAGGCCGCGCGTACGCCGATGACGGTTGTCGGACGGCACTGCGAGTCCGGCGACGTACTGGCGGACGTCTGTCTGCCCGACGACATCCACGTCGGCGATCTGCTGGCCGTACCGTGCACCGGGGCGTACCACCACTCGCTGGCGTCGAACTACAACCTCGTCGGCCGCCCACCGCTCGTCGGCGTCCGCGACGGGCACGCGACGCTCCTCGTACGCCGCGAAACCGAAGAAGACCTGCTTCGCCGCTGCTAGCTCTCGATGGTCTGACCGCCGCGGGCAACGGCGCCGCGCGTCAGACGTCGTCCGGCGAAGAAGTCACGGCAGGCGCGTTGCACGGCAAACATCAACGGGAAGCCCACGAGGATCGCTACGACTCCGATCACCGCGACCCCGCCGATGCCGAACACAGTGGTCTCTCCGGCGTCAGGCTTCGCGTACGCGATCGCCGCGAGCACCAGTACCGCCAGGAAGAACATGCTGCCCACGAAGGGCAATAAGCCGCGAAGCAGGAAGTTGCGCACACTCGACAACAGCGTCCGGCGAAACACCCAGACGCAAGCAAGCGCCGTCACCGTGAACTCGATCGCGATCGTGAGCCCAACCGCGTCAACAGAATCCGCGAGCACGTTGCGGCTCCACAACGCCAGCAGCACGTACAAGGCGAGCGATACCAACCCGAACGCCCAAGTCGTCACCGACGGCGTCTGATACTTCGGATGCACCCGGCCGAACACCTTCGGCAGCGCGCCGTGGCTGGCCATCGACAACGTCGTGCGCGCGGCGGGCATGATCGTCGCCTGGCTCGTAGCCGCGCCGCTGGTCAGCACCGACACAATCAGCAGGACCCCCATGACCTTGCCGAACCCGGACGTCCCGAACACCGCGCCGCCCAGCCCGGCGAGCACGTCCTCGGCGTTCGCCTCGTTGGCCAGCCCGATCCCGTGCTCGCCGACGCCCGCGAAAGCCAGCGCGGCGACGGTCACCAGCAGGTAGTTGAGCACCAGCAGCACGGTGGAGAGGATCGCCGCCCGGCCCGGCGCGTGCCGCGGATCAGCCGATTCCTCGTTCACCGAAAGCGAACTCTCCCAACCCCAGTAGATGAACACCGCGAGCAGCACCGCCGACACCGCCGTCCCGACGCTGACCCCGTTCGGCCACAGCCAGTCCCACCGCGGCGTTGTCGCCTGCGGGCCCGCAGTGCCGCTGTACACGCGCGAAAGCGCTACGACGGAGAAGATCACCAGGACGGCTAGTTCGATGCCGAGGAGGACCCACTGCGCCCGCGCGGACACCTCGATGCCGCGGTAGCACAGCCAGCACAGCGCGAGCAGCCACGCGCACCCGATCGCTGTCGTCACCGCGCGGTTGTTGGCGAGGTCGTCTAGACCAAACAGCAGCAGGGTGTACCGGCCGGTCAGCGCGGACTGACTGCTCATCACCAGCAGCTGCTCCACCAGGACGACCCAGCCGGTCATCCAGCCGACGCGACTGCCGAACGCGCGGGTGGCCCAGGTGAAGTTGGTGCCGCAATCGGGTTCGGCCGCGTTGAGTTCCCGGAAGGCAAAAGCGACGAACAGCACCGGGACGAACGACAGCAGCACGAACGCGGCGGCCTTGAACCCCGTTCCGGCGAGCACGAGGAACCCGAGCGTCGCCGCGATCGAATAAGCCGGGGCGGTCGACGACATTCCGATCACCGTCGAAGACACCATGCCCAGCGCGTTCGAGCGGAGCCCCTTGGCCGGCACCACAGGCGCGGCGACGGCTTCGGTCATTGGAATATTCCTCCTCAAGATCGGCGGTCCGCGACCGTACCCGGTGTTTGCGCGAGCCAGAACGGCGGCGTGCGGAGCGCGCATGTCCGCCATCTGGAGAAGAAAACGGGAAAGGGTCTCCTGCTCTCCGGCTCCTGCCGATACGCTGCGCGTCTGAAGAATCACATGCCGAAACACAGGGAGGGACGGCATGGGTGACGAAAACCGTACGAAAATCGAGGAACCGCGTGCTCCGAGAGCGCTAGACGGGACCGACCGGACGCTCATCACGCTGTTACAGGAAGACGGCAGGGCGTCGTTCACCGCGCTGGCCAAGGCGGTGGGTCTTTCGGAAGGCGCGGTGCGGCAGCGAGTACAACGGCTGCTGCGAGAGGAAATGGTGCAGATAGTCGCCGTGACCTCGCCAGAACACGTCGACCTGACCCGAAGGGCCATGGTCGGCATCACGGTGGACGGAGACGCCCGCGAAGTGGCCCAGCAACTGGCCAAGGTCGCCGACGTACACCAGGTGGCGCTGTGCTCAGGCCGCTTCGACCTGCTGGCGGAACTGCTGTGCCGCGACGACGACCACCTCCTGTCCGTACTCGGCGACGAGGTACGGCCAATCGCGGGAGTCGTCGCGACGGAGCTGTTCGTGTACCTGAAGCTCGCGAAACAGGACTATTCGTGGGGACGGCTGACTGCCTGATCCGCGGGTCGGGTTCGCGGCTGGGTCCGTGGCCGGGTTTCTGGCCAGGTTTCTGGCCGGGCTTGCGGCTGGGTCCACGGGCTGGCGTGCTCGGGCTGGGTTCTCGGTGGGGTTCCCGGTCTGAGATACGCGACCGGCCAGCCAGCCGGGTTCTCCGCCTGGCGCGGACGGACCGTTGGCTTGGCTGGGGTCTTCAGCGAGGCGGATGCCTGGCTGGGTTCCTGAGCTGGGCTTGTGGTCTTGGTCTTTGGGTTGGAGCATTCGGTTTGGGTTGGGTTTTCGGTTCTGGTTCTCGGGCTGGAGCATTCGGCTTGGGCAGGGCTTTCAGTCCTGGTCCTCGGGCTCGAGCACTCCGCTTGAGCTGGGCTTCCGGTCCTGATCCTCGAGCTGGAGCACTCGGTTTGAGCAGGGCTTCCGGTCCTGGTCCTCGGGCTCGAGCACTCCGCTTGAGCTGGGCTTCCGGTCCTGATCCTCGAGCCGGAGCACTCCGCTTGAGCAGGGCTTTCAGTCCTAGCTCTCGGGCTGGAGCGCTCGGCTCGGGTCATCGGACGATGCCCTCGGGCTGGCGTGACCGGACTGACGCCGCCGGTCCGGATCGGACCGGCGCCTCGGCCGCGTCGGCTTGGCTCCGCGGACTGGAGCGGGCCGGTCCCCGGGCCTGGCTCGACTGGTTCTCGAACTGGACTGGACCACCGGCCTCAGCGGGCACGGTCCTCGGACCGCCGCTCCCGGCTGATGCTGTTGTCCTGGCTTGGCCGGTCCTCAGGGCCGGATCAAGGCGCGGTCCCCCGACTGCCGATCCCAGCTGGCGTCCCCAAGCTGGATCGGCCGAGTTCGGGGCCGGACCAGGCGCGGATCGGTTCAGGCACAGGCCGCAGCTTCCGGCTCCGGAGTTCGGATTCCAGCACCAGCGCTGGTCCCGGCTTCGGAATTCCGGCACGAACACCGGCCCCGGAATCGGCACTGGTCCCGGCGGCAAGGTTCCGTTCCGGCAACGGGCTCCGGCCAAACGCCAGTTCCGGCACTGATCCCAGCCCTACTGCTGGCCCAGCAACGACGCTGGCCAGCACCCGGCGACCGTCTCCAGCAACGACGCTGGCGCGACATCCGGCTCCGGCCGGACCACTGGTTCCAGCAACGACGCTGACCTGGCAACGAAGCAGGTTTGAGTGCCAGTTCCAGCAACGAAGCAGGTTCGAGTGGCCAGCTCCAGCAACACAACGCCGGTCCAGCAACAAAGCAGGCAAAGCCGCCAGCTCCAGCAACAACGCCGGCCCAGCAACGAAACAGGCTAAACCGCCAGTTCCAGCAACGACGCTGACCCGGCGGCAAAGCAGGTCGACACCAGTTCCGGCAACGACGCCGGCCCCGGCTCGACCACCGGTTCCAGCACCCGTGCCGGATCCGGCAACGAATTCCACCACCGGCCAAGGCATCCGCGCTGGTCCCGGCAACACGCACCACCCAGCGTCGCCGTCGAAGACGGAGACGTTGGTCCCGGCAATGGGCGTCAGCCCGAGCCACCGGCATCCGTGCCGGCCAGGCAACGGGACTCCGGCCAAGCACCGGTTCCGGCAACGGCACCGGTCATGACCCGGAATCCCGCCCCAGCATCGACGCTGGCCCGCCTGCGGTCGCACACCGACGTTCCCGGCCCCAGTCCCCGGCATGGGAACGCTCGCCGGCTTCCGCGCGCCCTCCGCACAGCGAACCGGTCCCCACTCATCGGGACATCGCTGGCCGCGAAAAAATAACCCCGCAGCCGACGCTCACCCCGACCGAATTCGCGACCAGCCGCTCCGACGCTCCTAGCAGAAGACTATTACGACCCCTCCCCTGATTAGACCGACTGGCCGAAGCCATCAGTTTTACTAATACCTCCGAACGGTCGCACCAGTCGAATTTGCCTACTGCGCAATCGGAATAGCGACCCTGGATTCCGTATCAACCTTCGGCCAACGAGTCGGTCGCAATCCCGGCTGCCGCGTCCGCCTTCCACGAACCGCAGTCGCCAGCCGCAATTGCCGAGCAGCCAATCGGCCCCGCCTATCAGCCCAGCAGAAATTCCCGCGGAGCCAACGCTCGGTCGACCACCCGGGCTTCGCCGATCTCGCCGTAGAAGCTGCGCTCCACCTTGCCCCGGTACGACGACGCGCCGACCAGCCAGCCGCCGCCCGGATTGGCCAGGCCGATCGCCGGCGTCTTGGGATTGCGCAGGAGCGGGCAGCCGTCGACGTACAGCGTGCTGCGCCATCCGTCGTTGACGACGGCGACGTGCCACCATTTCGCCAGCGGCAGTTCGTGCCCCCAGTTGGTCGAGATCCCGTTCTGGTTCAACGGGAACACCGCCCACTGAAGCTCGGCGCCGTCCGAGACGCTGAACGTCGCGGCGGATTCGTTCGGGTCGTCGCCGGACTTTCCGGCCGCGCCGCCGTTGCCGAGGCGGGCGAAGATGCCGCACCAGCCGTGGGTGCCGTCGCGGAAGTCTTCCGGCAGGCGGACGAACGCTTCTACGGTGTAGCCGCGCTGGAAGGTCAGGCTGTTCATCGGTGCGCTGTCGACGGTCTGGAGGTAAGCGCCACGACCAGGATTGCGCGCACCGTCGAAGCGAAGGCTCGCCCGCGACGGCTGGCGAGGCGCGAAGTCCGCCGAGTAAGTCAACGCCGTCGGCCCGCTGCCCGACACGGTCATGCGGCGCAGGTCGTTGCCGCGGCCGGTGAGGTCCTTGATCACCGCGTTGTCCGCCACCGGAGCGCCCTCACGGCCGCCCTCGAACCGCCAGTACGCGACGGTGCCCGGCACGAGCTGCGGCTTCACCGGGCGGGCCGGCGGCACCGGAACGGGCGCGAAACCGGCGAACCGCTTGTCGAAGTCGATGTCGATGCTGAAGTAGTCGACGTCGGTACTGCGTTCCGCCTCTATGCGCTCAAGTTCGGTGAGGTCGCGCTTGCCGTCGAGCCACGGCGAGAAGGTGCGGACGTCGATCACGCCGCGGGCGACGTCGAACTGGTACAGCCGGATCATGCCGCTGCCGCCGTAGTAGCGGTCCTGGTAGTTCGTGAGGTGCAGGTGGACGTCATGGCCGGCGGCGTTGCGCTTCACGAGACGGCTCGGCGGCCAGTAGTGGCCGTTGAGGGTCAGGAAGATCTGGTCGCTTTCGTTGACGAACTGGTCCCAGACCTGCTGACCGAAGTCCGACAGGAATGCCTTGCCCTGCTCGTCGGAGTTGACCAGCTCGTGGATCGTCAGGATGGCTGGCATCCGAGGGTGCTGCGCGAGAACCTGCTTCGCCCACGCGAACCCGCCCGCCGACGGACGCCAGTCCATCGCGAGCACCAGCCACTCCCGACCGGCGGCCCGGAACACGTGGTAGGTGTTGTAGCCGTCTTTGGAGGAGCCGCGGAAAGTCGGCGAATTCCGCTGCCGCTGCGGCCCGAACGCGTCGAGGTACGGCGTGCGCCCGCGCTGGTCGTCGGTGGAGCCGTCGATGTCGTGGTTGCCCGCGAGCGTGCTGTACGGGAACCGGAACCGGTCGAGCGCCTGGAACGACCGGCTGATGCCAGCGAACTCCCGCGCCTGCCCGTTTTGTGTGAGGTCGCCGAGGTGCGCGAGGAAGACAACGTTGTCGTCGTGCGCATGACGCAGCACGTACGACAACGACGCGTCCACCGGCGTCGAGTCGCCCCGGTCCTCGTCGAACAGGTACTGGGTGTCCGGCATGACCGCGATCGTGAACCGCGGACTGTCACCGTCCGGCCGACGAGCGACGCTGGGATCAGCCGCGGCGATCCCGTTCAGACCAGGGAGCGCGGACACCGCCGCGCCGGCACCGAGGATTCCGGCACCGCGCAGGAAGTTCCGCCGTGAAGAGTCAGTCACGAGCAGGAAGCTACGGGCCAGCCCCAACCGCTACGGCAACAATTGCCGACGGCTCGATGAACAGCTCTGTGCCCACGGCGTTTCTGTCCTGTGCAGGACAAACACCGGCGCGCACTGACGCCGCTCAGTGACCGTCGCGTCGCCTTTGGTCGCCGACAAGCATGCCCGGCACCGCAAACCACAGCAGCCCGAACAGCAACACCGCCATCCCGCCGACGAGCCCCATCGCAACCGGTCCGAAGGAGACCTTCGCGATCAACGCCACGGTGACCGTGATCGCCGCGGCAAGACACCCAAAGCCAACAAGCACGACCCGGTTGCCAACCCGCAAGATCTCCTCCCGCCGCCCAGTCCGGAACAGCAGTCGATGCCAAGCCGCCGGCGCGATCAGCAACGCCGTCGCCGCGACGGTGAGCAGCACCGCCAGCAGGTGCAGCGTCTTCTCGAACCCGCTGGCGTCGTGGAACCGGCCCGTGAAGACCACCGACAGCAGGAACCCGAAGAGGATCTGCACGCCCGCCTGCGCGACCCGCAGCTCCTGCAACAGCTCGCCGACGTTCCTCTGCAGCATCTGGTTCCGCGTCTCGCCGGTGTGCTCGACGTCGTCGTCTAGCTCCGCCGACTCGCCGACCTGCGCCGACCCGCCGACCTCAGCGAACCCGCTGCCCTCCGAGGAGCCAGTGCCGTCCGACGATCCGGTGCGCTGCGACGGTCCGATGCTTTCCGCCAGCCCACCGTCGGCCGGTCGGTCACCGCTGGTCCGCCCACCGTCGGGTGCTTCGCCACCGCTGGCTTGTCCGCCGTCGGGTACTTCGTCACCGCTGGTCTGCTCACCGCCGGGTGCTCCGCCACGGCTGGTCTGCCCGCCGTCGGGTGCTTCGCCACGGCTGGCCTGTCCGCCGCCGGGTGCTTCGTCGCCAGTGGCCTGCCCGCCCCAGGTCGATCCGCCGCCGCGGGCCCGCCCACCGGAGTCCGCCGGTCCGCCACTATCCGGCGACCCACCGGTCCCGACCGGCCCACTGGCATCCGCCGACCCGTGGACCTCCTCACGACGGCCGTCAAACCCCATGGCGCTGTTCGGGTCGTCAGGCATGTCAGGCTCCACCGGTGCTCGCCGAAGCATCGCCGGGCAAGTCCGACGCTGCCACGCTGCCAAGTACCCAACGCGTCATCGCCCGAAAACTCGCCCAGGCCAGCCGAGCGCCCTTCGCCTCCGCCGCAACCGGTACCCGAGCCGCATTCGGCCCGCCGACCGCTCCTGTCAGCGGAGTGCACCAGGACTCCGTCGCCGCTACACGACCTGCACCAGTACCAGCGGCAAGCTTGGCCTCACGCCTTGCGTCCGGACAGAAGCCCGAGCTCTCACCCGAGCCTGGCCCGGCCCGACCTGCTGCCTAGCGGCACGGCTTGGCCGACGCTGGTGCCTAGCGGCACGATTCGACCCGCGTCTGAACCTGACCGCTCCCGACGCCGTCCCCACCCGACGGCCCGGCACACCTCACGCCCGCACGGAAAGCCGTCCCGAGATCCGGGCGACCTCCACACGTTCGAGTGGAGAACATGGCACGGCACCCGCCGACTGGTTAGAGAAGTTTCATGCGTTTCCTCCCTAAGTTCCTTTCCTCGGCCCTCGCCGCCGGTCTCACCGTCACGAGCCTCGCGGCCACCACCGTCGCAGCAGTTCCGGCCAATGCCGCACCACTGCGCTTCACCACTGCCCACGGCACATTCGCGGCATACGCACCGGGCGGCCAAGCCGTCACATACCGCCCGGATCTCGTGCCCGCCGGGGCCAGGGCGCACGTCTTCGCCCTGTCCGGCAGTCGCATCGGCACCACCACCGTACTGGTGATCAGCGGCCTCCTGCCGCAGCACGAATACGGTGCACACGCGCACGTGAACTCCTGCGGCGCCACCGGTGACGCCGCGGGCGGACACTTCCAGCACGTGCAGGACCCGGTGAAGCCATCGGTGGATCCGGCCTACGCCAACCCGCGCAACGAGATCTGGCTCGACTTCACCACCGACCGCTCAGGCATCGGTCATGCAACCTCCATTGTGGACTGGAAATTCGGCGGACGACGGGCGAAGTCCGTGGTGATCCACGAAACCCACACCCACACCAACCCCGGGCACGCCGGAACCGCGGGTGGGCGGCTGGCCTGCCTGGACGTCGGCTTCTGAATCCGGAGCGGCCTCAAAATCCCCAGGACTTCTCGGGCATGATCCGGATCCGAACCGCGTAGTCAGCGTCGAAGGCGGCCGGCTCGGCGAACCCGATACCGGCGTAATGCCGTTGGTACTTTGCCAGGTAGCCGGGCGCTTCAGAGGCTTTGGCTTCGTCGATGTGCGCGCGCCCGTTGACGACGATGATGCTCCCGCCGTGTTCGTCGCTGTTCAAGTGGAAGCTCACCTCGGGGTTGGCGGCGAGGTGCCGGAGCTTGGCCGTACCAGGCCGACTGAAGACCACGATGTCTTCGCCGTCGAGGACGAACCAGACCGGCCTCGGCGCGGGGCGGCCGCTCGGAGTCACGGTGGTGAGCCATGCGACGGACTCGCCTGCGCGTTCGATGAGTTTCGGGTCGTGGGTGTAGGTCATGGTCGGATACCTCCTCGGTAGGTTTCCCAGGTAACCACGAGCCACCGACAGTTCCGCGCCATCAGTCCGCACCGAGGACGTCCCGGGCCGCCTTCAGCCACCGTCCTGACAGACAATTTTTGTTGCTAAGAAAGGGAAAACCCCCGATCCGAGATAATTCTCGATTCCCCGGATCGGGGGACTTCTCGCAAGTTCAGCGCGACGCGACGACCCGCGCGTACCGCGCCCCCGCCACGAGCAGGATCACGCCAGCGCCGAGGAAAGCACCCACCCGGGCCAGACCGTCCAGCGCGGACAGGTCGAACAACACGAGCTTCGCCACCGCGGCGGCCACGAGCACCAGTCCGGCGATCCGCAACGCGACCACCTCGATCCCTCGCAGGAGAAGGACAAACGCGACCACTGTCCAGGAAACGGTAACGAGCGTGTGGCCAACCAGGAAACCGACGCGGCCAGGGGCCACGAGCATGGACGCGGCAAGCACCAGCCCAGCAGCGCCGTAGAGCGCGCACAACCCCGCAGGCAGCCAAGGCGCAAGACTGGCCGATTTCACCATGTTGAGCCGAATTGCCGCCCACGGCAATGCGATCGCAGCGGCCAGAAGAAGCACGGCCGAGACCAGAGCAGCGAAAAGAAGATCCCGCGGATGCCAGTGCGGAAGTATCAGCAGTGCCGGCGTCAGCTCGGACCCGAGCACGAACAGACCGCCAAACACCGCGAAGGCGAGAGAACCGCCTAGCGCAAACCGGTTCCGAGTGAACTTCGCCGCGAACGCGAGCACGACCGCTTCGCCAAGCAGGACCGCTCCGCCATCGAACTGCGTGACAGTCGCTTGCATCGCGGCAACGAGGCCAGCGATTCCCGCGACAGTACCGGAATTCCCCCGCACGATGGGCCAGGTCGCGATGAGCACGACCGCCGTTCCGCCCGCGAGAAACACGGATTCCGGCCGATGCAGAAGCAGTGCGGCAACCAGGACGGGCAGCGGGGCAACAGCGAGCACGGACAGCGAGAAGGGATCATTGTCGTTACGCCGCAACGTGATCAGCGCCGTCGCCGCGCTGACGACACCGGCGGCAATCACTGCCCATACCGGCAAGGTGCGCAGCCCGATACCGATCAGCGCCGTTGTCAAGGGAGGAATGGCTGCAGTAAACGAAAGGGGCGACCCTGACCGTCGGAGCTGGACAGGAACGGTCGCGATCTGGATCATGAGAAGGAACGTCACGAGTTCATAGGTGAAACCCCAAGTGATCAGGGGCGCGCACACACCGCATCCTCCCACCACGGCATTCGCCAAGAGAGAGGAATCCCATTTGACCGCAAGCAAAAGCCCGCCCACCGCGACCGCGAAGCCGACCGCGAGCCCGGCGGGAACCGGTAAGAAATCGTACAAGGAGGTGGCAGCGACAGTGTCGAGGTAGAGCGTCGCGATCCCAGTGGCGGCAAGGGCGAACGCACCGGTGCGCGCAGCCGGTTTGCGGTGCAGCCAAGCACCCGCGCCGACAAGGATCCCGCCGAACGCAGCGCCGACCGCCACCCGCGGCAGCGGGGCGAGCCAGCCGCGCTGGATGGCCAGAATCAGCAGCAGGACAACCCCAAGCAAGGTCACCGCACCGCCGACCCACGCCAGCAGTCGCGATCCGGCTCCTTCGCGGCCGAGTCGCTCACGGAGCGTCGGAGGTGGGGTGTACAGCGGCTGGGCATAGGGCTGCTGGCCGTACGGCGGCTGAGCGAAGGGCGGCGGGCCATATGGCGAGTTCTGCGCAGCTGCCTGCAGGTGTTCTTGGCCTGACCGTCCGGCGGCGAACTGTCCGGCCGAGAACTGGTCAGCGGCGGGCTGTCCGTGGCCCGGCTGGGCGGCAGCGGACTGCCCGGCGGCATCCTCGGCGGCGGGCTGCCCGGCCCCGGGTGACGGTGTCGACGGGTGGGTCGCGCCGGTCATAGCTTGGGCGGAATACGCAGCTGCGTAAGGGTTGTACGGGTAGTAGCCCGGGTGGGGGTGGTACGCCGCACCGTGCGCGGTCGAGTAGGCCGGGTACAGGTACGGGCCTGCGCCCTGCGGAGCTGGGTAGCCCGGGGCGGGCGAGTGGCCTGGAGCAGTCGGGTATCCCTGCGCGGCAGGGTTACCCGCGGCGGGAGGCTGGGTTGGTCCAGCGGAGCGGCCTGGCTCGGCTGACTGGCCTTGCACACCAGCATCGCCAGATTCGGCGACCGGGCCCTGCCCGGCAGAGCGGCCTGACGCGGTCGGCTCGCCCGGCGCGGAGTCCTGAGCCGGCGCAGCGGACGCGCCTGGCACATCGGCAGGTCCTTGCGCGGCCGAGTCCGAGCTGACCGGCTGAGTGCCGCCGGGCGGATTGGCCGACTCCGACGCCTCTCCGGTCGATGCTGCTGGCTCGGCGTGGCGGCCTGACTGGCCCGGCGTCTGCTGAGAGGCCGCCGCTGTGCCCGGCATGGGTGCCTCGGCGGGCTGGTCGGTGGCCGGCTCGGGCTGGAGGTGCACTGCGCGGAGTTCGGCGCCTACGTGGGTCAGGCGGCGGCCGAGGTCGTCCAGTTCGCCGGCCAGGCGGTGGAGCGTTGCAGCTTCCGTGGTCATACCGGACATCGTCAGCGAAACGGCACGATGATCGGATCCGTAGCACTACTCAAGGCTGGACACGAGATGGTCTCGTGACCACCGGAGCTGCCCGGATGCGTGTGCCGCACGTCACGGGCGACAATGGAAGCGTGACTGCCACCTTGAGCGCGCCCACGTTGAAGATCGGCCCCTACCAGGTCGATCCTCCCGTCGTGCTCGCTCCCATGGCGGGGATCACCAACGTGGCGTTCCGGCAGCTCTGCCAGGAGTACGGCGCGGGCATCTACGTGTGCGAGATGATCACCGCCCGCGCGGTCGTCGAGCGGCACCCCGGCACGATGCACATGATGACCTTCGGCGAGCACGAAAAGCCGAGGTCCATGCAGCTTTACGGAGTCGACCCGAAGACGATGGCCGAGGCGGTCCGGATCATCGTCGGCGAAGGCCTCGCCGACCACGTGGACAGTAACTTCGGTTGCCCTGTCGCGAAGGTGACGCGAAAGGGCGGCGGCGCGGCGCTGCCGTTCAAGCGGCGGCTGTTCGCGGACATCGTGCGCGAGTCGGCGAAGGCGGCGGCTGAAGGTGGCGTCCCGTTCACCGTGAAGTTCCGCGTCGGCATCGACGACGACCACCAGACGTTCCTCGACGCCGGACGCATCGCCGAAGCCGAGGGAGCGGCCGCCGTCAGTCTGCACGCGCGCACCGCCGCGCAGCGCTACTCCGGCCAGGCCGACTGGACCAAGATCGCCGCCCTCAAGGAGGCCGTCACCAGCATTCCGGTGCTGGGCAACGGCGACATCTTCAGCGCGGACGACGCGCTCCGCATGGTCGCCGAGACCGGCTGCGACGGCGTCGTCGTCGGGCGCGGCTGCCTCGGTCGGCCGTGGCTATTCGGCGAACTGGAGGCGGCGTTCCAAGGCCGGGAGATCCCGGCGGGGCCGAACCTCGGCGAAGTCGCCCGCGTCCTGCGCCGCCACACCGAACTGCTCATCGAGCACGACGGCCACGACAAGGCGATGCGCGACATTCGCAAGCACATGGCCTGGTACCTGATGGGCTTCCCGGTCGGCTCCGAGTTGCGGCGCGGCTTCGCGATGCTCTCGTCGATGGACCAGCTCGACGACCTGATCGCCCAGCTCGACCACGAAGCCCCCTTCCCCGAGGCCGCCACCGGCCCGCGCGGACGCCAGGGCTCGCCGGGCAAGGTGACGCTCCCGCACGGCTGGCTGGACGACCCGGACGACGACTGCGTCCCCGAGGCCGAGGACATGCACTCCGGCGGCTGACCAGCAGGGATCAGCCAGACGGAACGAGCTGATCAACCGCGGTACTAGAGCAACCACGACGGACCGCGGTACCGGAGCGACCGTGGCGGACCGTGTCGGCGGGGACACCGTCGCCCGCGCAGCAGCGGTTCGGAAGCTAGAAACCCTGTCGTCGCGGACTTCACCGCACCGCAGAGGTCGCATCACAACAGCGACCGCGAACTCGGCACCTCGCCGAGCCAGCAGCGACGGCAAACCCCTCGCGTACCACCCGATCTACGCAATTCTCACCGACGCGGCCACCCCCGCCATCACGAGACGCTCACTGCCCAGACCCAGTCCGAGCAGGAGTTTCGTGATGACTTTCGCCGTTTCCCGCCGCAGCCGTCGACGGATCGCCTTGGCCGCGGTCGCGGTGTCCGTCGTCGGCGTCGCGCTGTTCTCCGCCACGACCTACCTGACCGGCGACCCGGCCCTGAGCCGGATCCCGCTCAACCCGGCGATCGCCTCGCACTACCTGACGATCGTGCTGCACGCCCTGCCCGCGAGCCTGGTGCTGCTGATCGGACCGTTCCAATTCTCCCGGAGACTGCGCGCCCGACCGCCGAAACTCCACCGGGTACTCGGCCGCGTCTACGTGGTGAGCATGATCTTCGCCGCGGTCGCCGCACTCGTGGCGGCAACGTTCTCGGTCGACGGCATCTCGGCGCAAATCGCCTTCTACCTGCTGTCCGTCGCGTGGCTCTACACGCTCTACCGCGGCTACGCCTTCATCCGGCAGGGCCAGATCCAGCTCCACCGCATCTGGATGATCCGCAACTACGCGCTGAGTTTCGCCGCGGTCGTGCTCCGCGGCTTCCTCGGCATCGGCGCGGCGATGAAGGGCATCTTCCCGACGCTGAGCTTCGCCGACATCTACACGACGAGCGCGTGGGGTTCGATCACGATCTGCGTGGTCGTCGCGGAGTACTTCGTCCTCAACCGCACGATCGCGCCGCTGATGCGTAAGCGCCAACCCGCCGAGCGCGTGAATATCCCCATCTGACCTGCACAGATAGCAATTGTCCCCAGGTTATCCACAACCCACTGTGGACAACCTGGGGACAACTTCGGTCCGCAGGCCTCAGGCGTCGATCTCCTGCGGTGCGCCGCCGACGGTGATCTTGCGCGGCTGGGCCTTCTCGGAGACCGGGATGCGCAGCGTCAGCACGCCGTCGACGTAGTCCGCGGCGATGCGCGTGGTGTCGAGCGTGTCGCCGAGGAACAGCTGGCGCGAGAACTTGCCGCGCGGCCGCTCGGACACCTGAACCTGCGCGTCCTCGACCGTGACCGGGGTGCGCTCGGCGCGGACGGTGAGCACGTTGCGCTCGACGCTCACGTCAATAGAGTCGCGCGCGATTCCCGGGAGGTCGAACTGGATGACGTACTCGTCGCCGGCTCGGTAAGCGTCCATCGGGACGGAGCGCGACGCGGTGCCCTGACCGCCGAAGAACTGCTGGGTCAGGCGGTCGAACTGGGCGAACGGGTCGGTGCGGATCAGCATGTCGAATCCCCTTTCGGACAACTGCGGCCAGCTGGTGGGGCGCTGACCAAGGCTTGCAAAGTTGCCAACGTACGACTCAACTTATTTGTTCCCGTGTAGCTCAGATCACAGTGACAGCGAGAGACCGCCCGAAACTGTCGGTGCCTGTCCGTAGAGTGCGACTCGTGATCGACCAGCTGACGATCCCGACCGACGCGGGATCCTTCGACGCAATCGCGGCCGGCCCCGAAGACGGCCGTCCGGTACTGCTGCTGCACGGCTTTCCCCAGGCCGCCGTGGAGTGGGAGCACCAGGTGGCGACGCTCGGCGTGCTCGGATACCGCGCGATCGCGCCGGATCAGCGCGGTTATTCGCCGGATGTTCGGCCCGAGCGCCCGGCCGAATACGGCATCACGACGCTGGTGTCCGACGTCGTGGCAATGGCCGACGTGCTCGGATGGAGCAAGTTCGATCTGGTCGGCCACGACTGGGGTGGTGCGGTCGCGTGGTGGACGGCCGACGAGCACCCCGACCGGCTGCGCAGCCTCACCGTGGTGTCCACGCCGCACCCCGGGGCGCTCGCCGAAGCGATGCGGACGGACGAGGACCAGCACCTGCGGTCGGCCTATATGACGGAGTGGCGGCAGACGCCCGCGACCGAGCAGCGCATGCTGGCCGACAACGCCAAGGCGCTGCGCGAAATCTTCGACCGGCGCATCCCGCCGAGCAAGATCGACGAGTACGTCCAGCGACTGTCCGAACCAGGCGCGCTCACCGCCGCGCTGAACTGGTACCGAGCCGGGCGTCCGGGCGGGAAGATCGGCAAGATTTCGGTGCCGGCGATGTATGTGTGGTCCACGGAGGACGTCGCCTTCGGTTCGACCGCCGCGCTCGACACGGCGAATTGGTGCACCGGGCCGTACCGGTTCGAGATGCTGGAGGAGGTGTCGCACTGGGTCGCGGAGGAAGCGCCGGAGGCTTTGACCTCGTTGATCGTCGAGCATCTCGGCAGCCGGTGACACCGGGTCTGGCCTGCGTCGTCGTTCGGCTGGGCGTCCGACGGGCTCGGGGTTCGAGCGCTGCGTGAAGATCCGACACTCGAATCGGGCGAAACGGCCACCCGGCTCGCGGTATCGGCCGGTAGGTGCGTGGTGTTCAGTATCCGGAGTGGACACCAGCACTGAAGCCGAAACCGAACGCGTCGTCTTCGTGACCGAGGACGGCGTGCCCACCGGGGAGACCGGGCCGAAGCTCGCCAGTCATCACGCCGAGACGCGGCTGCACCTCGCGTTCTCCTGCTACGTCCTGCGCCGTTCGGACAACGCCCTGCTGATCACCCAACGCGCGCCGCACAAGAAGGTATGGCCGGCGGTGTGGACCAACAGCGTGTGCGGTCATCCCGCGCCCGCCGAAGCGTTGGAGGCCGCCGTGCGCCGGCGGGCCTCGTACGAGCTCGGGCTGCCCGGGCTCGAGGACCTCGAGTGCGTGTTGCCCACGTACCGCTACCGCACGCCGCCCTTCCAGGGGATCGTGGAGAACGAGTTCTGTCCGGTGTTCGCCGCGTGGACGGACGTCGATCCGCGGCCGAATCCCGAAGAGGTGGGCGGCTGGCGATGGATTTCCTGGGCTGATTACACACAGTGGATCACGGATCCGGCGACTGACGCGAGTTACTGGGCTCGTGATCAATTCGCGCAGCTCAAGGACAAAAAGCCCTTTTCCGCGCTCTGAGGCGGAGAACTCCGCTGCGTGACATCAGCGGAAGTCCGTCGTCCACTTGAGCGAAATTCACCTTCGTACGTACCGATGACTCAAGCTGCCGCTCCTTTACGACGAAAACGATGGAGTGGCGGAGGTCAGAGTGTCGGCGGACGACGAGCTCGGAACGGGGGAGACCGCGCCAGACCTGCTCACGTTGCACGAGTCCATCGCGGACCTGTTCGCGACGCGCGGCGACTGGCGGCGGGCCTACCGGCACCTGCGCTCGGCGCTCGACATTGCCCGAGCGGGCAGTCTTCGCGACCCGCTCACCTCGAGCTACAACCGCCGCTACCTCGACCAGCGGCTGCCCGAACTGCCGGCCGCGGTGGCCGTTGCCCTGGTCGACCTGGACCGGTTCAAGTCCGTGAACGATACGTACGGTCACCTTCTCGGCGACCGCGTCCTCTGCCGGGTCGCCGATCTCCTTCAGGAGGGGCTGCCGGCCGATGCGTTCTGCGCACGGTACGGCGGCGAGGAATTCGCTCTCGTCCTGCCGGGAATCGATCATCGGGGAGCCGTCCGGGTCGCCGACGCCGCACGCCTGCGGGTCGCTCGTCATCCCTGGTCAGAACTGCAGCCGGGCCTTCGGGTTACGATCAGCGTCGGCCTCGCGCACGGCACCGAATCCGGGCCGCGTCAGCTCCATCGCGCCGACAATCTCCTTTACGCCGCGAAGCGGGCCGGCCGCAACAAGGTCGCTTTCCATGACCGCGAGACCGCGCAGGTAATTACGCACTCTGAGTAACGCACGCCTGCGATTACTCCATTCATCGAACCCGAACTTCACCTGTTCGTCCGCTTCAGTGCGCCTTAGGTCGACTCATGGTGAAGAAATTCGCGGGAGGGTGTCGTCACGAACGGCGGGTATCCGTACGATAACGAAAAGCTCCCCCGGTACGACGAGTCCTGGGAGACCCGGCGAAGCCGCCGGGTGTTCAAAGGTAAGCCGCCCCAGCCTGGCGCCTGACGTGCGAGAGGAGACCGAGTGCCCGACGAGCGCAACACCCCCGGCACCGGTCGCCATTCCGACAGCACGGCACGGCCCCGAGGCGGACGCCGCCGTTCGATGGACACTCACGGCGGCATCAGCGTGTCCGACGTGGTCGCGCGGCACACCGGGGAACGCCCTGCCTTCGCCGAGGATCCCGGGACGCAACTCTCGGAGCCGGTGAGCCGGCTCGCGGAACCGGGTGCCCGCCGGGCAGAGCCCGGACGACGCCGCGCGGACGCCGAAAGACCCGAGCCGGGACGACGGCGAGCAGAGCCGGACGCTGGTTTTTTGGGGGCGAACGGTGGCACCGGGTTGCCCGCCGAACCGGGCCGGCGGCGGGCGAATGGGCACGCCAACGGGGTCGGAAGTCGGCACGCTGAGCCGGGGGATGCCTCGGATCTGGGCGGCGATCGGGCGAATGGGCAGGTCAATGGGGACGGCGGACGGCACGGCGGGTCGGCGGAGGATGACGCTTCAGTAGCGGACGGGCGCGGCGACGAGCTGGCCGGAGGCAGCAACGGCACGGCTGGCAGGCGGGCTAACGGGTTCGGCGGTCGGCATGGCGAGCCTGCGGTAGACGACGTACCAGCGGGCGGGCGAACAAACGGCTACGCCAACGGAGTCGGCGGACGGCACGGTGAACCGGCCGGAGTAGACACCGGTTCGGCTGGCAGCCGGGCAAACGGGTTCCGCAGTCGGCATGGCGAGCCTGCGGCGGGCGATCTCCCGCAAATCGGCGGATCGGCGAACGGACGCGTCAACGGAATCGGCAGTCGGCACAGCGAACCCGCGGCGGGACCAGTTGGCGGACCGGCGAACGGGCGCGTCAACGGGGTCGGCAGTCGGCACGGCGAGTCTGCGGCGGACGACGTCCCGCCAGTCGGCGGACCGGCGAACGGACGCGTCAACGGAATCGGCAGTCGGCACAGCGAACCGGCCGGAATCGACGACTCGATTGGCAGACGGGCAAACGGGCGCGGCAACCGACACGGTGGCGCTGCGGAAGAAGACGTGGCCTCGGGCCCCGACCTGGCCAATGGCGTTGGCAATCGGCACGGTCGAGAAGGTGCCGACGGTTCCGGTTTCAGGAACGGAGCCAGCGGGCCAGCAGCCGACGTACCCGTGAACGGCCAGGTCAACGGGATCGGCAACCCGCGCGGTGGTTCCTCGGGCGATGACGATGGTTTTTCCGGCGGCCGTCGGGCGAATGGGGATCGTCGTGGTGGCGTTTCGGACGTCAACGGCGGGACTGCTGCGCGAGTGGGCGGGCGGGCGCTTCTCGGCGGTGCGGTGCCTGATGGCAATCGCCACGGTGCTCCGGATGTTGCCGGGTTGCCGGTGGATGGTGCCGGTGGGGATGTTCGGAGCGGCGAGTCTGGTGGGGGCGCTCGACGTCGGGAGGCTGGGGCTTATCGGGTTGAGCCTGGTGAAGTCGGCGGGCCCGGTGGTCGTCGCAGGGACTTGGGCGAGCAGAACGCCGGGGGTGGATATTCCGACGGGACTGGGCCTGGCGAGGTAGCCGGGCTGGCCGGTGGCCGTCGTGGGGAGCCGGGTGGGCGGATTGCCGAGCCTGGTAGTCGTCCGATGGGGTCTGGCGACGCTGGTGGGCGGCTTGACGAAGCTGAAGGCCGGTCCGTGGAGCTGGGTGGTCGGCTTGGTCCGGGCGACGCTGGCGGGCCGCCTGGTCCGAGCGAGCTGGGCGGACAGCCTGGTCCGAGCGAGACTGGTGGGCGGCCTGGTCCGGGTGAGACTGGTGGGCGGCCGGGAGAACCGCAGCGGCGGCGTGCGGCCGGGGCTGGGCCTGCGGACGACGGGGTGTCCGGGAGCGCCAAGCAGGATTTGGGTTCTCCGGAGCTGGGGATGCAGCCTCGGCGTCGGCGGGCGGACGGGTTTCCGCCTCGGCCTCGGCAGGGTGGCGGGGTTCCGGTTTCGCCGGATCCGCCTGGGCCTCGGCGGCCGCACGGTGCGGAGAACGCTCCTGGGCAACGGGGTCCCGGTCCGGATTCTGGCGGGCATCGGTTGCCTGGTCCGGAATTGGACGGGCCGCGAATGGCTGGCCCCGGCGGACCGCGGTCGGCTGGGCCGGGTGTTGGTGGGCAGCCGCTCGTCGATCCCGGCGCGGCTGCGCAACGGATGCCTGGCGAGCAACGGATCGCTGGTCCTGACTCGGCGGTTCCACCGATGCCCGACGAGCACCGGTTGGCCAGCCCCGACTCCGCTGGGCCGCGGACGCCCGGTCAAGACTCTGGCGGGCACCGGGTACCTGGTCCGGAGTCGGGCGAGCAGCGAATGCCCGGTCAGGCGAGGCGACGGGCAGCTGGGGCTGAGTCCGCGGGGCAACCGATCGGCGGGCCTGAGTCTGCGGCGATGCCGATGCCCGGTCCTGCCGGGCGACGAGCACCCGCCGGGCAACCAGTAGCCGGTCCTGAATCGGCGGCAATGCCAGTCCCCGGCCCGACCAGGCGACGGGCGGCAAGCCCGGAGTCCGCAGGGCAACCGGTGGGCGGGCCCGACTCGGCAGCAATGCCCGGCGGACCCGACCCCGACGCGCAGCGAAGCCCCGGGCAGGACTCCGGCGGGCACCGGATCCCTGGTCGACGGGTAGCAGGTGCGCGGCGGCCCAGCGCCGTCAACGGCGCAGAGCCGGAGGACGGGCTCGAGCGGACCCAGCTCAGTCCGGCGATCGAGCCGGATCGGTTGCGAGGCAAGCCTGGCCAAGGTCCCCGGCCACGCGGTGGCGCAAGGGGGCTTGAGCAGACTCAGCTCAGTCCGTTCCTCGACGGCGACGGTTCCGCGATCGACAGCGCCAGTCCGCAAGGCGCGCCCGAGCGACCGCGGCGTGGTGAGCGACCTCGGCGTGGGTCGGAGCCTGAACGCCCCCCGCTCGGCGGGAAGGCGCTCGCGGGCGATCGGACGCAGTTCACGCCGGTCAAGGGGCTCAGTCTCAGCCCGGCCGAGGCCCCGGAGCACCCCGCGGATCCCGAGCGGACTCAGCTCAGCCCGGCAGTCAAACCCGACGCTGACCCCGAACGCACCCAGCTCAGCCCGGCAGTCAAACCGGACGCCGATCCGGAGCGCACGCAACTGAGCCCGGCGGTCGAGGGGCCGAACGGCAAGCGGCCGCGGCGTGCGCCGGTGAAGTCGGCTGTGGCGGCGCGGGCTGAGATGGATCCGCTCACCATGACCGACGAGATGGAGGTGATCGACGAGGCGACTCAGTACCGTCGCAAGATCGATCACAGTCTCGCTCGGTTCTCGGCCGCGCACGACGACGCGGCGGCTGAGGAGGCGAAGCGCCGGGAACGGCGGGAGCGGCTCACTACCCGGTCGATGGCGTTGTTCGAGCAGACCCGGACCGCGTTGCAGCGGGTCGTTTTGCTGGACAAAGAAGACGACGAGGAAGAAGAAAAGCCCGCCGAACAATCCGAGCAGACTCGGCTGCAGGAGAAAAAGCAGCGGCATATCGCGCGCAATATCCGGATCGGGCGGATCGCGTTGATCGTGGTCGCCGTGCTGATCTTCATCGGCACCGGGGTCGCCTGGGGCGCGGTCACGTGGTTCGACGCCAAGTTCACCGAGGTTTCCGCGCTGGACGAGAACTCTTCCGACATCCAGAACGCCGACGCGCAGGCCAACGACGAGAACTTCCTCATGGTCGGCTCCGATTCGCGGGACGGGGCGTCGTCCGAGGAAAATGTCGGGGACGCGTCGAATATCCCTGGCGCGCGGTCGGACACGGTGATGGTGGCGCACGTTCCCGCGGACCGGAAGCGGGTCGTCGTCGTTTCGTTCCCCCGGGACCTCGAAATCGACCGCCCGGACTGCAACCGGTGGGACCCGGCCAAATCGCAGACTACCGACGAGGTCGTGCGCGAGCAGAAGATCGCGAAGCTCAACACCGCCTACGCGGTCGGCGGGCCGCAGTGCATGACGAAAGTGATCCAGAAGATCACCGGCCTTCGGATCAACCACTTCATCGGCATCGACTTCAACGGGTTCAAGGAAATGGTCGACGCGGTGCACGGCGTGACTGTGCACAACGAGAAACCGATCGACGACACCACTCTCGGCAAGGTGCTCGCCGAAACCGGCGACGTGACCATTTCCGGCGACCAGGCGCTGAGTTACGTGCGCGCCCGGCACGTCATCGGCGACCCGACCTCCGACTACGGCCGGATCAAGCGGCAGCAGGCGTTCATCGGCGCACTGCTCAAGAAGGTCATGTCTTCGGATGTCGTGCTGGATCCAGGAAAACTGTCCGGCTTCATCACCGCGTTCGCGCACGCCACGTTCGGCGACAACCTCGGCGTGCAGCAGATGATGACGCTCGCGCAGTCGATGCGCGGGCTGGACCCGGCCAACATCAACTTCATGACCGTGCCCACCGTCGGCCTGCCGAACAAGCGCGGCAACGAAGTACTGATCCAGGAAAAGACCAAGAGCCTCTTCGACGCGTTGCGCGACAACAAGCCGCTTCCGGGCAACCAGCCCGCCGGAACCGCGGCCAGCGCGCCGCCGGCCAACGCCGATTCGCGCAAGAGCGTCAACACGGGCTGATCATTCGGATTCGTTAGGCGGGGTTCACATGCGGTTCACCCAGCGATGCGGTATTCGGCCAGTCCACGTCGTAGGGTGTGGTCATGCGTGAGGCCTACCATGTGGAACTCGATCAGCTCGCCGAAAACCTGGCCGCGATGTCGGTCCAGGTTGCCGACGCCATGGAGCGGGCCACCAAAGCACTGCTGGAGGTCGACCTCGGCCTCGCCGAGCAGGTGATCAGCGACGACGCGAAGGTCGACGACGCGCGCGCCGAATGCGAGGAGCAGGCGTACGCGCTGCTCGCGCTGCAGGCCCCGGTCGCGACCGATCTGCGCACCGTGCTCGCCGCCATCCACGCGGCGGAAAGCCTGGAGCGCATGGGAGATCTCGCCCTGCACGTCGCCAAGGCCGCCCGCCGCCGCCACCCCGATCCGGTGCTGCCGGACGCGGTCAAGCCGTACTTCTCCGAGATGGGCCGCGCCGCGGTCGGGCTCGCCCGCCAGGTCGAAGCCGTCATCAAGACCAAGGACGTGGCCGCCGCCAAGGATCTCGAGGCCGAGGACGACCAGGTCGACGATCTGCACCGGCACCTGTTCACCGTGCTGATGGACCGCGAATGGCCGCACGGTGTCGCTTCCGCCGTCGACGTCACGCTGCTCGGCCGCTTCTACGAGCGTTACGCCGACCACGCGGTGTCCGTCGCCAAGCGGATGATTTTCGTGGTCACCGGTCGGATGCCCGGCTACGGCACCGACGACGAGGACCTGACCATCTGAGGCACCACAACGCAAACCGCCACCCGGGCCAAGCGCGGGTGGCGGTTTTTTAGTGCCCGGAAATGAAAAACGGCCGCCCTGGCGATAAACCCAGGGCGGCCGTCCACAGTGGAATCAGCCGAAGCGGCCCGAGATGTAGTCCTCGGTGGCCTTCTCGTCCGGGTTGGAGAAGATCTTCTCCGTGTCGTTCAGCTCGATCAACCGCCCGGGCTGGCCGACGCCGGCCAGGTTGAAGAACGCGGTCTGGTCCGAAACCCGCGCCGCCTGCTGCATGTTGTGCGTCACGATGACGATCGTGTATTCCTTCTTCAGCTCGCCGATCAGGTCCTCGATCGCGAGCGTCGAGATCGGGTCCAGCGCCGAGCACGGCTCGTCCATCAGCAGCACGTCCGGCTGCACCGCGATCGCCCGCGCGATGCAGAGCCGCTGCTGCTGACCGCCGGAAAGGCCGCCGCCCGGCTTGTTCAGCCGGTCCTTGACCTCGTTCCACAGGTTCGCGCCGCGCAGCGCCCGCTCGGCGATCTCGTCGAGCTGCTTGCGGTTTTTGGTCCCGCCCAAGCGAAGCCCGGCCACCACATTGTCCTTAATGGACATCGTGGGGAACGGGTTCGGCCGCTGGAACACCATGCCGATGGTGCGGCGCACCTGCACCGGGTCCACCGCCGAGGCGTAGATGTCCTCGCCGTCGAGCAGCACCTGGCCGTCGACCCGAGCGCCGGGAATGACCTCGTGCATGCGGTTCAGCGTGCGCAGCACCGTCGACTTGCCACAACCCGACGGCCCGATGAACGCGGTCACGTTCCGCGGCGGGACGTTCAGCGTGACGCTGTCCACGGCGTGGAACTTGCCGTAGTAGATGTCCAGGTCTTTGACGTCGATTCGCTTGGCCATGACTCACTTCTTCTTCGGGGCGACGATGCGGGAAAGGACCGTGGCGAGCAGGTTGATCACGGCGATGATGAGCACCAGGGTGAGCGCGGCTCCCCAGATCCGGTCGAAGCCGACGCTGCCGGGGTCCATCGAGTTGGTGGCGCGTTCGTTGTTCATCACCAACGGCAGCGACGCCTGCTCCCCGCTGAAGATGTTCCAGTTGACGTAAGACGTGTAGCCGACGAGCACCAGCAGCGGCGCGGTTTCGCCCATCACGCGGGCGAGCGCCATCATGATGCCGCCGAGAATGCCCGACAGCGCCGTCGGAAGCACGATCTTCATGATCGTCTTCCACTTCGGCACGCCCAGCGCGTAAGAAGCCTCGCGCAGGTCGTCCGGCACGATCCGCAGCATTTCCTCCGACGAGCGGACGACGACCGGAATCATCAGCAGCACCAACGCCAGTGACACCGCGAACCCGCTGCGCGGCAGGCCGAGCGTGGTGACCCACAGCGCGTAAATGAACAGAGCGGCCACAATGGACGGAACACCGGACAGGATGTCCACCATGAACGTGGTCGCCCTGGCCAGCTTGCCGCGGCCGTACTCGACGAGGTAGATCGCGACCAGCAGGCCGATCGGCACCGAGATGACCGCGCACACCACACCCTGCATCAGGGTGCCGATGACCGCGTGCAGCACGCCCCCGCCGACCTCGTCGCCGAGCACCGAACCGAAGTCCTGGCCCCACCAGTTGCTGTACGGGATCCGCTTGATCCCGTTGGCGATCACCGTGTACAGCACCCACACCAGCGGGACGACGGCGATCAGGAACGACAGCCACACCAGCACGGTGGCTACGCCGTTTTTGGCCTTGCGGGCCGCACTCACCTGCTGGAAAGCCGGTGTCGTGGCGGGCCGTTCGAGGGTGGTCGACATGGTCACTCCCCCTTCTTGCCGACGATCGAGCGGGCGGCGAAGTTGACCAGGAACGTCAGCACGAACAGCACCAGACCGGCCGCGATGTAGGCGCCGGCCGAGGTCGGGTTGTTGAACTCGCTGTAGTTCTGGGCGATCTTCGAGGCGAACGTCGCGCCGCCGTCGAAGAGGCTCCAGTCGAAGTTGCGGCCCTGCGGGATCAGCAGGATCACCGCCAGCGCAATGGTTTCACCGAGTGCGCGGCCGAGGCCGAGCATCGACGCACCGACGAAACCGGCCTTGCCGAACGGCAGCACCGTGGTGCGAATGACCTCCCAGCGCGTGGCGCCGAGCGCGAGCGCGCCCTCGATCTGCGCGGTCGGCGTGCGCTCGAAAACCTCGCGGGTAAGCGACGTGATGATCGGCAGGATCATCACCGCCAGCACGATTCCGGCGGTGAAAATGGTGCCGCGCACGTTCGGCGCGATGTTGCCCGGCGCGAAAATCGGAATCCACGAGAAAGTGCTGTTGACCCACTCGGAAAACGGCTCGATCGCGGGCGCGAACACGAGAATGCCCCACAGGCCGAAAATGATCGACGGCACCGCGGCGAGCAGGTCCACGACGTAGGCGAACGGCCGGGCCAGTTTCGACGGCGCGTACTGGGTGAGAAACAGCGCGATGCCCAGCGAGATCGGCATCGCGATGATCAGCGCCACCACCGAGGTCGCCACGGTGACCTCGGCGAGGTCGGCGATGCCGAACGCCATGTTCGCCGGGTCGTTCGTCGACCACCCGTGGTTGAACAGGAAGTTGACCTTGTCCGCCTTCAGCGCCGGAATCGCCTGGACGACCAGGAAAATCCCGATCAAGGCGATCAGGGCGACGACGAAAATCCCGGCCCCGGTGGTCAGATTCTGGAAGATGCGGTCACCGGCTCGCACCTTCGTCGGCTTCTTCCGCGCGGGGGGCGCTTCGGGCGCCGGCGCGGGTGGCTTGTCCGAAATCGGATCCTCCGGGAACGCTCGGGCGGACGACGAACGCCCACCGGGGTCGCCGGTGGGCGTTCGCGTCGAGGATTGGTCGCTCATCGACAGTCTCTGTCAGCCTTCGTACCAGTTAGGCGGTTCAGGAAATTTCCTTGACGGCCTTCAGCACCTTGTCCTGCAGGCTCTGCGGGATCGGCACGTAGCCCTTGGCCGACAGCGGCTGCTGGCCGTCGGTGGCGGACACCGTCAGGAACGCCTTGACGGCCTTCGCGACGTCCGGGTTCGAGTACTTCGAGCACACGATCTCGTACGTGGTCAGCAGCAGCGGGTAGGCGCCCGGCACGTTGCTGGAGTAGATGCCGTTGAGGTCCATCGCCAGGTCGTTGGTGCCCGGGTGGGCGAACTTGGCGGCGTCCAGCGACTTGGCCACGTTCTCCGCGCTCAGCTCGACGCCGCCGGAGCCGCTGTCGATCTTGGCCGGGGTGACGCCGTCCTTGGCGAACGCGCTCTCCACGTAGGTGATCGAGCCGTCGGCGCCCTTGACGGTGCTCGCGACACCGTTCGAGCCCTGCGCACCGTTGCCCACGCCGCCGTTGAACTTCTTGCCGGCGCCCTGGGTCCAGACGTCCTTCGCGGCCGCGCCGAGGTACTTCTGGAAGTTGTCGGTGGTGCCCGACTCCTCGGAGCGGGAGACGACCTGGATCGGCTTGTCCGGCAGGTTCAGGCTCTCGTTGCCCTTGACCGCCTTGATGGCCGGGTCGTTCCAGTTCTTGATGCCGCCGTTGAAGATCTTGGCGATGACCTGCGGGGTGAGCGTCAGCTTGTCCACACCGGACAGGTGGTAGCCGACCGCGATCGGGCCGACGACCAGCGGGATGTTCAGCGCGGGCGAGCCGCAGCGCTTGGTGGCGGCCTCGAGGTCGGCGTCCTTGATCGGCGAGTCCGAACCGCCGAAGTCGACCTGGTTGGCGTTGAACTGCTTGACGCCGGCGCCGGAACCGGTGCCGTTGTAGTTCACCTTCTGGCCGGAGCACTTCTTGGCGTAGGCCTGGTTGAACACCTCGATGGCGTTCTTCTGCGCGCTCGAGCCCTCGGCGGACAGCGGGCTCTTGCCCCCGCAGTCGACGTTGGCGGTTCCGGTGGCGGCGGGAGCGGCGGAGTTCGAGCCCGAGCCGCTGTTGGACGCCGAAGGGTCGGAGCCACAAGCGGCGAGGACGAGCGCGGCGCTCGCCACGATGCCGACGGCACCCAGGGGCCGCATGATCTTCACTGCATTTCCTCCACTCGGAGATGTGCCTTTTTGAATCCGGTCGGGATTGGCGGCGGGTTGAGCCGCACCGGAACCGGACACTAGGCAGCCTCGGTGGACGGTCGTCCTTGGTTGTATGAACGGAAGGTGAACAAGTCACCGTTTGTGAGCAGGACTACTACCCCGAATGGGTGCCGTGGCCTGCTCGTGACCTGCCAGTACGCAGAAAGTAACACGGGTCACCGGACGCGTCGACCGTGATCACGCACCGTACTGGACGTCGGTCTCGAAACGCTGGAACCCCAGCTTGTTGTACACAGCCAAGGCCGCGGCGTTGTCGCCCTCGACGTAGAGGATCACCCTCGGTAGCCCCCGAGAGCGCAGGTAGCGGAGTCCGGCCAAGGTCAGCGCCTTGCCCAGGCCACTACCCTGAGTAGCAGGATCGACGCCGACTACGTAGACCTCCCCGACCGGGTCGCCGTCGAATCGGCCGGGCACCGGGTCGTGGACCTTCGTCCAGTGGAAGCCGACGACCTCGCCGCTCTCGTTCTCCGCGAGGAAGAAGCCGGCCGGGTCGAACCAGGCCAGCCGTTCTTCGGCCCGCACCTCGGCGGCGGTCAGCGCGCCCTGTTCCGGATGCCAGTCGAACGCGCGCGCGTTGACCGCGACCATCGCGTCCTCGTCCTGGCCCGGCACGAAGGTGCGCAGCCGGAAACCGTTGTGCAGCACCGGTTCTGGCCAATCCGCACCCGAGACCTCGACGTGCAGGATCAGCAGTTCGCGCTGCCGGCCGAGGCCGAGTTTCGCCGCGATCGCCGCCGCACCAGGGTGATCGCCGTGTGCCCACACCCGAAATCCCGCCTCGGCGCGTTCGGCCAGCGCCCGCGCGAGCGCGGTACCGACGCCGCGACGCCGGAAATCCGGGTGCACGAAAAGCTCCGCGACCTGATGGCCGTGGGAATCGCCTTCGGTATCAAGGTGAACGTATCCGGCAGGCGCGCCGTCGAGGCGGGTGAGGAGATGCAGCCCGCCGTCGAAGTCGTGCGGCAACGGCCCGGTCGCGTCGACCTCGGGACGTCCGTCAGTCGCTTTGGCCGCGAGCAGCACTTCGCGCACCGCGTCGTCGGGTTCGGTCGTCCAGTCGCCAAGGTCGATAGCCACAAACCGACCCTACCGGCGAATGTCAGCGCGAGGTCAGCTCAGAAGCGTCGGACGGAACGGCGACCACCGGCTTCGCGCCCTTCGCCGGCCGCTCGAACTTGTAGCCGACGTTTCGCACAGTGCCGATCATCTGCTCGTGCTCCGGGCCAAGCTTCGCGCGAAGGCGCCGTACGTGGACGTCGACCGTGCGCGTGCCGCCGAAGAAGTCGTAACCCCACACTTCCTGCAGCAGCTGCGCGCGGGTAAACACCCGACCTGCGTGCTGGGCGAGGTACTTAAGGAGCTCGAACTCCTTGTACGTCAGCTCAAGCGTGCGGCGACGCAGCTTCGCCGTGTACGTCGCTTCGTCAATGACAAGGTCGCCTACGCGCAGTTCGGCGTCCGCCTGCAGGCCGATGCCGTCGCGAGTGGTCGCGAGCCGCAGCCGCGCGTCCACCTCCGCGGGACCCGCGGTGGGCAGAAGAATGTCGTCCGTGCGCCATTCGGCGTTGACCGCGACCAAGCCGCCTTCGCCGACGACCGCGATGACCGGTGTGCCCGATTCGTCCTCCGCGCCTTTAAGCAGGCGGCACAGGCTCTTCGCGGACGCGAGGTCGCTGCGCGCGTCGAGAAGGATGACGTCCCGGTGGCCCGCGTCGAGCAGGGCCGTCACTTCCGGCTCGCGTACGCGTACGGTGTGCGGCAGCAGGTCCAGCGCGGGTAGTACGGAGGTAGCGTCGAGTTCCCCCGTCAGCACCAGCAGGTCCAAGCTCATGATCCGCACCGCCTTCAGATTCGTCGCCTCAAACGTGGCGTCGGTCGGTGCTAAGTGAGAATAGCGGGTGAACACCCCGGCACCTAGCTCGTGCTGGATCGATCACACCTGGCCTAACAGCCAGAGCGTGACCCGCACCACGACGAAATCCACCCGAACAGGAGAACCGAGGCGATGGCGAGCAGGCCCGTGACCCGGGACGACCGACCGGCCAGCAACCCCGGCAGCGGCCGCCGCGGCAGGCGCGTGCGGCGGTGGCTCATCGTGCTGGGAGTGCTGGTGCTCCTGCTGGTCGGTGCGGATTTCGGAGCAGCGGCCTTCGCCGAGCACACGATCTCGCAGAAAGCCCGCGCGCAGCTCGGGCTGAGCGACGATCCGTCGGTCACCATCCACGGCTTCCCGTTCACCGTGCAGGCCCTCTCCGGTGACTACAGTCACATCACGGTTTCCGCCGACGGCGTGCCGGTCGGCAGCGAACTTCGCGACCTCCGCGTGAGCGCCGAACTCGAGGACGTCATCGCGCCGCTGTCGGACCTCACGTCCGGCAACACCAAGGCGGTGAAGATCGGCAAGCTCACCGGCGCGGTGACGATCAAGGCGGCCGACCTCGCGCGGGTCTCGCCGCTGAACAAGATCCAGAACCTGAAGATCGAGCAGTCGACCCAGGCGTACGTGAAGTACGGCGACACCGAGCAGGGCAAGCAGCCGGACCCGACGCCCACCAACGCCGACGGCGAACCGGCCGACGGCACCAGCGCGGGCCTGCGGATCTCCGGCGACGTCCAGGTGGCCGGGCAGAAGGTGGAGATCTTCTGCTTCGCGCTGATCCAGCTCAAGGAGAAGTCGATCTCGATCGTGCCTTACCGGTTGCAGTTCGGGAATGACCAGAGCACCACGATCGTTCCGGAAGCTGTGCAGAAAGCTCTGCTGCCGAACTTCCGGGCGACCATCAACACGGCCCGGCTGCCGCTGTCGGTCACGCCGACCGCGGTCCGCGTGGACAGCGGTTCGGTGACGCTCAAGGGCGAAGCGCACGACGTGAACTTCTCCGACCTGTCCACCAACCACGGAGGCTGATCCCGGTGACCGGAGTGTGGGTGCTGCTCGCGACGCTGGTCGTGGCGACGGCCGCGGGCCTGGTCCTGCGCGCCCGCAACGGCCGGATCCGCGCGGCCAAACCGGCCGCCGCGACCCGCGCTCTCCCCGCTCCGGTCATCGATGCCCTTGATCCGGAATCCGCCGTCACCCTGGTGCAGATCTCCACCACGTTCTGCACCCCGTGCCGGCACACGCGGGCGATTCTGTCGTCGCTCGCGGAGAAGACCGACGGCCTGCACCACGTCGACCTGGACGTCACCGAACGTCCCGAGGTCGCGCAGGCGCTGTCGGTGCTCAGCACGCCGACCACGCTCGCGCTGGACCCGGAAGGCCGGGAACTGCTGCGCGTGGGCGGCGTGCCCAAGGGCCCGGAGCTGCTGGAAGCGCTCCGCCCGCACCTCGCCGCCGCACCTCGCTGAGGCGCGCCGCCGCTTCCGCGGAGGTCCGTGAGGGCCACCCCCACGGACTCTGAGCCCCTCGGGTTCCCCTCACAGACCTCCGCACCGCGCGCCAAGTCCGTCGGCCAAGGGGAGAGAGCCCCGCCCCGGCTGGCCGCGACGGTTGATTCTCAGGATCCGGACCTCGTCCCAAGGAATGAACATGGTTCCGGGAGCGAGCGAGCCTGGGTACCCTCCCCCTGTGGACGAGCTGCCCATCACCCTCCTGACGCAGCGTCGCGCGGTCGATTTCTGCCGCGTGCGCAGCAGCTTGTGTCTGCCTTTTCCCGGACGGCGCTGAAGCACGTCTCGCGCCGTTCCTCGAGCTCCATCCGTCTTCGCCGCGTGCTGTCCGCACGCCTTCCCCTCGCACTCAGCAGGAGGAACCCATGTCCGCCGGACCGGCCGTAGACCCGCGAGGTCCCAGGTTCGCCGCGATCGTGACCACGGTGGTGCTCGCCGTCGTGCTCGTCACGCAGTGGTGGCCGTTGCTCGCACTGCAGACCGTGGTCTTCGCGATCGGTGCGTTCGTCGGGCTCAAGCCCGCGCCGTACTCGGTGCTGTACCGGCTCGTGGTCGCGCCGCGGCTCGGGCCGCCGACCGAACGCGAGGACGCCGCTCCGCTGCGGTTCGCCCAGGCGGTCGGGTTCGTGTTCGCGCTCGTCGGCACGATCGGCTTCGCGACCGGCGTGACGCCGCTCGGCGTCGTCGCGACCGCGTTCGCGCTCTTCGCCGCGTTCCTCAACGCGGCGTTCAACTACTGCCTCGGGTGCCAGGTGTACCTGCTGATCAAGCGTTTCAGCCCCGCGCGGGCGTCCTCGTAAACCCAACCCAGAAAGAGAGTTCGCCTCCCATGAGCCGAGAAGACGTCCTGGTCACCACCCAGTGGGCCGAGGAAAACCTGGACACCCCGGGCGTGGTGTTCGCCGAGGTCGACGAGGACACGACCGCCTACGACAACGGGCACATCCGCGGCGCGGTGAAGCTCGACTGGCGCAACGACCTCCAGGACGGCGTCCGCCGCGACTTCGTCAACAAGGAGGGCTTCGAGAAGCTCCTGTCGGAGAAGGGCATCTCGAACGACGACCGCGTGATCCTCTACGGCGGCAACAACAACTGGTTCGCCGCCTACGCGTACTGGTACTTCAAGCTCTACGGCCACGAGAACGTGCAGCTGCTCGACGGCGGCCGCAAGAAGTGGGAGCTCGACGGCCGCGAGCTGAACTCCGACGAGGTCAAGCGCGAGGCCACGACCTACAAGGCCAAGGAGCAGGACCTGTCGCTGCGCGCGTTCCGCGACGAGGTCGTCAAGGAGATCGGCGCGAAGAACTACATCGACGTGCGCTCGCCGGACGAGTTCTCCGGCAAGCTGCTCGCCCCGGCGCACCTGCCGCAGGAGCAGTCGCAGGTGCCGGGCCACATCCCGGGCGCGCTGAACGTGCCGTGGGCGAAGGTCGCCAACGAGGACGGCACCTTCAAGTCCGAGCAGGAGATCAAGGACATCTACGCCGAGGCGGGCTACGACGAGGGCAAGGCGACCATCGCGTACTGCCGCATCGGCGAGCGTTCCTCGATCGCCTGGTTCGCCCTGCACGAGCTGCTCGGCCAGGCGGACGTGAAGAACTACGACGGTTCGTGGACGGAATACGGTTCGCTGGTCGGCGTTCCGGTCGAGTTGGGAGCTAAGTGATGGCAGACGGCTGCAGCGCACCTGTGCAGGAAGCGACCCCGGCGGACTTCGACACCAACGGCCAGGTCGTGCTGGCGGGCAAGGTCACCGGCACCGACGGACCGGTCGGCGGCGCGTTCGTCCGGCTGCTCGACGGCGGCGGCGACTTCGCGGGCGAGGTCGTCTCCTCGGCCGACGGCGACTTCCGCTTCTACGCGGCCGCCGGCTCCTGGACGGTGCGCGCGCTGCACCGCACGGGCAACGGCGAGGCCAACGTGACCGCGGAAGGCCCTGGCCTGCACCAGCTGGCTATTTCGGTTGCCTGACAACGTTCTTCCGCAGGAGGGCCCCTCGGTTTCCGAGGGGCCCTTCCTCGTGTGCGGGACACTTGACCTCAAGTCGGCTTGAGGAGCCAGGCTCGCGAGTGTGTCCCAAACGAAAACCGTTGTGCGGAGCCCGCTCCTGGCCGTCGCCGTCTTCCTCGGCAGCTTCATGGCGTTGCTCGACGCGAGCGTGGTGAGCGTCGCGCTGCCGACGATTCAACGCGAGCTGCACGCCGAATTCACTGACCTGCAATGGATTGTCGACGGATACACCGTCGCGCTCGCCGCGCTGATCCTCACCGGCGGCACGCTCGGCGACCGATACGGCCGCAAGCGGATCTACCTCGGCGGGCTCGCCCTGTTCACGCTCGCCTCGCTGGGTTGCGGCCTCGCGCCGACACTCGGTCTGCTGGTCGCCGCACGCATCGTGCAAGGCGCAGCGGCCGCGGCGGTCATCCCGGGCGGTATCGCGCTCCTCGCGCACGCGTATCCAGAGCCGCGAGAACGGGCCCGGATGCTGGGGGCGTGGGGCGGGGTCGCCGGATGCGCGCTCGTCATCGGTCCGCTCATCGGCGGACCGATCACCGACGCATTCGGCTGGCCTTCGATCTTCCTGATCAATCTGCCGGTCGGTGTCTTCGCGGTGCTCGCTGGCCGAAGGGGTCTCGGCGAGTCGTCCGATCCCGCGCATGGCGCGCTGGACCTGTCCGGCCAACTGCTCGGCGCATTGTGGATCGGGTCGTTCACCTACGCCGTGATCGCGTCCGACGCCGTGATCGCGGTGGTGGGCGCGCTCGGGTTAGCCGCATTCATCGTCGTGGAGCTGCGGGCCCAGCATCCGATGCTGCCGATTCGGCTGTTCGGCAAGCTCCGCTTCGCCACCTCGATCTTCACGTCGTTCGTCATCGGCTTCGCCTGCTACCCGCTGCCGGTGCTGATCGCCGTGTACCTGCAGCAGGCCTGGGGCAGCACTGCCTCCACGACAGGCGTGCAGATGCTGCCGTACGTCGTCGCCAACGCCGTTCTCGCGTTTTTCTCCGGAAGGCTCGCCGCCCGCTTCACCGCGGAACGCGTGCTGCCGATCGGCCTGGTCATCACCGCGGCGGGCAGTTTCGCCTTCCTGCTGGTCGACACCGCGAGCCCGTATTGGCTGCTCAGCGTCCCGCTCGCCCTGTCTGGCATCGGTCTCGGCCTGAGCATCACGCCGACCAACGTCGTCGGGCTCGCCGGGCTTCCGGTGCAGCGCACGGGCACCGCGGCCGGCACGGTGAACGCCGCGCGACAGGTGGGAATGGCGCTCGGCGTCGCCGCGCTCGGCGCCCTTCTCGACCACGGCAGCACGCTCACGACCGGGCTGCAGACCGCGATGGCGGTGTCCGGCGCGGCACTGCTCGTGGTGACCGTCCTCACCGCCGCGACCCTGCGCAGGGCCGGATGAGGCGGGGCGGACTATTGTCCTCGCTGTGGAGACCTTGTTTACGACCCTGTTGATCATCGCGGGCATCGCCACCGTGCTGTTCGCGGTCTTTGTCGTCTACCGGCTGTACGCCGACCAGCGCTGACCAGCATGACGAGTGGCGACGAGGCCATCGCAGCAGCCGAGGAGCGGGCCGCCGGCACGCGCGACCGCAACCTGCCGTTGTGGGACGACCTGCCGATCCCGAACGACACGGCGAACCTGCGCGAGGGCCCGAACCTGAACGACGCGTGCCTGGCACTGCTGCCGCTCGTCGGCGTCTGGCGCGGCGAGGGCGAGATCGATTACCCGACGATCGACGGGCCGATCAAGTTCGCCCAGCAGCTGACCGTCGCCCACGACGGCCGCCCGTTCCTGTACCACGAGGCACGCTCGTGGCTGCTGAACGAGGACGGCAGCGTGCTGCGGCCCGCCGCCCGCGAAACCGGGTTCTGGCGTCCGCAGGAGGACGACACCCTGGAACTGCTGCTCACGCACAGCTCCGGCATCGTCGAGCTGTACTACGGGAAACCGCGCAGCCAGACGTCCTGGGAGCTCGGCACCGACGCGGTCATCCGCACCGCGACGGCCAAGGAAGTCACCGGCGCGCAGCGGCTGTACGGCCTGGTGAACGGCGACCTCGGGTACGTCGAGGAACGCGCGATGGTCGGCCAGGAAATGCAGCCGCACGCCTCCGCGCTCCTGCGCCGAGTGGTGGGCTGAGGCTCCGGGAGACGCCGTGCGCTGGCGGCGGTACGGAGAACACGCCGCCCTGCTCGACTGCGCCTCGCTCGACGAGATGAGCGCGGCCCGGGCGACCCTCACCGAAGCCGCGCTCGACGGCGTCGAAGAGATCGTCCCCGGTGCTCGCACTCTGCTGGTAGTCGCGTCCGCGGGTGCCCTGGAAGCCGCGCGTTCCTTGCTGGCTTCGGCCGATCTGGACCATCCGCCTGCCGGGGATGCCCGCGAAGTTGTTTTGGACGTGCGGTATTCCGGCAAAGACCTCTCTCTGGTCGCTGAGGACGCGGGGCTCAGCGTGGACGAGGTCGTCGCTCTCCACACCGGCGCGGTCTACACGGTCGCGTTCACCGGTTTCGCGCCAGGTTTCGGTTATCTCGCCGGGCTTCCCGCTCAGCTGCAGCAGCCGCGGCTGGCCTCTCCGCGGACCCGGGTCCCCGCTGGCGCGGTAGCCATCGCCGACGAGTACACCGGCGTCTACCCGCGAGAATCTCCCGGCGGCTGGCGCTTGATCGGACACACCGAGGCGACGCTCTTCGAGCCTTCAGCCGCGCCACCAGCGTTGTTCACGCCCGGTCTCCGCGTCCGGTTCCGGAGCGTCTGATGCGCGCCTTGGAGATCGTCTCGGCCGGATCTCTGGCTCTGGTGCAAGACCTCGGCCGGCCTGGTTACGCACATCTGGGCGTCCCACCGTCGGGTGCTCTTGACGTCGCCGCGCTCCGGCTCGGCAACCGGCTGGTCGGCAATGCCGAGGATGCCGCCGGGATCGAAACCGTGCTGGGCGGATTGACCGTCCGGGCCGCGGTTTCGTGCACCGCCGCGGTGACCGGACCGCCGGTCGCGGTGTCGGTGGACGGACGGGAAACCGGCTCGCACACGCCGATTTCGCTGCGGCCAGGCCAAAAACTGACGATCGGCCGACCAGCCACCGGGCTGCGCTGCTACCTGACAGTGTCCGGCGGCATCGCGGTGCCGCCAGTGCTGGGGAGCCGGTCGACTGATGTCCTATCTGGACTCGGCCCCTCGCCATTGGACGCTGGCACGACGGTCCCCCTCGGTCCGGTCAGCGGTGTTCCGACCGGTGCCGACGTGGTCGCCGCCGCGCCCGTGCCGTCGCGGCTGGCCGTCCCGGTCCTGCTCGGGCCCCGTGACGACTGGTTCGCCGACCCCGCGAGCGCGCTCAACGCACAGTGGACAGTCACCGCGGAATCCAACCGAGTGGGGGTCCGCCTTGACGGGCCGCCACTACGTCGAGTGTCCACTTCGGAGTTACCGAGCGAGGGCGTCCTCACCGGCGCGATTCAGGTTCCGCCGAACGGATTGCCGCTGGTGTTCCTTGCCGATCACCCGACCACGGGCGGTTATCCAGTGGTCGCGGTCGTGAGACAGGGGTCACTCGGAGCACTCGCTCAAGCACGCCCCGGAATCTTGGTGCGGTTCCACACGTCCTTCTGAGCGTGGAACGGGTAACGATCACCGGCGGCGCGGGTTTCCTGGAGCTGAACACCGGAGGACGGGCGGAGCTGCCGCAGTCGCTGCGCATCGCGCTCGCGACCGGTCAGGTACGCCTTCCGCTGGCGGAAACCCTCCGCGAACTGCTGGCGCTGCTCGCCGACGGCCAGTACCGGGTCAGCGGCCCGCAGCGGTTCGAGGCGGCGGATCTGGTCCCGGCGAACGACTGGCCGGACGACGACGATGCCCGGGTCGCGTACTACCGCACGGCAATCCGTTCCGGACACCGTCCGGTGGCGGTGGTTTTGTCCGGTACGCGACCGTTTTTGCTGGACGGGCACCACAAGATCAGCGCCTATCGGGCGGAGGGGGTCACGCCGTCGGTGGTGCTTATTTCGGCTGCTCGGACGGAGGGTTCGGGCTAGCTTTCGGACGTGACTGAGGAAGTATTCGCCGGCGGGCGGCGCCCGCGCGGACCGTGCGCCATCTCGAGAACGCCGGATTCCGGCAGGCTCCGCGATACTTCGGTGCCGAAGGCGACATCGAGGTGCTGGAGTTTCTCCCCGGCGAAGTCAGCACCTACCCGCTGACCTCGACCGCCGCCCGGCTGCGCGACCTCGTACAGCTCATGCGGACCCAGGCAGCAGCTGGCCACGAAGGCTTCGCCAGCCATGTCGCGGACGGCCACGACCAGCTCTGCCTTCGCGACATCCCCTACCTCGAGGCGAACGCAGCGGCCCTCAGTACTCGCTCTCGTAAGCCGCCACCAGCTCGCCGTGCAGCGCCGACGAATCCGGCAGCTCCGTCCCGTTCAGCGTGTGCACCCGGGTCACCTTCCGCACCGACGACGTGAGGAAAACGCCGTCCCCGCGCAGCAAGTCGTCCACCGACAGCGGCTCCACCTTCACCGACCAGCCCGCCTTCTCCGCGCCGCGGAACAACGCGTACTGCGTCGTTCCTGGCAGGATGCCAACAGTGGACGGCGGCGTGTAGAGCGTCCGTTCCTTCGCCAGGACGACCGTCGACGTCGGTCCTTCGAGGACCGAATCGTCGGTAGCGGTGAAGATCACATCTTGGGCTCCGCGACGGGACGCCTCGCGCAGCGCGGCCATGTTCATCGCGTAGGAAACCGTTTTCGCGCCGAGCAAAAGCCACGGGGCGCGTTCGGCGAGTTCGGGGCCGAAACCGCGCTCCAGGGTCACTACCGAGACACCTTCGGTGCGCGCCCGCAGCACCTTTTCGTCGACCTCCAAGCCCATCGCGAACGCCGTCGGCTTGCCTTCCGGATCACCGTCGACACCCCGCGTGTACACGAGTTTCAGGGCGATCTCCGGCCCGCCCTGCCACGCGTCGACGACCGCCTGCGCGGCTCGGGCGAAGCCCTCGAGATCCGGCGCGGGCAGGTCCAGCATCGCCGCGGAACGGGCGAGCCGGTCGAGGTGCGGGCGCATTTCCCGCGGCTTTTTCACGGCCACGAGGATCGTTTCGAACACCCCGTCTCCGCGCAGCAGGCCGAGGTCGTCCACCCGGAGGTGGGCGGCTTCGGGGTCGGCCAGTGAACCGTCGAGGAAGGCGAGAACGCGCATCCCCACAAGGTACTCACTTACCCTTAGCGGTATGCCGTACAGCTCGCCGCTGCTCGAAATCCCCCGCGCGGTCGCCGCGCCCGAGGGCCATCCGGAAGCCGGAGTTCCGTGGCACTGGGGCGATCCGTTCGCCGAGCAGCGCACCGCCGCCCGAGGAGTGGTCGTGATCGACCGCTCGCACCGAGAAATCCTCGCCGTCACCGGCGAGGAACGCTTGTCCTGGCTGCATTTGGTGATCTCGCAACACGTCACCGAACTCGCCGGAAACACTGGCACCGAAGCACTCGTCCTCGACAGCCAAGGCCACGTCGACACCCACTTCGTGCTCGCGCACACCGGCGAGACGGTGTACCTCGACAGCGACCCCGATCCGGTCGTCACGAGCGCGTTGCCCAAGGGCGGCAAGCAAACCCTGCGCGAGTACCTCGAAGCGATGAAATTCTGGTCCAAGGTCGAGATTCGCGACGCGACGGAAGAACTGGCCGTTCTTTCGGTGCTGGGCCCGGAGACCGACAGCGTGCTCGGCGTCGAGCTCGGCGCCGAGCCGTATTCGGTGACCGCGCTGCCCGAGGGCGGTTTCGCCCGGCGGATGCCGTGGCCGACGCGAGCGGGTGCGGATCTCGTGGTCCCGCGTGCTCAGCTCACTCAATGGTGGCAACGGCTCACCGACGCCGGCGCACGCCCGGCCGGCTCGTGGACCTTCGACGCGCTGCGCGTGGAATCGCGGCATCCGCGGCTCGGCGTCGACACCGACGAGCGGACGATCCCGCACGAGGTCGGCTGGATCGGCTCGGCCGCGCACGTCGCGAAGGGCTGTTACCGCGGCCAGGAGACTGTCTCGAAGGTGCACAACGTCGGCCGCCCGCCGCGGTATCTCGCGCTGCTGCACCTCGACGGTTCGCCGGAGATCACGCCGGAGACCGGCGACCCGGTGAAGCTCGGCGAGCGCGTGGTCGGCCGGATCGGCACGGTCGCGCAGCACCACGAACTCGGGCCGATCGCGCTGGCGCTGGTCAAACGTTCGGTGCCGGGCGGGGCGGAACTGCTGGCAGGAGACGAGGACCGAGTGGTCCAGGCCACTGTCGATCCGGACTCGGTGCCGGGCGAGCACGCGGCGCCCGGACGGGAAGCGGCGCAGAGACTGCGGGGCTGAAGTGAACTCGACGGTAGCGTCGTCGCGGAATGTGGAGCAGGATGTGCCCGTGATCGAAGTGCGTCCCGGCGGGCGACGACGGATCGACCGCGTCCTCGGCCCGGGATATCTCACCGGACTAGGCGACTTGCCGCTCCCGGTGCTGCGCGAGCGGCGCGACGAGGCCGCGCAGGAGGAGACAGACCTGTCCTACCTGCGCCGGCTCCTGCACGCCCGCATCGACATCGTGCGCGCCGAACAGGAGCGCCGCTCGTCCGGCGGGGCGGCCAGCATCGTCGACCGGCTCGCGTCGATCCTCGCCGACAACGCGCTCGGACCGGCTGCCGGTTCGGGCCGCCACCAGCAGCTCGAACCGTCCCGCGCGGGCGAGCACCGCAGGCACGCCGAGGCATTGATCGGCGACACCGGGCTCACCGACGTCGGCTCGCTTTCCGACGACAAGCTCGCCACCGCACTGGACACGTACGCGGCGGAAGAAGTGTCTGTGTCTTCCTTTCGCCGCCAGGTCCAAAGCGTGATGGACACGCTCAACGCCGAGATCGCCGCGCGCTACAGCAGCGGAGCGGCCACTGTGGACCAGCTGCTGGACAGCGAACTGGGGCGCGTCGAGGAATGACCGGCCAGCCGATCCTCGTCGAGGTCGTCCGGAACGGGTTCGTCGAGAGCGTCCACCACGGATGCCTCGTCGTGACCGCGCCGGACGGCACCGTCCAGTTCTCCGCGGGCGACGTGACCAGCCCGTTCTTCCCCCGGTCGGCGAACAAGCCGCTGCAGGGCGTCGGCATGCTCCGCGCCGGGCTCGGCTACGACGGCGCGGACCTGGCGCTGGGGTGTGCGTCGCATTCCGGCGAAACCGGACATCTCGAGCGCGTCGCGGCGATGCTGTCCGCGGCCGGGCTCGACCCGTCGGCGCTGGCCTGCCCGGCCGAGCTGCCGATCGGCGAGGACGCCCGGCGCGCGGCCGACGAGCCGCGGAAGATCACGATGAACTGCTCCGGCAAGCATGCCGCGATGCTCGCCACCTGCGTCGCGAACGGCTGGGAGACCGACGGCTACCAGCTGCCGGACCATCCGCTGCAAGTCCAGCTCGCGAAGACGGTCGAGGAGCTGACCGGCGAATCCATCGCCGCGGTCGGGGTCGACGGCTGCAGCGCGCCGCTGTTCGCCTTCTCGCCGACCGGCCTCGCGCGGTCGTTCGGGCGGCTCGCACAGGCCGACCTGGGCACCGACGAACGCCGGGTGGCCGACGCGATGCGTGCGCACCCGTGGCTGGTCGCGGGCACCGGCCGGGAAGACACCCGGCTGATGCAGGCCGTACCTGGGCTGCTGTCGAAGAGCGGTGCCGAGGGTGTTCTGGCGTTCACGCTCGGCGATGGCACCGCGTGCGCGATCAAGATCGCGGACGGCAACAAGCGAGCTTTGGCTCCGCTGGCGATGGCCGTCCTGGCGCGTCTCGGCATCGAGGCACCGGAAGAGCTGGCCGACCTGGTTCACCCGCCGGTGCTCGGCGGCGGCAAACGACAAGGCGAGCTTCGGGTCAGTTGGAGTGTTCCTTAGCCGCGAGGTCGCCCCAGAACTCGCGCAGCTGCGAAAACAGCTCGGCCAGCTCCTCGACGTTCCCGGTGCGCAGCGCGTCGAGGATGTCGTGGACCTCCTCCGCGGTGGAGTCGGCGTCGAGCAGCGAATCGGCGAACAGCTGCACGAGACCGCCGTAATCCAGTTCGACGACCGAGTCCGGGTCGAAGCTCTCCAGCCACTGGCGGGTCTGCGAGAGCACCCGGCCGGGGCCGGAGTCGCCGAAGGTCGTCTCGATCAGCTCGCCCGCCTCGGACGCCCGCCGCAGCGCCTCGGACATCGGGGTGCGCCAGGACGCTTCCCGCGCCGGGTCGGCCGGGCCGCTGCCGAGCACGAGCTTGCGCTCGTCCGGATCGACCAGCGAGAACCACGGCAGCGGGACGGTCCAGGTGGTGGTGAGGGTGTGCGCGGCGGTGGCGGTGAGATCGGTCATCGCGGCCTTGGTCTGCGCGCGGGCCTTGTCCGCGGTGACCCCGCCCGCGTCGAGGACCGCGATCCGCAACGCCGGTTCGGCGTCGGCGAGGAAGGTGCTCAACGCGGCGGCCGAGCGGGCACGCAGTTCGAGCGGGCACGCGAACGGGCCTTCGGCCGAGTGGCCTGCCGGGACGTCGGCCGGGTCGAGCACGAGCACGTCGTTGACCAGGCTCGGCGAGGGCCGTCCGTCGCGCAGCTGCGCGGGCAGCAGCCGCACCGGCGCGGCCGCCTGTGACTTGAGCCACATCCACTGTTCGCGTTCGCCGATCCCGACCCGGCTGAGCCCGCCCGCGGAAACGGCCTCGACCAGCTGTTGCGCGGGGGGATCGCCCAGCGCGCGCAGAGGTTCGTACACCCGCAGATAGGCCACGAAGGGTCGGAGCACCCGAGCATCGTGGCACGCCGACCAGGGCCGATCGGCATCGACGTGCCGGTAACCGGCGTCCGGCGGACACTGTCGCGACGAGCACACCGTGCCACGTCGCATCCAACCCCCGGGACACGGTACGGTGTCAGCAGGAAAGAACTGTCGAGACGATGCGGGGCCGCCGATTCCCCCGGCCGCCCCGCCCCTGTGCGAGGGGGTCGAGCCATGGGGCGCGGCCGGGCTAAGGCCAAGCAGACGAAGGTGGCGCGCGAGCTCAAATACAGCTCCCACGAAACCGACTTCGATGCTTTGCAGCGCGAGCTGTCGAGTAGTTCCTCGGACAACCACGAGGACGACAAGCGGTACGAGGACCCGTACGACGACGGGTACGACGAGTACCGCCGTTGACGCAGGCACACGACACGCGAGGGCGGAATCGGACTGAGGTCCGAGACGCCCTCGTGCGTTGTGTGCTGCCCGTTTTCTTGCTGCTGCCAGTGAGGTGAAGGAGTTGAACGGGTGAGCGACATCGCACGAGTAGGTGTGGTCGGAGCAGGGCTGATGGGCTCCGGCATCGCCGAGGTGCACGCCAGGTCCGGTTTGGACGTGCTGGTCACCGAGGTGAACCAGCCCGCTCTGGACGCGGGCAAGGCGCGCATCGAGAAGTCGCTGCAACGCGGCGTCCGCAACGGCAAGCTGGCCGCCGAGGACGCCGAAGCGGCGCTCGGGCGGCTGCGCTTCACCACGGACATCGCCGAGTTCGCCGACCGCGATCTCGTCGTCGAGGCCATCCTGGAACAGGAGCAGGCCAAGGTCGACGTGTTCCGGCAGCTGGACAAGATCGTCGAGAGCGAGGACGCGGTGTTCGCGTCCAACACGTCGTCGATCCCGATCATGAAGCTCGGCATGGCCACCGGCCGTCCGCAGCAGGTCGTCGGCATCCACTTCTTCAACCCGGTGCCGGTGCTGCCGCTGGTCGAACTGGTCCCGTCGCTGCTGACCAGCGAGGAGACCGCTCGCCGGGCCGAGGAGCACGCCACCGGCGCGCTGGGCAAGACGGTGATCCGGTCGCAGGACCGGGCCGGGTTCATCGTGAACTCGCTGCTCGTGCCGTACCTGCTGTCGGCGATCCGGATGATCGAATCGGGCTTCGCCTCGGCCGAGGACATCGACCGCGGCATGGAGCTGGGCACGGCGCACCCGATGGGTCCGCTGCGGCTGTCCGATCTGATCGGCCTCGACACCATCAAGGCGATCGCGGACTCGATGTACGCCGAGTTCAAGGAGCCGCTGTACTCGTCGCCGCCGCTGCTGCTGCGCATGGTCGACGCCGGGCTGCTCGGCAAGAAGACCGGCCGCGGGTTCTACTCGTACTCCTGACTTTAGTTGCGGATCTGATCAACCTTTCCCCGCTGTGCTGGGCCGGGCTGGTCGCTTGACTGTGCGGCATGACTTCGACGTTCGTCTTCGCCGCCGGTGCCAACGGCGTGTCCGCCGCGCCGCCTGAACTCGTGCTGCGCGGGTATCGCGGGGTGGGGGTGCCGCAGCCGGAGCAGCAGTTTCGGCTGTCGTATCAAGCTCCGCAGGATCTCGGCGCGTTCGCCACCGAACCGTCGGCGCTGGCCGGCGTGACCGTGGCCGACCAGGTCGCGACCACTGTGGACGTCGTCCGCCGGGCCGCGGCGCTGGGTCCAGTCGTGCTGGTCGGGTCGAGCATCGGCGGCGCACTGGTCACGCTCGTCGCCGAAGAAGTCCCGGAGCTGGTGTCGGCGCTGGTCTACGACGCCGCGTTCTGCTGTGTCGAGCTGCCGACGCCCGAGGAGTACTTGGCGACGCCCGAAGCCGCGTCGTCGCAAGTCGGGGCGATGCTCGGGTTCATCGCGGCCGACCCGGCGGTGATCGGGGCGATGCGCTTCAACTGGCGTTCTTCCTCCGCTGAGGCCCTGACGGCAGCGAAGGCGGCGCTCTGCGCAGACGCCACCGACGGCGAGTTCTACGCCCTGCTCAACGCGATGGCTCCGGACGACATCATCGGCCGCAGCTCCACCGATTCGCGTGGCACGCCGGAACGATGGGGTCGGGTCCCGCGGCACTACGTCCGGCATCTCCAAGATCATCTAGTGCCGCTCGCCCTGCAGGAACGGATGATCGCCGAGGCCGACGCGCGCACGCCCGGCACGCAGTTCGAGGTGCACGACCTCGACACCTCGCACTTCCCGAACGCGGCCGGGATGGCTCAGTTCGTCGAGGTGCTGGACAAGATCGGCCAGTCGGTCAGCTGAACGCCGCTCGGCGTGCGGCCCGGCGCAGCACCGTCAGGATCGCCGGGCCCAGTACGAGGATCGCGACCAGGTTCGTGAGCGCGCGGCCGGTGTCCCAGCCCAAAGTGGACGTCAGCACGGTGAAGACCAGGAACCGGTGCAGGTTTTCGCCGAGCGGGCCGCCCGGGACGAAGTCCAGCGCCGTGTGGTTGGCCAGGAACGGCCAGGTGAACAGGCTCATCGCAAGGCCGTAGAAGTACGCGGCGACCACTCCGTAGACCGCCAGCATCGCGATCTCCCACCGGCCCTTCGCCCGGCGCGGCAGCAGCCCGGCGCCCAGGCCGACCAGCGACGACGCCAGCATCTGGAACGGCAGCCACGGTCCGACGCCGCCGGTGAGCAGCGCGGACGCGAACAGCGACGTCGAGCCGAGGACGAACCCGAAGCCCGGACCGAAGACCCGCCCGGCCAGCACGAGCAGGAAGAACACCAGCTCGATCCCGCCGGTGCCCGCGCCGAGCGGACGGAGCGCGGCGTTCACCGCGGACAGCACGCCGAGCAGCGCGAGCGCCTTCGCGTCGAGTCCGCCGCTGGACAGCTCGGCCAGCACGATCAGGATCAGCACCGGCAGCGTCACGAGGAAAACGAACGGCGCGTCGGTCACGTGCGCGGAGGTGCCGACGGTGCTGCGGGCGAGCAGCGGCCAGCAGAACATCGCCAGGCCGACCACGACGGCGGCCGTCAGCACCAGCGCCGTGCGGTGCCGAATGCGGACGGCTGGGCCCAGGAAATCGGTCACGCCAGCGCCTTCGCCACCGCGTCCACGGTCAGCCACGGCTCCGGCGCGAGGATCTTCGCCACCTGCGGCGCGAAGGCGGGTGAGGCCACGACGACGTCCGCCGTCGCACCGTCGGCGACCACTTCGCCCTCAGCCAGGACCACGACGCGGTGTGCGGCGGAGGCGACGAACTCGACGTCGTGGGTGGCCAGCAGCACCGCGTGTCCCTCGGCGGCCAGGTCGGCGAGGATGGTCGCGAAGTGCCGTTTCGCCGGGTAGTCGAGCCCGCGGGTCGGCTCGTCCAGCAGCACGACCGGCGGGGCGGCGGCCAGTTGTACGGCCAGGACCAAGGCGAGGCGCTGACCTTCGGACAGATCGCGCGGATTGGTGTCGTCTTCGATGCCGGGCACGAGGCGGTCGAGCAGCTTCCGCGCGGTGCCTGGCGGGACGTCCGATTCGACGTCCGCCTGTCGGCATTCCGCGCCGACCGAATCGAGATACAGCAGGTCAGACGGAGTCTGCGGCACCAGGCCGACGCGCGTGCGGGCAGCCCGCGTCCGGAGCGTCTTCGGGTCCGCGCCGAGGACGTCGACCGTGCCGTCAGAGCGGGGTCCGCTGCCCTGCAACGCCCACAGCAGCGAGGACTTGCCCGAGCCGTTCCGGCCCATCAGCGCGACGACCTCGCCTCGGTTCAGCCGCAGGTCAACGCCGCGAACCGCGTTCACGCCGCCGTACCGGACCCGCACGCCCCGCGCGGTGAGGACCGCTTCACCAGAGCTTTGTGCTGCCTGAGCAGGGCGACGCTCCGCTAGGCGTTCCCGCAGCGGGCGAGCGAGCCGACGGGCGTCGCGGACCGACAGCGGCAGCGGTGACCAACCCGCGAGTCGGCCCAGCTCCACGATCGGCGGCGCGACATCGGTCTCGGCGAAAACCTCAGCCGGCTGGCCGGAGACCACGGTGCCGTCGCCGGGCAGGTAGAGCAGGCGGTCAGCGTACTGCGCGACGCGTTCCATCCGGTGCTCGGCGACGACGACCGTCGTGCCCAAGTCGTGCACCAGCCGAGTGATCGCGGCCAGCACCTCCTCGGCCGCGGTCGGGTCGAGCGCCGACGTCGGTTCGTCCAGCACCAGCACGCTCGGGTGCGCCGTGAGCACCGCGCCGATCGCGACGCGTTGCTGCTGCCCGCCCGAGAGGGTCTGAAGTGGACGGTCGCGGAGTTCGGCGATGCCCAGCAGGTCAAGGGTTTCCTCGACGCGTTTGCGCATCACGTCGGGCGCGACGGCGAGCTGCTCCATCGCGTACGCCAGTTCTTCCTCGACGGTGTCGGTGACGAATCCGGCCAGCGGATCCTGCCCGACCACGCCGACCACCGACGCCAGTTCACGCGGCGGATGTGTCGCGGTGTCGAGCCCGGCGACCTCGACACGTCCGCTCAGCGTGCCGCCGGTGAAGTGCGGAACGAGACCGTTGATCGCGCCGAGCAATGTCGACTTGCCGACACCAGTGCGTCCGGCGACGAGGCAGAGCTCGCCCTCCTCGATCACGAGGTCGACGTCGCGGAGCACCGGCCGGTCCGCCCCGTCATAAGTGACGCTGACGTGCGAAAACTCGATCATCGAGCGACCTCCGACACCAGCGCCGGACGCGGCGCGAACCAAGCGGGCAGCACACTGATCAGCACCGCGACGGTCGGCAGCAGCGGCAGCTCCGGCCAGGTCAGCGGGCTGGCCGGGGTGGTGAGCGAAACCGGGTCGGCGATCAGCACGAGCACCGCGGTGGCGACGCCGCACAGCGCGACCAGCGTCTCCGGCAGCTGCCACGGATCGGGCCGGTAGGTCGTGCGCCGGATCTGCCGCCCGCCCAGCACGAATCCGGCGGCGGCCAGCACCAGACCGGCGACGAGCATCGGCACGCCGAGCCACGACGCGGACCCGTCGAGCACGCCGTAAACCCCCACCGCGACGCCGACCAGCCCGGCCAGCACGCAGGTCGCGATCAGCATCCGGACGCGCGGCGAGAGATAGCCGCGCCGTCCGTAGCCACGGGAATCCATGGCCGCCGCGAGTTGCAGCGACCGGTCCATGGCGTCGGCGAGCACCGGCACGAAAATCCCCTTCACGAACCGCAGACCGCGCGTCTTGCCCGCCCGCAGCCGACGCGCGCGGCGCACCCGCTGCACGCTCTCGACCAGCTGCGGTGCCACGGACAGGGCGACAGTGACCGCCGTGCCCACCTCATACAGCGCCCCAGGTACGGCCTTGAGCAGGCGTTTCGGGTTCGCCAGCGCGTTCGCGGCACCGATGCAGAGCACGATCGTGGCCAATCGGAGCCCGTCGTACAGTCCGCCGAGCAGCTCCTCGGCCGAGGTGGGGCCGAGGAGCTGAATGCCGGCCGCGACGCTCGGCAGCGGGATGGTCGGCAGCGTGAACAGGATGTGGCCGCCGTCCTCGCCGCCGATCAGGATCCGGAACAGCACGCGCGAGGCCACGATCACGCCAGCGATCCAGGCGTACATCCGGAAGGCCAGCGCCCACGGCGCGTCGCCGCGGCGGAGCACCACGACGAATCCGGCCACCGCGATCACCAGAGCGAGCAGAACCGGGTTCGTGGTCCGGCTCGCGGCGACGGCGAGCGCGAGCGCCCACACCCACCACGCGCCGGGATGGAGCGCTCGCGGACTACTCCGCGGCACGCCTGCGACGCACCGCGACGACCGTCCCGGCCGCCACGAGCAGCACGACGACCACGATGCCGATCACCAGGCCCCACGGGAATCCACTGTCCGAAGTGGACGCCGGAGCTTGGGCAGGCGCGTTGGCCTTGCGCACCGGCTCGGTGCGCGGCGGCGGGTACTCGGTATAGGACTTGCCGATCGCGAACGACCAGCCCTCGAACGCGCCGGCCGGCGGCTTCCAGCTCTGCGCGCCGACCTGGGCCGACTCCCATTTGCCGCCGTTGGTGGCGGTCCAGAAGCTCCACGACGCTTTCTCCGGCGGCATCCCGGTGCAGGCCTGATCGGCGGGTTTGCCCTCGATCTTGCACATCACCGACAGGCCGTACTTGCCCGCGCCGGTGAGTTCGAAGCCGGCGTTCTGCAGGGCGGTGACGCCGTTTTCCTGCTTGCCGGGGGCGCACCGGATGAGGGTTTCGCCGCCAAGCCCCTGGAAGTCGACGATCACCGTGACGCCGTTGTCGTCCTGGCAATAGCCGTCGGCGCCCTTGCCGGGCGTGGTGGCCGAAGCGGAGGAAGCCCCGCCGAGGCCGGTAGCGACGAGAAGAGCGCAGCCGGCGAGGACTCGCCCCCAGTGCCGCGCGTGCACGAACCGCATGTCAGATGAACCTCGCATCGATCGGACCACGACGGGCGATCCGGCTCGCGATCCCCGGGGACCGCTCACGGTTGCGGGCCAGCGCCGGATTCTCACCGGCTTCCCCCGTTCGTGGCGAAGAACTTGTCGACGTTAACGCACCGCAGGCCCCGCTGGAAGCGACCGCGGCCACACCTACACTTCCGGGCGTGGGACAGGACCAGCTGCGCGTCGGCCTCGTAGGAACCGGACCGTGGGCCACCACGGTGCACGCCCCGGGGCTCGCCGATCATCCAGGGACCGTGCTCAGTGCTGTGTGGAGCCGTCGGCCGGAGGCTGCCGCCGCGCTCGCGCAGGCCTACGACGCCGTGCCCACCAGCGATCTGGACGAGCTGTTCGAGCAGGTCGACGCACTCGCGTTCGCCGTGCCGCCGACCGTGCAGGCCGAGCTGGCGACGCGGGCCGCGGAGGCGGGCAATCACCTCATCCTCGAGAAGCCGATCGCCCCCGACCTCGCCTCGGCGCAGCGTCTCGCCGACGCCGTGACGTCCGCTGGCGTCGCGTCGCTGGTGATGCTCACGCTGCGGTTCGCCCAGCAGACGCGCGATTGGCTGGACGGCGTCACCGCCGCTGGCGGTTGGCGTGGCGGCAACGTGCGGTGGCTGTCCGGCGCACTGCTCGCCGGCAAGTATGCGACCTCGGCCTGGCGGCAGGACCCGGCGAGCGGCGCGCTCGCCGACATCGGCCCGCATGCGTTCGACCTGCTCGACGCCGCGCTCGGCCCGATCACCGACGTCCTTGCCGCGCACCGCGGTCCCGAAGACCTGTGGCAGCTGCTGCTCGAACACGAAGGCGGCATCACGAGCACCGCGACGCTCAGCCTGCGTCTGCCGGTACAGCCGACGGTGGTCGAGTACTCGGTCTTCGGCGAACACGGCCTCCGCACGCTTGGCCGTACCGGCACGGCCAACGACGCGTACACCGCGCTGCTGGACGATTTCGCCGCGATGGTGTCGTGCGGAACGACCACGCATCCCTGCGATGTCCGCCGGGGCGTGCACCTGGCTCGGATCGTGGACCAGGCACGCGCCGCGCTCAATCGTTAATTCGCTTGCCCGGCCTGAGACGATGAGCGGGAAGTTCGTTTCGGACGAAGGAATGCCTATGTGCTCCGCCACGGCCCACTCCGGCCGCGTGGCCTGAGCTGTTCGGCCTGCGCGCCGGTTGTGGGGTTTGCCCTGCCCGGTTCTTGTGCATTCTTTCTTTCTCGAAAGGCTTCCACCAGAGATGTCCGCCCTTCAGGCATATGTTCGTGCGACCGCACCGATCGGCCGCGACACCCTGCGAATCGGCCCGTTCCTGGCCACTTTCGCCCAAGACAGCTCTCATCCGATGGCGAACTACGCCATCCCCGACGACGGCGCGAAGCCCTCGTCCGCCGACCTCGCGGCCCTGATTTCCGCCTACCAGCAACGAAATCTCCTGCCCCGGCTGGAGTTCTTCACCGAAGCCGCTCCCGACGTCGAGAAATCCCTTGTCGGCGCGGGATTCACACTGGAACGACGCGTGCCGGTAATGACCTGCACCGCTGAAGACCGCGTAGATTGTGTTGCCCCGGAACACATTCAGCTGCGCGAACCGGTGTCCGACGACGAATTCCGCCGCCTGCGGTCCGTGCAGAACGTCGCGTTCGGAGAGCCGCCAGAGGTGTCGGACGCCGATCTCGAACGCAACCGCGACTACCTGACGGTCCTAGCCGAACACGGCGAAACCATTGTGGGCGGCGGAGTTGCACTGGACATCGTGTCCGGCGCAACGGAAATCGTCGGCATCGCAGTGGCCGCCGAGCACCGCGGTCAAGGCATCGCAGCGGCAATCACCGCGCACCTAACGCGCCTCGCCCACGAACGCGGCGCGCGGACGGCATTCCTCACGCCAGGCGATGTGGGTATCGGGACGGTGTACCGGCGTGCTGGCTACCAAGTCGCCGGTGAGTGCGTGCACCTGTCGCTGAGCTAATCGTCGTACCGGCCGCCGCGGCCGCGTTTCACGTCGCTACGGCGTTTCTTCGCTGCCAGACGGCGTTCCTTCGAGCCTCGCGAAGGCTTGGTGGGACGCCGTTTGGCCGGCGGCGGCGCGGAAGCCTTCGTCAACACGTCGGCCAGCCGCTCCCGGGCCGCGTCGCGATTCATCAGCTGGGAGCGGTATTCGCTGGCCGCGATGGTCAGCACTCCGTCGACCAGGCGGGCGCCCAAGCGAGCCGTGATGCGTTCCTTCAGCGCGGGCGGGATCACGGCGGAGCCCGCGACGTCGAACGACAGCTCGACGCGCGAGTCCGTCGTGTTCACGCCCTGTCCGCCCGGCCCCGAGGACCGGGAGAACCGCTCTCGCAGTTCGGCGCCCGGGATCACGAACCGGGCGCCGACGCGTACGTCCTCCGCCATGTCTTCAGTGTCTCAAGACGTGGCAAGCGGCTTTCAGAACCGCGGGTGGTCGCCGGACAGCACCGCGCGCGGGCCGTCCGGGTCTTCGGCGGGCTGGACGTCGCCGAGGATCCACGCGGGCACGTGCCGCGCGGTGAGCACCGCCAGCGCCCGGTCGACGTCCTCGGCCGACACGATCGCGACCATGCCGACGCCCATGTTGAACGTCTTCTCCAGCTCCGCGCGCTCGACCTTGCCGCGCTGCCCGACCAGGGCGAACACCGGAGCCGGCGTCCACGTGCCGCGTTCGAGCTTGGCGACGAGGCCGCGCGGCATCACGCGCGCGAGGTTGGCCTCGAGGCCGCCGCCGGTGATGTGCGCGAACGTGCGCACCTCGGTCTCGGCGACCAGCGCGAGGCAGTCCTTCGCGTAGATCTTGGTCGGCTCGAGCAGTTCCTCGCCGAGGGTGCGGCCGAACTCCTCGACGTGCCCGTCCAGCGGCATCCGCGCGATGTCCAGCAGCACGTGCCGGGCCAGCGAGTAGCCGTTGGAGTGCAGGCCGGACGAGCCCATCGCGATGACGACGTCGCCGGGGCGGACCTTCTCCGGCGACAGCAGCGCGGACGCCTCGACCGCGCCGACGCCGGTGGCCGACAGGTCGTAGTCGTGCTCGCCCATCAGGCCGGGGTGCTCGGCCGTCTCGCCGCCGAGCAGCGCGCAACCAGCCTGGACGCACCCCTCGGCGATGCCGCCGACCAGCGCCGCGATCTTCTCCGGCACGACCTTGCCGACCGCGATGTAATCCTGCAGGAACAGCGGCTCGGCCCCGGTGACGACGAGGTCGTCGACCACCATCGCGACCAGGTCGATGCCGACCGTGTCGTGCTTGTCGAGCGCCTGCGCGACCGCGATCTTGGTGCCGACGCCGTCGGTGGAGGACGCGAGGATCGGCTCTTTCCACTTGTCGAGCTTGAGGGAGAAGAGCCCGGCGAAACCGCCGACCCCGCCGCGCACCTCGGGCCTCGTGGCCCGCTCGGCGTGTGGCTTGAGCAGCTCGACGGCCTGGTCACCGGCGTCGATGCTGACTCCGGCGGCTGCGTACGTGGCGCTCGTGGACTCGCTCACGGAAGCGGACTCCCTACTGGACATGCTTGGTTCACGGACGCCGGACGGCGTCTTCGGCACCGTACCCGGCCGCACTCACGGGAGCGGCCGCGCCACCTGCGGCGTCCATGCTTTCGAGCAGGTGCTTGCCGATGAGCGCGTCTTCGGGCAGCGCGATCGGGTACTCGCCGGAGAAGCAGGCCGTGCACAGCCGCGACTTCGGCTGCTCCGACGCCGCGACCAGGCCGTCCAGCGAAATGTAGCCGAGCGAATCGGCCCCGATCGAGCGGCGGATGCCGTCGAGGTCGACGCCGTTGGCGACGAGTTCGGCCCGCGAGGCGAAGTCGATGCCGTAGAAGCACGGCCAGCGCACCGGCGGCGAGGCGATCCGCACGTGCACCTCGAGCGCACCGGCTTCACGCAGCATCCGCACGAGCGCGCGCTGGGTGTTGCCGCGCACGATCGAGTCGTCCACCACCACCAGGCGCTTGCCGCGGATGACGTCGCGCAGCGGGTTCAGCTTCAGCCGGATGCCGAGCTGCCGGATGGTCTGCGACGGCTGGATGAAGGTGCGCCCGACGTAGGCGTTCTTGACCAGACCGGTGCCGTACGGAAGGCCCGAGCCCTGCGCGTAGCCGATCGCGGCCGGGGTGCCGGACTCCGGCACGGGCATCACGAGGTCGGCGTCCACCGGGTGCTCGACGGCCAGCTTGCGCCCGATTTCGACGCGCGTGGCGTGCACGCTGCGACCGGCGATCGACGTGTCCGGACGCGCGAGGTAGACGTACTCGAAGACGCAGCCCTTGGGCTCCGGGTTCGCGAACCGCGACGAACGCAGCCCCTCGGCGTCGATGGCGATCAGCTCGCCCGGCTCGACCTCGCGCACGAACGACGCGCCGCAGATGTCGAGCGCGGCGGTCTCGCTCGCCACGACCCAGCCGCGCTCCAGCCGACCGAGCACCAGCGGGTGCACGCCGTGCGGGTCGCGGGCCGCGTACAGGGTGTTTTCGTCGGCGAAGACCAGGCAGAACGCACCCTTGAGAGTCGGCAGCAGATCGAGCGCGGCGGCCTCGATGCCCTTGTCGGCGGCGTTCGCGGCGAGCAGCCCGCAGACGAGGTCGGAGTCGCTGGAAGACCCGGTGAGCCCGGCGTGCGGCTTCAACCCCGCGGCGACGGTGCGATCGCGCAGCTCGGCGGTGTTGACCAGGTTGCCGTTGTGCGCGAAGGACAGGCCGCTGCCGGTGTCCGTGGTGCGGAAGATCGGCTGGGCGTTCTCCCAGATCGTGGCGCCGGTCGTCGAGTACCGGCAGTGCCCGACGGCGATGTGGCCCTGCAGGGACTGCAGGACCTGCTCGTCGAAGACCTGGCTGACGAGCCCGAGGTCCTTGAAGACGACGATCTGCGAGCCGTCCGAGACGGAGATGCCCGCGGCCTCCTGCCCGCGGTGCTGCAGGGCGTAGAGGCCGTAGTAGGTGAGCTTGGCGACTTCTTCCCCGGGAGCCCAGACGCCGAAGACGCCGCACTCCTCACGGGGTTCCGGTTCGGGTTGATCTTCTTGATCTTCGGGTCGAGCAGGACTGGCGGAGGGGTCGGAAACCACCGGGAAGCTCCCAGGAAGACGTGGGCGGGCCGAGTCCAAGTGTAAGGGGTGGACGAGGTGGGGAAGCGGGCCGCGGCGTGGTTCTGACCACTACGGGGGAGGAGGTTGCGGAGCGGTGATCTGGTTTTGGAGCGGGGGTCTTGAGGGGGTTTGGGGTGTACGGGGGCTGCTCGTCGCCTGGCGGCGACGTTGCGCTCGGGGCTTGCGGGGGCACCCCGAAGCTTGATTGTGCTGACGGTTGGTGGGTGCGCTGGTGGGTTTGTGTGCGCGGGCTGCGGTGGGGTGGGTGGTGCGCGGGGCTTGGGTGGGTTGGCGCGTTGGGGTCGCGGGTGGCGGTTGAGCGCTGGGCGCGAGAGAAGGGGCGCGTCCCGACGTGGCAGGGGGTGCATGCGACGCACCGGACGCCACGTTGGTGCGCGGGGCGCAACCAATTCCGCATGGGAGGGCGTCGTGGCGGGGAGCGGGCGAGCCGTGAAGGGGCCCTTGAGGGAATCCACGTCCGTGAAGGCGGCCCTCACGACCATCGTGGGTCGTGAGGGGAACCCTGAGGGCGTCTGAGTCTGTGAAGGTGGCCCTCACGGACGGGCGGCCGGGGAGCAGCCGCGGGAGGGGAGAAAAGAGCCAGGCCCCGCACGAAGTGGATTGGGCCACTTCGTGCGGGGCCTGAAATTCGGGGGCCGGTGGGGACGGCGCGGGAGAAGGGCGGATCAGCTGGCAGCTAGCCACTTCGAGCGGCCGCCTCGGCCGGGGATCCAGCAGCCTGCTGTCGAGGCTGCTGCGGCGGCCGGTTGGCGCTCGGGGAGGGCTAGCACTTCGCCCAGTACCTGGCTTGCTTCGCCGCGCGAGCGCCACAGGGTGGACGCGGGGGCGAAGATGTTCTGTTCGCTGCCAGGGATTCGTGTGGCTTCGGCGTCGTCCTCGGCATTCAGACGGACGACGTCCACCACGTTGTCGTGGACTCGCACTCCGACCACGGCCTGCACTTCGCCGCTTCCGTCCGTCGGGTGGACGAACTGGTAGCCGCGGTCGATAAGTTTCTGCAGGCCTTGCTCGATGTCGCAGGCGGGGCCGACGACGTTGTTCTCAGCCGAGGACATCGTCGAATTCGCCGTCCTTCGCGCCGGCGAGGAAGGCCGCCATCTCCGCACGCGTGTAGACGAGCGCCGGGCCTTCCGGGAAGCGGGAGTTCCGCATCGCGATCTCGCCCGAGGTCAGCGGGGCCACTTCGACGCAGTTGCCCACCGCGCCGCTGTAGCTCGCTTTGCGCCATTGTGCGCCGGTCAGACGGTCGGCCGGAACACCGTTCTCGAACCGCTCAGCCATGATGCCACCTTCCGGGAAGGACGATGAAAAGCTCAGGAATCTGCATGTGCATTTGCCTGTGACTTCGACGCTAGCACGCGCGCATGCAGCGGTAAATGCACGTGCAGAATTTTCTGCAAATTTCTCACTGCGTGACGACACGGTTCAGTAGAAGTTCCCAGACAGGTGATTCGAGCACTACCTGAACGGGCTAATTATTACCTTGGGTAACGATATTGGCAGCCTGATAACGCACCGCGTTCGTGACTCGCTACCGCTGGGTGCAGCGGGTGAATGAAGAACACTCACCGTGATAACCTAAGAGGAGAGAGGGAGGCGTGGAACCGGGTCAGTGGAAACCGACTTCCGGACTTATGCACGCTCGGTGATGAGAATGGGGGTGGGGCGTTCTCTACTCGGTTACTGCTCGTCCGGATGGCTGGGCCGGAATTCTCGGTGGGAAGAATTTCACCGGGGACGACGCCTCGGTGCGATGAAGAGGGAGACCGCGGCTCAGATCTCGGCCTTGCGCTTCGCGATGCGGGCGCGGCTGCGTTCCGGAGTCTCCGCGTCGACAGCCAGCAGGTCCAGCGCTCGGCCGTACTTCTCGATCTCGTCGCGCTTGTCCAGGTAGTGCGCGCCGGTCAAGTACTCGACGTAGACGATGTTCGGCAGCTCCGCCTCGGCGAAGCGCAGCAGCGAGAACGCGTGCTCGGCCGACAGACCGCTTCGGCAGTACGGCAGGATCTGCACCGACACGTGCGGCAGCGTCGTCACCTCGAGCAGGTACTCCAGCTGCTGCCGGAACACCTTCGGCCCGCCGATCGGCCGGTACAGCACCGATTCGTCGAGCACCGCCCAGATGCGCGGCGCATCGGGGCGGGCCAGCATCTTCTGCCGCCGCATGCGCAGGGCTACCAGCTGGTCCACGCGTTCGTCGGCCATTTCCGGGCGGCCGTGGCTGAAGATCGCTCGTGCGTACGGCTCGATCTGCAGCAGGCCGGACACGAACAGCGGCTCCCAGATCTGGATCCGGGACGCGGCTTCCTCCAAGCCGACGAGGTCGGTGAACCATCCGGGCACCGTCTCCCCGAACTTGCGCCACCAGCCCGCTTCGTTCGACTGCTTGACCATGTCGAGGAACGCTTTGCGCTCGTCTTCGTCCGAGACGCCGTACATGGTGAGCAGGTCGGCGACGTCGCGCTCCTTGAAGCCGACGCGGCCGAGTTCCAGCCGGGAGATCTTGGATTCCGAACCGCGGATGTTGTAGCCCGCCTGCTGGCGCGTGATCCCGGCTTCCTCGCGCAACCGGCGAAGCTGCGAGCCGAGAATCATCCGGCGCGCTGTCGGGCCGAGGCTCTGCTCGCCGGCGGACACGCCTACCGCGTTCATGACCAGGGCCCTTCCATCGCCGCTCGTACGAAATCCGACTACCCAAAGTACACGCAAGGCACAGCCTCGGACAGCACGGCACAGGCCTGCGTTCAGGGGATTCTACGGAGTGTGTGCCTCAGAAGACACTCCTGAGGGAACAATTCCGGAGGGAAATCAGATCCGCACGACCGGAAGCCAGTGCGAGAGGTCCGCGCGGCTGCCCGAGGCGGACACCCGGGCGGCGCTGAGCGCGTCGTCCCAGTCCAGGAGGCCGGTGGCCAGTTCGAGCCACGTCCGCGGGTCGGTCTCGATGACGTTCGGCGGCGTGCCGCGGGTGTGGCGCGGGCCTTCGACGCACTGCACCGCGGCATACGGCGGGACCCGGACCTCGACGGTGTGCCCTGGCGCGTCCTGGGCGAGGGTCCGCAGGGTCGCGCGCACCGCGGCGGCCAGTTCAGGGCGCGCCGGATCCGGTCCGTCACCACGCAACCAGTCCGAAACGGCCAGCACCGCCGCTCGTAACTGAGCGGGATCGACCGAACGCGAAGAGGCCATGCGACAACAGTAGAGTGGCCGCGGACGGAGTTTCAGGCACCCGGCACCGAGGGACGGCGATGGCGCAGCGGGACGAGGCAGATCGGATGGTTTCCCGGACCCCGGCGGGCAAACGCGCGCGCCGGAACGCGTATCCGCGCCGCGGGCCGCAAGGAAAACCCGAGATCACTCCCGAGATGCGGGCCAACGCGCGGGCCAATCCGAACAGCTGGCTGTATGTCATCGACGAGGCCTTCGACGCTCGCGGTCCGGTGCCGTCCTGGGCGGTCGTCGGCGCGTATCCGGTGAACGGAACCGGAGAGGTCGTCGAGGACTTCCACCCCAACGACCGGTACCGGCCCTCGCCGAAGGCGCTCGGTTTTCCCGAGCCGCGCAACGAACTCGAGCGGCTGCTGCAGATGGTCCGCACCGAACACCGGCCCGCCGAAGACCTGCCGCGCGCCATCCTCGATTCGACGCTGCTCGTCTACGCCCTGTCCCCGGTGCAGCGCACGGTGATCGGCTTCCACAACGCCGACGGCCGGGTCATGGTCCCGGCGTACACGTCGAAGTCGCTGGTGCCGCGCGAATGGCCGCACGCCCGCGCGGTGCTCGGCCGCGACATCGTCGGACTGCTCGCCGGACATCCGCTCGCGATCAATCCGCACGACCTGATCACCGCGGTGGTCCCGGCCGAGCACCTGATGAAGGCGCTGGCCGAAGAACGGCGCTGACCTGGGCAGACCACTCTGCCGAGTGATCATGATTCGCCGAAATCCCCGCATCCGGGCATCGTGACGCAGTAGGAGTACACGCGTCCGGTGAGGAGCCCTGGGTGAAGCGTCATCTGCTGCTGCGCTGGAGCGCGGTTCTCTTCGCCGGGATCACCGGCACGTCCCTGTGCGAAACGGCGGAGGCCGCGCCGAGTTACGCCGGAGCCGCGGACAACTACGCCGGTTCGCAAATCGCGAAGCACGAAGGCGTGCTGGGATCGCCGAACATCTCCTACACGACGGCAGACCAGTACCTCGGGCACGACGTCAGCGGACACCAGGGCCCGGTCGACTGGCCGGCGGCGGCCGGAGCGGGCGCGAGGTTCGTGTACGTGAAAGCGACCGAGGGCACCGGGTTCGTCAGCGGGCAGTTTGCCCAGCAGTACAACGGTTCCTACCAAGCCGGGATCGTCCGCGGCGCCTACCACTTCGCGCGGCCCGACGTGTCCGACGGCGCGGCGCAGGCCAACTACTTCCTCGCGCACGGCGGCGGCTGGTCGGCCGACGGCAAGACGCTTCCGGGCGCACTCGACATGGAATACAACCCCTACGGCGAAACGTGTTACGGCAAGGACGCGAACGGGATGGCCGACTGGGTTCGCGCGTTCTCCGACACCTATCGCGCCCGCACCGGACGGCTCCCGACGATCTATACGTCGACTAGCTGGTGGAAACGCTGCACCGGAAACAACCCTTCTTTCGGAGGGAATCCGCTCTGGATCGCGCGCTACAACTCCTTCATCGGCGAACTCCCCGCGGGCTGGGGACAGCACGCCATCTGGCAGTTCTCGAACAGCGGGACGCTGCCGGGGGACCAGAACTGGCTCAACGGCACCCAAACCGCGCTGCGCAATCTGGCATTCGGGTGAACATTCGTGACGTTGTCACGAATTAGTCATCACCGCCCGATGAAAATCACCCACTCGACCATTCATCTTCACGGAACTTGATGACAAACGACGATTCGTCCTCAAGAATCTCCCCCGTGGCGGCTACCTGCACATAGCCGCCCTCCGCGAGGGTATCTGTGAAGGGATCGACGATGTCCACTTCCCGAAGAGGGCGGCGCACCGCGCTGCTGTCCGCTCTGACCGTCCCCGTTGTCGCGCTCCTGCTCGGCGCTTCGACGGAGGCGATGGCCGACCCGGCCGCTTCCCCGCTGTCGGCGCGGGAGATCAACTCCGTAAACGCCGACATCCAGGCGAACAACCACACCATGGGTTCGCAGATCCGGCGCGTCGAGGGGGATCAGTCGACCCCCGAGACGAAAACCGCCGCGCAGCAACCGCAACCCGCGGCCGCGCTGCCGAACCAGGTGGCGGCCGCCGTCGCCGGCATCGACGTGTCCGGCTACCAGGGCAATGTCGACTGGGGCAACTGGTGGGGCCAGGGCAAGCGGTTCGTGTGGACCAAGGCCACCGAAAGCACGACCTACACGAACCCGTACTTCGCCCAGCAGTACAACGGTTCCTACAACCAGGGCTTCATCCGCGGCGCGTACCACTTCGCCACCCCGAACACCTCCAGCGGCGCGACGCAGGCGAACTACTTCGTCTCGCACGGCGGCGGCTGGTCGCGGGACGGCAAGACGCTGCCGGGCGTGCTCGACATCGAGTACAACCCCTACGGCGCGACCTGTTACGGCCTGAGCAAAGCGTCGATGACGGCGTGGATCAAGGACTTCCACGACACGTATCACGCCAGGACGGGCCGCTGGCCGGTGATCTACACGTCGACGAACTGGTGGAACCAGTGCGCGGGCGGCGATTTCTCCAGCACCGCGCCGCTGTGGATCGCGCGGTACGCGTCCTCGGCCGGAACCCTGCCGTACAACTGGGGCTACTACACCGTGTGGCAGTACACCTCGAGCCCGCTGGACCAGGACACGTTCAACGGCGCCTACGACCGGCTGCAGGCACTCGCCAACGGCTGACCTGAGCGGCGCGCACGGACGCGGCTCCCGGTTCTCCCCTCCTCCTGCCGGGCGGGGCGGCCGGGAGCCGCTTTTGTGCGAGCCTTACCCGCCTTGCACAATTGCAGACCTGGGGCGGAGACGGAACCGCCTGAGCCGACGGGGCGTCAGACCGCGGCGCGAGTCGGTGCAGCAGGAAGGCGGAACCGGACATGACTTACCCACCGCAGCCCGGACAGGGCGGGGACCCCTACGGCCAGGGCTGGCAGCAGCCCGGCTCGGGCGGGGTGCCGCAGCAGCCGGGGTGGGACCCCAACCAGGCTCAGCAACAGCCGGGCTGGGACCCGAACGCCCAGCACCAGCAGCAGCCCGCGTGGGATCCGAACGCCCAGCAGCAGCCGCAGCAGGGCTGGGACCCGAACGCTCAGCAGCAGTACCCGGGGTACCAGCAGCAGCCCTACCCTGGCACCCAGCAGTTCCCGCAACAGGGCTGGGACCAGCAGCAATACCCGGGCGGACCGGGCGGCGAGCCGCCGAAGAACAACAAGACCGGGCTGTGGATCGGCATCGCCGTCGCGGTCGTCGTGGTGGTCGCGCTGGGCATCACCGGGTTCGTCGCGCCGGGGTTCTTCCTGAGCAAGGACGACAAGGGCAGCTCGCAGGCGCAGCCGCCGGCCCCCGCTCCGTCCCCGTCCCAGTCCTCGGAGGCTCCGCTGCCGAGCGACTCGTCCTCGCCGTCGACGGATTCGAGCGAGGACCCCGGCTCCAGCGGAGCCTCAGGCGAGGCGAAGCAGGTCATCGACAACTTCCTCGCCAAGCTCAATGCCAAGGACGCCGCCGGCGCCACCGCGCTGGCCTGCCAGGGCACCGAGAGCATGTCGAAGCGCAGCATCGACGAGACCACCAGCGGCGACCCGCAGCTCACCCTGGGCAAGGTCACCGCGGGCAGCGCCACGACGAGCGCCCGGGTCACCGGCACGCTGTCGGGCAAGGACGCCAGCGGCACGATGGTCATCATGAACCGCGGCGGCGGCTACTGCGTGGGGCTGTACCTGATCCTGGCGTTCTGACCCGGTGCGCTCGCCGCTGCTGTGGACGTTGATCGCGTCCGTGGCACTGCTGTGCGGGGTCGGTGGCTGGCTGCTCGCCGACCCCGCGACAAGCCGCAGTGAAGCGCTCAAAACCGCCGGTCTCGCCGGTGGCGCGGTCGTCGCGTTGTACGCGTTGTGGCTCAACGACCGCCGTCGCCGCGTCGAGGAAGCTCGGCAGGTGATCGAACAGCAGCGGCACGACGTCGACCGCGAGCGGATCTCCGACGAGCGGTTCGCGAAATCGGTGGAACTGCTGGGGCACGAGGCCGATCAGGTGCGCGTGGGGGCGTTGCACGCGCTGGCCGGGCTGGCGCGGACGCGGCCGGAGTATCGGCAGACCGTGCTGGACGTGCTGTGTTCTTATCTGCGGCGGCCGTTTACCCATAGCCGGTACATAAATCCGGAATATGGTGGCACAGAGGAGCAGGAACGTGAGCTGCAGGTGCGGCTCACCGCGCAACGGCTGGTCCGGGATCTGCTGCCACCGTCCGATGTGGATGGACCGGGTCCGGACCTCGATCTGACCGGCGCGGTCCTGGAGTATTTCGATCTTTCCCACCGCCGGATCGGCGGGTTGCTGCTGCGGCACGCTTCTCTGCACAGCAGCACGAACCTCAGCGGTTGCGTCTTCACCGGGCAGGCCTACTTCACCGCCGCGGGCACCGGGACCGGTCGACTGGTGGGCGTTTTCCGTTGCCGCAACGCGACTTTCCTCGACCGGGCTTGGTTCTCCGGCACCACATTCTCGGAGCGGACCAATTTCTCCGACACGACCTTCGCCGGACGAACGACCTTCAAAGGGGCGACCTTCGCGAAGGAAGTCCTGTTCGACGGGGCGACTTTCACGGATTCGGCGGAGGTGCAACTGCCGGATGGCTGGAAGCTGGAACCTCGGAATGGCGGATATGTCGCGGTGCCGATCTGAGTAGCATCACAAAACCGTGGACGTCTACGAAGCGGTGCGCTCCCGGCGGTCGGTTCGCGGTTTTCTCGGCAAGCCGGTGCCCGACGAAGTCCTGACCCGGGTCCTCACCACGGCCTTGCGCGCGCCCTCCGGGGGAAATCTGCAGCCCTGGCGGGTGTACGTCCTGTCCGGGGCGAAGCTGGCCGAGCTGACCTATGTGGTCCAGCAACGCATCGCCGAGGGCGACACCGGTGATCCGCCCCAGGTTCTGCCCTACCCGCAAACACTCCCCGAGCAGTACGCGCGGCGGATCGAGGAACTGGGAGCGCTGCGCTACGGCGCGGTCGGCGTCGCGCGAGACGACCTCGCGGGCCGAGAGCGGGTACGGGTCAGGAATTGGGACTGCTTCGGTGCCCCGGTCGGCCTGTTCTGCTATCTGAACGAGCGAATGCTTCCGCCGCAATGGCTGGACGCGGGACTTTTCCTGCAAACCGTGATGCTGCTGCTTCGCGCAGAAGGGCTCGACAGTTGCGCGCAGATCGCGTGGGGCAGGTACCACCGAAGCGTCACGGAAATCGCGGAGCCGCCCGCCGGATATGTCCTCGGCTGCGGCATGTCGATCGGGTACGCCGATCCGGACGAGCCTCAGCCAGCGATCCCTCGGGCGTCGCTGGCGGAGGTGGTCACCTTCCGGTCGTGAGGCCTCAGTCGAACAGGGCCGGAAGGGTCTTCTCCCAGGTTTCGCGCAGCTCTTCGAGCGTGAACTCCGTGACGCCCTGGATCTCCAGCGTGCCGGAATCCGGGTCGACGACACCGGTCTTGCGCCACGGCAGGCCGCGCGCGGTGCACATCTCGGTGAACCGCAGCTCCTCCGTGCGCGGGACCGCCACGAGCACGCGACCGGACGACTCGGAGAACAGCTGCACGAACGGGTCCTGGTCGCGGTCGAGGAACACCCGCGCCCCGCACTGTCCAATGAGGACAGTCTCGGTGAGGGCCTGTGCGAGCCCGCCGTCGGCGAGGTCGTGTGCGGCGGAGATCATGCCGTCGCGCGAACCGGCCACCAGGACGTCGGCCAGCAGCTTCTCGCGAGCCAGGTCCACGCGCGGCGGAACTCCGCCGAGGTGGCCGTGCAGCTCGCGGGCCCAGGCCGAACCGTCCAGCTCGTCGTGGGTGTCGCCGAGCAGCAGCAGCGTCTCGCCGGCTTCCGCGCCGATGCCGGTCGGGATGCGGCGGGTGACGTCGTCGATCACGCCGAGCACCGCGACCACCGGGGTCGGCAGGATCGCCGTGTCGCCGGTCTGGTTGAAGAAGCTGACGTTGCCGCCGGTGACCGGGATGCCCAGCTCGACGCACGCGTCGGCGAGACCGTGCACGGCCTGCTCGAACTGCCACATCACGCCGGGGTCGGTCGGGGCGCCGAAGTTGAGGCAGTCGGACACCGCGACCGGGGTCGCGCCGCCGGTGGCGACGTTCCGGTACGCCTCGGCCAGCGCGAGCTGCGCGCCGCGGTACGGGTCGAGGTAGACGAACTTCGCGTTGCAGTCGGTGGCCACCGAGACGCCGCGGTTGCTCTCCTCGTCGATCCGGATCATGCCCGAATCGGACGGCTGCGACAGCACCGAATTACCGCGCACGTAGCGGTCGTACTGCGCGGTCACCCATTCCTTCGACGCCTGGTTCGGCGACGCGATGAGCTTCAGGAAGTCCGCGCGCAGCTCCTCGGGCGTCGACGGACGCGGCAGCTTCGCGGAGGTGTCGGCGATCAGGCCGTCCTGGAACGCAGGGCGCTCGATCGGACGGTCGTACACCGGGCCCTGGTGCGCGACGGTGTGCGCGGGCACGTCGACCACGATCTCGTCGTTCCAGGTGATCACGAGGTGCTCGCCGTCGGTGACCTCGCCGATGTCGGTGGCGATGACGTCCCACTTGGCGCAGACCGCCATGAACGCGTCGACGTTCTCCGGCGAAACGACCGCGCACATGCGCTCCTGCGATTCGCTGGAGAGCACCTCGGCGGGCGTCATTCCGGTGGCACGCAACGGAACCCGGTCGAGATAGATGTGCATGCCGCCGTCACCGGCCGCGGCCAGCTCGGACGTCGCGCAGGACAGCCCGGCGCCGCCGAGGTCCTGGATGCCGACGACCAGGTTCTCCTTGAACAGGTCGAGACAGCACTCGATGAGCACCTTCTCGGTGAACGGGTCGCCGACCTGCACGCTGGGCAGCTTCCGCCGGCCAGCCGCGGATTCGTCGCCGGAGAAGGTGTCGCTGGCGAGCACGGACACGCCGCCGATGCCGTCGAGGCCGGTACGCGCGCCGAACAGGATGATCTTGTTGCCCGAACCGGACGCGAACGCCAGGTGCAGGTCCTCGGTGCGCATCGCACCGACGCACAGCGCGTTGACCAGCGGGTTGCCCGCGTAGGAGGGGTCGAAGACCAGCTCGCCGCCGATGTTCGGCAGGCCGAGGCAGTTGCCGTAGCCGCCGACGCCCGCGACCACGCCGGGCAGCACGCGCTTGGTGTCCGGCGCGTCGGCCGGGCCGAAGCGCAGCGCGTCCTGCACCGCGAGCGGCCGCGCGCCCATCGCCATGATGTCGCGGACGATGCCGCCGACGCCGGTGGCCGCGCCCTGGTACGGCTCCACATAGGACGGATGGTTGTGGCTTTCCACCTTGAAGGTGACCGCCCAGCCGTCGCCGATGTCGACGACGCCCGCGTTCTCGCCGATGCCGGCCAGCATCTTGGCCTTCATCTCGTCGGTGGCGGTCTCGCCGAAGTAGCGCAGGTGCTTCTTCGAGGACTTGTAGGAGCAGTGCTCGCTCCACATCACCGAGTACATCGCGAGCTCGGCGTCGGTGGGCCGGCGGCCGAGGATTTCCCGGATCCGCGCGTACTCGTCTTCGGCGAGGCCGAGTTCGACGTACGGCTGGCTCGTTTCCGGGGTCGCCGCGGCCACTGCGGTGGTGTCTGTACTAACAACAGGGCTGGTCACAGTGTTTGTCCGACTGTCCGTGTCAGGGTTCGCCACAAGGCCAAGACTACGTGTCGACCACGTCACACCCGCAGCCGCCCGGCCTGGTCCGGTGACGGTCCGACCGGGCATAAATCAGTCGCGCCGGACAGCCCCGGCGGCTTAGCGTCAGTGATCGTGCTTTCCGCCACGTACCCCTTTCCCGACATCCGGCTGCCGGAACGCCCGACAGCGGCTCGGTACCTGCTGGCGGTCCTGCGCGCGCGGCCGTGGCTCGTCCTCGGCGCGGCGGTGGCCGGGGCCGGCTGGTCGCTGCCGAGTGCCTTGCTGCCGCTGGTGATCGGCCGCGGCGTCGGGGCGATCGCCGCCGGCGACACTGCCGCGCTCTGGCGCTGGGCAGTGGTCGCGGCTGTGCTCGGCGTGCTGCAGGCGCTGCTCGGCACCGCGCTGCACTTCGCGGCGTACGGGATGTGGATGCACGGCGCGGGCACCACACAACGTCTGGTCACCGACCACACCGCCCGGCTCGGCGCGACCCTGCGCGAGGCGGCCAGCACCGGCAACGTCGTCGCGGTCACCTCGTCGGACATGAACTGGATCGGCAACGCGTTCGAGGTGATCGGCCGCTCGTTCGGGTCGATCGTGGCCTTCGTGGTCATCGGGATCGCGATGCTCGGCACTTCGCCGCTGCTGGGCACGGTCGCGCTCGTCGGCGTCCCGCTGGCGGTGCTCGGCATCGGCCCGCTGCTCGCGCCGCTGCAGAAGCGGAAAACCGCGCAGCGGGAGAATCTGAGCGACGTGAACGCGCTCGGCGCGGACATCGTGTCCGGGCTGCGGATCCTGCGCGGCGTCGGCGGCGAACGGCGGTTCCTGCGCCGGTTCCACGACGCCAGCCAGCTGGTGCGCCGGTCCGGCGTCGAGGTCGGGCGCAGCGAATCGTGGCTCGCCGCGGCGGAGGTGCTGCTGCCGGGGCTGGTCACGGTGGCGATCACCTGGCTGGGCGCGCGGCTCGCGCTCGACGGCACGATCGGCGTCGGCGAACTGGTCGCGTTCTACGGTGTTTCGGCGTTCCTGGTGGTGCCGGTGAGCACGGCGACCGAGCAGGTCAGCGCGCTCAGCTCGGGTGTGGTCGCGGCGCGCAAGGTGTGCGGGCTGCTGTCGCTGCGATCGAGGCTGGCCGACCCGGAGTCGCCGCAGCCGCTGCCGGACGGGCCGCTGGAGCTGGTGGACACGACCAGCGGCATCCGCGTCGAGCCGGGCAAGCTGACGGTGGTCGACCTTGGCGCCGAGGCGGAGCCGATCGCCGAGCGGATGGCCCGGTTCGCCGATCCGGACGAGGACGAAAAGGTGCTGGTCGGCGGCGTTCCGGCGGATCGCGTCGCGCTCGCCGAACTGCGGACCCGCGTGGTGTACGCACACAACCAGGACATCTGGTTCTCCGGCGTGCTGCGCGAACAGCTCGCGCCGACGCGTCAGGGGAACGTCGACATCTTCGCGGCGCTGCACGCGGCGGACGCCGAGGACATCGTCGAAGCGTTGCCGCGCGGGGTCGACGAGCTGATCGGCGAACGCGGACGCGAGGTGTCCGGCGGTCAGCGGCAGCGGCTGAGCCTAGCCCGTGCGCTGGCCACCGACGCCGACGTGCTGCTGCTGGACGAACCGACCTCGGCTGTCGACGCGCACACCGAGGCCCGGATCACCCAGCGCGCCAAGGAATTGCGGAACGGAAAGACCACGGTGGTGTTCAGCCAGAGTCCATTGTGGAGGAACGTGGCGGACGAGATAGTAAGCGCGAAGGCGGTGACGGTATGACGACGCGGCTCCCGCTCGCGTCGAGGCGCGAGGTCCGGCAATGGGCCCGGCGCACGGCCTCGCAGCACCGGCGCGAGTTCTCCGTGATGCTCGGCCTGTTCTTCCTGGCCACGCTGATCGGGCTGGCCGGGCCCCAGCTGCTCGGCCTGCTGGTGGACGGCGTGGTCGGCCACGGCACGACGCTGCGGGTCGACCTGCTGGCGGTGGCGTTCGTAGTGGTGCTCGTCCTGCAGGCGTGGGCGAAGAAGGCGGCCCGGCTGCGCGGGAGGGTCTTCGGCGAACGAGTGCTGGCGGAGAATCGAGAACGGTTCGTCAAGAACGCGCTCGACCTGCCGCTGGGCACCGTCGAGGCGGCCGGGACCGGCGACCTGCTGAGCCGCGCGACCAGCGACGTCAGCAGGCTGGACCACGCGGTGCGGTTCGCCGCGCCGGAAATCCTGATCGCCACCGTCACCGTGCTGCTGACGACGATCGCGATGATCGTGACGTCGCCGCTGCTCGCGCTCACTCTGCTGGTCGCGATTCCGCTGCTGGTGCCGGTGAACATCTGGTATCAGCGGGTGATTCCGAAGGCGTTCGCGTGGATGCTCGACCGGTGGGGCGACCTGCAGTCGGTCACGCACGAGACGGTGGAGGGCGCGCGGACCGCGGAGGCGCTGAGCCTCACCGAGCGGCGGCTGCGCACCGGGCATCGCGCGCTCGACCAGGCGATCCTCGGCGAGCGGCGGATGCGGTCGTATCAGCTGCGCTGGCTGCCGTCGCTGGAGATCAGCTACGTGCTGCCGATCGCGGCGCTGCTGCTGCTCGGCCTGCTCGCGTATCAGCAGGGCTGGGCGGGGCTCGGCACGATCACCACGATGCTGGCGTACGCACAGGCCATGACCGCGCCGCTCAACGAGGCGTTGTTCTGGCTGGAAGACCTGCAGGTCGCGATGGCCGCCGCCCGCCGGATCCTCGGCGTGCAGCCGCCCGAAACGACCGCGAAGGTCACCGACGTGCCGCGCGGACGCGACATCGAGGTGCGCGACGTCCGGTTCGGCTACACCTCGGACCGCGAGGTGCTGCACGGCATCAGCCTGAGCGTGCCGCGAGGCGAACGGCTGGCGATCGTCGGGCCGTCGGGTGCGGGGAAGTCGACGCTGGGCAGGCTGCTGGCCGGAATCTCGGCTCCGACGGCGGGGACGATCCAGGTCGGCGGCACCGAGGTGTCGACGCTCGCGGACGACGTGCTGCGCGGCGAGGTTCTGCTGCTGACGCAGGAGCACCACACGTTTTCCGGGACCCTGCGGGAAAACCTGGCGCTGCCCGCCCGGCGCGACGGCGGAGACTGGACCGACGAGGAACTGACGGCCGCGCTCGCGTCCGCCGGTGCGGCGGAGTGGGCGGCCGGGCTGCCCGACGGTCTGGACACCAAGCTCGGCTCAGGTGCGTACGCGGTGCCTGCCGGTCTCGCGCAGCAGCTGGCGCTGGCCCGGGTCGTCCTGGCCGACCCGCACACGCTGGTGCTGGACGAGGCGACGTCGCTGCTGGACACCGGTTCGGCGCGAGAGCTGGAACGGTCGCTGAACGCGGTGCTCGAAGGCCGCACGGTCATCGCGATCGCGCACCGGCTGCACACGGCCGCGGCGGCGGACCGGGTCGCGGTGGTCGAGGGCGGCCGGATCACTGAGCTTGGCCCGCACCAGGACTTGCTGGCCTCGGACGGCCCGTACGCGAAGCTGGTCGCGGCCGCGAGCTGAAGCGCGATTCCCGGACGACAAATGTGAGTGAACTTCGGGGGAATCAGATTTCCCCCAAATACACTATCCGCATCGAAAGGGGGAGCGGGTAGTGACTGACAAAATAGGTGGCCGACGGGCCCTCCTCGTAAGCGCGGCATTTCTGGCAGCCGTGGTGATCGCGGCGATCGTGGTACCGCTCGCGCTCACCAGCGGCACGGTGCCCGGTCACGCGATCGCGGTGTCCCAGACAGGTCCGTGGCAGCTGGGATCGGACCGGGTCCCGCCGTACGACAAGGGCATCGATTCCTGGGTCGTGGGCGACGATCTGGTGCTGGTGAACGACACCTATGCGGTCGCGTACGCACGGAGCGACGGCAAGGAACGCTGGAGGATCCCCTCCCCCGCCGGCCATTTCTGCGGGGCGAGCACCTCTGTCGTCGATAACCACATCGCCGTCGGCTATGGGGATCTCTGCTCGAGTGCGGCCGTGCTGGATGTCAGCGCGGGAAAGCTGCTGTGGCAGCAGGCGATGCCCATCACCTCGTCGGGAAGCCCGTCGCAGGCGAAACTCGACGAGCACGCAGTGCTGGAGATCGTCGGCGGTTCGGTCGTGGTCGTGCACTACCAACAGCTGCTCGGGCTGGACGCGGCCACCGGCGCCGTCCGCTGGTCCGAGGTCACGCCACCGACCGACGAGAAGGTGTACTCGAACTGCATCCCGTCGGACGGGATGCCGCGGAGCGCGGACTTCGTGCTGCTGTCCCACTGCAGCGCCAAGGACGCCGGCGACCCCTTGTACGTCGCCGTTGCCGTCGATCCCGCGACCGGAAAAATCAAGCAGCACAACGAGTTCGTGAAGAGCAAGTCCTTCCTCACGATGGCGTGGGTGAGCGCGTCCCCGCTGGTCGCCTACCTCAGCGATACCTCGAAAGGGTTGTACGAAACTCTCGACGACTCGCTCGAACCGGTTTCCACCATCGAGGCCGGAGACGCGTTGAACGGCTTCCTGGGGGACGACGGATTCGGCTACAGCCTGAGCGCGGCGTCCAACGGCACGTCACATCGACGTTCGCGAGCACTCGTCACGGGCACCACGATGATCGCGCTGACAAGCCCGCAGAAGCCCAACCGCCTCGCCGCGTTCGACCTTCGCACCGGTGCCAAGCGCTGGGAAGTCCCGGCACCCGGCGGCGGCATTGTCGCGGCGCCGCTCGCGGTGGACAACGGGCAGGTGATCGCCGTGGTCACCGCTGGCGAGGACGGTCCTGATCAGCACATCGTCAAGTTCTCACTGGACACCGGAGCTGTGACACCCGTGCGCACGGTCTCGCTCACGGGTTCCGGCAATCGCCGCTTGGCCCCGTGGTTCTGCCGCTTGTTCTGGGCAGACGGAGTCGTTTTCGGGGTCCGCGCGATCTACACCGCGCAGTCCACGGCACTGGTCTTCCGGCTCGGCTGAGCGGTGTCTTCTGCCTCGGCTTCGCCGAGGCGGCGGGATCGCCGTTAAGCCGGCGTCTGGGGGAGCGACGCACCCGGCCCCGGGGGGCCGAGCACGCCGCTCCCCCAGACGCCGGCGCGATCCCGCGGCATGGTCCTGTTAGGTCGAACTGATCAGGCGGGCGTGGCCGAGGAGAACAACACGGAATGTCTGCCTGGGATTCGGCGTTGGGCACAAGCGGATCCTGATCTTTCTAGCCTGGGGGTGACGCCGGATGGCGGTCATGACTGTGGACGAACGAGAGAAGTTCCTCGCTGAGAAGCGGGTGGGCGTGCTGTCGATCGGCCGGGACGGCGCGGCTCCGCTCGCGGTTCCGGTTTGGTACGACTACGAGCCCGGCGGCGAGTTGCTGATCTGGATGGACCGCGGGTCGGCGAAGGACCGGGCGATCGAGGCCTCGGGCAAGCTGAGCCTCACGGTGCAGCAGGAAACCCAGCCGTACAAGTACGTCACGGTGTCCGGTCCGGTCGTGGACCGCTCCTCCGCGCCGACCGAGGAGCAGGCGTTCGCCATCGCTTCGCGGTACGCGCCGGAAGCCGATGCCCGGCAGTTCGTCGAGGGCTCGCTCAAGGAGACCTCGGTGCTGGTGCGGGTGCGCACCGAGCGCTGGCTCTCCAGCGACCACAGCAAGTAACGCGAAAAGGGGCCCGGGAAGTTCCCAGGCCCCTTTTCGGTGCTGATCAGGCTTTCACTAGCGCGTCGACCGCGCTGTAGAACATGCCGAGGCCGTCGTCGGACGGGCCGGTGAGCGCGTCGATCGCGTGCTCCGGGTGCGGCATGAGACCGACCACGCGGCCGTTCTCGCTGGTGACGCCCGCGATGTCGTTGCGGGAGCCGTTCGGGTTGCCGCCGACGTAGCGGAACGCCACCCGGCCTTCCGCCTCCAGCATGTCCACAGTGGACTGGTCGGCGACGTAGCAGCCGTCGTTGTTCTTGAGCGGCACCAGGATTTCCGCGCCCGCCTCGTAGCGCGAGGTCCACGCGGTGGCGTTGTTGTCCACGCGCAGCCACTGGTCGCGGCACACGAAGTGCAGGCCGACGTTGCGGATCATCGCGCCGGGCAGCAGGCCGGCCTCGCACAGGATCTGGAAGCCGTTGCAGATGCCGAGCACCGGCATGCCCTTGTGCGCGGCTTCGATGACCGAGGTCATCACCGGCGCGTAGCGGGCGATCACGCCGGCGCGCAGGTAGTCGCCGTAGGAGAAGCCGCCCGGGACGACGACCGCGTCGACGCCCTTCAGGTCGTCGTCGGCGTGCCAGAGCGAAACGGCTTCGGCGTCGGCGTAGCGGACCGCGCGGGCGGCGTCGCCGTCGTCGAGCGTGCCGGGGAAGGTGATGACGCCGATGCGGGCGCTCACGCCTCGACCCGCCGGATCGTCCACTGCTCGATCACCGGGTTGGCGAGGAAGCCCTCGGCCATCTTGGCCAGCGTCTCGTCATCGACGTCGTCGTCGACCTCGAGTTCGAAGTGCCGCCCCTGGCGCACGTCGGCGACCCCGGAAAAGCCCAGCCGCGGCAGCGCACGCGCCACCGCCTGGCCCTGCGGGTCGAGGATCTCGGGTTTGGGCATGACGTCGACAACGACTCGAGCCACGGCTGGCTGCTCCTTATTTCTGCAGGTCGTGGGTGCGGTTGAAGCGTACTTCACTAGCCTGACCGGCAGACAGACCGGTATCGAGGGGGAGACATGAACCACCCGCCGCAAGGCCCGTACCCGCAGCAGGGCCCTTATCCGCCGCGCGGGCCGCAGCAGGGCCAGTTCCAGCAGCCGTACCCGCCGCAGTTCGGGCCGCCTGGACAGGGCCAGTACCCGCCGCCGAAGAAGAAGTCGAAGACCGGGCTGTGGATCTCGCTCGGCGCGGCGGTCGTGGTGCTCGGCGGCGCGGTCGCGTTCACCGGCTGGGTGACGCCGGGCTTCTTCAAGGAGAAGCTGGACACGACGTCGCGGGGGACGCCGGAGCAGGCGGCCCAGTCGGTCGCGAACTCGATCACCGAGCAGACCGGGCTGGATCAGCTGTGGTGCAAGATCCGGTCGAAGCGGTCCTACACCGCCGACGAGTTCTTCCGGAGCGCGAAGGACGAGGCGAAGATCAGCAACCCGGTGCATCCGACCGGCCAGCAGGAGCGGGCGGCCACGATCACCGCGGGCAAGATCGTCTACGGCATCGCGATCATCCCCGACGGCAACGGCTGGTGCGTGCGCGATGCCAAGGCCGACGGCGAACCGGCTCCGCTGGCCAGCCTGTCGACGGACCCGAAGCCGCGGCCTCAGGTCAAGGACGGCACGGACGCCGCGATGAAGTTCATCGACGCGGTCAACGCGCGCGACATCCCGGCGGCACTGTCGGTCATGTGCCGGGACGCTCCGGACACCACCCGCGACGGCACCCAGCAGTGGATCTACGGCGAGACGAAGCTGACCGTGCGCAAGACGGACGTGCTGCGGACCGCGGGGCGGACCATCGTGCACGTCGACGCCAAGCTCGACGGCACCGCCAAAGAGGGCCGGGTGGAGACCGACGACCACGCGGTGGACGGCGCGTGCGTCACCTCGTTCGACCCCACTTCTGACTGATCGGTTTTCCGAGGACTTGCGCGTAGCGTGACCTGCGCCATGATGTGTCGTTGACAGAGTGTCAACACCACCGGGAGGCAGCGTGCCAGAGCAGGACTCCTTCGACTACGTGATCGTCGGCGCGGGCAGCGCGGGCTGTGTGCTGGCGAACCGGCTGAGCGAGGACCCGTCCGCGCGGGTGCTCCTGCTCGAGGCGGGCGGCGAGGACACCGCGGACGAGGTCCGGATCCCGGCGGCGTTCGCGTCGCTGTTCAAGACGAAGTGGGACTGGAACTACGAGACCGTCGAGCAGAAGCACACCGGCAAGACGGCGTACTGGCCGCGCGGCAGGCTGCTCGGCGGGTGCTCGTCGATCAACGCGATGATCTACATCCGCGGCAACCGCGCCGACTACGACGGCTGGCGCGATGCGCACGGAGCCACCGGCTGGGGCTGGGACGACGTGCTGCCGTACTTCAAGCGCGCCGAGGGCAACCAGCGCCTCGGCGGTCCGCTGCACGGGACCGACGGCCCGCTGAACGTCGAGGACCGGCGGTTCACGCACGAGCTGTCGCACGCGTGGGTGGACAGCGCCGTTTCGTGGGGGCTCAAGCACACTGACGATTTCAACGGCGAATCGCAGGAGGGGGCCGGGCTCTACCAGGTCACGTGCAAACGCGGCCGCCGCTGGTCCACCGCGGACGCCTATCTGCGACCCGCTTTGTCGCGGCCGAATCTCACGGTCCGGACGAACGCGCAAGCCACCAAGGTCGTCTTCGAAGGCACCCGAGCCGTCGGCGTGTCCTATTTGGACAAAGGCGTGCCGACGACCGTCCGGGCAGACGCCGAGGTGCTGCTGTCCGGCGGCGCGATCAACTCGCCGCAGCTGCTGATGCTGTCCGGGGTCGGACCGGCCGAGCAGCTGCGTGAACTGGGCATCGACGTGGTCGCGGCGCTGCCCGGCGTCGGCGACAATCTGCACGACCACCCGGCCGTCGGCGTGATCTGGTCCACGAAGGGCACGACCGACATCGCGGACTCCGCGACGCCCGCCGGGCTGGTGCGCTACCAGCTGACCAAGCGCGGCCCGCTGGCGTCGAACATCGGCGAGGCGGGCGCGTTCTACTCGACCCGCGACGGGCTCGCCGCACCGGACATGCAGATCCACGTGGCCCCGACGTTGTTCTACGACAACGGAATGCGCGAACCGACCTGTCCTGGTTTCACGTCGGCGGCCACGCTGGTCGACGTCGCGAGCCGCGGCCGGCTCCGGCTGAAGTCGGCGAATCCGTTGTGGAAGCCGGAAATCGACCCGGCTTATTACGCGGAGTCGATCGACCTGGAGTCGATCAAGTCGGCGTTGCGGTCGCTGATCGAGATCGGCCGGTCGGGTCCGCTGGCGAAATTCCTGGACCGGCCGTTCCTTCCGGCGACGCACGAGCTGTCGGATGAGGCGCTGACCGAGCACGTCCGCGAGAACACGCAGACGCTGTATCACCCGGTTGGCACGTGCGCGATGGGCAGCGGCGAGCATGCGGTGGTGGATCCGAATCTGAAGGTGCGCGGGGTTTCGGGGCTGCGGGTGGTGGACGCTTCGGTGATGCCGGTGGTGCCGCGCGGGAACACCAACGCGCCGACGATCATGGTGGCGGAGAAGGCGGCTGATCTGATCCGGGCTCGATGACCGCGCGCATGCTTCACAGCGCACGCCAACGAAAACCGGTACTGAAGACCTCGAATGCCACGGTTTTCAGTCGGCGCATCGGCTCAACGCAGGGATATACTTGCCGAACAGACGGTCCCAAGAAATTGTGGACATCAGCCGGTCGAGGTTTTTGTCAAGTTGTTGTCCAGTTGACAAAAGCTGGACAACAACCGGCGTTCTGGTGAAAGTCCAGTCCGCGTAGGCGACGCTGGTTCAGCGCGGACCGGTCTGCTAGTCCAGGCGATCACGCGACGGGGGCCTCGGATTGCAGCCGAAGGCCCCCACCCCTATGTCGCCATCGAGTTGCACAAAGTAGCGGCACTTCCCTTGAGTCGAGCATTCTGTGACAATCGCCATACGGCGCTTGGGCTGCAATCCCAGTGTCGTGCTGGAGATTTCGCCTGGACTACAGACTCGAGGGACCGGTTATGGCACTTCCTTGGCGTCGAAGCAGTAGACCTTGCACTTCCGAATCAGAGCCACACAGACCCAGCCTGCCTTGCTGGACTATTGTTCTCGCAATTTTAATGCAGGTCTTCACCGGATTTCTGATCAATCGCGGCTATTCACTGCAGATTGCGCTGTCAGCGTCCAGCGCCTGCTGGCTCCTTGCCTACCGCCTCGGGCGCGCGTTCATCCTGCACGCGCAGCCAAAGCTTGCCTGACCTCGGCCAGTGCACGCTAAGCCGCAGTTCGGTCAGGGCTTCATGACTCCGAACGCCGCCGACTTGGCCGACGAGCTGAAGACTCTCCGAAAGGGAAGAGGAGTCCTCACGGTACCGCTCGCAGTTCGGGTTGGCCCCACGCTGCGAGCGGTCTGCGGAATTTCCCCGGAGACGGACACCGCAGCGGCACGCCGCCTTCTGTCCACTTGCCTTACACAGCTGATCATGAAGTTGCCGGAAGATCTCCGGATCGTGTCGCTGGCAGCGTTTGCCCTGCACGAAATCGCCCACATGCCCTTCTACCAAGAACGCGTGCATTGGGCGGCACGCGCACTGGATCGCGACGATCGGACCATTCGGAGGCGGATTGACGAAGGAATCGGGCAAATCGCCGAACTGGCTGCCTCCGCCATGGTCACGAACACTCCGGAAGACCAGTCTCGCAACTGGCATACAAAAGAACTGTACGTCGCGTTAGCGCTCGACCGACCTGTTCCCGAAGTGTTCGAACTGCGGCGCATCGTGGCCGACGAAGATGGTCTCGCCGAACTCGATCTCGCACTTACGCTGACTAGCGACGCAGCGGCAAGCATGGGGTCCGCCAGTCGCGCGGGCGACCTCGACGTGGATGTATTCCACGGTGGCACTCTCGCGCTGCGCACGATGGAGTCGCAAGATCGCTTGAGACTGACCTTGCTGCTGCCGACGCCATTGCCACAAGGAGCCGAGCACGAGGTCGCGCTGAGATTCCGAGCCAGGCTGAAGCATCAGCACTATGTTTGCGTGCCACGAAGGCCAGTGGACTCGTTCCGATTGCACGTACGGTTCCCGCACCCTCCTCCGTCGGAGGTCGTTCGACTCGAACAGGTCTTTCAGGATGATGCACGCGACGCGACCACGCATGGCGTGCCTCTCGTTCCGGACAGCGCAAGCGAGATCCATCTGTCTTTTGACCACTTGGCTCCTGGCTTCGCCTACGGAGCCCGGTGGCGCACCGGTCCTGGCAAGTTCGCTGGAGGTAGCCAGGTTCACTAGCCCACCACGAGAACCACCAGGGGCTTATCCGAGAATGTACTGATGACCGCTCTGTCGAACTGGCGGGATCTCCTTGCCGCCTGGGCGATCCCGGACACCGTGCACCCTCCGGAATCGCCGTGGGTCCTTCCCCGCGAGGTGTTCCTGCGGCGGGCCGATCGGCAGATCGCCGAGCCGATCGGGGCGACGCACCGCCTGGCTGCCGAGGCGTTGCGGGAGCCGGGCACGGTGCTCGACATCGGCGCGGCGGCCGGGGCGGCGAGTCTGTCTCTGGTCGGCCGGTCGAACGTCACCGCGGTGACGGCGGTGGACACCGACGACGAGTTGCTCGCCGCGTTCGCCGAGAGGGCCGCGGGCGTGGAGCATCGGCTGTTGTCCGGCAGGTGGCCTGAGCTTGCCGCGGAAGCTGGTGTGGCGGATGTCGTCGTGTGCGGGAACGTGGTTTACAACGTTCCCGACCTCGCCCCGTTCGCCACGGCGCTCACTGCGGCGGCGCGTCGGCGGGTGGTAGTCGAGACAGCCGCACGGCATCCGCTGACTGAGCTTAACCCGTTGTGGCAACGGTTTCACAGCATCGAGCGACCATCGGGACCAACTGTCGAGGACTGTCTCGCGGCGCTCGCGGAAGTGGGGACCAAGCCGGAAGTCGTGGCGTGGCAACGGCCGCCGGAGCCGGAGTACGCGGAGTTCTCGACCATGGTGGACGTGACCCGGCGGCGGTTGTGCTTGCCCCACGACGCGGCCGGAGAGGTTGAGCGGGCGTTGCTGGAAATGGGCGCAGACCCGGAAAACCCACCAGATCTCGGGTCTTCCGGCCGGGATCTGGTGACACTGGCGTGGCCCGGTTCCGCCTAACGGGCGCGTTCCAGGGCGGGTACACGCGCGAGCTGCAGCGAGAATAGTTGCCCGGCAAGGAAACCTAGCCCGAGGATGAGGTAGGAGTCGCCGACCAGGTGCTGCCACGGGGTCCACGCGAGTTCCTGCATTCCGCTGGACGGCACGAAAGTGTGCGGCGCGGCGATGAAAACCGCGACCCCCGCGACCAGCATTGCGACGGCACCGGGTGTGCGGACCCGCGCGGCGAGGATGAGCGCGGCGGGCACGATCCAAACCCAGTGGTGCGACCAGGAGATCGGCGAGAGCACGAGCACGGCCGCAGCGTTGACGACGAAGGCGAGCGGTCCGTCGACGCGCCGCATGACGAGCACGGCGGCGATCAGGACGAACGCGGACAGGCTCAGCCACAGCAGGTCGTGCGTGCGCGGCAGCAGGGCGAGCCGGTTGAGGGCGCCTTCGATGGTCTGATTGGTCGCGTAAGGAGAACCGCTGAATCCGTCGGCGTTGGTGAGGCCGCCGCCGAAGAAGTACTCGGCGGACGCGCGTGGAGCGACCAGAAAACCGGCCAGCGTGGCCGCGGCACCGGTGAAAAGAGCGTTTCGGGCGGCGCGGAAATCCTTGGCGAGCAAGAAGAACAGCAGGAAGCCCGCGGGCGTGACCTTGATCGCGGCGGCGATCCCGACCAGCACGCCGCGTGGCCAGCGCGGGTTGGGCGCGAGGCAATCGACCACGACCAGTGCCATCAGGACGAGGTTGATCTGTCCGAAGGAGAGCGTCGAGCGCACCGGTTCGAAGGCGAGCGCGGCACCGGCGAGCGCGGACGCGGTTACTGCCGCGGTACGGCGGTTACAGCCCTGCCACAGACGGCGGACCACGGCGTACAGCGCGGCCCAGAGCGACACGACGGAGACGAAATCGAGCGCAAAGGACGCGACGGACAACGGAGGAAGTGCCAAGGCGGAGAAGAGAATCGCGGCGAACGGCGGGTAGATGAAGGGCAGCATGGACCCTGCGGTGGTGGCGGGGAGGGCGCCGTAAAGGTCGCCACCGTGGAGAACTGCGTCCGCACCGAAGCGATAGACCTGCAGGTCAACCGGGTTGAAACTGCTGAGGACAGCCGCTGCGCCGACGGCGATCGCTGTCATGCTGACGATGAGCAACGAGGCGGACAGCCGCCCGGCTTTTTTCTGTAACCACATACGGGCGGCGATTGTAACTGCGTCAGCGCTCTGAACGCTCTGCCCGGTAAGCGTGCAGGATGTCGCGCGCCTCGTCCGCGGAACGGCGGATGCTGTCCGCGACGACATCGACAAACCGTGCGATGCCCTCTAACCGGACGGCCGCCTGCGTGTCGGGACCCAGCACCTCGACACCGCGGCGCGCGGTTTCGGCGAGGCGGAGGTTGGCGCGGACGGTGGACATGATCGACTCGTAGAAGACGTCGTCGTCGACCAGGTAGCGCTCGCGGCGTCCCTCGTCGCGTTCCCGGCGGACCAGGCCCTGGTGTTCGAGGAACGCGATCGCTTTCGACACCGACGCGGGACTGACCTGCAGCCGCCGGACGAGTTCGGCAGCGGTGAGGCCGCTGGAATCGGAGGTGAAGAGCGCGACCAGCAGCCGCGCGGTCATCTTCGGCAGCCCGGCGTCGGTGAAGACGGTGGCGAACGACTCCTCGTACTCGCGCACCGCCTCGGCGTCGCGTCCGCCCTCCGGCGGCGCTGGGCGAGTCCGACGGACGGCCGACTGCCTGCTCCGGTGGGCGCGGTGTTTGGTGGCGTGCTGGGCGAGGTCGGCGCGGTAGCCGGCGGGGCCGCCGTTGCGCAGCACCTCGCGCGTGACTGTCGAAGTGGGCCGGTCGAGCCCGCGCGCGATCTCCGCGTACGCGAGACCGTCGGCGAGGCCGAGCGCGATCTGGTGCCGTTCTTGCTGGGTGAGCCTGCCGCCGGGCATCGCGTTCTCCTTCGTTCCTCGCCGACGATAGCGTTTAACCTTCCCTCATTGCAACACGACCGTTGCGTTGATCTTAGCGCTCGTTGCAACGATGCACGGCCGCTTACCTGCACAGACTCCCCTTAAACGCAACAAGACAGTTGGCAGAACTTGGAAACGCAACGTAGCGTTTCACATGTCAGAAACAACTGGGGGAAGGAACCCGGGCATGCCCACCACCGAGAACTACCAAGCCGCCGAACTGCTCCTGCGCCGCCTCGCCCGGCCCGGCGAACTGATCGTCGGCGACCGCGTCCGTCCACAGTGGATCGACGGCGGCGCGCGGTTCTGGTACGCCGTGAACCACGGCGACAGCAAGAAGTTCTTCCTCGTCGACCCGGCCGCGGGCACCCGCACCCCGGACTTCGACCCGACCCAGCTGCCCGCCGCGACGCCGCCGGGCGGCCCGCTGGACGTGCCCTCGCCGGACGGCAAGGTCGCGGTGTCCCAGCGCGGCGCGGACCTCTGGGCCGTGTCCGGTGCCCGCGAATGGCCGCTGACCAGCGACGGCGCGCCCAACTACCAGTACGGCACCAGCCCGGAAAGCCTCGGCAACGGCACTCTGCTGCGGAAGTTCGGGCTGCCGCACCTGCCGCCCGCGGTGGCGTGGTCGCCGGATTCGACCAAGGTGCTGACCCACCAGACGGACGAGCGCGAAGTCCGCGAGACCCATCTGATCGAATCCCGCCCCGCGGACGGCAGCGCGCCGGCGCTGCACACCCAGCGCTATCCCTACCCCGGTGACGAAAAGATGGCGCTGGCCGAACTGGTCGTGCTCGACGTCGCCACCGGCACGATGGTCCGCGCACAGACCGAACCGCTGCTCGCGCCGATGATGTCGCCGGTGACGGCCAAGTGGGCCTGGTGGGCCGCGGACGGCTCGGCGGTGTACTTCCTCGGCCAGCCGCGCGATCGCCGCACCCTCAGCCTGCACCGGATGGACCCGTCGACCGGCGAGGTCACCACGGTGCTCAGCGAAACCGGGCCGACCCGCGTCGAGCCCAACCAGTGGATGTACCAGCCGCCGATCGTGCGGGTGCTGGAGAACGAGGTGCTGTGGTACTCGCAGCGCGACGACTGGGGTCACCTGTACCGCTACGACCTGCACACTGGCGAACTGCTGAACCAGGTCACGTCAGGCGAGTGGGCGGTGCGGGAGATCCTGCACGTCGACGCGGAGACGGTGTACTTCGTCGCTTCCGGCCTGGTCGCGGAGGATCCGTACCGGCGCACGGTGTGCCGGATCGGCTTGGACGGCACCGGATTCGCCAAGGTGACCGACGATGCGCTGGACCACGTCGTCACCATGCCGGCCAGCATGGCGTACTTCGTCGACTCAGCGTCCACTGTGGACACTCCGCCGGTGGCGACGGTCCGCGACTGGTCCGGCCGCGTGCTGGTCGAGCTGGAGCGGGCGGACATCACGAAGCTCGTGGCGACCGGCTGGACGGCGCCGGAACCGTTCTGTGTCAAGGCGGCCGACGGAGTCACCGACATCTACGGCGTGCTGTACCGGCCGCACGGCTTCGACCCGGCGAAGAAGTACCCGGTCGTGGACAACATCTACCCCGGCCCGCAGGTCACCCGGGTCTCGCCGTCCTTCGACCCGGGCGGCATGGGCCTGGACGCGGAACCCCTTGCCGCGCTGGGCTTTGTGGTGCTCGCCGTGGACGGACGCGGGACGCCGGGCCGCAACAAGGCGTTCCACGACGCGTCTTACGGCAAGCTCGCGGACGCGGGCAGCCTGGACGACCACCTCGCGGCCATGCGGCAGCTCGCCGAGACGCGGCCGTGGATGGACCTGGACCGCGTGGGCGCGTTCGGGCATTCCGGCGGCGGATTCGCGACTGTGCGGGCGATGCTGGACTACCCCGAAGTCTACCGGGTCGGCGTCGCTATGTCCGGTTCGCACGACGCGCAGCACTTCAGCCTGGACTTCGTGGAGGCTTACGACGGCGCGGACAATCCGAAAGCGTGGGCGGCGACGTCCAATGTGGAGATCGCGGATCGGCTGGCGGGCAAGCTGTTGCTCATGCACGGCGAAATGGACGACCGCGTGCACCCGGACAACACGCTGCGGCTGGCGGATCGGCTGATCGCGGCGAACAAGGACTTCGAGCTGCTCATCGTGCCGGGCGCCGAGCACGTGTTCATCGACTGTCTGTCCTATGTTCGCACCCGCGGCTGGGATTTCCTGGTGCGCGAGCTGATGGGCGAGCAGCCGCCGGCGTACCGGCCCGCGCCGATCGTGCTCGACCCGGAGCTGCTCGGCGAGCTGTTTGCCTGACGTTTTGTCGACATTGCCCGTTTTTGTCGGACCCTCTCGCTACGGTTCCAGCCATGAGCACTTCCCTCTACTACGACGCGAGCCGGGCGACCGCGCTCACCCCGGCCGAGACGGCCGCGATCGAGCGCATCGTCACCGCCCACCAGTCGGCTTTCCCTTACCCGGACGAGGAAGCCCTCTTCCTGTACGAGGAAGGCGGCAGTGAGCCGGACGCGATCGTGGCCGGGTCCACCAAGATGCCGTTCGATCTCGACCGGGTCATGCCGGTGCTCGGACAGGTGCTGGGCTCGGTGACCGAGCTGCGCCGCGCTCTTCCGGACGCGGAGTGGCGGGTGCAACTGGACGATTTCGAGATCCCGTGGGACGAGCACGAGGGGTACTTCCTTCCCTCGTGACGCAGCGGGTCGGCCAGGTCTTCTCTCAGGCCTGGCCGACTCGCCGCAGCGCCTCGCGGGTGAGGTCCGCAAGCGTCGGATAACCGTCGACAGCCATGATCAAGTCAGCTTCAGCGAGCAAGGTACGCAGCACATGGACAACGCCGTCCGCACCAGCCAACGACAAGCCCCAGGCGTACGGGCGGCCGACGCCGACCGCGGTCGCGCCCAAGGCCAGCGCCTTCACCACGTCGGCTCCGGAGCGAATGCCGGAGTCGAACAGGACCGGCGTGCCGCCGGAGGCATCGACCACCTCGGCCAGGCAGTCCAGCGCCGGAAGACCGCCGTTGGCCTGCCGTCCGCCGTGGTTCGAGCAGTAGATCCCGTCGACGCCGCCGTCGATGGCCCGGCGGGCGTCGTCGGGGTGCTGGATGCCTTTGACCAGCAGGGGAAGGTTGGTCAGCGAGCGCAGCCAGGGGAGGTCTTCCCAGGTCAGCGGGTTGCCGAAGAGCTGTGCCCACAGCCCGACGGCGGCCGCCGGGTCGTCCTCCGGGGCCTTGCCGAGCCGCTTCCGGAACACCGGATCGGTGAAGTAGTTGGCCAGGCAATGCCCGCGCAGCTGCGGGAAGTTCGCCGTCGACAGGTCGCGCGGACGCCATCCGGTGACCCAGGTGTCGAGCGTGACGACGATGCCGCGGAAACCCGCCGCCTCGGCGCGTTGCACGAGCGACGCGGCGAGATCACGGTCGGTCGGCGTGTAGAGCTGGAAGAACCCCGGAGTGTCGCCCAGTTCCGGGGCGAGTGTCTCGATCGGATCGACGCTCAGTGTCGAAGCGACCATCGGCACGCCCGTTCGCGCGCTGGCTCGCGCGGTCGCGAGATCGCCGTGCCCGTCCTGCGCGCACAGGCCGATCACCCCGACCGGAGCCATGAACAGCGGCGAGGGCAGCTTCATCCCGAACAGGTCCACCGACAGGTCGCGTTCGTTCGCGCCGACGAACATCCGCGGGAGCAGGCCCCAGCGCTCGAATGCCTCGACGTTCCCGCGCTGGGTCCGCTCGTCGCCCGCTCCACCGGCCACATAGGACAGCACGGACGGCGGAAGCGCTTGTGCCGCACGCGCTTCCAGTTCCGGGTACGCCATCGGCAGATCCGGGACGCGGCCGGACAGCCCGGCGAAGTAGATCTCGAGCTGGAAATCGCCGAAGCCGGGCAACAGTTCTCCTCAGCGTTTGCCGTGCAGGACGGTGACCAGCTTGGCGACCAGCGCGTCCGTGGATTCCTTGCGGGAGAAGGACGTGAGCGTGAGCGGCGCGGTGAACCGCTGCCGGGCCACGGCCTTCGGGCGGGCGAACTCGCGCAGGCCTTCCGGGCCGTGGATCCGGCCGAACCCGGAATCGCCGACGCCGCCGAAGGGCAGCGACGCGATGCCGGCGAACGAAAGCGGCGCGTTCACCGAGGTCATGCCCGCGCGCAGCCGCGACGCGAGCTCGGCACCGCGCGCCCGCGAGAACACCGTGGAGCCGAGGCCGTACTTGGTCGCGTTGGCCTTCTCGATCGCTTCGTCCATGTCGCGGACCTTGGCGATGGTGACGGTGGGCCCGAACGTCTCCTCGCGCACCGCCTCGGAGTCCTCCGGGACGTCGACCAGCACAGTCGGCTGGACGTAGCGGTCGCCGACGCTCTCCACGCCGCCGACCAGCGCCTTCCCGCCGCGCTTCAGTGCGTCCTCGATGTGGCTGCGGATCACCGAGAGCTGCGAGGGCATGGTGATCGGGCCGTACTGCGCGTCCTCGTCGGAGCCGGCGCGCACGTTCTTCGCCTTCTCCACGACCCGGGCGACGAACTCGTCGGCCACGCGTTCGTGCACGTAGACGCGCTCGACGCCGATGCAGGTCTGGCCGGAGTTCGAGAACGCGCCCCAGACGGTGGCGTCGGCCGCCGCCTCGAGGTCCGCGTCGGTGTCGACCAGCAGCGCGTCCTTGCCGCCCGCCTCGATCACGACCGGAGTGAGGGTGTTCGCGGCGGCGGCCATGATCTTCTTGCCGGTGGCCGCGGAGCCGGTGAACGCGATCTTGTCCACGCCGGAGCCGACCAGCGCGGCCCCGGTCTCGCCGAAACCGGTGATCAGCTGCAGCACCGGCTGCTCGGGCACGATCTCGGCGAAGGCGTCGACCAGCCATTTCCCGACGCCGGGGGTGTACTCGCTCGGCTTGAAGACGACCGCGTTGCCCGCGGCCAGCGCGTACGCGATGGAGCCGAGCGGGGTGAACACCGGGTAGTTCCAGGGTCCGATCACGCCGACGACGCCGAGCGGGAGGTATTCGACGGTCGCGGCCTGGTTGGCCATCAGGAGGCCGGAGGAGCGGCGGTGCTTGCCGAGCACCTTGCGGGCGTTCTTCGCCGCCCACGCGATGTGCTCGATCGCCAGCACGCTCTCGAGCTGGGCGTCCGCGATCGGCTTGCCGGTTTCGTCGCGCACGACCTGGCACAGCTGCGGCAGCCGCCGGGTGAGCACGCCCTTCCAGCGCTGCAGCCGCTCCGCGCGCCCGGCGAAGCCGAGGCCGTCCCACCAGCGCGCGGCCGCCCTCGCCCGCTCGACAGCGGCGCCGACCTCGTCGGCCGTGTGCACCGGATAGGTCCCGACGACCTCGTCGGTGGCCGGGCTGAGCGAATCGAACGTCTCGCCGACGGGCGTCGGCTTCGGCTGGACCGCGGTCATCGGCGTACTCCCCGTCTCGGTGAACCCCCAGGCTACGAGGTTGCTGACACTCTGCCAACAGTTGCCCGGGCTTCCCGCCAGCATGGCATCTCGGCAGCGGGCGCGGAAAGTCCTCCGACCGGGAGTCCTCGCTGGACGCCCTCGTGGACCAGGCCCGAAAGCGTAGGGTTGAACCGACCGATCTTGGTAAGGAGAAAACCTGATGCGGATCGTCCATTTCGGACATTCCTGCGTACTGCTCGAGACCGCCGCGGAGCGGATTCTGCTCGACCCCGGCACGTTCTCCACCGGCTTCGAGGACGAGCGCGAACTGTCCGCGGTGCTGATCACCCACCAGCACTTCGACCATCTCGACGTCGAACGGCTGCCCGGTCTGCTCAAGGCGAACCCGGACGCGAAGCTGATCGTCGACCCGGGTTCGGCCGAGGCCATCGAGAAGCTGCACCTGGAGTTCGAGGTCGCCAAGCCCGGCGACGCGTTCGAGATCGGCGGCACCTCGGTGTCGGTCACCGGCGGCGAGCACGCGGTGATCCACGCCGACATCCCGGTGATCCCGAACATCGGCTACCTCGTCGACCACGGCGCGTTCTACCACCCGGGCGATTCGTTCTTCGTGCCCGAGCAGAAGGTCGACGTGCTCGGCCTGCCCACCGGAGCGCCGTGGCTGAAGGCCGGCGAAGCGGTGGACTTCCTGCGCGCGGTCGCGCCGCGCCGTTCGGTGCCGATCCACGAGGCAGTGCTGACCAACCCGGCGGCGAACATGCACTACGGGCTGTTCCAGAACCTGGCGCCGGAAGGCACCGAGGTGAAGGCGCTGGAACGAGGCGTCGCAACCGAGGTCTAAGCAGGAGCGGTGTGGCGCAGGGAGCCGTAAGTGCTCCCGAAAGCCCGGTTTTCTAGGGCGACGTCCACCGCGTCCAGCAGCGCCTGCCGCAAGCCGGGGCGGCTGAGGTCAGCGGCATCGATGCCAAGCCGCACCAGCCCGCCTCGGCGCGCGGCCCGGGCGGAGGCCAGTACGAGCGCGAAGCAACGGACAGTCTCCGTACGGTGCGACTGACTCGTGAAGTCCTGCACCCGCGCACGCCGAATCTCGCCGGTCACCAGGTCCCGGACGGCGTTCTGGTCGGCACACAACGTGAAGCCGTGCTCGCGCAACGCCTGCACAGTGCCGGTCGAGGCGAGCCAACGCGGCGGCGCGAAGCCGTCGACAGTCACACCAGTCGCGTCGAGTGCCGCCTTCGCGGCGATGAGCCTCAGCCGCGCTTCGTGCGCCGGGAGCACGGCGAACTCGGCCTTGCGACCTAGGTGCACGGCGCGATGCGTCGGCGGAATGCGGTGGTCGTAGCCGTTGAGCAGCACCGAGTCTCCCGCCGCGGCGCGCGTACGGACCCAGGCCGTGACAGGCCCGTCTTCCGTGCGCGCGACATGCAGAATCGACAGCGGAACGTGCCGACGTTCGAGTTCGGCCGCCAGATGCGCACAACGGTGCAGCGTGCGCGTGGTGACCCCGGACAGCGAGACCAGCAGGCGAGCATCCACGCCACCATTGCGCCGCAGCCGTGTGGCGACCGCCTGACCGCACCGTGAACTACGAGTGAGACTTACACGGCGGACAGTCACCGAGGGGTATGCGCGCTGTTTATGCAGCAGTTTTGCGGCAGTGCCAGATAAGCATCGACGGCACGTCCTTCGCCGCCGCGGCCAGGGCATCCGGGACCAAGCCGTTGAGCGACCACGGCCAGAGATCCCACGGCCCACCACCGGGAACCTGCCGCGGCTTGGCCGGTGCGGGCGTCGGCTCCTGACAACTCACCGGCGCGAGACCCGCGGCGAAAAACGCGCGCAGATAGTCGCCGACCCGGTGGTGATGCGTGCGCACCCGAGCCGGAGCTCCGTCGGCCGTGCGTACCGAGGGGATCGATCCGCGCTGAACCTGCTCGGGATGCACGTCGGAGAGCACGAGATGCCCGCCCGGCGCGAGAACGCGCGCAAACTCGGCGATCACCGGCGTCAGGTCCGGCACGTGCGACAACGCGAGACCGCAGAGCACCAGATCCTGCGAACCGTCGTCGACCGGGAGTTCGTGCAGGTCGGCGACGAGAGTCGAGTCGGCCTTGGCGTGGCTGAGCATCTCGGGAGAACCGTCGACAGCGACGACGTGGTGACCGCGTTCGACCAGGAGACGGGTGAGACGTCCGGTGCCACAGGCGGCGTCGAGCGCGCGGCCGGGTGGGATGGTGTCGAGGATCGTCGCGAGGTGCGGCTCGTCGGCGAAGGCAGCGTTCTCGCCGGAGTCGTACGCGGCGGCCCAGCGAGCGTAACCGTCTCGCGGGCCGAGCTGAGTTACCTCGACGCCTTCGGCCAGACCTTCATCGGCCAGCAATGCGCGGATCTCGGCTAGGCGCGCTTCGACGAACTCGCGATCGTGCTCGCCGGTGAACGCGCGGAGCAACGCGGCTCCTTGGATGCCGATGAGGTAGGCGAGGGGATGCTCGTAGCTCACCCTCGCGGACATTAACCGGGCAAATGCCGCAGGGCCACCGATTTTCGCGCTCGCGCTCCCCGGCGTGGTCCTTTCTCCGTTGGGCTCAGCAGCTCACGAATTGCCCGGTTTGGCCGCCTCCACAAGCCGCCGCACCGCGACCGCGACCCGCCCGCGCAGGTCGGGGTCAATGAGGGACCCGTTCTCGACAGCCTGGCGAGGAATGGGAATCCGCGCACAAGCGTCGTCGACGATGCGGGTGCCCGCGTAGGTGAGCGTCTTGCGGAGAGACTCGTGCGCGTCCGCACCCCCAGTCGGCGCGGCGACCGAAGACGCGTTGATCCACGCGACAGGTTTGCCGTACATCTCGCCACCGCCGATAGTCCAGTCGAGCAGGTTCTTGAACGAACCCGGCAGGCCGCCGGCGTACTCCGGGGTGCAGAACAGAACGCCGTCCGCCGCCCCGATCGCCTCCCGCAACGCCGCGACCTCCGCAGGCAACGGATCCCGATCGTGGTCAGGATTGAAGTGCGGCAACCCGTCGAGCCCACCGTACACAGTGGACGGAGCAAACCCGGCCGCGGTCGCGATGACAGCCGCGTTGACCGAACCGGCCCGCAGACTGCCGCTGATGAGCAGAATCACGAGCCCAGTGTGCCAGCGCGGACGGCACTGCGGGGCCTCCTTTTTCGGTAGCCGCCTAACGTTCACCCGCTGCGACCGCGAGCCGTACTCCCCGCCGCACAGGCACCGGCACCGGCCGCCTCGGCAGTTCGCAAGGGAACGACTCGGCTCGGTGGCGCGGAATTTCCGGTGGCGGCTGGGGAGTTCCGCGCCACCGAGTCCCGTCCTGATGACAGGTGACGAGGGGGACCGCGTCGTCGAGATCGAGGATGGACGCGCTGCGGGACGTGCCGAGCTGCGCAGAGGTTAGGCCGGTGTGCGGTTGGCGACGGATCGGATTCCAGCCGAGCGCAGGTTCCGGAACGGCCGGAGCCCGACCGCGACCAGACCCGCACCAGAGCAGGCGCGCGAGCCGCCGAGACCACAACCAACCCGCACCGGAGAAGGCGCGCGAGCCATCAGAATCACAGCTAACCGCACCAGATCTGGCGCGCCAGCTGCCAAGACCACAACCAACCCGGAGCCAGAGCAACGCGCAAGCCACTAGACCACAGCCGACCCGCACCAGAACAGGCGCGAGCCACCAGGACCACAACCGCACCGGAGCAGACGCGCAAGCCACCGGACCACAACCAGTCGCGCCAGAACAGACGCGCAAGCCGCCAGAACCACAGCCAACCCGCACCAGGGCTAGCACTCCCCGCCAATCGCCAGCCGAATGCCGGTACCGCAGCGGCCCGGGAATCACCAGCCGCGAAACCGCTCCCGAACAGCCGGATGGCTGCCGGGCGAGAGATCAGCCGTGAGTCGTCACGCTGTGCGCCCTCCTCACTCCCACACCACCTCTCCCCGTTGTCCCTGCGCCAATCCAGCCTCCGCGGCTGCTGTCCGAGTTCCTGGGTCCAGCGGGTTCGGTCCGATCGCCGCGGCCGAAGCCTCGTCCGGTTCCAGCACCGCCACCTTCGCGCCTGACTCTCGGAGATCCGCCAGTACCTGCTCGAACGGCCGCTCCGTCGGGAAAGCCTCCGCCGCGCCCATCGGGACCACCACCGTCACCTGAGCGAAACCTGTTGCGTAGTCGGCATTCGCGGAGGAACGGACGCCACCGTCGACGTACCGTCCGCCGTTGATCGGCACCACCGGCCAGATGCCGGGCACCGCGCAGCTTGCCTCGACCGCGGCGACCAGCGGGACGCCGGACGCACGGTCGAACACCACCGGCTCACCGGTTTCCGCTTCCACCGCAACGATTTTCACCGCGCGCTCGGGCCAATCGTGGGACGGCAGGCGGGATTCGATCACCGCACGCCGCCGCGGTTCCGGTACGGTTTCCGCGGCCAGGGCGTATTTTCCCATCTCCCGGCGGATTTCCGCCGCGGTGCCGCCCTCGGCCAGCACCGCGGCGAACTCCTCGCCGAACTTTTCCGGGTCGAACTCGGCCGCGATCTCCGCCGCTTGCAAGGCCGGATCCACCTGCCGCGCGTACAGCCGCGGCAACGGCAATCCGCTGCCCAGCTTCGCCGCCACCGCCGCGCCCGCCGACGTGCCGATCAGCACGTCGGCTCCGGTCACGTCCTGGCCCGCTTCCGCGAGCCCGGCCAGCAATCCGGTCGTCCACGCGATCCCGGCGACGCCACCGCCGCCCAACACCAAAGCTCGGCTCATGCCGCTCCTTTCACCGGTACCCACTCTGCCCTAGGGCACCGACAATTTCCGAAGCGCCGACTCCAGCAGAGCGTCCGTCTCCGGGCCCGGCAAAGCCAGCTCCAGCAACGTTTCCGCCACCTCGCGGTATTTCGCCACCCGCGCCGGGCTCGAACTGCTCGCGCTCTCGCGCAGCAATCGCTCGTGGACGATCGACGGCAGGTCCGCGAAATCGAAAATCGTGAACGCCCTGCCCAGATCGGGATGCCGGTCCGCCGGGACCACTCGCACCTCGACCTTGCCTTCCGCCAGCCGTTCGCGCAGGTGCCACAGCTGCTCCGCCATCGCGTCCGCGCCGCCGATCCTCTTGTGCAGCGCCGTTTCCCCCAGCACCAGCACACACCGCGCGCCCGAATCGAGCACCGCTCGCCGCTCCAGCCTCTCGGCTACCCGCGCGTCCACCTCGTCCGCGACAACGCCCGAGGCGCCCGACAGCAGCGCTCGCGCATACCCGCTCGTCTGCAACAACGGCGGCACCACCTCCGGCTCCCAGCCGAACACCGCGTCCGCCGTGCGCTCCCACTCCAGGTACGGCTCTTCTCCGCCGCTGTCTATCCAGTCCTGCTCTCGCGCTCCTCGCGCCATCTCCACTATTCGCCTGCGGTCCGGCCCGATCACCCTGCAGTGCGCCAGTACCGCTCCGATGTCCTCCGGCTTCGGCAGCCGCAGTCCTCGTTCCCAATTCGTCACGAAACCAGGCGTCATCCCCAGCAACCGGGCCAACTCTCTTACGCCCAGTCTTCTTCTCTCCCGCGCCGCGCGTAACTCCAGGCCCAATGCCCTCGCGCGCGGTGTTGCGTACGGTGTGGTCATGGTTGCAGTGTGTCAGGGGGTGCCGACAGTTTTCGGGGTTCTCTCCCCTGGGGCCTTCGCTCTTCCCCCTGTCCTACAGCCACTCCTCCAGCGACAACCCCGTCATCCTCTCGTACGCCTCCACGTACCTTCCCCTCGTCGCCTCCACCACTTCCCTCGGCAACGGCGGCGGCTGCACGTTCGACGCCCTGTCCCAGCCCGACTCCGGCCCCGTCAGCCAATTGCGCACGTACTGCTTGTCGAACGACGGCTGCACCCTTCCCGGCTCGTACCCCTCCGCCGGCCAGTACCGCGACGAATCCGGCGTCAGCACTTCGTCCGCCAGCACCAGCGCGCCCGTCTCGTCCACGCCGAACTCGAACTTCGTGTCCGCCAGCAGGATTCCGCGCTTCGCCGCCACTTCCGCGCCACGGCGGTACACCGCGAGCGTCGCCTCGCGTAGCTCCTCGGCGCGCTTCGCACCGATAGTCGCGACCACTGCGTCAAACGAAACGTTCTCGTCGTGCTCGCCGAACGCCGCCTTCGTCGCAGGCGTGAAGATCGGCGACGGCAGCTTCGAGGCCTCTACGAGCCCTTCGGGCAGCTCTACGCCGCACACTGCGCCCGTACGCTGGTAGTCCGAGTATCCAGACCCCGTGAGGTACCCGCGCGCGACGGCTTCCACCGGAAGCATGTCGAGGCGGCGTACGAGCAACGCGCGTCCGCGAACCTCGGCAGGGATGCGCGGGTCGTCGTACGCGACAAGGTGGTTCGGGATCAGGTCCGACAACTGCTCGAACCAGAACACGCTCATCGCCGTGAGCACGCGGCCCTTGTCGGGGATGGGCGTGTCCAGGATGAAGTCGTAGGCGGAGATGCGGTCCGAGGTGACCAGCAGCAGGTGGTCGTCTCCGACCGCGTACAGGTCCCGGACTTTTCCAGCGGCGATCTTCGGGTAATCGGCGAGCGTCGTCACCGCTGCACCCTAACCCGACGACCCGCACAGCGAGGATGATGCAGGTCATGGCCTACCGCTGGATTTCGTTCACCTCCGACTACGGGCTGCACGACGGCTTCGTGGCCGCCTGCCACGGGGTCATCGCGGGCATCGCGCCCGACGTACGCGTTCTCGACGTGACTCACCTCGTACCGCCGCAGCAGGTGCGCTCAGGCGCGGCAGTGCTCGCGCAGACCGTGCCGTCGCTGCCTAAGGCCGTACACCTCGCCGTCGTCGACCCTGGCGTCGGTACAGAGCGTCGCGGCATCGTGGTGGTCGCGACACACGGCATCTTGGTCGGCCCGGACAACGGTCTGCTGCTGCCCGCCGCAGAGGCGCTAGGCGGTGTGTACGCGGCGTACGTGATCGATGTGCGCACGCCGACGTCCGCGACCTTTCACGGCCGAGACATCTTCGCCCCTGTTGCCGCGAAGCTCGCTCTCGGCGCGCACCCAGGCTCCTTCGGACCTGCTATCCGCGACCTGGTGCGGCTGCCGGAGCCGCTGATCGCAGCGTTCCCGGGCAAGCTCGTATCGGACGTGCTGACCGTCGACCACTTCGGCAACGTCCAGCTCGCGGCCACCCCCGCCGACCTCGATCTAACCGGGTTGACCGGTGAGGTGACCGTGCACAGCGAGCACGTCGCGGTGTCCGCGGCGATCGGCCGGACCTTCGCCGACGTCCCCCGCGGCGCGAACCTCGTCTACACCGACTCGGCAGGCAAGTTGGCCGTGGCCGTCAACGGCGGCTCGGCGGCTTCGGTGCTGCGGATCGGGCCGACCGAGGAGTGCACCATCACCGCGTCGCCGACCGCCAGCTGACCGGGCCGGGTCACCGCCGCCTTCATGCCGAAGAGGACGCCGCCCTCCGGATCGCGGTGGTACGCGGCGAGCGAGCGAATCGGCTCCGGGCCGGAGCGCTTGCCGGTTTCCTGGTCGACCATCGGCACCGCGCACCGGACGCACAGCTTCGCGTAGGCGAACTCGGCCCCGCCGGCTTCCATCCGGCGCACCGAGTCCTCGGCGTGCGGTTCCGCCCAGCCGCGGATCACGAGATTCGGCCGGAAGCGGTCCATCGGCACGGGTTCGGCTCCGCGCTCGGCGATGCGTTCGTTCAGGTGGTCCAAAGAGGACTCGGAGATCACGAGGATCGCGTGACCGTCGGCGAACCCCGCGGTGCCTGTGGTTTCGCCGCTTGTCACCCGGTCGTGTTCCGGCGTCACTCCGAGGAGCACGGACGGCTGGCCCACGACGGTGGAGAACCACTCGGCGGCGTCGGGGCCCTGGTGGACGCCCTCGCCGGTCCAGTTGAAGGTGGCTGCGGGGTGCCGTCGGCCGTCCTTCTGGACCTCGATGGTCAGGTCTTCGATCCCTGGTGCGGACAGTGCGAGACGGGTGCCGTCGTCGAGAACGCGGGGCCGGATGGCGGCCATGATCGGGAACCGGCGCTGGCTGCGGAATTCGCCGTCGGGGGCGGTGACCATGAACTCGCGATCGTGCGCGAGACCGGCTGGGGCGACGTGGGCGGACTGGACTGTCGTGCCGGCGCAGCCTTTGACCGGGTAATACGTGAGCTGCGAGATCGTCCCCATGGGGTTCACGGTACCTGTTCGTCCGAAGGGGACTGGGGTGCACGATCCCGCACGGACGGCCGCCGCACCGGTAGCCTGCGGACTCGTGGAGCTGCTGCCGTTCGACGAGTATGTGCGCTCGCTGCCGCGGAAGCGGATGTCGGCAGGCACCCTGCTCCGCGACGAATCCGGACGCGTCCTGCTCGTCGAGCCGTCCTATAAGGACAGTTGGGACATACCCGGCGGGGTGTGCGACGCTGGCGAGCCGCCGTGGCGCACGGCGCGCCGGGAACAAGCCGAGGAAATTGGGATCGACCGTCCGCTCGGGCCGCTGCTGGTCATCGACTACGCACCAGACGACGGCCGGATGCCGGAAGGGCTCGCGTTCATCTTCGACGGCGGGCGAATCTCCGCGGCGGAAGCCGCCCGCCTGCCCCTCACCGACCCCGAGATCCTGGCCGTCCACCTGCTGCCGATCGACAAGGCAGTTCAGCGAGTAGCACCGCCGCTGGCCCGGCGGCTCCGAGTTTCCTACGAAGCCGCGCGGGCCGGCGAGCGGTTCATTCTCTGCGAGGACGGCCGTCCCCTCACAACACCTGCGACAGGAACTGCTGCAACCGAGGGCTAGCCGGTGCCTCGAACACCTGCTCCGGCGTCCCCTGTTCCACGATCCGCCCCGCGTCCATGAACGCGACCTCGTCGGCCACGCTCCGCGCGAATCCCATCTCGTGCGTCACCACGATCAGGGTGAGACCCCGCGAAGCCAGCCCGGCCATCAGGTCCAGGACGCCCTTCACCAGCTCGGGGTCCAGCGCGCTCGTGGCCTCGTCGAAGAGCATCACTTCCGGCTCCATCGCCAGCGCACGCGCGATCGCCACGCGCTGTTGCTGGCCGCCGGAAAGCGCTGCCGGGCGGTACGGGGCCTTGTCTGCGAGGCCGACTTCCGCCAGGCGGGTACGGGCGACGTCTGCTGCGTCCTCTTTGGACAGACCGCGCACGCTGCGCAGCGGCAGCACGATGTTGTCCAGCACGCTTCGATGCCCGAACAGGTTGAAGTGCTGAAAGACCATCCCGACGCGTTGGCGCAGCGCGTCCGGATCCGAGGCGATGACGCTTTCGCCGTCCAGCAGCAGATCGCCGCTGTCGGGCTCCTGCAGGCGGTTCACGCAGCGCAGCAGAGTCGACTTTCCGGAACCGGACGGGCCGATCACGCACGTGGTGCTCCCGCTCGGCACCTTCAGGTTCACCCCGCGCAGGACCTCCAGCGTCCCGAATCGAACGTGGATGTCCTTCAATTCCACCGAAGACGAACGAACAGCCGTACTCATAGCGCCCCACCCGCGAGCATCTCGTTGCTCTCCACGGTCACCTTGCGACCGGTCTGCAGCCGCTTGTCGATGTAGTTCACCAGGTGCGTCAGCGGAACCGTGATCACCAGGTAGACGACCCCGGCGGCCACCAGCGGCGACAAATTGCCCGTGTTGGCCGCGAGGTCCTGGCCGATGCGGAACAGTTCTCGTTGCGAGGTAAGGAAACCGAGGAAGTACACCAGGGTCGAATCCTTCACCAGCGCGATGAACTGGTTCACCAGCGCGGGCAGCACCCGCCGCACGCCCTGCGGGATCACCACCAGCAGCATCGCCTTGGAATAGCTCATGCCGAGCGCGCGGCTCGCCTCCAGCTGTCCCTTGTCGACGCTCTGAATGCCCGCGCGGAAAATCTCGCCGATGTACGCGGCGGCGATCAGGCTCAGCGCGGCGATGCCCAGCGGGTACGGGTTGTTGCCCACCACACCGCGAGCGAGCAAGCCGACGCCCTGTCCGATCACCAGGATCGTCAGGATCGCGGGCAGCCCGCGGAAAATGTCCGTGTACACCCGCGCGGGCCAGCGCAGCCAGCGTTTCGTGGACAGGCCCATCACCGCGAGCACCATGCCGAGCAGGGTTCCGATAATAGCCGCCGCCACCGACAAGATCAGCGTGTTGAGGAGGCCGGTCTTGAGCAGGTCCGGGAAAACTTCCCAGATGTACTGCCAGTTCAGGAAAGTGTCGAAAAACTGATCCATCAGGCTACTTCGTCTTGAAATCCGCGGGAACCGGAATGCTCGGTTCGAACTGTTGGTGCACCTTCGCCCAGGTGCCGTCCGCGACGGCCTTCTTGATGCCGTCGTTCAGCTTGGCCTGCAGGTCGGTGTTGCCCTTGCGCACCGCGTACCCGTGCGGAATGTTGGTGGTGATCGCCTTCGTGACCTTCAGCTCGGGGTTCTTCGTCGCGTAATCCTCCGCGGACACCTGGTCGAACACCGCGCCGTCGATCGCCGACGACTTCAGCGCGCTCAGCGCCGCCGCGTCGTTCGGGAACCGGACCGCCTGCGCCTTCGGCGCGTTCGAGGCTAGCCAGGTATCCGACACCGTGCCCTGGACCACGCCGATCCGCTTGCCCGCCAACGAGTTCTCGTCGGTGATGCCCGCGGTCGCCTTCGCCTCGATGCCGAGCGACTGGTAGTTGTACGGATCGCTGAACGCCACCGTCTTCTTGCGCGCGTCGGTCTGCGCGATCGCCGAACTGCCGATGTCGAACCGGCCGTTCGCGACGCTGCCGAGCAGCGCCGAGAAATCGGTCGCCACGAATTCCAGCTTCAGGCCCTCTTTCGCGGCGATATCCTTCAGCAGCTCGTTGTCGAAGCCGGTGAATTGGCCGTTCTCCTGGTAGGCGTTGGGCCGGGAATCGCTCAGCGTGCCGACCCGCAGGGTCTCGCCGCCGTCGCCACCGCACGCGGTGAGACCGGCGACCAGTGCCGCCGCAAAGGCGGTGACGATCAGTTTCTTCATGCCACCAGTGTGCCCCGGCATCAGGAGTTCGCCACCGGGAGGCCCGGGCCGCCCTTCTCCAGCTCCTTCGCGACCGGAGCCTGCTTGAAGAACTGCGCGTGCAGCCGGGCCGCGGTGCCGTCGGCGATCGCCTTCGCCAGGCCGTCGTTGATCTTCTTCAGCAGCTCGGGGTTCGACTTGGCGACCGCGAAGGCGGACGGGGTGTCCTTGTCCGCGACGGTGTAGCCGAATTCGAGCGGGAGCGCCGGGTTCTGGTCGATGTACTTCTGGCCGATGTCCTTCGGCACGACCCAGCCGTCGAGACCGCCGGTCTTCAGCTGCGCGAAACCGGCGTTGTAGTCCGGGAAACGGACAACCTGCGCACCGGCGAGCTTGCCGGCGAACTCGTCCTGCACCGAACCCTGCACGACGCCGACCCGCTTGCCCGCGAACGAGTCCGCGGCGGGCAGCGCCGCGCCCTTCTTGCTGACGACGGTGGTGTAGCTGGTGTCGTAGCCGTTGCTGAACGCCACGGTCTTCTTGCGCGCGGCGGTCGCGGAGATCGTCGAGCTGCCGATGTCGAGCTGGCCGCCGGCGACCTTGGCGAGGAGGCCGGAGAACTCGGTGCCGACGAACTCGACCTGGAAGCCCTCGCGCTTGGCGATGTCCCGCAGGAGTTCGTTGTCGTACCCGGTGAACTGGCCGTTTTCGAGGTAGATGCTGGGCGGGGCGTCGGTGAGGGTGCCGACGCGCAGGGTTTCCCCGGAAGCGTCCGAGGATCCGCACGCCGTGAGGCCCGCGGTGGCGGCGACAACGACGGCGAGCGTGCTGAGGATCTTTCTCATGACTTCTTCCTGAATATCCGGGGTGCGCAGACAAGAAGCGCCAGGCCGCGGGGTGGTGGCCTGGCGCTTCCGGGTTTTGTACGAAAACTAAAAGCCTCTCCC
>NZ_JBVKDT010000001.1:26390-894207 GCF_055633655.1 Amycolatopsis sp. NPDC114503 | reverse complement strand
AGGTCTAGGGGAGTGGAGAAAGGGGGGGGGAGTGTTTGGGTGGTCTTTTTCGTTTTTCCTCCCGGCGCCTTGTGGGCACAAACAAAGGAAGACTCCTTCGGTGGGTGGTTCCCCCCCCGCTTCCGGGTTCGGCACGAAGACTAAAAGCTTCGCCCGTTCGAGTAATGCCGTCTCAGCACGTGGACGACGTGCGCGCACTCACAGAATCGGCTGCGGCGCGTACGCCGCGGCGTCCGGGAATCGCTTGAGCACGTCCTCGACGCGCGCCGCGACCTCTTCGACCTGACGCGGGGCCACACCGGTGAACGAGATCCGGTCGGCGAGGAGTTCGTCCAGGTCAGCGCGGTCGAGCGGGAGGCGTTCGTCAGCCGCGAGCCGGTCGAGCAGGTCGTTCTCCGCGCCGCGTTCGCGCATCGCGAGTGCGACGCCGACGGCGTTCTCCTTGATGGCCTCGTGAGCCGTCTCACGCCCGACGCCCTGGCGCACGGACGCCATGAGCACCTTCGTGGTCGCGAGGAACGGGAGATAGCGATCAAGCTCACGCTCGACCACGGCCGGGAACGCGCCGAATTCGCCGAGCACGGTGAGGAAGGTTTCGAGCAGGCCGTCGAGCGCGAAGAACGCGTCCGGCAGCGCGACGCGGCGCACCACGGAATCCGAGACGTCGCCCTCGTTCCACTGGTCGCCCGCCAGTTCGCCGATCATCGACAGGTAGCCGCGCAGCACGACCGCGAGACCGTTCACGCGCTCGCAGGAGCGGGTGTTCATCTTGTGCGGCATGGCCGACGACCCGACCTGACCCGGTTTGAAGCCCTCGGTGACCAGCTCGTGCCCGGCCATCAGCCGGATCGTCTTGGCGAGGCTGGACGGCGCGGCGGCGAGCTGGACCACAGTGGACAGCACGTCGAAGTCGAGCGACCGCGGATACACCTGGCCGACGCTGACGAACCGGTTGCCGAAACCGAGGAACTCGGCGATCCGGGACTCCAGCTGGTCCAAAGTGGACTCGTCGCCGAGCAGGTCGAGCATGTCCTGCGCGGTGCCGACCGGACCCTTGATGCCGCGCAGCGGATAGCGCTCGATCAGGTTGTCCAGCCGGGAGAACGCGACCAGCAGCTCGTCGGCGGCGGTCGCGAAACGCTTGCCGAGCGTGGTCGCCTGCGCGGCGACGTTGTGCGAGCGGCCGGCCATCACCAGGTCGGAGTGCTCGACCGCGAGCGCGGCCAGCCGGGACAGGACCGTGGCGACGCGCGCGCGGACCAGTTCCAGCGAGCGCAGCTGCTGCAGCTGCTCGACGTTCTCGGTGAGGTCGCGCGAGGTCATGCCCTTGTGCACGTGCTCGTGCCCGGCGAGGGCGTTGAACTCCTCGATCCGGGCCTTCACGTCGTGCCGGGTGACGCGTTCGCGGGCGGCGATCGATTCGAGGTCGACCTGCTCGATCACGCGCTCGTAGTCTTCGACCACGCCTTCGGGCACCTCGACGCCCAACTCGGCCTGAGCGCGCAGCACGGCGAGCCACAGCCGCCGCTCGAGCACGACCTTGCGTTCGGGCGACCAGAGCGCCACCAGCTCAGGCGAGGCGTAGCGGGCGGCGAGCACGTTCGGAATGCTGGGCTTGAGCGTCACGGGACCACGATACCTGCGCAGGTCAGCGGCGCGGTCACCACTCCGTGAGGCTGCCGTCGGGAAGCCGCCACACCGGTGACCGCCACTCGTGCCCCACCTCGTCGGCTCGGCGCACAGCCTCCTCGTCGACCTCGATGCCGAGCCCAGGCGCGGTCGGCCGCGCGGCGTAGCCGTCGACGAAACGGAACAACGCGTCGTCGGCGAGATACGCGACCGGCTCGCGGCCGTCGTGGTAGTGCATGCCGAGGCTTTGTTCCTGGATCAGGAAGTTCGGCGTCGCGAACGCCACCTGCAGCGCGGCGGCCAGCGAGATCGGGCCGAGCGGGCAGTGCGGGGCGAGGTTCGCGCCGTACACCTCGGCCTGCGCGGCGATCCGGCGCAGTTCCGAGATGCCGCCCGCGTGCGACGGGTCCGGCTGCACCACGGCGACGCCCGCGTCCAGCACCGGTTTGAACTCCCAGCGCGAGAACAGCCGTTCTCCGAGCGCGATCGGGACCGTCGAGGCTTCGACCACCGATTTCAGCACGTCCGCGGGCAATTCCGGCAGCACCGGCTCCTCGACGAACATCGGCTGTACTTCTTCGAGCATCTTCACCAACCGTCGCGTCATCGCGGGCGAGACGCGGCCGTGGAAGTCGATCGCCAGGTCGCGGTCGGGTCCGAGCGCTTCGCGGGCCTCTCGCGCGCGAGCCAGCACGGCCTGGGCTTCGGCGGGCGTGGCGATCGGTCCGAGCGGGCCGGCGACGTTCATCTTCACCGCGGTAAAACCACGCTCGACCTGCGCGGACACGGCGTCGAAGATCCCCGAAGGACGGTCCCCGCCGACCCACGAATACACCCGCACGCGATCGCGCGCCGGGCCGCCGAGCAGCTCGTGCACCGGGGCGTTCCGAGCCTTCCCCGCGATGTCCCACAGCGCCTGGTCGAACCCGGCGAGCGCGCTGGACAGCACTGGGCCGCCGCGATAGAAACCGCCGCGACGCAGCACCTGCCAGTGGTCCTCGATGCGCAGCGGATCCTTCCCCACGACCAGCTCGGCCAGCTCGTGCACGGCCGCCCGGACTGTCCCGGCACGACCTTCCACGACCGGTTCGCCCCAGCCGGCGATGCCCTCGTCGGTGCTGACCTTGAGGAACAACCAGCGCGGCGCGACCAGGAAGGTCTCGACCCCGGTGATCTGCACAGTGCCTCCAAAAACGGACTAAGCGGAATCCTTCGCGGCCGACCAGCCGCCGTCGACGGTCAGCTCGGAGCCCGTGACGAACGACGCCGAGGGCGAGAGCAGGAACGCGATCACCGCGGCGATTTCGGCCGGGTCGCCGAGCCGTCCGGCGGGCGTCGCGCGGGTGCTGCGTGCGCGGTCCTCCGCGCTGATCCGGTCCCACGCCTCGGTCTCGACCGGTCCGGGAAGCACCGAATTCACCCGAACCTCCGGCGCGTACTCCACGGCCAACTGCCGGGCCAGCGACACCAAAGCGCCTTTGCTGGCCGCGTAAGCCGGGTGTCCGGGCAGGCCGAATCGCGCGTGTACCGAGGAAACCAGCACCACAGAGCCGCGCCGGGATCGCAGCGAAGGCAGACAGGCGCGCACGGCCAGGTACGACGCGGTGAGGTTGACGTCCAGCTGTCGTTGCCATTGCGCCCGGCCGGTTTCGTGCAGTGGGCCCAAAGTCGGCAGGTACGCGTTGCTGACCACGGCGTCGACTTCGCCGGCCAGGTCGAGAACGCGTTGCCACGTCTCGTCTTCGGTCACGTCGCCCTGCACGCCGCCGGGCACCGGGGCGAGGTCGACGCCGATCACCCGATAGCCGTCGGCTTCGAGCTGGAGGGCGGTCGCGGCTCCGATCCCGGACGCCGCACCGGTCACCACGGCAGTGCGCATGGTTCGGAAGCATGCCGGTACGCCCGCGACCTCGTCAAGAATAATTAGTAATTTATAATTTGCCTGCTAGGCTGGCCGGCATGGGTTACCGGTGGGAGATCACGCGCGAAGCAGTGCGCCAGGGCGTCGTCGGGATCGTGCGGACAGCGGACGCAGCCTCGGCCGTCGCCGCCGCGCGGGCAGTGCTCGACGCCGGGTTGAAGTCGGTCGAAGTCCCGCTCACGAACGCGGGCGCGCTCGTCGCGATCGAGGAGCTGAGCGCCGCGTATCCGGAGGCCACGATCGGGGCGGGCACGGTGCTCGACGAGTCGTCCGCGACGGCCGCGATCCGTGCGGGGGCCCAGTTTCTCGTGTCGCCGTCGCTGCACACCGAGGTGTTGCGTACCGCTCATCGGTACGGCGTCGCGGCGCTGCCGGGCACCGGCTCGGTCACCGAAATCGTGCGCGCGTTGGAGGAAGGTGCTGACGCCGTAAAGGTTTTCCCGGCTTCCGCGCTCGGCCCGCAGTGGATCAAGGACGTGCGCGCCGCGCTTCCGCAAGCCCCTCTCGTGCCGACGGGTGGAATCGCTCCCGAGGACGTGCCACGCTGGCTCGACGCGGGCGCGGTCGCCTGCGGGATCGGGTCGGCGCTGACCCGTGGATCGTCGGACGACATCCGGGCCAGAGTGGCCGCATTGGTGAGGGAGAGCTCGTGAGCGACGTCGTACTCGTCGGCTGCCGTACCGCAGAAACCGGCGGAAACGGTATGGGAATCACGGTTTTCCGCCGCTCCGGCGGCGAGCTGATCACGGATTCGACGTTGCCGATGGTGTCGCCGACCTGGCTGACCCAGCATCCCGCGCTGCCGATGGTGTACGCGGTCAACGAGACGAGCTACGGCGAAATCACCTCCGTATCGGTCGCCGACGGTCTGGTCGCGCTCGACGTGGTGGAATCCGGCGGGGCCAGCCCGTGCCATCTCGCGGTGACGCCGGACGGCCGATTCCTGTTGTGCGCCAACTACGGCGGCGGCAGTCTCGCCGTGTTCGCCCTGCGCCCGGACGGCCGGATCGACGGCCGCACGGACCTGGTGCAGCACACCGGGAGCGGGCCGCGCGCCGACCGGCAGGAAGGCCCGCACGTCCACATGGCGGTGTCCTCAGCGGACAGTTCCGTGGTGAGCGCTGTCGACCTCGGCACCGACGAGATCCGCAGCTACACCCTGTCCCCGGAAGGAAAACTGACTCCGCTGGCCGTTTCGTCTCTGCCGCCGGGCACGGGACCGCGCCAGCTCATGCGCGGCGCGGACGGAATCGCTTACGTGGCAGGGGAACTCTCCGGCGAACTGATCACGATGCGGGAGACTTCGCCGGGAGCGTTCGAGTTCGTCACGGCGACCTCGGCGACCGCGGCGGGCGGCGAATCCCTGGTGGCGCACCTGGAAGTGCTCGAATCCGGGATCTACCTGTCGAACCGCGGGCCGGAATGCATCACGTCGTTCTCCGGAGATCCGCTGCGTGCGACCGTCGACCAGCCGTGCGGCGCTTACCCGTGGAACTTCGCGGTGGCGGACGGAACGTGCTACACCGCCGCGTTCCGCGACGACGTCATTTCCGTCTTCCCGTTGAAAGACTGGGGAAACGCAGAAGTCCGCAAGTATCCGACCGGTTCCCCGACGTGCGTGCTTCCGCTCCGGTGACCGACCATCGCCCTCGCGGCCTGCACGGACAGACCGTGGAAACGCTCGCCGCGCGCATTCTGTCCGGCGAATGGCGCGAGGGCATGGTGCTGGACCTCCCCGCGCTGCGCGAGGAGCTGGACATCAGCCTCACCGCGCTGCGCGAAGCGTTGAAGGTATTGGCAGCAAAGGGAATGATCGGCGCACGGCAGAAGCACGGCACGTTCGTGCAGCCGCGCGAGAACTGGCAGCTTCTCGACGCCGACGTCATGCGCTGGCAAACCACCGCACGCGGAAACGCCGGTCTGCTGGACGAATTGGCCGAGGTACGCGCAGTGGTCGAGCCCGCCGCGGCACGGATGGCTGCGGAACGCGCGACCGCCGAAGACCTTGCCGCGCTTGAGTCCGCGCTCGACGCGATGGTGGCGGCACCGGATCTGGAAGCGAGTGTCGAGGCGGATCTGGCGTTCCACCGCGGCCTGTTGACCGCCGCGCACAACAACTTCCTGCTCCAGATCGAACGCGTTATCGCGATCGGCCTGGCGGAGCGGGACAAACTCGTCCACAGCGCGGGCCCCACCGACGACCCGGTGCCGAGCCACCGCCGAGTACTGGACGCCATCGTCGCGCACGACCCGGTCGGCGCGGAGACCGCGATGCTGGAGCTGCTGGTGAAATCCGCCGCCGACGCGAAGCGGACGGGTCAGGAAGTGAAGGCCCGCCGGTAAGCCGTCGGTGTGGTCCCGAGCGCCCGCCGGAAGTGCAGCCGCAGGTTGGCCGGGGTGCCGAGACCGCAGTCTCGCGCCACCCGGTCCACTGAATGATCCGTGGACTCCAGCAGTTCCCGCGCTTTTCCGAGCCGTGCGTTAAGCAGCCATTGCAACGGAGTCGTCCCGGTTTCCTCGGCGAACCGGCGCAGGAAAGTCCGCTGCGACATCTCCGCGTGCCGGGCGAGCAGGCGGATGCTGAGCGATTCGTCCAGTCGCTGCAACGCCCATTCCCGCGTGGCGGACAGCGAAGCGTCGCCAGCGTCCGCGAGCGGAGCGGGGACGTACTGCGCCTGTCCGCCTTCCCGATGCGGAGCGGCGACCAGCCCGCGCGCGATCCGATTCGCGACCGCGGCGCCCAGGTCGCGGCGCACGATGTGCAGGCACAGATCGATGCCGCAGCAGACGCCGGCCGAGGTGAGCACGTCGCCCTCGTCGACGTAAAGGACATCCCGGTCGACCTGGACCGAGGGGTATTCGCGCTCGAATTCGTCGATATATTCCCAATGCGTCGTGGCGTGCAGGCCGTCCAGCACTCCCGCCGCGGCCAGCGCGAAAGCGCCCGTGCAGATGGACACCACTCGCCGTCCCCGGTCACGCGCCTCGGCCAGCAGCTCGACCGCCGCTTTCGGCGTCTCGCGGATCGGGTCGTAGCCCGGCACGATCAGCGTGTCCGCCGCGCGCAGCTCCTCGACCCCGCCTTCGGCTGCCAGCTCGAATCCGGCACTGGTGGCGACTTTCGGAGCGAGCGCGCACAGCGTCATCTCGTAGTGCGTCTGCGGCCGGACCTGGAACACCTGCGCCGGGATCGCCAAGTCCAGCGGAAGGACCCCGTCGAGCGCCAGCACCGCTACCCGATGCACCGTCATGGCAAGATTCTATCGAAGTACGGCAAACTTGCCACTCGCCAGGTCAGGGCGTCACGGGCCACGCTTCAAGGCATGACCGAACTCCTTCCGGACCCGGTTGCCGCACTGCCCGCGACTCCACTGGCGGACGCCATCATCGAGGTCGTCCGCCCGCTGGAGTCGCAGTCAGTCTTCAACCACAGCGTCCGCACCTACCTGTTCGCCCGGCTGGTCGCCGACCGGCTCGCGCTCTCCGGCTACGACGACGATCTGCTGTTCGCGGCATGCGTGATGCACGACATCGGCGTGGCACCGGACGGCCCGCACGTGGAACGCTTCGAGGTCGAAGGGGCTGATCGTGCGGCGGGATTCCTTGTCGAACAAGGGATTCCCGTCGCGGACGCCGACGAGGTCTGGCAGGCCATCGCCCTGCACACCTCCCCGGGCATCGTGGAACGCCGCGGCCAGCTGTGCGTGCTCGTCCACGCCGGGGTCGTCGTCGACTTCGGCGGCCCGATCGGCTCCGAGTACCTCGCCGCGGTCACCGACGAGCAGGCCGGGGCGATCCACGCCGCCTACCCCCGGCTGGACATGGTCCGCTCGCTGACCGACGCGATCGTCGCGCAGGCCGCGAAAAACCCGAAGAACGCGCCGGTGCCGTCCACTCCCGCTGATTTCTTGCGGGAACGCGCGGCCGACGGCGAAACCCGGCTCGAACGCGCCGCCCACTCGTCCCGCTGGGGCAACTGAGAAAGGATCAACATGCACTCCGTCGAAATCCCCGAGGACTCCGAAGTTTTCGGGCCGTCCGGGGCGTCCGCCTTCGCCCGCTTCGGTTACTCGGCCGCTGTCCGCGCGGGCAATCTCCTCTTCATCGCCGGGACGATCGGCCGCCGCCCGGACGGGGCCATCGCGGAAACCATCGAGGAGCAGACCGAGATCGCGCTCCGCCGGATCGAGGAAATCCTTCGTCTGGAAGGCCTCGACCTCTCCGCGCTGGTCGACATCACGAGCTATCACGTCGATATCCACCAGCATCTGCCCGGTTTCCTGGAGGCCAAGAAGCGCCTCGTGACGGCGGAGCCTTACCCGGCGTGGTCGATGATCGGCGTCAGCGGGCTCGCCAGCCCGGGGCTCCTGATCGAAATCCGCGCCACCGCGGCATATCCGGACTGACTGTCCTCAATGGACGCCAGTGGACTCCGCGAGCGCGGTCCGCAGCATCCGCCCGGCGGCGGCGCGCGGGGCCGGGTCGACCGCGATCAGCGCGTTGACCACGGCCCCGTCCACGAGCGCGACCAGGCGGTCCAGCTCGTCCTTGGCCACCGGCGTCCCGGAGCGGGCGAAGATCTCGGTGAGCAGTTCGTTGAGCTGCTGGGACAGCGTGCGCATCAACGGCCGCAGGTACGGCCGCCGTCCCGTGGCGACCAGGCGTTCGTAGCGCAGCAGAACCGCCTCGGCGTCGGCTTCCGGATCGCCGCTCTGCGGGCCGAGCAGCATGTCCAGCACGAGTTCGACGGTCGCCTGCACGCCCCGGTTCCGGGTCGTCAGGTCGTCCAGCTGGCGGCGTCCGTTGGCCAGTTCGGTCTGCCCGTGGTGTTCCACCGCGGCGGTGACGAGCTCTTCCAGCGAGTCGAAGTAGTACGTCGTGGACGCCAGCGGCAGGCCGGCCCGCTCGGCGACGGCCCGGTGCCGGACCGCGTCGAAGCCGCCCTCGGCCAGCAGCTCAGCGGCGGCTTCGACGAGCGCTGCCCGTCGTCGTTCGCCCTTGGGGGTGGTGGCTGCTGCCGTCATGTCCGGTCATTCTGCCAGCCGCCCCGGAGGATGCCGATCAGAACCGGGTGGCCAGCGAAGCGGCGAAGCGCGCCAGGTCGGTTGCGTACGGTGCTGGATGCCCGGACGTCCCCGGCACGCTGACCAGCACGAGGGTCCCCCCGCTGCCAGTTTCCTGACGCACGGTGACGGCTCCGGCCGGTTGCGTGGGCACGGTCACCGCGGCACCACGAGCGAACACCGCCGCGCCGATCGTGCCGTCCGGAAGCGGGAACCCCGCGCCGCGCGACGACGTCGTACAAACGCTGCCTGGGGAAGCCTGCGCGGCGTTCAAGTGGCCTGGGAGCTCGCCAGCGAGGGCTGTGGCGAGCTCCCAGTCCACCCGTCCGCACCCGGAGGTGCCTTCGACCCGAGGGCCGGTCCTCCCGGTTTCGCCGGCTCCCTGCCGAGACGGCTGACCTGGGAAGTCATCCCCATTGCTGAAAGGACGCGCCGCCGGTCCGCCGGGTTGCACCGGCGCGGCCGCGGAATTCGCCATCGAATCGGACTTCTCGCTCGAAACTCCGACAATTCCCCACGTGCCGAACCCAGCGGCCACCACCACGGCCGCGGCGCCGACGGTGATCCGGTTGCGCCGGCGGACCGTCTCGCGCCTGGAGCGGCGCACCACGTCGTCCACCGAGAACGTCGGGGGCGGCACCTCGCCGGGAGCGGCGGAGAACAACGTCTCGGCTTCCCGCTCATCCATTGGTCTCCACCTCCCGTTCCAGCACCTGGCGCAGGTTTGCCAGCCCGCGCGCCGTTTGGCTCTTGACGTTGCCTTCGCTGCAGCCCAGCGCCGTCGCCGCGGCTCCGACGTCCAGGCCGTCGAAGAACCGCAGCACCAGCACCGCTCGCTGCTTCGGCGGCACTTCCTTCAACGCCGCGAGCAGGTCCTCGCGCGTCGCGACGCGTTCGGCGAGCCCCGGGGCGTCGTCCACGGGCTCCGGCAGCACTTCGGTCTGCCGCTCCCGCCGCCACGGACGCCGGGACTCGTCGATGACCGCGCGCACCAGCGTCTTGCGCACGTACGCGTCGGTCGCCGCGCGGTCTCTGATCTTCTTCCACCTCCGGTGCAACGCGACGAACGCCGTCTGCGCGAGGTCGTCGGCTTTGTGCCAATCCCCGCACATCAGATAGGCGCTCCGGCGCACGGCGTCCCTCCTCGCGGCGAAGTACTCCGCGAACTCTTGTTCGTCGCGCTGGTCCACGCGCTTTGCAGCTCCGCTCTGGCCATGTCCGGTGAAGGGACGGATCCGGGGGCGTCCACGGTTGCACGTCGGGCCGGAAACGTTCCACCCCCCGCCGCATTGATGCCGCGCCCACCTGTGTGATGTGATCGGACTGTGACCATGACTGGGCAGTTGATCGACTTCCGTTCCGACACCGTCACCCGCCCGGACGCGATCATGCGCGCGGCCATGGCCGAGGCAGAGGTCGACGACAACGTCATCGGCACCGACCCGACCATCGCCGAACTGGAGCGCCGGGCCGCGCAGACGCTCGGCATGCCCGCCGCACTGTGGACGCCGAGCGGGACGATGGCGAACCTGATCGCGCTGAGCGTCCATCTGCAGCGTGGCGACCGGTTCCTCGCGACCCGCGGCGCGCACGTGCTCACCAACGAACTCGGCTCCGCCGCCTGGCTCGCCGGCGGCATGCCGGACATCCTCGAACACGACGCGGGCCCCGGCCGGTGCCTGCCGGAGACTCTCGAAGCCGCGATCGGCAACCCCGGCCCGTACTTCACGCTTCGCACCTCGCTGTTGTGCCTGGAGAACACGCACAACGCGGCTGGTGGCGCGGTGACTCCGCCCGATGAGCACGCGCAACTGCTGTCCGTCGCGAAGCAGGCCGGGCTCACTGTGCACCTCGACGGCGCACGGATTTGGCACGCGGCTGTCGCGCTGCAAGTGCCGCCCGCAGCGCTGACCGTGGGCGTGGACACGGTGTCGGCGTGTTTCAGCAAGGGCCTTGGCGCACCGGTCGGCTCGGTCGTCGCGGGCAGTGTCGAGTTCGTCGAGCAAGCCCGCCGAATGCGGCAGATGCTCGGCGGCGGCGTGCGTCAGGGCGGGGTGCTCGCCGCTGCCTGCCTGGTCGCGCTGGACCGCGTCGACGAACTGGCCGAGACGCACGAGTTCGCGAAGCGGCTGGCCGACGGCCTTTCCGAGCACGGCTGGGACGTGCGGACGCCGGATACCAATATCGTTCTGGCCGGGGTGCCGGACGTGCCGACCGCGCTGAACTGGCTCGGCTCGCTCGGTATTCAAGCCCTGCCCATGGCGGGCAAGGTCCGGTTCGTGACGCACCGCGACCTGTCGTCCGCTGACATCGCCGAAGCACTGCACCGGATCAAAGCCGGTGCCTGAACCCTGGGGGACTCAGGTGACCAACTGGATCGTGTTCGACTACGGCGAGGTGCTCAGCCTCCGCACCGCCGCGGTGCCGAAGCTGGCCGCCGCCATGGGCGTCTCGCTCGAGACGTTCGAGCCGGTGTACTGGAGTGTGCGCGACGCGTACGACCGCGGCTGTCCTGATGTGGAGTACTGGACGTCCATCGGCGACCAGGTCGGCGCGACGGTGGACGACGCGCTGTCGGCCGAACTGACCGCGCTCGACGTCGCTGGCTGGGGACAGCTCGCGCCGGGATCGCTCGACCTGCTGCAGTCGCTGTCCGAGGCCGGAGCCTCGCTCGCGCTGCTGTCGAACGCGCCGTCGGCGTTCGGCGTCTGGGTGCGCGAGCAGGAGTGGGCGAAGCTGTTCAAGCACACGCTGTTCTCCGGCGACGTGAAGGTCGCGAAGCCGGACGCCGAGATTTTCCAGCTGCTGCTGGACAAACTCGGTGCGAAGCCGGACGAGTGCCTGTTCTTCGACGACCGCCAGATCAACATCGACGGCGCCCGCGCGGTCGGAATCCGCGCGCATCTGTGGGACGGAGCCGAAGCCGCCCGCGCGGCACTGGCCTGAACCGCGAACGGCTCCCGCACTTTTCGGTGCGGGAGCCGTCGTGTGCTCAGTATGGTTCGGCGCCGGTCAGCGGCTGATCCGCTTCGACTGCTTCTTCCCGGTGATCGCCCCGTAGGCCGCGGTGCCCAGGAACAGCACCCCGCCGATGATGCCGATCCACAGCACGGCCTTGAACACGAAGCCGATCACTGACCCGAGCACCATGAAGGCGATCCAGGCCACGACGAGCGCTCCGACGATCTTCCAGAACATGGCTCCTCCGATGCCGTTTCCGCGCCACGTCGGCCCGGTGCCCTCCAGCGTGCCATCCGTGCGACGGAAACTCTCTACGCTGGGCCAACGTTCAGGGGGATCCCAGGGTTCCCCCTGACCGGATTTTCCTGGTCGTCTCGTCCAGCGGGGCCGGCTCGGGCTCCGCCGGAGCGGCTGGTTGACAGGCCGATCTCGCGGCGACGCGCCGCCGGCCGACGAGCCCGGCGATCAAGTGCCCGAACCCAGCGCCGTGACCAGTGCGGCCCGCGCGGGCGGCAGAACAACCTGAGCCTCTTGATCACCGGACCGGCCGGGCACTGGCCGAGACATCACGGAATGCAGTTTTTACGGCTTTACGACTGTCCGTTGAAAGGCACCTACTATCGGACCGTTGTTCATTCGACGCCCCGGAACAACTATCAGTGGTGAATAATTCACCACTGAGTCGGGAGCAAAATCAATGCGCAAGAAATTGATCGCAGGCGGTGCCTTCGCCGTCGCGCTCGCCCTCACAACCGGTGGAACTGCCACCGCGCAGCAATTCTCCGCCGCCCCCTCGGCCACCGGTGGCCCGACGGTGAAAAACGCCTGTGCGCAGGTGCGCGCGGCAGGCCGCATGTCCTGCTTCGCACAGGTGCGCACCGACATCAAACAGGCCCGGCGCGCCCCCGGCTCCGCCCCCTCCGGCTACGGCCCCGCAGAGCTGCAAGCTGCCTATCAGCTGAAGGCCGACGGCGGTGCGGGCCAGACGATCGCCGTCACCGAGTCCGGCGATTACCCCTCTCTCAAAGCGGATTTGGCCGCCTACCGCAAGCAGTTCGGATTACCCGCCGGCGACGTGCAGATCGTGAATGAAGACGGCCAGGAGAGCCCGCTGCCGAAGGCCGACCCGGACTGGGCCGTCGAGACCGCGCTGGACGTCGACATGATCGCGGCGACCGCGCCGAACGCCAAGATCCTCGTGGTCGAGGCCAATCAGGCCACCACCGACGACTTGGGCAAGGCGGTGGACACCGCGGTCAAGCTCGGCGCGAAGTTCGTCTCCAACAGCTGGGGCGGCGACGAGTCCGAGGGGAGCGCGGGCGACGCGCACTTCAAGCACCCCGGCGTGGCGATCACCGCGTCCAGCGGTGACAACGGCTACGGCGCGAGCTGGCCGGCGTCCTCCCCGTACGCCGTCGGCGTCGGCGGCACGACCCTGAAGAGCAGCGGTGGCTCGTACACCGAGACGGCGTGGAAGGGCGCGGGCTCGGGTTGCTCGAGCTACGCGGCGAAGCCCGCCTTCCAAACCGACGCGACCGGCTGCGACAAGAAGGCCATCGCGGACGTCTCCGCGGTCGCCGACCCGGCCACCGGTGTCGCGGTGTATGACACCTTCCAGCAGAGCGGTTGGCAGGTCGTCGGCGGCACCAGCGCTTCGTCGCCGATCATCGCGAGCGTCTACGCCGATGCCGGCACCCCCGGTGCACAGGACTGGCCCGCCCAGTACCCGTGGTCGCACACCGACCAGCTGACCGACGTCACCTCGGGCAGCAACGGCAGCTGCGACACCAAGCAGTGGTGCAACGCGGGCACCGGCTGGGACGGCCCGACCGGGCTGGGCACCCCGAAGGGCACCGCCGCCTTCACCAAGTAAGAATCGACAATTTCAGATAGTTCACCTTAAACGGGCATAATAGCGACCAGCGGTCTGGCGGAACAAATACGACGTTCCGCTCGATCGCTGGTCGCTGCCTTTGTCCGACTCCCTTCACTCGATAGGGTTCCGCACAAGGGAAGGTGCCACCGGCACGGGGAGCCGCAGCGGAGGAGACGCGCATTGACGCTCCACGATTATTCGATTGCGCCGCACAGTCCCGATCAGCGAAATAACCTCGACCCCCTCGATCCGGGCGAACCCTCCTTCGCCGAAACACTGCGCGGCGCGATCGATGCCAGCGGCCTCACTCTGGAACGCATCCGGGCCAGGCTGACCGAGCGCGGAAGCCGGGTCAGCCTGGCGACGCTGAGCAACTGGCAGTCCGGCAGTCGCCAGCCCGAACAACGCCGGTCGATAGAAGCGGTGCGCCAGCTCGAGAACGTCCTCGAACTGCCGATGGGCAGGCTGTCCGGCAGGCTGGGACCGCCCCGGCCGAGGGGCAGGCAAGTCGCCGCCGAGGAGTCCGCCGCGCCCCACGAGCAGTGGCTGGACTCCAGTGGCCTGTCGGCGCTGATGACCGACGCCGACATCGCACCGCAGAACGGACTGCGCCGGATCAGCTTGCACCTGCGCTGTCACCTCGACTCCGACCGGGCTGTGCACCGGATCAGCTACCGGCACGTCCTGCTGGCCGAACGGGACGGCATCAGCCACGACCTCAACCTGCTGGAGCTCTCCCCAGGCTCCCGCAGGCGGCCCACGCTCATCCCGACGTACAACTGCAGGCTGGGCCGCCAGTCGGTGAGCGAAGAGAAGCACCTGATGATCAACGAACTGCTCTTCGACAGTGCGCTCCGCCGCGGCGAAACCGTGGTCCTCGAGTACGAGATCGAGCTGTACCCCGAGCCGGGACAGCCGTCCGACAACGGCTGGACCGCCAGTTTCCGGCTGCCCATCCAGGAATTCCTGATCGAGGCCCAGTTCGGTCCCGATGCCGTCCCGGTCCGCTGCCGGGAGGTCCGCCGCCCGTTCAGCGATCCGACCCCGACCGAACGACCTGTGCGTATCGGCGAATCGGCCAACACGCACGCCGTCATGCTCGGACTGCGCGCCGGGAGGTACGGGCTCGAATGGGACTGGCCCGAGCAGCCCGGCTGACCGGACCGCTCAAGCCGCGCGGAGGAACCACGCTGCCTCGACGCACCAGCAGGTCAGCGGCCGATGGCCAGAGATCACCCCAGCCAGCCGCCGAGCCTGCGCACCCCCTCGGTCACGTCCTCGGTCGCGCCGGCGAAGGAAAACCGCACGTAGCGGCCGCCGTCGACCGGGTCGAAGTCGATTCCCGGGGTGATCGCGAGGCCGGTGTCGGCGAGCAGTCGCTGGCACCAGCTCAGGCTGTCGGTGGTGTGGTCGGAGACGTCGGCGTAGGCGTAGAACGCGCCGTCGGCGGGGGCGAGCTTGTCGAGACCGATCTCGCGCAGACCGGCGAAAAGCAGGTCGCGGTTGCGGCGGTAATGCTCGACGTGCGCGTCCGCTTCGGCATACGACTCCGGCGTGAACGCCGCGACGGCCGCGTACTGCGAAACCGCGGGCGGGCAGATGGTGAAGTTGCCGGTCAGGACGTCGACCGCCCGGTGCAGCCGCTGCGGCACCAGCATCCAGCCGAGCCGCCAGCCGGTCATCGCGAAGTACTTCGAGAACGACCCGAGCACCAACGCTTCCCGGCCGTACTGCCAGGCGCAATCGAGCTGCTTGCCATACGAGATGCCGTGGTAGATCTCGTCGCTGATCAACTGCACGCCGTGCGACGCGCACCAGCCGGAGATCGCGGCCAGCTCGCCCGGCGGCAGCACGGTCCCGGTGGGGTTGCTGGGACTCGCGACGATGAGCCCGTCGATCGGCCCGAGCCGGTCGAGCTGCTCGACGGTCGGCTGGAAATTCGTCTCGGCCGTGGTGGCGAACTCGACGACCTCGCAGCCGAGGACGTTCAGCAGATTCCGGTACGCCGGATAGCCCGGACGGGCCATCGCGACCCGCGCGCCCGGGTCGAACGCGCCCAGGAACGACAGCAGAAACCCGCCCGACGAACCGGTGGTCATGACGACGTCGGACGCGGCCACGTCAACGTCGTACGTGCGCCGGTAATGCCCGGCGACGGCTTCGCGCAGCTCAGGAATACCGAGCTGTTCGGTGTAGCCGAGGGTGTGGTTTTGGAGCGCTTCCTGCGCTGCTCGCAGCACCGCCGCCGGAGCGGGCACGGACGGCTGCCCGGCGGCCAGCGAAATCAGGTCACCGTGGCTGCGCTGCCGGGCCTGAGCCGCGGACAGCACGTCCATCACGTGAAAAGGAGGCACGCCTGCCCGCAACGCGGGCCCGCCGAAAGCACCGATGTCGACCATGCGGCCAGGCTAACCGGCGGAACCGCGCGCGGGGTGGGGCGTGCGTGGCGGGCCGTCAGTAACCGCGGTACGCGCCGCCGTGCGCCATCGCCGCGATGCCCGGGACGTTGGACATGGAGCCGTACCGGTCGAGCGAGTACCGCACCCCGGCGATGATGTTGTCGACCGGGTTGTAGATGTTGTCGTGGCCGGGCAGCTTGTGCGCGTTGAACGTCGAGTCGATGCACTGCATCAGGCCCTTGGACGGGTGCCCGGCCGCGGCGTTGGAATCCCAGTTGTTGATCGCGTTCGGATTGCCGCCGGACTCGTGCTGGATGATCGCCCAGATGTTCTTGATGTCCGCGTCGGTCACGTTCACGCCCGCGGCCTGCAGTGCCTTGATGGCTTCCTGGATCCACTGCTGAACGTTGCCGGGCGGAGGAGACGAGGGCGGACCGCCGCTCGGGCCGAGACCGCCGCCGCCAGCCCCGCCGCCACCGCTGGCGCCCCCGCCACCGCCGCCGTGGTGACCGCCTCCGCCGCCACCTCCGTGGCCGGTGTGCAAACCGCCGGTGCTCTGCGGGACGGTGCCGTCCGAGTTGGGGAGCGGGACCTTCGAGTAGCCGCCCTCGATCTGCGTCTTCATCAGATCCTGCGACTTCTTGACCATGTCGTCGGCCTGGCTCAGCAGCGGGTCGATGGCCTGCTCGGCAGTCGTGGCGTCCGTTTGGTTGTCCTGGTTCGCCTTGTCGATGATCGACTGCGACGTCGGACTGGGCGGCGGGCCTTTCTTGTCCGACTTGTCGTTGGCATACGCCGCTTCGGCAGCCTGCGCCTTCTGCGCTTTATCCGACTCGGTCTTGATGCGGTTGTCGATCTTCGTTTTGGCGGTGTTGAAGGCCTCGGTGACCTTGCCCTTGATCCCGCCGAGGTCGGACGAGAGCTGCGTCAGGTCCTTGCCGACGTCGTCAAGATGCCCCTGCACCTTGGCGCCTGCCGTGGTGATCTGCGTGACGTAGTCGACGAAAGCGTCTGCCGCCGGGCCCTCCCACACTCCGCCGGCCAACGACTTCGCGGAATTCGTCAGCTGTTGGCCGTGGTCGCCCGCCCGCTTCGCGGCGTCGCTGAACTGCTGCCCGGCTTTGCTGATCGCGTCCGGGTTGATCTTGTCGACCTTCTTAGCTTTCTCGACAATGCCGTTCCAGTTCGGCGGATAGTCGATCAGCGCCATGCTCTAGCCCCCTCGTGCCTGCTCAGCGGTCTTCGTGGACGGTCAGGTCGGTCTTGTGGACCTGATCGGTTTCCTGGATCAGCCCGGCGGCCTTCTTGAGAATGAAGCTGGTCGCCTCCATCAGCTTCCCGGCCGCGTCGAACTCGCTGTGCACGCCCTGTTTGAACGTGCCGACCGCGCCGTGCACGTCCTTCGAGCCGCCCATCGTGCCGAACGGGCTTTCCGGCTCGTCGTCAACACCGGTGAGGTGCTTCTTGGACTTTTCGAACTCGTCCTTCAGCTTCTCCACGTTCCTGGCGGCAATGGCCATGGAATCCGGGTCGTAGACAGGCACCGTTCGTCATCCCCTTCGCGACACTCTCTTCCCGACCAGTTCGGACGCTCCGCTCACCGAGTCGGTTCCCTGCTTACTCTAAGACTTCGAGCGCGTGCCGTGTGCAGTTCTCCGCGACTTCGGGCCGCGAACCCCCGGACCGGGTTATAGCGCGATCGAAAAGGGAGAAAACGGTCAGCCCGAAGGCCTCAAATCGCGGCCTGCAACTCCCGCACCCGCTCAACCAGCACCGCGTTGTCCGCCGGGCTCACCGTCGCCCACGTATGCCCGTCCGAATCATCAGTGAGCTGGAACAGATACCGCCCGGAATCGGTGTCGTAAAACGCCGCCACGTGCGGCGACCGGCGCACCGTTCCGTCCCGCAGCACCCGTTCCGCGCAGAACTGGCCGCGCGCCGCCTGTCCCATCAGCATGCCCGCCAGTTCCTGCGCCTCCCACAACGCCACGCCCCGGTCCTCCAAGGCCGTGACCAGCGCTTTCGGGTCACCGGCGGCAGCCATGTCCGCGGCGACGAGCGTGCTGTGCGGGACCGAGATCGACTGGCCGACCCCGGCGTCGAACTCCCCGGCGACCCGCACCGCGGCGTCGGCGAGCGTGTCCGGTTCGGCGTCGATCAGCCACACCTCGTCCCGGTCGACCACCGCGAGCACGGCCTGGCTGCCCCGGCTCACCGCACGGCCGCGGATCTCGCGGTCCGCCCACACCCAGACGTCCAGGGCCTCCCGAGGACGCGCCAGCAAATGCAGCTGATCCAGCACTGTCCCGGATGGACGGCGGCCGCGCGCAAGCCTTCGCTGTGCCAGCGAATCCCAGGCGGACTCGATCAGCTCGGCCCGTTCGGTGTGCGTGCGCCCTGGCGACGGGACCGCGAGCGCGGCCGGGCGTCCGCCCAGGTCCAGCGATTCCCACAGCACGTCGAATTCAAGGGCGGTCAGTACCAGGTTCACGGCCGGCGCACGTCTCCCGTGCCGTCGCCGAGGACGTCGCGCGTCACCATCCGGCCGTCGGCGAACAGGTCCTTGTCGTCGACACCGAAGCGGCGCACGTGCTCGTCGTCGCTTTCCTGCGGAGCGGCTTCGGAGAGGTACTTGGCGTCACCGCTGCCTGATTTCGGCGCGATCTGCTCGGCTTTCCGCAGTGCGACGGCTTCTTCCTCCGGAAGCTCGTCCACCGGCAACGGCCGGACCGGGCCCTTCTGCTGACCGTCTTGTCCGCGGCCCTGCCGTTCACGGTCACCGGAAAGCGCACCACCGGCTACTCCCGCGCCCAAGGCCGCGGCGCCTGCCCCGATTTCGCCGGCCGACGCTCCTCCGCCGCGCGGGGCCGGAGCGTTCCCGGAGGGTTCGGCGACCGGGGCTGGCGGAGCCTGCGGGACGCTGCCGACCAGACGACCTCGTTGCAGCGCTTGGTTTTCGTGCCCGCCGCCGGGGTAGCTGCCACCTGCGGCACCGCCGGGATTTCCTCCCGAACCGCCGCGACCGCTTGTGCCACCGAAACTTTCGGAACTGCCGACAGTTCCGCGATTAGCCGAGCCGCCGGATTCGCTGCTCGTCCCGCGCGGACCGGTCGGCAGGAACGTGCCGGACTCCCCGGGCCGCACCCCGCCAGGGACCCGCGTCCCGCCGGAAGCGCCCGGCCCGCCCGAAGTGCTTGGCCCGCCAGGGATTCCCGGCCCGTTGGGGGTGCCGCCCGACCGAGGCGCGCCAGGCAATCCCGGCTCGCTGGCCCGAGGCGCCTTCTCCCACCCCGCAGGCGGAGGCGAAGACGGCGGCACATAGCTGGCCGCGACTACCGGCGCGGCTGGCCGAGCAGCCGATGCCTGCGAAGCCGTGCCGTACGCGGGCGTCGGCGGATCCACGACCGGCGGAGCCGGAGGGGCCGGAGGGGCCGGAGGCGGCGGCGGGGGAACGTACTGCGACTTCACCGACGCCGCCGCGGGCCGAACCTGGCCGTCCGGCGTCACGTCGACCGCCGCGGCCGCGCGGTCGACCGGGCTCGGTCCGCTGCCGGGCTGGACCATCGCGAGCGACTGCGGCTGGCTCAACGGTTCGGTGGACAGCAGGTTTTCCCCGCTCTGCTGGGCATAAGAGTTCAACGCCTCGACCGCTTGGCCGCGCGCGTTGTCCGCGGCCTGCACCTGTGCCGCGTGATCAGTCTCGAAGCCGAGGAAGCTCGCCACCGAATCGACGAGCGTGAGGCTCTCGGCGCCTTTGCGCACCGCGGCCGGGTCGGGCAGCTTGTACTTGGTGCGGTTGAACGCTTCCCCTTGCGCGAAAAGCATTTCCGCGGTGTGCGTGACCTTCTGCATCGCGTCCTGGGAGAAGCCGGCCTGATCCGACAGCACCTGCCCGGCCTGTCCGCCTGCCTGGCTCTGCCATTCCACGCCGAGCTTCGCCAACTGGTCGCGCAGCGTGCGGTCGGTGCCCGCGAGCGCGGTCGCGACCTCCCGCAACGCCTCGACCGCGGTCGCGATGCTGGCGATTCCGTCGCCAGTGCCGAACTTCTCGATCTCGTCGGCGATGGCGGTGTCGGTCCACCCGTCGAAACGGTGGTCGCGGATCCTGCCCGCGAGTTCGGAGATCTCCACGCGCCCTCCCTAGGTCCGGTTCTTCAGGCCCTGCACGGCCAGGCCGGCGGCCTGGGTGGCGATTTCGCACAACTGCGGCTGGCTGAACGCGCCCGCGGTGACCGCGAACTCCTGTGCCGCCATGGTTTGTCCGGAAGCGACGCCGACGAGCACCTCACAGTCGGCGGGCGTGCCTGCCGCGCGGTAGTTCGTGATCGCCGGATAGCCCTCGACGCTCACGGGCGCGGTGGTCATGCTGTTCTTGCGCCGCGAGCCGGTGAGCCACTCCTGCACGTCCGTGCTGACGATCCGCAGGTGCAGCGCGTGGAACGGCTCGGTCTTGTCCGAATCGAACACGCAGGTGGGCCCGTCCTTCGCCTCCGCGGCCTTGCGCGGCACGCTCGTGACCTTCAGCAGGTCGAGCTGCGCCTGACCGAGCAGGTCGCACGGATCGGTCCCGGCGATCGGCAAATCCGACGGCCGCGGCGGCAGTGCGGCTGCTTTCGTCTGCTGCGCGAGGGAACTCATCGCGGGCTGTACGGGGTACGCGGTGCCTTGCTCGCCCGACGAGCAGCCCGCGACGCCGAGTACCGCGACAACCGCGAGGATCGGCTTAGTGGATGCCGTGCGCACCGCGGTCCCCGAAAGCCGCGGCCTTGTCCGCGTCGCTGGCTTCGTAGGTCTTCGCTGCTTCGCGCAGCTGTCCGACGAGCTTGTGCAGATTGGCGACGTACGCGCGCACCTGCGCGGCGTACGACTGATCGCCTTCCGCGACAACGGTGTTCCACGCGGCCATCGCGTTCACGCTCACCGCGTCCGACGAAGGAGTGTCGACGCGCAGCTCGCCCAGCCGCGTGAGGAGCTTGTCTTCGAGCGCGCTGACCTGCTCGTCGACCACCCGCGCGACCTCGAGCAGCTTCGCCGGCTCGACCACGATGTCCGCGACGCCCGGCGCTGCCGGTACTGACGAAGCCAGGTCGGTGAGCGGTGTGCTTCCCGGCATGCGCTAACCCCTCCCGTGATACGGACGGTGACCGTACGGACCCGTTTCGAGGCTACCAACCGGCGCGTGAACCCGAGGCGAACTTCGTGGGAGAAAGTGCTCAGGCGGGAGCGCTTACTTCCCCGTTGGCCGCGCGCAGTGCGATATCGGTGCGATGGTGCGAGCCGGCGAGGTGTACGCGCTCGACAGTCTCGTACGCGTGCTTACGCGCCGCCTTAAGCGACTTACCAGTGCCGACAACCGACAGCACGCGTCCACCCGCAGAGATCACCGCACCGTCGTCGCGACGCCGCGTACCCGCGTGAAGTACGCCTTCGATCTCTCCGCCGGTGATGACGTCACCAGTGCGCGGCTTGCCCGGGTACCCGTCCGCAGCGATCACGACGGTGACCGCGGCCCCGCCCGACCACTCCAGCGGAGGCAGCTCAGCCAGCTTCCCGGTCGCCGTCGCGTTCAGGATCGTGGCCAGCGACGTACGCAGCAGCGCGAGCACAACCTGCGTCTCGGGGTCGCCGAAGCGACAGTTGAACTCGATCACCTGCGGGCCTTCCGAGGTGAGCGCGAGACCGGCGTAGAGCAGGCCGGAGAACGGGCTGCCCCGGTCGGCGAGTTCGTCCACCACCGGCTGCACCACCCGCGCGACGACGTCGTCCACCAGGTCCTCAGGGGCCCACGGCAACGGTGCGTACGCGCCCATGCCGCCGGTGTTCGGGCCGGTGTCGCCGTCGCCGACGCGCTTGAAGTCCTGCGCGGGCAGCATCGGCACCACAGTGCGGCCGTCGACGAAGCAGAACAGCGAGGCCTCCGGTCCGTCCAAAAAGGACTCCAGGAGGACCGGGTGACCCCCGTCGAGCAGCATCAGCGCGTGCTTGCGCGCGACCTCGACGTCCTGGGTCACGACGACGCCCTTGCCCGCGGCGAGACCGTCGTCCTTCACCACCCAGGTGGGCCCAAAGCGCTGAAGCGCGGCGTCGAGACGCGCGGGAGTGTCGACGACCTCACTGCGAGCCGTCGGCACCTTCGCGGCCGCCATGACGTCCTTCGCGAACGCCTTCGACCCCTCGATGCGCGCAGCCGCGGCAGAGGGTCCGAAGCAGGCGATACCGGCTTCGCGCACCGCGTCGGCGACGCCCGCGACGAGCGGCACCTCCGGCCCGATCACGACGAGGTCGGCCTTCCACTCCTTGGCCAGGGCCGCGACGGCCTCCGGCTCGGCGAGCTCGACCCCGAGCTGCTCAGCGACCGCAGTCGTGCCGGCGTTGCCGGGGGCGCAAGCGAGCGCCGTGACCGCGGGGTCGCCAGCCACCGCGAGGACGAGTGCATGCTCCCGAGCGCCGGAGCCGATTACCAGTACGCGCACGCCGGACAGCGTAACGGTGCGTGTCGCGCCGCGGCAGCGCGCCGTCCGCGACCCTGGCCCAGACCAGGCGTGCGACTGGTCCGGTGCCTGCTCAGCCCCGGGAGAATGGTGTCCGGATTCGGCCGCCATCCACCGTTTACCCGGTTGTCAACCGCCCGTCCGGCTGGTGCCGCGCGCCCGACGCTTGCGGCGGTGAGGGTGACGCGGTAGTCGTGGCGAGCTGCGGATCGCCCGGTAGAGAAAGGTCCCCCATGAAGCGCAAACGCCTCGGCGTGCTCGCCCTGTCCGGCCTGGCCCTGCTCGGCGTCGCCGGCCTCGCGATCGGCCCGGCCGCCGCGAGCGAGGAGACGGCCGCGGGTGCGGCCGCGCACGGTCCCCGGCACGATGGCCCGGTGATCGTCGGACACCGGGGCGCGCCCGGCTACCGCCCGGAGCACACGCTCGCGTCGTACGAACTCGCCTGGCGGATGGGCGTGGACTACGTCGACGTCGACCTGGTGCCGACCAAGGACGGCCAGCTCGTCGCCCGGCACGAACCGGAGATCGGCGGCACGACCGACGTCGCGGCCCATCCGGAGTTCGCCTCGCGCAAGACCACGAAGGTCATCGACGGAACCACGATGACCGGCTGGTTCACCGAGGACTTCACCCTCGCCGAGCTGAAGACGCTCTACGCCAAGGAGCGGATCCCGCAGAACCGGCCGAACAACCAGCTCTACGACGGCCGCTACCGGATCGCGACGTACCAGGAGGTGCTCGACCTGACCCGGCGGCTCGGCCACGAACTGCACCGGACGCTGGGCACCTACCCGGAGGTCAAGCACTCGACGTACTTCTCCTCGATCGGCAACCCGACCGAACCGAAGCTGGTGTCGATCCTCAACCGCAACGGCCTGAACCGGCCGAACGCGCCGGTGATCATCCAGTCGTTCGAGGTGTCGAACCTGCAGGAGCTGCACAAGCAGGTGCGGGTGCCGCTGCTGCAGCTGACCGAGGCGAAGGGCGCGCCGGCGGACTTCGTCGCAAAGGGCGACAAGCGCACCTACGCCGACCTGGTCACGCCCGCCGGCCTGCGCGAGATCGCGAAATACGCGAAGTACCTCGGCCCGGAGAAGGGCCAGATCATCCCGCGGGACGCACAGGACAACCTCGGCAAGCCGACCACGCTGATCGCCGACGCCCACCGCGCCGGGCTCGAGGTGCAGCCCTACACCTTCCGCAACGAAAACCCGTTCCTGCCGGCGAACCTGCGCTCCTCGGCGAGCCCGAGCGCGTTCGGCAACGTGTTCGCGGAGGAAGCGGCGTTCCTGAAGGCCGGAGTCGACGGATTCTTCGCCGACCAGCCGGACACCGCGCTGGAATCGGTGCGGGACTTCACTGGTCGCTGATTTTTTCTTCGTTTCTCCCGGCCCGCCGGTGGCGTTCTCGTCACCGGCGGGCCTTTTCTTACGGGTACGCCGGGCTGCTCAGCGACGCAGTCCCATTGCGAGTCGGTAGCGCGGTCGGGGTCTTCCCCGCGATGTCCTCGGCATCGAGGCCTGCAGCCGGGCGAGGTAGGGCTGTCCTCACCCCATAACGGGGGGTGCGGGCCATCGTTGTCGTGCCCTCGGGAGCCCTAGCGTTCGTCACGCAGGCTGTCGAGGGGAGAGACCGGTGGCTGGAATTGCGGCGGAGGCCGAGCGGCGGGAGTTGCTCAGCAAGACGCCTGGGCCTCAGAGAAACCGGACACGGGCGGGCAGGAGTTCGGCCGCCCCGGCTGTCGAGCCGGTCGCCGAGCGAATGGCGGCAGACAGATGATCATCTTTCGTCTCGCGCTGCGCTCGCTGCGGCACCGCCCCGCCGGCTTCGTGGCGAGCTTCGTCTCGCTGTTTCTCGGTGCCACGATGACTTTCGCTTCACTGCTGGACACTCGCGCCAACGTCGACGAGTCGACCGGACGCATCCTGACCATCATGGCGAGCGCGGTCGGCGGCTGGGGCCTGGTGCTCGTCGTGGTCGCCGTGATGTCCACGCTCGGCTTGCTCGTACGCCAACGCGACGCGGAGCTGGCGCTGCTGAAAAGCGTCGGCGCGACCCCGGCCCAGATTGGCCGTCTGATCGTCGGCGAGGCAGTGGCCATCGCGATCATCGCGTTTCTCGCGGCGATCACTCCGGCGGTGTTCACCGGCAGGCTGGTGGTCGACCTGCTCAAGAACGCCCAGCGCGTGCCGCAAAGCGTGCCCGCCGAATTCGGTCCGTTCGCGGTCGGCGTCGGCCTGGGGATCACGCTGCTCGCTGCCGCGATCGCGGCAGCGGCGACGGCGTGGCGCATAGCCAGGATCGGGGTGCGGGAAGGACTGCTCACCGCCTCGGTCGGGGACGCCCGGCCGAGGCGGGTCCGCCTGGTCGCCGGGGTGCTCGTGCTCGCCACGGGCGTTTCCTCGGGAGTGCTGACCGCGACCGTGTTCACCGGCCGGGAGCCCGCGTTGATGGCCATCGGAGGTCAGGGGGCGATCCTGTCCGCGGTCGGGTTCGCGCTGCTCGCGCCCTCGCTGCTGGCGGCGATCACGAGGGCGGTCGCCACGCTGCTGAGGCGTGCGGGGGCCTGCGGCCACCTGGCCGTGCTCAACTTGCGCGGGCAGACTCAGCAACTGGCCGGGGCGCTCGTGCCGAACATCCTGTTCACCGGAATGGCCACCGGCACCCTCTACATGCAGAGCATCGAGAACTCCGCGGCGGCCGGAGCGCGGACGGAGATCGCGCGGAGCATCGAAACGCTGAACTACGTGGTGGTCGGCATGGTCGCGTTGTTCGCCGCGATCATGCTGGTGAACACGCTCGTCGCCACCACCATTCACCGCAGGCGGGAGTTCGGTCAGCAACGCCTCGTGGGCTCGACACCGCCGCAGGTGCTCGGGATGGTCGGGCTGGAGGGAGCCGTACTCGCTTCGACCGGGGTCTTGTTCGGCTCGATCGCCTCGGTCGCGACCGTGATCCCGTACAGCCTGGTGAAGACCGGTTCGGCGCTGCCCGACGCCACGATCGCGATCTACCTCGGCGTCGTGCTCATCGCGTGCGCGCTGACTCTGGCCTCCAGCGTCGGCACGGCCCGGCAGGCGATCCGCGTCCCGGCGATCCAGGCCTGTCGCTGACCGGTCGCACGCGTGGTGCGGCCACCCCGACAGACGACCGGTTCGAGTGATGCATTCTCGAACAATTGTTCGAGATACTGGTTCTATGTTGATCACCCAGACCCGGACCGCCCTGCGCCGTTCGGAGGAGCTTCCGCCCAGCGACCAGCGAAACCTTGACACCCGCGAACGGAGAGGGCTAACTTCTGCGCACTCTCAATGGTCTGTCCGCATACCTTTCAGGTGGGTGCCCGATGGATGTCTCCGACCAGCAGACCGGACAACCCGACGAAGACAGCGCTCGCCTGCACGCGCTCGGCTACGCGCAGGAACTCAAACGCACGATGTCGGCGTTCTCGAACTTCGCCGTGTCGTTCACGATCATCTCGATCCTGTCCGGCTGCCTCACGCTGTACGGCTTCGGCATGAAGACCGGCGGCCCGGCGGCGATGATCTGGGGCTGGCCGCTGGTCGGGCTGTTCGTGGTGCTGGTCGGGCTGGGCATGGCGGAGGTGTGTTCGAGCTACCCGACCGCGGGCGGGCTCTACTACTGGGCGGCGAAGCTGGCGACCCGCAACGGTCCGGCGTGGTCGTGGTTCACCGGCTGGTTCAACCTGATCGGGCAGATCGCGGTGACGGCCGGCATCGACTTCGGCGCTGCCCTGTTCCTCAACGCGTTCCTCGACCTGCAGTGGGGCTTCAGCGCGACGCCGGGGCACACGATTCTGTTGCTGGTCATCATCCTTGTCCTGCACGGGGTGCTGAACACCTTCGGCGTGCGCGTGGTGGCGGTGCTGAACAGCGTCAGCGTGTGGTGGCATCTGGTGGGCGTGCTGGTGATCGTGGGCGTGCTCGTGTTCGTGCCGGCGAAGCATCAGGAAGCGTCGTTCGTGTTCGGCAGCTTCGTGAACCAGACCGGCTGGGGTTCCGCGCCGTACGTGTTCCTGCTGGGTTTGCTGCTGGCGCAGTACACCCTCACCGGCTACGACGCCTCGGCGCACATGACGGAGGAAACCAAGAACGCCGCGAAAGCGGGTCCGCGCGGAATCATCAATTCGATCCTGGTGTCGCTCGTCGCGGGCTGGATCCTGTTGATCGGCCTGACCTTCGCGATCCAGAACTACGACGGAGCCGTCAACTCGGCCACCGGCGTCCCGCCTGCCCAGATCTTCATCGACGCGACCGGTGCGGTGACCGGCAAATTCCTGCTCCTGATCTGCATCGGTGCACAGCTGTTCTGCGGCATGGCCTCGGTGACCGCGAACTCCCGCATGATCTACGCCTTCGCCCGCGACGGCGCGATCCCGGGTTCGAAACTCTGGCACAACATCAACAAACGAACCCAAACCCCGACCAACGCGGTATGGCTGGCGGCTGGCGGCGCGCTGGTGCTCGCGCTGCCGTACCTGTGGAGCGCGACGGCGTACGCAGCAGTCACCTCGATCGCGACGGTGGGCCTGTACGTCGCGTACGTGATCCCGGTCTTCCTCCGCGTCCGCCGGGGCGACAGCTTCGAGAAGGGCCCGTGGAACCTGGGCCGCTGGGGCAAACCGATCGGCATCGTCGCGACGGGGTGGGTCGTGGTGATCTTCGTGCTCTTCATGCTCCCCCAAGCAAGCCCCATCACGGTCGACTCGTTCAACTACACGCCGATCGCCTTCCTGATCGTCCTGGGCGGAGCTGCGTTGTGGTGGGCTGTGTCGGCGAGGAAGTGGTTCACCGGCCCGAAGGTGCAGGGATCGGCGGAGGAATTGGCCGCGGTGGAAAAGGAACTGAAGGAACTCGGCTAGCCCGGCGAGTTCTTGCGGCGGCGGGCCGTTCTCCGCCCGGCATCGTTCCGCCCGGCGTTGCGCGACCAGGCGTTGCCCCACCCAGCATCGCTCCGCCCGGCGTTGGTCCACCCGATATCGCTCCACCCGGGATCGCGCCGCCCAGGATCGCGCCGCCCGGCGTTGCTCCGCCCGGCATCGTTCCGCCCGGCGTTGGTCCACCCGGATCGCTCCACCCGGGATCGCTCCACCCAGGATCGCGCCGCCCGGCGTTGCTCCGCCCGGCATCGTTCCGCCCGGCGTTGCGCTATCGACGAGCATCGGACGGAGGCCTGCGAGCGGAGCCTGATCAACCCATTCGCCGAACTGCCGTGCGCCGACCACAGCTTCGGTTCGCGTCGTCTGCAGCGCCGCGAACCAGCTGCCATAGCCCGCCGCACCGCACCTCGCCACCGCCGACTACGACCGCATCCGCACCGGAGCCCACCGACCTCCTCCGCATCGGCGCCTGGCGGCCCGCCTCTTCGATGCCCCACCACCCACGACCGCCACCCGTCAACCACCCCCGCGTGGTCCGCCCCGTCGACAACCCCCGAGGGGCCAGCCCCCGTCGTCACCACCCCGCGGCCGTGGAGCCGGAGCCACGGCCCCGCCAACATCCGCCGCCACCACCCACTGCCACGTCCGCACCACCACCCACTCCCGCGTCCGCACCGTCCGCCGACCGCTGCCCACCCCGTCGCGTCCGCTTCGCGCTGGCGTGCGGACCGACCACCCACGAGCCCCGCCCGTCCACCTCACCCCGAAGGGAGTCCCGACACGAACCCACACCATCCATGCCTCGCGCAACCCATGAGTCAAGATGCGAAGCATGGAGACCTTGACGCTGGTCGGCGTGCTCGCCGGGTCGCTCGGGCTGACTGCGATCGCCCGGCGGTTCAACCTTTCCGCGCCGCTGCTCATCGTGGTGGTCGCGCTGGGGGTCGCGCTGATTCCCGGCGTTCCGCGGGTCGAGCTGGAGCCCGAGCTGATCCTGACCGTCGTGTTGCCGCCGTTGCTGTACTCGACGTCGCTGGAGAGTTCGATCTCCCACTTTCGTGCGAATCTGCGGCCGATCATCACGCTCGGCGTGCTGCTCGTGGTGGCCACCGCGTTCGTGATCGCCTTCGTCGTGCATCTGCTGCTGCCCGATCTGCCGTGGGCGTCGGCGCTGGTGCTCGGGGCGGTCGTGTCTCCGCCGGACGCGGTGACGGCTGTCGCGATCGGGCGGCGGTTGGGGTTGCCGCGGGGCGTGATGACCGTGCTCACCGGCGAAAGCCTGGTCAACGACGCGGCCGCGCTCACGCTGTACAAGGTCGCGCTCGCCGCGGTGGTCGGCACGGCGGGGTCGCTCGGGCACGGGTTCGCGGTCTTCGCCGTCGCGACGGTGGTCGGCATTCTGGTCGGGCTGGTCGCGGGCGGGGTCGTCGAGCTGATCCGCACGAGGCTGGACGATCCGCTGCTCGAATCGGCGTTCGGGATCGTGGTGCCGTTCGCGGCGTACGTCACCGCGGAGCATCTGCATCCGTTCGGGGCCGAGTTCAGCGGATCCGGCGTGCTGGCGGTCGTCACGGCGGGGCTGTTCCTCGGGCACCGGTCGCTGCGGGCGTCACCGGCGACGCGGGTGCAGGACCGGTCTGTCTGGGCGTCGATCGACGTCATGCTCGAGGCGCTGGTGTTCGCCTTGATGGGGTTGCAACTGCCGTTCGTGCTCGACGGGGCGCAGCATGCCGCGCGGGACAACGGGACGCTCGCGTTGTCCGCGGTCGTCGTGTTGCTCGCCACGATGTTCGTGCGGATACCCGCCGTGTTCCTGTCCAGCTATCTGCCTCGGTCGCTGCAACTTCTCAGACGCACCAAGCACGATCCGCCGGCCTGGCGTTCGCTGGCGGTGATCTCCTGGACCGGTATGCGCGGCGTCGTGACCATCGCCGCCGCGTCCGGTGTTCCGGCGGATACGCCTGGGCGCGCCGAGATCCAGCTGTTCGCGTTCTCCGTCGCGGTCGGGACGGTGCTGATCCAAGGTCTCACGCTGCCGCCGTTGATCCGGCTGCTCAAAGTCCGGGACCCGGACGAGGACGCCCGCGACCAGGCCGAGGAGCTGGCCGCGCGCAAGGTCGCGCAGAAGGCCGCGCACGAACGGCTGCGCGAGCTCGCCCGCGACCAGCTGTCCACATTGGACATAGAGCCGGAGAAAATGAAGCGGCTCGAACAACGGCTGGAACGCGTGGTGGACACCCGTTACCGGTTCGCGCAGGCTGCGATCACCCTGTCCGGCGAGGAACGCCGAGACAGTCCGCAGGCGCAGTTCGCCAAGGCGCGGCGGGAACTCCTGATCACCCAGCGTGCGGCGATGATCGAGGAGAACCGCGCCGGCCGCCTTGACGACGACGTCCTGCAGAAGGTGCTGCGCGAGCTCGATCTGGAGGAAATGTCCGTGACGACAACCCTTACGAACCGGATGAGTTGAGCTCGCCCGTCAGCCGCCAGGTGCGCCGCCGGTCCTCGTCGGTGTGCAGGGCGGTCTGGGTGAGCAGGACGTCGGTCGCGCCTGCGTCGAAATAGCGCTGCACGCCGGCGGCGACCGTCTCCTCGTCGCCGATCAGCACCAACTCAGCCGCGCTTTCGACGCCGCCCTCCTTCAGAATGCGCTGGTACGACGGGATCGAACCGTAGAGACCGAGTTCCCGCGCCGCGATTTCGCGCACCGCATCGACGTCGCTGGTCACCACAGCCGGAACGGCGGCGATCACTCGCTTGCCAGGACCGATCCCGGGCACGATCAGGTTCGAAAGAGCTCGCGGGCTGGCCAGGTACGGCAGCGTGCCGTCCGCCAGTTCCCCGCTGACGCGCAACACCTGCGGCCCCATCGCGGCGACGAGCACTGAAATCGGCGACGCCGGTGCTGGCTCCAGCAGATGCGCCTCCACCGTCGAGCCGGTGAAGTCGACTTGTTCCCCGGCGAACACCGCGCGCAAGACGGTCAGGTACTCCCGCAGGTGCCGCACCGGCGGCGGATACGGCGTGCCGTAGACGGGTTCGAGAAAGTTCTTCGCTCCAAGGCCGATGCCGAGAGTGAACCGCCCGCCGGACGCCTCGCTCGCGGTGCGCGCGCTAGCGGCCAGCACCAGCGGATGCCGCGGATAAATCGGCACCACCGACGTGCCGATCTCGACCCGGGAAGTCACCTGTCCGGCCAGCGCGGCCACCGTCAGCGCGTCGTGGCCCCAGGGCAATTGGGCGAACCAGATCGACGACGCGCCAGCCTCCTCGGCCTCGCGTGCCTGGTCCAGCACCTCGGTCACGGTGATGTTTTCCCGCGGAAGGGCGGGCAAGGTCAGTCCGACGCTCATGTCTTCAAACTATTCAGCCGCACCACCGGTTTCTCACCAGCCGAAACAAGCGCACGGCTTTGTGCCAGCCGCGTTCTCAGCCGACGAGAGCCCCTGCCCGCCGCGGCGGCGGACCCGCACCCTGGACGCCCGACGACCCCAGGAGGACCGATGTCACTGACCGACGTCATCGACGGCACCCGCCAAGCCGTGCAAACGGACCGGCACAACGCGGCGGTGTCGTTCAGCGTCGACCACGCACTGGCCCCGAACACGGCGACTGTGGTGGACGTCCGGGTGCGCGACCACGCCTTCACCGTCGACGAACCGCCCGCCCTCGGCGGCACCGACCAGGCGGCGAACCCGGTCGAGTACGCGCTGGCCTCGCTCGGCTCCTGCCAGGTGATCACGTACCAGTTCTGGGCGGCCCGCCTCGGCATCCCGCTGGACGCAGTCCGCGTGAAGGTGGACGGAGACCTCGACCTGCACGGCTTCTTCGGCTTCGACGAATCGACCCGACCCGGCTTCAGCGACGTCCGAGTCTCCGTGGAACTCGACGGCCCGGCCGCGCCCGAGGTCTACGAACAGCTCCGCCGCGCGGTGGACGAGCACTGCCCGGTTCTCGACCTGTTCCGCAATCAAACCCCAGTCACCACAACGGTTCGCTGACAAAAACGGCCAGGCCGGTACGAAACCAGCCTGGCCGCTCAAGCGAAAAAGATCAGGCGAACTCGTGCCGCACGATCGTCTGCTCGCGCCCCGGACCGACGCCGATCGCCGAAACCCGGGCGCCCGACAGCTCCTCGATCCGCTCGACGTAAGCCCGCGCGTTGGCCGGCAGCTCGTCGTAGGTGCGGCAGTTCGAGATGTCCTCGAACCAGCCCGGCAGCTCTTCGTAGATCGGGACCGCGTGGTGCACGTCGGTCTGGGTCATCGGCATGTCCGAGGTGCGGAAGCCGTCCACCTCGTAGCCGACGCACACCGGGACCTTCTCCAGGCCGGACAGCACGTCCAGCTTCGTCAGGAAGTAGTCGGTGATTCCGTTGACCCGCACCGCGTAGCGGGCGATCACCGCGTCGAACCAGCCGGTGCGCCGCGAGCGGCCGGTGGTGACGCCGAATTCGCCGCCCTGCTTGCGCAGGTACTCGCCGGACTCGTCGTCCAGTTCGGTCGGGAACGGGCCGGAGCCGACGCGGGTCGTGTAGGCCTTCAGGATGCCCAGCACGGTCGTGATGCGGCCGGGGCCGATGCCCGACCCCGCGCTCGCGCCGCCGGACGTCGGGTTCGACGACGTGACGAACGGGTACGTGCCGTGGTCCACGTCGAGCAGCGTGCCCTGCGAACCCTCCAGCAGCACCGTCTCGCCGCGCTCCAGCGCCTGGTTCAGCTGCAGCCGGGTGTCGGCGATGCGGTGCGCGAACTTCTCGCCCGCCGCGAGCACCTCGTCGGCGACCTGGTCCGCGTCGAGCGCCTTGCGGTTGTAGACCTTGACCAGCACCTGGTTCTTGAATTCCAGTGCCGCCTCGACCTTCTGGCGGAAGATCTTCTCGTCGAGCAGGTCCTGCACGCGGACGCCGACGCGGGCGATCTTGTCCTGGTAGCACGGGCCGATGCCGCGGCCGGTGGTGCCGATCTTGCGGCTGCCGAGATAGCGCTCGGTGACTTTGTCGATCGCCACGTGGTACGGCATGATCAAATGCGCGTCGGCCGAGATCAGCAGCTTGCTGGTGTCGACGTCGCGCTCCTCGAGACCGGCCAGTTCGTCCAGCAGCACGCCAGGGTCGATGACCACGCCGTTGCCGATGACGTTCGTCACGCCCGGCGTCAGGATCCCCGACGGGATGAGGTGCAGCGCGAAGTTCTCGCCGTTCGGCAGCACGACCGTGTGGCCCGCGTTGTTGCCGCCCTGGTAGCGGACGACCCACTGGACGCGGTCGCCGAGCAGGTCGGTGGCCTTGCCCTTGCCCTCGTCCCCCCACTGGGCACCGATCAGCACGATGGCCGGCATGTGACACTCCAGGTGTTCGGCAATAGGAATAGTGACCCCGGACGGGGGCACGGGTGGCGCTGGTAAATGCCGGTGCATGACTTTAACGGAGGACGCCGGAGTGCGCGGAATAGTGGTGGCCTGCGGCACCGCGGCGGATCTCCCCGCACGGCTCGGCGACGTCCCGCTGGTGCACGCCGGACACCGTCCCGGCAAGGCGGAAATCGACCCCTTGCTGGGGGAACACGACCGGCTCGTCGTGCTGGGCTCCGACGCCGACCTCGCCGCCGTGGTGGTGCGTCTCATGCGCCGCGAACTCCTCCCGGGCGTGTCCGTCGGTTTCGTGGCCACCGAGGCCGGCTCTCGCGTCGCCGCGCGCTGGCGGCTGCCTTCGGACCCGGACGAGGCGTTCGCGCTCGCCTGGAAGGGCGAGGACGCCGAGAGTTCGCTCGTGCGCGACGACACCGGCGGCGTGCTCCTCGGGCACGCGACCCTGCGCGATGTCAAGGGCCAGGCGTATTGCGACGAACAGGTGGCTTTCGACGGAGTGGTTTCCGGCATCGAGGTCGCACCGGACGACTCCGGCGTCACCGCCCGAATCACCCGCGGGAAGCTCCTCAAACGGTCCGCGACCTTTCGCGGGCGCGCCTTCCAGCTCGGCTGCGTTCCGACGTCTTCGCTGGTCATCGACGGTGTACCGCAGGAACGCGAGATCACCCGGCGGACCTGGTACCGGCACACAGCCGACCTCCGCGCGGTCCGCGGCTGACCCAGCGGCGCCGGACGAGGGTCAAGGAAACTTGGACTCTCGGTGACTTTCCGTTTACAGAAGGTCGGTTTCCCGTCACCTGACGGTGTTGCGCACGCCACTTTCGTGGTCAAAGGTGAATCAGTCCCGCATCTGACCAGGAAGGCAGCAATATGCCGACCACTCGTACAGTTCGCAACTCCTTGACCGTCCTGGCCGGCGTCGCGCTGCTCGGCTCGGTCACGGTGGGCGTCGCCGACGCCACTCCTCCCGGCATCCCGTCGGCGGACACCGCGAAGAGCCAGCTCGCCGGCCTCACGGTGAAACCGGACGGTTCGCAGGACGGCTACAGCCGCGACAAGTTCCCGCACTGGATCGACCAGGGCAACAGCTGCAACACGCGCGAGATGGTGCTCAAGCGTGACGGCACGAACGTCCAGGTCGGCTCCGATTGCTATCCGACGTCCGGAAAATGGACCTCGCCCTACGACGGCGCGACCTGGAGCTCTCCGTCCGATGTGGACATCGACCACGTCGTGCCGCTCGCCGACGCGTGGCGCACCGGCGCGTCTTCGTGGACCACCGCGCAGCGCCAGGCCTACGCCAACGATCTGTCCGACCCGCAGCTGATCGCGGTGACCGACAACGTCAACCAGGAAAAGGGCGACAAGTCGCCGGACCAGTGGAAGCCGCCGTCCACCGGATACTGGTGCACCTACGCCAAAATGTGGGTGACGGTCAAGGCCAAGTTCAAGCTCACCGTGAATTCGGCGGAGAAGTCTGCGCTGACGGACATGCTGGGACGCTGCTGACCCGATCAGCCCTACCGCGGGCGCCGCCGCCGTCCTATGGTCCGAACCATGAGGAAGATCACGGCGGCGGTGCTGGCGGTGTTCCTGGTGCTCTGCGGAGCAGTCCCGGCGACGGCGGCGACCGGACGCAGAGTCGTTGTCTACTACCAAACTACGCACCAGAACGGGGCGTACATCTCGCCGTTGGGGCTCACCGACCACGACACCGGCGTCACCGACGTGATCGTCGGAGCCGTGCACCTCAACGACGGCGGAACTATGACGCTCAACGACGATCCGCCGTCGGACGCCAAGTTCACGCAGATGTGGGCCGATCTCGCCACCATGCAAGGCAAAGGCGTGCACGCGCTCGCTTTCGTCGGCGGTGCGGCGAAAGGCAGCTTCCAGCGCCTGGAGCAGGACTTCGACACTTACTATCCGTTGCTGCGCAACCTGATCCGCGACCATTCGCTGTCCGGCATCGACCTCGACGTCGAGGAGCAGATGTCGAACGACGCGCTGAACCGGGTGATCGACGCGCTGCGCAGCGACTTCGGCCCGGACTTTCTGATCACCCTCGCGCCGGTCGCGACCGAACTCAGCGGCGGTGGCGGCCTTTCCGGCCTTGACTACGACCGGCTCTACCGTGAGCGCGGCGACCAGATCTCCTGGTTCAACGCCCAGTTCTACTGCGGCTGGGGCTCGCTGGCGGACACCTCGGGTTACGACCAGATCATCGGCCACGGCGTCGTCCCGGCGAGCAAGGTCGTCGCCGGAACGGTCACGAATCCCGCTAACTGCAACGGGTACGTCGACATGCCGACACTGAAGAACACCGTCGGCAGCCTCGTCCAGAAGTACCCGGACTTCGGCGGCATCGACGGCTGGGAGTACTTCAACTCGCTGCCCGGCGACACCGCCGCACCGTGGGAGTGGGCGCAGCAGATCGCGCCGACGGTCAAGGGTTAGCCAGCCGCAGGATTTCCCTTGCCAGGGCGTCGTTCTGCCGGAACGAGATCGCATTCGTGCGCGGCCGGGTGAAAGCGCCCGCTGATCGGACGCTCGTGTGCGGACCGACCGCGAACCGTCGTGGATGCGTCCCACCGTCCACAGTGACCAGTCGGAAGTCGTTGAGCGACGTGGCAATCCGTCCGGACGGCAACGTTGCGCCGTCGACATCCGGCACGGTTTCCTCGGCCAGCGCACCGGTATCCCGCAGGCTGCGCAACAGCGGATCGGACACTCGCGGGACACTGGCGTCCGGCAGCCGCGCCTCGATCAACGTGCGCGCGGCGACCTTGTCCGGGTGAATGGCGCTCGACGCGACGAACGTCCGGGCCGTCTCGTCAGCGTCGATCGAAATGTCCGCGCCAAGGAACGACACGACGCCTGCGTCTTCGAGCGCGAGCAGTTCGTCGAGCCGACGCGGTGGCGGACCGCTTGCGTAATAAGAGAAAAAGCCGTGGAACCAGCCGTCCATATCGGACACTTGGGAAGCGGCGGTCAGCCGTCCGGTCGAGAGCAGCGTGGGCAGCTGACCTATCACCGACAGCAGTGCCATGAACGCGCCGAGGTCCGCGCTGTGGTGCACATCCGCTCGCCGCGCGAGGTCGGACTCGATGTATTTCCGCACCGCTTTCCCGAATTCCTCACCGGAATCGAAGCGGCGGCCAGCGAACGGACGGTCCAGCCGCTCCAGGTCGAGCCGATCTTCCAGCGCAGGCACGGCAGCCGCGATCAGATCGTCCATTTCGGACGTTCCCCACGGCAGGTCGGCGAATTTGTCCGCGAAGACCGCGAAATCCGTGCGCACGCGGTCCGGATGTCCCGTGAACAGCTCGGTGTAATACGCCCAGGCGAGTTCCTTGGCGATCAACGGCCACACGTCCGCCCGGAAGTCGAGCGGACCGGTCAGGCCGTCGATGGCGCGCTTGTCAAAGAATCTGGGCAGCTGCAACGGTTTCCCGCGCAGCCGATAGCCGGTTTTCGCGTGATACGGCACCCCGCGCCGGGATCCGACGTGCAGCACCGGTTCGGCACCGCTCGGGCGGTAGCGCAGACCGCCGCACGGCAGCTCCTCGAACCGGCCGCCGCGACCCTCCGTGAGCAACAGCATCAGGTCCACGAACGCCAGGCCGAAACCGCGTACTAGCACCGGTTCTCCGGCGGGCACGGCGGAGTAATCGACATCCGCGGTGTAGCCAGCGGGGTAGTAGGACAGCTCGTGCTGCTCGGCGAACGCCTCCAGCGCGCGTTCGCGAGAATCGGGGACCGCGTCGAGGTGGCCGACCGTCAGCACCACAGCGTCGGCAGTCACCGTCGTGCCGTCGGAAAGCCGCACGGTCTCGTCGTTGTCGATGCTCTCGGCCGTGGCGAGGTGCTCGATCACCGTGATTTCGGGCGGCAATTCGGCCACGACCTTGCGGTAGAACCACTCCAGGTACCGGCTCTGCAACCGCCGGGTCGGGAAATCCGTGGAGGCCAGTGCCTCGAACTCGGCGCGGACGTCGTCCGGCACCGGATACGCGAGGGTGCCCGCGCGCACCTGCCGCACCCACTCGATCAGCGACGGACCCGGCCGCACCGGGCCGTCGATCCGGACGGTGTCGTCGGTGAACACGGTGACGTCCTCGGGCATCGAGTTCATCCGCAGCAGCGGCGACTGCTCGTACCGCCACACGCGGCCGGGGCCGGGCGGGAACGGGTCGATGAGGTGGACTTCGGCTTGCCGGTCGCCGAGCAGTTCGGCGGCGTTCGCGGACAGCCGTTCGAGGACGCCGACCCCGCGAGGTCCGGCGCCCACGATGGCGAGCGTGAACGTCGGGAGAGCGATCACCCGGGCGAAGCTACGCGGCCGGGTGGCCGGGCGGCGGCCGTTCCACTCTGCGGACGTCCGACCCGAACGGATGTGTCACAAACCACAAAGATCGAACAGACCCCGGAGGAGAGTGCGGAGCGCTATCGTCTGGACACGTGGCGAACTGACCGTGACCTGACGGATACCGGCGAAAGAACCTAGAGAATCACCAACAGTCACGAGACACTGAGCTTGGCAACTCACTTCGTGTGACCGGCCCGTGACCAGGAGGATCTAGGGTCACCCGTTGGTCACTAGTGCGGCACAGTCCGCACACAGCAGCGGGGAGAACACGCATGACGACAGCACCACACCGGGTCACGTTCCGCGAGGTGTTCGGAGTCGCCGAGTTCCGCGCGATGTGGTTCGGCGAACTGCTGTCGATCGCCGGTGACCAGCTTGCCCGGGTCGCGTTGTCCGTCCTCGTCTACGCCAACACGGGTTCCGCGACGCTGACCGGCCTCACCTACGCGCTCACGTTCTTCCCGTCGCTGCTGGGCGGCATCTTCCTCACCGGATTCGCCGACCGCTTCCCTCGCCGGGCGGTCATGGTCACTGTCGACCTCACGCGCGCGGCATTGATTCTGTGCGTTGCGATTCCCGGGCTGCCGTTCTGGGCGCTATGCGTGCTCGTCGGATGTGTTTCGCTGCTGAATCCGCCGTTTAAGGCGTCTCAGTTGGCGTTGCTGCCGCAGGTGCTCGAAGGCGACCGTTTCGTGGTCGGCATGGGCATCCGGAGCATGACGGTCCAATCCGCGCAGCTGCTCGGTTTCGCCGGCGGTGGCGCGCTGCTGCTCACGATGGACGCCCGCCTCGCCCTGGTGCTCGACGCGGGCACGTTCCTGCTCTCCGCGCTCTTCCTCCGCTTCGGACTGAAATCCCGTCCCGCCGCGGCCAGCGGGGAAAAGCGCAAGCCGTTCCTCTCCTCGCTGAGCGCCGGCGGCAAGGTCGCCTTCGCGACCAGTGCGTTGCGGTCCCTGATGGTCTTCACGTGGCTCGCCGGCCTGATGCCGGTGTACGAGGGCATTGCCGCGCCGTACGTCGCTTCCTCGGGCGGCGGGTCCGAAATGATCGGCTTCCTGCTCGCCGCCGACCCGGTGGGCAGCGTGATCTTCACGTTCATCTACACGCGCTGGGTGCCCGCCGGAATCCGGCCGAAGCTGATCGGCCCGATGACCGCGCTCGCCGCGATCCCGCTGCTGCTCTGTTTCCTGCAGCCGGGCGCGATCGTCTCGGTGATCCTGTTCGTGATCTCCGGCGGCTTCGGCACGATCGCGCTGCTGCAGGCGACGGCGTCGCTGACGGTCGCGGTTCCGGACGAGAGCCGGGCGCAGACGATGGGGCTGTCGAACACCGGATTGACCACGACGATGGGCGTGACGCCGTTGATCGGCGGGGTCATCGCGGATCACGTGAGCGCGCAGACGACCGTCGGGATCTTCGGACTGGCCGGGCTGCTCATCACGATTCCGCTCGCGATCGCGTGGCAGCGGACCGTTTCCGGGCAGGCTGAAGACGGGTCTGCGAAGGAAGCCACACGCGCCGAACATGCCTGACTACCCCGACATGCCCCGCGCGTGAGGCTCTGACCTGCGCGACCTTGCGGTGCTGCTACGCGGTCACTGTTCCTTGCTGCGCATCGCTGGTCACCCTTCATCCGGCGTGTTCGGGAAAAATGTACACACCTAAGGCCCTTGTGGACAGGCGGCAAACGGTCTGAAACTGTGAGTAAGGCGAGTGTCACTGGAGATCCGCGCAAGACCCGGGGGGAAGAATGGTCACATTGGGGGAATTTTCTGGGCTGGGGCTGCGCGATGCGGTTTCCCGGTGGTCGCTCTGGACTCGGCCGCGGCAGTGGGTCGCGGTCACGCTGACGAGCATGGCCGTCACGGCGGTGCTCACGGTGGTGAGCACGCTGGTGTTCCCGGTCAGCCTCGGCCAGATCGGGATCCTGGGCATGCTCGCCGGCCTGGCGATCGCGCAGACCGAGGTCACGCGGCAGATCGAGCGGCAGCGCCGGATGTTGAGCCAGGGCCCGCACATCACCGTGACCTCGGTGTGGCTGCTTCCGGCGGCGCTGCTGGTGCCGCCGCAGCTGGTGGCCGCGCTGGGCGTGATCATCTACGTCTACCTGGCCTTCCGCAGCTGGAACGGCACGCGCCCCGGTGAGGCGCACCGCGTCGCGGCCAACGCGACCACGATGATCCTGTCCGGTTTCGGCGCGGCGCTGGCCGGACATCTCGCGAACGGCCACAGCGTCACCACCGTGGTGGCGGGCGCGCTCGGCTATTTCCTCGTCAACACCGCCCTGACCGGCCTTGGTCTGTACCTGACCGACCCGGCGAAGGCGACGGCCGAGTCCTGCCTCGGCACGATGGACGACAACCTGCTGGAGCTGGCGACCCTGTGCGTCGGCGGGCTGCTGGTGATGGTGCTGAGCCAGGAACCGCTGCTGTCGGTGCTGGTGATCCTGCCGCTGTACGTGCTGCAGCGGTCGATGCTGATCAAGCGGCTCGAGGAACTCGCGACCACGGACCAGAAAACGCAGCTGCTCAACGCCACCACGTGGCAGGAAGGCGCGCAGCGCGAGATTTCCCGTGCCGAGCGCGAGAACGGCAGCTTCGGCGCGCTGATGATCGACCTCGACCACTTCAAACGGATCAACGACACTTACGGCCACCTGGCGGGCGATGACGTGCTCAAAGCCGTTGCCGCCGTAGTGAAACAGGAGACCCGGGCGCACGATCTCGTCGGCCGGTTCGGCGGCGAGGAGTTCGTCGCGCTGCTGCCGTCGACGTCGAAAGAGGACGCGATCGTGACGGCGGAGCGGATCCGGCAGCGCATCAGCGAGCTGGTGATTCCCACGCAGACGAACGAAGGCGTGGCGGTCGCGATCGAAAACCGCACCGCGTCGATCGGGGTGGCGGCGTTCCCGCTGGACGGGACAAGCATCGAGGAAGTGATGGCCGCGGCCGACGCCGCGGTGTATGCGGCGAAGAACAGCGGCCGAAATCGCGTAGTCGGCTCGGTAACCCCAATCCGGGAACTCGCGGCGGTCGCCTGACGACCTCGGACCCGGCCGGCACCCTCCCCCGGCCGGCCGGGTCCATCCTTCGTCTGTCAGCGCGGCTCAGTCCAGCTCGCCGCAGAGGAGCTCGATGGCTTCTGCTTGCCTGAGGCGATCACCTTGCGTTCCACGGCTTTGGCGACCAAGGCATCGAAGGATTCATTTCGGAACTTGGTCACGTCCTCGCGGATCTCTCCCCCTGGCCCTTCGGGATGCCGGGGACGTCCGTGCAACCCCTTGCGCAGTTCGTCAGGTTCACAACCGCACGCAACTCCGTCGTCCATCGCCATTCGCGCGCGAGTCAACCGAACATGGACAAGCTTCTCGACGACGCCGTGGCTGGCCTCGACGAACTTTCGACGGCTTGACCGTACGACTGTCACCTCGTCCCCGAGGACCACCAAGCAACAATGCCAAGAGTGCCACCCACGACGTCCGGAAATTCGAAAGTGACTCCTGCACCGCTCACCGGGATTCGCCCAGCCCGCGCCGACGAACTCCCCGCCGTCGCCGCGTTGCGCTGGCGCTGGGTCGCCGACCGCGACGGCCTCCCGGAACGCGATCGGGCCGCCTTCGTGCGCGAGTTCGCCGCCTGGGCTCGCGAGCACGCCGAAACGCATCGTTGTCTGGTGGCGGTGCGGGACGAGCAAGTGCTCGGGATGGCGTTTCTCGCCCTCACCCCCAGAGTGCCGACGCCGCATGACTTTTCGCGGATCTGCGGCGACGTGCAATGCGTGTACGTCGTGCCGGAAGCACGCGACAGCGGCGTTGGCGGGCTCCTGATCGAGGCGACGCTTCGGCTGGCCGCGGAATTCGGGCTGGAGCGGGTGACCGTGCACTCCTCGGAACGCGCGATACCGGCCTATGTGCGGCACGGCTTCTCGGTGTCGAAGAACCTGCTCCAAAGCGAACTGCGGATCGCGACCGACGTCCCGGCTAACCGAACGTATTCCTAGGCCCCTCCGTGGTTTTCCCCTGCGCGAGCTCCCGGAACTGCTGTGCGGTGTGCTGCACGAACGCCGCCGATCGGCGGGAGTCCAGGGAGAAATCGCGAATCCGGTCCGCGACCTCGCAGTAGGTGTCGTTCCCCTCGTCGAGGAGGAAGGCCCCCGAGTGCTGGTGCTCGAAGTAGACGATCGGATCGCCGACCTCCACGTGGTACACGCAAAACCGCCCGGCCAGTCCCGAATGCCCGCCGCTGCTGCCGGGCACGACGCGGACCGACAGCTTCGCCGACGTCGCCATCAGGTCGGCGAGAAACCGCAGCTGCCGGGCCATCGTCGAAGGCCCGCCGATCGGATTGCGCAACGCCGCCTCGCCCAGCAGCACCTCGCACGGGATCGCGCCGGGGCCGACCACCAGCGGACGGCGCATCATCCGGAGCTCCGCCTGGCGTTCCGCGTCCTTCAGCGGCAATCCGTCCGCGAGAAACAGCGCCCGCGCGTAATCCGGGATCTGCAGCAGCCCGGGTATCAGGAGCGGCTGCCATTCGACGACCGACGTCGCGGCGCGTTCGCAGGCGAGCAGCCCGCCGAGGTGGTCCGGGTCGGACTGCTTGCCGCGGGCGACCCAGCCCGGTTCGGCGGTGCCGCGCGCCAGTTGCAGGATCCGCTGTTTCTCCGCGCCCACGACGCCGAGCGCGCCGAGGATGCCCGCGACGTCCTCCAGCGCGGGAACCCGTTGTCCCAGCTCCCAGTTCGACACCAGGGCGGGGTTGGTGCCGACTCGCCGGGCGAGTTCGCGCAGTCCGAAACGGGCGTCGACCCTGGCCTCGCGCAGTGCGGTGCCGAGGGTGCGGATCCGGGGGGTGAGCATGGCCGTGCCTCGCATGGCCGCCTTTGTAGGTGTCACCAAATGCGAACACCTCTAGCTGTCACCCGAAGGTGGGCAACGGGCCGGTCGCGCCCGGGTTTTCCGGGGCGCGACCGGCGGCCCGTGTCACTTCGAACCGGTCACTTCAACCCGGTCGCCTCGGCCGCGGCCGGGTCGGAGTCGGCGAGGAACGTCTTGCACCGTTCGTACTCCTCGGATTCGCCGATGCGGCCCGCAGCGGTGCCGAGCACAGCGAGCGCGCGCAGGAAACCCTGATTCGGCCGGTGTGCCCACGGCACCGGGCCGAAGCCCTTCCAGCCGGCGCGGCGCAACTGGTCAAGGCCGCGGTGGTAGCCGGTGCGGGCGTAGGCGTACGCGGCGACGGTCTCGCCGTCGGCGAGCGCGCGTTCGGCGAGCGTGGCCCAGGCCTCGCTGTACTCGGGGTGTTCGGCGGCCACGGCGGACGGGTCCGTCCCGGAGTCGAGCGCGGCCTGCGCTTCGGTGTGCTCGGGCAGCAGCGTGGGCTCGGGGCCCAGCAGGTTGTGCGTCATGCCGCCATTGTGCCCACGCTGCCCTCGGTCAGAGGAACAGGCTGGTCAGCACGCCTCCGCCGGCCAGCACGAGGGCTGCGATCAGCACGGCGGCGACGGCTCGTTTCGGCATCATGGGCCGACACCCTGCCGTGCCCGGCCGGGCGGGGGCAAATCCGCCACCCGTAGGGGTGAACCCCGGTTTTTGCCCCTTCTCCCGCCGCGGGGTCTTGCGGCAGTGGATGATGGCGCCTATGACGAAGGCGGTTGAAGACGTCGCCGGCCCCACGGTCCCGCGCGGGCCGGTGGGCAAGACCAGGCTTTTCTTCGCGACGCACTGGCACCGCGGCGCACCGGGAGCACCGACTCCGGCGTGGGTGCTGCGGTTCTGTTACGGCATGTGGCTGACCGCGTTCGCGTTCAAGCTCGTCGGGTCGTCGTGGGACATGTCGTGGCACTTCAAGTGGCTGCGCGACGACCTCGCCCCGCCGCACCTGATCAACACCGTCGGCACGGTGATCATCATCGTGCTGGTGGCGATCCACAGCTACACCGGCCTCGGCTGCGACCGGCGCTCGCTGCGGCTCATGCAGGCCGGGCTGATCGTGTTCCTGGTCGCCGCGCCGCTCGACGTGATCAACCACCGCGTGAACGGCCTCGACCTGACCGCGTGGAGCCCGTCGCACATGATGCTGTACCTCGGCACCGGCATCATGCAGGCGGGCGTCCTGCTCGGCTGGCTGCGGCTGGCCCCGCCGGGCCGCTTCCGCACCGGGGTGCTGCTCGCGCTGTGGGCGTTCTTCCTGGAGAACACCTTCTTCCCGAACGGACAGCAGGAGTACGGCATCCTCGGCTTGCGGGCCTGGGAACGCGGCACGCCCGAGGCGGAGCCGACGCTGCTTTCCTTCGCCGCCAACCAGATCGGCCACCCGGTCGACCGGGCCGCGGTGGTGCACTTCACGATGCCGATCCCGGAGTGGGTGTATCCGCTGTGGGGGATCGGGGTTTCTGCGCTGATCCTCGTGCTGGCGCGCAAGACCGTCGGACGGCGCTGGGCCGCGCTGACCGTGGCCGGCGCGTATGTCGCCTACCGGTGCGTGATGTGGCCGCTGCTGCTGGCGCTGGGCTTCCCGGTGTCGACGGTGCCGTTCTATCTGCTGGCTGTCGGGGTCGCGGTGGATCTGGCCTTCCTGCTGCCGCGGCCTGCGGTGTCGGGGGCGGTTCTGGTGACGGTGCTCGGGTACGGCGCGTTCTGGGTGCAGTCACAGTTGCGGCCTTGGCTGCTCGGGGAGCAGCAGACTGAGTCGGCACCGCCCGTGGCGTATTGGACGGCTTTGGTCGCTGTGGTGGCGGTGTTCGCGTTGTGGGCTGGGGCTGGTCCGGCGAAGGAATGGTGGGCTTCGCGGCGCGCGGTCGCGGCGTAACGCGGAGGTTCGGTGGGACTCAGCGCGCATGCCCGGCGGCAGGTCCAGCAGCAGGCCACGAAGCTGATCGCGGAGCGGTTCCGGGATCCTTTGCGGCGCAATACGTTGGCCGGGCTGCTGGAGCGGACCGCCGAAGGCTGGCACCTGGCGGTGCGCACCGGGGACCCGGGAACCGCCGATGCCTTCCTGATCGGGCGCGCCGGGGTGTTCGCAGTTGTTGTCACCGATCCGCCTCCGGACGAAGCGGCGATGCGCGAGGTGGCCCGGGACGCCGAAGAACGGTTCGCCGGGCTGCCCGGCCCGGGCGGGCAGCGCATCGCCCGGAGCGCGGTGACCCTGGTCGCGATCGGCGGCTCGGGGTCTCGGCCGGGGGCCGCCGGGCCGTTCTGGTCGTTGCCCGCGGCCAAACTGGACCAGCTCTTCCGGCGCGACACGGTGCATCTGACCGCTCGGCAAGCCGCCAGGATCGCTTCGGGGCTCGCTTCGCGGTTGGGTGGCTACGAGTGGCTGACGATCGCGGCTCCGGAGAAGGAGACCGGGTCGTTCGAGCTGCTGTCGGCGGAGAGCGTCGCGGATGACCAACTGCTCGCGGCGGTGGAGCGGCCGTTCGAGACGTGGATGACGTTCCTCCATCCCGACCAGGCGGCATTGGCGTCGCGCAACTACTCGGGCCCGGCGCGGATCAGCGGTCCGGCCGGGACCGGGAAGACTGTGGTCGCGCTGCACCGGATGCGGCACGTCGGACGCCGGAGCACCGGTCCGCTGCTGTTCACGACGTTCGTACGCACTCTTCCGCCGGTCAACGAGACCACGTTCCGGCGGCTGGCTCCGGAGCTCGCGGACCGGGCGGAGTTCGTCAGCCTGCACGCGTGGGCCCGGGCGTTTCTCGGGCGGCGCGGTATCGAGCTGAACACCAATCCGCGGCTCACCAAGGACGCGTTCGCGCGCGCTTGGAAGGAGCATCGCGAGCCCCTTGAGCGGCTGGGGCCGAATTACGACTACTGGGAGACCGAGGTCCAGCGCGTCATCAAGGGCCAGGGCATCGCGACGCTGGAGAAGTACCAGTCCATCCACCGTGCTCGACGAGGGCTCCGGCTGGATCGCGGCCAGCGCTCGAAGGTCTGGCAGCTGTACGAGACCTACTCGCGAAATCTGGCCGCCAACGGGTTGTCCGACTTTCACGACCTGTTGTCCCGGGCCGGCGCTGAACTCGAACGGCAGCCTCTCGAAGAGCCGTATGCGTCTGTCGTGGTTGACGAAGCGCAGGACATGACACTGACCGGTCTGCGGCTGTTGCGCACGATCGCCGGCGACGGCCCGAATCAGCTGCTGCTCGTCGGCGACGGACAGCAGCAGGTCTACCCCGGTGGCTGGCGGCTGTCCGACGCGGGGATCCCGATCCAGGGCCGCGGCGAGGTGCTCAGGGTCAACTATCGCAACCGCGCGGGCATTCTCGACTTCGCTCGGCGGATCAACGCGGTGGACGATTTGGACGGTGCGGCGGGGGTCGCGCTGCGCGACGCGGATTCGGTCAACGAGGGCGGCGTTGTGCGGTCGTGGACCGGTACGCAGGCCGAGCTTCCGGGCGCGCTGACTGCCGCCGTCCACGAGCTGACCATTCCGCGCGGCGAGACAGCGCTGATCACCTTCAGCAATGCGGATGCTGAGCTATGCCGACGGTTCCTGGAAGCTGCGGGGATTCCTGCGCGTGCTCTCGAACGTTACGTCGGGGAAGCCGAGGATCGGCTGCACGTCGGGACCGTGCACCGGGCGAAGGGCCTCGACTTCCGCGCGGTGCTGGTTGTCCAGTTGCCGCATCCTTCGCCGGAAGACCCTGCGGAGCAAGAGGAACAGCGCGAGTTGCTCAGCCGGCAACGACTTGTGGCTGCGACCCGGGCGCGGGATTTTCTGTGGTGGGGCGTCGTACCATCCTAACTGGACAGAAGGCGGCGGTAGTAGTCGGTGGCCGGTTTGATGCCGTGGTCCGGGTCGGCGTTGTACAGCCCGTCCGGGCCTTTCGGGCCGAAGCTGTACGGCTGGTACAGCGTCGCGCAGGATGATTCGGTCTCGGAAAGTCGTTGCCAGCGTTGCCATTCCGCGTCGTAGCGGGCCAGGTGGTAGCGCATGACCGCTTTGTTGTACCCGCCGGCGTAGCCGCGCAGCATTACTTCCCAGCCGTGGTGCACGACGCGGTGCCAGGATTGGCCGTAGCGCGCGGAGACTCGCAGGTACGTCCGGTCGGCGTGATCGCGCAGCGGGAGCGTGCCGGAAAGCACGACGATTTCGTCCCACATCCGGGCCGCTTGGGCTTTCTCGGCGAGCACCGGTTCGACCCGTCCCTTTGCGATGATTGCATCGTAATCGCTGGTCAGGTCCTTGTCGGAGCCGCCGAGAAACTGGTCGCGGGTCCACATCAGCCTGCCCATCGGGTGCACCACGCTGTAGTGCCCGCGCAGTACGGCCGCCGCCGATAGCAACGCTAGCCGACGGAAGCGGCGGACTTGGTCGCCGCGCAAGCCGAGCCGTGTCGTCGCGTATTCGGTGAACGCGCCTTCCTCGCCGAGGCCGGTGTCGCGGGCCCAGCGGGCGATCACCCAGGCGTTGAGGTCGCACCACAATTCGTTGTGGAGATACGGTCCGCGCCATCCGCCGCCGCGGGACCAGGTCCAGATTCCGGCGATGATCGGATTGCCGGCTACCTCGGCGAGCCCGATCGGGCCGGTCCGCGGTTGGGTGCGGAATTCTTCGAAACCGTTGACCACGCCGTCGATCACGTAATTCGGGAACGCGCCCTTTCCCTCGTACTCGCGCTGGCATTCCACTTCGATGATCTGCCGGTGTTTTCCGACGCCGATGGTGCGGTTGAACGGGATGGTCCGCCAGAAGTCCTTCGCGGTGTGCTTGATCGAGAAGACCAGGTTTTCGTGCGTTTCGACCTGGTCGGTCACCTGCCGGTAGAAGTCCGGGTCGCTGGTCAGTTTGTCGCTGCCGGTGGACCAGGTGCGGTAGAAGACCCGCTTGCCGCGCAAGCACATCTCGTCGCGTAGGATGCCGAGCAGCGTCAGATGGCTCGTGGCGCCGTTGGTGATCGGGTTGTTTCCGGTGTGGAATGGCACGTTCTGCACGTAGGTCTCGCCGGTGCGCACGACAATTCCGTCCAGGCCGGGGAAACGTGCGCAGATCTCGCGCAGCATCAGTCGGTGGATATGCTGGGTGAGCGGACGGTCGAAGCTGATTCTGCCTTTGCTGTCGAGGATTTGGTCGCCGTACAGCTCGACCAGTCGCTTCGGCAGCACGATGATGTCGGTGAAGAAATACGCCGCGATGCCCGCCGCGTGCGCTCGCGCGATGTGTGCGTCGATCTTCTTCGCCGTCGCTTCAACCCAGGCGCGCCCCGGTGAGTTCTCCGGGAAAATTCGCTCGTCGAACGTGTCGAAGGTGATCGCGGTTTGCGGCGGGGTGAACTCGTTGATCACCTGACCGTCGTAGCCGTAGCTCTTCAGCGTCGCGGGATCGTTGAAGCGACTGGAAAACAGCGGCTCACCGGGGTTGTTCTGAACCATGTCGAGCAGGAACGGCAACCGTCGGCCTGGCTTCGGATCGGCGAACGCGGTCCCCGCGGTGGCAGCCAGTGCTGCAAGGGCTACCCCGCCGCGCAACGCCGTCCGCCGACTGGTTTCCCATGCTGCGCCCATGACAGCCACCTATCAATAGATCTGATGTATTCGCTCGACCATAAGAAGGGCACCCGGTCGAGTCAATCGGCCAACTGTCGCGTTCATGCTTGTGAACAACTGTCTTGACCAGACAGGATGCTTGCCGGTCACCCCGCCGAGCTGGTACCCCTGAAAGACCAATACATCCGATGACCGCCGCCGCAACCGGGAGTGGATGCGTCATGGACCAGGCAGGCCTCAGCCGCCGCAGCCTACTCGCCGCGGCGGCCGCCGCCGGGCTGCTCGGACTCACCGCGACCCCGGCATCCGCCGCCTCCGCCGCCATCCCGTGGTACCGCTGCGCCAAATTCGGCATCTTCATCCACTGGGGCGTTTACTCAGCCGCGGCTTGGGGCGACGCCAAACACGCCGCCGAGTGGTACCTGTACGCCATGAACGTCACGGATCCCGCGCGCGGCACCGGAACCCGTGACCACCACCTGAAAACCTACGGCGCGGACTTCGCGTACGACCAGTTCATCCCGCGCTTCACCGCCCGCCGCTACAACCCGCACTCCTGGGTACGCCTGTTCGAACAAGCCGGAGCCCGGTATTTCGTCCTGACCTCCAAACACCACGACGGTTTTCAGCTATTCCGCAATACCGCGTCCGACCGCAATTCCGTCCGCCTCGGCCCAGGCCGCGACCTGGTCGGCGAACTCTTCTCCGCGGCCGCACACTCCCGCCTCAAGCGCGGCCCCTACTACTCACTGGGCGAGTTCTACAACCCCGCGCTCGACACTGCCCCCAGAAACCCTTACACCGGCACGGAAATCCCCTACACCGGCTACCGCCCAGTCACCGACTACGTGACACAATACGAGCACGCACACCTGAAAACCCTGATCGGCCAGTACGACCCGGATATCCTCTGGGCAGACGGCCAGGGCTACCACGAGTTCGGCGGCGGCCCGATCTTCCGGCCGAAGACGTGGGACTGGCGCAGCGACGAAATCCTGTCCTACTACTACCGGCACGCCGCCGACCGCCCGCGCCCGAAGAGCGTACTGGCAAACGACCGCTTCGAAGCGTCACACGCGGATTTCGCGACTGTGGAAGGGGATAACAAGAAGTACGTCCTGCGGCCTGATCCGTGGGAAGCCTGCCTGAACATCGGAAAGTCCTGGGGTTACAACGAAAACGAGGATCCGGCGAAGATCAAATCCTCCGTACAGCTGATCCGCCTGCTCGCCGAAGTGGTGAGCAAAAACGGAAACCTGCTGCTCAACATCGGCCCCCGCGAGGACGGCACGATCGCGGACTGGATGAGTTCGCGCCTGCTGGACATGGGCCGCTGGCTACGCCTGTACGGCCGCGCGATCTACGGTTCGACTCCGTGGATTCGAGCAATGGACGGCGACCTCTGCTACACGCGGACGCGGGGCGCGTTCAACCTGATCCCGCTCCATTGGCCGGGCACGCGGCTTCTTGTGCCGGGGGATGTTCCGATCAACGACCGGTCACGAATCCGCTTGCTGGGAGGGCATTCCCGACCGTTGGCGTGGACGCGGACGGCGGAGGGGATCGTGATTGACCTGCCTCGACGTCGGACGGATGACTTCACGGAGGAATTCCCGGCGGTGCTCTCGGTGACGGATTGGTGATCGGACCGTTCACCAGCCGCGTTCACGCCACTCGGGAAGCTTCGGACGTTCCGCACCCAGCGTGGAATCGCCGCCGTGCCCCTGGTAAAACCACGTCTCATCCGGCAACTCCCCGAAGATCTTCTCCTCCACGTCCTTAAGCAACGACGCAAACCGGGCCGGGTCCTTCTCCGTGTTCCCGATTCCGCCCGGAAACAGCGAGTCGCCGGTGAAGACGTGCGGAAACCCTTCCGGGTCGCGGTAAACGAGCGCGATGCTGCCGGGCGAATGGCCGACGAGGTGCCGCGCCGTCAGCTCGACCTCGCCGACTCGGATGGTGTCGCCGTCCGATGCGTGCCTTGATCCCGTCGATGTCGTCGCGGCCAGCCTAAGTTCGGGCACCGGTTGCCTCCGCGACTTCCGCGAGCACGATCCAATGGTCCCAATGCTGGTGCGTCGTCACGATCGACGCGAGACCGTCGTCGCCGGCCAGGGTGAGCAGGGTTTGCGGGTCGGCGGCCGCGTCGATGAGCAACTGTTCGCCGGTGGCGCGGCAGCGCAGCAGGTAAGCGTTGTTGTCGATCGTGCCGACCGAGACTTTCGAGATGGTCAAGCCACTGGTCTCCCGCACGTCAGCGGGGCCGCCGGTGGTCACTACTCCGGTGTAGGCCATGGAGTTCCTCCCTCGTCACGGTCCAGCCAACCGATGCGGTGCAAAGCCGTCAACCAGGGCAGTCCATTCTCCGAACTGATCAAAACGATTGCGCGCGGCCGAGCAACCTTCCCGAGCAAACGGAAACACTTGATCAGACGAGTCAGTACGCGCTGTCGTCAGTCCAGTCAGTCTGTGAGAAATCCTCCTCATCGTCGGCTGCTGGTCGCGGCCGCTGGCGGGCCTTACGTGGTTGTCCGGGCTCCGCTCCAGCAGCAGGCTCGGGCGGCCGCGGGTCCCCCTGAGCAACGCCGGTTCCGGTCATTGGTTCGGCGGGCCCCTGTGCCTCAGGGATCGGCGTTCCGTTCGGCCATACGCAAGGTGAAGTGCTGGTGAGGAACAAGCCACCTTGCGGGTTAGCTTCAAGCGCCATACGAAAACTGTCCGCGTTGTTCTCGACCCAGAGGTACTCGTTCGGCGGATTGTTGTCGAGCACCCGGAAGTTGTGGTTCTGCCACCAGGTGCGAAGGGCGTCGAAATACGCGGGGATCTTGTCCTTCGCCAGCCCTTCGACCTGGTAGGTCCGACTGGCGAGAACCCTGTTCTTGGGACCGTTGTCGCTAGGGTCGTTGCAGTCGCCCCGCTGTTCCGATGCGAACAACGAGTACCGAGCCTCCGCGGGCAGCGCTTCGCGTGCCTTCTTCGAGTACTCCTCAACCTGCTGGTTGGCCTGTTCGAGGGTGATCGTTGGTTGCATTCCGTCTCCTCCCGTACCGCACGCGCTCACAGACCACGTCAGGACGGCGACCGCCGCCAGGTAGATCACGGCGGTGGGTTTCCGGCGGCTTTTCACGGTTAGAAGGTTGGCTGGCCGGCGATAACGCGCCCCATGTTGTTGAGCGCCTTGTTTCCGGGATCCCAATACATCGAGTGAGCGGCTGCGTTGTAACCGAATGCGTACCACGGCCCTTCGGTGCTCTGCTTCGGATCGCTTGGTCCCGAGCTGAACGTGTCGGCGTCGCTGAAGTTCTGCGGCTCGATGCCGTGCACAGGCGCGAGCTGGATCGGATCGTGCGAATCCACCGTGGAGTGAACGTGCTCTGCCGGAATCCCGAGTTCGCTGGCCTGGTTGACGCCGACGCCAGGACTGGCGACGAAAACGATGTCGTCGACATTGAGGTGCTCGTCGCGTGCGGCATGGCCGATGACGGTGGTTCCGTAGCTGTGGCCGATCATCGTGTTGTGCGACGGCGCACCCTGGTGGGTCGCCCGGAGCCCGTCCTGAAAGCGGTCGAGGTCTTTCTTCGCGTCGTCCGCGTAGTCACCGCTCATCGCGTTGGGCACCACATCATCCGGTGCGTCGTAACCGACCCAGGAAACCACCGCGGTGGACTCCGACCCGGCCTTCGCCGCGGAGTCGAACATGCGGTCGGAACGGTCCATCTCGCCTTTGATCTTGCCAAGTTCCGCGCCGGTACCGGGAACGTAGGTGGCGACGTTCTTCGCCGTGTCCGGGTTGCCTGCCGAGACAATTGCCTTGCCGTCCCCGCTCGCGTCCAAGCCAATCAAGAAAGTCTGCCTCCCGCCCGGGCCGATGTTGTTGAGCCGTTCCTCGATCGCACGCAGGCCGTTGAGCTTGCCCGCGATCTCGTCGAGCTTTTCCTTGCCTGGCCAATCGGTCTGATGCGGGGACCGCGGGTCGTTCGGATTGGCTCTGGAGATCTCCGTCGCTTCTGCCTGGAGCTTGCCGATCTCCCGCTGGAGCACCGCCCGGTTGGCCGCGTCCCGATCCACGATCGGGACGCCGTCCAGGTTGCGGACCAGATCGGGCGAATCCCGCAGGATCGTAGCCTTCGCGGTGTCGGAGAGGGTGTCCCACCAGGCCTTGTTGTCGCCCGGAGTTCCGCCTTCGGGCGGACCGATGATCGAGAGCCCGCTTTGCGCGGCACCCGCTGCGGCAGCCTGAGCGAGTGTGCCTGCATACCGCTCGGTTATCTCCCCGCGCAGCGTCCGGGTCAGGATCGCGGCTAGGTCAGCATCCACGTCGTTCGCTCTGCGGAGGACCTGTTCGACCCGGTCCACGAGTTCAACCCGGATTTTCTCGCGCTGTGCTGCCACGTCCGGGGGCGGGGGCGGACCGGATGTCGGCGGTGCGACCACCGCGCCGTCGCCTCCGATCACCCACGAGTTCGTCCGGGCCAGCTCGTCGGTCTCAGCCACCACGGCCGCAATACGCTCGACCGCGATTTGCGCCTCGTGCGCGCCTCGACGGACTGCGGACGCCTCGGCTACCCGCCGTTCCAGAGTCGAGATCAGCGAGTTGCCCCTGGCTGACGCAACACCTGCGGCATCACCCGTCCAGCCATCGAACTTCGCCGCGTTCTCCACATCATCGTTCAGCGCGAGCAACTGGTTGCAGCGCTGGTTAAGCGCATCAGAAACTCCGCCGATCGCCGCGGCGTTCCAGCGCCGCACATCCGCCCACACGACCATCAGACCGGCCTCGGTCCGCCGTGCACCGGGACAACCCGCAGATCATGTGCTGCTGCCTGGTCGTCCGTCCGGTAGCGGCGGGCCGCCGCCGTAAGCTGGTCGGCGTACTCGTCCATGTTTTTCGTCCAGGCAAGCAGCTCTCGCCCCCACCTGTCGCCGAGCATCCGCGCCGCCTCGATGGCCGTCCCGCCGGGCAACCCTTGTGCGACACCAACCAGAGTGCCCGCCAGATCAACAGACCGTGCACCGTCTGCGGACCGCTTCGCGGCCTCAGACGACTTCTCGATCGCATCGATCACGACCTCAAACCCACTCATCGCACCCCCCGCACATTGTGACCCTCCGATCACACTATGACCTGGGTGCAGCGCAAAAGCCCGCCAAAGTACCCGAAAATCACCCCAGTGGCCGTTTCAGGAATGCGGCGAAGAGCGGTCTCGTGGGCTAAAAGCAGGAGGCCGCCCCGATCACAAGATCGAGACGGCCTCCCCGCCACAAACCCCTGTCAGCCCAGCTTCTGGCCAGCCGAGCCCAGCGCCTGCGAGGCCTCGACCACCCGGGTCGCCATGCCCGCTTCCGCGGCCTTCAGGTAGCTGCGCGGGTCGTAGACCTTCTTGTTCCCGACCTCGCCGTCGATCTTCAGCACGCCGTCGTAGTTCTTGAAGAAGTGGTCCGCGATCGGGCGGGTGAACGCGTACTGCGTGTCGGTGTCCACGTTCATCTTCACCACGCCATACGACACCGCCTCGCGGATTTCCTCCGGCAGCGAGCCCGAGCCGCCGTGGAAGACCAGTTCGAACGGCTTCGAGCCGGCGTCCAGGCCGAGCTTCTTCGCCGCCGCTTCCTGGCCGCCCTTGAGGACGTCCGGGCGGAGCTTCACGTTGCCCGGCTTGTACACGCCGTGCACGTTGCCGAACGTCGCGGCCAGCAGGTAGCGGCCCTTTTCGCCGGCGCCGAGCGCGTCGATCGTCTTCAGGAAGTCGCCCTCGGCGGTGTACAGCTTCTCGTTGATCTCCGCCTCGACGCCGTCTTCCTCGCCGCCGACGACGCCGATTTCGACCTCGAGGATGATGTTCGCCGCCGCGGCCTTGGCGAGCAGCTCCTGCGCGATCTCCAGGTTCTCGTCCAGGTCGATGGCCGAACCGTCCCACATGTGGGACTGGAACAGCGGCAGCCCGCCGCCGCGGACGCGTTCGGCGGAGATCTCGATCAGCGGGCGGACGAAGCCGTCCAGCTTGTCCTTCGGGCAGTGGTCGGTGTGCAGCGCGACGTTGACGTCGTACTTCGCCGCGACCACCTGAGCGAACTCGGCCAGCGCGGTCGCGCCGACAACCATGTCCTTCACCTTCTGCCCGGACGCGAACTCCGCGCCGCCGGTGGAGAACTGGATGATCCCGTCGCTCTCCGCCTCGGCGAACCCGCGGATCGCGGCGTTCACGGTTTCCGACGAGGTCACGTTGATGGCCGGGTAGGCGAATTCGTTCGCCTTCGCCCGGTCGAGCATCTCCGCGTACACCTCGGGGGTGGCGATGGGCATCGGTTCCTCCTCGAGACGACTGGCTTCTACAGCGGCATCGTACGAGGTGGACCGGCCGCGCCGACCGGTCCTACCTCACACGAGACGAAACCGACTGGAGCGATTCAGAGCAGCTCCGCCGCGATTGCCCGGTAGGCAGGGAACGGATCGTCGTCCAAGGACTGCACGCTGATGTGGTCGGCTCCCGCGTCAAGGTGCGCCTGTAGGCCCTTGGCCAGCGCTTTTCCGTCTCCGTGGACGGCGAGCGCGTCGATCAGCCGGTCGCTGCCGTGGCCGGCGATGTCCTCTTCGGAGAAGCCGTGCTTGCACAGGTTCGCGGTGTAGTTGGACAGGCCGAGATAGAACTGCACGGTCTTGCGACCGGTCGCCCGCGCCCGCTCCGGATCGGTGTCGAAGACGACCTTCTGCTCAGGTGCGAGCAAGGCGGACCCGAGAATCTCGCGCGCGGCCCGGGTGTGCTCCGGAGTGGTCAAGTACGGGTGCGCGGCGGCGGTGCGGTCACGGGCGAGTTCGAGCACCTTCGGGCCGAGCGCGGCCAGCGCGAGCGACTCCTTGGGCACCCCGGCCGCGTCGAGTGCGTCCAGATACTCGACCAGCGCCGCGTACGGCTTCTTGTACTCCTGCGTGTGCTCACGGTGGCCCGCGCCGACGCCGAGCAGGAACCGTCCCGGGTGTTTGCCCTCGATGCGGTGAAAGGCCTTCGCGATGTCCTCAGGCGTGTCGGCCCAGATGTTGACGATTCCGGTGGCGACCTTGATCCGCTCGGTCGCGGCCAGCAGTTCGTCGACGATCGCCAGGTCGCCGCCGGGGGACCCGCCGAGCCAGATCGTGCCGTAGCCCAGTTTCTCCACCTCGGCGGCGAACTCGCCGTCCACTGCCGTCGACATCCGCCAAACGCCTAGCTTGCCCAGTTCGATAGCCATGTCCCGCCCAACGCACGAGAACCCGGTTTTCCTCCCGCCCCGGCCGGATTAGGTTCGAAAGCATGACCAAGCTCGGCTCCACGGAACTGGACATCCACGGCCTCAACCTCGGCTGCAACGTCTTCGGCCACACAGCGGACGAACCCACGTCATTCGCTGTTCTCGACGCGTACACCGCGGCCGGCGGCAATTTCCTCGACACAGCCAACACCTATGGCGGCGGTGGCGGTTCCGAAACGATCATCGGCAACTGGCTCGCCAAACGCGGCCGCCGCGACGACGTCGTGATCGCCACCAAGGTCGGCGCGGGGGATCAGCGGCCCGGCCTCGCCGCGAAGAACATCGCCGAGGCGGTCGAAGAATCGTTGCGCCGCCTGCAAACCGACCACATCGACCTGTACTACGCGCACAAGGACGATCTCGACACCCCGCTGGAAGAAACCCTCGTCGCGTTCGACCAGCTCGTGCGCGACGGCAAGGTTCGCTACATCGCGGCGTCCAACTACGAACCGGACCGGCTCGCGTCCGCACTGTCCATTTCGGACCAGAACAACCTCGCCCGATACGTTGCCCTGCAACCGCATTACAACCTGGTCGAGCGCGACTACGAGCGGGAGCTGGCCCCGCTCGTCGCCCGCGAGAACCTCGTGACGCTGCCGTATTTCGGGCTGGCCATGGGATTCCTCACCGGCAAGTACCGCTCGAAGGACGAGCCGGGCGATTCGCCGCGAGCCCCGCGGGCACTGAAATACCTCGACGCCCGGGGCGAACGAGTGCTCGCCGCGCTGGACGGAGTGGCTGCCGCGCACCACGCTTCGGTCGCCAGTGTCGCGCTCGCGTGGCTCCGTCAGCAGCCGACCGTCGCCGCGCCGATCGCCAGCGCGCGCACCCCGGAGCAGCTCGTTGACCTGCTCGCTTCGGTCGAGCTGACCCTGACCGACGCCGAACTCACCGCTTTGGGCGAAGCGTCGAACTGATACTTACCGAACAGTAGCTTACTGCGGGTAGGTTGTTGTACGGTGCCCTCCGGACAGGCAAAACCGGCTCAGGAGGGCACCGTGGCTCAGAAGCAGGTCGACGGCAAGGTCGTGCTCATCACCGGAGCCGCTCGCGGGATCGGAGCCGGCCTGGCCGAGCGGCTCGCCGCGCGCGGTGCCAAGGTCGCGCTCGTCGGGCTCGAAGCCGCCGAGCAGGAGGCGGTCGCCAAGCGGATCGGGCCGAACGCGAAGTCCTGGGAAGCCGACGTGACCAGCTGGGACGACCTCGAGCGCGTCACCGAGGGCGTGGTCGAGCACTTCGGCGGCATCGACATCGTCATCGCCAACGCGGGCATCGCGACCGCCGGCTTCGTGCGCTCGGTGGACCGCGCCGCGTTCGAGCGGGTGATCGAGGTCGATCTGCTCGGCGTGTGGCGCACGTTCCGCGTCACGATGCCGCACGTGATCGAACGCCGCGGCTACCTGCTCGGCATTTCCTCGCTCGCCGCGATCACGCACGCGCCCGGCATGGCGAACTACGCCGCCGCGAAGGCCGGCGTCGAGGCGTTCTGCAACAGCCTCCGCGCGGAGGTCGCGCACCTCGGCGTGAAAGTCGGCGTCGCGCACCCGACGTGGATCCGCACCGACCTGGTCGAAAGCGCCGACGCGCACCCGGTGTTCGGCAAGCTGCGTTCCGGCATGCCCGGCCTGCTCGGCAAGACCTACCCGCTGGACGTCGCGCTCGACGACCTGGAGGCCGGGATTCTGCGCCGCGCCAGGACGATCCACGTGCCACGCTGGGTCGGCGGACTGAAGCTGCTGCGCTCGTTCCTGCCGCCGATCGTCGAACTCGGCGCGCGGACCCGGGTGCCGGCAGCGGACCGGGCCGCGCTGAAGGACGTCGAGGAGCGCGGCGCGTTCGAGTCGTCGGTCAACGGCCACGGCGGGCGCGCGGCCACCAAGCGCAACTGAGGAGCGCCATGTCCCGTCGCGACCAGATCCGGATGACTCCGGACGAGGTGCAGGCCTACCTGGCCGAGCAGAAGGTCATCAACGTGGCCTCGGTCGGCCCGAAGGGCAGGCCGCACCTCACCGCCCTCTGGTACTACCCGCACGAGGGCGGGGTCGCGACGTGGACGTATGGCACCTCGCAGAAGGCGAAGAACCTGCGACGGCTGCCCGAAGCGACTGTGCTGATCGAAAGCGGCGACGCGTACGACCAGCTGCGCGGGCTTTCGTTCGAGGCGGACGTCGAGTTCGTCGAGGACACCGACCAGGTCACGGCGATGGGAATCGCGCTGATGATGCGCTACTCCGGAGCCGAACCGGGCGCGTCGGTGCCCGACGAGCTGCGGACCTTCATCGAACGGCAGGCGCCGAAGCGGCTCGGGCTGATCCTGCGTCCGACGAAAATCGCGAGCTGGGACCACTCGAAACTCGGCGGCACCTACTAGGGGACGAGGGCCACGAAGCCCAGCCCGGAAGTGCGTTCCGCCAGGTCAAGCGCGGTTTCCGGGTCGTCGAGGCCCACCTTCAGCAGCTCCACCGCGGAGAGGTCCAGCACGCCCGAGCGGACCAAGTTCCACACCCTCGTCACCGTCTCGTCGTCGCTCATCCAGGAGCCGCGCAAGGTGAGCCTGCGGTGCATGAAGTCGCCGTACGGAATGGTCAGGTCCTGGCGTACGCCGCCGACGAGCACCAGGGTGCCGCGCACGCGCAGGCTGTCGTAGGCGGCCATCGTCGCGTCCGCCGTCGGCGTGGCACCGAGAGTGTCGAGGGCAATGTCGACCGGTCCGATCGCCGCCGCGTCCGTCGCGCGATCGCCGGTCAGCTGGTGGGCACGCACGCGCGGGCCGAGTTCGGCCAGCCGGTCGAGCGCCACCTTGTTGCGGCCCACCGCGGTCACCGTCGCCGCGCCTTCGGCCAGCGCCAGCATCACCGCCGCCCCGCCCATCTGACCGGTCGCGCCGATCACCGCGACGTCGCGTCCAGCCAGCGGACCTGCCGTGCGCAGCCCCGCAGCGGCAACGCAGAGCCACGGCAAGAAAGCCAGGCGCGCCGGGTCGGGGTAATTCTCCGCACCGGGCAGTTTGACCATCGTTTCCTTGGCGCACAACGCTTTCTCCGCGAAGGCACCGTCGCGCCACACCTCGCGCATGCGGTCCGTGCGCTCGTTGCCGCCGGAACCGCCAAGGCCGACCCAGCCGACCAGGATCTCGTCGCCGTCGCCCGCGTTGAGCAGCGCCGTGTCCAGCACGATGTCGCCCGGCGCGACGTGGAGAACGTCCGGCGCGACGTCGGCCACGCGTCCGATGCACGAGGGGCCGAGGATCAGCGGGGTCAGCAGGCCGCCGCGACCGCCCGTCACGACCGCTTTCGTATACGCCGGGAGGTGCGCGGCGAGCACCTCCACGACCACGCCGCCGCCCTGGAGAACGGGTTCCGGGACCTCGGAGAGACGCAGGTCGTCGTCTTGTGAGGCAACAGTCCAAGCTCGCATGCCACCAGCCTGACGCGCCGTTAAGCTGGTATCCAGAATCGCTTTATTCTGGTACTGGAGGTTCTAGGGTGAGCGTCGAACTGGGCACCTTCCTGCGCAGCCGCCGCGAGCGGATCGCCCCGGCCGATGCGGGCCTGCCGATCACCGGACGCCGCCGCACACCCGGGCTGCGCCGCGAAGAGCTGGCCCTGCTGGCCGGAATCAGCGCCACCTGGCTCACCTACCTCGAACAGGGCCGCGACGTCCGCCCGTCCGACCAGGTGCTCGACGCCCTCGCCCGCGCGCTCCGGCTGACCAGCGCCGAACAGGACCACCTACGCCGTCTCGCCGATGGCGGAAAGACCCCCGAAGACGCTCCCGAGGAGGCTGCGCCCGAGGTGGCGGGCGTCCCGGCGATGCTGGGCGACAACCCCGCATACGTCACCGGGATCTGTTACGACCTGCTCGCGTACAACGACGCCGCCGCGGAGCTGTTCCGGAACATCGAACCGGGCGCGAACGTCGTCCGCTGGATGTTCACCGAGCCCGCCGCTCGCGAGGTCCTGGTCGACTGGGAGCAGGAGGCGCGCAACATCCTGGCCCGGCTGCGGGCGATCGCCGGACGGCATCCCGAGCACCCGCGCGTGACCCGGCTCGTGGCCGAGCTGACCGAGGCGAGCCCCGAGGTGCGCGAGTGGTGGCCGCACTACGAAATCCAGTTCAGCCACGCAGGTCACAAGCGCTTTCGACACCCCCGGCTGGGCGTGGTCACCGCGACGCACGCCGCGTTCCACGTGGCCGAGCGGCCGGAGCAGACACTGGTGGTCTATCGCCTGCCGAGTAGTACTGACGAGTAGGAAGTACTTTCGAGTAACTGTTACCTGAGGTAACATCAACGCTGCCAGACCCCCAGCGCAGCGGAGGCCGACAAGATGACCGAGCGGTTCAAGGTCGTGATCGTGGGCACCGGATTTTCCGGGCTCGGCCAGGCGATCCAGCTCGAAAAAGCGGGCATCCGGGACTACGTGATCCTGGAGAAGGCCGACGAGGTCGGCGGCACCTGGCGGGACAACTCGTACCCGGGCTGCGCGTGCGACGTGCAGTCGCACATGTACTCGTTCTCCTACGCGCAGAACCCGGACTGGAGCCGGTCGTTCTCGCCGCAGCCGGAGATCTTCGACTACCTCAAGGGCGTCGCCGACAAATACCGGCTGCGGGACAAGATCCGGTTCGGCGTCGAGATCACCGGCGCGACCTGGGACGAGAGCGAACGCCGCTGGACGGTGGAGACCAAGGGCGGCGCCGAGTTTTCCGCGCAGTTCCTCGTCGCCGGCGTCGGCGGACTGCACATCCCGCAGATCCCGAAACTGCCCGGAATCTCCAAGTTCAAGGGCCAGACCTGGCATTCGGCGCAGTGGAACCACGAGTTCGACTTGGCGGGCAAGCGGGTCGCGGTGGTCGGCACCGGCGCGAGCGCGGTGCAGTTCGTGCCGAAGATCGCGCCCGAGGTCGGCGAACTGACGCTGTTCCAGCGCACGCCGCCGTGGATCATGCCGAAGCCGGACCACGCGATGCCGGGCTGGGCCAGGCAGTTGTTCAAGCGCGTGCCGGGCACGCAGCGGCTGTACCGCAACGCGTTGTACTGGATGCTCGAATCCCGCGCGATCGGGTTCAACGGGCATCCGAAACTCATGCAGGCCGCCGAGATCCTCGCGCGCAGGCACATCGCGAAGGGCATCAAAAACCCCGCGCTGCGCCGGAAAGTCACGCCCGACTACACGATGGGCTGCAAACGCGTCCTGCTGTCGAATGACTATTTCCCGGCGCTGGACCGGCCGAACGTCGACGTCGTCACCGACGGTATCGCCGAGGTTCGCGCACACAGCATCGTCGACACCGCCGGAGTCGAGCACGAGGTCGACGCGATCATCTACGGCACCGGCTTCAAGGTGACCGACGCGCTGGAGTACCTCGACATCACCGGCGTCGGCGGCCGCGATCTCGCGAAAACCTGGGCCACCGAAGGAATCCAGACGCACAAGGGCATCACCGTGTCCGGGTTCCCGAACCTGTTCTTCCTGCTCGGCCCGAACACCGCGCTCGGCCACAACTCCGTGGTGTTCATGATCGAATCGCAATCCCGCTACGTGGTCGACGCGATCCGGCTGGCCGATTCGCGCGGCGCGGCGGCGCTCGACGTGCGGCCGTCGGTGCAGGACGAATTCCAGGAGCAGATCCAGGACAAGCTCGTCAAGGGCGTGTGGACCCAGGGCGGCTGCAAGAGCTGGTACCTCGACGCGAAGGGCGTCAACCGGACGATCTGGCCGGGCTTCACCTGGCGGTACTGGCTGGAGACGCGGCGCGTCGAGCCGAGCGACTACGAGCTGAGCGGCCGGTCATGAGTGCCGACCACGAACAGATCGTGCTCCACGCGCGTGACGTGGAGTTCGACTGGTCGAAGCTGCCGATGCACTGGATTCCCGGGCAGCCGCAGGCCACGCACAGCATCAACGTGCTGCATCTCGCGCTGCCCGAAGGCGAACGCTGGTTCGTCGAGGTGTTCAAGCAGGCCGTCCCGCTGATCCGCGACGAGCGGCTCAAGGAGGACGTCCTCGGGTTCATCGGCCAGGAGGCGATGCACGCGCAGGCGCACGACGGCGCGGCCGAACACCTCGAGTCCGCCGGGGTTTCCGTGCGGCCCTACATCGCGCAGATGGAGTGGATGTTTCGGCGGCTGCTCGGCGACCGGCCCGGAGCGAGCCGGGAGTGGCTGATCGAACGGCTCGCACTGGTCGCCGCGATCGAGCACTACACCGCGTTTCTCGGCCAGTGGATCCTCGACGCGAAGGAACTCGACGCGGCGGGTGCCGACGAGACAATGCTGGATCTCCTTCGCTGGCATGGTGCCGAGGAAGTCGAGCACCGATCGGTGGCCTACGACCTGTTCTGCCACCTCGACGGCCGTTACGGTCGGCGAGTGCGCTCGATGATCGTGGTGACGCCGGTACTGGCATGGGTTTTCCTTCGCGGGACGCGATTCCTGATGAAGAACGACCCGACGCGCCCAGGGCGTGCGAACTGGCGGGCCTACCGCCGCGCCGCCCGCCTCGGGTTGCTGCCGGGACCGCGTGAACTGCTGCGCGAGATCCGGCCGTACTTCCGGAAGTCCTATCACCCCACCGAAACCGGCGACACCGACCAGGCGGTGGCGTACCTGGCGAGTTCGCCCGCGGCCAAGGCCGCCGACGCTCCGCGATGACCGCACCGCAGTTCCCGCCGAGACTCGACGGCAGCGGCAGGCGCGACCGGCTGATGTCCACTTTGGTCGCGGTCGGCGCGGCTTATCGAAAGCTGGCCGAGGTTTCCGGCCGGCGGCGTCCGCCGGTGCGGGAGGTCGACCGTCGGCTGCCGTTGGTCGTCGACGCCGTGCGCGCCGAGGCCGACGGCGTGGTGAGCCTGCGTCTCGTGCGTCCCGACGGAAATCCGTTGCCCGCTTGGCGTCCCGGCGCGCACATCGATCTGATCCTGCCCTCGGGAGTCGTGCGGCAGTACTCGCTGTGCGGCTCGCCGTCAGACCTCTCGCACTACCGGATTGCCGTGCGCTACATCGGTTCCGCGTCCGCTGAGGTGCACGCGCTCACCGCCGGAACTCGCGTCACGGTACGCGGCCCACGTAATGCTTTCCCGTTCGTCAACGCGCCCGCGTACCACTTCGTCGCGGGCGGAATCGGGATCACGCCGATCCTGCCGATGGTGCACCGCGCGGAGGCGAGCGGCGCGGATTGGCGGCTGGTCTACACCGGCCGCGACCGGGAGTCGATGCCGTTCCTCGACGAACTTCCGGCCGAGCGGGTGCGGATCCGGCCGGACAAGGAGTTCGGCATCCCGGCGTCCGGCGCGGAGCTGCTGGAGGAAATGCCCGCCGGCGCTTCGGTGTACTGCTGCGGCCCGGTGCCGATGATCACCGGCGTCCGCGTCGACCTGGCCCGCACGGGCGCCGCCGCGGTGTATTTCGAACGGTTCTCGCCGCCGCCGATCGTGGACGGCGAACCGTTCCGCGTGGTCCTGCGCCGCAGTGGCCGCACCCTCGACGTGCCCGCCGACCGCTCCACGCTCGACGTTGTGCGAGAGGTGCTGCCGGACGTGCCGTACTCGTGTCGCCAAGGCTTCTGCGGCACCTGCGAAGTGGCAGCCGAAGACGGCGGGCGCGTGCGGATCTGCGTCGACCGCGGGCCCGCCGTCCTGGAGCTTTAGCCCTGCTCAGGGACCCAATTGCCGAGCACCGGCTTGAACTCGCGGACGGTGCGCTCGGCCACGACGCCCTCGAGCGCGTACGGGTCGTTGTCGATCAGCTCGGCCAGCGCCGACTCGTCCTCGGCCTGCCACAGCACCAGCCCGCCGGAGTTGTCGGCGAGCGGGCCCGCGACGGCGACCCGGCCTGCCTCGACGTGCTCTTTCAGGTAGTCCCGGTGCCGCGGCCGGACGTCGGCCAGCTTCTCCTGGACGTAGCGGATTTCGACGAGGTACCAGGCCATGCGCTTACTCCCGGGGTGAACACGACGGTGACGCCGCAGACGCTACCGGTGACGGCCGGGCGGACGCACCATGCGAGCGGTGGCAGCGGGAGGCCAACCCGATAGGCTAGGCGCGGGCGGAACCTGTGTGCACGCTGTGCCTATCGCGCACGCGTTGGGGCCTGCGGAGCGGACACGTCGAGGACAGGCGGGGATACATGCTGGAGGGGAACGCGGAACGCAGCGTCGAGGCGACCCTCGGCCACCTGCGGACCATGGACGGGCCGGTCCCGGCGCAGCCGCCGACCGCCCCGTTGAACCTGGAAGACCTCTACCGGCAGCACCGGATGCGGCTCGTGCGGCTCGCCATCCTGCTGGTCGACGAGCCGGCCACGGCCGAGGACGTCGTGCAGGAGGCCTTCACCGGGCTGCACCGCAATTGGGGCAGGCTGCGCGACGCCGCCGCGGCGGTCGGCTACCTGCGCACCGCGGTGGTCAACGGATCGCGCAGCGTGCTGCGGCGGCGCAAGACCGCGCGCGAGTACGTGCCCCCGCACGCGGTGAACGCCCGGTCCGCCGAAAGCCTCGCGATGCTCTCCAGCGAGCACCAGGCCGTGGTCAACGCGCTGTCGAAGCTTCCGCCGCGCCAGCGCGAGGTGCTCGTACTGCGCTACTACGGCGGGCTGAGCGAAGCGGAGATTTCGGAAGCCGCGGGCATTTCGAAGGGCACCGTGAAGTCAACCGCCAGCCGAGCGCTTGAGGCGTTGCAGAAGGCAATGCAGCCGCCTCAGTGACCTGGCCGGACCAATCTCGCGCTGGTCGGCCCTCTCTGGTCCAGACCAATATATGCTGGACCGCGTGAAGCACCCCGGAGACTTCGTCATCACGGGCGGCCGCGTCGTGGCCCCGGACCGCGTACTCGACGACGGCTGGCTCGCCGTGTCCGGCGGACAGATCGCCGCGGTAGGCACCGGAACGCCCCCGAGCAGCCCGGACGCCGCGACGGTGGACGTCGCCGGGGCACTGGTCGTGCCCGGTTTCATCGACACCCATTGCCACGGCGGCGGCGGCGCCTCGTTCTCGACGCTCGACCCGGACGAGATCCGCACCGCCGTCCGCGCGCACCGGCGGCACGGCACCACGACCATGCTCGCGAGTCTGGTCTCCGACCCGGTCGACCTGCTCACCGAGCAGATCGCCGCACTGCGCGAACTCGTGCAGGAGGGCGACCTCGCGGGCATCCACCTGGAGGGCCCGTTCATCTCGCGCGCCCGCTGCGGCGCACACGATCCGGACACTCTGCGCGAGCCGGACACCGGCACCGTCGAGAAGCTGCTGCGCGCCGGCCACGGCTCGATCCGGATGGTCACGCTCGCGCCGGAGCTGAACGGCGGCGTCAAGGCGGTCCGGCAGCTCGCCGAGTCGGGTGTGATCGCCGCGATCGGCCACACCGACGGGGTCGCCGACCAGCTGGTTCCGGCCATCGACGCCGGTGCGACGGTCGCCACCCACCTGTTCAACGGCATGCGCCCGCTGCACCACCGCGAGCCGGGTCCGGTCGGGGTGCTGCTCGACGACGAGCGCGTGACGGTCGAACTGATCTGCGACCTGGTCCACCTGCACCCGACCGTCGTGCGGCTGGCCGCGCAACACGCGGGCCGCGGCCGGACGGTGCTGATCACCGACGCGATGTCGGCCACCGACGCCGCCGACGGCCGCTACACCCTCGGCAGGCTGGAGGTCGACGTCCACGACGGCGTCGCCACCCTGGACAACGGTTCGCTCGCCGGAAGCACGCTGACCATGGACAACGCCTTCCGCAACCTCGTGAAGGGTGCGAAACTCGACGTGCTGGACGCCGTCCGGGCGACGTCGGCGCGACCGGCCGAACTGCTCGGCATCGCCGACCGCACCGGCGCACTGCGCCCCGGCCTCGCCGCGGACGCCGTGATCCTGGACGACGACCTGCGCCCGTCCCGGGTACTGCACCGGGGCGAATGGGTGGCCGAGGCGGGCCGGGCTACCTTGAGTACGTGACGAGCTAGCACTTCGACAGGCGGACGGAGCGGATGAGCGAGCCGAAAGACCCGGAACGGTTACTGGCCGACGCGCTGCGTGCACAAGCCGTCTTCGCTCCGCACGTCGCGGCGAACCCGGTCGAAGAGCAGGGCGACGCCGGTTCCGGGACCGGCGCGCGAAGCACGGTCCAGCCCGGCGCCTCCGGCACGGGCTCGTTCAGCGCGGCGGGCGGTCCTGGCATTTCCGGCCCCGGTACCGCCGGAACCGGCTCCTTCAATGCCGCTCCGGCTTCCGGCACCGGATCGTTCGGCGCCGCCTCGGGCACTGGGTCGTCCGCCCAGACTGGCGCGCCGTCGCAGACCGGCCCGACCACCGAACTGCCGCCCAACTACGGGCTGTTGTCCGGCGCGGGCGCGGACTCGCTCGCCCGCGAGCGCGCCGCCCTCGACGCGGCCGACTACACCTCGCCCGGCACGACCGGCTCGATCCCGCCGGTCGGGGCCGACGACGCGACCGTCCGCCGCCCCGTGCAGACGGCGCAGAGCGGCCCGCTGCCCGCGCACTGGGTCCTGCTGCTGGCGGTGCTGCTGGGACTGGCCGCCGGGTCCGTCATCGGCCTGCTGACGCTGATCTGAGCCCCGGATCCGCCCCGGCTTGCCCGGACGGCCACTCCGGCAGGCACTCCCGGGCCGAGTTCTTAACCTCGATCCCACACCGATGACCTGCGATTCCTTGCCCGATGAGGCCACCGTGAGTCACCCTGTACCGTTTTCGGTGTGATTCTCGCCCAGAACACAGTGACCACCATGTCCCTGCTGCCGTCGTGGCTGGACCCGCAGCATCTGCTGAACGGGCTGACGGCGCCCGTGATCGCCGTGCTGTGCTTGATCATCTTCATCGAGAGCAGCATCTTCCCGGTGCTGCCCGGCGACTCGCTGCTCTTCACCGCGGGCCTGTTCATCGCGAACGGCACGCTGAAGGCTCCGCTGTGGCTGGTGTGCGTGCTGGTCACGGTCGCCGCGCTGCTGGGCAACGTCGTGGGGTACTACCTCGGCTACTTCGCCGGGCCGAAGCTGTTCAGCAGGCCGGACTCGAAGTTCTTCAAGCAGGAGTACGTCGACAAGACGCACAGCTTCCTGGAGAAGCACGGGCCCAAGGCCGTCGTGCTGGCCCGGTTCGTGCCGTTCGTGCGGACGTTCATCACCTGGATCGCCGGCATCGGCCGGATGGACCCGAAGCGCTACTTCACCTACACGGTCCTCGGCGGCATCCTCTGGGCCGCGGGCATCACCGTGCTGGGGTCGCTGCTGGGCAACATCGGCTTCATCCGGGACAACGTCGACGCGATCTTCGTCCTCATCGTGCTGGTGTCGGTGGTGCCGATCGCCATCGAGTACCTGAAGAGCCGCCGCGAGAAGAAGGCCCGCCCGGCCGACGATTCCGCCGACGTCACGCAGCAGATTCCGCGCGTGCGCGACTGATTCCTGGTTCCACGACGAAGCGGCGTCCGGACTTTCCGGACGCCGCTTCGTCGTGCCGGGGGTTCAGTCGGTCATCGAGAACATCGAACCCGGGTTGAAGAGGTTTTCCGGGTCGAGGGCCTGTTTGATCTGCCGGTGCACGCGGATCCCGACCGGGCCGATCTCGCGGGCGAGCCATTCGCGCTTGATCTTGCCGACGCCGTGCTCGCCGGTCACCGTGCCGCCGAGGGACAGGCCGACCTCGAGGATCTCGTCGAACGCCTGTTGAGCGCGTGCGAACTCGTCCTCGGAATCGGGCGCGTACACGATGGTCGGGTGCATGTTCCCGTCCCCGGCATGGCCGACGACGGCGATCTTGAGCCCGACCTTTTCGCTGATCCGTTCGCAGCCGCGGATCAGTTCGGCGATCCGGGTGCGGGGCACGCTGACGTCGTCGGTGAGCCAGACGCCGTAGGTCTCCAGCGCGGTCAGCACGACGCGGCGGGCCTGCAGCAGCATCTTGCCCTCTTCGAGGTCGTCTGTGGCGTAGACGAGGTCGGCACCGCAGTCGGTGCAGATCTGTTCGAGCAACGCCAGCTCGCGCCGAGCGGCCTCGCCTCCCGCGTCGGACTGGCCGAGCAGCAGGGCCTGACAGTCCGAGCCCGCGCCGAGGTCGGTGTTGAGGTAGGCCTCGGACGCCTTGATCGACGCCGCGTCCATGATCTCCAGCAGCGACGGCACCAGCCCCTCGCGCACCGCCCGCGCGACCGCTTCGCCGGCCGCCTCGGTGGTGGTGAACCCGGCGACAAAAGTGGCCGGGGCCTGCGGAAGCGGCCGCAGCGAGACGGTCGCCTGGGTGATGACGCCGAGCGTGCCCTCGCTGCCGATGAACAGCTTGGTGAGGTCGTACCCCGCGACGCCCTTCACCGTGCGGCGGCCGGTTTTCAGCAGCGATCCGTCGGCGAGGACGACTTCGAGGCCGAGCACCGAATCGGTGGTCACGCCGTATTTCACGCAGCACAGGCCGCCGGCGTTGGTGGAGAGGTTGCCGCCGATGGTGCACCAGTCGTAGCTGGACGGGTCGGGCGGATAGAACAGGCCGTGTTTCTCGACAGCGGACCGGAAGTCGAGGTTGACGACGCCCGGTTGCACGACGGCGAGCCGGTTGCCCGCGTCGACCTTGACGATCTCGTTCAGCTTCACGAGCGAAAGCACGACACAGCCGTCGATGGCGTTGGCCGCGCCGGAGAGCCCGCTGCCCGCCCCGCGCGGCACGATGGGGACTCTCGCTTCGGCACAGGCACGGACAGTCGCCTGCACTCCCGCGGTATCCGCCGGAAGCACTACCGCCAGCGGTTTTCCCGAGGGAGCGAGCGGCATCATGTCGCGCGCGTAGGCGTCGGTGACGTCAGCGTCGGTGAGCACCGCGGCCGGGCCGAGGTCGTCCCGAAGCCGCTGGAGGAGGGCGTCGTTGCTCATTCCCGCATGGTAAACCGGGATGTTCGCAGTGCGGAATATTAATTCCGATATTAGCTGGTCCGCTGGGCGCGCAGCACGACGTCGCGGGTGTGCGCCGTGCCCGGCGGGGCCGGGGACACCCGCGGCCGGCTCTCGTTGACGAGGACGGTCCAACCCTCGCCGAGAACCCGCACGATGTCGTCGGGTTGGCAGTAACCGGAGTGCTCCAGCCCCAGGTCGCGCGGGTCGTGACTCCCGAAGAGAAAAGTCCCGCCGGGCGCGACCGCGTCGAGCAGCTTCCGCAATACGCCGTCGTCGTGCCGCAGCGGGAAATACTGAACGCTGACCAGGTCGAACGCCCTCGCCGGAACCGGACTCGCGGCCAGATCCGAACACACCCAAGCGATCCCGGCATTGGCGGCGGCCGCCCGCTGCAACGCGGTGCGCGAGATGTCGAGCGCCGTCACCTGCCAGCCGCGCGCGGCCAGCCACCGCGCGTCGCCGCCTTCGCCGCACCCGACGTCCAACGCCTGCCCCGGCGGCAACCCCTCGACCTCGGTGACGAGCACGCCGTTGGGCTCGCCGCTGAAGACCTGCTCGCGGCTGCGGTAGAGGTCTTCCCAGAACTGTGCGTCGTGCGGTGCTTCGGATTCTCCGGACGGAGCCATTTTCGTTACCACCTCCACCGTTCACGATTCCGCTGACCGCGCTGAACGACAAGGTTCTTTGCCGGAACCGCAAACTCAGTTCTGGATGTTCTCCAGGTCTGACAGCAGACGGGGGTGTTTCGGTACCCAGCCGAGCGCTTGCTGGGTGTGTGCGCTGGAAGAAGGTTGATCGGTCGCGAAGATCGGACCGAGCGGGCCGTACGTGTCCTCCGGTACCGATTCGACCGGGAGCCCCAACCGCCGTCCGATCACTGCCGCGACGTCAGCGACCTGAACGGCTTCGTCGGCGACAGCGTGCCAGGACGTACCGGGTTCCGCCTTCTCCAAAGCGAGCCGGAAGAGAACCGCCGCGTCGAGCGCGTGTACCGCCGGCCAACGCTGCGTGCCGTCGCCTGGATAACCGGACACTCCCGTTTGCCGGGCGATGTTGGTCAGCAGCCCGGCAAACCCGCCTTCACCGTTGTTGTGCACCGTGCGCGGCAGGCGCACCGCAGACGTCCGGACCCCGCGATCCGCGAACCCCAAAACCTCAGCGACCGTGCGCCCCCGCCCGCCGACCGGCCCATCGGTCGTAACCGGATCAGCCTCAGTCGACGCGCGGCCCGGCGCATACGGAGTCCCCGAAACCGCGACCAACGGCCGGCCGCTTCCGACGAGCGCCTCAGCCTGCACCTTGAGCGCCGCCGTTTCCTCGGCGACCGCGTTCGCGAGGGCTTCGGCGCTGCTGAACGCATTGGCGAAGGCGAGGTGGATCACCCCGTCGGCTTTGCCCGCGGTCTCGCGAATGACGTCCAGATCAGCCAGCGCACCCCGCACCGGCTCGGCACCGGCTTTCTCGGCCGCCGCGACGGAGGCGGCGGACCGAGCGAGCGCGAGAACGGAATGGCCGCTGTTCAGCAGTTCGGCGACGACAGCGGAGCCGACCAAACCGGTCGCACCGGTAACGAACACGCGCATGGATCTCTCCCTAGAATGATGGGACCTTTGTCCCGTCACACGCTACCAGAGTGACGGGATAAAGGTCCCGTCACATAGGATGGCTTCATGGCCCGATGGGAACCCGGAGCACGCGAACGGCTGGTCGTAGCGGCCGTCGACCTGTTCGCCGAACAGGGCTACGACGCCACGACGGTCGCGCAGATCGCTGAGCGCGCCGGCGTCACCAAGAGCACGTTCTTCCGGCATTTCCCGGACAAGCGAGAGCTGCTGGTGGCCGGGCAGGAAACGCTGAGCAGACTGCTCGCGGAGGGAATCGCCGACGCCCCCGCCGACGCCAGCCCGCTGGAAGCAGTCGCGGGCGGCCTGCGCCGCGCCGCGACCGCGATGGGCCCGATGAACCGGGAACTCGCCCCTCGGCTGAAGGCCGCCGTCGCGGCCAGCACGGAGCTCCAGGAGCGGGATGCGCTGAAGAGCGTCGGCCTCGCTGCCGCGATGACCGCCGCCCTGACCGCCCGGGACCTGCCCGAGGCGACGGCGGCGCTCGCGAGCGAACTGGGAGTGCTGGCCTTTAAGCGGGGCTATTTCGAGTGGTCGGAGAGCGATCGCGGGGATGACGCCGATCCGGCGGAGTATCTGGTGGCCGCGCTGGACGAGCTTCGAGCGGCGAGCGCTTCGCTGGGCTGAACAGGCGGGATCCGTGCCCGCCCAGGCCCGCACGCCTGAGACCGGACGGCATTCGGGGGCGCTGGCCAGAGTGTTATTCCGAGCGGCCCGAAACCGTCCACGGAGATGACGCCGATGCAGCGCCCTGCCTAGTGGTCACGCTGGCGGAGCCGCAAGCACTTCACTGGACTGGCCAAAGGAAAGCCGAGCCCACTTCGACCCAGCAGCCAATCCCGGCGCTCCGCGGACCGGACGGAACCCGCACGGCCAAACCTCGGACGGCGAGCATCTCGCTGACCGACCGGACAGCCGATCCACCTGTTTCAAGCGGCCACTCCCGCAGGCCGCGGCACGACACCCGCACTGGCCAAACGTCGGCGGACAGCCGCCCGGCTGCGAGCATTTCCTTGCCTCGCAACCGGAACTGCGCCGCCCGCCAGGCAGGCGGATACCGTTTGCCTGCCTGACGGGACCGAATCACGCGGACATTGCGGCCTCCTCCGGCTGAGCCGCCTGGGGACGGTTTCGGCGGCGGCCCAACAGGAAGTACGCCTGCAGTGCCGTGTACACGAGGATCGCGGCGCCCACCCACGCGCTCGTGTGCAACGCCGTCACGAAGGACTCGCGGGCGGTGCTCAGCAACTCCGCACCTTCGGCGGCGGGCATGCCGTGCGCGGTGGCTACCGCGCCGCCGAGGGTGTCGTGGGCCGCTGCGGGCGCGGTGGCGGGCAGGCCCGACTGGTAGACCGCCGTGGCGAGGCTGCCCAGCAGGGCCGTGCCCAGTGCGCCGCCCAGTTCGTAGCCCGTTTCCGAGATCGCCGACGCGGCGCCGGCGCGGTTGACCGGGGCGGCGGAGATCACGAGGTCGTTCGTGAGGGTTTCCGACAGCGCCACCCCGCCGCCGACCAGGACGAACGCCACCACGACCGCAGCCAGTCCGGCGTCGGCTCCGATGGTCGTCAGGACCAGGAAGCCGGCCGCGCCGAGCAGCAGGCCGAGGCTGACCAGGACCGGCACCCGGACCCGCCGGGCGAGCCAGGCGGCTGCCAGGGCGCCGACGACGCCGGCGACCGTCGCGGGCAGCATCCACAAGGCGGCGACCAGCGGCTTCAGTCCGAGCACCAGCTGCAGGTACTGCGGCAGCAGGAACAGCAGCCCGACCAGGGCGAACACGCCCAGCAGGTTCGTGATCACCGAACCGGCGAACTTGCGGTTGGCGAACAGCCCCAGGTCCAGCATCGGCTGGTCAAGCCGCCGCTGCCGGCGCACGAACGCCACGCCCAGCCCGAGCCCGACCACCATCGCGGCACCGGCCGACCAGGTGATCCCCGACGTCGCGGCGATCTTCACGCCGTACACGACCGGCAGCATCGTGCCCAGCGACAGCAGCGCCGACCACGGGTCGAAGCGGCCCGGGTTCGGGTCGCGGAATTCCGGCAGCAGCAACGGGCCCGCGACGAGCAGCAGCACCATCACCGGCACGTTGATCAGGAAGACCGAACCCCACCAGAAGTGCTCGAGCAGCCAGCCGCCGACGACCGGGCCGACCGCCATGCCGCCGGAGAACGCCGCACTCCAGATCGCGACCGCGGTGCGCCGCGTGCGGTCCTCGGTGAAGATGCTGCGGATCAGCGACAGCGTGGACGGCATCAGCGTCGCACCGCCGACGCCCAGCAGCGCCCGCGCGACGATCAGCATCAGCGGCGACGTGGCGAACGCCGCCAGCACCGAGGCCGCGCCGAACGCCACCCCGCCGATGAGCAGCAGTTTCCGCCTGCCGATCCGGTCGCCCAGCGTCCCCATGAAGACCAGCAATCCGGCCAGGACGAACGAGTAGACGTCGACGATCCACAGCTGTTCCGCGCCCGTGGGCCCGAGATCCTCGCTGAGGTAGGGCAGGGCAAAACCCAGGACTGTCGCATCCACGCTGATCAAGAGGACCGGCAGCACCAGAACTGCCAAAGCCCACCACTGGCCTCCGCGCCGCACCATGGCGCACTCTTCCTTTCTTATACCGTCCAGACGGTACAGTTTCGTTCCTGAGGTAGAAGGTAAACCGTCCGGACGGTATAGTCAAGGCGATGCCTAAACCTTCAGCACGTGAACGCATCCTCGGTTCGTACGAGGTCATCCTCGCCGACCGCGGCCCGGCCGAGATCACTCTCGACGCCGTCGCGGCGCACGCCGGGGTGTCCAAAGGCGGCCTGCTCTACCACTTCGGTTCGAAGGACGCCCTGCGCGACGGCCTGCTCGAACGCCTGGAGCGGCTGACCGACGAGGACCTAGAACGCGCGCGCAACGCGCCGGAAGGCGTGGTCCGGCACTACCTGCGCTCGTCGATCACCGACGTCACGCGCGACCTGGCACTGCACCGCACGACGATGGCCGCGCTCCGCCTGGTGCTCAACGACCCGGTCGCGGCGGAGGTGTCGCGCCGCTGCACCGAGCGCACCCGCGAGCTGATGCTGGAGCACGTCGAGGACCCGGTGGCGGCCGAACTGGTGATGCTGGTCGGCGAGGGCCTTTACATGCGCGCGGCGCTGGGCGAAGAGGTGACCGACAGCCTGCTGGAGCAGATCGAGGAAATCGCCGATCGGATCGAGGCCGGGACTCCGGCCAAGGCCGCGCTCGCGGCGGGACGCCAGAAGGACTAAGGCCTCGGCACTCGCGGCAGGGCACCGGAAAACCGGCGAGAAGACAGCCCGGCCGGACCGACGCGAGCCCCTCGCCGCCAGAACCAGCACGAGGCCCGCTCACCGCCAAACCGGCACAGAGCCAGCCCCGAACCGGCCCAAGCAAACCCCCGCCGCGGAGAAAAACTCAGCGAGCCAGCCCGTAAACCCGCTCGATCTCCACCGTCAGCACCAGCCGCCGGTCCGCCACCATCGCCGCCCGGTACTCCGCCCAGTCCGGATGCTCGCCCGCGACCTTGCGGTACAGCGCGATCAACGCCTCCACCGCCTCGTCGTCCGGCGACGAGGCCACCGGCGACAGCACCGCCCGCCCCTCCGCCACGGCGTACGACCACCCATTCGACGACGCCACGTGGTAGCTCACCCGCGGATCCCGGCGCATGTTCTTCGTCTTCGCGCGCGTGTCCGTGATCGACACCTGCAGCTGGCGGGCGTCCCGGTCGAAGTAGTGCGTCACCGTCGACAGCTGGGGACGGCCGTCCCGCTTCAGGGTCGCCAGGACCCCCTGCTTGCCCGCCGCGATGAGGTCGTAGAGCGCTGTGTCGTCAGTCATACCCCTACCAAGGCCCGGCGAGAAGGATCTGTTCCCGCCCCGAAACCCCGAGTGACCAGCGGCGTCCGCATACCGGGAGAAACCGGACGATACCCATCCGGTTGAAATCTGCTTGCATGCGGCAACTAAAGTGTCATGTGACACAACCAGGGGTCGGCCGCTTGCGAAATACGCCGTACGGGCACACTCTTGCTTGAGGCAACTAGTTGCAGTCGCCAACCAATGGTTTGCTCCATCCCAAGGAAGACCCACATGGCACCTCAGAACTCCGCCGTCAGGCCCGAGGCCGACCTCGACCTTGCCGACCAGCTCGGACACGAGCTGGTCCGGTTCATGCGCTTGATCACCAAGGCGAAGTCACAGGTCGCCAAACACGGGCCGGACGGGATCGAAAGGGCCGCGTACGCGATCCTCTTCTGCCTCGTCCACGAGGGCCCGCAACGCACCAGCAAGCTGGCCGAATTCCTGCACTCCGAGATCTCCACGATCAGCAGGCAGTCCAGCTCGCTCGTGCAGCACGGACTCGTCGAACGGCAGGCCGACCCCGAGGACGGCCGCGCCTGCTTGCTCGCCCCGACCGCCGAAGGCCTGCGCGTCTTCGACGAAAACCGCAAGCACCGCGCCCGGTGGCTGGCCGACGTGCTCGACGACTGGAGCCAGGAGGAACGCGAGACGCTCAACAGGCTTCTCACGCGGCTCAACACAGGTATCGAAAAGAACAATCCGTCTCTGTCAGACACTTCAGGGGTGTCACAGGCCAAGGGGGCCTCGAACGCATGACCACCGTTGAAAAGCAACCTCAGTCGCGAGGGGGAGCGCCCGCCGAAGACGGCGAGAGCGGTCCGCGGCTGACTCACCGCCAAATCGTCACGATCATCAGCGGCCTGATGTGCGGCATGTTCCTCGCCGCGCTCGACCAGACGATCGTGGGTACTTCCATCGTCCGGATCGCCAACGACCTGCACGGTTTCGACCTGCAGGCGTGGGCGACCACGGCCTACCTGATCACCTCGACGATCGCCACGCCGATCTACGGCAAGCTTTCCGACATCTACGGCCGCAAGCCGTTCTACCTGGCCGCGATCGCGATCTTCGTCGTCGGTTCCGCGGCGGCGTCGGCTTCGACGTCGATGTACGAACTGGCCGCGTTCCGCGCGGTGCAGGGTCTCGGCGCCGGCGGTCTGATGTCGCTGGCCATGACGATCATCGGCGACGTGGTCCCGCCGCGGGAACGCGCTCGCTACCAGGGCTACTTCCTCGCCGTGTTCGGCACGTCCACCGTGCTCGGCCCGGTGCTCGGCGGCTTCTTCGCCGGTTTCGACACCCTCGGCGGCCTGCACGGCTGGCGCTGGGTCTTCCTGATCAACGTGCCGATCGGCATCGTCGCGATGTTCGTCGTCGCGAAGGTCCTGAACGTGCCGCACAACCGCCACGACCACAAGATCGACTGGTGGGGCGCGCTCACCATGGTCGTCGCCGTGGTGCCGTTCCTGATCGTCGCCGAACAGGGCCAGAAGTGGGGCTGGGGCGACCAGAAGTCGATCTGGATGTACATCATCGGCGGCGTCGGCGTCGTGCTGTTCATCGTCGTCGAGAAGCTGATGAAGGACGCCGCGCTGATTCCGTTGCGGCTGTTCAAGAACTCGACCTTCACCGTGGCCATCATCGGCGGCGTGATCGTCGGTGTGGCGATGTTCGGCGCGATCACGATGATCCCGCAGTACCTGCAGGTCGTGCAGGGCTACACGCCGACCGAATCGGGTCTGCTGATGCTGCCGCTGATGGTCGGCATCATGTCCAGCTCGATCATCTCCGGCAAGATCACCTCGAAGACCGGGCGCTACAAGATCTTCCCGGTCGTCGGCACGATCCTGATCGCGGCGGGCGCGTTCTTCTTCGCCATGGTCAAGTACGACACCCCGATCTGGCACCCGCTGGTGGCCGCGCTGATCATCGGCCTCGGCCTCGGCCAGTGCATGCAGACGCTGATCATCGCGGTGCAGAACGCGGGCCCGCGCAAGGACATGGGCGTCTCGACCGCGTCGGCGACGTTCTTCCGCCAGATCGGCGGTACCGCCGGTGTCGCGGTGTTCCTGACGATTCTGTTCAACGTGCTGCCGGGCAACATCACCAAGGCGTTCGGCGGCCACCTGCCTCCGGGCGGGGGCGCCAATCTCGGCGATCTGTCGAGCAACACGAGCGTCATCCAGACGCTGCCGGAAGCGGTGCGCACGCCGATCCTGATCGGCTTCACCGAGTCGATCACCACGGTGTTCTGGGTCGCCGGCGGCGTCGCGCTGCTGGCCACGCTGGTGCTGCTGTTCATGAAGGAGATCCCGCTCGCGGGCATGAACCCGGCGGCGGCCGCGGTCGAAGGCGGCGAGGCGCTGCTGGAAAACCTGGACGAGCCGGTCCCGGCCGCGGACGACACCGCGGAGCTCAAGACGGGTTCGCTGTTCGAGGAGGCCCCGAAGGAGCCGGTGCTCGTCGGAGCGGGCGGCAAGCACGCTCTGACCAACGGCCACGGCGACGCGCAGGCAGTGGCTGACGCCCGGCCGATGCCGATCACCAACTCGCTGGCCGACGCCGAATTCGGCACGACCACCGGGTCGGGCGGCGTCCCGGTCACCGGCCACGTGCGCCGCCAGGACGGCAGCCACGTGAGCGCGGCCGCGCTGACCCTGATCGACCAGCAGGGCCGTCAGGTGGCGCGGGCGACCGGCAACGGCGACGGCAGCTACTCGATCCCGACCCAGGGTCCGGGAACGTACGTGCTGATCGTGTCCGCTCCGGGGCACCAGCCGCAGGCCTCCAGCGTGGTGGTCGGCGGGCACCCGGCGAACCTGGACGTCACGCTCACCGGATCCGGCGAGCTGACCGGCGTGGTCCGTTCGATCGGCACCGCGACCCCGCTGGCCAACGCGACGGTCACGCTGACCGACTCGCGCGGCGAGGTCAACGGCGCGTTCATCACGACCGAGGACGGCGTCTACACCTTCAGCGGCGTCGGCGCCGGGCAGTACACGCTGGTCGCGAGCGGCCCGCACTACCGCCCGGTCGCGGTCACGCTGACGGTGCCGGACAGCGGCGTGCTTCGCCACGACGTCGAACTCGCCGGCGCGGTGCTGCTCCAGGGCGTCGCGCGCACCGAGGGCGACCGGATCGTGCCGGACGCGCGGATCACCGTGCTCGACGCGAACGGCAACGTCGCGGCGGTGGCCCGCACCGACAGCGAGGGCCGGTATGTCGTCAGCGACCTGCCGATCGGGTCCTACACGGTCGTGGCGAGCGGCTACCCGCCCGCCACCAGCCAGGTGACGCTGAACGACGGCGAGGCGCAGCACGACGTGCGGCTGGGCTACGACCAGGCGCTCGACGAGCTGGTCGACCGGTCATGAGCGGGGGCCTGCGCGCACAGCTGCGCTCGAACGGCGGATGGCCGGTCGAGAACGCGGTGCTCACGGTCACCGACCTCAACGGTCGCCAGGTCGCGCGGCAGGTCACGGACGCGAAGGGGGCAGTGGTCACCGATCCGCTGCCCCCGGGCGTCTACACCGCCGTGATCACCGCGCCGGGGTACACGCCGCTGGCCCGCACCGTGCAGATCGGCTCCGACGGGGCCGGGCTGCTCGGCGACATCGCGCTCGTGCCGGTTTCCGGCGCGGTCGAGCTGCCGCCGGAGGGGCCGTGGACGATCGACCCGATGCACTCGTCGGTGGTCGCCACCGCGCGGCACATGGGCATCGCGAGCATCAAGGTGCGGTTCCCGGACGTGGCCGGGCGGATCGAGGTCGCTCGCCCGGCGGAGCGGTCGACGGTGCACGCCGAGATCAAGGCGGGCAGCATCGAAAGCGGCATCAAGATGCGGGACGACCACCTGCGTTCGGCCGAATTCCTCGACGTCGACGCGTATCCGCTCATCACGTTCGAAAGCACCGGGCTTTCCCAGCTCGGCACGGACAACTGGGCGCTGCGCGGCGTGCTGACGCTGCACGGCGAACGCCGCGACGTCACGCTCGACCTGCGCTACACCGGGCACGGCCCGGACCCGTGGGGCGGCGTGCGTGCCGCGTTCCACGCCGAAACGCAATTGCACCGCAACGATTTCGCGATCAACTACAGCGCGATGGTGCGGGCGGGCGTGGCCGCGATCGGCACGACCGTCAAGGTGGAGCTGGACATCGAGGCGGTGCAGGGCGAGTCCCTGCCGCAGTTCTAGAGAAAACCGCGACAGGCCGCCCGGGAACTGTTCCGGGCGGCCTGTTCGTTGTCCTGGGCGAAAAGGGTGAACAGTCTGGTTACCCCAGGAATACCCAAAGTCACCGAATGCGGAGGATTCGATGGTTGCGTACTGCAGCCGGTCCCAGCCACGTAGGCTCTTCGCGTGAACCTCGACGCCGCCCAGCCCGCGCACGCCGCGGGGATCGGCCTGAGCTGGCTGGACACCGCCGGCCCGGTGCTTGTCTGGGTCATCGTGCTGTCGTTCGTGCTCATCGAATGCGCGCTCATCATCGGGCTGTTCCTGCCGGGCGATTCCTTGCTGTTCGGCGCGGGCGTGGTGCTCGCGCAGCACGGCTCGGACCTGAACGCGTGGCTGCTGTCGGCGGCCGCGTTGCTCACCGCCGTGGTGGGCAACCAGATCGGTTACTACATCGGCCGCGGCGCGGGCACCACGCTGATCGCCCGGCGCGGCGGCCGGATGCTCAACCGGCACAACCTCGAACGCGCGCAAGCTTTCCTGGACCGCAAGGGATTCTTCGCGATCGTCGCGGCGAGGTGGATCCCGTGGATCCGCACGCTGGCCCCGCTCATCGCCGGTGCCGCGCGGATGGATTCGCGCCGGTTCCTGCTCGCCACCACCGTCGGCGGGCTGCTGTGGGTGCCGACGCTGGTGCTGCTCGGCTACTACGGCGCGGGCCTGCTCGACGCGATCCCGTGGGTCAAGACCGCGGCGCTGTGGGTGAGCATCGCGTTCTTCGTGTTCGGCACCGCGTACGGAGTGCTGCGCTACCGCCAGGAAATGCGGCGTCCGGTCGACGAACCCGACGACGCGCACGCCTGAGTTTTCAGGCCGGGTCGGACCAGACTTCGAGCTGGATGCCGTCCGGATCGCGGAACACGATCACCGCGGAACCCGCGAAGGTTTGCGATTCCGTCGCGGGCAGGTAGGAGACGCCGTACTCGCGCAGGCGGTCCTCCCATTCGGCGACCTCGGCGCGCGACGACACCGAGAACGCGACATGGTCCAGACCAGTGCGTCTTTCGTCGAACGCGGGTCTCCCGGTGTCCGGATGCTGGACCAGCACCACGGAGAAACCGTCTCCCGCCGAACGCAGAACTACTTTGCGCACCCCGGTTTCCGGGTCTTCGCGCCGATGGCTTTCCTCGAGGTCGAGCACCCGGACGTACCAGGGAACACTTCGGTCCACATCGGTCACGGTGAGCGCCAGATGGTGCACAGACGTGAGCTTGGGCATGACTTTCGCGGCCGTCCTTTCAACCCCTCGTTCCAGACTCGCACACCGGCACAACCGCCACGGGCGAGTTCACCGAGTTCCGGGGTCAATCGTGATCTGCCCGTCTCCGGGCGTCTCACTGTCCGAGACAGATCAGCGGCCGCCGCCGACTTCGAGCACCGAACCCACCGCGTAGGAGGCTTCCGGGGACAACAGCCACAGCACCGCCGCGGCGATCTCTTCCGGCTGGCCGGCGCGGCCGAGCGGGATGTTCGCGCTGAGCCGCTCGAGCCGGTCCGGCATTCCCGCCGCGGCGTGCAATCCGGTCTCGACCAGGCCGGGGGACACCACGTTGACCCGGATTCCCTCGTCGGCGACCTCCCGCGCGAGGCCGAGGCTGAGCGTGTTGACCGCCGCTTTGGACGCCGCGTAGTGCACCCATTCGCCCGCTGACGCGTTCCGCGACGCCGTGGACGAGACGTTCACGATCGCTCCGCCAGACCCGCCGTAGCGCGTCGACAGCCTCCGCACCGCCTCCCGGCAGCACAGGAAAACGCCGGTGACGTTGATGTCCAGCACCCGGCGCACGGTCTCGACGCTCTGCTCGTCGAGCCTGCCCGGGGTGTTGCCGGTGATGCCCGCGTTGTTCACCAGGCCGACGATCGGCCCTAGCTCGGCCGCCGCCGAAAAAAGGTCGCTGACCTGCTGTTCGTCGGAAACATCGGCGCGGTGCGCAAGCGCTTGCGCCCCATGGGAACGCACCCGCTCGGCGACTTCCTCGGCCGGGGCCGGGTCGCCGGAATAGTTCACCACCACGTCGTAACCGCGGGTCGCGGCCAGCTCGCAGATCGCCGCCCCGATGCCCCGGCTGCCGCCGGTGACGACCAAAACCCCCACAGGTCACTCCTTACGAACGAGGTTTGAGCGGCTCGACGAACTGGGCGTCGAGCCAGCGCATCTGCGCCATCCACATCCACCACGTCGCGTCGTCCGGACAGTGCTGCCCGTCGACCGCCTCGCCGCGCAGCCACGCTCCCAGCAGCGCGGTGATCGCCGTGCACACGTCGAGCAGCGCCCGTCCCCACCACCATTGGTGCATCGGGGTGTGCAGTTCGAGGACCCCGCCGTGCTCCGGCAGCACCGACAACGCCCAGTCCAGCCGGGTCCGGACGTCAGCGAGCACCTGCGGTTCGAGCAGCGGTTCGCTGGTGGTGTCCTGCATCCGCTCCACCAACAGCGCCAGCCTCGGGTCCGCGGCGGGTTCCGCCGGCTCGGTCAGCCGACGGTCGACCAGCGCTCGCAGCCCGTTCAGGTGCGTGCGCACGAGCGGGACGTACAGCGGGTACAACACGGCGATCCGGGCGTCGCCGGCGCGATCCCAGGTGACCGCGCCGGCGTAGGGATCCGTCGTCGCCGGATCGTCGAACATCACCTGCTCAGAACCCGCTCAGAGGGCGAAATTCGTCAGCGGCAGGTTCTCGAGCACCAGGTCGGCCCGGTCGCGGGTGTTCGCGATCAGGTCCGCGTTGCGCTGGTCGGAGCCGAGCGCGCGCTGCCGGGCCTCGACCAGCGAACGGCCGTAGCGCCGGTGCCGGGAGACCAGCCGCTCGATCCGCTCCGGCTCGTCCGGGGCGAGGAACCACGCCTCGGTGAGGTACTGCCGCACGCCGCTCCACGGGTCGTCCGGAAGCAGCAGGTAGTTGCCCTCGGTGATGACCAGCTGCACCTCGGGCGCGACCGGGACCGCGCCGGCGATCGGCTCCTCGATCTCGCGGCGGAACTCCGGTGCGTACACCGTCTCGCGGCCCTCGGCGAGCCGGCGGATCAGGTGCACATAGCCGGCCGCGTCGAAGGTGTCCGGCGCGCCCTTGCGGTCGGTGCGGCCGAGCCGCTGCAGTTCGACCTGGGCCAGGTGGAAACCGTCCATCCCGACGACCGCGGCCCGCGAACCGAGCGCGTTGGCGATCGCCCAGGCCAGCGTGGTCTTGCCGGAGGCGGGCGCGCCGATGATGCCGAGCACGTGCCGCTCCCGCGGTTTGGCCAGCTTTTCGGCCCGCGCCAGGAGGTCCTCGAACGCCGTCATCGCACTCCCTCTTCTCTGCTCTTCGCCAGTTCTCCGACCGGCCCGGTCCACGAACGCGGACCCACGTGCCGGACGCGTTCCGCGGCCACCGCGTTCGCGTATCCGATCCAGTCGGGGACGGCGCTGTCCCGGTTCGCCACGGCGTACGCGAGCGCGCCGTGCCACACGTCTCCGGCCCCCAGGGTGTCCCGCGCTTCGACGAGCGGCACGGGGACCTGCCCAGAGTCTTCCGTAGTGCTCCAGGCGACCGGCTCCGGGCCCGCCGTCGTGATCGTCACTGACACTCCGCGTTCGGCCAAACTCGGTGCGGGAGCACGGAACCGCGCGGAACAGGCTGCCACGCGGACCAGTGGCAGCAACTGGTCCAGTACCGGTTTCCAGCTGCCCGCGTCGAGGATTACCGGTATCTCGCGGGCGCGGGCTTCCCGGGCGACAGCAAGCGCTAGCTCGGGATGGTGCCCGTCGACGAGCACGGCCGCTACTCCGTCGAAAACCGATGCGAGATCAGGCAGTTCCAGCGGTTCGTCGGCGGCGGCGTTGCGGGAGACGACGGTGCGTTCGCCGTCGCCGTCCCGCACGACGACCGCACTGACCGGCGGTGCCTGGGTACGCGCTGGGGCGAGGTCGACCAGGTCGACGCCGCAGGCTTCGAGGTCAGCGCGCGCGAGTGCAGCCAGCGGGTGTGCGCCGAGAGCCGTCACGAGAGTCGCTTCGCCACCGAGCGCCGCGACGGTCACCGCGGCGTTCGTCGCCGGCCCACCGGCCGCGACATCCACCTGCAGCGACTGCACTTTCTCGCTCGGCTCCGGGAATTCCGCGACTCGTTGTACGACATCGACGGTGCACAATCCCGCCAGCAGCACTCGCACGTCAGGTCAACCCGGCGTGCGTGGTGGACGCGACCTCGACGACTTCGCCGTTGTCATCGAGCTTCAGCGCACCGGTGAGCAGACCGACGACCTGGTTCATGCTGTGCGTCTTCGGCGTCACCACGGCGACGCGCTTGCCGAGCCGGTGCACGTGGATGCGGTCGGCGATTTCGAAGACGTGCGGCATGTTGTGGCTGATCAGCACCACCGGCAGACCGCGATCGCGGATCCGGCCGATCAGCTCCAGCACCTTCGCGGATTCCGCGACGCCCAACGCGGCCGTCGGCTCGTCCATGATCACCGCTTTGCGGCCGAACGCCGCCGCACGCGCCACCGCGACACCTTGCCGCTGCCCGCCGGAAAGCGTTTCCACCAGCTGTGAAATGGATTTGACCTTGATGCCGAGGTCGTCCAGGATCCGCTGCGCTTCGGTGCGCATGGTCGCGGTGTCGAGCTTGCGCAGCCCGATGCCGAACGGGCCCTTCAGCCGCTTTTCCCGGCCGAGGAACATGTTCGACGCGATGTCCAGCGCCGGCGCGACCGCCAGATCCTGATACACCGTCTCGATTCCGTAGTGCCGAGCGTCCAAAGGGGACTTGAAGTGGACGGTCTTTCCGTCCACTTTGATCTCTCCGGCGTCCGGCACCACCGCGCCGGACAAAGCCTTGATGAGACTGGACTTTCCGGCCCCGTTGTCGCCGACCACGGCGAGCACTTCGCCGGGGTAGAGGTCGAAATCGGCGCCGTCGATGGCGGTGACCCGGCCGTAGCGTTTCACCAGGCCGCGCGCGGAAAGGGTCGGCTGCTGCTGCGTAGTGGTCATGACTGCTGCTGCCTCCGTGCGATCCGGTCCACGACCACGGCGGCGATCAGCAACGCGCCGGTCGCCAGGTCCTGGTAGTTGCCGTCCACGCCCATCTGCGTCAGTCCCGAGCGCAGCACCGCCACGACCAGCGCGCCGAACAACGTGCCCAGCACCGAACCGCGGCCGCCGAACAGGCTCGTGCCGCCCAGCACGACGGCGGTGATCGAGTCGAGGTTGCCTAGCTGGAACTGGTTCGGGTCGGCGTTCGGCGTGCGGCCGAGCGCCTGCCACGCGGCGATGCCGAAGCACAGACCGGCGACCAGGTAGACCGACAGCACGGTGCGGTTGACCTTGATCCCGGACAGCCGCGCGGACTCCGGCGCGTTGCCGACGGCGTAAACGTGCTTGCCCCACGCGGTTTTCGTGAGCGCGTACCAGACGGCGAGGAACATGAGCAGCGCGAGCGTCATGCCGTAGGTGATCGGGATGCCGCCGAAGAGGTACCGCTTCGTGCCGAGCCAGGTGAGCAGGCCGTCGGACACCGGAACCGCTTGTCCGCCCGCGATCAGCTTCGCCACCGCGGTCAGGCCGGTGAACGTGCCGAGCGTGATGATGAAGGCGGGCAACTTGATCCGCGTCGCCAGGGTGCCGATGAACAGGCCGACGATGACAGTCAGCGCGACCCCGGCCAGCAGCGCGAAGAAAACGTTCGTGACTGCCGCCAGTTTCGCCATCACCAGCGTCGCCACGACCATCGACGACGCGTTGGAAAGGTCGATGCCCGCGATCAGGATGATCAGCGTCTGGCCGAGTGCGAGCGTGCCGACCACCAGTGACTGCTGGACCACTGTGGACAGATTGTCCAGGTCGAAAAAGGTGTCCGTGGCAAAGGAAAACACCACGATCGCCACGACCAGCGCCAGCGCCGGACCGACCGCCGGGGCGCGCAGGAAGAACTCGCCGAGCGTCTCGCGCTCGCGGTTGTTGACCGTAGCGGTGGTCATTTCCCGCCTCCCCAGCAGTTCTGCAGTCCCCACGCGGTGTCCTTGCTCGGGACGCCCGGCATCGGGTGGTCAGTGATCGCGGTCGAGCCGGTGTTCACGAACCCGCTCGGCTTCTTCCCGGTCTTCGCGTAGTCGACCGCCGCCAGTACGCCCTGCTCGGCCATCTTCCGCGGGAACTGCATCACGGTGACGGCGAACTGGCCGTTCTTGACGTTCTGCACGCCCTCGCAACCGCCGTCGATCGAGCCGACGGTGAGCTGTCCGTTGAGCCCACGCGCCTTCAGTGCCGCGTACGCGCCGCGGCCCATCGGCTCGTTCATCGTGTACACCGCGTTGATATCGGTAGTGCGCTGCAGAAGGTTTTCCATGCCCTGCTGGGCGAGGCTCTGGTCACCGTTGGCTGCGGTGTGGCCCTTGATCTCCGGCGCGCCGTCCTTGAGCCCGATTCCCTTGAGGAACCCGCCGTGCCGCTGGGTGTCGACCGAACTGCCCGCGGTGCCGTCGACCATCAGGAGCTTGGGGTCGGTGCCCTTCAGCGCCGCCTTGACGTACGCGCCCTGCTGCTCGCCTGCCGCGAAGTTGTCGGTGGCGAAGGTGGCGTCGACCGCGTCCGGCGGCTCGGTGGCGGTGTCGAGGGCGATCACCAGGATGCCCGCGTCGCGAGCGTCCTTGATGGCCTTGAGCACGCCGGTCGACGAGCTCGGCGTGATCAGGATGGTGTTGACGCCCTGCTGCATCAGGTTCTCGATGGAGCGCACCTGACCGTCGTTGTCGCCGTCGAACTGTCCGGCGAGCGCGCTGAAGTCAGCGCCGTTGGCCTTCGCCGCGGCGGAGGCGGCGTTGCGCAGTTCGACGAAGTACGGGTTGGTGTCGGTCTTCGTGACGAGGCCGACCTTGGCCTTGCCGCTGCCGCCGGTTTTGGAGCTGCCGCCCCAGTGGCGTTCGACGGTGCACCCGGCGGTGGAGACCGCGACAGCGGCCGCCAAGGCGAGTGCGGTGAGACTCCGGTGTCTCATGGGGATGCCCTCCGAATCGAGGTGCGAGCTTGCCGATGGACGGGAAGGTAGACAGACTCATGCCATGACGCAAGCGTTTGCGCAAACGCTTGCCAACGCTCCTGGTTTCGCTCTCTTGGTGAAGGACAGACATGCCGCGACCCCGCTCCGCCCGCCCGACCCAGCGCGACATCGCCGAAATGGCGGGCGTGTCGATCACGACGGTGTCGCACGTCGTCAACGGCACGCGGGCGGTGGCCGAGGAGACGAAAGCCGCGGTGCTGCGCGCGATCGAGACCACCGGCTACACCGGCGACGCGATCGCGCGTTCGCTGGTCACCGGGGGTACGCGGTCGATCGGGATGGCGATCTCGCTGGTCGCGAACCCGTACTTCGCGGCGCTGATGCACGCCATCGAGCGGGAGGCGTCGGCAAATGGCTACACCGTGCTGCTCGCGGACACGCACGACACCGCGGGCACCGAACGGGACGTGGTGCGCGCGCTGCGGTCGCGCCGCGTCGACGGCCTGCTGATCACCCCCGCGCCTGGCGACGGGTCGGTGCTCGGCGAACTGGTGTCGCTGGACGTGCCGACCGTGCTGATGGACCGGCTCACCACCCGGACCGACATCGACCAGGTCGGCGCGGAGAACATCCAGGCGACCTCGGCACTGACCGCGCATCTGGCGTCGCTGGGCCATCGCCGGATCGGAATGATCTCCGGCGCGCCGGGTCTCACGACAAGCGACGAACGCGTACTGGGCTACCGGCTCGGCCTCGGCCGGTCCGGGCTGAGCTGGTCGCCTGACTTGGTGGCTTGCGGACAGTCCTCTCGCGACGGTGGCGGCCTGGCGTTGAGCACGCTGCTGGCGCTGCCGGATCCGCCGACCGCGCTGGTGGTCGCGAACGACAGCATGATGGTCGGAGTCCTGCACGAGGCGCGGCGGCGGGGCTTGCGGATCGGCCAGGACCTGCCCGTGGTGGTCTACGACGACGTCGAATGGGCCGATCTCGTGGACCCGCCGCTGACGACCATGGCCCAGCCGATCGATGAGATCGGACGCCGGGCGGTGCAGCTGCTGCTGGCTCGACTGGCGGATCCCGGACGGCCCGCTGAGACTGTGCGGTTGCCGCCGACTTTGCGGCACCGAGCTTCCTGCGGGTGCTCGTAGCCGCCGGTCTTGACTGCCCGGCGTAACCAAGCACGCGCTTCGTTCACTCACCTCAGTGATTCTCGGGACCCGATCGTCTCGGACCCTCTCTTGCGCGGCCCAACAGTGGCTACTGTTGGGTAGGTACCGACGACGAGGGCCGGGAAAATGACCGTTCTGGCGCCGGAGGTCTCCCACTGGGACCTGCCGGTCACCCATCGGTTCGGGGTGGCATTGGGGAGGCACGCCAGCCCGTACCACGACCAGCTGCTGCGTGCGATCCGCGGCGCTGCCGCGCGGGCGGGCTGCGACCTGCTGCTGGCCGACACCAGCGACTGTCCGCGCGAGGAAGCCGAAGTGCTGCGCGCCCTGCAGGCGGACCGGATCGACGGCGTGCTCTTGGTGCCCGCTCCCGGTGACGAGGCCGTCGTGAACGGGCTCGTGCGGACCGGCGTGCCGACCGTGCTGGTCGACCGGATCGCCGGCCGCAACGACGTCGACCAGGTCGGGTCGGAGAACTTCCAGGCCATGTCCGCGCTGGTCGAGCACCTGGCCGCGCGACGACACCGGCGGATCGCGCTGATCACCGGTACCGAGGGAACCACCGTCAGCGAAGAACGCGCGCTGGGCTACCGCCTGGGCCTAGGCCGTGCCGGCCTGCGCTACCACCCGGAACTGGTCGCCTCCGGCCAATCCACCGCAGGCGGAGCCGCCCGAGCCGCCGCCAAACTCCTGGACGGCTGGCCTTCGCCGACCGCCTTGGTCGTCGCTGGCGAAGCGATGCTGATCGGGGTGCAGTGGGAAGCGCACCGGCGCGGAATCCGGATCGGGTCGGAGCTGGCGGTCGTCGGTTACGGCGATATGGACTGGGCGCGCACGGTTTCGCCTGGCGTGACGACGATGGCGCAACCGATCTCGGAAATCGGCCGCCGGGCGGTGCAGCTGCTGCTGGCGCGCTGCCGGGAGCCGGAGCGCCGGCCCGAGTCCGTCCGCCTCGCGCCGCGCTTCCTGCACCGCGCTTCTTGCGGCTGTTGAGGTTTACAGGGTGGCTGCTGCTTCCAGTAACATCCACCCTCCAATTTGGACAGACAAGTCCCGTTCCGCTTTTCCCGGCGGGTTCTTTGCGGGCCGTGCCCACTCCGCGCTGAACAGTGGTCCGGTTTTCTCTTGCGCCGCCCCGTTCCAGCACGCTTCGGCTGATTTCTGGACTAGCCTTTTGGCCGTCTCCGCTTCCGGTTTGGGCAGGGTTTTCGCCGCGAGTGCTAGGTAGCGGGCCAAAATCGCCGAGAAGAGCCCGCCGTCGCCGCCTTCCGAACCGGGGAGGATGCCGCCGGGGGCTCCGTGGTGTTCGACCGCCCGGATCGTGCGTGCCGCTTCGTCCCACCATTGCTGTTCGAGGCACGCTCCGAGGTAAACCCCTTGGCAGTACGAGAAAATATGCTTGACGACTTCGCCCGTGTCCGCTCTGATTCCGTCCCAGACGAGGCCGGTTTCGGGGTCTACCAACGTGTCGGTGAGCCATTGCGTCATCGCGCGGGCGCGGTCTTGATCACCCACACGAGCGTGAAAGATGGCGGCTGGGCCGTTTGCGGGGGTATTCTTGAAGGAGTCGCCCCGCCGCCACCAGATTCCCCCGCCAAGGTCTTCAGTCCAGCCTTCATGCAGCCGTTTGTCGATGGCCTCGATCGCTTCGTCCACCGTGGATTTGCCCGCTGTCGATTTGCTCGCTGTGGATCCGCCCGCCGTCGATTCGTCCGCTGTCGATTCGCCTGCTGTCGGTTCACCCGCCGTGGATTCGCCTGCTGTCGATTCGTCCACTGTGGATAGTCCAAGTCGGCGCACTCGTTGCAACGCGAGCCCTAGCCAGGCTATGTCGTCGTAGTAGTCGTTGACCCAGGATCCGAAGTTGCGCCGGTGCACCGTCGTGACGAACCGGCCGATCAGCCGTGCCCGGTCGTCGGTTGGTTCACGCAGCTGCGCGTCGACGAGGCTGTCCAGGAGATGGGCCTGCCACCAGTAGTTCCAGTGCCAGTGGAACCGCTGGCTCAAAGTGGGCGGCCAACCGCTGCGTCCGAGGGCGGTGCCAGGCAGGGCCCATAGCCGCCGGACGTGGCGGGCGCATACGGCCCGCTCGGCTGCAGCGGCTCGCTCAGCCGCCGCAGCTCGCTCGGCAGGATCTGTTGCACGGTTGGCAGGGACTGCCGCGCCGTTCACGGGGCTGGCCGCGCTGGCGGCGGCGTCAGCCGCATCGTCGCGCGCAGGATCGGCGGGCTCAGGCGGATCGGCTGTCATAGGCCGATTCTGCCTGCGCTGCGGACAACGTGCCTCTCCACGACATTTGCCGACCGCCGAACAATCCGGGGAGATCCGCGCCTCCGCCGAACCGCCCGACCAGCCGCTGCCATCCACTGCCGCGCCAACCACTGCCACTGCCAACCCACTGCCGCGCCGACCGCTCAAGCCAGGCAGCCGGAATGGAGTGCTCTGCCAGCATTCGCTCGGACTGCTCGGCGCGCGTTCAGGCCAACCGCGCGGTCAGAGCCTGGGTTCTCGTGCGTGCCTACCCCGGCTAGAACCGGCGTGAGCACTCACGAGAAACCCGTCTGCGGGCAAAGCGAGAGTCACCAGGCTTTGGACAGGTCCGCATGCTGCCGCACCCACGCGTGCATCACGATCCCCGCCGCCACGCCGGCGTTGATTGACCTCGTCGTGCCGAACTGGGCGATGGACACCACTTTCGCCGAGTCCGACTGGGCGGCTTCGGACAGGCCGGGGCCCTCCTGACCGAACAGCAGCAGGCACTTGCGCGGCAGCTCGGCGGTCTCCACCGGCTCCGCGCCGGGTGTGTTGTCGACGGCCACCACCGTCAGGCCCTCGGCGGTGGCGAAGTCCAGCAGGCTTGCGACATCCTCGTGGTGGCGGAGGTGCTGGTAGCGGTCCGTCACCATCGCGCCCCGGCGGTTCCAGCGGCGGCGGCCGACGATGTGGACCTCGGCGGCGGCGAAGGCGTTCGCGGTGCGGACGACCGTGCCGATGTTGTGGTCGTGCTGGAAGTTCTCGATCGCGACGTGGAACGGGTGCCGTCGGGTGTCTACATCGGACACGATTGCTTCGCGGCGCCAGTAGCGGTAGGCGTCGACCACGTTGCGGCGGTCGCCGTTGGTCAGGAGTTCGGGGTCGTAGCGCGGGTCGTCCGGCCAGGTTCCTGGCCATGGACCGACGCCGACCTCCTCGCGGTTCACCCACTCGGTGGGGCCCGCTTCGGGTTGTTCCGTCGTCACGAAGGACGATTCTCGCTCAGCCGAGGCTGACGCCGTGCGCCGGACTGTCGTCGTGGCGGTGTCGCCAGCGCAGGTACGCCCCGAGGTACGAGATCACCAGCACCGCCAGGGCCACTACGACCACCACCGGCAGCAGCGAGCGCGGGAGCACCGTCCCGTACAGGTAGTAGGCGTTGAATCCGCCGGGCAGGTCGCCAAGGCCCTGCTGATGCCGGAAGAAATCCTCCAGCGCGGTCAGCGGGCACGGAATCGGCGTGACATTGACCAGAACGCCCCACACCGCGAAGAAAATGTGCCCGAAAATGACTTTCGGCCACCGCCAGGCGAGGAATCCGCCGAAACCGATGAAGAGCAGAGCGAGGATGTGCACCGCCACGGTTACGTCGGCGAGAACGTGCGCGACCGTCGTGTCCACCTTCGCCCCCTTCCAGTGCACCCACCAGCGACGTTACTCCGATTAACCGCGCCGGGAGCGGGATATCGGGGGACCTGATGTGATGTTCGACCCACCGGAGCAACGAGTTCACCCGGCAGGTAACGGAGGGATCACTCCGGGTAGGAGACCTTCCCGCGACGCCCTCCACGAGCGACTCAACGCGGGGTAAATGACTCCGTTCCGTGCACCCGGAGAGAGCGCGAATCGGCGGAGAAAGCGAGCGGAAAAGCGGTTGACAAACGCGGAAGGTGGACGGCCGCGGTTAGCCCGGCGAGCCCGTGCCAGAGCTCGTGCCAGAGCTCGCGCCAGAGCCCGTGCTTGAGCCCGCGCCGGAGCCCGGCCAGAGGGTGACCGCGTTGAGCTTGAGGTCATCGGGCAGCAGGGCCGTGTCGTCCGGGCCAGCCGTCGTCCAGACGACCTCGGAGTCGGGATAGAGGGTCACGTCGAAGGTCACGTCGGCGGGGTGCGCGAACTCGATCGAGAGCACGTCGTCAACGCCGAGAACGACTTCGTCGCCGGAGGGCTCGACATTCCAGCTGCGAGGCTTGTCGTCCTTGTTGGTCACCTGGATCCGGATCATGCGCCCCCCTGGCTCGAAGACCACGATACGGGACCGGTTCAGGGGACAAGGAACGTTCAGTCAGCGAACGCCGCCCCGTCGATGTCCGTCACCACCAAGCGAATACTCGCTTCCGCCCACTCCGTCCCCTCGAGCAGCTCGCGCACCCGCGTCTCGGCGGCCGACAGCAGCGGCGGCAGCGGCAGCCGCAAAGCCACCAACCGAACCTCCACTGACCCCGAGGTCAGATCCACCGACCCACCAGCGGGATCGGTCGACAGCCAGCTGATTTCCGCGGCCACGCTCGTCGCGGGGCGAAGGCCGTCGATGGCGGACAGGGCGTCGGCGAGTCTTCCGGCCAGCGAACGCGGATCGGTCACTGCCGCCCCACTTCGATGTCCAAAATGGACACTCGGACGGCGTCCACGGAACGGCCGGTCTGCGCCAGGACTTCCCGGAACACCGCGAGCTGCACGGCGCGGCCCACGGCGGCGGCCTGGTCCGCGTCCGAGATGACCACGTCGACCTCGACAGTCAGGCGGTCCTCGTGGACGCGGACCCGAACGCCGTCCGCGGGAGCCGGTTCCAGGCCCTTCCAGCGTTGCCGGGCGGCGCGAGTCCAGGCGGTCGCCAAGCCGCGCAGGCCGGGCTCCAGGCGCACGACTCCGGCGGTTTCGGCGGCCGCCCGCGCGGCGACGCTCGCGATCACCGGGGCGGCGATCACGTATTCGGCGGTCATTCCCCGTCCTCGTACACGTCTTCCACCAGCAGATCCAGGCTTACCAACGAAATACCCACTCGTGAGCTCGCGGCGGCGGACACCAGTTCTCGTACGCGGGCCAACGTGTCAGCGCCGCTGGTGTTCCCCAGACGCGTCGTGAGGGTGAGTTCGACCTCGACCTCAGCCGCGCCAGAGGGGTCGACACCGACCTTTCGCACCCGCACCCGGCGAGCCCGGACGTTGCCGGCCGAGTCGGCCGCGTAGCGGAGCACGACCGCGACGGCTTGCTCGCTCACTTCGACGGAGCCCGGTTCGGTCGCTGGCAGGTCCAGCATCTGGCCGCGACGCACCTCGGCGCGGACGGCCGACATGATCCGGCCCATCAGGTCCGGCGGGGTCGGGTCGGGCTCGTCGATCAGCTCCTGCGTCGCCTCGCGCAGGGCCAGCAGGCTTTCCCGCGCGGTGCGGCAGTGGACGCAGTCCAGCTGGTGCTCGTCGACCTCGTCCAGGTGCTCCCAGACCGTCTCCAGTTCCCGGCCGCACGGCAATCCGTAGTCCTGGTTCACCTCCATGGCTTCATCACCTCCGCCAGCTGCGCACGGGCCCGGGCGATCCGGCCCCGGACCGCGGTGGGGTTCGCGCCGACGATCTCGCTGATCTCGTCGTACGACCGGCCGTGCACCTCACGCAACAGCCAGCACGCGCGCTGCTGCGGCGTCAGGGTCTGAAGCGCGTCGTCGAGCGCCGCGAGCTGGCCGCTGACCTGCGCCGCGTGCTCGGGCTGAGTGTCGCGGCGCGGCGATTCGGCCAGGTCGAGGTCGACGTCGGCCTGCGGGCGGCGCGCCCGGATCACGTTGAGGCAGCGGTTGGTCGTTCCGCGGTACAGCCAGCCGACGAACGCCTTGTCGTCGTTCAGCTGCGCCAGCTTCCGCCACGCGCCGAGGAACGCTTCCTGCACTACGTCCTCGGCGTCGCCGCGGTGGCGCAGCATTTTCAGGGCGAGCCGAAACATCGGGCCCTGATAACGCTGCACAAGCTGTTCGTACGCGCGCACGTCGCCGTCTCGCGCACGGCTGACGAGGGTGGCGTCGTCGAGCGGGACACTGGTCGTGGTCACGGCACCCCCTTCCGTCAGGGGGACACCGCTGGGCGGGCATTCGTCACGCACGCATTGTGAGTGACTGTGCTCACTCTCGCTCGGTTGAAGCCTCAGTTGAGCCCGAGGTCGTCCTTGTTCAGCAGGTACCGGTACTCGAGGCCGGCCTTCTCGATGGCCTCCCGCGCGCCGGTGTCGCGGTCGACGACCGTCGCGACGCCGACCACGGTGGCTCCGCCTTCGCGCAGCGCCTCGACCGCGGTGAGCACGCTGCCGCCGGTGGTGGAGGTGTCCTCGACGGCCAGCACCCGCTGGCCGCGCACCTCCACGCCCTCGATCCGGCGCTGCATGCCGTGTTCCTTGATCGCCTTGCGGACCACGAACGCGTCGAGCACGACGCCCTCGGCCGCGGCGGAGTGCAGCATCGCCAGCGCCACCGGGTCCGCGCCGAGGGTGAGCCCGCCGGTCGCGACGTAGTCCCAGTCAGCGGTGAGCTGCCGCAGGAGCTTGCCGATCAGCGGGGCGGCCGCGTGCTGCAGCGTCGCCCGCCGGAGGTCGACGTAGTAGTCGGCTTCCTTGCCCGAGGCCAAGGTGACCTTGCCGTGCACGACGGCCAATTCTCCGACCAGCCTGGCCAGTTCGAGCTTCGCAGTTTGATCCAACCCGGGGTACGCCACGGCCGAGAGTCTTACACACGCCACCGACAACTTCCGCGCGTCACTCCCCGGTCGCGACGGCCGTCACCGGACGCGTCCGGGTCGCCACCCAAGCCGGCAGGACCGCGGCGACCAAGGCGAGCACGATCGCGGTCGCGATGATCACCAGGTAGATGGACAGCGGCCCGTCCGGCAGCACCCGCCCGGTCGCCACGAGACAGAACGGCACGATCGCGCCCGCCGACACCACGGTGCCCAGCAGGATGCCGATGGCCGCGATCAGGCCGCCTTCGCCCGCGGCCATCCGCAGCACCTGGCCGCGGGTGAAACCGCCGAGCCGCTGCAGGCCGAACTCTCGCCGCCGGCGCGAAGTCGCCATGACCAGGGTGTTCACCACGGAGATCACCGTGTAGCCGACGATCATGCCGACCAGCAGGTAGTTCACCCACGCGCCGGTCTCGTCGCCCTTGGCGTTCGCGGCGGCCAGCGTGCTCCGGTCGCCGACGGACACCGGGAGACCGGCGGTCGCGGCGGTCAGGCTCTGGGTCAGGCGAGCTTGATCGACGCCGGGGGCGGCGCGGACGAGCACCTGCCGGGGGAGACCGGCGGCGGTGTGCGCGGCGAGCAGATCGGCGGGCAGGAGAAGCTGTTCGGCACCGTCTCGCTGATGCACGATCGCGACGACGCGAAGGGTCCGGTCGGTCCCGTCGCCGAGACGGAGCGTGACCGAATCGCCGACGGATCGGGAGACTTCGGCGGCGTCGGGCAACGCGATCGTGTCGCCTTTGAGGTCGGCGAGACTGCCTTTCACGACCGTGGCCGCGTTGGTCGTCGCGTCGGTGAGGCCGAGCGCCGGGTAGCCCTTCTTGGTCTGGTTCTCGTCGAACGGCGCGGTGATGAACGCGCGACTGGTGACGTACGACGAGACCGCCGCGACGCCGTCCGCGTGCCGGACGCGGTCGAGAGCCTCGGGAGAAATTCCGGTGGGGCCCGCGACGACCGCGTCGGCGCGGAGGTCTTCGGCGAAGGCCTGCGCGGAAGCGGCGGTGGTCGTGGTCTGCAGGTAGATGTTGGCGGTCGCGATGCCGACGGCGAGCATGATCGGCGTGACCGCGCCGGCGACCCGGGTGGCCGCGTTGCGCGTGTTCGTGATCGCCAGCCAGCCGGTGACGCCGCTGAACAGGCGCATCGGGCCCTGCAACAGGATCGCGGTCAGCTTCGTGACGCCCGGGCTGATCATCGCGACGCCGATCGCCCACAGCATCACCGCCGGACCCGCCGTGCTCGCCGCGATGGGTCCCGTCATCACCGCGAGCGTGACGATGCCCAGCGCGGTCCCGCCGCCGAAGCACAGGATGGCGACGATCAGCCGCAGCGGAGTCAGCCAGCCGCGCGGCACGGAGGCCTCGGCGAGCGCCTCGGTCGGCCGGATGCGGCCGACCCGGAATCCGGCCACCAGCGCGGAAATCCCGACGGCGAGCAGCGTCGCTCCCGCCGCGATGATCATCGGGATCCAGCCCTGGTGGAACTGCACGGCGGGCGAAATGAACCCGCCCGAGGTGAACTGCCCGAACAGCCACCCGCCGAACACCGGACCCAGCGCGGCCGCGGCCCCGGTCGCGAGCACGCCGATGACCAGCGCCTCGCCGAGAACCATGCGTCGCAACTGCCGCGGTGTCGTGCCAATTGCGCGCAGCAGAGCCAATTCCCGCTGCCGCTGGCGCACCGACAGCATCAGCGTGCTCGCGATGACGAACACAGCGACCGAAAGGGACAGCCCGCCCGCGACGCCGGACAGCGGGATCAGCCTGCCGCCGCTCGCTTGCGCTTCCGGGAATTCGGCAAGGCCGCGTTCATCCCCGGTCAGCACGGACACGCCTGAACCGAGCTGCAAAGCCGCCGGATTGTCAGTGACGACACCGAAATAGTCGACCTCACCGGGGTGCCCGGAGAACTGGTCGGCGACCGCGTCGGCGAAGAAGACGTCAGGCCGGTCGCTGGTCCGAGCGACGCGGTAGTGGCGAATCGCTCCCTGCACGGCGAGGTCGACGGTCGTTCCAGCCGACACTCCGCTCGCGGCGGGCACCACCACTTCGTCGGCGCGCGGCGCGGGGCCGGGCAGCCGAGCCGACTCCCATCCGTGTGCGGTCAGCGGCTGCTTCCCCAGCGATACCGGGAAATTCACCCCACCGACCACAGTGGACACTCCGGGCGTCGCACGGATCTTCTCCGCGAGCGCGCTGTCCAGCCGGACCCGCTCCGAAAGCGCGACCGACTGCGTCTTGGGCTTGTCGGAATGCTTCTGCAGCTCGAAATCCTGTTGTCCGGCAACGACAGCCGACGCCCAGGCCAGGCGGTGCGGCGGCGTCGCGGACCGGATTCCGGTCTCCATCAGACCGGCGCAGGCGGACACGATCACCGCGCCGAGGAACGCGGCCACGAACGCGGCGACGAACCCGCCGGTGCGGAAACGCAAGGTGCGCAAGGCAAGACTGAACATCAGAAGCCGCCCACCGGCATCCGGTCGGCCCAGGCGCCGAGGTGCGTCATGCGTTCCGCGACCGCCGTCGCGGTCGGCCGGAGCAACTCGCCGGCGACGCGACCGTCGGCGAGGAAGACGACGCGGTCCGCGTAGGACGCCGCGACGGGATCGTGCGTCACCATCACGACGGTCAGCCCGCCGCGCACCGATTCCGAAAGCAGGCCAAGGATTTCGCCCGCGGTACGGGTGTCGAGGGCACCGGTCGGCTCGTCGGCGAACAGCACTGCCGGACGGCTGACCAGCGCGCGAGCGATCGCCACCCGTTGCTGTTGGCCGCCGGACAGCTGGCCCGGCAGGTGCTTGCGCCGGTCGCTCAGCCCGACGTGCCCGAGCATCTCGGCGACGCGGCGGCGGTCTGCCCGGCGGCCGGCCAGCCGCAGCGGCAGGACGACGTTCTGCTCGACGGTCAGCGCGGGCAGCAGGTTGAACGCCTGGAAGACGAACCCGATCTTGTCCCGGCGCAGCTTCGTCAGCTGGGTCTCGGAGAGCTTGCCCAGTTCCTGGTCGTCGAGCAGCACCGAGCCGCTGGTCGGCCGGTCGAGCCCGGCCGCGCAGTGCAGGAACGTGCTCTTGCCCGAGCCCGACGGGCCCATCACCGCGGTGAAACCGCCGCGCGGAAACGACAGGCTCACCCCGTCCAATGCCGTGACCCGGCCGTATTCCTTGCGGACGGATTCGAGCCGCACCGCTTCCCCAGTCGCCATGGGGAAAACGCTATGGCCTGCCGGGGGAAAACACCCTGGGGCACACACGCCGGGACGGGGTAGGGCTCTCCCTACCCCCTCAGGTGCGGCGGCGGTTGCCCAAGCCTCCGGCGAGCTTGCGCAGCACCGGCCTCGGCAGCAGTCCGCCGATCCCGACCAGGGCCTTGTACTGCAGGCTCGGCACCGAAATCACCTTGCCCCGGCGCAGGTCAGCAAGGGCTTCGTCGACGACCTGGGCCACGTCGAGCCACAGCGCCTTCGGCCCCTCCCGCTGCAGACCGGCGCGCTCGTGGAACTCGGTGTAGGTGAAGCCCGGGCACAGCGCCATCATCCGCACGCCCTTCGGCAGGGACATCGCGATGCCCTCGGTGAACGACGTGACCCAGTTCTTGCTGGCGGTATAGGTCGAGCCGCGTCCAGAAAAGAAGCCAGCAACACTGCTGACATTGATGACGGCACCGTGCTTGCGGTCGACCATGCCCGGAAGCGCCGCGCGGGTCAGCTGCAGTACGGCGGTCACGTTCACGTCGAGCTGGCGCTGCAGATCCTCGGCCGGGATCTCCCAGAACTCCCCGCTCAGCCCGAAACCGGCGTTGTTGACCAGCAGGTCGACCGGCTGGGTTTCGAGCAGTTCTACGACCCGCTCGCGGCCGTCCACTTCGGACAGATCGGCGGACAGCACGGTCACCTCGACGCCGTGCTGCGCGCGCAGCTGCCCGGCCAGCGCGTTCAGCCGTTCCTCGTCCCTCGCGACCAGGACGAGTTCGTGCTTCTCGGCGGCGAGCCGGCGCGCGAATTCCGCACCGATGCCCGCGGTGGCTCCGGTGATGACAGATGTGGTGGTCATGTGGGTGAAGCTACCCGTTTTTCAGCTGCGTTCGCCCTGGTGGCGCAGTATGGTCCGGCTTATGGGCAAGCACACCAAGCGGACGCCCGGATATCTGCCCCGGATGGCCGCCGGTGCGGCGCCCCTCGCTCTGTTGCTCGCCGGCCCGGCTGCGGCGCTGGCGGACACCCCGCGCGGGGGACTGCCGCTCGACCTGCACCAGCACAGTTCCTCCAGTGACCTTCAAGGCACTCGCGACGAGACGATCGCCACGCACGACCTGCCGGCGTCCGCCGCGTCGAACCTGCACCAGACGCTCGACCCGAACGCCGCGGGCCAGTCCCAGACCCACGACCTGCGTCTCGGCGCGCCAGGCCGCGCGTTCACCGGCAACGACCTCGGCGTGCACCACACGCAGCCGTTCGACGGTGCCCACGTGGCCGGTCTGGACCAGTCGATGCGGCACGGCGTCCAGCTGCCCCACGGCGTCGACGCGCTCTCCACCAGCAAAACCGGCACCGAGACCGGGCTGGCCGGCCGGTTTTCCGGCGACCTGATGAGCGGCACCCGCGTCGAACGCACCTCCGCCGACGCCGTCGACCTCGGCCCGGCGGGCTCGGTGGTCGCGAACTCGGACGAAAGCGTGCTCGGCCAGTTCGCCGGCAAGCTCGACGTGACGCGGCTGGAGTCGACCGAGCGGCACAGCGTGTCCGGCGACCTCGGCCCGCTGCACACGCTGGCCGCGACGAGCCAGTCGACCGCCGAGCGCACGGACCGATTCCACGGGGAGCTGTCGGCCGCGGACATCGCGGCGGCGCGGGCCAGCAGCTCTTCTACTCTGGGTGTTCCGGTTACCCGGAGCCAGCACGTGGGCGCCGAGGTGCTCGGAAAACCGGTCATCGACAACGGATGGACAGTTTCCGGACCGCCGTTCACTTACTCGCCCGGCTGAGAAGGGGTCGCAGCAGGCAAGCCCTGGGAAAACCCGCACTTTGCAGACAGCATCCTGTTGATCGACTAGCCTGGTCGGGCAATGCGGCCCGACGGGCACCGAGGATTTCGTTGCTGCCCCCACCCGCGTGGAAATCACGTGTGCCCAGGCGGGGAGAATCGGTGTTCCGCACCAGTGTCCACGAGCTGCTTGAAGCCGTCCGAAACGGCGACGCGAGCGTTACGCACCAGCTGGCGAGGCAAGGCGATGACGCAGGCATCCCGGCCGAGTTGCTCGCGGCGTTCTTAGGCGACCTCGAGACCGCGGCGCTGGGCAATGTCGATGTGATCGTCAATCACCGGCTGCCCAACAGCCCTAAGCACGTAAGTCTCGTCCTGTCCGGACGCGACCCCCACGCGGACAAGCCAAACTTCGTGCTCGTCGATCTCGCTGACGCGCAGAACGCGCGCTCCGCGCCTGACCAGCTGCTCGAAGACGACGACCAACTGGTCCTGCACCCTGGAACCCGTGTTCAGCAGGCTCGCGACTACCTGGCGGACACCACACCGGATCTGCCGTCGAACGCGTTGCACGCGGTGGCTTATGTCGATGCAGGCACCGACGGCCACTGGATCGAGGACTACCCGCGTTCTCCGGCCGTCCGGGTGTATTCCCGAGATGACCAGGCGGATCTTCAGTACCACCTGCGGTCTCTTCTCAATACCTCCGCAGCGCGGGAAGACACCAAGAAAGCCGGCGACGAGTTCGAACGAGCACAGCACACCGATCTGTACCTTTTCCGGTCGCAACCCGTGGGCAAGCGGTTCCAACGGACCTTGCGGACGGCCTTTGTCCTGCTCGACGAGCAACAGGTCGCCTACCAACGGGTACTCGGAGTCGTTCACCGTGCGCACGCGGGAGGACGTCGTACCGCGGTGATCGTCATGGGCGGACCTGGAACGGGGAAGAGCGCCGTCGCACTGGCGCTGAAAAATGAGCTCGAGGCCGAGGGGCTGACAGTCGAGCACGCAACCGGCTCAAGGTCGTTCACCAACACCCTGCGCTCGTTCAGTGGCACCAGGTCTAGCCGCAAGAACAACGGCTTCAATTTCTTCAACAGCTACATGAGCAGCGGTCAGAGCTTCGACGCCCTGATCTGCGACGAGGCGCACCGCATCCGGGAAAAAAGCTACACACGGTTCGCCACTAAAGAACAGCGCGCGGTCGCCCGGCGACAGATCGACGAACTTCTCGCCGCCGCTCGGGTTCCGATTTTCCTTCTCGACGAGAACCAGCAGGTACGGCCGAACGAGATCGGCTCTCGGGCGACGATCGAAGCCTCTGCCCGCGAACACGGCTACGCAGTCGAGGTACTCCATCTAGGCGGCCAATTCCGTTGCGGTGGCTCGGACGCGTTCGAGCACTGGGCCTCGCGCCTGCTCGGGCTGCATCCCCTCCCACCGGTCAAGTGGAGCAGCGTCGCCCTGCCTGACGACCGCTTCGAGGTGGCGAGCGCCGCCGACCCGGTCTCGCTTGAAGCTTGGCTGGCCGAACATCAGAGTACTCACCCGGGGACGACCGCTCGGATCGCGGCGGGGTTCTGCTGGCCATGGAGCGATCCAGTCGATGTCGACGGTGAGCGCCGTCTGGTCGACGACGTCCAGATCGGCGACTGGAAGCGGCCGTGGAACGCGAAGCCGGACGTCCGAAACCCGGTTCCGGGCATTCCCGCATCGCACTACTGGGCGACGGATCCCCGCGGATTCAGCCAGGTTGGATGCGTCTACACGGCGCAGGGGTTCGAGTACGACTGGGCAGGCTTGATCTTCGGGCCTGACCTCGTGCGCCGGAACGACCGCTGGGTTTCGTTCAAGGGCGGATCGGCCGACATGGAGATCCGCAAAAAGTCCACTGACGAGCAGTTCCACCGGCTCGTCGCCCAAGCGTACAAAGTGTTGCTGACCCGCGGGATGGACGGCGCGTGTCTCTACTCGACCGATCCGGAAACGCAGGAATTCCTCGAGACGATGACAGGATGACCGAGCACCAGCGGAGTTCCCGGCCCCTCGTTGTCGGCACTCCTCAGCTCCTCCGCACTTGCTTTGCTCTGCTGCGCGAGACCGACGAGCCGGTTTCGCTCGTTGACCTGCGCACACAGCTTGGGTCCGACCCCGGGTCGGCACTCGTTGAGCAGACCGCTAAAGCAGTGACCATAGGCTGGCTCAACTCGGCGGGAGGATTTTCCCTCACCGACGCCGGCGAACTCGCGTTCGAAGGATTACCGGGCGACCGGCTGAACGAGGAACTGGAGAACCGATACTCGGAAGCACACGCGAATCGCATCGAGTCCCTCTCGAGTCTGCCTGAGCACCAACGCAAGGTGCTCTTGGCTGTCTATGCGATCGACCCTGGTTTCTGGAGTTCCCAGGAGGACGTGGCGAGCGCCGCCGGGTACTCCGCCGCCGAGGTCTCGACCCTGCTCGCTACGAAAGGACCGGTCGGCGCGCACCGCGTTCTCCGTGAAGACGGTTCCCCGCCGGACGATTCCCAGCGGCATCCTCGGTACCGAGGCGCGGTTCTCCGCGATCGGCTGACCTCCGAAGGAATCGTCTTCGATGGCCAGGGACGCGCGACACAAGCTTGTCGCAGGTCCGCCGCGGACCTGCGAGCGCAGAGCACCGAAGACATCGTTTCGCTTAAGCCCAGGGTGCGGCGCGCCTGGTTCGTGCGGGATGCCGACCCGGGAGAACGCTGGGTCGACCGCTGGCTGGCTGAAGGGTTTGTCTCGCTTCCTTCGGCTGGTCTCCGCTTGCTCTCCCTTCCTGTTTCGTCCGACAAGCTGGACGCCGCGATCGAAGAAGACTTCCGGCACGAGTCCTACAGCGCGCGCAGTTCCCGGTTCGCGGTATTCGACGACTTTCTCAACCGGATGCAGCCCGCGGACTACCTGATCACGTTGCGCGGAGACGCGGTGCATTTCGGGCGCATCGACTCCGCCCCGAGTTTCCTCAGCAAAGATCTGAGCGCCGCGATGCGCAGGTTCGCCTCGTGGGAACGGATCGATCCACAGCCACGAACGACGCACCTTCCCGCTTCGCTGCAAGCCAAGCTCCGAAGTTCGTCAATGGTCACCGAACTGACCGAAGACATCCCGCTCATCGAGCAGTTCCTCCGGGATGCCCAGGTCACGCTCAGCTCACCGGTGACTGCTCCTCAGCGCAAGCTGGCCTTTCCGCCGATCACGCAGAAGCAGGCAGACGAAATCCTCGTCGACCATGACTGGCTCACTCGGCAAGCAGAGCTGTTGTGGGACCACAAGCAGCTGATTCTTCACGGGCCACCGGGCACGGGGAAGACCTTCCTCGCTCGCAAGCTCGCGCTGATGGTAGCTGCTCCGAAGGCGGTCAAACTCGTCCAGTTCCACCCCTCCTACACCTACGAAGATTTCTTCGAGGGGTTCCGGCCGGTGCAGGACAAAGACGGCAAGGTCGCCTTCGGGCTTCACCCTGGCCCCTTCCGAAAGCTGGTCGACGACGCGAGGAAACAGCCCGCCGATCCGCATATCTTGATCATCGATGAGATCAACCGCGCGAACCTCGCCAAGGTCTTCGGCGAACTCTATTTCCTCTTGGAGTACCGGGACGAACTCATCAGCCTCCTGTACTCGCCAGACGGAGAGTTCACTCTTCCCGAGAACATCTTCGTGATCGGAACGATGAACACTGTCGACCGTTCAATCGCGAGCGTCGATGCCGCGATCCGACGGCGGTTCGCCTTCACTGAAATGCATCCCTCTTTCGCTCCGACTTCCGGTTTGCTGCGACGATGGCTGGACGAGCATCGAAAAGACACTTCCGCTGCGGAGCACAATCTGGATGCTCCCGAGGTACTCGCTGAGCTGAACAGGCAGATCGGCAACCGCGAACTGGCGATCGGTCCGTCGTTTCTGATGCGTCCCTCGATCTACAGCCGCCCGGACGGGCTGCAGCGGACCTGGGACGCGGCGATCGCTCCGCTCCTGGCCGAGTACCTCGTCTCGGCCGGCGGAGGGCCGACCCTGCAATCGGTACGCGCGGCACTCGCCTCGACCACAGAATGAAGCCCGATCCGCTGGAGATCCCCGAAAATGGATCAGCCGTGGAAGTCCTCAGCGCCCCGCAGTTGAGCGCCCTCCGAGCTTGCAGGTTCGTCGACGTGACACCAACACGCTCCGGCGCGGACGAATGGCAGGTCACCGGCCGACGAGGCTGGGTAGGCGTGTTCGACGCGGGCGGCCGGACCGTCCGATTGAACCCGAAAATTCCCATCTCTCGCGTGTTGTTCCTCGCCGGGTACGCACGACCAGGAAACTGGCACGACGACGCTGTCGAGGCAGCAGCCGCGGAGGGGCTTGTCCCCGTCGTTGCGAACTCGCTGTGGCGCCTGGCGCGCACCGCGTTCAAGACCGGCATCCTTCGCGGGTACCAGGAAGTGACCGAAACCACAACGACCATGCGAGGACGGCTCCGCCCGACAGCTCAGTTCCGAAAGCACTATGACCAGGCTCTTCCGGTAGAAGTCTCCTATGACGACTACACCGTGGACATCCCGGAGAACCAGATCGCCCTCGCGGCGATCACCCGCATGCTGGCGCTTCCGGACCTCGACAGTCAATCCGAACACCAGCTCGAAGCGCTCAGCAGGCTTTTCGTGGACGTCTCTCAGCTCCGGCCGCTCGGCCCTCGACCACGGTGGCAAGCGACCAGGCTGAACGAGCACTACCACTCATTGCTCGGCCTGTGCGAGTTCCTTCTCGACGCCTGGTCGCCGGAGCTCGGCGGCGGGAACGTGCCGGTAAACGGCTTCGTGTTCAACCTTGAGACGGTGTTCGAGGATTTTGTGACGAAAGCGCTGATCGAAGCGCTGTCCAGACGCATCTCCGGCAGGGGGGTACCTCAGCAAGAGTGGCATCTGGACGACGAGCGAACCATCACGATGCATCCGGACCTCGTCTGGCTGGACGGCGATACACCGGTGACAGTGATCGACGCCAAATACTCCGGACGGCATAAAAATGACAATCTCTACCAGCTTCTGACCTACTGCGCCGCACTGGATGTCCGCAGCGGCCACCTCGTCTACGCCAAAGGGAAGAACGAGGTCAACCAGCTCAGAGCGGGGAAAACCGACCTCTACCGACATTCGCTGGACCTGACGAGCGACCGCGAAGAGTTATTGGCGCAGATCGACCGCGTCGCCGAACGGATCGCTGGAGCAGTTCAGCGAACTGCCTGAGCCCGCGACCGGCCGCCGTTCACTTACTCGCCCAGCTGAGTTCATCCACTCGCCGAGTCCGATTTCGGCAACCGAGTCCGGACCGTTTCCGGATCGCGAAACGGCCAGCGCCTGGACCGCAGTGAGCTGCGCGGAGTCACCCGTTCGCCGTAAGCAAGGCCGGGTTTCCTTTACCCACCGTGGTTATTTTCGGAGGGAATCCCGTCTCGACCAGGTGGGGCCGCCCCCGGGAGAGTCCCCAGCGGGAGGCTCGCATCCGCTTGGATAGCCTGCGGGGCGTGGTCGACCTCGAATCCGTTGCCGCCGAATCGGCGTCTCCGACAGCCATCGGCAAGAGCCAAGCCGGTCGTCGGGCGCGGTTGCTCGCTGCGGTTTTCGGAATCGCCGGCGCGATCCTCGCGATCGCGGTCCCGTTCCTGCCCGTCACGCTCGAGCAAACCACGCTCGACTGGCCGACCGCCCAGGGCACCAGAGCCGTGACCGCCCCGCTGACCGCGCAGGCGCCGATCTCGCTCGACGCGAAGGTCCCGTGCACGACCGCGCGGGCGCTCGACGCGCGTACCGACGGCAACGCCGTGCTGTTCAGCACCAACCCGCCGAACTCCGGCATCGGCGTTGTCACCGGGATGGCCCTGCAGGTCGCCAACGGTCAGCTCACGCTCTCCTCGCAGGGCCAGCAGCTCGGCTCGGCCCCGGTCGGCGACGGCGATTGCACGATCACCGTGCACACCGACGCGAAGCGCACCACGGCGTCCGTCGGCGGGGACCGGATCGCGGACGTCACCGACGACCACCGGCCGCAGGTCACCGGCTTCTACTCGGACCTCACCAATCAGGACGACACGCACGGGCTCTCGGTCTCCGCGCAGGTCGACAACCGCTGGGCCAGCACCGCGACCGGCATCAAACTCGCCGCCATCGTGCTGTCGGTGCTGTGCTTCATCGGCGCGGTGCTCGCGCTGTACCGCCTGGACCGGCTCTCCGGCCGACGCGCGCCCAGGCTGGCCGCGCGCGGCTGGTGGAAGCTGAAATTCCTCGACATAGCCGTGCTCGGCACGCTCGCCCTCTGGTGGCTGATCGGCGCGATGACCGCCGACGACGGCTACTTCACGACCATGGCGCGCGTCCGCGGCGACGCCGGGTACATCGGCGAGTACTACCGATGGTTCGCCGCGCCGGACGCGCCGATGGCGTGGTTTGTCGATGTCTACGCGGCGATGGCCAAGGTCAGTTCGCTCACGCCGTGGATGCGGCTGCCGTCGCTGTTGATGGGCGTCGCCTGCTGGATGCTGATCAGCCGCGGCGTGCTGCCGCGGCTCGGCAAGCAGGTGCGGACCAGCAGTGCGGCCGGCTGGGCGGCGGGCGCGGTCTTCCTCGCCTTCTGGCTGCCCTACGACAACGGCCTGCGCCCGGAGAACCTGGTCGCGCTGCTGTCGCTGATCTCGATCTGCTGTGTCGAACGCGCGGTGGCGACCCGGCGGCTGGGTCCGGCGGCGATCGGGCTGACCGTCGCGGCGCTGTGTGTCTCGGTCAACCCGCACGGGCTGATGGCCGTGCTGCCGTTCGTGGTCGGGCTGAAGCCGCTGGCGAAGATCGTGCTGCGGCACGCCCGCCAGTTCGGCTGGGTGCCGGTGCTCGCGCCGATCGCCGCCGCCGGACTGGTGATCCTCGCGTTGATCTTCTGCGACCAGACTCTGCGCGGCGCGCTGGAATCGGTGCGGCTGCGGTCGTCGCTCGGACCGACCGGTTCCTGGTACGACGAACTCGACCGGTACTCGATGCTGTTCAGCAACGGCCCGGACGGCTCCATGACGCGCCGGTTCCCGGTACTGTTGATCTTCCTGTGCCTGGCGACCTGCGCGGTCGTGCTGCTGCGACGCGGGAACATCCGCGGCGCCGCGCTCGGCCCGAGCCGCCGCCTTCTCGGCATCAGCGCACTGTCCTTTGTGGTCTTGGCAGTGGCTCCGACCAAGCACACGCACCACTTCGGCATGCTGGTCGCGGTCGGCGGTCCGCTCGCCGCGCTCACCGCGTTGTCGACGAGCACGACGGTGTTGCTGTCGCGCCGCAACCGCGCGGCGTTCTTCGCCGGGCTGATGGTGATCGTCGCGCTGGCCTCCACCGGGCCGAACGCCTGGTGGTACGTCTCGGCCTGGGGCGTGCCGTGGTTCGACCTGCCTCCGCAGGTATTCGGCATCAAGCTGAGCACGATGGCGCTCGTGGCGGCGGCGGTCGCGCTGGCGATCGCGGCGATCGAGCACATGAAGCACAACGAGCACGAACCGTTCGTCCCGCCCGCGCCGGTGGCGAAGTCCGATCTGGAAAACCGCGGCCGGGCGCTGCGGCTCGGGCTCGCGCCGCTGTCGACGGTGTGCGCGATTCTGGTGCTGTTCGAGATCGGCAGCATCGCCAAGGGCATCCAAAAGCGCTGGGACACCTACAACATGGGTGCCGACAACATCCGCCAGCTGGCCGGGCAAAGCTGCGGGCTGTCCGACTACATCAAGGTCGAGCGCGACCCGAAGGCCGGACTGCTGGAAGCCGCGCCGCAACAGCCGCAGAACGCCGCGCCCGGCTGGACGGTGCCCGCCGACGCCGACCGCGGGACCACCCCGAAGGACTGGCTGGCCAGCACCCAGAAGGGCTTCGTCACCAACGGCGGACTGCCGACCGAAAACGCCGACAGCTGGAACCCGCCGTACCAGTTCGGCAAGGGCAACGCACCGATCTGGGGCAGCTACCACAAGTCCGGCGACGGCGCGGGCGACCTGCGCACGCAGTGGTACTCGATCCCGGAACGGGCGCGTGACGGCTCGGTGCCGATCGTGGTCGCCCTCGCGGGCAAGGCCGACGACCCGAACTCGCTGACCGCGGAATTCGGCAAGAACACCCCCGCCGGGTTCCAGGTGCTCAACCGCGAGCAGCTCGACGCGAAGAAGAAGGACACCAACTGGCGCGACGCGCGGGTCAGCGTGCCCGAGGGCGCGGACCAGGTGCGGCTCGTGGCGAAGGGCCGCGGGCTCGGCAGCGACGGCTGGGTCGCGTTCAGCGCGCCGCGGGCGCCGAAGATCGCGAAGATGACCGATGTCGTCGGGCAGGACCCGGTATTCCTGGAGTGGGCCGCCGCCGCGCAGCACCCGTGCCTGCGCCCGTCGTCGATCCACAACGGAATCGCCGAGGTGCCGAAGTACCGGATCAGCGCGGGCGACGACCTGCGCACGGTCGGCAAGTACTGGTCCTCGCCGGCTGGCGGCGGGTCGTTCGTGTGGATGAACGTGGCCACCCAGATGCAGGCGCTGCCGACGTACCTGGAAGGCGACGTCGACCGAGACTGGGGCACGTTGTACGAGGTGGCCCCCGAGGTTTCGAACGCACTCCCGGCTTCGGCCGCGCTGCACCAGCAGTCAGTGACGCACTCCGGAATCTGGTCGCCAGGCCCGCTGGCCAAACCCGCCAACCCAACCGGCGAGTCATAAAGCCGACGCGCTGTGAGGGGAACCCTGAGGGCCTCTGATTCCCCCAGGGTTCCCCTCACAGCCCTAAATCCGGCACCCGCGCACCCAACGAAACCAAGCAGCCAGCCCCCACCCTGCACCCCGATACGAAGCCTCCCTGCGGTCTGGGGGTGCTTGTCAAGGCATCTTTCCCGCCTTGACAAGCACCCCCAGACCGTCAGCACAATCAGGCTTCGGGGTGCCCCACGCAACGCATCGATGCGCAATGTCGCCGCCAGGCGACGAGCCGCCCCCGCTACCGAACAAACTGCTCGTTCATGATCAAAAACGCCCCCAACCCATGGAAGTCATTCGTCAACCGCTTCCGCCCGAAGTAAAACTTCAGATCCCCAACATTCGTCCCCTCGCAAATATCGGCAAGATTCGTCAGCCCATCCGCCCCCACAGACACCTTCTGCAACACCCCCGCATACCCGCGCTGCGCGACCGAGGCATAAGAAGCAGGCAAATACCCCCGCTCAACCCCCCGGGAAACGGTAAACGCGTACATCGACGACGCAGACGTCTCCAGCCAGTTCCCGTCGTCCCCGCCGTGATCGACCACCTGATACCACCGGCCGGTCCGCGGATCCTGGAACCGGCGATACCCCTCCGCGAGGAACTGGACGATCCCGACCAGTTCCGCCCGTCGCGGATGGTCGGCGGGCAGCACCTCGAGGATGTCGATCGCCGCCATCCCGAACCAGCCGATCGCGCGGGCCCAGTGGAAGCTGGAGTGCTTGCCGGGACCGGTCGCCCACGGCTGGGTGCCGCTTTCGTCGTAGGCGTGGTAGATCAGGCCCTTCGCGGGCTCCTTGAGGTGTCCGAAGTAGACGGAGAGATTCTTGGCGGCTTCCTCATAGCAGTACGCCGGATCGTGGAAAACCTTGCCGTACAACGCGAGGAACGGCTGCGCCATGTACACCCCGTCGCCCCACAGCTGGTGCTGACGGCTGACCGCGTGCCACATGCCGCCGTCGCTCGTGCGCGGGTAGGTCTCGAAGCGTTTGCGCAGCTGGTCGGCGGCCTTGCGGTACTTGGCGTTGCCGGTTTCGTTGTACAGCAACGGAAGCATCTGACAAGCGCGCATCGAGTCGAGGCTGCTGAAGCTGTTGGAAATGCCGTCGTCGGTGATGAACCGGTCGTACCAGGCGACGATGTAGTCGAGATATTGGCGTTCCTTGGTGCGCCGGTAGAAGAGGTACTGGCCGTAGAAGTAGAGGCCGAGCGGATAGCTCCAGCCGCCGATGGACGCCGGGGTGTAGCGCTTCATGGTGGAGTCGATGACGGCGCGGGACCAGTCGCGCGCCCCCACCGCCGCCGCGGCCCCGGGCAGCGCGAGCGCGCCGAGCGCCGCCGCGGTCCCGGTGAGCACCGATCTTCTCGAGAGGGACATGCGGTGTCCTTCCTGCTGTCGGCGGCGGCGGGAAAGAGGTGTCGAACGACCTCTACTCGCCGGTGGAGCGGTCCGGCAAGGAACTTGTCCGAGACATCGCTGGATAGGCGCAGCGGGCCCTCCGGTCAGCGGGAACCCGTCCGCAATGGACACCCGAGCCGGGCGATTAGCCGATATGTCGACGAAGACTGGACGGTTCCGGCCAAACGGGGCGCGCCGACACGGTGCCGCCGTCCGGGTAGGAGGGCTCGACAGCGATACCCTGACCGGCGTGGGTATCTCGGCGTGGATCTGGTTCGTCATCGCCGCCGTCGCGCTGGTGGCGGGGCTCGGCCTGCTCTTCGCGGACCGGGCCAGGGAAGGCTCGCGCAACCGTGAGCGGCAGCGCTGGGCCCAGTTGCGCGGCTGGCAGTTCGTGGAAGAGGACGAACGGCTGCCCCGGCAGTGGTCGGGGGGCGCGATCGGCTACTTCGGCGCCGACGCGGCGGTGAACGTCGTCGCGGGCTCCACCTTCACCTCCGACGGCCGCCGTCCGGTGTTCATCTTCGACATCGAATCCCAGGGCCAGGTGCCCGCGGTGGTCGTGGCCGTGCGCTGCAACAAGACGCACCGGGTGCCGGTCGAGATGTGGCTGTCGAGCGTGCCGTTCCAGCGCGAGAACATGCCGGAGATGCTCGGCCCGATCGGCCAGCGCTACGCCTTCGCGGACGACTCCGAGGGGGCGCGCCAGGTCATCACCCAGGACCTGGTCGACGCGGCCGACCAGCTGGGCGGCGACGTCGGAGTGGCCTGGCTGGAGAACGAGTGGGTGCTGGCGAGCGTCGTGCCGGGGGCCGGGCCGTCGCGGCTTGAGCGGCTGCTGCGGGATCTGGGCGAGATCGCCGACATCGTGGACCCGTTCGACGAGGACTACGACTCGAACCGCACGTGGACGCCGTCGGCGGGCACCCCCGTCGCGCCGACGACCAGCGCTCCGTCACCGGCGGACACCCAGGCGACGCGTCCGGTCGACACCCGCGCGGTGGACACGACGGCTCCTTCGCCGGCCGACACGCGGGCTACGGAGCGGCAGCCTTCGCCGCCCGCGCCGCGGACTCCGCCGGGCAGGGGCGAAGTTCCGCCGCCTCGGCCGGTGGAATCGGAGCGCGGCGAAGACGCCACCTCCTGAGACACGGGAACCGCCCGGTCGCGCTTCAGCGGCCGGGCGGTTTTTTGTTCGGCAGGTGTTCTGCCAGGGTGACGCGGTGCTGCTGAGATGGATCCGCGAGGTCGCGGACGAGCCGCTGCTCATCGACCCGGCCGCGAGAAACCTCGAGGACCGGGAGAACACCTGGTCGCTCTCGATGCCGGACGAGGAACACGGTCCGGTATCGGCGGAAGAGATCGTTGCCGCGTTCGAGGAATGCGCCTCGGTCCTGCGCGAGCGGGTCCTTTCGCTGGATTACGACGGGCCCGCGACGTTCTATGTCTGGCACGACCGGCAGGCCGGGCAGCTGAGATGCTCGACCACCTCGCGGCCGAGCGATGAACTGCCCTTCGGGGCACGGGTCGAACTCGATGTCCCGCTGGCCGCCATCGCCGAAGAGTTTCTCAACGATGAATCTCCAGGCCAGGTGTCGTGGGACGATCTTCGTCCGGGATCGGACGACCACGCCGCGGAAACGCACTTCGCAGTTCGCGTCTGGACCGCCGACCTTGGCAAGACGCAGTGAAGGCCTCCCCGCGAAACTCCGCAAGGAGGCCTTCATCAATCGCTGTCAGACCCTAGACACCTTCAACGTGTCACCGGTCTCCAGCTCCGGCAGGTCCACCCGCACGGTGTCCCCGTCCCGGACCTCACCCGACAGCAACTGCTTCGCCAGCTGATCCCCGATCGCCGACTGCACCAGCCGACGCAGCGGCCGGGCGCCGTAGATCGGGTCGAAGCCGTTCAACGCCAGCCATTCCCGGGCGCCGTCGGTCACCTCGAGGTGCAACCGGCGCTGGGCGAGGCGCTTCGCGAGCCGCGCGACCTGAATGTCCACAATGGACGTCAGCTGCTCGGTGCCGAGCGCGTGGAACACCACGATGTCGTCCAGCCGGTTCAGGAACTCCGGCTTGAACTGCCGTTGGACGACCTCCATCACCGCGTCGCGGCGCTGGCGTTCGTCGAGCGCCGGGTCCGCGATCGCCTGCGAGCCGAGGTTCGACGTCAGGATCAGGATGGTGTTGCGGAAGTCCACCGTCCGGCCCTGGCCGTCGGTCAGCCGTCCGTCGTCGAGGACCTGCAGGAGCACGTCGAACACGTCCGGGTGCGCCTTTTCGACCTCGTCCAGCAGCACCACCGTGTACGGACGGCGCCGGACAGCCTCGGTCAACTGGCCGCCCTGGTCGTAGCCGACGTAACCCGGGGGAGCACCGACCAGGCGGGCCACCGAGTGCTTCTCGGAGTACTCGCTCATGTCGATGCGCTGCATCGCGCGCTCGTCGTCGAACAGGAACTCCGCCAGCGCCTTCGCCAGCTCGGTTTTGCCGACGCCGGTCGGGCCGAGGAACAGGAACGAGCCGGTCGGCCGGTCCGGGTCCGCGACGCCGGCCCGTGCCCGGCGCACCGCGTCGGAGACGACCTGGACTGCCTGGTCCTGACCGATGACGCGGCGGTTCAGCTCCTCCTCCATCCGGAGCAGCTTGCCCGTCTCGCCTTCCAGCAGGCGCCCGGCGGGGATGCCGGTCCACGCGCTGACCACGTCGGCGACGTCGTCCGCGCCCACCTCTTCCTTCAGCATGACGTTCTGCTTGCTGGCCTCGTTCGCGGCCATCGCGGCCTCGAACTCCTTCTCCAGCACCGGAATCCGGCCGTACCGCAGTTCGGCGGCCTTGCCCAGGTCGCCGTCGCGTTCGGCGCGTTCCGATTCGCCGCGCAGTTGCTCCAGTTGCTCCTTCAGCTCACGGACGGTCTCGATCGAGCCCTTCTCGTTCTGCCAACGCGCAGTCAGCGCAGTGAGTTCCTCGCGCTTCTCCGCCAGTTCGGCACGAAGAGCGGTCAGCCGTTCCAAGGAGGCCGCATCGTCCTCTTTGGACAGTGCCATCTCCTCGATCTCCATGCGCCGCACGGCCCGCTCGACCTCGTCGATCTCCACCGGACGCGAGTCGATCTCCATGCGGATCTTCGACGCGGCCTCGTCGACCAGGTCGATCGCCTTGTCCGGCAGGAACCGCGCGGTGATATAGCGGTCCGACAGCGTCGCGGCGGCGACCAGTGCGGCGTCCGTGATCCGGACCCCGTGGTGCACCTCGTAACGCTCCTTCAGACCGCGCAGGATCGCGATGGTGTCCTCCGGCGACGGCTCGCCGACCAGCACCTGCTGGAAACGGCGTTCCAGCGCCGGGTCCTTCTCGATGTGCTGGCGGTATTCGTCGAGCGTGGTCGCGCCGACCATGCGCAGCTCGCCACGAGCCAGCATCGGCTTGATCATGTTGCCCGCGTCCATCGCGCCCTCGCCGGTCGCGCCCGCGCCGACGATGGTGTGCAGCTCGTCGATGAACGTGATGACCTCGCCCGCGGAGTCGGTGATCTCCTTGAGCACAGCCTTCAACCGCTCTTCGAACTCGCCGCGGAACTTCGCGCCGGCCACCATCGACCCGAGGTCGAGTGCGACAACTCGCTTGCCCCGCAACGATTCCGGCACGTCGCCCGCGACGATCCGCTGGGCGAGGCCCTCGACGATCGCCGTCTTGCCGACGCCCGGTTCGCCGATCAGCACCGGGTTGTTCTTGGTGCGCCGGGAAAGCACCTGCACGACGCGGCGGATCTCGGTGTCGCGGCCGATGACCGGGTCGAGTTCGCCCGCGCGGGCGCGCTCGGTCAGGTCGACGCCGTACTTCTCCAGCGCCTTGAACGTGCTTTCGGGATCCGCGCTGGTGATGCGGGCCGACCCGCGCACCTTCGCGAACGCCTCGCGCAGCGCGTCCGGCGTTGCGCCGTGCCGCTTGAGCAGGTCCGCAACCTGGGCGCCTTCAGTGGCGAGCCCGACGAGCAGGTGCTCGGTCGACACGTACTCGTCGCCGAGTTCGGTGGCGAGCTTCTGCGCCTGCGTGAGCGATTTGACCGCGGGCGTGTCGAACTGCGGCGTCGACACGGTCGCGCCGGTCGCCGACGGCAACCCGTTGATGATCGGCTCGAGCTCCTTGTGCACGGTCTCCGGGTCCGCCCCGACCGCGGTCAGCAGCGGCGCGGTGGTCCCGTCACCCTGCGCCAGCAGGGCGCCCAGCACATGGGCGGCCGACACGTGCGGGTTGCCGGCCACGGTGGCCGCCTGCGCCGCGGACGAGATCGCCTGCTGGGTCTTCGTGGTCGGGTTGAAAGCGTCCATCCCTCACCTCATGCGTTCGTGGAAATACCTGGTGACAGGCCCGACCCAGGCCCGTCGACAGGTATAACGTCAGCAAAGTTGAGTCTGTTCCGCTCAACTCTGAATTGGTGCCACCGCGGCCGCGGGCAGCCTCGGTCCCAGCCTGCCGAGCCCGAGCGCCGCGAGGCAAGCGCAACCCCCGACCAGAACCCAGGGTAACCACGCCGCCACGGAAAACAACGACACGATCGCTGGAGCCAGCACCTGAGCCACAGTGAACGCGTATTGGAACGCGGCAAGGTAACGGCCCTTGGCTTCGGGCGGCGCGGCGGCCTCGGCGAGCGCGCCGGAGCGTGGACCGAACACCAGGTCACCGGCGGCGAACACGAGCGTGGCGGCGAGCAGATACGGCACCTGCCAGCTTCGCGGCACCAGCAGCACGCCGACGCTCGCCAGGCACCACGCGGCGAACAGCGCGGACCCGGCCCGCATCGCGCTGATCCGGGTGAGCCCGCGCGTGAGCCGCAGCGCGACCGTGCCGCCGGCGCTGGTCAGGACGGTCAGCAGGAACAGGATCGCCCCGGGCAGCCAGGTCGGCGCGTGCAGCCGGTCGAGCACGAACACCGGGGTGCCGATGAGGAAGAAATCGAGCGACAGCCCGAACAGCCCGCTCAGGAGGATCAACGTCAGGTACGGGCGGTTGCGCAACACCCCGCTTCTCACGCGGACCACGGGCGCGAACCGGCGGCCGGGCGGGATGAACATCGCGACGAGGCCCGCCGCGGCCAGGAAAGTCAGCACGTCCACGACCAGCGCGACGTTGTAGCCGCCGTCGCCGAACCAGGTCATCAATGCCGACGACATCAGCCCGCCGAGCCCGAATCCGCCCGCGCGCACCATTCCGACTTCGGCGAACGGCCGGTCCTTCGGCACGTCCCCGGCGACTTCGGAGATGAGCGCGAACAAGCAGCTGTAGAACAATTGTTGCCCGGCACCAAGAAGTATGGCGGCCACCACAACGCCGCCGATGCCGTGCGCGAACAAGTACGCACTGGTTCCGGCAGCCTGCAACAGTTGCGCCGCAAGAACTCCGACTCTCGGCCCAGCACGATCCACCAGCCGTCCGGCCAGCGGCGGCATGAGAAGCCCCGCCGTGGTGCCCAAAGTGACTGCCGTGCCCGCTTCGACGAGCGGGATTCCGATCACCCGCGTCACGTAAACCAGTGCGAGCGGAAGGAAAAGTCCGGAACCGAAGTTGTCGATCCCCATAGCCAGCAACATCGCGACCCTGCTTCGCGTCACATATTCGACGCTACCTCCGGGGAAGGGGGACGAGGCAGGGCCGGGAGGGCGCATCGCTCGGCGGCAAATGCCACTCCCAGTAGAAAGCTCGTGAGTGTCCGTCCCGGGCAGAACCGGGAAAACACTCACGAGCCTCTTTAGTCGACGCTGAGTGTTCCTTGGTGCCTAACGAACTCTCGCTCGACAGCTTCGCTCAGCTCGACATCGTGTTGTGCGGCCGCACCATCGCCGACCGTCATCGGCTCCGCGTGCGGCGTGTATCCGTGCGCAGACACCGTGAGCGTGTACGCGCCCGGTTCGATTCCCGTGAAGCGGTACGCGCCGTCGCCGCCCGCGATGTGCGTCGCGGTGACAATGCCCAGGCGGTCGGTGAGGGTCAGCACCGCGCCTGCGACGGCGGCGTGCCGACCAGCGACGCGTACGCGGCCCGAGATTGCACCTTGGCTGTCCAACAGCAAGTCGTGCCAACGCGCGTTGCCGTTAAGCCGCACGGTCGACACCGCGGGCCGCGTTGAGCCCGCCGTCGCGAGAAGGACGTGCTCGCCCACAGTGTCCGCCGACAGCTCGTACGCGCCGGTACGCCCCGTGCGCCCGACGTCGACCTGACGCCCCGCCATGTCGGTGAGCGTAAGCACGACACCGGACACTGGACGACCGCCCGCGTCGAGAACCCGGCCGCGCAACACGGAGGTCATCTCGACCGGAGCTTCGACCACAGAGACAGCCTCGACCGACACAGCAGCCGCAGTCGGCGCAGGCGCGTCCGCGTCGAGCGTCCGGCGCAGCGGCACCTCCTTGATGAACAGCACCGCGAGGAAGGTGACCACGGCGATGCAGCCCGCGACGAAAAACACCGTGCCGGTCGCGTCGCCGAAGGCCCCGCGCACCACCGGCTGCAACGTCGGCGGGAGCGACGAGATGGCGAACGTGCCACCGCCACCGGAAACCGCGCCGCCAGTGTGAATACCCATCTGCGACAGGGAGTTCGCGATGTTCGTGGCCACCCGGGCGGCCAGCACCGCACCGAGCGCGGACACGCCCGCCGCGCCGCCGAGCGACCGGAAGAACGTGACGACCGAGGACGACGAGCCGATGTCCTTCATCGCCACCGTGTTTTGGACTACCAAAACCAGGTTCTGCATCAGGAAGCCCAGCCCGAGGCCGATCAGCGCGAGGTAGACGCCCATCAGCGTCAGGTTCGTCGCGTGGTCCACCGTCGAGAGCAGGAACAGCCCGGCCAGCAGCGAAACCCCGCCCGCGACCATGAACGGCTTGGTGCGCCCGGTGCGGGAGATGACCTGCCCGGCTCCGGTCGAAGCGATCGCGAGACCGAGCACCATCGGCAGCGTCATCAGACCGGCGTGCGTCGGCGAGAATCCGCGCGCGATTTGGTAGTACTGCCCGAGGAACACCGAACCGCCGAACATCGCGGTGCCGACTGCCAGCGAGGCGAGCACCGACAGCGTGAAGGTGCGGTTGCGGAAGAGCCGCAGCGGAACCACCGGCTCCGCGACCCGGGATTCGACGAGAACCGCCAGCGCCAGCGCGACAATCGCGCCGCCGACGTACGCCGCGCTCGACCACGAAACCCAGCCGAAGCTGCCGCCCGCCAGCGAAACCCAGATCAGCAGCAGCGCGACGCCGCCGACCAGCAGGGTCGCGCCCAGCCAGTCGATCCGCACCTTGCGCTTGAGCACCGGGAGCTTCAGCGTCCGGCCGAGCACGATGAACGCGAGGACGGCCAGCGGCACGCACACCCAGAAACACCAGCGCCAGCCGAGCGGCGAGTCCACGATCAGCCCGCCGATCAACGGGCCGGAAACGGTCGCGACGGCGAACACCGCGCCGGTGTAACCGGTGTAGCGGCCGCGGTCGCGCGGCGCGATCATCGCCGCGATGACGACCTGGATCAGCGCCTGCAGCCCGCCGAGCCCGATGCCCTGCAGCGCGCGGTAGGCGATCAGTTCGGGCATCGACTGCGCGATCCCGCCCAGTGCCGAACCAACGGTGAAGACGACGATCGCGATTTGGTACAGCAGTTTCTTGCTGAACAGGTCCGAGAGCTTGCCCCAGATCGGGGTGGTCGCGGTCGACGTCAGCAGCGTCGCGGTGACGACCCAGGTGTACTCGCTCTGCGAACCGTGCAGGTCGGCGAGAATCGTCGGCAGCGCGTTGGACACGATGGTCGACGACAGCAACGCCACCAGCAGGGCCAGCAGCAGGCCGGTGAAGGCCTTGAGGATTTCCCGGTGCGTCATCGGCTGCCCGGATGCGGTGTTTTCCACTGTTCGCTACTTCACTTTCCCGCGTGGGGTGCGCCGGCGCAGTACCCGGACGGGCCGAGCGTCGCGCGCAGACCTTCGTTCAATTCGGCGAGCTGGGAGGTGAGGCCCTCGATCCGCGCCTCGTCCCAGCCGCCCAGTGCCGTCTCGAAAAACTCGAGGTACTGCTTCCGCCACAGCTCGAGCCGCTCGAGACCGGCCTCGGACACGCTGATCAGCGACGCGCGCCCGTCCTCGGGAGCGGGGCGGCGCTGGATCAGCCCGGCGGCCTGCAACTGGGCGATCTGCCTGCTGATCACCGACAGGTCGACGAGCCTGCGCTTGGCGACCTCCGACGGGCGGGCCTCGCCGTGTTTGGCGAGGTCGGACAGCAGCATCGCCGAGGCCGGGTGGAGCCCGGGCTCGTTCTGCCACGCCTGCATGATCCACAGGTGCTGGAGCTGGGCGGACGCCTTCAGCTCCCGCAGCAGTTCGAGCCGCACGTCGTCAGCTGGGCTCATCGTTCCTCCAGGGCCGGTGCCCACTTGCTTGTATTCTACAAGTTTAGCTGCCGAAGGTTGCGTAGGACAACTATCTAATCGGTGAGCTGCCCCACGTCCCGACCGGCCGGTAACCCGACCGGAGCAACGATGCGGGCATTCCGCCTCAGTGCGGCTACTCTGCGGACCAGACGCCCCGCGATGCCGACGCGGCGAGCACGTCGTGGACAACGAGGAGCAGGAGTGGCGAATTCCCCCGCGCGACGGCGCGAGCCGAATCCGACAATCTCGGCCGCCCTGCTCTCGTGACCGTTCCCTCCCAACCCCCTGGTCTCCGGTTCCGACCCATGAACGACGACAGCCCGATGACAGCCGATTCGATCAGCCCGCTCCCGCGGACCTCGGCCGCGCCCCGGCAGGCGCCCGCGGCCGTCGTCGCGATGGTGCAGCTCATCCGCGACACCTGGGCGAAATCGGAGCCGTATGCCCCGGAGATCTCGCAGTTCTTCTACGGGATGCTGTTCACCCTCGCGCCCGCCACGCGCGATTTCTTCCCGATCAACATGGAAGTGCAGGGCGGGCGGATCATCCGCGCGCTGGCCCGCGTCGTGCAGATGGTGGACCGGCCGGACGACCTGCTCCCGTTCCTGCGCCAGCTCGGCCGCGACCACCGCAAGTTCGGCGTGGCCCCGAAGCATTACGAGGCCGTCGGCACCGCGCTGCTGGCCGCGTTGAAAAACCACCTCGGCCCGGAGTGGACGCCGGAGGTCGAGCGCGCGTGGGCGGAGGCGTTCACCATCGTCGCGCGCGCGATGCAGGAGGCCGCGGCGGCGGACGAGAACCCGGCGTCGTGGTCGGCCACCGTGGTCGAGCACCGGCGGCTCACCTGGGATCTCGCGCTGGTGCGGGTGATCCCGGACCAGCCGGTGCCGTATTCGCCGGGCCAGTACATGAGCGTCGAGGTGCCGCAGCGGCCGCGGTTGTGGCGGTATCTGTCGCCGGCGAACGCGCCGCGCGAGGACGGCGGCATCGAATTCCACGTGCGCGCGGTCGACGGCGGCTGGGTGTCCCGGGCGATCGTGAGCCACACGCAGGCGGGCGACGTCTGGCGGCTCGGTCCGCCGCTGGGCCGGATGAACGTCAACCGCGAGCAGTCGCGCGGGGTGCTGATGGTCGCGGGCGGCACCGGGGTCGCGCCGCTGCGCGCGATTCTCGACCATCTCGCGCTGTGGGGCGAAAACCCGAAGACGCGGCTGTTCTACGGCGGTCCGACTCGCGAAGACCTCTACGACCTGGAAGAACTGCGCGCACTCGCCGCGACCAACCCGTGGCTCACCATCACCCCGGTCGTCGAACGCGGCGACCATCTGCCCGGGTGCGAGCACGGCACTCTCGCCGAGGCGGTCACGCGGTACGGCGCGTGGCCGGACCACGACATCCTGGTGTCCGGGTCTCCGGCGATGATCCGCGCGACGGTGTCCCGGATGCTGGTCGCGGGCAGTGCGCTGGACCAGATCCAGTACGACCCGTTCACCGCGGACTGAGCCCGTGGACATCCGGATTCCGGTGGCAGACGGGGAAATCGACGGCTATCTCGCAGTGCCCGCCGGGGACGGGCCTTTCCCGGCAGTGGTGCTGATCCACGACATCTTCGGGCTGAACCAAGACGCACGCGAGATCACCGACCGGTACGCCGCCGCGGGTTATCTCGCGCTGAGCCCCGATCTGTACTCGCGCGGCGGCATGATTCGGTGTGTGAAGCGGACTTTCCAGGACATGCTCGCCCGCGAGGGCCGGGCGTTCGCGGACATCGAGGCCGCACGGGTGCTCGTCGCCGGGCGGGACGACGCGACCGGCAAGGTCGGCGTCGTCGGTTTCTGCATGGGCGGCGGGTTCGCTTTGGTAGCCGCCTCTCGGGACTTCGACGCTTCCGCTCCGTACTACGGCGCACTGCCGAAGGATCTGTCCGTTTTGGACGGTGCCTGCCCGATCGTCGGCAGCTTCGGCCGCAAGGACCTCCCCCTGCGCGGTGCCGCGGCCAAGCTCGACGCCGCGCTCACCGAACGAGAAATCCCGCACGACGTCAAGGAATACCCCGATGCCGGGCACGGCTTCGCGAACCACTACCGGCCCACGCCGCTGGCCGCTCTCGCGAAGGTCACGGGCATGGGCTATCACGAACCGTCGGATTCGGATGCCTGGCGACGCGTCATGGCGTTCTTCGAGGAGCACCTGAAGTAGTCAGCCGAAAGTGCTCAAATAGCCGAGCGCTCCGACTGCGACCGCGCCGAGGCAGGCGAGGCCGACGGTGCGTCGATCCGCCCGCTGGGCTTGCGCCAGCAACCGGATGCCGGACGGCACGAGCGCCACGCACAACCCGGCCGCGGCGGCGATCGACCACATCGTCGTTCCTTTGAGGACACCGAGCGGCATGGCACTCACGACGGCGAGCGCTACCGAGCGCACTCGCCCGAGCACTCCCGCGCGGTAGGCCGCGAAACCCAGCAGCGGCCAGCCGAACATGATCGTGAACGACAAGAAGCTGAACAGGTGCAGATCGCCGTAGGCCTCCGCGACGAACGCGGTCGCGTAGTCCGCTCCGCGATGCCGGGCGAGATCCGTTGCGGCCTGGTCGAATCCGGCATGGAAGACCCGCTCGACCAGACCGATCAGCACAAACGCGCCGGACCACGCCGCCCAGCGCGGCTTCGCCACCGCGATCTGACGGACCACTGTGGACACTGCGAAGAGAAGAACCACCTGACCGGCGAGGAAACAGGTGGCGGCGGCGGTCATTTGTGCCGGATGCCGCACGATCGCGGCGAGCTGGTGCGGAAAGAAGAACGGATACGGCAGGCGCAGCAGCACGCCGGCGAGCACGAGCACCGGACCGAGAACCAGCGCCGCTCCGCCGAGGCGAGGGCCGGGAAAGGTCGACATGCCGCTCACCGTGCCCGGCCGGACACTCCGCGCACATCGGTCCGGGGCGGACAGTTCCACGCCACGGAACTAAACCAGGGGATGACCCACCACAGCACGATGTGCGCGCCCGCCGCACTGGCTAACGTGGGGTTATGTCCCCTCTGCGAGTGAGCGACGTCGCGCTGGCGGCAGGCCTCCTCGTCACGGACGTCGGGCTTGCCGGGAATCTGCTGATCGACGAGGAGCCTTGGCGGCTGCCGGTTTCCGCGGCGGTCGCGACGCTGATCGCCGCCGCGGTCCTCCTGCGGCGGCGGGCTCCGGTTCCGGTACTGATCGGCACCGTGGTCGTCTCCGCTTCCGCCGCGGCTTTCGGGCTGCTGTGGGATCCCTTCGTCGGGGCGGCTCTGGTGCTGTATCTCGTGCGTCCGCCTCGTGCGTTGCCTGCCGCGGCCGGGGTTGCGGCGGTGTCGGCGGCAACTGCGGTGGTGGGGCATTGGTGGTACGCGTTCGGCGTCCCGCTGGTGTTGCTCACCTGGGGGCTTGCCGAAGCGGTGCGGTCCCGTCGCGAGCAAACGGCGCGGCAGGAACGGCAACGCGAACATCGGATCCTGGTCGACGAACGCGTCCGGATCGCGCGCGAACTGCACGACGTCGTCACGCACGGGATGGGCTTGATCGCGGTGAAAGCGGGCGTCGCCAACCATGTCGCGGACAGCCGCCCGGAGGAAGCGCGCGACGCGTTGCGGGTAATCGAAGCGACCAGCCGCAACGCGCTCGGCGAGATGCGGCGGTTGCTGCACGTGCTGCGCGACGACGGCGACGAGACCCCGGCCGACCCGCTCGCCGCGCTGCCGCAGCTGGCCGAACGCGCGCGACAGACCGGGGTCGACGTCGAGCTGTCCGTCCTGGGCACCGCGCAGGTTCCCGAACCGGTCGCGCTGGCTGCGTACCGGATCGTGCAGGAAGCGGTGACGAACGTGGTGAAACACGCCGCGCCGGCCCGGTGCCGAGTGGTGGTCGCGGTCGCCGCTGAAGAGATCCGGATCCAAGTCACCGACGACGGCGCGGCACCAGTTGGCGAGCTGCGACTCGGCCACGGCCTGACCGGAATGCGCGAACGCGTCGCCCTCTACGGCGGCGAACTGGTCGCCGGTCCCAGCCCGGACGGCGGGTTCCGCGTCAGCGCCACTCTCCGGTGCGCCGATGCCTGACCAGATCCGGGTCGTCATCGCGGACGATCAAGCCTTGCTGCGCGGGAGTTTCCGGCTGCTGCTCGACAGCGAACCGGACTTCACGGTGATCGGCGAAGCCGCGACCGGTGCCGAGGCGGTCGAGCTGGCCGTGGCCGAAAAGCCGGACGTGGTGCTGATGGACGTGCGGATGCCGGTGATGGACGGTATCGAGGCGACCCTGCTGATCAGCGAGCGCGCCCCGGACGTTCGGGTGCTGGTGCTGACCATGTTCGACCTCGACGAGCACGTGTTCGCCGCCCTGCGCGCCGGAGCGACCGGATTCCTGCTCAAGGACACCCGCCCGGCCGACCTGTGCGCTGCGGTGCGCGTGGTCGCTTCCGGAGACGCGTTGCTCGGCCCGTCCATCACCCGACGGCTGGTCGCGCAGTTCGCGCGGATCCCGGACGCCCCGCCGCGCGCCGACGTCGCCGCCTTGGCCCCGCGAGAGCGCGAGGTGCTCACGCTCGTCGCGAGTGGACTGTCCAATGTGGAGATTACTGAACGGATGCAGCTGTCGATGGCGACAGTGAAGACCTACATCGGACGGCTGCTGGCGAAACTCGACGCCCGGGACCGCGCGCAGCTGGTGATCGTCGCGTACGAATCCGGTTTGGTGCGTCCGCGGAACTAGCGCCACACTGCCTCGGCGCGATCGCTGGCCTCCGGGGTGAAATAGTCGCCGGTCTCCAGGTCTTCCAGCAGCGTCGCGTGGTGCGGCGTCCAGCCCAGCAGGTCTTGCGTGTGCGCGCTGGAGGCAGGCACGTCGAGCGAGAAGAACCTTGCCAGGAAAGGGTTTCCGAGGTGCTCGGCGGCTTCTTCGAGAGTCAGTGACGCGGTGGGAATGTCCAGCAGCTGCGCGATTTTCTCCGCGACGCTCTTGATCGCGACGGTTTCCCCGACCCCGTGAAGCACGCTCCCCGCAGGCGCTTTCTCCAGTGCCAGCCGGAAAAGCACTGCCGCGTCCTCGCGATGGACCGCGGGCCAGCGGTTCGTGCCGTCGCCGACGAACGCCGAAACCCCTGCCCGGCGCGCGCCCGCGATGAGCGCTGGGATGAAGCCGTGGTCGCGCGGTCCGTGCACGGTCGGGGCGAGCCGTACGACACTGGCGCGGACGCCCTGGTCGGCAAAACCGAGGCAGGTCTGCTCGCCAGGGATGCGGAAGTAAGCGACGGAGCCAGGGTCGGCCGGGTCGAGTTCCGTGCTGACCTGATCGGCCTTCATCACCAGCGTGCCGGACGTGCTGACGAACGGTTTGCCGGTGCCGACCAGCGCCTGGCCCAGCGCGTCGATCGCCTCGCAGTCGCGGCGGATGAGGTCGTCCGGATCGGCGTAGCCGCCGCCTTGGGCCATGTGCAGCACGCCGTCGGCGGCTTCGGCACCGCGGCGCAGGCTGTCGAGATCGTCGAGCGAACCGCGATGCGGCGTCGCGCCGAGCGACTCCAGCCGCGCGGCCGAGGTGTCCGAACGAGCCAAGCCGGTGACCGTGTGCCCGGCCCTGACCAGCTCGGCGACGACGGCGGGGCCGGTCTGGCCGGATCCGCCGGTGACGAAGAAGTGCATGAAGGGCTCCTTAGTGTCAGTCACTGACTCTACGCGTAGCGACAGTGACTGACGCAATGTGGCGTCAGTCACTGGCGCAAACCCCGGGTAGGCTCAGGACGTGCCACGGAGCGGAGCAGAAGCGCGCAGCCGCCTCAAACAGGCGGCGCTGGAGCTGTACCGGGAAAACGGGTTCGACAAGACGACCACGGCGGAGATCGCGGCTCGGGCAGGCGTCACCGAGCGCACCTTCTTCCGGCACTTCCCGGACAAGCGCGAGGTGCTCTTCGACGGCGAAGCCGACCTGCGCGACGACCTCACCCAGTCGGTCGCCGAAGCCCCGGAAGACCTTGCGCCGCTGGAAATCCTGCTTCGCGCCTTCAAGAAGGCCGGCCGGATCATGGAGCGCAACCTCCCGTTCGCCGAACCCCGGCGCGACCTGATCGCCGCGACGCCGACTCTGCGGGAGCGCAACCTCGCCAAGGCCGCGACGCTCGCCGAGGCACTCGCGGAAGCGTTGCGGGAGCGGGGGATCGAGGAGCGGCTGGCGCGGCTGGCCGCGCAGACCGGGTGGGCGACGTTCCATCACGCCACGCAAGCCTGGATCAGCGATCCCGCGCGAGGGTTGGACGATTATCTGGATGAGGCGTTCGCGGATCTGCGGACGCTCGGCGCGGAGGTCCGGACAGCGAAAAGCCCTCCCGCGTCGTAACCCGGGAGGGCTTTCGGCACAAAGCTCAGCGGCGCTTGGGTTTCCAGACCACCAGCGCGGTGTTCTGCTGCAGCGGCACCAGATCCTTGCGATAAGAAGCGTGCACCGCCGCGGCGGCTCGTTCGGCGGCCACGTAGGCGGCGGCGAGTTCCTCGGTCAGCTCGTGCACCCGGGACTGCAGCGCGTCGACCTGGTTCTCCAGTTCGATGATCCGCTTGATCCCGGACAGGTTGACCCCGTCCTCCTGCGAGAGGCGCTGGACCTCGCGCAGCAGGGCGATGTCGCGCATCGAGTAGCGCCGTCCGCCGCCGGCGGTGCGGCCTGGCGAAACCAAGCCGTGCCGGTCGTAGGAGCGCAACGTCTGCGCGTGCAGCCCGGAAAGCTGGGCCGCCACCGAAATCACGAACACCGGGGTGTCCTCGTCCGCGCCGTGCGGGAGTCCCGGATTGCCGCCGAACATCGACCTCACCTGCCTTCGAGCAACTCGGTGATCTCGGGCCGCGGGTCGTGGCCCTTCATCGCCTCGGCGTAGGTCTCAAGTGCCGACCGCGCCTTGTCGTCGAGTTTCGCCGGGACCGCAGCCTCCAGCGTGACCAGCAGGTCGCCCTGTGCGCCGTCCCGCTTATGAATGCCCTTTCCGCGCACTCGCAACACTCGGCCGCTCGCGGTACCCGCGGGCACCTTCAGCGACACCTTGCCCTCGAGCGTCGGCACCGTGACGGTGGTGCCCAGCGCGAGTTCGGTGAAGTCCACCGGCACGGTGAGCGTGAGGTTGAGGTCCTTGCGCCCGAACAGCTTGTGCGGGGCCACGTGCACGCGCACGTACAGGTCGCCCGCCTGCGCGCCGCCGCGCCCGGGTTCGCCCTGGCCGGCCAGCCGGATCCGCTGGTCGTCCTTCACGCCCGGCGGGATGCGCACGGTGAGCGTGCGGGTGCGGGTGCTGACGCCCTCGCCCGCGCACTCGGGGCACGGCTCGTCGATGATCTTGCCCCGGCCGCGACAGTCCTGGCACGGCTCGGAGAACGCGAACGCGCCCTGGCTCCGGCTGACCAGCCCGGATCCGCTGCAGGTCGGGCAGACCCGCGGCGAGGTGCCCGGCTTCGCGCCGTTTCCGCCGCACGTGCTGCAGGTGGCCGGGCTCGACAGCCGCAACGGCAGCGTCGCGCCCTTCACCGACTCGAGGAAGTCGATCCGCACATCGGTTTCGACGTCCGCGCCGCGCTGCGGCCGGTTCGCCGTCGCTCCGGCGGCTCCGCCCCGGCCACGGCCGAAAATGCCGCCGAGGATGTCGCCGAGGCCGCCGAATCCGCCCTGCTGGCCCTGGGCGCCGGCCTGGTTGAACAGGTCGCTCATGTCGAAGCCGCCCGCGCCGCCACCGCCGGGGAAGCCGCCGAACCCGCCCGCGCCGCCGGAGCCGAAGAGCGTGCGCGCCTCGTCATACTCCTTGCGCTTGGCCGGATCGGACAGCACGCCGTACGCCTCGGACACGGCCTTGAACTTGTTCTCGGCCGCGGTGTTGCCCGCGTTGGCGTCCGGGTGGTTTTCCTTGGCCAGCTTGCGGTAGGCCTTCTTGATCTCGTCCGCGGTCGCGTCGGAGGAGACACCCAGCTCTTTGTAGAAGTCCTTGCCGATCCACTCCCGAGCACTCATCGGGTGTCTCCTCCTTTCGCTGCAAACCGAGTGTTACTGCTGGCCGGACTCATCGACCGAACCGTCGAGCGGCAGTTCGCCGCCGACCGGCGGATCGACCGGCTGCTGCGCCGGCGCCTCGCCGGGCTCGTGGTCGGTCACGCCGACCAGCGCCGCCCGCAGCACCCGGTCGCCGAAGCGGAAACCGCGGCGCATGACCAGGGTGACGGTCGGGCCCTTCACGTCCGGGGACGTGTTGTGCTGCACGGCCTCGTGGACGCTCGGGTCGAATTCCTCGCCCTCGGCGCCGAACGATTCCAGACCGGCCCGCTCCAGGCTGCTGACCAGCTTGTCGGCCACCGCCTTGAACGCGCCGGTGAGGTCGCCGTGCTGCTCCGCGCGCTGGAGGTCGTCCAGCAGCGGCAGCAGGTCGCCGACCACGGACGCCTTCGCGCCCTGCACGACGGCTTCGCGGTCGCGGTCGACCCGCTTGCGGTAGTTCGCGTACTCCGCCTGCAAACGCTGCAGGTCGGCAGTGCGCTCGGACAGTTGCTTTTCGACGTCCGAGGTGGCCGAAACCGCTTCGTCCACGGAATCGCCCAGCGAGGGGCCCGAGGGCTCCTCGCCGGCCGGAGTTTCCTCCGCGGCGGGCGGGCGGACCTCGCCGGTCTGCGGGTCCACCCGTCGCCGATCCCGCACGACTACCGGTTCCTCGGGGCCAGGACCCTCGGTCTCGGAGTGGCGGGGGGTCACTTCTTCTCGTCCTCTTCCACGATCTCGGCGTCGACCACGTCGTCCGCCTTCGACTTCGGAGCGTCGCCTGCCGCACCCGCGGCGCCGGCCGCGCCCTCAGCGCCCGGGGCGCCTTCGGCTCCGGCGTTCGCGTACAGCGCGCTGCCCAGCTCCTGCGAAGCGGTGTTCAGCTTCTCGATGGACTCGCGGATCTTGGCCGAGTCGGTGCCCTTGAGCGCCTCGTTCGCCTCGTCGATCGCGGACTTCACCTTGCCCTTGAGGTCCTCGGGCAGCTTGTCCTCGTTGTCCTTGACGAACTTCTCGGTCTGGTAGACCAGCGTCTCGGCCTGGTTGCGGGTCTCGGCCTCGTCGCGGCGCTTCTTGTCCTCTTCGGCGTGCGCCTCGGCGTCCTTGACCATGCGCTCGATGTCGTCCTTCGGCAGCGCGGAGCCGCCGGTGATCGTCATCGACTGTTCCTTGTTCGTGCCGAGGTCCTTCGCGGTCACGTGCACGATGCCGTTGGCGTCGATGTCGAAGGTGACCTCGATCTGCGGCACGCCGCGCGGGGCGGGCGGAAGACCGGTCAGCTCGAACATGCCGAGCTTCTTGTTCGCCGCCGCGATCTCGCGCTCGCCCTGGAACACCTGGATCTGCACCGACGGCTGGTTGTCGTCCGCCGTCGAGAAGATCTCGGACCGCTTGGTCGGGATCGTGGTGTTGCGCTCGATCAGCTTGGTGAAGACGCCGCCCTTGGTCTCGATGCCCAGCGACAGCGGGGTCACGTCGAGCAGCAGGACGTCCTTGACCTCGCCCTTGAGCACGCCGGCCTGCAGCGCGGCGCCCACGGCGACGACCTCGTCCGGGTTCACGCCCTTGTTCGGCTCGCGGCCGCCGGTCAGCTCCTTGACCAGCTCGGACACGGCCGGCATGCGGGTGGAACCGCCGACGAGCACCACGTGGTCGATGTCGCCGACCGCGATGCCCGCGTCCCGGATCACGTTGTTGAACGGCTGGCGGGTGCGCTCGAGCAGGTCCGAGGTGATCTTCTGGAACTCGGCGCGCGACAGCGTCTCGTCGAGGAACAGCGGGTTCTTGTCGCCGTCCACCGTGATGTAGGGCAGGTTGATGCTGGCGGAGTTGGAGCTGGACAGCTCGATCTTCGCCTTCTCGGCCGCCTCGCGGATGCGCTGCAGCGCCATCTTGTCCTTGGTCAGGTCAATGCCGTTGGTGGCCTTGAACTTGTCGACCAGCCAGGTGACGATGCGCTCGTCCCAGTCGTCGCCGCCGAGGTGGTTGTCACCGGAGGTGGCGCGCACCTCCACGACGCCCTCGCCGATCTCCAGCAGCGAGACGTCGAACGTGCCGCCGCCGAGGTCGAAGACCAGGATGGTCTGTTCCTTCTCGCCCTTGTCCAGGCCGTAGGCCAGCGCGGCCGCGGTCGGCTCGTTCACGATCCGGAGCACGTTCAGGCCGGCGATCTGGCCGGCCTCCTTGGTGGCCTGGCGCTGCGCGTCCTCGAAGTACGCCGGGACGGTGATCACCGCGTCGGTGATCTCCTCGCCGAGGTAAGCCTCCGCGTCGCGCTTGAGCTTCATCAGCACGCGGGCGCTGATCTCCTGCGGCGTGTAGCCCTTGCCGTCGATCTCGGTCTTCCAGTCGGTGCCGATGTGCCGCTTCACGGACCGGATCGTGCGGTCGACGTTCGTGACGGCCTGGTTCTTCGCCGGCTGGCCCGTCAGCACTTCGCCGTTCTTGGCGAAGGCGACGATGGAGGGGGTGGTACGGGAGCCTTCCGAGTTGGCGATGACCGTCGGCTCGCCGCCCTCAAGGACGGCGACGACCGAGTTGGTCGTGCCGAGGTCGATGCCGACCGCTCGCGCCATGGTGCTTCCTCTCGTGTTCAGTCCAGTACTGATGCTATGTTCGTGACCTGCGGTTTCGAGGCACTCTTGAGTACCTTCCTAGCAGGTTCTCCCGGTCTCGCGCTCGGCCTGGTCCGCCAGACTTGAGCCGACTGCGCTCAACCTTGATATCAGGATAACGGGGAACCGGCCGTACTTGTTCCCGGGTTCACCCGCAGAATTCGCCCCGCGGTGGTGTGACGCCACTCACCAGATAGCTGGCCTCGGCGCGCTGCACGCACTGCGAGTTGAGCAGCCCGGTGTGGCCGTCGCCGAGGTACGTGAGCAGCACCGATCCGTCGATGCTCGCGGCGAGCCCGTGCGCCCACGGCAACGGCGTCGCCGCGTCGTGCGCACCGCCCACGACGAGGATCGGCGGGGCTCCGTGCACCGGATGCGGCTGCGGCGGGTTCAGCGCGGGAAGCGGCCATCCGGTGCAGCCCGCGGAGATGTCCCAGAACTCGCTGTAGCGCCAGCTGTGCGAGGCGACCGCGCGGATCGTCCTGGCCGCCGCGCGCAGGTCCGCCGGGCCGGTGAACGGCGACGGGAAGTCCTGGCAGCCGATCGAGCGGTACGCGCCGTAGGTGTCGCTCGCGAACGACGAGTTCGTCGCGAGCGCGCTCGCGTCCGGGTCCGCCAGCGCGCGGCTCAGGACCGGCCACTCGACCGGAAGATAGAGGTGGCCGTACGCGCCGGAGGCCAGTTCCTCGCCGGTTGCCTTGCGGCCCAACGCTTTCGCGTACGCGCCGTGGGCAACGAGGTCGTCGTAGCGGGCGAGCGCGTTCTTGCCGTGCAGCGCGCAGTCGGTCGAGCGGTCGCACCACGCGGCGAACCGCAGCAAGGCGTCCTCGGTCGCGGCGGCTTCCTCGATCATCGCCTGCCACACCGGCCGGGCGTGGTCGACCGCGCCGTCGAGCACCATGGTCCGCACGCGGTCCGGATGCTTCGACGCGTACACCGCGCCCAATTCGGTGCCGTACGAGACGCCGAGCCAGGAGATCTTCTGCTCGCCGAGCGCACTGCGGATCCCGTCGATGTCCTCGGCGGCGCTTTGCGTGTCGACGTGCCCGAGCATCGGGCCCGTCTTGGCGAGACAGTCCTCGCCCGCCGCGCGGTTGTGCGCGACGAAGGCGTCGTACTGCTTATTCGTGGCCGGGAAGAGGCCGAGCTTCGGGTCGTACAGTTTCGATTGGTCACAGCTGATCTTCGGATCGCTGAACCACACGCCGCGCGGATCGAAGCCGATGATGTCGAAGCGGTCCCGCAACGGTTTCCGCGCCGCTCCGATGATCTTGGTGTCGAGTCCGCCGAAGCGCACGAAGCCGACCCCGGATCCGCCCGGCCCGCCCGGATTGACGAGCAGCGAACCGATCCGGTGCTTCTGGTCGGCCGCGGGCAGCCGGGTGAGCGCGATGTGCGCGATGCCCGTCTCCGGGTGGGCACGGTCGATCGGCACCTCGATCTGACTGCATTGGGCGGTCGGTTCCTGCTCGGTCCCGCACGGCGTCCAGGTCAATGCCGGGGTCGGTGCGCTGACCAGCGGAAGCAAGGTCAGCACTGCAGCGGCCAGGTTCATGCCCGGCGCACCTGCGCGGCCCGGTCCTCGGCGGCCGTGCGAAGCACGACGGTCTCCGCGTTCCGGACAACCCCCTGCTGCACCGGAACTTCCACCACCGCGACCGGCGTCGTGGCCTGCGGCTCAGGCGAGTGGCCGATCGCCGCGGTGATCGCGAACGCCCCCACCGCGCCCGCCAGCACCGCGGCCAGCAGCCGCGTTTCGAGTTTGCGCATGATGTGTCTGTTCTCCCCTTCAGACGGCCTTGACGGTGACGCTGCCGCTGTCCGTGGTCAGCTCGAGCGTCTTCGCGTCCGGGCCGGAGTTCTGCGGAATGTCGATGCTGCGGTGACCGCTCTCGCTGTTGCCGGTGACCTGGTAGGACCCGTTGCGCGGCACGGTCAGCGCGATCCGGCCGGAGTCGGCCTGCGCCTTGACGGCGTTGGGCTGGGCGAGCGTGAGTTCGATCCGCCCGCTGCCCGCCGAGACGTCGACCGGCCCGTGCACCCCGTCGCCCTCGATCCGGCCGGACTGGCTGTGCACCCGCACCTCGCCGACGTTGTGCAGTTCGGCGGCGCCACTGTCCAGCTGGAGCTTGACCAGCCCCGGGACGTCCTGCATCTGCGCCCGCCCGGAATCGGCGACGACGTCGACGCTGCCGACGCCCGCGAAATCCAGCGTGCCGGAGTCGGAGTTGCCCGTGACCGGGATGCCCGGCGGGACGATCAGTTCCATGTCGGCGGTGCAGTTGCGGCCACAGTCGACGATGACGAGCTGGTCGCCCTCGACGCGGTAGGCGTCGCCGGGCGCGCCGCTGAAGTGGTAGCGCAGGGTCTGATGCACCCGGGCCGCGCCGGGCGCGGTGCGGATGCGCACGTCGCCGGAGCCGTTCTCCAGCTTCACCGAGCGGATCTCCTGCGTCAGCGTCGCGTCCCGCGAGACCGTGGACCCGAACCCCCACCCGCCGAATCCGATCGCCACCCCAACGCCGATCACCGCGATGCCGGCCAGTGCCAGAAGCGGGCGTGCCATGTCAGTTCCCCTCAGTACCACTCTCGGCTGTCTGGAGAGACGTTAGAAGGTGCGGGCCCCCGGGGACATCCGGTAAACCCCCCGAAACATCCCTGAGGCGGCGACCGGAGGGCCAGGGTCCTAACCTGGCGGCCGGAGAGCCCCGTGGATCAGGAGGAACCCATGCCCCAGCCGCCCAATCCCTACGACTACCTGCCGTCGGTTCCCTCGTTCACCCTGCGCAGCACGGACATCGCCGACGGAGAGACCCTGGCTCAGCCGCACCTGTCGGGCATCTTCGGCGCCGGCGGCGAGGACCGCTCGCCGCAGCTGGCGTGGGAAGGCTTCCCGGAAGGCACCCGCAGCTTCGCGGTGACGGTGTACGACCCGGACGCCCCGACTGCCAGCGGTTTCTGGCACTGGGCGGTGTTCAACATCCCGGCGTCGGTGACTTCGCTGGAGGCCGGCGCGGGGGATTCAGCGGGGTCGGGGCTGCCCTCGTCCGCTGTCACGCTCAAGGGTGATGGCGGGGTGAAGCAGTACCTGGGGGCCGCGCCGCCTCCCGGGCACGGGCCGCACCGGTATTTCTTCGTGGTGCACGCGCTGGATGTGGAGACGCTGGAGGTTCCGGAGGACGCTACGCCCGCGTTTCTCGGGTTCAACCTGTTCGGACACACGTTGGGGCGGGCCACGTTGGTGCCGGTTTACGAGAACAAGGGCTGAGGTTTTCGGTGGAGGAGCCGGGGGTCGCGGTTGCGTCTGAGCAACCGCGGCCCGACGTGGTGGGAGCGGTCGTCCTGAACGCCGAGGGTCGCGCGTTCGTCCAGCTCCGCAGCGCGGACCGCGACCTCTACCCGAACACGTGGGACGTCGTGGGCGGGAAGGTCGAGACCGGCGAGACGCCGAGGGAAGCGCTGGAGCGCGAGGTCGCCGAGGAAACCGGATGGCGGCTGCGCCGGATCGTCCGGGACCTCGGCAGCTTCCACTGGCCGGACAACGACGGCGTCGAGCGGACCGGCCTCTACTTCGTGATCGAAGTGGACGGAGACCTGGCCCGCCCGGTCCTCGAATGGGACAAGCACCCGCGCTACGCCTGGGCCGGTGCCGAGGACCTGGACATGCTGCGCGAGAACTGCGAGCCGGACGACACCTTGATCAGGGACGTCGTCGCCCGCGCACTGTCCTCAGTGGACTGATCAGCGAACCGCCTCGCGTTCCAGGTACCGCCCCTGCGCGTGCTCCGCGAACCCGAATTTCCGGTACAGCTCATGCGCGTCCGACGTGTGCAGCATCCACCTGAACTGCGCCCCCGGCCCATTCTCGATCATCTCGCGCACGATCTCTTTGCCCAGCCCGCTCCCGCGCGCGGACTCGACCACGAACACGTCTCCGAGATACGCCGAGGTCACGCCGTCGGAGAAGGCTCGCGCGAAGCCGACCTGCCGTCCGTCCGCGCGCGAGTAGGCGCCGACGACCCGCCACGATCCGGCGATCGCCGCTTCCACCTGTTCTCGCGTCCGCCATCGGCCCCAGTAGGCCTCGGTGGAGAGGAATTCCCACAGCACGTCGAGGTCGAGCCGCTCCCGCCGGTCGTCGACCTCGTATTCACCCACGACCCTCATGCCCGGCAAGCTAGCCGACCGCCGCCCGGAAACTCCACCGAATTCAAGCGGGTTTGAGCAGGTAGTCCACCACCGGCCGCAGCTCCTCCGCGGACGGCGGTTCGTCGTCGATCAACCCCTGGATCAGCAGGCCGTCGATCCCCGCGAGGAACACCCGGAACGCGACCTCGTCGTCGTGCCGGACCATCGACGTCAGGACGTCCAGCCAGCGTCGCGCGGCCGGGCGCAGTTCGGGTTTGCGCGCGGCCAGCAGGTACAGCTCGTACTCCGCCATCGTGCGGCCGCGGCGGGGGCCCAGCGCCTCCGCGAGCAGGCCAGCCACCTCTTCGGCCCCGCGGCTGCCGCGGGACCGGGCGCGGTCGATCATCCAGTACACCTCGGTCGCCATGTCGCGCGCGCACGAGATAAGCGTGGCCACGAGCAGGTCGTCCAGCGAGGAGAAGTGATAGGTCGTGGACGTCGTCGGCACGCCCGCTTCGGCCGCGACCGTGCGGTGCGTGACCCCGGCGACGCCGTCGCGTTCGATCACTCGCAGGGTCGCCTCGATGATCTCCGTGCGCCGCTTCTCGCCGCGAGCCTTGCGGCCGTCGGTCTGGATTTTCACGACTGGCTCCCGACCTCGATGAGCACCACCCCGCCGACCACGAGAACCAGCCCGGAGATCACCGCGAGGTTGATCGGTTCCTTCAGGAACAGCACGCCGACCAGCGCGACCAGCGCCACGCCCGCCGCCGCCCAGATCGCGTAGGCCACCCCGATCGGCAGCCCGAGCTTCAGCACCCGAGACAGCGCGAAGAACGCCAGCCCGTACCCGACGATCACCAGGATCGACGGCGTCACCTTGGAGAAGCCCTCGGAAAGCTTGAGCGAAACCGTGGCGGTCACTTCTGCGGCGATGGCCAAAGCGAGGTACAAGTAAGCACCCATAGCTCACTAAATTACCTGAACGATCGTCCCACTTGCCAGCGAGGCGTGCACCACATCGGTGGGACTTGGGGCCGCCAGACCGGTTACCCATCAGTAAGAAGCGTTACCCTGCTCGGCACCGGCGCGCTCGCGCGGCGGCACCACCACACCGGACGAAAGGCACCCGACGATGGGCGCTGTACAGCTGACGCTCGGGGGGATCTCCGTCCTCCTGGGCATCGTCGCCTGGGGAATGTTCATCGCGACCATTGCCCGCTTCGTGCGGGTGATCAAGCTCGGCCAGCCGGACGCCACCCGCAACGGCCCGTTCACGGCGCGCTTGATGACCCTGATCAAGGAATTCGCGGCACACACCCGCATGGCGAAGTTCCGCCAGGTCGCCCCGTGGCACTGGCTGGTCATGTGGGGCTTCCTGATCGGGTCGCTCGCGCTGTTCGAGGCCTATGGCGAGGTGTTCGTCCCGACCTGGGGCTGGCCGATCCTCGAGGACTGGTCGCTCTGGAGCCTCCTGATGGAGCTGCTCGGCGTCGGCACGGTCGTCGGCGGCGTCGCGCTCGCGATCATCCGGCAGCTGAACCACCCGCGCCGGGCCGACCGGCTGTCGCGCTTCGCGGGCTCGAACTTCAAGTGGGCCTACTTCGTCGAGGCCGTGGTGATCGTCGAGGGCATCGGCATCATCGGCGTGCGCGCGGGCAAGGCCGCGATGCACGTCCACGAGACGCCGACCTGGGCCGCCTTCGTCTCGAACCCGCTCAGTGAGCTGCTGCCCTCCAGCGCGGCGCTGGTGTCGGTGTTCGCCTTCATCAAGCTGATGAGCGCGACGGTCTGGCTGATCGTCGTGGCCCGCACGATGACCATGGGCATCGCCTGGCACCGGTTCAGCGCGTTCTTCAACATCTACTTCAAGCGCGAGGCCGACGGCGGCGTCGCGCTCGGCGCGGTCAAGCCGATGATGAGCAAGGGCAAGGTGCTCGACCTCGAAGAGGCCGACCCGGACGAGGACACCTTCGGCGTCGGCGCGATCGAGGACTTCAGCTGGAAGGGCTGGCTGGACTTCTCCACCTGCACCGAATGCGGCCGTTGCCAGTCGCAGTGCCCGGCGTGGAACACCGGCAAGCCGCTGTCGCCGAAGCTGCTCATCACGCAGCTTCGCGACCACGCCTACGCGAAGGCTCCGTACCTGCTCGCGGGCGGCAAGCGCGACATGGCCGGTGACGAGGTCGGTCTGTCCGGCGACAACATGTACGCGGGCATCGACGTCCTCGCGATCGCTGAGTCGCAGAAGGCGCTCGTCGGCGACGACGGCGGCGTCATCGACCCGGACGTCCTGTGGTCCTGCACCTCCTGCGGCGCGTGCGTCGAGCAGTGCCCGGTGGACATCGAGCACGTCGACCACATCGTCGACATGCGCCGCTACCAGGTGATGATCGAGTCGTCGTTCCCCACGGAGCTGAACGGCATGTTCAAGAACCTGGAGAACAAGGGCAACCCGTGGGGCCAGAACGCCAAGGACCGTCTGCAGTGGACGGAGGACCTCGACTTCGAGGTTCCGGTCTTCGACGGCGACCTCGGCGACGCGGAGTACCTGTTCTGGGTCGGCTGCGCCGGCGCGTTCGAGGACCGCGCGAAGAAGACCACCCGCGCGGTCGCCGAACTGCTGCACATCGCGGGCGTCAAGTACACCGTGCTCGGCTCGGAGGAGTCCTGCACCGGTGACCCGGCTCGCCGCGCGGGCAACGAGTTCCTGTTCCAGATGCTGGCGCAGCAGAACGTCGAGGTGCTGAACTCGGTGTTCGAGGGCCGGGAACGCAAGGCGCGCAAGGTGGTCGTCACCTGTGCGCACTGCTTCAACACCCTCGCCAACGAGTACCCGGAGCTGGGCGGCCAGTTCGACGTCGTGCACCACACGCAGCTGCTGAACCGCCTGGTGCGGGAGAAGCACCTGACACCGGTCGCGCCGGTCGCCGAGGACGTCACCTACCACGACCCCTGCTACCTGGGCCGGCACAACAAGGTCTACGACGCTCCGCGCGAGCTCGTCGGCGCGTCCGGTGCGCAGCTGCGCGAAATGCCGCGGCACGGCGACCGGTCGATGTGCTGCGGCGCGGGCGGCGCGCGGATGTGGATGGAAGAGAAGATCGGCAAGCGGATCAACGTCGAGCGCGTGGACGAGGCGCTCGGCACCGCTCCGTCGAAGATCGCCACCGGCTGCCCGTTCTGCCGCGTGATGCTCACCGACGGCGTCACCTCGCGCCAGAGCGACGGGCTGGCGAGCGAGAAGGTCGAGGTCGTGGACGTCGCGCAGCTGCTGCTCACCGCGGTGAAGCGCAAGCCGGAGCCGGCGCTGGTCGCCTCGGGCGCGCCGTCGCTCGACGAATCGGACGCGGAGCTGTCGGCCAAGCCGGACGTCCCGACCGACGAGAAGCCGACCGGAACGCCGTTGCCCGAGGGCGACGACTGACCCTGTCAGCACTGAAGACGGCCCCTGGCATCCGCGGATGCCAGGGGCCGTTCCGTTACCAGGACATTTGTCAGGGGCGGATCGTGATGTTCGGCCCGGGTCCGGAGACGCGCGCCCTGCGACTCTCCCGATATGACATTCCGGAAGACCGCCGTCGCCGCACTGGCAGCGCTTTCTCCGCTCTTCGCCGAGTTCCTGCTCGGCGACCAATACTTGGCGGGCCCGCCGGAAGTCGGTCAGCTGGCCATGTTCGCGATGTTCGTGACGCTGTACGGAGCCGGGGCGGTGTTGATCCGCGAGGTGGCGCGGCGGATGAATCGCGGCTGGCCAACCATTATCGCGCTGGCCGTCGCGTACGGCGTCGCAGAAGAAGGACTGCTGACCCAGACCCTTTTCAACCCGCACTACCTCGGTCTCGATCTGCTGAAGCCCGCGTACGTTCCATGGCTGGGCATCGGCGGGCAGTGGACGGTCTACGTGGTGACGCTGCACGTGGTGTGGAGCATCGCAACGCCCATCGCGATCGCGGAAGCTTTCTTCGGCCGTACGCCGTGGTTGCGCCGACCTGGGTTATGGGCGTGGAGCGTCGTGTTGGTTATCGGCTGCGCGGCAACGTTCGTCGTGAGCTACCGAATGGGGTACTTCCTCGCGGCTCCGGCACAGCTGATCGGCGCGTTCCTCGTGGCAGCCGGACTCGCGTTCGCCGCTCTTCGGCTGACGGCCGCCCCGAAGCCGGCGCGCGGCAACGGGTGGATCGGCTTCGCGGTCGGACTCATCGCAAGCACCGTGTTCCAGCTCGTCATGAAGGCGGACCTGCCTCCGTGGCCGACTGTCGGCGTCATGCTGGCGTTGGAAGCGGCCGTGGTCGCGTACGCGATCCGCGTACGTCCTCCAGCCATTTCGCTGGCCGCGGGTGCCACCGTGACGTACGGCTGGGTCGGGTTGCTGACAGCCGTGGACGCCGGCTTCGCCGCGACGGTCGAACAATCGGTACTGGTCACGGGCGCGCTCGCGCTCGTGGTGGCCGCTTGCAGCAGGCGGCGCACCCCGCAGTGCAGTTAGTCTTCCCGGCGTGAGCGACGAATCCGAGGGCGGCGGCGAAAGCACTCTCACCGTGGTTCTGGCCGGCGGGGTGAATCTGGCCATCGCGGTGCTGAAGCTCGTCGCGGGCATCGTCACCGGGTCGGGCGCGATGCTGTCGGAGGCCGCGCATTCGGTCGCCGACACCATCACCGAGGTGCTGCTGCTCACCGCGTTGAAGCGGTCGGAGCGACCGGCGGACCGCCGCCATCCGTTCGGGTACGGCAAGGAGCGGTACTTCTGGTCGCTGCTGGCCGCGGTGTCGATCTTCGCCTCTGGTGCGGTTTTCGCGCTGTACGAAGGCTTTAGCACCGTTTTCGGGGAAGGCGCGGAGCAGACCAAACCGATCGTCGGCTATATCGTGCTGGCGATCGCGTTCGCGCTCGAATCGGTGTCGTGGACGCAGGCGGTCCGCCAGGTGCGCCGCGACGCGAAGGCCGAGCAGCGGTCGTTCTTCGCCTACCTGCGGATGATCGACGACCCAGCCCCGAAGACGGTGCTGTTCGAGGACTCCGCGGCACTGGTCGGGCTGCTGCTCGCGTTCGCCGGAATCGGGCTGCACCAGCTGACCGGTTCGGACGTGTGGGACGGCATCGCGTCGATCCTCATCGGCGTACTGCTGGCGTGCGTCGCGTACCTGCTCGGCAGCACGAACCGCGGCCTGCTGGTCGGCCGTCAGGCGGATCCGCGCCTGGTCCGCGGCATCCGGGACCACCTCGGGGCCGCGCCGGAAATCGACGCGCTGGTGGATCTGCAGACCATGCTGATGGGCACCGACCACGTCCTGGTCTGCGCCCGCGTGGACTTCGACGACGCACTCGGCGCCGCCGACCTGGAACGCGCGTGCGTGCGGATGGCGGACGAACTGAGCGAGCGGTTCCCGGACGTCGCGGAGGTGTTCATCGAACCGGTGCCGCGGACGGATCCGAAGCTGCGCGCGACGGTGCTGGCCCGGTACGGCCTCCCGCCGCGGCCGACTCAGTAGCCGAAGTCCTGGGTCCAGTACCAGCCGTCCGTCGCGACGCCGACGCCCAGTTTCGTCAGCGAGCAGTTGAGGATGTTCTTGCGGTGCCCGCTGGAGTTCATCCACATCTGCATCACCTGGTCCGCGCTGGTCGCGCCCTTCGCGATGTTCTCCGCGCCCGGCTTGGAGTATCCGGCGGCGGTGATGCGGTCGGCGAAGCTTTCGCCTTCCGGGGTGTCGTGGGAAAAGTAGTCGCGGCTGGACATGTCGTCGCTGTGTCCCTGCGCCGCTTTGTCGAGGTGCGATTCCTCGGTCACCGGGTCGCAGCCCGCTTTGCTCCGCTCGTCGTTGACCAGGCCGATGACCTGCCCCGCCAGCGTCGGCGAGCTGCGCGGCTTCGGCGACGGCTTCGCGCTGCTGCTCGTCGGAGTGTCCTCTTTGGACTCTTCGGTGGGCGGAGGCGGCGGCGCGGGCTTGGCTGACGTCGACGGGGTCGTCGTGGTCGCGGGGGCGCTGGAGCTCGGTGTCGCCGACGTGGATGACGCCGGCGACACCGCGAAGGGCCGCAACGCACCCGCGGACAGCCCGGCGTCGTGCGTTTCCGGGACTGCGACGCTCAGTGTGTCGAGGTGCCCGGAGCGCAGCGCGAAGGTTCCGCCGGCTGCTCCGAGCCCCCCGAAGAGAACACTGAGAGTCACACTCACGACCCGGACGCGCACACTAATGGAGGACACAGCCGCGGAAACTATCACGAACTGATTACGATGGTTACCTCCAAATGGCGCAGCGGCCGGAGACCCACTACCCGGCGTCGAGAACCTCGATGTACCCGTCGGTCCCGTTGACCCGGATCCGCTGTCCGTCCTTGAGCAGCCGCGTAGCGCCTTGGACCCCGACGACCGCGGGCAGGCCGTACTCCCGCGCGATCACCGCGCCGTGCGTCATCAGGCCGCCGACCTCGGTCACGAGGCCGGTGATCGCGACGAACAGCGGCGACCAGCTCGGGTCCGTGTACGCCGTGACGAGGATGTCTCCCGGCTCGAGATCGGCGTCGGCCAGATCCAGGATGACGCGAGCGCGTCCCTCGATGGTCCCGGCGGACACCGGCAGCCCGACCAGCGCGCCTTCGGGCAGGTCGTCGCGGCGGTAGCTGCCGGAAACCGCGTCGCCGTCCGACGTCAGCACGCGGGGCGGCGTCAGCGATTCGTAGGACCGGAACGCTTCCTTGCGCTGCTGGATCAGCTCGCGATCGGCCTTGTTCGTCCGCACGACCTCCTGGAATTCCTGCAGCCGCAAGAAAAAGAGGTCCTCCGGCTCGTCGAGCACCCCGGCGCGCACCAGCCGCCGCGCCTCGCCCAGCAAGGCCTGCTTGTACACGAAATAACGGCTGACCATGCCGTACTTCGGGTACTCGCGGTATCCGGTGAACGTCCGGACGCGTTCGATCATCCGCTCGGTTTCTTCGGCCTTCGCCTCGCCGTCCGGCAAGGCGCGCAAGCGTTCCAGCACTTCTTGCGCCTTGTCCAACGCCTCCCGCCGCCCCTGTTCGAAGCGGCGCTGCCCGGCTCCCGGCTCGAAGTTCTTGATGTTGGACAGCAACATCGGCACCAGCGCGCCCGGCTGTTCGCTCCACCGCGGCCGGGTAATGTCGATCTCGCCGACGCAGCGCATGCCGTACTTGTCGAGGTACCCCTGGATCGCCGCGCGCGATTCCTCCCCGCCGGCCAGCTTGGGCAGTTCGTCGAGGAAACCGTTGTCCTCGACGGCCTGCAGGAACCCGACGACCTCGGGATGCGTCCGGAGCACGTCCGCGACGTCGAGGAGCGCCAGCCCCATCTCGGCGGTGACGTTGTGCGGCACGGACTGGGTGAGCGTGTCGGCGACGTTCTTCTCGCCGAGCCAGTCCTGCAGGTGGTCGTTCAGCCACCAGGACGCCTGCATCGCCGCCGTGAACACCTCGTGGCTGCGCGGATCGAAGAGGATCCTGCGCAGTTCCTTGATGTCCTCGAAAACGAAGTCGAGCAACTCGCTGCCGGATTTCGTCGCGATTTCGTCCTGCAGCGCGGTGATGGAAGCTTCGCTGTGCTGGATCAGTTCGGTGACGACAGCCGGATCGGTCTCGATGGTGGCCGGTGCGGCGCCGGGGACCTGCTGGCCGGGGCCGTCGTCCTCGGCCAGCGGGATGAAGCCGTCGCGGGAGAGGACGGTCTCCAGCGCGTCGCCCATCAGCGGGTCGGATTTCCCCGCCATCTCAAGGAAACTGCTGCGGCTCTTGGGCGCGGTCAGCATCGCGGTGGCGTCCGCGAACAGCCGCCCGCCGGCTTCGGCCATCGGCCGCGGGGTCGTCAGCTGCCAGACCGACAGGCCGAGCGGCTTCATCGCGTCGGTCATCATCTGCTGGTGGCCGACGGAGACGTAGACGTGGTTTTTCTCGTCGGCGGCCTCCGGGACCGGGAACAGCGTCGTGATGGGGCGGCTTTGGACGATCTGGAACTCGTCGTCGGCCAGGCACCATTCGATGTCCTGCGGACGGCCGAAATGCGCTTCGATCGTGCGGCCGAGTTCCGCGAGCCGCAGCACCTGCTCGTCGGTCAGCGCGGCCTGTTCCCGCTGGTCCGCGGCGATCAGCTGCTCTTCGGTGCCGCCGCCCTCGACGGCCAGGATGGCGCGTTGCTTGGCGGCGATCGCCTTCTCGACGATCGCGCCGTCGCGCACCTGGTAGCTGTCGGCGTTGACCAAGCCGGAAACCAGCGCCTCGCCGAGGCCGAAGCTGGCCTCGACGGTGACGATCTTGCGGTTGGACGTCACCGGGTCAGCGGTGAAGGCAACCCCGGCCGCCTGCGGGAACACCATCTGCTGCACGACCACGGCCATGTGGACTTTCCGGTGGTCAAAGCCGTTGCGCAGCCGGTAGGTCACCGCGCGTTCGGTGAACAGCGACGCCCAGCACCGGCTGATGTGCGCCAGGACGGCCTCCGCGCCGATGACGTTCAGGTAAGTGTCCTGCTGACCAGCGAAGGAAGCCCCCGGAAGGTCCTCCGCGGTCGCGCTCGACCGGACCGCGTAGGCCCGTCCGTCCACCAGCGCGCCGGTGATCTCCGCGGCCAGGTCGTCCGGGATGACGATCGCTTCGAGCGCCTGCCGGACCTCCGCGCTGCCTTCGCTGATCGCGTCCCGGTCGTCCGGGTTCAGGTTCGACAACCGCTCCAGCGGCTTCGCCAGTTCCGGCGCGTTCTCCATGATCCGCTCGAACGCATCCGTCGTCACGCAAAAACCGGGCGGCACGCGGACCCCGTCGATCCGCGCGAGTTCGCCCAGATGCGCGCCCTTGCCTCCGACGATCGCGACCTGCTCCCGGTCGATCTCCTGGAGACCGAGCACGTAGCTGCCCATTCGTTCGTTTCCCCCGTCTGTGGTCGTTCTCGGCTTTCTTCTCGCCCGCGAGCGGCAGCCTGTTCGGCTGGAGATTCTGCGGTACCACCCGGGTCTTGCGGCAAGCCCCCCAATGCGTTATAAGTTAAATACGGCAGGGAGACGAGATCTCTTCTGCCTTTTCTTTTTCCCAGTTCACGAGCTGACCTTCGTCGTCGTGACGGCATCCTTCGTCACCGGACGGCCGGTCTGATCGGTCGCGGTCGCGGTGGTCGTCGTGGTCACGTCCGCACGCGCCGAGAGCGTGCAGGCGCGAGTGACCTGTTCGCCAGGGGCCAGCTGGGTGACGGTGAACGAGCACGCCGCGTCCGCGGCGCGAACGGTCACGTCGTGCAGCGGCGCATCCCCGGTGTTGCGGAGGGTGCTCACGTACGTCACCGGGTCACCCGGCCGGATCGGCTGCCGCAGGTAATCGCGACGCAGGTCGAGCGCCGGATGGAGCACCGCGAAGTCCGCTTTTCCGGTCGCGGTGACCGGCGGGCCCCACGGCGCGGCTGCGGTCGCTGTCGCCGGGGCGCCGTTCGCTGGAGTCACGCACTGGTAGCGCTGGATTCCGCCGACCGGCAGCTCGGCGAAGGTGCGCCCGCAGGCGGGGTCAGTCACCCGGACGTCGTGCAACGGCTGATCGCCGGTGTTGGTCAGCACGACCTCGACCGGCACCGAGTCGTCGGCTCGATACGCGGTGCCGGCGGCGTGCTTGGCGACGGTGAACTCGGGCTTCTTCACCTTGAACGACGCCTGGGCGGACGCGCTCACCGTGCGCTGCGTCGGGTCGGCGCCCGTGACCTTCGCGGTGTTCGTGAATCCGGCCGCGCCCGCGGTGATCGTGCATTGGTATTCGATTTGGGCGTCCGGGGCCAGGCTCGGGATCTGGTGCGCGCAGGCCGGGGTGCGATCGTCCACAACGGACACCGCGGTCAGCGGGACGTCGCCGACGTTGCGGACCAGCAGCGAGAAGGTGACCTTGTCGCCCTGGCGCACCTCGTACGGCTGGGCGTCCTTCATGATCGCGATTTCCGGGTGGATGACGTCGATCTTCGCCGAACCGGACGCGGTGACCGGGCGGTTCGTCGGGTCATTTCCGGTCAGGGTCGCGACGACGGCGAAGTCGTCCGGTTTGGCCTTCACCGTGCACTGGTAGCTCTGTGCGGCGCCGGGTTCGAGGCGGTCGAACTTCTTCGCGCAGCTGGGATCGTTGCTGGTCACCGCGGCGAGCGGGACGTCGCCGGTGTTGGTGACGGCGACTGTCACGGTGAGGGTGTCGCCAGCCCGTGCGACGGTCGGGTTCGCGGAGGTCATCACGGTGAGCGCGGGGTGGATGACGTCGATGTGCGCGTCCGCGGACGCGGTGAGAGGCGGACCCACCGGCGGGGTGCCGGTCACGCGCGCGGTGCTGACCGCGTCGTCGGCTGGGGCGGGGATGGTGCAGTCGTAGGTTTTGTTCGCTTTCGGGGCGAGGGTGTCGAGGGTTTTCGCGCACGGACCCTGGTCGGCGACCTTGACGGCGGTCAGCGGAGCGTCGCCGGTGTTGGTGGCCGTGATGGTGAACGTGACCGGGTCGCCTGCGCGGAAGGGGCCGCCGTGGACGATTTTCGTCAGCGCCAATCCTGGGTGCACCACGGTGAACGCCGCGTCGGCCGTAGCGGTTACCGTGCCGCCGAGCGGGTCTGCGGCGGTCACCTTGGTGGTGTTCGAGTAGCCGTCATGGCCGGCCTTGGTGGTGCAGGTGTAGTGCTGTTCTTCTCCTGCGGCCAGGGCGGGGAAGTCGCGGGCGCAGCCTGGGGTGTTCTGGTCCACAATGGACACCTTGGTCAGCGGGACGTCTCCGCTGTTGCGCACGGTGACGGTGAAGGTGACTTCGTCTCCCTCTCGCACCTGCGTCGGCGCGACGGTCTGGGCGATCTGGACGGCGGGGTGGATGACGTCGACGTGCGCGCTCGCGTTCGCGGTCACCGGGCGGCCGGACGGATCGGTGCCGGTCGCCGTCGCGTCGCTGGTGAGGTCGTCGGTCGCGGGATGAGTGCAGGTGTAGGTCTGTTTGGCTTGCGGGGCAAGGGTTCCCAGCCGCTTTGCGCATTCCGGGACGGCCGGGTCGACGACCTGGGTGTCGTGGAGTTCGGTGTCGCCGGCGTTGGTCACGGTCAGGGTGAAGGTCGCGGGCTCGCCCGGGTGCACGACGGGCGCCGACACGCTTTGCGCGAGCGTGACGAGCGGGTGGATCACGTCGATCGCTGCCTCGGTCGCGGCTGTCACCGGTGCTCCGACCGGCGGTTTCGCGGTGACCTGCAGCGCTTCGGTCACGTCGGCACTCGGCGCGGTCGTGGCACAGTCGAACGTCCAGTTGGCTCCGGGGTCGAGTGCATCGTGTTGCTGCGTACAGCCTTCGGCGCGGGCCATCGACGTGACAGCCAGGCCCGTGAGCGGCACGTCGCCGGTGTTCGCGACGATCACGTGCACTGCGACGGCGTCATTCTCACGGAACGGTCCACCTTGGACAGTCGCGGTCAGGGTCACCGCTGGGTGCTGCACGGTGAACGCTGCGCTCGCCTTTGCCGTGACCGGGTGGCCGGTCGGGTCCGTGCCGGTCACGGTCAGGTCGTTCGTGAAGCCTTGCGCTCCAGCCACCGTGGCACAGGTGAAGATCTGTTTACCTTGCGCGGCAACGGTTCCTAAGGTTCGCGCGCATTCCGCAACACGGTCGTCTGCCACCGCGACGTTATGGAACTCCGCGTCACCGGCGTTGCTTACCGTGACCGTGAACGTGACACGGTCCCCCTCGCGCACCTGCGAAGGCGCGGCGGCGACGGTGGCCTCCAGCGCCGGATGAACCACGTCGACTCGCGCGTCTGCGGTTGCACGCTGTGTCGTACCGAGCTGATCTTTGCCAGTCGCGACAACGGTATTGGTCACGTCGTCCGCCGGCGCTAACTGTTCGCACTTGTAGGTCTCGACCGCGCTGGGAGCCATGGTGCCGAAGTTGCGGACACAACCCGGCACGCTGTCGTCTGCCACCGCGACATCATCGAGCGGTACGTCGCCAGGGTTGCGCACCGTGACGGTGAAGGTGACACGGTCCCCTTCACGCACCTGCGCAGGAGACACGGCTGCGGTGACCGCCAAGGCCGGGTGGATCACCGTGACGGTCGCCGAGGACTTGGCGGTGACCGGTCGGCCGGTGCCGTCAGTACCCGTCGCAGTGACGGTGTTTGTGGTGGTCTGCGCGGGTTTCGCGGTGCAGGAATAGGTCTGCTGGGTGCCGGGCGTGAGCACCCCGAAGGACCGCGAGCACGCCGGATTGGTGTCATCAGTGACGTCGACCGGATTGAGCGGACTGTCGCCGGTGTTGCGCACGGTGACATTCCAGGTGACCTGGTCCCCGCCGTGCACCACCGGCGGGACGGCCGCCTTCGAGACGGACAACGCGGGCGTGATGAGGGGGACTTTCGCTTCCGCAGTCGACGAGACGACCTTGCCGAGCGGGTCGATCCCCTTGACCGTCGCGCTGGCTCCGTCCGGCAGCGGAACCGTCGCCGTGCAGGTGCCTACCACCGACTGCCCCGGCGCGAGGGATCCGATGGCGCGTGCGCACGAGGGGACCGCTGGGTCGCCGATGGTCACGTCGTGCAGCGGAACATCGCCGGTGTTGACGGTCTTGAGTGTGAAGGTCGCCTGATCGCCAGCGCGGTAAGCCGGTTTGTCGACCTGCTGGCTCAACGTCACGGCCGGGCGGAGGACGTCGACGTTGCTGCCCGCCGAAGCCGACAGCTGGTGCCCGCCGGAGCCCACGCCAGTCACCTTGACCGTCGAGACGAAACCCTTCTCCGGCGCGGCGAACGTGCATTGATAGCGCGTGGCGGCACCAGGAGCCAGGGAGCCGATCTTCTTGCCGCACTGCGGGTTCTGCTCGTCCGAAACCTCTACATCGGACACCGGGGTCGCGGCCGGGTTCGTCACGCTCACCGTGAACGTCACCTGGTCGCCGGCGTGCACCCGATGCGGTTCAGCGACTGCGGTGACCTGCAAATCCTGCGCCGGCCGGGCTTGCGCCGCGGACGCGACCGGGGGCAGCAGAGTGGCCGTCAGGCCGAGGACTAAGAGCAGACGTTTCCCGGCCGAAACCATGCGCGCAAGTTTTCCACCATCCGGTGACGTCGCGGCGATTTCCTACCCGGCAGTGGGATTACCTCACTCCGCTGAGCGATGGGTGAGACGCACGGTTGACTCGTGGGTGATCGCCGCTGCCTGATCGAGGAAGCCGATCACCGTTTGGAGTTGCTCGTCGGAGTAGCCCGCCGCGATCGACTTCATCGCCGCGACGATGTGGTCCCACAGCGGCGCGGCGCGCTCAACGTTCGCCGGGTCGACGCCGACGAGGACTTTCCGCCGGTCGTCCGGATGCGGCATCCGGTTGACGACGCCCTTGCGTTCGAGCCGGTCGACCAGCGCGGTGACGGAGGCGGGCGCGAGCCCGGCGTACTCGGCCAGCTCCTTCGGTGTGAGCGGACCGAGCCGGGCGAGGTAGTCGGTGACCTTGCTCTCGACCGTCGAGAGCCCGTTCTGCTCGGCGAGCGCGGTGTGGAACATGACCGTCTCGGTCGACAGCACCCGCGAACGATGCAGCAGCTCAGCGACCAGATCCTCGCGTTCGCTTGACATGCCCGAGAGTCTAGCCGACTATTTAGTTCGACAGAACGAATTACTTTCTAAGATATTCGAGGGGGCGAACCATGGCACGAGTCTTGATCGCGGGCGGGGGCATCGCGGGGGCGATCACCGCGATCGCGCTGCACGAGGTGGGCCACGAACCGGTGCTGTACGAGGCGTACGACCGCAGTGCGGAGGGGGTCGGCGCGTTCCTGACGCTCGCCGTGAACGGTCTCGACGCACTGACCCCGTTAGGCCTGAAACCGCTGGTCAAAGACCTGGGTTTCGATACGCCGCGAATGTCGCTCGGGCTCGGCAACGGCCGCCGGCTCTGCGAGTTCCCGCTCGGCGGGCCGCTGCCGGACGGCACGGTGAGCCAGACCGTGCTGCGCTCCGACCTCTACGTGGCACTGCGCGACGAAGCGGCCAGACGTGGCGTACACACGGAGTTCGGCAAGCGGCTGACCGACGCCAAGCAGACGGCGGACGGCGTCGCCGCGATCTTCGCCGACGGCACGAAAACCCACGGCGACCTGCTGATCGGCGCTGACGGCCTGCGGTCGACAGTCCGCCGGATCCTTGATCCCTCCGCGCCGTCGCCCCGATACGTGCCGCTGCTCAACACCGGCGGTTTCGCGCACGGCCTCGATCTCGGCGACGAGCCGGGCGTCATGCACATGGTGTTCGGCCGCAAGGCATTCTTCGCGCACGTGCTCGCCCCGGACGGTGCGATCTGGTGGTTCGCGAACGTTCCGCACGCCAGCGAACCGACCGAATCCGACCTCAGCGCGCTAGGCGGCCCCGGCTGGCGGAAGCGACTGCTCGACCTGGCTCGCCGCGACCGCACTCCGGCCACCGCGATCATCGAGGCCAGCGAAAACATCTACGAACCGTGGGCGACGTACGACTTCCCGACGGTCCCGGTGTGGCACCGCGGCCGGATCGGCCTCATCGGCGACGCCGCGCACGCGACCTCACCGGCGGCAGGTCAAGGCGCGGCGATGGCGATCGAGGACGCGGTGACGCTCGCGATGTGCCTGCGCGACGTGTCCGACCCGGCGGCCGCGTTGACGACCTTCGAGGCCTTGCGCCGCGAACGAGTGGAAGCAGTTGTGGCCCAAGGCAAACGCAACGGCGACGGCAAAGCTCCCGGCCCGCTCGGTCGCGTGCTTCGGGACTTCTTCATCTCGCGCGCCGTGCGCAAACCGCCCGCCGAAGATCCGAACCGGTTCATGTGGGACCACCGGATCGACTGGGCGGCCCCGGTCAAGGCGGCTTAGCGCCAGGTGTCGACGCGGTGGAAGTTCTTGTACGCCCGGCTCGGCGTCGGCCCGCGCTGCCCCTGGTAGCGGGAGCCCGCTTCGCTGGAGCCGTACGGGAATTCCGCCGAGCTGGACAGCCGGAAAATGCACAGCTGGCCGATTTTCATCCCCGGCCACAGCGTGATCGGCAGGTTCGCGACATTCGACAGCTCGAGCGTGATGTGCCCGGAGAAGCCGGGGTCGATGAAGCCGGCGGTGGAGTGGGTGAGCAGCCCGAGCCTGCCGAGCGAGGACTTGCCCTCGAGCCGCCCGGCGAGGTCGTCGGCGAGCCGGACCTGCTCGAACGTGGACCCGAGCACGAACTCGCCGGGGTGCAGCACGAACGGCTCGTCGCCTTCTTTTTCGACCAGCGAGGTCAGCTCGTCCTGCTGCAGCTGCGGGTCGATGTGGGTGTACTTGCTGTTGTCGAAGACCCGGAAGTAACGGTCGAGCCGGACGTCGATGCTGGACGGCTGGACCATGGCAGGGTCGAAGGGGTCGATGCCGAGACGGTCGGCGTCGAGCTCTTTGCGGAGGTCACGGTCACTGAGCAGCACGGATGCAGCCTATCGGGCGGGCAGGCGGCACCGGGGCACCCCTCCGCCCGAACACCGCGTTCATCCGCTTGAGGTACCGCCGGCGCCCGAACGCCCCCAGCGCTTCCTGCAGCGCAGTCGCGCCGGGGACAAGCTGGCGGACAGTCTCGGCGGCGTAATTCACCCCTGCGGCGGCGAGCACCGCGGCCTGCGCGACCGGGTTGTCGGGCAGCCCGAGGAAGTCCGCGTTGTCCCGCCCGAGCACGAGCCGGCTGATCGCGGAATGCACGCCGACGTTCACCTGCGCGAGGACTTTGCCTGCCGCCCCGCGCCCCTCGCCGATCGCCGCGTGCGTATCGACAAGGGCGCGGGCGAGCCGCTTGGAGTCGTCGTCCGGGATGAATTCGGTGGCGGCCAGCATCCAGAGCAACCGCCAGGCGTCGTCCTCGTCGGCGGGCAGCAGTTCGTCGGAGACGCCCATCAGCCAGCCGACGTAGCGCCAGAGATGGAGGATGTCGGCCTTCTCGCGAGCGGTGTAGCGGAGGCCGAGGAGTTGCGTGCCGAAGACGTAGACGAGCGAGAAGAGGAGGAGCGTGCCCGCGGTCTGGACCTGATTGACCGGACGATCCCACCGGTCGTAATCCCAGTCGGGGCGGTTGTTCATCGCGCTCCGGACGTGCGCGTGCACCAGCCGGATCCGCAGCGCCGCCTGATACCCCGTGCCGTGCTTCTCGAGCGCCCCCGGAGTCGTGACATCGATCCACCACGCCGCGGTCTCCACCAGCCGCCGCGGTGCCCGGTACTCGATTTCCCCAGTGCCGACCAGGGATTTCGTCGCCCGGGAGGCTAGGTAGCCGCCCATGAGCGACATGTCGCCGAGGGGGAAGAGGCCGAGGAGCCCGGCGCGGGTGATCGCCTTCGCGCCGCTGATCAGCCTTCGTTGATCGACCCAGTACGGAGTGGCCTCGACTTGCTCCATGAAGGCTGCGAGTTCCGGCGGGACTTGTTCCCCCGCTAGCGCCTGGTCGACTCGGCTTTGGTTGTGGGGTTCGCGGTGCAGCCACTCGACGACGGCGTCGGCCAGGGCGTCTTCCTGCTGGGCGAAGCTCCGGAGCCGCTTGAGCTGCGCTTCGTCGGCGGTGGCGCCTCGGGTCCGGGCAGCCAGCCGGAACCCGCCTTGGCGGAACATCTCGGGGTCGTCCATCGCGCACCTCCGTGGGTCGACAACAAGTGTTGTCACTTTGAGGCGGGGGCGTCAAGGCGTAGGCCCCCGCTGGACATGGGGGTGCCGTGGTTGTGTATGCTGGCTGGGCACTGCGGATGTAGTTCAATGGTAGAACATCAGCTTCCCAAGCTGAATACGCGGGTTCGATTCCCGTCATCCGCTCTCTTGCGAAAGCCCCAGGTCACACGGTGTCTACTGCGTGACCTGGGGTTTATCTGCCTCAAGTGCTCACTCCACTTCTTCCATTAATCCGCGATTAGCCGAGGGGAACCGGTTGACCGGCCCGATCTTCGCCATCGTCCGGAATGGTGCCCTTGAGGTGCCGGTCGACGAACTTGGACAGCCTGCCCGCGATCTGATCGTCCGCGTCCTCAGTTCGCCAATTGGTAGATCAGCGCCGTCCGTATGCCGCCATACCCCGTCCGCGCCATCAGGTCATTGGTCGAGGTGCCGGGCTTCAACGCTCAGATAGGCCCGGCGTGTCGGAGACTATGGAAGCCCAGGCTCTTGAAGACTCGTCTTCTCCATCACCTCAGTCCATCTGGTCCGCGCTGGCTAACTGAACGGAACCTGCCCAGCTCACTTACCTCTGACGAGCAGCGCACCGCGCTGCGGTTCGACCCAGTTCCCCTGATGGCACTGCAGGTCGCGGCGAACCGCTGTCGGATGATCGGCGCTCGGACACCCACCTGCGACTAGCAAAGTACCTAACTCAGTCCGTTCGCATCTGTCGCCATCTCATGCTAAGAGATACAGAGCAGATTGGATTCTACGAGATGACACGAAAGCCGCCTTCAAGGAACCTTTTATCGACCTTCACGGCGTCATATAGAGCAGCTTTCCAGTGGTGGTAGCCAAATTTTCGACGAAGCCAACTGCTTTGATCGTCCGCAAATTCGACAACGCCACCTGGACCCTCGTTGGTAAGCGTTTTCTCCAAAGTCTGAAGTCTCTCAACAAGTTCCTGAGATGCCAGTACTGAATAATGATCAGCAAGTTCAAGCTTATCGAAATGATAAGCGACAAGCTTGAACTGGTCCCCTGGCAGTGCCGGATTGACCGAGAAGTCCACTACAACACCCCTCGGCTCGAATATTAGATCGACTCGGAGTGCAGGCCTATCTTCCGGCAAAGCATCGTAAAACACGTGAACAAATCTCTCGTCGACCGTGCCAATCTTGGATCTTTTGGTTCCATTGCAGCGAGAGCATACTGGAACAAGATTCAGGGATAGTAAACTGAATTCCGGGTAGAGACTCCTTGGCAGGTAATGATCAAGATCCTTCACCTGCGCCGAGCAGCACATCGGACAAAGTCCTTTGTACGCGAGCTTCATGGCTTCGACCCGCAAGACGGAGAGCAATCGACTTTTCTGCGTAAACCTAAAATTATCGTGGAGCGCTTTCTTTGCCTCGCCGGGAACTTCAAGCGGTGCGACGTTGCCGGGGTTCCCTTCAAACAAGTCATAGATCTGATAGGCGTCCAGAACCTTATCCCGCACCTCAGTGAGTGCTTCGAGCGCAGGGCTGCCCGCCTTGGACAGGGCGAAATCGTAGTCGCTCACGCAGTCTCGCGTTGGCTTTTGCAAATTATAGATCACTTGCGCCGCCTTTGAAGGGCAACGACGTATGCTCGCGCTTGAACGCTCATTTCTTCGTCGAATAGTTGTTCAATCCTATCGATCGACATATCCTCTGCAAGATCGGCAAGAACTGAATGATAATCCGTTTGCGTACTATCGAGATCAAAAACGTTGGTCGTAAGATACCCTACATTCTCACCGAATGTCTCAGCGCTGGGTGTATCGACCTGGGTTGTGCCCTCAAATCGTTGAAGTACCCGAACATAGCGTCGAGGTATCTCTTGCAGAACGACTGGCGAATGTGTGGCAATAATAGAATACGATTCGAGTCGGGTCAGTATAACATTCAATGCACGAATGAGCGCCGCAAGCAGTGACGGGTGAAGATGAGATTCCGGCTCATCAATCAGAACCAGTGATCCAGGCTCAGCATGCCCAATGACCTGAGCGATAATGTTCAGTACGATTTTATGTCCGGTACTCAGTGCGTCGAAAGCAGTCCTCCACGACTGGTCACCTTGGTCAGCGAAGATATCCATCCCGATACGCCCCAAAGATGGTTCACTGAAGATAATCGCAAGGGCGTCGATCCAGAGATTCTGCTTTGTTAGCGATCGAGCCTTACGAACTGCCTGGTCAAACTCTTCCGATAGCTCATTGATACTCTTAAGTCCGCGAGGACCACGCATGCTCTGCCTCTGATCCCGCGTACGCTTGCGTAGGCCGCAGTAGGTGTAGCCCCACACTTCGCCGGTCTGTTCGAGGCGCCTCTGAGCGGAGGTCTTCTCTTCAGACCGCCAGAATGAATCAGGAAGAATGAATGTGTCGAACGCACTGTATGATATAGCGATCACAGAGCTAAATCGGACGTTTTCCGAGTTCAAAATTCTACCAAACTTAGAAAAGTTTAACCGCTGATCCAGATCACTAGTCGCGACAAGCGCTATATGTGCAAGCAACTGAGTCTTACCCGTGCCATTGTAGCCAATTACCGCATTAATTCGATCAGGCAACCGCGAAGAGTCCCCGAACCGGAAATCAATTGCAAAGCTGGCACCCTCGAATCGCATCTCAAAATCGAGATTGAGCCCTTCGCTTACGGGAGACTGATCTTCTAGTTCAAATAGTGCACTGGCATCCTCAAGCGCACGTGCGGCCTTACCAGTCCGTTTAAGCGATTTTTGGAAAGCCACTTCATTGTCGACACGCTTCCTCAGCCGGGGATCGAAGACGACATCGTTCAGCTTCTTAAGGACTGGACGATATACTTTTGGACCCAAGTCGTAGAGGGTTTGATAGAACGTGTACGACTGACCCAGCGAGTAATATTCCGACCCCAAATTCAGAAACGAAGAGCCTGGCAGAACAGTCTCTCCAGCGAGCAGCCCCTTGCTGGCAATCTTCACCTCACCTACATCGATTTGAGTTTCATCACTTAAGTGTAGAGTCAAGTAGAAAAGCGTGCGGATAGAGTGGTCATCCCACTTTTCGCGCAGAATTTCTGCATATGGATAGATTTTCGTTATTCCAGACGGCACACTATGACCATGAGCGTAAAAGGTGATGCCTCTGGCACTGAGGTCGCCAGATTTCAAAATCGATCGTTCACGCTCGGCCATTCGAGCTATTTTGCCGGCGCCCACGTTGAAAAGCTCTGCTCGCCCCTCTGGTTCGTAGGCCTCTACGTGACGCATCGCTGGCCATTGCCCTATAAAAACCTTCAAAAAACGAGGTCGCGGGTCTCGGTCTCGCGAATAGATAACCGAATATGGCAGCCATCTGCCCCTGCCCTCGCTACGGGTCAATAAGAGCAACTGAGGACGTCTCAAGTCTTGCCCGCAGTACTTCGCCAAGGCGTCTACAGTGCGCTCGATTGATTCAGATCCGGGAGGATCAGCAAGGGCCACGAGTAAGTTGGCACTACGTGCACGCTGGGACTGATTGAACCGAACGGCGGCGTTGCCGGCTTTAGAAATATATGCTGCGTAGACGTCTGCTGGGTAGGTATCGACGATGTCGCTAAGATACTGCTCAAGAGCACGGTACTTGCGATTATTCTTGGCAGAATGGTCTACGTCAAGAAGGAGGCGGTTAACCTCATCGAGCAACGGATCTTCCCAGCTTGAACTACTCACCCATATGATGGTACTACCAAGCTCAGGCTCAAAGGTCATAATTTGCAAAAGTAACCAAAAGAGCGAATTGGTCAGACTTTACCCGACGCTTATACGGCAACAGTCATCGACGCTGAGGTGAGCAGCCCTGCGTGTTCGGCCGACTCTTCCCAAAGCCCGGACTGTGACTTAGGTTAGCCTGCTGTCCTCGGCCTCAGAAGCTACTGGCAACTCGTTACCGGGCTCGATCACAGAGGTCGCCTGCTACACCCGCCCTCAGATACGTGCGAACGTCGCGTCGTACTCAGTGGCCATTCGAGTGATCATTCCAGCGTAGTGGAACGTAGTCCCTGGCTGCGGAGCTGGTGAGTCCTCGACCAAGCCAACTGGTGATCCGTCGTTCCGAAGGTCGAGAACGGTGACCCCAAGACCGTCATAGCCAGATTCTGAAGAGGCCGAACGTCGCGGGATCTCCCGAACCTTATCGAGCACGCGCTCTGTCACCGCAGGTTGTCGGTGCTTGGTCACCTCGACCCGTTCTTCGGTGAGTAGATACGGATTACGAACTGGCGATATGAAGTCGCTCGCAGCATTCAACTGGACGTACCCGATCGCCAACGCCTTTTTGGACGAGCCATGGATACACAGATGGGCCGAGTTCAGCTCGTCGTATAGACGCGGCAACGCCTTCACATGCTCGGTCATACACGCCTTGGCCTCCAGCGCGACGAGCACCGAACTCACTGGTGCCACTGGCAACTCTGGTAGCTCGGCGAGCGCTTCCTGTTCTTCGGAAGTCATCAAGATGCCGAACTGCTCCGCTAAGCCAGCAAAAGTCTTGGTCCCTGCGGGCACCGCGTGGTCTGGCCGCGCAACGACCAGATCCAGGACCTTCTTTCGACCAGTGGCGTAATCCGTCATAGCATGGTTCACGCCCAAGACGATCTTGCCTGACTCTGCGTGACTGCGAAGCAAGGACGAAGTGACCAGCAGGTCCAAGGCCACGCCCCAACACGCCACCTTCGAGTGCCGATCAGAACGCGGATTATACTGCCACCTGTTTCCGTATCGGTCTGCCTTGGCTGCTGGCTCCGTCAAAAATCGGGCAAGGAGGTTCGGTCCGTACATGGTGCGGCGACTCTAGCCCACCACCGGTCTTCACCGCGAGGATGTGGATCAAACCGCAACCTGGGCTGCCAGGGGCCGACTCTTCTCCACGTACTCGGCCATGTCTTCCCTGAACCCTGGGTAGCGCCCCAGGTTACTGGTCTGGAGGCGACTCCAGAAGCCGTTAGCGGCCCGGTGAGACAATGGAGTGCAACGGGCGGGTTCGATGAACTCAAGCAGGTGTTGATAGTCCGCCTGCCGTGGAAACTCGCTCAGCTCGACCTTCCAGGCGTGTCCAGCCTCACCCCAAGCAGCACTCGGCCACGCTCCATCACGTTCCCAGGGGGTGGAGTCGATCTCAAATGTGCTTGGATTCAGGAGTTTCGTTGCGACCCATTCCGAGACTCCGACGGTCACAGCGTTGCCGACGAGCTTCCACCGCGGTCCATTTCGGCGACCGTCTGATGCAGCAGCCGTCCAGCCTCGTTCGAATCCCTGGAGCGCTTCACCGTCTTCCACGGTGGGCAGCACGAACCTCGACTCGGACTCTTTGGGCAGCCAGACGGCAGGTGGGGATGGGATGCCTAGGCTGGAGCCGCCTTTAAGGGTGGGAATAGCATCGCGAGCCCAGCCAACGCCCGTACGTCCCTCGGTCCAGTAGAACCCAAATGCGTCGTCCGAAAGTCGGCTCTCGTCGATCGCCTCGACCTCGTCGGAGAACAACACCTCGCGCGGATCATGAACACAGGATGCGAGCAGTACGACGCGTCTGCGCCGTTGCGGCACCCCGGTGAAGCGCGAATCCACGACCCGGTATGCCCACCGGTAGCCTAGTTCGCCCAGCTCGTGCACGAGGTAGGCCATCGCTTTGCCGCGGTCAAGTGCCAGCATGTTCGGCACATTTTCGATCATCAACCACGGAAGCTTGCGTCGACGCTTCTTCGCCAGCTCAAGCATCTCGAAGACGTGCGCGACGAGACCTGACTGGGCACCAGTGATGCCTGCGGTGCGCCCCGCCTGAGACAGATCCGTGCAGGGAAACCCTGCCGTGAGCAGGTCCAGCCGGCCCGGCAAGTCCTTCAAAGTTTTTACGTCTGAGTGGAGGTCGACCGCCGGGAAGCGATCCGCCAGAACTTGCTTCGCTGGCTCCCAGTTCTCACACAGCAGTACGGTCTCCATACGGTCGCCGAGTGCCCGATGGAAGCCGAGCTCGATGCCGCCGATGCCGGCGAAGAGGCCCGCGACCCTGAAGGTGCTCGGCACGTCTACTCCCTTCGTTCAAGATCGCCTTGAGCCTACCCGTGACGACCGACAAACTCGAGCCCAGCGAACGGCGAATCAGCCACATCTTGGCCGCAGGCATCCTAATCGGAGCTGCTTAGCAGCCCTTGATAGGCAAGTACTTCATACGGAGAGCCGCTGGGCGGTGACAGGTTCCACCCGAGGTCGGCCTCTGACTACGGCTGGTCCCACCACGTCAAGCCGGGAAAACGTGCCTTGACCCGGCGCTATGGACTTAAAGCTGATCAGTTGTTGTGCGCATCCCGCCGACCGAACCAGGCGGCCCAGTAAGACTCCTGTTCCTAGACCGTCGCCAGTTGATCAACTGGCGCGTCGTCGAGTGTGTCCACCAGATCGGCGCGGCCAGCGCGTTGGCCTTGGCGCAGAACGTAGATTCTCCAGCCACCGCCCATGTCTCGGGCCATGCCGTTGGGGTACGTGTCCAGTCGGGAGCCTTGGACTGCGATGCGCAGGCCCTGAGGCTCCACTTGGCGGCGCATCCGGACGAGGCCTTCGAAAACGTCCGGACCGGTCGCGACAACGGGATCAGTCTCCGGACGTATCGTTAGCTTGAGCCGATAGGCCTCTGACCTGCTGTCCGGATTGGTCCAGCAGCGCAGCCTCGCGTTATACCGCTCGTCTCCTTGGACGACCAGCACCGGCCGATCGAGGCTGAGCTCCGGGTCCTGATCCGGCATGACTCGATTCAACCAGAACGCTCCAGACTATCCAGCCTCGGTCATCGCGTCTTCCTTCGCAGCCGATGAAGTCGCCCTGCGGTGGAACCAAAACAACCCGCACAACACCGCCAGCCACACCACCCCGACGATCAGCGCCAGGCGAGTGTCCTCAGCGAACGCCATCATCACGAAGATGAACACCATGAACACCATCGTCAAAACCTGACCCACCGGCCAGAACGGCACCGGGAACGCCCGGCCGGCCAAATCCGACGGCGACAGGCGGCGACGGGCGCGGTAGTGCGTCAGCAGGATCATGAACCACACCCACACCGTCGCGAACGTGCCCACCGAGGCGATCAGCAGGAAAGCGCTGTCCGGCAACAGATAGTTCAAGACAACAGCCAGGCTAAGAGCAGCAGCAACCACCAGAACCGTCATCCACGGGATACCGTTCCGCGTCACCCGGGCCATCACGGCGGGGGCTTGGCCGCGCTGAGCCAGTCCGTAGATCATCCGTCCAGCGCCGAAGATGTCGCTGTTGATGGCGGACAACGCTGCTGTCACCACGACGATGTTCAGAACCGTTGCGGCGGAGTGCAAGCCAAGACCCGCGAAGATCTGGACGAAGGGGCTTCCCGAGGTGCTGATCGTGTTCCACGGGTTCAGCATCATGATGACCGCCAGGGTCGCCACGTAGAAAAGCAAAACCCGAACTGGGACCGTGTTAACCGCTTTCGGCATGGCAGTGCGCGGGTCTTCAGACTCGGCGGCGGTGAGGCCCAGAATCTCAGTGCCGCCGAAGGCGAACATCACCAAGGCGAACGAGGCGATGAAACCGCTGATGCCATTGGGGAACCAGCCGCCGTGGGACCACAGGTTGGTGACGCTGCCGGAATCAGCACCGAGGCCGAAGATCAGGATTGCCGCGCCGCCGAGGATCATCGCGACGATGGCGATTACCTTTACCAGGGTGAACCAGAATTCCAGTTCACCGTAAACCCTTACGCTGACCAGGTTCGCGGCGGCGATCACCAAGATCGTCAGCACCACCCAGATCCACCGTGGCACGTCGGGGAACCAGAATCCCATGTACACAGCCAAAGCCGTCACATCGGCGACGCAGACGATCACCATCTCGAACGCGTAGGTCCAGCCGGTCAGGAAACCCGCCAGAGGGCCAAGGTGTTTCCGTGCGTATTCGCCGAACGAACCGGGCGCGGGGTCGTTGACGGCCATCTCGCCCAAAGCGCGCAGTACGAAGAAAATCGCCGCGCCGCCGATGAGATACGCGAGCAGGACGGACGGCCCGGCCTTCGCGATCGTGTCCGACGAGCCGTAGAACAAACCGGTGCCGATCGCCGAGCCAAGGGCGATGAACCGGATGTGCCTGCCGTTCAACCGGCGGCTCAAACCATCCCCGGACTTCGTCGTCATCGACGCCAACCTCCCGAATTCGGCGGCCCGCGAGCGCATCGGCGCGCCGGCGGGTCGGCACAGTAGAACCGATCCGGCCGGGACCGCCCAACCAACGACTACCGGAAAGCGTCTGCGATTTCAGACGGTCCACAAAGGACCCTCAACCCTCCACCAATTCCCACGGCGCACCGGGCTCGGCGCGGTCGAACACCTGGCCCGGCGCGGCGAGCAAGGCCGACACGACGTCCGGGTACAGCTGCACGACGTGTTCCAGTTCCAGGCCTTCCACCTCGAAGTCCTCCGCCTCGGGAACCTCGAAGCCGACGAACAGCCACGTCCCGTCCTGCTCCCGGACGACCTGGCGGACCGCTCGCGCGGGAGCTGTGGCGGTCGTGCCGATTTCGGTCAAGCCGGTGCTCAGCTGGACTTCTTCCAGCGGCGAACCGGGATGCGTCCAGGCGGCGATCCGGGCATCGCGGTGCGCGAGATCCTCGTCCAGGTCATCGGAATCCGACACCGAGCTGAGCAGCCAGGTGAGGCGTTCCGGATCCCAGTCCGCGGCCATCCCCGCCGGCACGTCGGCCAGCGCGACCAGATGCGGCAGCAGCGCCACCGCCTCGCGCAGGCCCATCGCCCCGAACACCTGGCGGTTGACCTCCATGTCCTCTTCGAACTCGGCACCGTCGCTGATGAACCAGTCGTCGTCATCGTCGAGGACGACGAAGGCCAGTTTCTCCGGGTGCTCCACCAGTTCGTGCGCGATGATCACCGGGGATTCCGGGTCCTGTCGCAGCGGCCATTCCTCGGACATGTTCACTCCCCGTCGTCGATTACCTGCAACCACTCGGCATCCGGCGCCTCGCGGAAGAACACCTCGCCCGGCTCCGCGTCCAGCAGCTCGACCACGTCCGGGTACAGCTCCGCCACGTGCCCGAGCTCGAGGGTGTCCACCTCGACCTCGGTCTGCTCGTCCGGGTCGGGCACCTCGAAGCCGACGAACATCCACGTGCCGTCCTCTTCCCGGCTGACGTATCGCACGCTGCGGGCCGGAGCGTCCGCCGCGGTGCTGATCTCCATCAACCCCAGGCTGAGGTTCACCTCGTCCATCGGCGACCCGGCATGCGGCCACGCGGCTTCGCGGGCATCGAGGTACGCGCGGGCCTCTTCGTCATCGCTCGGCACGAGCGGCGAAATCAGCACCCAGGACGCGCTGTCGGCGTCCCAGTTCGCGCCCATCCCGGCAGGGAGCTTGGCCAGCGCCGTCAGCTGCGGCAACTTCTCGACGACGTCGTGCAGGCACATCGTGGCGAACTGGTCCTGGTCGAGTTCCGGATCGTCGCCGAACTCCGAACCGTCGCTGACGAACCAGCCTTCCTCGTCGTCGAGGAGCACGTGATCCAGCTTTTCCGGATGCTCGATCAGGCCCTGCGCGACGAGCACCGCCACGTGCGGTTCCTGCTCCATCGGCCAGTCTTGCGACATACCCGCTCCCCACCTCGCGTTCGGCTGCGGGCCCATCCCACCAGACCCGCCCGCCCAGGCGCACAGCGCGTCCGCGGCAGGAAATTCCACACTCGTTGGATTAGGCTCGACGGCATGGTGCTGCCAGAACGTCTCGCCCGGTTCAACCGCGTGGTCACCAACCGGGTCACGAAACCCTTCGCCGACAAGCTGCCCGGGTTCGGGGTGATCGTGCACCGCGGACGCAAGTCCGGCCGCGAGTTCCGCACGCCGCTGAACGTCTTCCGCACCGACGACGGATTCGTCGTCGCGCTCACCTACGGGCCGGACGCCGACTGGGTCCGCAACGTCCGCGCGGCCGGCGAGGCGGAGGTGCTCACGCGCGGCCGTAAATACCGCGTGCGTGATCCGGAACTCGTGCATGATGAATCGCGCCGGCCGATGCCGCCCGGGGTGCGGCAGTTCCTTGGACTGGTCGGCGTCACGGATTTCCTTGTGCTGAAACGAGAATAAGGGGCCAGATGCTCACGGGGAAGCTAGTGCGGCTGCGGGCGATCGAACCGTCGGACGCCGAATCGATCTACCGGTGGATCCACGATCCGGAGGTCGGGCGGTACATGACCAGCGACCATCCGCGCTCGCTCGCGCAGCTGCGCAAATGGGGCGAAGAACGTCCGGTCAACAAGTACGAGAACGTCGTGCTGGGCATCGAATCGATCGAAGCGGGCAAGCTGATCGGCGTCGTCGACCTGCGGGAGGCACGCCCAGAGATCGGCCGCGCCGAGCTGGACATCTACATCGGCGAGACCGACCACTGGGACGGCGGATACGGCACTGAGGCGCTGAAACTCATGTGCCGCTACGGATTCAACATGATGCGGCTGCACCTGATCGCGCTCTGGGTGGTCGCCGAGAACGAGCGCGCGCGGCACGTCTACCGCAAGGTCGGGTTCGTGGAGGACGGCAGGCACCGCGAATGCCATCGCGGGCCCGACGGCCAGTACCACGACATGTACCTGATGAGCCTGCTCGAGCCGGAGCTGAACGACTGAGCTAGCTCTTGACCTGCCGCTTGCCCCACAGGCTCGCGGCAAGCGTCACCCCGATCGCGGCCAGCACGACCTGGGTGATGATCTCCAGCCAGTCGATGCCCTTGGTGTCCGCGTAGCCGAGCCCGCGCGCGATCGCGGTGCCGACGAACGCGGCCACGATGCCCACCAGGATCGTCAGCCAGATCGGGATCGATTGTTTGCCAGGTGCGACCAGCTTGCCGAGCAGGCCGAGGATCAGGCCGATCACGACCGCGCTGATGATTCCGGAAACCGCCATGGCTTAGCTCCTTCTGCCGAGAGGACCGGGCCCGACCGGTTTAACCCGGAACCCGGGGCGCCAAACCCGGCTTACCGCCCGCATGGGGTCACCGCCACTGGAAGCACGAAAAATGCCCCGGTCCGGGTGCGGAGCGGGGCATTTTTCCAGTCAGTGCGATCAGAAAGCGGCTTCGTCGATCTCCATCAGCGCGTTGTCCGCGGCCTCGACGATGGCGCGGCGCGAGGTCAGCTCCGGCAGCACGCTCTTCGCGAAGAACGACGCCACCGCCAGCTTGCCCTCGTAGAACGGCTTGTCCTTGGCCGACGCGCCGTTGTCGAGCTTCGCCAGCGCGACCTCGGCGCCCTGCAGCAGCTTCCAGCCGACCAGCAGGTCGCCCACCGACATCAGCAGCCGCACGGTGTGCTGGCCGACCTTGTTGATGTTCTGCGGGTCTTCCTGCGACGAGGTCAGGTAGCCGATCAGCGAGCCCAGCATGCCCTGGGTGTCCTCGAGCGCCTGCTTGAGCAGCGCGCGCTCGTTCTTGAGCCGGCCGTTGCCCGCCTCGGACTCGATGAACTTCGTGATCTCGCCCGCGACGAACGCGAGCGCCTGGCCCTTGTCGCGGACGATCTTCCGGAAGAAGAAGTCCAGCGACTGGATGGCCGTGGTGCCCTCGTACAGCGAGTCGATCTTCGCGTCGCGGATGTACTGCTCGATCGGGTAGTCCTGCAGGAAGCCCGAACCGCCCAGCGTCTGCAGGGACTGGACGAGCTGTTCGGTGGCCCGCTCGGAGCCGACACCCTTGACGATCGGCAGCAGCAGGTCGTTGACGCCGTGCGCCAGCTTCAGAGCCGCTTCGTCGCCTTCGCCGGTCCACAGCTGGTCCTGGAAGGACGCGGTGTACAGGTAGATCGCGCGCAGGCCTTCGGCGTACGCCTTCTGCAGCATCAGCGAACGACGCACGTCGGGGTGGTGCGTGATCGTGACGCGCGGCGCGGCCTTGTTCAGCATGTTCGGCAGGTCAGCGCCCTGCACGCGCTCCTTGGCGTACTCCAGCGCGTTCAGGTAACCGGTGGACAGCGTGGCGATCGCCTTGGTGCCGACCATCATCCGGGCGTACTCGATGACCTGGAACATCTGCGCGATGCCGTCGTGCACCTCGCCGAGCAGCCAGCCCTTGGCCGGGGTGCCGTGCTGGCCGAAGGTCAGCTCGCACGTGGTGGACACCTTGATGCCCATCTTGTGCTCGATGTTGGTGACGTAGGCGCCGTTGCGCTCGCCCAACTCGCCGGTCTTCGAGTCGAAGTGGAACTTCGGGACCAGGAACAGCGAAAGGCCCTTGGTGCCCGGCTTGGTCTCGATGCCGGGACCCTCGGGACGGGCCAGCACCAGGTGCATGATGTTCTCGACCATGTCGTTCTCGGCCGAGGTGATGAACCGCTTCACGCCGTCGATGTGCCAGGAGCCGTCCTCCTGCTTGACCGCCTTGGTGCGGCCCGCGCCGACGTCCGAACCGGCGTCCGGCTCGGTGAGCACCATGGTCGCTCCCCAGCCGCGGTCGATCATCAGCTGAGCCCAGTGCTTCTGCTCTTCGGTGCCGTTCTTGTCCACGATCATGGCGAAGTTCGGACCCGCCAAGTACATGAACAGCGGGGCGTTCGCGCCGAGGATCAGCTCGGCCGCGGCCCACTGCACCGTCGGGGGCAGGCCGAAGCCGCCCAGGTCGTTGGTGAGGCCGAGACGCCACCATTCGCCGTCCATAAGCGCCTTGTAGCTCTTCTTGAACGACTCGGGGATCGTCACGCTGAACGTCTTGGGGTCGTACACCGGCGGGTTGCGGTCCGCGTCGGCGTAGGACTCGGCGAGCGGGCCGGTGGCGAGCTTGTTCAGCTCCGACAAGACGCCGCGGGCGGTCTCCTCGTCCGATTCGGCGAGCACGCCCTTGCCGAGCCGTTCCTGCACGCCGAGTACCTCGAAGAGGTTGAACTCCAGGTCTCGGACGTTGCTCTTGTAGTGGCCCATGTCGTCACTCCGTGTCGTGTTCGGCTTTCCGGCCGGGCACTGGTTCCCTTACTCGCCGGTAACATCAGGATATTACCTACGAGTAACCAGAGCAAGCGAATCCGCCCTTCCAGGGGTGGCAATTCGCTCGGAATGACGGTTCGACCAGGGAGCGGCCTCACCGGGTGCTGCGCGCCACGGCCTCCTGCACAGCCGGGGGACCGGCGCTGTCGTCAAGCTGGGGGACGAGGATGCCGCTGCGGAACGCGATAGTCACCGCGTGTGTGCGGTCGCGGGCGGAGAGCTTGCGGAGAATGCTCTTCACGTGGGTCCGCACGGTTTCCACGGACAGGAAAAGCAGCTTCGCGATGCCGGAGTTCTCCAGCCCTTCGGCGACGAGCTGCAAAACCTGGTACTCGCGCCGGGAAAGCGGCATGGCGCCCTTGGGCTGCACGAGGTGCCCGTCGACCGGAGCGGCTCTTGGCGACGGTTCGCGCTTGGGCCGCGCGGTGAGCGCGGACAACGCCGGGTCGATGTAGCGCCGGTCGTGATGCGCGCGCCGGACCGCTTCGGCGAGCCGCCGGGAATCGACCGCGCGCGGCACGATGGCGTGCGCACCAGCGCCGATGGCCGCGGCGAGGTACTGCTGGGTGCGGTTGGTGTCGCGCACGAGGGTGACCAGCACGAGTGCCGGGTCGCCCGCGTTGAGCAGCTTCGCGAGATGGCAGTTGGGGTCGAGCGCGGAGTCGAGGATCACGACGTCCGGGCGGACCTGCTCGCACAACTGCATCGCCGCGTGATGACTCGCCGCCTGGCCGGACCAGTGCAGGCCCAGCGTGCGGTGCACCATCGCCGCGATGCCCTCGCGGAAAATCGGGATGGGGTCGACTACTGCGACTCCCAGGCTTCGACCGCCGGCTGGCTGACCGGCCGACATGGGCGTTCGGTGGGGCTCGATGCCACGCATCTCGGGCCTCCGTCCTCGAGGTCGCTCCCGGTGACCGGCACGCCCCCTCGGCGTGCCCGCCGGTCCCCCCTGCCGGAACCGGCCGGGAACGACACCTTGTCCCTGGTTCGACTCCGCCGAGAGCAGCTTGTGACGCGGTTTCCCCCTCATGGCCGTAACGGCTGGTCGCAGCAAACTCTCAGTAGAAAAGTGGCCTCGAAATGCGGGAGGACGGCGCAGCGAGGGTCCGCCCAAGTGGGTTAGCTCTACTGAGGGTTTAACCGCCCGGGTGAATCTCCGATGACCGCCCGTGCGCGCAGCCGACCGAACTCCTCCGCGAGGGTTTTCGGGGTCCAGTGGGCGTTCAAACCGCTCGGATTGGGCAGAAGCCAGACCTTTGTTGTCCCCATTGTCCGATCTTGCGGCCCGACTGCGGCGCGCCGATCGCCGAACGCGACGCGGTAGGCGGTGATTCCGACCACTGCGAGCCAGCGCGGGCGGTACTTCCGGACTTTCCCGGTCAGGATTTCGCCGCCTTCGCGGAGTTCGTCGTCGGTCAGCTCGTCGGCGCGGGCGGTGGTCCGGGCTACGACGTTGGTGATGCCCAGGCCCAGGCCGAGGAGCTGGTCCTGTTCGCTCGGGTCCAGCTGGCGAGGGGTGAAGCCGCTGGCGTGAAGGGCGGGCCAGAAGCGGTTGCCGGGGCGGGCGAAGTGGAGGCCGAGCGCGCCGGAGTAGAGGCCGGGGTTGATGCCGCAGAACAGCACGTTCAGATTGGGAGCCAGGACGTCCGGGATGGTGGTTCCGTGCGCGGCGGCTTGTTCGGCCTTGGTGGGTTTCGCGGGCATGGGGTCAGTTTCCGGCACGCTGGGCGGCATGAGCGTGACGCCTGACGGCTGCCCGGTCGACCTCTATCTGAAGCTGCCTGCCGCCGGTGAACCGGAGGTGATTCACGACGCGGTCCCGGCCGGTGCCGCGGTGCTGGAACTCGGCTGCGGATCTGGGCGCGTGACGCATCCGCTGCTCGCGCTGAGACATCCGGTGGTGGCGGTGGATGAATCGGCGGAGATGCTCGCGCACGTCCGAGGCGCCGAGACCGTCCGCGCGCGGATCGACGAGCTGCGGCTGGAGCGGCGATTCCCGGCCGTCGTGCTCGGCAGCCATCTGGTCAACGGACCGGACCGGCAGGCGCTGCTCGCGGCGGCACGGCGGCACGTGGCTCCCGGCGGGCAGGTGCTCGTCGAATGGCATCCGCCCGCCTGGTTCGACCAGGTCGCCAATGGCGCGGGCGGCCAGCTTGGCGACGTGCGCATTGCTCTCGAAGGCGTCCGCCGGGACGGCGACCAGCTCTCCGCCACCGTCGGCTACTCCCTCGGCGACCGGACCTGGAAACAGTCCTTCACCTGCGAAAACTTCTCCCTCGAACCCGCGCTCGCGCAGGCCGGGCTGAGGTTCGATCGCTGGCTTACCGCTGACCGGGACTGGTTCTCCGCACGACCTTCGAACGCGGGGTAGCCAACCCGCTGCCCCGATCGGTAGCCTGTGTGATCTCTCGCACAACGGCGTCGATGAGGAGAGCACATGCAACTGTGGCTAGTGCTCGGCCTGGTAGCACTGATCATCGCCATAGCTTCGCTGATCGTGATCCTGGAAGACCGCCGCGCGGCGCGCCAAGCCGCGATCGCGAGACGAGCCCGGTTAGCGCGTCTTGGCGAGGTCGACCCGCTCGCTCCGGGCAGGCTCCACGCGGAGGGTTGAAGAGATCGGCCGGAGAGCGAGCAGCAGCGCACCGGCCAGCCAGCCGAACCCGGCGCCGAAGGTGTTGGTCATGAGGTCGTCGACGTCGAAAATCCGGTAGACGAACGGCGCGGTCCCGAAGTTCGCCGTGAGCTGGGTGATCTCGACGGCCAGTGAGGCCGCGAAGCCGATCGCCACCGCGCCGACCAGGCCGCGCCGCCACAGCACCCGGGCGAAGAAACCGAGCGGGACGAACAAGAGCACGTTCATCGCGGCCTGCTGGAACGTCTGCGTAGTGAACCAGTCCGCCGCCGACAGCCCGTGCTTCACCAGCTCGGTGTGGATGTCCGCGATCCACTGGAACGGCTCCAGCTGCACGGTCTGCTCCAGCCGTCGGCTATTCGGGCCGGGCAGCGGCAGGAAGACGACCGCCAGCGCCATGCACGCGTAGAAGACGACCGCCGCGGTGGTCACCAGGCCGCGCAGCCGCAGCCGGCCGTGGCGCGCGAACTGGAGCACGAGCTGCGGGATCAAGATCGTCGCCCATACGGCGAGGAACCCGATGAACCCGTACTGCAGGGCGGTGACCTGTGCGTTCGTCATACCGAGAACGCTATTGATCTTGCCGCGCGCGCACTTCGGTCGAAGAGCCGGACGCCTTCCGGGCGGGTCGGCCAGATGGCCGAGTGCTCGCCGACCGATCGGTCAGCGCTCCCGCGAAGGCGGTTCGTCGTCCCGTTCCGCGCGCTCCGAGCGCCAAGCCGCGAAGACGGTGCCGGCGATCAGCAAGAGGACCACGCCGAGCACCAGCACGACGAGCTGAAGTTCCATTTGTCCCCCTCTGCACCCAACGCACAGATCGGCGCGGCGCGCGCGAACGTTACCGAAACTTTCATCCGGCACCGCCGTTCTGCCCTGGTCAGGACCGTCCGGTTTGGGCAGACTGCTTCGCCGGGCGTCCGCATCAGGGGTCGAGCGGGCGCGAACACCGGAGGAAACATGAAGCTCTTCACCCGGCTCGCGGCCACCGCCGCGGCCGCACTGGCCGCCGTGGCCGTCACGAGCGCGCCCGCCGAGGCCGCACAGACCGCCGACGTCCGGATCATCGCGTTCAACGACCTGCACGGGAACCTCGAACCGCCGTCCGGATCGGGCGGGAAGATCACGCTCCCGGACAGGTCCAAGGTGGACGCGGGCGGCGCGGCCTACCTCGCGACGCACGTCAAGCAGCTCGAAGCGCAGGTGCGCAATTCGATGGTGCTGTCCTCGGGCGACAACGTCGGCGCGTCACCGGTGATCTCGGCGCTGTTCCACGACGAACCGACCATGGACTTCCTCAACGAACTCGGCGTGAAGGCGTCCGTGGTCGGCAACCACGAGTTCGACGAGGGCTACCGGGAACTGCTGCGCATGCAGTTCGGCGGCTGCAACAAGACCGACGGCTGCCAGTTCCGCAAGAGCTACGACGGCGCGCGCTTCCCGCTGCTCGGGTCCAATGTGTACTTCGACAACGGGCTGCCCGCGCTGCTGCCGTTCAGCATCCAGTACTCCGGCGGCGTTCCGGTCGGCGTCATCGGCGCGACGCTCAAGGACCTCCCGTCGGTCGTGACGCCGGAAGCCATCAAGGGCCTCAAGTTCGGCGACGAGGTCGAGGCGATCAACCGCACCGCGAACATCCTCGACCGGCTCGGCGTCAAGGCCCAGGTCGTACTGCTGCACCAGGGCGACGAGGCGCTGCCCGGCTCGGGTCCGAACGACTGCAAGGTCCAGCCGGACGGCGACGCCGCGGCCATCGCGAAGAACGTGACGCCGAAGGTCGACGCGATCTTCACCGCGCACAGCCACCAGCAGTACAACTGCGTCGTCAACGACCCGGCGGGCCAGCCGCGGCCGGTGATCCAGGGCGCGTCGTTCGGCAGGCTGCTGTCGGTCGTGGACCTGAAGATCGACCGCCGCACGCGCGACGTCGTCCGGTCGCAGACCAAGGCGCACAACGAGATCGTCACCCGCGACGTCACGCCCGATCCGGCCGTGACGAAGCTCGTCGACGAGGCCAAGACGAAGGCCGCGCCGATCGCGAACAAGCAGGTCGGCACCATCACCGCGGACCTGCCCGCGGCGGGTGCGGCTTCCGGCGAATCGCCGCTCGGCGACGTGATCGCCGACGCCCAGCTCGAAGCGACCAAGTCGAACAACGCCGTGATCGCGATGACGAACCCGGGCGGCATCCGCGCCGACCTGACGTACAAGTCGTCGTCGGCCGGTGAAGGAGACGGCGTCGTCACCTACGGCGAGGCGTTCACCGTGCAGCCGTTCTCGAACATCATGCAGACGATCACGCTCACCGGCGCGAACCTGAAGAACGTGCTGGAACAGCAGTGGGGCCAGTCCGGCGGCACCAAGATCCTGCAGATCTCGAAGTCGCTGCACTACACGTACTCGGCGGCCGCTCCGGTCGGCTCGCGGGTCTCGAACATCACGGTCAACGGCACGGCGGTCGACCCGGCGGCCAAGTACCGGGTGTCGGTGAACAACTTCCTCGCCGCAGGCGGGGACGGGTTCACCGAGTTCAAGAAGGGCACCGACCTGGCTGGCGGGCCGGTGGACCTGGACGCGTTCATCGCTTACCTCGGCGCGCATCCGGGCATCGCTCCTCCGCCCGCGGACCGGATCACCGCGACTCCGTAAATCAGTAAGTCAGCAGATAAGTAAGTCAGTAGCTCAGTAAGTCAGCGGAGCCCTCGCCCCACCCGGGCGGGGGCTCCTCTCGTTTCTCCAAGACAACTTGCCGCTGCCGGGCCACGATGGACGGCATGACGATGACCTGGGACGACGTGACCGCTTGGGCGCAGGAGGAGCTGCCGGAAACCGAGGTGTCCACCTGGTACCGCACGCCCGCGCTGAAGGTGGCGGGCAAGGGCTACGCGCGGCTGCGCACCGAGGCTGAAGGCGGGCTGGTGCTGTTCGTCGGCCTCGACGAGAAGTCCGCCCTGCTCGCCTCAGGCGATCCGGCCTTTTTCACCACCCCGCACTACGACGGCCACGGCTCGATCCTCGTCCACCTCGACCGCGTCGATCCGCAGCAGCTGCGGGAACTGCTCACCGAGTCCTGGCGGTCGAAAGCCCCGGCCCGGCTCAGCAAATGACGATCGGCTGCGGCGAGTACGTCGTGCTGCGGCTTTCCTCGCGGACCTCGCCGCCGCTGGCCAGGTCGTAGAACACTCGGGTGTCGCTGACCGTGAACCCGGACGCGCCCGGCGACGCGTGGCACTGACCGTCCGGACCGGGCCCGAGCTGCACCGGCGGCGGCACCTGATTCGACGGTGCGCCGCTACGGCCTTCGACCCGGAAGTGCTTGGTACCCCAGATCTTCACCGTCACCGAACCGCCGCTGGCGCTCGCCTGGATCGCGAATCCGGTCGGATCGTTGTTGGCCAGCTTGAGATCCACGGCGTTGCCGGAGCTGTCGACCGCCACCGCGTCACGACCTGCTGGGTAGCGGTTGACGAAGTGGTCGTGTGCCGCGTGCCCGCCGTCGCCGAGGCCTGCCAGGTAGGCCGCGTTGTACAAAGTGGACGAAAGCTGCGACAGGCCGCCGCCGGTCACCGCCGGGCCGGTGCCGTCCTCGTCGACCGGCGCGGGCGCGTAACCGCCGCCGCGATAGTCGTTGAGGCTGAAGGATTCTCCCGGTTTCACGAGGACGCCGTTGATGCGTCCGGCGAGCGTGGCGACGTTCGCCGCGGCCGGACCGCTGAGCCCGCCGGTGGTGTACTCGCCGACGACCTCCTTGACGCCCAGCGCGTTCGCGCCGTCGGTGGTCAAGGTCGGGTGCTTCTGGTCGTAGGCGACCGGCAGGTCACGGCCGGACGGCTTGGCGAGCACCTCGGTGAGGGACTTGAAAGTGTTGGCCCAGTTGATCTTTCGCCCGTCCTCGGACGGCGTGACGGCCGGTGCGCCGGAGTCGAGGCTGATCTGCGCGTCCTTGCTGTTCGCCTCGGTGGACGCCAGGTCCGGCTGAACGGCCGCGCGCAGCTTCTCCTGATCGATCCGCAGTTCGAGACCGCCGCCGCCGTTCGGCTGGAACTGGAACGACGACGCGATCGCCGACGGCTGCAGCGTGCTGTCCTTGCCCTGTCCGTGCAGCACGACCGGCGAGGCGACCGCGGGCGCGACCACGGTGTCGAGCAGCCGGTGCACGTCGGCGGAGGTGGTTTTGGCTGGCGTCACGGCCATCTTCAGCGTGACCCCGCGCGGCGAAAGCCAGTCCGCCACCACGGTTTGCACGGCGGCCGGGACGTCGGTCAGCTCCTGGCCCTGGCGCGGTTCGACCGCATAAGCGGCGACCCCGTTCGATTCCTTCGGCGTGAACCCGATGTTGCCCTCGACCAGCGGATGGTTGAGCTGCTTCCCGGCGAGCTGCTGGACCGCGTCGGTCACCTCGAGCTGGTCGCTTCGCGTCACGACGCCCACCTCGCGGGTGGTGAAAAACGACAACAGCCGCGTGACCGGGCTCCACGGCTGGTGCCCGGCCTGGGCGAGCGTGCCCGGCCAGTCGAGGCCGAGCCCGGAATCCGCGGGCACGAGCGTCCCGGTGACGTCGCCGGCGTGGATCGCCACCGGACGGGTCAGCCGGGGCTGGAGTTCGCTGTGCAGCTTGGCTTCGGCCTCGGCGTAGGACAGATCGCCGACGTCGATGCCGGCCACCTGGACGCCGCGCGGCACGTCGCCGGCGCTGGTCATCAGGTCGATGGTGTAGGCCAGCACGAACAGCCCGAGCAGGCAGCCGACGATCATGAACGAGCGGCCGACGCGTTTGCGGAAACGGCGGAAGCGGGTGTCCGGCGGCGGGGGCGCGTCGGCCACCGCGAAGATCTCCGTGGCCAGATCGGATTCGCCGGCCAGTGCGGGGTCGTTCAGCAGCTCGTCGCTCAGCAGGTCGTCGGCGAAAGCCGACGAACGGTCTTCTTCACGCAACGCCTGCCTCCCCTGGTACGGGAGCTACAGGTACAGCCCCGTGCCGTGTTCGGTCCGCTCCGTGGCCACCGCGTGGATGTCGCGTTCGCGCATCACCAGGTGGCCCTCGCCCTGGATCTCGACCTCGAGCTGGTCCTCCGGATTGAAGAGCACCCGGTCGCCGTGCTTGACGTTCCGCACGCTGTTGCCGACACCCAGTACATCACCCCACACCAGCCTGCGCGCGACTTGCGCGGTGGCGGGAATCACGATGCCGCCGCTGCTGCGACGCTCGCCTTCCTCCTGCGACAACCGCACGAGGACGCGGTCGTGCAGCATCTGGATCTCGAGCTTGGGCGTGTCCGGCACGCCAGCCATGCTACTGACCGGTTGCCGGAGCCTTGGGCTCGCCCGCCATCATCAGGCTCAGCGCCTTCCCTCCTCCGCTCTCGAAACGCACCGGGACGCCCCAGTCCTGCCGGGTGATCCGGCACGCCGGGTGCTCGCCGCCGTCATCGCAGCTCGCGGCCTGCGCCACTACCTGCAACACACCTTCGGTCACGCCCTCGGCGAACTTGATCCGCCGAACGAGATCAGTTCCGACTCCGGCTCCGTCGGCGAGCAGTTCCGGCGGCGACGAGGTGATCTCCAGCCGCGTCGAAGGCCCGTAACGCTCGTCGAGCTTCTCGCCGGGCGGCGGGGTGAAGACGACGGAAAACTCGACTTCGCCGGGCGCGAGCACCGTCGGCGGACGTTGCACGGCCTGGCGAGTTCCCGCGACCGCGGTCGCCTGGCCATTGCCCCCGAGCGGGGTAACCCGGTTGCCCGCCGACTCCACGACGTACAGCTCGCCGTCGTGGCGCACCAGGCCTTGCGGTTCGGCGAACCCGGTCGCGAGCGTCGTGACGTCGCGGGTGAACGGGTCGTAGCGGCGGATCGCGCCGTTGTAGGTGTCGGCGATCGCGACCCGGCCGTCGGACAGCACGGCGAGGCCGAGCGGATGCTGCAGCAACGCCTGGTCGGACGGGCCGTCGGCGTGGCCGAAGGTGAACAGGTCCGTGCCGACCGCGGTGTGCACGACGAACGACTCGTCCGCCGGTTCGATCCAGCGCAGAGCCGAGGTTTCCGCGTCGACGAACCACAGTTTCTGCCCGTCCACGGCGAATCCGGACGGCTGGGCGAAGAACGCCTCGTGCACGTCGCCGTCGCGCAGACCCTCGACGGTGGTGCCAGCGAACCGGCGGATGCTGCCCGAGACCGGGTCGAACACGCTCAGCGTGTGGTTTCCGGCCATCGCGACGACGACGCCGCCGGCCGGGGCCCACCACGTGACGTCCCACGGGCTGGTGAGGTCGATGTCCGGCGCCTTGCCGGTGTCGGTGCCGTCGCGCCACTGTTTCCCGGTTCCGGCAACGGTTTTCACCTCGCCGGTGTTGAGGTCGAGGCCGCGCAGACGGTGCCCGGCGGTGTCCGCGACGATCGCGTGGTACCCGGCGCGCTGGGCGACCTCGTTGGGCAGCAAGGCGATTCCGGACGGTTCGACGAACTCGGCCACGTCGAACGGTCCGTCCAGCGTGCCCCGGGTGCCGCTGCCGAAGCGGCGGATGACGGTCTCGCCGTCCGAAGCGAACTCGACGATCGAGTGATGTCCGGTGTCCGCCACCAGAATCCGGCCGCCCGCGGTGACGACGGCCTTGCTGGGGAAACGCAGTTCGGTGCGCTGCTCCTCGACCGGCACGTACGGGTTGCCGCCTCGGCGGAGCGTGCCCTTCGCGTCGTGCTTGGCGACGAGGTCGGCGATCACGCGGCGTAACGCTTCGCCGTGGCCCTCACCAGCCGCGACATGCACGACATAGCCCTCGGGATCGACGACGACCAGCGTCGGCCAGGCCCGCACGGCGTACTGCGACCACAGCTCCATCTTCGGGTCGTTGACCACCGGATGGTGCACCTCGTACCGGCGCACCGCGGCCTCGATCGACGTGCGCTCGCCCTCGCGGCTGAACTTCGGCGAGTGCACCCCCACCGTGACCAGGACATCCGCGAATTCCTGTTCCAGCGGACGCAGTTCGTCGAGAACGTGCAGGCAGTTGACGCAGCCGCTGGTCCAGAAGTCCAGCAGCACCACGCGTCCGCGCAGCTGCGCCAGAGTGAGCCGGCGGCCGCCGGTGTTCAGCCAGACGTCGCCGGTCAGCTCGGGCGCGCGTACGCGGGCTTGCCGGGCTTGCGGTGAGGAAGTCACGGGAGGAGTGAACTACATCCGGTCACTCGGTGTTCCGTCAACCACGGCCGGAGAGAAGAACCTCACCCCGGCGAGGGAGCCCATTCCGGGCAAAAAAGGACGCGCGGACGCGGCCGGGCGCTACGTACGCTTCTGGCATGGCACACGTTCAGCCGGCCGAAGCCTTCACCGTGGAGGAGGCCCGCATCCTGCAGCAGAATCTCGGCGAGCCCTTGCGGCCTGGCCTCACGCCCGCCGAACTGAGCGACGTCGAGGACCAGTTCGGCTTCACCTTTTCCGACGACCACCGGATTTTCCTCACCGCGGGCGTTCCGGTCGGCGACCGCTGGCCGGATTGGCGCCACGGCGACCCGGACCAGCTGCGCAAACGCCTCGACTGGCCGGTCGACGGCGTCCTCTACGACGTGGAGAACAACGACCTGTGGCTTCCCGAGTGGGGCAACCAGCCACGGTCGATGTGCAACGCGCTGGCGGTCGCCCGACGGCATCTGGCGGCGGTCCCGCAGCTGGTGCCGGTGTGCGGGCACCGGTATCTGCCCGCGACGCCGGGGGAATCCGGGTATCCGGTGCTGTCGGTGTATCAGACCGACGTGGTCTATTACGGCTGGGACCTGCGCAGCTACCTGCGGCACGAGTTCGGCGGGGAGCCGCTGGGGGAGGAACCCGCGGACGTCCGGGTCGTGGAGTTCTGGTCGCGATTCGTGGAATGAGGAGTGTCTTTGGTGCCGGCTCCGTGTCTTTGGCGCCGGCTCCGCCGTCGCGTGCGGGATCGCTGTGTTGTTGGCGCCGGCTCCGCCGTCGCGTGCGGGATCGCCTTTAAGTCGGCGGGTCGGGGAGCAGCGCACCCGGCCCGGGGGGCCGTTTGCAGTTTCCCCCCACCCCCCCAAACCCGCCCCCCCCCGTTGTGGGGGGGGGCTTTTTGGGGGGGGGGGGGGGGGGGAAAACACCCCCCCGGCCGGGGGCTTCATCCCCTTCCCCTCCCCACCCCCCCGACGCGATCCCGCCGTTCGGGTCAAGTCGGCGTCGGGCCTGGTCTGACCCAAACCGACCAAAGACCACCACCCAACCCGACCCGAACGCGGGATCGCGTCGGCGTCTGGCGGGAGCGGCGTGCACGGCCCCCGGGCCGGGTGCGTCGTTCCCGCCAGACGCCGACTTAAAGGCGATCCCGCCGCGACGGCGGAGCCGACGCCATCAAACACAGCGATCCCGCCGCGACGGCGGAGCCGGCGCCATAGACACAGCCGGCGCCAAACATCACGACTCCCTGCGCAGCATCCGGCTGACGCCTGCCGCGACGGTCGTCGCGAGAATCCAGCCGGATGCGGTGAACCCGGCCGCTACCCAGTTGTCCGCGCCGTGCATGTACCAGCGCGACTTGTTGCCGAAGTCGACGATCGGCACCAGCAGGTCGGCGGTGTAGATGACCGGATTCCACTGCAGCCCGGAGTCCTGCTGGTTGACGAGGCAGCGCGGGCCGCTGGTCATGTAGCGGCCGGTGCGGTCGTTGACGCAGTCGTCCTTGCCGAGGCCGAACCAGAGGCTGCCGAGCACCAGGAGCGTGAGGAGCCAGCCGAGCGCGCGTACCGGACGGAAGCCGTAGCCGACCATCGACCGTTGCAGCCAGCTCCACAGTCGGACGCCGGGGCCGAAGAACTTGAAGCCCTTGGCGAGCGCTTCGTAGCGGAACTGCTGCTTTCTGAGGGCGACTGTCGAGGCGTGCTCTTCGTTTCCGGCTGCGCGCAGGGTCGCGGCGAGCTGGTCGTATGGTCCTGGGCGGTAGCCGCGCATTGCGTTGCGGAGCAAGTCGATCCGGTGGTCCAGCGCGTTGTCGTCGTCGAGCGCGATGCCGTGTTTCAGTGCGTCGTAACGGAAGTCTTCCAGTTCGAGACCGTCGGTGGCCTTCCAGATCTCCTCGTTGTCGGCCAGCGCGCCGCAATGCGCCCGGCGCAGGCGTACTGAACCAGTCGGCGGCTCGGCGGGAGACAGGATGAACTCGTCCGCGGTGACGTCACTGGCGTCGAGCGCTATGTCGTGCGGGGCAAGCGATCCCAGCTTCGCACCGTTCATGTCGAGCCGCCTGGCGATCTGCGCGCCGTCGAGGTTCACGCCGCCCTCCGCCAGGAAGGGACGGTCCTTGTCCTCGGTGAGCACGACGTCCCTCCCGATCCGCGCGGTGCGGATGTCGAGGGAGAAACTGCTCGATTTCCGTTGCCCCGGCTCGGTGAGCAACGTGCCGAACATGTTCACGCTGCCGCCGATTTCCGCCCCTTGCAGCCTCAGCGTGCCCTGCAAGGTGGCGTCGGTCAGCTGGAAATTCCCGGAGATTTTCGCTCTCCGCGCGGAAAACACGTCTCGTCCCGGATGGAGGAACATCGAATTCCAGGCGAGGAAGTTACCCCCGACGGTGACGTCAGCGAGCCTCAACTGCCCGATCGGCACCCGGAGATTGGTCGCCTCGATGTCGCCGCCGATCGTGGACCCGTCGAGGTGCAGCGCCCGGTCGTAATACGGCGTCGCGCGGCCGCGCACCATGGTGATCTCCGCGCCCGCGAGCCTGAGCGACCCGCCGATGCGCGCGTTGACCATGCGCAGCGTGCCGAATGCCCTCAGCCCGTCGGACAACTCGAGATTGCCGTCCACCTTCAGCCGATCCGCGACCAACGCCGGTCGAGGATCGAGGTAGGGATCCCCGGACTTCCAGGCGTCCACGACGATCGGCCCGTGCTGGTCGACCTGAAGCCGCGCCTCGCGCATGACGATGTCACTGTCCACAGTGGCGCTGGGGAGGTAGAGGACCCCCTTGGCGGAGAACCGTTTCCGCTCGCTGGCCGGTCCGTAGTTGTCGACCTCGCACAGCAGGCTTCCGCCGATGTGGAGTCCGTTCCCGTTGAACGCGAAACCATCCGGGTTGTCGAACGTCGCCCCGGAGAAGTTGACGTTACCGCCGGTTCGCATGCCCGGCAGCCGCACCTCGCCCTTGGCGACCATCCGATACGCGAGGAGAGCGCCGGTAATCACCAACCGGTCGCCCTGGATCGCCTTGCCGTGCGGATGGCTGATCGTGGTCCTGGTGAGCACCACGGACCCGTCGATCACCGCGTCGGTGAGGTTGACCGCCGCATTGGGCATCCCGCGCTCGCGATCGTCGCCGCGCTGCACGGTCGTGGTCTCCAGCTCGAATTGGTCGGCCGCGATTTCCACGACACTGCGAACCAAGCGCACGTCATTCCGGCTGCGCAAATTACGGGCCCTCAGCCCGGGGAGCCAGCATTTGCGGAAAACGAGCCCGAGAAGAGTCGCCTCGCGCACGTCCGGCGGATGCTCGAAGCGGCACCGTTCGAATTGAAAGAGGAAATTGAGGTCGGCGGCGCGCAGATCGAGAGTCCCGGTGATGTAGGCGTCCTCGACCTGCACGATCGGCGCGTTGGTGGCCTGCCGTCGCCAGCGAAGGATGCCACTGGTGCCAGGTTTGAGCAGGTCCGCGGCCTTCACCTCGTACCGCTTGTCGGGAACCCCGGCAAACGGATCAAGCGGCGGCAAGGTCGTATCGGTCGGCACGAGCCCCTTCTCCCCACGATCGTCGGCCCTCAGGGAATCGGATCAACGGCGGATGAGCAAGGGGCTGGGCGGAGTAGTGCGTGTTCGTCTTGCGGTTCGGTCACTTTGCGCATGTGGATGACTACGTGATCGATTCACTCGACGTGAGCTTGTTCCAGACGATCTTGCCCGAACGTCCCTTGTGGGCGGTTCGTGCCTGCTAAGGTCACTTCCCGGAGTTGATCAAGAGCAGAGGGTAGGCCGCACCCAGGAAGCCGCGGCCCGTGCGGGGAGGCACGACATGCCAGACGGAACGAACAGCGGGCTGCAGGGCGTCCAAAACCAGATCATCTCGACGGCCCCGACCGCGCCGCCGCCCGGATCCGGGTTGATCCCGGGGGCTAACGCGGCCGCGCCGCCGCCTCCGCCGAATTTCGGAGCCCTCGGGTCAGGCCAGGCAAAAGCGGACTTTGCGGCGGCTGCGTCCAACGGCGGCTGGGAATTCAACCCGGAGGCGATGGACAAGGTGATCCGGCAACTCGAGGACAGCTTGGACAACGAGTACTCGAGGGCCCGGACCATCGCGATTCAGTTCGCACAGCTCGGCAGTCCGGGTTCGGACACCGTCACGACGGAATACTCGAAGGCAGCGGACCGCGCCACCATCGCGTACAACGAATTTCTCCGCGGAACGGTCGATTACCTGGATTCTTATGTCCAAACCCTGAAAGATATCCGAACCGCGTACGTAAAGCAGGACCATGCTGCGATCGACGCCCTGCGCGGAACCCGAAAGGTCGACTGAATGCGAATTCGTAGCGTCTGCCAACTCGTACTCGCCAGCGCGGGTGCGACACTGCTGACGGCTTGCGGAGGGGGCTCGACCGGAGGGCAACCGACATCAGCGCCGCCAAGCTCGCAGTCGTCGGAGGCCATGCTGGCTCCGAAGGTCGCCGTGCCGCTGACCAACACCGCCCCATACGAGGCGGACCCCTGCTCGGCTCTCCCGACGTCCGAGGTAGAAAAGGCGGGCGGCAAGGTCAAAAGCAGTTCGGTCGCCCAATCGATCGTCGGCAAATCCTGTCAGTGGACGTTCGACGGAAGCGGCGGCAACGTGAGCGCCGGTTTCTTCTCAGGCAACAAGCGTGGCCTCAACAGCCTCTACCTGGAGAACCAAGCAGGCAGGCTGACCACTTTCAAGCCGCACGCGCCGGTACTGGGCTACCCGTCGGTCGTCTACAGCAAGGGCGACGAGGGGACCGGATCGTGTGCGCTGGCGGTCGGGGTGCGCGACGACCTCACCTACACCGTCAACACTCAGCTGCGGTCGGGAAGCCCCGCGGTCGCCGACCCGTGCGGGATGGCGGAGAAGCTGGCCGCGGCCGAGATCACTCGGCTGAAGGCAGGGTGACATGGCGCTGAACGGGCATGACATCTACAACCAGATCCACAGCCCGGGCGACACGACCGGCCTGGACGCGATGGGCGGCGGCTGCGGCGATCTCAAATCCATCCACAACGAGGTAGCCGCCAAGCTCACCGAAAGCCAGGCGGCGCTCAATTCCTTCTGGAAGGGGCAGGCCGCCGAGACCGGCAAGGCCGGGCTTGCCCCGTTGATCGCCACTTCCCATCTCGCCGCGGAAAAGATGGACTCGATGCAGAAGTCCATCGCGGAACAGTCGGCGGCGTTCAACTATGTGAAGAACGCTGTTGTTCCCGTCGCGACAAGCAGGCCTGACGATCAGAAGCTCACGGACTACGTTTCGCTCGGAGCGAGCGACGACGAGATCGCCGCCGCGGAGTTCGACGACAAGACCAAGAAGAACGTCGAAGCGTACGGCCAGTACCAGCTGAGCACCGATCCTCGAACCCAGACGATGCCGATGGACTATCCGGCCGCGCACGATCCGAATGTGTCCGCGGGCGGCATCACCCCGGATCAGCCGCCGCCTGGGACTAGCGGGCGGGTGGGCTCGAGTACTGGCCACCATTCGTCCGGCGGCAGTTCCTCGCACAACTACGGCGGCGGCCCGTCGCATGGCTACAGCAGTGGGCCGAGCACCTACTCCGCTCCTCCCGGTGCGGCTGGCATGCAGGTGCCTCCGCCGCCCGGTCACGGCGGGGCTGTCGCTCCGCCGCAGAACGATCACACCAGTGCGGCTTGGGCTAATCCCACGCCGCCTCCTCCGCCGCAGACTTGGCAGTCGCCGTCCGCTCTTCCTGGCGGTGGGAACACCGGGAACGGCGGGGTGAACGGTGCGTTCGGGCCGGTCGGCGGGCTCGGTGGTTTCGGGCCCACGAGCGGCGGCGGGTTCGGCCCAGGCGGGTCCGGATCCGGTTCCGGTGGTGCGGGAAGCCCGGGCGGTGCCGGGCCGCGAGGCGTCGGCGGGGGTACCGGTGCGGGAGCGCTCGGCGAGAGCGCGGGTCGCCCCGCTATGGGTGGCGGCGCTGGCTCGGCTGGAGCGAAGGGTCAGCCGGGAATGGGCGGCATGGGTGGCGGCGGCAAGGGCGGCAAAGGCCCCGAGGACGAAGAGCACCAGCGCAAAATCCTGCTCGCCGAAGAGGACCCGGACTCGATTTTCGGGGGTTATGACGGCAATCGGCCTACGCCGCCGGTGATCGGGGCTTAGCGGAATGGCTAGGGGGAGGGAAAGTCGGTGCTGCGCAAGCCCGTTGAGCTGAGCCTGCAGACCTTCGAAGTACTGCTGGAGCGGCTGAATCTCGGCGACATCCACCCGACTCTGGTCCGCGGAGCACTCTGGTACTCGCCGGACGAGCGGCGGCAGCTGGCTGCCGACACTGATCGCGAATTGCACAATGTCGGTCTGATGCAACGTGGACGTCTTAGCGACGACTTCGTCGAGACGATGCATTTGCTGCAGCGGCCGGGTATCGAGTACTACTCGTGGGTCAAATCGGAGCGCGGCGAGCGGACAGTACGCGCGGCGGCGAGTGGCCGGGACGCGGCGACTGTTGTTGCGGTGAACCAGAAGCTGTACATCGCGCCGTGTTCGGCGGATACGTTGGTTCGCGAGTTCATCGCGTTGCTGCCGGAGACTCCGGCGGCGCGAGTGCTCTCGCTCAACTGTTCCGACGAGGACCTGAACCTGGTCAAAAGCGGTAGCCAACCGTCTGGACGGACGAGTCCGAGTATTCGGGACGCCAAGCAGGTACTGCAATGGCTTGATAAGCCGCATACCTACTTCGGCCGGTTGGCGTAACGAGAATCCGCCAGGGTGGGCGGATATGGAGGAGGGGCGGATCCTGTTCGGAGTGGACAAATCCGGATGGATCAGCTTGACCGGCGCTGGGCCGCAGGAGATGGCGAAGAAGGTGCAGCAGCTCGAGAACGAGCTGCGAAAGTGAAAAGGCCGCCCGGAGAATCTCCGGGCGGCCTCGGCAAAACTCAAGCGTTCGGATTCAACACCCGAGCCAAGAACGCCTTGGTCCGTTCATGCTTCGGATCACCGATAACCTCATCCGGAGCACCGGACTCGACGACAACCCCGCCGTCCATGAAGAAGACCTTGTCGGCTACCTCGCGGGCGAACTGCATTTCGTGGGTTACCACGACCATCGTCATGCCGTCCTTGGCCAGTTGGCGCATGACGCCCAGGACGTCACCCACCAGCTCTGGGTCCAATGCGGACGTCGGCTCGTCGAAGAGCATCAGCTTCGGTTGCATGGCCAGCGCCCGCGCGATGGCGACGCGTTGCTGCTGGCCACCGGAAAGCTGACCGGGGTAGGCACGTGCCTTGTCGGCCAGGCCGACTCGGTCCAGCAGTTCCAGCGCGCGTTCCCGGACCTGCGCCTTCGGCTCCCGGCGAACCTGGACCGGGGCCTCCATGACGTTTTCCAGCGCCGTCATGTGCGGGAACAGGTTGAACCGCTGGAAAACCATGCCGATGTTCTTGCGCTGAGCCGCGATTTCCTTGTCCCGCAGCTCATGCAGCCTGCCGCCGCGTTCGCGGTAGCCGACCAGCACACCATCGACATACAGCCGACCCGCGTCGATTTTCTCCAGGTGATTGATACAGCGCAGCAAAGTGGACTTGCCGGAACCGGACGGGCCGATCAGGCAGAGCACCTCTCGGTCGTGCACTTCCAGGTCGATGCCCTTGAGCACGTCCAGGGAGCCGAAGCTCTTGCACACCTTTTGCGCGGAAACAACGGGAGTCACTGCACGCCACCTCCGGAGCCGCTGCCGCCGCTGCCGAAGCGGAAGCCCAGCATTCGCGCTCCCCACTTGTTCTTCTGCGCGGTCGCCCGTGAAGTGCCGCGGGCGAAGTACCGCTCGATGTAATACTGCACGACCGTCAGCACCGACGTCATGAACAGATACCACGTCGCCGCGACGATCAGCAGCGGAACTGTCTTGTAGTTCTGCGAATAAATCGTCTGCGCCGACACGAACAGCTCGAAGTATCCGATGACGACCACCAGCGACGTGGTCTTCAACATCGAGATGGTCTCGTTGCCGGTGGGCGGGATGATCACCCGCATCGCCTGCGGCAGGATGATCCGGCGCAGGGTCTTGCCCCGGCTCATGCCCAGCGCGGACGACGCTTCCAGCTGACCGCTGTCTACCGACTGGAGCCCGCCGCGGACGATTTCCGCCATGTACGCCGCCTCGTTGAGGCCGAGGCCCAGCAACGAGGCGACGAACTGGTTGATCAGCGTGTTCGTGTCCCAGCTGATGAAGGTCGGCCCGAACGGAATGCCGAGACCGATCTTCGGATACGCCAGCGCCAGGAAGTTCCAGATCACCAGCTGAGCGATCAACGGCGTGCCGCGGAACAGCCAGATGTAGATCGACGCCGCGCCCGACATCAGCAGGTTCGGCGACAGTCGCATCACCGCGAGCAGCACGCCGCCGACAATGCCGATGAGCATCGAGAGCACCGTGAGCAGCAACGTGTTCCGCAGGCCGTTGAGAATCCGGTTGTCGAAGAGATACTGGCCGACGACCGGCCACTGCAACGCGGAATTCGTGACGACGCTGCGGATCACGACGAACGCGACGAACACGATGATCACGCCGGCGATCCAGCGTCCGTAATGCCGGACCGGGATCGCCTTGATCGGGGTGGTGTCGGCCTCCTGCCAGGAATCGGCGGGACCGGGGGGAGTGGACACGAGTAACTAAGTCCTCAGTTTCGTCAGGAAGCGGACGGGTTGATCTCCGACTTGGTGATGGCACCGGAACCCGACAAGCCCCACTTGTCCAGGATCTTCTTGTAGATTCCGGTGTCGATCAGCTTCTGGACGGCACCCTGGATCGCCTTGCCGAACTCGCCGCTGCCCTTCGGCAGCACGATCCCGTACGGCGCGGTGTCGTACGGCGCGCCGGAGGACTCGAGCTGACCGCCGGTCTGCTTAACCGCGTAGTCGATCACCGGCGAGTCTGCCAGCTCGGCCTGCACGCGCTTCGCGGTCAGCGCCAGGTTCACGTCGGTCTGCGCTTGGAACTGGGTGATGTTGATGGCCTGCTTGCCCGCCTTGGTGCACGCGGTGTTGCGCTTGCCGAGGTCGTCGACCTGCGTGGTGCCCTTCTGCACGGCCACATTCTTACCGCACAGGTCGTCCACCGACAGTTTGTCCGGATTGCCCTTGAGCACCGCCAGCGAGGTGCCCGCGCTGTAGTACGAGATCATGTCGACGGTCTGCATCCGCTCGGCGTTGATCGTGAACGACGAGATGCCCATTTCGTACTTCTTCGCCGAAATACCGGGAATGATGCCGTCGAACGCCGAGTTCTGGAACTCCGTCTGCACGCCGAGCACCTGGCCGACCGCGGTGGCGACGTCGACGTCGAAGCCGGTCGCCTTGCCGTTCTCGACGAATTCGTTCGGCGGGTAGGTCTGGTCCTGCCCGATCACGATCTTGCCGTCGGCTTTGATCTCGGCGGGCACGAGCCCGGCCAGCGCCGCGTCCTTCTGCGCGGTCGGCGCACTGTCGGCACCGCCGGGAGCCTGGCTGGCTCCCGCATCGCCGCCGGCACCGTTTCCGCCCGCACCGCACGCCATCGTCATGCCGACGAGCGCGAAGGCGGGGAGAAGGGCGAGTGCCTTCATTTGCTGTCCTCGGGCCACTTCGTCACTCCTCGTAGTTCTCAAGGGCTGAGAGCTGGCATATTGCCACTCGTAAGCGGGTATGCACAGCACTGCTGCGTCACGGGGAAGTTTCGCACAGGACTTGCCGGGAAGACGGGTGTCGCGGCCGCTCGACGCGGTAAGTCAGGATGTCCTCCATGAACAGCAACCCCGGTCCCCGGCTGCCTCCAGCCGGACGACGTGCGCGAACGGTGAAAGGCCGCCGCGCGGCCCGGCCCGGCGCGCAGTTCGACGGATACCTCGCCCCGGAGCGGCCGCACGCCGGCGCGTACGACGAGATGTTCGCGCCCGACGGCATGGTCCGCGGCCCTTACCGAGCGCTCTACGGTTCGATCGCCGCGCTCGACGCCGGCGATCTCACCAACCGCTCGCAGGCGCTCGACCGCGCGATGGTGGACCAGGGGATCACGTTCTCGCTGTCGGGTCAGGAGCGGCCGTTTCCGCTCGACCTCGTGCCCCGCGTCATCCAGGCGACCGAATGGTCCCGGCTCGAACGCGGCGTGACACAGCGTGTCCGCGCGCTGGAGGCGTTCCTCGCCGACGTCTACGGCGACCGGCAGATCCTCCGCGACGGCGTGCTGCCGCGCCGGCTGATCACCTCGTGCGAGCACTTCCACCGCGAGGCGTACGGGATCAAACCGCCCAACGGGGTGCGAATCCATGTGTCCGGAGTGGACCTCGTCCGCGACGAAGAGGGCACCTTTCGTGTCCTGGAGGACAATCTCCGCAACCCGTCCGGCGTGTCCTACGTGATGGAGAACCGGCGCACGATGGCGCGCGTGTTCCCGGACCTGTTCGCGCGACACCGGGTCCGTCCGGTCGGTGACTACGCGTCACACCTGCTTCGCGCACTGCGAGCGGCGGCCGCGCCGAACGTCGCGGATCCGATGGTCGTCGTGCTCACCCCGGGCGTCTACAACTCGGCTTACTTCGAGCATTCGCTGCTGGCCCGGCTGATGGGCGTGGAGCTGGTCGAGGGTCGCGACATGTTCTGCCGCGACAACGTGGTCTACCTGCGCACCACCGAAGGCGAGCGCCAGGTCGACGTGATCTACCGGCGGATCGACGACGATTTCCTCGATCCGGTGCACCACCGGCCGGACTCGGTGCTCGGCGTCGCCGGCGTCCTCAACGCCGCCCGCGCGGGCAACGTGGTGGTGGCGAACGCGGTCGGCAACGGCGTGGGCGACGACAAGCTCGTCTACACCTACGTGCCGGAAATGGTGCGGTACTACCTGAACGAGAAGCCGATTCTGCCCAATGTGGACACTTTCCGCTGCTGGCTGCCCGACGAGTTCGACTACGTCATGCAGCACGCCGACGAATTGGTGATCAAACCGGTGGAGGGTTCCGGCGGGTACGGCATCGTTTTCGGGCCGGACGCGTCCAAAAAGGAACTGGACGCGTTGCGCCGCAAGGTCCGCGCGAACCGGCGCGGCTGGATCGCACAGCCAGTGGTGCAGCTGTCCACGGTTCCGTCCAAGGTGGACGATCGGCTCGCGCCGCGGCATGTCGACCTGCGGCCGTTCGCGGTCAACGACGGCAAAGAAATCTTCGTGCTGCCCGGCGGCCTCACCCGGGTCGCACTGCCCGAGGGCAGCCTCGTGGTGAACTCGTCCCAAGGCGGCGGATCGAAGGACACCTGGGTGCTCGCTTCGCGATCCTCGACGTCGGAGCAGGAATTGGACCGTCCCGCACTCGGTGATGTGTCCGTTGTGGACGGTGTCGCCGCGGAGCAGGGTCCGGAGCTTTCCACGTCGCAGCAGCAACAACAGCAACAGCAGAGCTGAGGGAGGGAATCATGATGCTGGCCCGCAACGCGGAGTCGCTGTACTGGATCGGCCGTTACGTCGAACGCGCCGACGACACCTCCCGCATCCTGAACGTCTCGGTGCATCAGCTGCTGGAAGACGCGAGCGTGGACCCGGACCATGTCAGCCGTCAGCTGCTCGCCGTGCTCGGCATCCCGTTCGACGCCGGCGACGCGCTCGACGTATGGAAGCTGACCGAGCTGGTCGCCTACGCGAAGGACAATCCGTCGTCCATCGTCGGCTCGATCAACTCCGCGCGGGAGAACACTCGCGGCGCGCGCGAGGTCGTCTCGACTGAGCTGTGGGAATGCCTGAACGCGACCTGGAACGCGGTGCCGGACCGGCAACGTTACGCCCGCCGTGCGGGACCGCACTCCTTTCTGTCCTTTGTGGAGGAACGGGCGGCGATGTTCGCCGGGCTCGCCGATTCCACGATGAGCCGCGACGACGGCTGGCTTTTCCTGGTGCTCGGCCGGTCGGTCGAACGCGCGGACATGGTGGTGCGGCTGCTGCTTTCGCGGGTTTCGGATCGGGCGTCGTCGCCGGGATGGATGACGGTGCTTCGCTCGGCGGGCGCACAGGACACGTATCTGCGCACCAACCGTGGCGCGCTTGATGCCGCACGCGTGGTGCAATTCCTGCTCAGGGACACCTTGTTCCCGCGTTCGGTCTTCCACGCCTTGCGCCAGGCGGAGGATTGCCTGCGTCAGCTGGATCCGGGAATCAACGCGCGGGGCAACGAAAAGTCCGAGGCCGTCCGGCTGCTCGGCCGTGCCCGCAGCGAGCTGGAATTCCTCCACCCGGCGGCACTGCTGGACGACCTGCCGCGACGGCTGCGCGGGCTGCAGGAAGCGATCAAGGAAATCGGGGAAGCGGTGTCCATGCAGTACTTCCACACGTCGCCGTGGGTGGCGTGGAGCGGTGCGGAGGTGTCCCTGTGACCTGGCAATTGCGGGTGACGCACCGGACCGGCTACCGGTACGCGACGCCGGCCACCCAGTCGTACAACGAAGCCCGGCTCACCCCGCGTTCGGACCGGCGGCAGACCACTTTGGCCACTCGCATCGAAACCTCCCCTGCCACGCGGGCCTATCGCTACACCGATTACTGGGGCACCGACGTCACGTCGTTCGACTTGCACGCGCCGCACACCGAGTTCACCGTCCTCGCGACGTCCGTGGTGGAGACCGCGGACGAAGCGGAGCCAGTGCGCTCGGCGACGTGGAAGGACTTGCAGAGCGAGACCGTCCGCGACCAGCGCACGGAGTATCTGACGCCGACGCCGTACACTCCGAATGATCAGGAACTGTCTAAACAGGCCCGTGCGCTGCGCAAGGGATTGGACCCGGCGGACGCGGTGCTCTCGATCTGCGGCTGGGTGAACGAGCAGTTGAAATACCAGCCCGGAACCACTGGCGTACACAGCACGGCGACCGATTCGTGGCGGGCGCGAGAGGGCGTGTGTCAGGACTTCGCGCACGTCACGCTGGTGATGCTGCGGGCGATCGGCATTCCGGCGCGGTATTGCTCGGGGTATCTGCACACGAAGCCGGAGGCCAAGCTCGGCGAGAAGGTGGAGGGCGAAAGCCATGCCTGGGTCGACGTGTGGACCGGCGGCTGGTGGGCGCACGACCCGACGAACGCGATCCCGGTCGGGCCGCGGCACGTGTGGGTCGCAACCGGCCGGGATTACGCGGATGTGGCTCCGCTGAAGGGGATCTTCACCGGGGCCAGTCAGTCCACTTTGGATGTTTCGGTCGAACTGACCAGGATGGCTTAGTCACGCGGTCTGCCGGCGACGGGAAACCGTCAACAGCCACAACAGATACCCGCCGCCCAGCGCCGCCGCGACCACGCCCACCGGAAGCAGCGAAGCGTCCAGAACCCGCTGCCCCACGAAGTCCGCCGCCAGCACCAGCACCGCGCCCATCGCCGCGGACGCGACCAGGTTCGGTCCCGGGCGTCGGGTCAGGCGGCGAGCAAGTTGTGGTGCGGCAAGGGCGACGAACGGGATCGGACCGGCCGCGGCGGTCGCGGAAGCGGCGAGCGCGACAGCCGCCAGCAGCACCACCGCACGCACGCGCGGCAGCGCGACGCCGACCGCGACAGCCGCGTCATCGCCCATTTCCAGCATTCGCAACGCGGGCTGGTGCACGAAGATGAACGGCGAAAGCACCAGGACAGCCAGGCACAACGGGATGAAGTAGTTCCAGTCGCGGCCCGCGAGGTCACCGGTCAGCCAGCCCACGGCCTGTGCCGCGGCCTCGAGTTTCGCTTGCACCAGCAGATAACCGTTCACCCCAGCCAGCACGGCGCTGACCGCGATGCCCAGCAGCACCAGCCGTGAGCTGAGCAAACCGTGCGGGGCGCAGAGCGCGGTGACCACCAATGCCGTGAGCAGGCCACCCACGACCGCACCGACGGAGACCAGCCCGGGGCCAGCGCCGAACAGCAGGATCATCATGATCCCGCCAGTCGCCGAGCCGGTGGTGAAGCCGATGATGTCGGGACTGCCGAGCGGATTCCGCGTCACCGTCTGGAAAACCGAACCCGCCAGCGCTAGCGCGATGCCGACGAAGATCGCCACCAACGCGCGCGGCAGACGGCCGGTGACCACTAGGTACTGCGCCTTCGTACCGGATCCGGCGAGCGTGCGCAGGACTTCCATCGGCGTCATCTCGTAATCGCCGGTGCCCACGGCGAGCACCAGAAGCACCGCCGCCACCAGGGTCAGCAGTCCGACGACCACCCACGTCCTCATCGCCGCACCGCCTTCAGCCGCCGCGCCACGATCACGAAGGCGACGCCGCCGATCACGTCTGTCATCACGCCCACCTGGATTTCGCCGTTACCGCCGAGCAGCCGGCCGAGCACGTCGCAGCCGAGCAGCAACACCGGACCGAGCAGCGCGGACAACGGCAGCACCCACCGTTCGTCCTGGCCGACCAGCGCGCGTACGACGTGCGGGATCATCAGCCCGACAAAAGCAATCGGTCCGCACGCCGCGGTCGCTGTCGCCGACAGCAAGCCGACCGCGACCATGCCGACCGCGCGGGTCAAGGCCGGGTTCGCGCCGAGGCCGCGCGCGCTGTCGTCGCCGAGCGCGACGGCGTTGAGCGGCCGGGCGAGTACTCCCGCGATCACCAAGGCGGCCAGGAAAAACGGCAGCAACCCGGCGAGGCTGTCGAGGTTCCGGTTCACCAGCGAGCCGACGAGCCAGTACCGCATCTGGTCGAGGCTGCGCGTGTTGATCATCTGCATGCCCTGGTTGATCCCGACGAACACGGCCTGCACCGCGACGCCCGCGAGCACCAGCCGCAGCGGGCTCACCGAGCCGCCGATGACCGTGACCAGGACCGTTCCGGCCAGCGCGCCGAAGAAAGCGAACCACACCAGCTGCTCCGGCGAAGACACCGAGAACACCGCGCCGCCCAGGACGATCGCGACCGCCGCGCCGTGGTTGATGCCGAGCAGGCCGGGATCGGCGACCGGGTTGCGGGTGATCGCCTGCAGCAACGCGCCAGCCAGCCCGAGACCGACGCCAACCGCCAGCCCGAGCAGCGTCCGCGGCAATCGGTCGTCGCGGATCACAACGTCTTCGAAGGTGCCGCTGTAGGAGAACAACGCGTGCCAGACGCTGCCGAGCGGCAACCGGTTGGAGCCGAAGGCGATGGACAGCACCACCACCGCGACGAGTGCGACGAGCGCCGCGACCAGGACTGTCGCGCGGACGCCCCAGCGCCGTGATGTGACGCGCTCCCCAAGCAGGACCATGGCATTCACCCTAAGGCAAGGCTAACCTCAGGCTGTACCTCACCCGATCCTCCGGAGTTCCGATGACCTTCTCACCGGCGCGGCTGTCCCGTCGCGGCTTTCTCGCGGGCACCGCCGCCGCGGGCACCCTCGGCCTGCTGAGCGCCTGCGGGTACAAAGACGACCAGCCGGCGGCGGGCGGCGGCGACACCTGGTCCTTCACCGACGACCGCGGCCGCAAGCTCAGCGGCGAGCGTCCACAACGGATCGTCGCACAGGTGACCGCCGCGGCCGCGTTGTGGGACTTCGGCGTGAAATCGGTGGGCATCTTCGGCCCGTCGAAGCTCCCGGACGGCAAGACCGACCCGCAGGCGGGCGGCGTCGACCTGAAGTCGGTGACCTCGCTCGGCAACGTCTGGAACGAGTTCAACTTCGACAAGTTCGTCTCGTTGAACCCGCAGCTGCTGGTCAGCGTGATCTACCTGAAGCAGCAGATGTGGTACGTGCCGGACACGATGGCGGACAAGGTCGACAAGGCCGCGCCGAGTGTCGGCATTGGACTGCAGGACATCGCGATGCCGCAGGGGATCGCGAAGTTCGAGGCGCTGGCGAAGGCGCTCGGCGCGAACGTCGCGACGCCGGAAATCCAGCAGGCGAAGGAGAAGTACGAGGAGGCGGACGCCAAGTTCGCCGAGGCGGTCAAGAAGACGGCCGGGCTCAAGGTGCTGCTGCTGTCGGCGCAGAAGGACACGACGTACGTGGCCAACCCGGCGAAGTTCGCGACCTCGAAGCACTACCAGGAGAAGGGGATGCAGTTCGTCCTGCCGGAGAAGCCCGACGAAAGCCAGGGCGGCTACTACGAGCAGGTGAGCTGGGAGAACGTCGGCAAGTACGCGGCCGACGTGATCATGTACGACTCGCGCGGCGGTTCGCTCTCGCTCGGCCCGGACGGGCTCGGCGGCGTCCCGACCTGGCAGCAGCTGCCCGCGGTGAAGGCCGGCAAGCTGATCCCGTGGAACAACGAGACACCGTTCTCGTACCAGCGGTTCGCGCCGGAGCAGACCCGCATCGCCAACGCCTTGGCCAAACTCTCGTGAGTGCCTACGCCGGTTCTAACCGGCGTAGGCACTCACGAGGGAACGTCAGCTGCGGGCGTGCGCGTCCAGCAGGTGCGCCACCGCTTCGGTGACCTGCTGGGCGTAGTCCAGGTTCAGCCACTCGTCGGGCACGTGGATGTTCGAATCCGCCCCGCACGCGCCGGTGACCAGGAACTGCGCCTCCGGGTACTTCTCGCCGAGCAGGCCCATGAACGGGATCGACCCGCCCATGCCCGCCGCGCGGTGCGGACGGCCGAACACCTCGTCGTCGACCCGGCGCAGCGCGTCGGTCAGCCACGCGGCTTCCTCCGGCGCGTTCCAGCCGTTCTCCGCCTGCTGGTCCTCGGCGATGGTGACCTTCGCGCCGTACGGAACATCCGTGGTCAGCACCCGCTTGATCGCCGCCAGCGCGTCGTCCGCGACCGCGGTGGGCGGCAGGCGGAAGCTCAGCGTGAGCGTGGTGCTCTGCCGCAGCACGTTGCCCGCTTCGGCGGGCAGCGGAAGCCCCTCGCCGCCGATGATCGACAGCGTCGGCCGCCAGTAGTTGTTCAGCAGCAGCTCAAGCGCGTCCTCGGACACCGTCTTTCCGCCGCTCACCAACGGGAACGCGGTGCGCAGCGCTTCCGGAGCCACCTCCGCGACCGCCTCGATCTCGGCGCGACGGCTGGCCGGCACCTCGACGTTCAGCTCGGACAGCTTGATCTCGCCGGTTTCCGCGTTCTCGATGCGCTCCAGCAGCTGCCGCAGCACGCGGAACGAACTCGCGACGACACCGCTGGCCAGGCCGGAGTGCTGCGCGGTGGCGAGCAGCTGGACGTTGACCGTCAGGTGCACCATGCCGCGCAGGCTGGTGGTGAGCCACAGCCGCTCGTAGTCCATGCCGCCCGCGTCGAGACAGACGACGAGGCTGACTTCGCCGAGCCGTGCGCTCAGGTGTTCAAGGTAAGCGGGCAGGTCGGGGCTGCCGGATTCCTCGCCGGTTTCCAGCAGCAGCGCGATGCGCGCGTGCTCGCCGCCGGCCGCGTGCACTGCTTCCAGCGCGGCACTGGCCGCGTACCCGGAGTAGCCGTCGTCCACCGAACCGCGGCCGTACAAGCGACCGTCGCGGATGACCGGCGTCCACGGGTCGAGGCCCTCGGACCAGCCGCCGACCGGAGGCTGCTTGTCGAGGTGGCCATACATCAGGACAGTGCCCTTGTTCGTCGCGCCCGGGGTGGCCGGTACGTCGACGAACAGCAGCGGAGAACGGCCTTCCAGCTCGATGACCTCGATCCGCGCGCCCGGCAGATCGCGCCCTTCGAGGTAGGCCTTGACGTGCTGGACGGCGGCGGCGAGATGCCCGGTCGACGCCCAGTCCGCGTCGAACGCCGGGGACAGCGCGGGGATCGCGACCAGACCGGACAGGCTCGGCGTGACGTCGTTGATCCACGTCGAGACCACGGATTCGCGTACGGATTTTTGTTCCACAGCGCCATCTTGCCACGGTGACCGACGTCACCGGCACGAGTGAACGTCTCGGCTGCTCAGTCCGGTCAGGCCCGCCGCCGTCGCCCGCGAGGGCAGGTAGGACGCGGGATGGCCGACCGACCATCGCCTCTCCCATACTCGGGCGTCCAAACGTTTTCCCTGTTCAGCGAGGTTTTCTCAGCAACAAATCAGCAACTGTCGCTCTCCATCGGAGCAATTCTCGTGCCAGGATGTGGCCACGAACCGTCAACGCCGACGGTGACCGGGGTGCCTCGGACCCGAGGCGCCGGTCCCCGCCGGTGCAGTCGCTGTGGCCGCCACAAGCGGCCGTCAGAGGCGCCGACACCGAGGAGAACAGCTCATGCCGTCCGAACAGTGGACGCACCCGGAACCTGGAGACGGGCCAGCCGCCGTAGCGGCCCAGCCTTCCCCTGAACAGGTGATCGCCGGTTTGCGAGCGACAAGCGAAGGTGGCGCTGAGCTGACTCAGCTGCTCACCCCCGAGGGCCAGCGGGTCCCGTCCGAGCGGTTCGACCGCTACGTCGAGGACGTCGACGACGAAACGCTGAAGAACCTCTACCGCGACATGGTGCTGGTGCGCCGCGCGGACCGCGAGGCCAACGCGATGCAGCGCCAGGGACAGCTGGGCATCTGGGTGCCGCTGCTCGGCCAGGAAGCCGCGCAGGTCGGGTCCGGTCGCGCGCTGCAGCCGCGGGACATGGCTTTCCCGAGCTACCGCGAGCACGGCGTCGCCTACACCCGCGGCGTCGACATGCGCGACCTGATCGGGATTTTCCGGTGCACCGACCACAGCGGCTGGGACTACTGGGCACACGGGTTCCACCCGTACACCATCGTCATCGGCAACCAGGTGCTCAACGCGGCTGGTTACGCGATGGGCCAGAAGTTCGAGGGCAGGGTTGGAAACACAGACGGCGACGGTTCTCCATCAAGCACTGACGAGGCCACCATCTGTTACTTCGGTGACGGCGCGACTTCGCAGGGCGACGTGCACGAAGGTTTCGTCTGGGCCGCGGTGTACGACGCGCCGCTGGTCTTCTTCTGCCAGAACAACCAGTGGGCGATTTCCGAGCCGACCGAACGCCAGTCGCGGCTGCCGCTCTACCAGCGCGCCCGCGGCTACGGCTTCCCCGGCATCCGCGTGGACGGCAACGACGTTCTCGCCTGCCTCGCCGTCACCCGGTGGGCGCTGGAGGAATGCCGGCACGGCAACGGCCCGGTGCTGATCGAGGCGTTCACCTACCGGATGGACGCGCACACCACGACCGACGACCCCACCCGCTACCGGCTCTCCGACGAGCTGGAGGAGTGGAAGCTCAAGGACCCGATCGAGCGCGTGCGCGCGTTCCTGGCTCGGAACGGGCACGCCGACCAGGCGTTCTTCGACAGCGTCCAGGCCGAGGCGGACAAGTTCGCCGCCGAACTGCGCGACTACACGTTCAACATGCCCGAGCCGCCGCCGGAGCGGGTGTTTTCCCAGGTGTACGCAGAACCTTCGCCGGTGCTGGAAGCGCAGCGCGAGGAGTATCTGTCCTATCTCGACGGTTTCGCCGCGGCAGGTGAGCACTGATGACTGATCTGCAGAAGCTCACCATCGGCAAGGCGCTCAACCTCGGTCTCCGTCGCGCGATGGAAGAGGACCCGAAGGTCCTGATCATGGGGGAGGACGTCGGCAAGCTCGGCGGCGTCTTCCGGATCACCGACGGACTGCAGAAGGACTTCGGCGAGCAGCGCGTGCTGGACACGCCGCTCGCCGAATCGGGCATTATCGGCACCGCGGTCGGCCTCGCCGTGCGCGGATTCCGGCCGGTGTGCGAGATCCAGTTCGAAGGCTTCATCTTCCCCGGCTTCGACCAGATCTCCTCGCAGCTGGCGAAACTGCACTACCGCACGCAGGGCAAGGTCAAAATGCCCGTCGTGATCCGGGTGCCGTTCGGCGGCGGGATCGGCGCGGTGGAGCACCACTCGGAATCGCCGGAATCGCTGTTCTCGCACATCGCCGGCCTCAAGGTAGTGTCGATTTCGAACGCCGTGGACGCCTACTGGGGCATCCAGGAGGCGATCCGCTCGGACGACCCGATCCTCTTCTTCGAGCCCAAGAAGCTCTACCACTCGGGCGCGCTGAAGATGGAGGTCGACACCTCGACGGCACCGTCGCGAGTCTTCGCGTCGCAGGTGGTGCGAGAGGGCACGTCCGCCACGGTGGTCGCGTACGGCCCGTCAGTGAAGGTGGCGCTCGAAGCCGCCACGGCCGCCGAGTCCGAGGGCAAATCGCTGGAGGTCATCGACCTGCGCACGCTTTCGCCGCTCGACCTCGGGCCGGTCTTCGAGTCGGTGCGCAAGACCGGACGGCTCATCGCGGTCAGCGAAGCGCCGTCGGAATCCTCGCTGACGTCGGAAATCGCCGCCCGCGTTCAGCAGGAATGCTTCTACTCCCTTGAGTCCCCCGTCCTGCGCGTGACCGGATTCGACACGCCGTACCCGCCTGCGAAGCTCGAGGAGCACTACCTCCCCGACCTCGACCGGGTACTGCACGCTGTCGACCGTTCGCTCGCCTGGTAAGGGGGTTCCTTCAGAAATGCCCGAGTACAAACAATTCCCCCTGTCGGACACGGCGGAGGGGCTCACCGAGGCCGACATCCTCGCCTGGCGCGTCAAGCCGGGCGACACGGTCACGGTCAACCAGATCGTGGTCGAGGTCGAGACCGCTAAGGCGGCGGTCGAGCTGCCGATCCCGTGGGCCGGGGTGGTCACCGAGCTGCACGTGGAGCCGGGACAGACGGTGGAGGTCGGGACGACGATCCTGACCATGGACGTGGATCCCGACGGGAAAGCCGCGCCCGCTCCCGCCGCTGCCGCGGAGTCCGCTCCGGCCGCTCCGGCCGAGGAGGAGATGAAGCCGCTGGTCGGCTACGGCTCCAAGGCGGCCGGGACTACCCGGCGGGCGCGCAAGGGCGCCACCACGGCTCCTGCTCCCGCCGCGGCTCCGGCACCCGCTCCCGTCGCGGCCGCACCCGCGCCGGTGGCGGAAACCCCGCGCGGCGGTTACGTCCCGCTGGCCAAACCGCCGGTCCGCAAGCTGGCCAAGGACCTCGGTGTCGACCTGCACTCGCTCACCGGCAGCGCGGACGGCGGCGTGATCACCCGCGACGACGTCCACCGTGCCGCGAACGGCTCCGCCGCACCCGCAGTGTCCACAGTGTCCACTGTGGACACCGGTTACGACCCGGCCACCCGCGAGCGGCGCGTGCCGATCAAGGGTGTCCGCAAGGCGACCGCGGCCGCGATGGTGCAGAGCGCGTACACCGCTCCGCACGTCACGGAGTTCCTCACCATCGACGTCACGCCGATGATGGAACTGCGCGAGAAGCTCAAGAAGTCGCGTGAATTCAGCGGCGTCAAGCTCACTCCGCTCGCGTTCGCGGCGAAGGCCGTGTGCCTCGCGGCGAAGCGCACGCCGGACGTCAACGCAGTGTGGGACGAGGCCGCGCAGGAGATCGTCTACAAGGACTACGTACACCTCGGCATCGCGGCGGCGACCCCGCGCGGTCTCGTGGTGCCGAAGATCCGGGACGCGGATTCCTTGTCGCTCAAGGAACTCGCGGTCGCGCTCACCGAGCTGACCGACGTCGCGCGCGAGGGCAAGACCACGCCGGCGGCGATGCTGGGCGGGACGTTCACGATCACCAACGTCGGCGTGTTCGGCGTCGACACCGGCACGCCCATCATCAACCCGGGCGAGTCGGCGATCCTGGCGGTCGGGGCGATCCGCGACACCGCGTGGGTGGTCGACGGCGAGATCAAGGTGCGCAAGGTGATGCAGCTGTCGCTGAGCTTCGACCACCGGGTGGTCGACGGGCAGCAGGGGTCGGAGTTCCTCGCCGACGTCGGCGCGCTGCTCGCCGATCCGGCGGTCGCGATCACGTACTGAGCCGAAGGGGCCGTGGGAGCGCGGCCCCTTCGCTTTGTCGAGTTGACGGAGTGAGCGCTCACTCCGTAACGTGGCGAGCATGGAAACGAGGAAAAGAGCACCGGGGATGGCCCCGGACGACCGGCGGCGGATGATCGTCCGCGCGGTGCTCCCGCTGGTCGTCGAGCACGGCCGCGGGGTCACGACCGCGCAGATCGCCCGCGCCGCCGGGATCGGCGAGGGCACCATCTTCCGGGTCTTCAAGGACAAGGACGAACTGTTCGACGCGTGTGTGGAAGCCGCGCTCGATCCGGCGGAGGCGTTGGAGATGATCGGGGAGATCCCACCCGAGCTGCCGCTGGAGAAGCGGCTGGCGGAGGCCGCCGAAGCGATGAACGCGCATCTGCAGCGAATGAGCGCGGTGATGGCCGCGACCATGAAGGGGCGTCCGCGCGCGGCGGCGGAAGAGGCGCGCAACCGCAAGTCAGTGACTGGGGACAGCCGGCGCGAGTCGCTCGAGGCGATGCAGCGCGCGGTACGGGAACTGTTCGTTCCGGACGCCGCCCGGCTGCGGCTGCCGGTGGACAAGGCCGCTTCGCTGTTCCTGGCACTGCTGTTCACGCAATCCCGCCCGATGCCGGGTTCCCCGACCACCAACGAGGTCATCGACGTCTTCCTGCACGGTTCGGTGCTGGCGTGATCCCCGGCGGTGGGGGCGGGATCGAGATGGCCCTCGGCCGCCGCGGTCGCCGCCGGATGGCGCAATCCGTGCCGGACAGCGGCCTCACCGGACCGGTCGACATCCCGGAACCAGAACAGCCGGAACAGGCGAAAGGCCTGCGCGCCCGGCTGTCACGCATGCGGACTTCGGTGGCAGGCACCGTCCGAGGCCTGCCGAAAGTCGCGAAGCTGACCTGGCAGGCCAGTCCGACGCTGACGATCATGCTCGCGGTGATCACGCTGGCGTCCGGCCTGTTGCCGACGGTCACCGCGTATCTCGCGAAAATCCTGCTGGACTCGGTGGTCGCGGCGATCCAGCATCGCGGGTCGACGGCGGACATCGTGCGCATCACGCTGCTGCAGTTCGGAGTGCTGGCGGCGACCGCGATCAGCAGCGCGCTCACCACGATCGCGCAATCCCTGCTGCAGGAACGGATGACGCTCACCATCCGGCACCAGGTCATGCAGCACGCGAGCGACCTGCACCTGTCGTACTTCGAGGGTTCGACGTCGTACGACATGCTGCGCCAGGCCGCGCAGGAAGCGCCGACGCGGCCGTTGTCGATGATGACCTCGGCGCTCGGCCTGATCCGGACGCTGATCACCTTCGCCAGCATGATCGCGCTGCTGGTGTCGATCAGTCCGCTGCTCGCGCTGGTCGCTTTGCTGGCCCCGATTCCGGCGTTCATCTCGCAGTCGAAGTACGGCTCGCGGGCGTTCTGGCTCACCTTCATGATGTCGCCGATCAAACGGCGGATGGACTATCTGTCCTCTTTGGTCACTACGGACACGTATGCCAAGGAGACCAAGCTGTTCGGCCTCGGCCCGTACTTCGTGGACCGGTTCCGGAAGCTCGGTGTGGTGGCCTACGAACGACAGCGAAAGCTGACAGTGAAACGGAATTTCAGCTCGACGTCATGGGGATTGCTGAGCACGCTGGTCGGCTCGGGGATCGCGTTGTACATCGCGCTGGAAGCGGTGGGCGGGCGGCTGACGCTGGGCGACCTGGCGCTGTACACCGCCGCCGCGACGTCCGTGCAAAGCTCGGTGACCGGGTTGTTCACCGCGTTTTCCGGGATGTACGAGAACAATCTCTACCTGGACACGCTGTACAAATTCCTCGACACCAAACCGGAAATCACCGCGCCCGCGAAGCCGCGGCCGCTTCCGTCCACTGTGGATGGACACATCCAGTTCGAGTCGGTGAGCTTCAGTTATCCCGGCGCGGACGAACCGGCGCTGCACGGGGTGAGTTTCGAGATCCGTCCCGGCGAAACCGTCGCCGTGGTCGGCCGCAACGGCGCGGGCAAGTCGACTTTGTTCAAACTGCTGTGCCGGCTGTACGACCCGACCGCGGGCCGGATCCTGCTGGACGGCGTGGACATCCGCGAGTACGACCCGGTTCAGCTGCGCACCAAGATCAGCGCGATGTTCCAGGATTACGTGACCTACCAAGGCACCGCGGCGGAGAACATCGGCCTCGGCGACCTGAACCGGCTCACCGATCGCGAGCACATCGAGGAGTCCGCCCGCCGCGCCGGAGCCGACGAGCGCATCGCCCGGCTGCCGACGGGGTACGACAGCCCGCTCGGCCGGTGGTTCGACCAGGGCGTGTCGCTGTCCGGCGGGGAATGGCAGAAAATCGCGCTGGCCAGAGCCTTCCAGCGCGAGGCTCCGATCCTGATCCTGGACGAGCCGACCTCGGCTTTGGACGCCCAAGCCGAGCACGACCTGTTCGACCGGCTGGACACGTTGTCGCACGGGCGGACGACACTCTACATCTCGCATCGCTTCTCGACGGTCCGCCAGGCCGAGCGCATTCTGCTGCTGGACCACGGCAAGGTCGCGGAGTACGGAACGCACGACGCGCTGATGGCGGCCGACGCCGGGTACGCGGAATTGTTCACGCTGCAAGCGGAGGCGTACTTGAAGTGATTATCTTGGGATGATCAGCCGAGGGGGTTTCGTGCTCATCACCACTCAAGACCTGGGGGTCACCGCGGGCGAGACTGAGCTGTTCAGCGGTCTCGACCTGGCCGTCGACGCCGGCGAATGCCTGGTCGTCCGCGGTGCCAACGGGACGGGCAAGTCGACGTTGCTGCGCTGTCTCTACGGGAACCAGGTGCCGACGTCCGGCTCCGTGTCCGTCTGCGGCGGACCGCCCGACGAGCGGTCCGCCGCTTTCCGCCGCCGGGTTTCGGTGCTTTTCGACGATTCGGCGCTCTTCGACGAGCTCACCCCGCGCCAGCATCTCGACCTGCTGCGCAATTCCTTCGGCGGCGAACTGGCCGACGGTCCGGTACCGGCTCCCGATGTGCCCGCGTCGGAACTCTCCGCCGGACAACGGCGCCGGCTCCTGCTGCACGCCGCGGTCGCGCGTCCGCACGAGGTGCTGCTGCTGGACGAACCGGAACGCGCCCTGGACGCCGACGGTCGCGCCTGGCTGTCCACCCTGGTCCGCACCAGCACGGAACGCGGCGCGGCGGTGGTCGTGGCGAGCCATCACCCGCCGCTCGCGGACGAGGTCGCGGATTACGTGGTGGACCTGTGAAACGTCCGGACCTGGTGCTGGCGCTGGTGATCGCGGTCGGGCTGCTGGGATCGCCGTTCTACAACACCGAACTGGTGCGGAGCCAGCTGATCGGCGGTGCTCCGGTAGGCGCGCTCGGCAGCCTGCTCGTGCTGTGCACCGGCCTCGCATTGGCCTGGCGCGCGACCTTGCGCCGCGGCTACCTGTGGGCCCATCCGGCCACGCTGACCTGGGACGATTTCGACGGCCAGCGTCCTTCCGCGCTCACTCACCGGCTCGTGCTGGACTGGGCCGCCCGCTTCGGGGTCGCCGCGTATTTCTTCGCGGTGTCGGGCATGCTCATCGGCTTCCCCAGTTCGCTCGTCGGTCCAGTGGTGCTTTTCGTGGTCGTCGCCGCGCTGGCGCTGGCGATGGGCCGCCGCCGCTCGTTACCCGGCGAATCCCTTCTCCCGCTTACCCTCGCAGTGGCCCTGGTCGTTCCACTGTGGACATACGTGGCCGCCGCCGCCGTCGCCGCCTGCGCGTTGGCGCGGTCCTCTCCGTTGCCGCACACGGTTTCTCGCGACACCTTGATCCGGCACTACACCGAACGCATGGTGCGCCGGACGTCCGCCGCCTTCCTGGACGTCTGGGCGCTGCTCCCGGCCGGACGCCCAGTACCGTGGCGGAACGCGCTGGCCGGTCGCTTCATCGTCACCCGGTATGTCGTCACGGGGACTCTCGCACGCCGGTACACGCTGGGTCTGCCGGTCTTCCTGGCACTCGCCGTAGTCGCGACCCACGCGACCTTCCCCGCCGTAACGTCGGTGTGGCTACTCGGCATCGGCGGCTACCTGGCGCTGCTGCCGTTCACCGCGCCGGTCGCGCAGCTGCATCGAGTGCCCGGGCTGCGGCGCTGGCTGGACGCGTCGAACCTCCGTCTGCATGCCGTGACCTGCGCTTTTCTCTGCCTGCTCGCCTTGGTCTGGGCGGGCGTGGTCCTGCTGCTGGGCATTCCGGCTTCGGTCAACGCGGTCGTCGCCGTCCTCATCGCCGCACTGTCCGCGGTGCGCTCGGTGACCCGCGGCCCGCTGGACTTCAGCTCGATGGGGATGGTGCTGTACGAGGGAGTCCTGATCCCCGCCGGACTGGTGCGGCAGCTCGTCCGGGGCCCGGATCTCCTGGTGCTCGGGCTGGCAGCGGCGGGTTTCATCCCGGTCTAGCCACCGACCTCATATTCGTTTTCGACAGCTCGGGCTGCAAGTTCAATCCCGAGCGAGTATCCGCGGCGAACTTGCCGACATCGGACATGATGCTTGGCAAATAGGCTAGCGGTATAGGTTGACGGAGCAGGGGCCCGAAGTCCGTTGATTCAAGATCAACAGAAAGCAGCAGGCCCCCGCTCCTTCATTCATAATGAATACTATCGAACCGATACTTCTTGCCGATGCGATGTACTCATCAGCGTCCAGTCAGCCGCTCCTCCTGCTCAAGAAACTCCCGCCCCACCCTACTGTAACCGTTCACGCGCTTCACGAGACTTTCCTGCGTTACACCAAGCTTCTTCGCCCCATCAGCGATGCTCTGATTTTCTGCCAGCACATCGTTTATGGTCCGTTCAAGCTGCACGACCGGCACACGCCCTTGCTTGCGCACTTTACCCTTTCAATTTTCAGGCATAACTGGATTTTGTGATTCACCCGGTCTAAACTGCAGCCGGGGCCTGCCGACGAGTCACTGTTACACGGCTCCCTCCGCGTCGGACAGGAGGGCCATCTCCTGTCCGGCGCATCTTTTACAATGCCATGATCGGCTTGGGCATAGGCTCTCCTTTCTTAAAGGCAAGATACTGCCGTTTTTCGCCACGGACCCAGGCATTCCACCCTTTCAGGTACACGGCCACATGCTCGCGAGCATCCATCCGCCGCCTGCCCCTCGCCGCACGCGCGTTGGCGAAGTACGTTCTGAACTTCAGCCTTATGTCGTCCTCGGCGAGGTTCGCACCGGTGATCAGTCCGATGAACCACAGATCCGCATCGATCTCAGGCGCAGCTGTAGAAGCGACGTAAATCGCCGTTGCACAGGCCGAGGTGATGATCCCCGTTGCCGCCGCCACCGGACGGGCCTTGCGAATACAATTGATCATTTCAGGATGCTTTTCATGCTCAACTAGCACCTGGTCATTGCTCAACCTCGACTTGCTTCCCGTCCATGTCGCATTCGGAGCCACCGTGTTGTAAAGGTGCAAGTAACGAAGAGACGCACCGAGGTTGTAAACGTCTGTCGCACCACGCATCCGGAGACTGTCGCTTGCGCTGCGGCGCCGCCCAGTGTCGACAACGCTGAATGTGGCCCGGCTGACGCCGCGCACCACCAACATCGACACGGTCATGCCCGACTTGACCACAGCAGCAAGCCGATGCTGGCCGTCCAACAAGACGCCGCAGTCATCGATGGCCAAGGACTGGTGGCTCAACATCCACTCACCACGAGCCATCGCACCGGCGTACAGGTCTACTGTCTCGCGATCGAGCTTGCGGTTCTCTTTGTTGAGTTCCAGGAGTTGCTCCGCAACCCGAGGCGAGATCTTCATGACGGAGGTGCTGAGCTTCCCCCCCTCGGCACCGAAGCCAGACTCGATCTGGTCAGTTCTAGCCAAGTTCCATCCTTTCACGTTCGCTGCCCCGAGCGGGCAACCGCGCGACCGTATAGGGGAGAGCGCTCAAAACAGCCGCAGTTAGCCGCCGCATCGGTAAAGTTCACGAGATCGGATCTCCCGGCGCAGCCTTGCCAGGGCACCCTGCCGAACTTGCTGCTGCCGCTCGACGTCAGCAAGACCTGCATGTCTAGGCAAGCCGCAACCGACCCCTAATAGCAGCGTTCTTGCTGGTCAGAGGCGAAGATCTGGTTACTACTAGGCTGGCGAACAGGGCGGTGAGACATCAGCAGACCGCGATTCATCGCTGTCGTCCCCACCAACTGCGCACTCGGCCGCCCCTTGCGTCTTGCGACGGCGCACTGACGCGACAGCGTCTCCTGGTGCTCGGATTAATTGCCGCGAGTTTCGTCCCGATCTAGCTTTAGGCTTTCCCGCCATGGGCCGACGCATCATGGTCACCGGATGCTCCGGGGCCGGAAAATCCACCCTGGCCAGGCAAATCGGCACCGCCCTCGACCTCCCGGTCACACATCTGGACCGGCTCTACTGGCGTCCCGGCTGGGTCCCGGCCTCGCCAGAGGAGTTCCGCGCTTCCGTCGCCGAGGCCGCCAGCACGGACAGCTGGGTGATCGACGGCAACTACAGCAAAACCTTCGACCTGCGCCTGCCGTTCGCCGACACCGTCGTGCTGCTGGACGCCTCGCGCTACGTCTGCCTGTCCCGCGTCGTGCGGCGGCAGCTGCGCGAATGGGGCCAGGAAACGCAGGCTCCCGGATGCGTGTCGAAGATCGACGCCGAGCTGGTCCAGTGGATCTGGAAGTGGCCGACCCGCCGTCCGCTGATGCTGCACCGGATCGCCACCGAAGCCCCGGCGGCGCGGCAGGTGCTGCTGCGCTCGCCCCGCGAGGTGTCCGCCTTCCTGCAGCGCCTGCGGTGATCGCTTGCCGGGCCAGCAATAAAGTGCCTTCCATGAGGACGGGAACGGCCGCGGAGACCGCCGCACAACTGGAAGCCGAGCTGGAGAATTATCCCGATGAGCGGGGAGAGATCCTGTTCGAAGCGGCACAGGCATGGCGTCAGGCCGGTGACGACGACCGCGCCGTCGCACTGCTGACCCAGGCTGTCGTGCTGGGCGGCGAGGAAGGGGGCAACGCCCGGGTCGAACTCGCCGAGGTGCTGTTCGACCTGGGCCGGGCCGAGGAGGCCCAGTCCTGCCTGGACGAGTTGCGGAGTGAGCGACTGTCCTCACCGGTGCCGTATCACCTGGCCGCAGAGCTGCTGGAGCACCGTGGAGAGCTTCAGCAGGCGCTGGCCTGGTTCGACCTGGCCGTAGCCCGGCTGTCCGAGCAAGAGCCGGCCGGCCGGAACACGGAGTCCGGGTTCTTCACCCACGCGAACCACATCTTGACCGCTCGCCGGCGGGTGCGCCGCGCGCTGGGGTTGCCTCCGGACGAGCAGGACGAGTCGGTCCAGGGCCCTTCGGATCTGGACCCTGCTGCCGCCCCGCCCGCGCCTCCGGGGGAAGTGCGAGTGCTGTTCTGGCCCCGCGACGAGATTCCCCTCGCGTACGAGGCTTGGCCGCACCTGGTTCCACACGCCGACGCGGACGCCATCGTCGCCGACCGAGAGGCGGACAACCGGGAGCTGTCCGAGACGGGCATCGCCCGGATCTTGATGGTCCCGTTGACCACCGCGAAACTCCGGGAGTTCGCGACCCGTACCGGTAGCGACCCAGCCGCGGAAGACACCCGGCTGGCCTGCATGAACGAGATCTTCGAGGAAGGCTGCACGCTGAGCTGGCCCCCCGCGCGCAACGAGCCCTGCTGGTGCGGCTCGGGCGCGAAATACAAGAAGTGCTGCGGCCGTCCTAACCTCTCCTGACCGCGTACGGCGGCCAGCTGACCTGCGCTTATCCCTACTCGGGAGCAAATCACGGCACTCGTTCGTTCACTGGATATGGCTGTCGTGTTCCTGCTCTACGTCATCGCTGAAGTCGCCGCCATCTGGGCGGTCGGCTCGGTCGTCGGTGTGCTCGGCACGATCGGTCTGCTGATCGCGGGCGCGTTCGTGGGCTCGTGGCTCGCGCGCCGCGAGGGCGGCAAGGCGATGCGCGCGTTCATGGCGACCGCGCAGTCCGGCCGCAATCCGGAGAAGGAACTGACCGACGGCATGCTCGTCGCGCTCGGCGGCGTGCTGATCATGGTGCCCGGCTTCGTCAGCGACGTGCTGGGCCTGCTGTTCCTGCTCCCGCCGACCCGTTCCGTCGCCCGGCGGTTTTGGCTGCGCCGTGCGGAGAAGCGCGCCGTCCGGTACGCCAACCAGCGTCGGGGCCCGGTGATGGTGGTGGACAGCGAGGTCGTCACTGAGGAACCGCGGCCGTCGAACCACCCGGTGATCGAAGGCCGGATCGTCGAAGGCTGAGCCTTTGCCACAATGACTCCCGTGGAGCGGCTGGTAACGACTTCCGCGGTGAGCGCCCGCATGAGCAAACAGAAGTCCCGCAACACCGGGATCGAAATGGCGCTGCGCAAGATCCTGCACGCCGCCGGGTTCCGCTATCGAGTGCACCGACGTCCGGTCAAAGGTGTTCGCCGCGAGGCTGACCTGGTGTTCGGCCCAGCCCGAGTGGCGGTTTTCGTGGACGGTTGCTTCTGGCACGGCTGCCCGGAACACGGCACGTGGCCGAAGAACAATGCGGATTATTGGCGGACCAAGATCGAAACCAACCGCCGCCGGGACGCGAATACCGACGCACTGCTGCTCGAAGCGGGCTGGCTGTCCGTGCGAATCTGGGAACACGAAGCGACCGATGTCGCCGCGTCTCGGGTGATCGAGACCGTGAAGGAACGTCGGCCCCATTAATGTTGGTGCCATGCCTCTACCGGGTCAGCCCACCGCCGCGGAATTCTTCGCCGGCATCGGTCTCGTGCGCCTAGGCCTGGAACCGGCCGGCTTCGACGTCGCGTGGTCCAACGACATCGAACCGGCGAAGCAAGCCATGTACGAGGCACACTTCAACGACCGAGGCGCGCACGAGTACGTCCTGGGCGATGTCGCTGCCCTGCGCGGCGCTGACCTGCCCTCGGGCCTCAGCCTGGCCTGGGCGTCCTTCCCCTGCACGGATCTTTCGCTGGCCGGCTGGCGTCGCGGATTAGCGGGCTCGCACTCGTCGACGTTCTGGGAATTCACCCGCATCCTCGACGAACTGGGCCCGGATCGTCCGCCCGTCGTAGCGCTGGAAAACGTGGTCGGCCTAGCCACCAGCCACGGCGGCGACGATCTCCGCGCGGCGATCCAGGAACTCAACCGCCTCGGCTACTCGGCCGACGTCCTGGCCCTGGACGCCCGGCGGTTCGTCCCGCAATCGCGGCCGCGGTTGTTCATCGTTGGTGCGCAGAATCCGCCCCCTGACTCACCTGCGCCGTCGCCGCTCCGCCCGCCTTGGCTGGCGCTTGATCCTGCGTTGCGGACACATCGCGCCGCCTTGCCCGCGCCGCCTCCGCTGCTGGTCACCGGGCTGTCTGCCGCTGTCGAACGCCTGCCCGCCGACGACGAGCGTTGGTGGAATCCGCTTCGTACCTCGGGATTTATCGGGTCCCTTTCGCCGCTCCAGTTGGAGCGATTGACGCAGCTCAAGGCGGGAAAGACGCTGGTGTACCGGACGGCTTACCGCCGGACCCGGAATGGGAAGCCGGTGTGGGAAGTCCGGCCGGACGACATCTCCGGCTGCCTGCGCACTGCCCGCGGCGGGTCTTCTAAGCAGGCCGTTGTTCAGGCTGGACGGGGCTCGGTGCGAGTCCGATGGATGACGCCCCGGGAGTATGCGCGGCTGATGGGCGCGGGGAAGTACGCGCTGGACGGGCTGCGGAACAACCAGGCGCTGTTCGGCTTCGGGGACGCGGTGTGCGTGCCGGTGGTGCAGTGGCTGTCGGAGAATTACCTGATGCCGTTGGCGCGTGGGGAGATGAGCTTGGAGACCGCGGTTTAGTCCGCCCCAGTCGGCTTAGGAATGTCGAAATACCCCGACAACCGCACCGCAGGCGCGTACTCGCCCTTGACCTTCACCTTCCCCGTCACGAACATCGCCGCCACCGCCGCGTTCCCCGTCGCCATCCGGATGAAGTCCTCGACGGCGACCGTGATCGTCGTGTCCGGGGTGCGGGCCAGGTCGGTGCTCGATACGCACAGGCCGTCCTCGATGACCGTTTGGTAGCGGTCGAAATCGTCCCCAGCCGGGAAGCGCCAGGAGACCACGATGTCCACGTGCCGGGCTCGTTCCGGGCGGAAGTGTTCCGACATCCGGCGGAAGATCTCGTCCAGGAAGACCGCGCGCAGTTCGTCGTGGTCGGCGATGCCTTTCAGCTGCTCGCGGGTCGCCGACGCGACGACGTCCACCAGGGCCTGGGTGGTCAGCGAGCCGATGTCGATGCCGGCTCCGGCCGTGCCGAGCATGTGCAGCGTCTCCAGGACCTGCACGAACTGCTCCGGCGTCAGTTTGCCCACCTCGAGGGTGCGGGCGAAACCGTTCACCGCGTGCTCACCGGGTGAGTGCGCGGCACGCATGCGCGAGCGCCAGCGGGACACGGAGCGGCTCAGGCCGGTCGGGGGAGGTCGAAGTGGCCGACCAACCCGGCTGCGAAGGCCAGATCGCCCTTGACCTTCAGTTTTCCGGTCACGAACAGGACCGCGGGCGTTGCCTGATGAGTAATGATGCGGAAGAAGTCCACGGGCGAAAGCGTAATCGTCACGCGGGGTTTCTCGCGCATTTCGCGGGACACGGTGCAGGTGCCGTCGGAAAGCACCGTCTCGTAGCGGTCGTAGCCGCCCTCTCCGGTGCCGCCGGAAAGCCGCCAGTGCACGACCGCGTGCAGCGACTTCGCACGGATGTGCGCTCCCATGCGCGCGAAGATTTCGTCCAGCACCCGCTCCCGCAGCGCGCGTTCGGCGACCACGGCCTCCAGCTGCGCCCGCGACGCCCGCGCGACCAGCGTGGCGAACTTCGTCGGGTCGACCTTGTCCAGCGAGAACGCCGGCACCTGCTCAGACAGCCGCACCAGCGCCGCCAGCAGCCGGTTCATGTCGGAACGGCCCAGCTCACGGGGGTCAATGGCGTCCGCGACCGCGTTGACGTCGAGCGCGCTCGCGTCGACGGCTTCGGTGCGGTCCAGCGCGTCCAGCAGCGCGACCCCGCGCAGGCCGGCCAGGTCAGAGCTGGTCGCCTCCGGGTTGTCGGCCATCTTCCACCCCTTCCGAAACTTTCCGCCGTAAGGCTACCGGTGAGTAGGTAGCCCGGCAAGCAACGCCGGGGGCCTGGCTCCGGGTACCGTCCGTGCCAGCGAGAGGGAGGAAACAACCACCGTGCCCGACGAAGATCAGCGCCCACCCGAGCGAGCGAGACGGCTGCCGAGGGCGGTCCGTGAACGCCAGATCCTGGACGCCGCGGTGCAGGTGTTCTCCCAGCACGGCTACCACTCGGCGTCGATGGACGAGATCTCCGAGGTCGCGGGCGTCTCCAAGCCGATGATCTACACCTACCTCGGCTCGAAGGAAGACCTCTTCGGCAAGAGCATCCAGCGCGAGGCGACCCGCCTGCTGGAAGCCATCCAGGCCGGCGTGCAGCCCGACCTCCCGCCGGACATGCAGCTGTGGCACGGCCTGCGCTCGTTCTACCGCTTCGTCGCCGAATACCGCGAGTCCTGGACGGTGCTGCACCGCCAGGCGCTGACGGTCGGAGGCGGGTTCGCGGCGGAGATCACCGCGATGCGCACGCGCGCGATCGAGCTGGTCGCGGCGCTGGTGGTGGCTGCGGGCACGCGCAAGGGCCTCGGCGAGCAGACGGAGTTCTCCGGGCCCGGGTTGGCGGCCGCGCTGGTCGGCGCGGCGGAATCGCTGGCCGACTGGGCGCTGGACCACCCGGAGATCTCCGACGGCGTGCTCGCGTCGTGGCTGATGAACCTGGTGTGGCTGGGGTTCAACGACCTCGTGGAGGGGCAGGTCTGGAAGCCCTCAGAGGGCTGAGATCACCCCGTCCAAATGGGGCTTCGGCTTCCGCGCGTGCCACAGCTCGAAGGCCCACCCGTCGTCGGTCTGCCACGTCGTGAACGCCGCGCGACCGGGCAACAACACAGGCTGCTTGAACCGCACCGCCACGCTGTACGCGTCCGGCAGCCGGCCCTCGAACGACGCCAGCGCGTGCGCCTTCGTCCACATCCCGTGCGCGATCGCCTGCGGGAAGCCGAACAGGCGCGCGGTCAGCGGGTGCAGGTGGATCGGGTTGCGGTCGCCGGAAACCTCGGCGTAGCGGCGGCCGATGTCGCCCGGGACGTGCCACAACGCGGACGGTTTCGGGGGTGTCAGCTGAGTGCGCGGACCCCCAGAGCCAGAGCCTGAGCCGGTGCGGCGGAGATAAGTCGACACCTCGCTCCACACGGTGTCCGCGCCGGAGCGGACCTCGCTCACCATGTCGAACTGGCTGCCTTTTTCGTGCGGGCGCAGGTTTTCCGCGCGCACGCTCACTCGGAACGTCTCGCCGAGCAGCAACGGACGGTGTTGCGTGATCCGGTTCTCGACGTGCACCAAACCCAGCAGCGGGAACGGGAAACCCGGTTCGGTCATCAACGCCATCTGCAGTCCGAACACCAACATGTGCGGATACGTCGCCGGAAGCTCGTCCGAAAAGCGGAATCCGCAAACTTCGTTGTAGGCCGCGACATGTGCCGGGTCTACGACGACCTCGGGCCGCACCAACTCCGTAGTCGGCAGAGTCGAGCCGCCGCCTCGGCGGAGCAGGGCTTTCGGGTACAGCGTCGCCAGGCTTGGCGCGCTCGTCACTTCACGAACGGCCATAGCTCACGCCCCCAGCAGCGCCTGGCCGCACACGCGGACCAGGTTCCCGTTGACCGCGGCCGACGCCGGATTGGCATACCAGGCAATGGTTTCCGCGACGTCCACCGGCAGTCCGCCCTGACCGAGGCTGGACAGCCGACGTCCGGCCTCGCGAATGAACAGCGGTACCGCGGCGGTCATCTTGGTCTCGATGAACCCGGGCGCGACCGCGTTGATCGTGCCGCCGTACTCCGCGAGCTGCGGCGCGCCGACGTTCACCATCCCGATCACGCCCGCCTTCGACGTCGCGTAGTTCGTCTGGCCGACGTTGCCCGCGATACCCGCGATCGAGGAAACCCCGATGACCCGGCCGTTTTCGCGCAGGATCTTGTCGCCGAGGAGCTTGTCGTTCACCGCGAGCTGCGCGGCGAGGTTCACCGAGATCACCGAATCCCAGCCGCCCTCGGTCATGTTGCCGAGCGTCTTGTCGCGGGTGATGCCGGCGTTGTGCACCACGACATCCACGCCGCCGTGGCGGGAAGTCAGGTACTCGGCGAGTTTGGCCGGCGCGTCGGCGGCAGTGATGTCCAGCTGCAGCGCCGAACCGCCGATCCGATTGGCCACAGTGGACAGATCGCCACCCTGAGCCGGGATGTCCAGCGCGACCACGTGCGCGCCGTCGCGGGCGAGCGTTTCGGCGATCGCCTCGCCGATGCCGCGCGACGCACCGGTGACCAGCGCGACCTTTCCGTCCAGCGGCTTGTCCCAGTTCTCCGGCGTGGGCGCGGTCTTCGCGTGCGTGCCGACGCGGATGACCTGGCCATCGACGAACGCCGACTTCGCCGACAGCAGGAACCGCAGCGTCGACTCGGCCGCGTCCTCCGCCCCTTCGGCGACGTACACCAGCTGCGCCGTCGCGCCGCGCTTCAGTTCCTTGCCGACCGAGCGGACGAAACCCTCCAGCGCGCGCTGCGCGATCCGCTCGCGGCCCTCGGCCAGCTCCGGCGGCGTGCCGAGCACGACCACCCGGCCGGAGGAACCCACCTTGCGGATTACCGGGTGGAAGAACCGGTAGACCTCACGCAGCTGTCCCGGATCCTTCACGCCGGTGGCGTCGAAAACCAGCGCCGCGTGCCGGTCGGCGGGCGCGCTGATCACCTCGATGCCGGCCTCGGTGAGCTGCGCCCGAACGCTCTTCTCCAGCCGTCCGCCAGGCGCGGCGCCGAGAAGTGCGGGACCCTCGAGTGCGGGTTGGCCGGGACGGTACCGGCGCAACGTCGCGGGGTTGGGCAGGCCGAGCTTCGGCACCACGAATTTCCCCAGCGGGGTCCTCGTGAACTGCTGGTACCTGTCCGCCATCACGTGCCTCCCGTGCAGTCTGCGTCACGTCGCAGTCTAACCTACTCGCTAGTAGGTTACAGTGTGAAAGGCACGACTCCAGAGAGGTGGACGGCATGGCGACCAGGAAAACCCCGGCGGTGCGCAAGGTCGCGATCGTCGGCGGGAACCGGATCCCCTTCGCGCGGTCGAACGGCCCGTACTCCCGGGCCTCGAACCAGGACATGTTCACCGCCGCGCTGGACGGTCTGGTCAGCCGGTTTTCGCTGCAGGGCGAGGTGATCGGGGAGGTCGCCGCCGGCGCGGTGCTCAAGCACTCCAAGGACTTCAACCTCGCCCGCGAGAGCGTGCTGGGCAGCAAGCTCTCGCCCGCGACCCCGGCCTCGGACGTCCAGATGGCGTGCGGCACCGGCTTGCAGGCAGTCATCAACGTCGCCCACAAGATCGCCCTCGGGGAAATCGATTCGGCGATCGCGGGCGGCGTGGACACCACGAGTGACGCCCCGCTGGCGGTGAACGCCAACCTGCGCCAGATCCTCGTGCAGCTCAACGCGGCGAAGACGCTCGGCGACCGGCTCAAGCTGGTCGCGAAGCTCCGTCCGGGCCACATCGTGCCGGAGATCCCGCGCAACGCCGAACCGCGCACCGGCCTGTCGATGGGGGAGCACGCCGCGCTCACCGCGCAGGTCTGGGACGTCACCCGCGAGGCGCAGGACGAACTGGCCGCGACCAGCCATCGCAACCTCGCCGCCGCCTACGACCGCGGATTCTTCGACGACCTGGTCACGCCGTATCTCAAGCTCGCCCGCGACCAGAACCTCCGCCCGGACTCCTCGGTCGAAAAGCTCGCCAAGCTCAAGCCGGTCTACGGCGGCCCGGACGGAACGATGACGGCGGGCAACTCGACGCCGCTCACCGACGGCGCGTCGACCGTCCTGCTCGCGACCGAGCAGTGGGCGAAGGCGCACAAGCTGCCGGTGCTGGCGTACCTGACATTCAGCCAGACCGCCGCTGTCGACTACGTGCACGGCGACGAGGGTCTGCTGATGGCCCCGGCGTACGCCGTGCCGCGGATGCTCGAGCGCGCCGGATTGACGTTGCAGGACTTCGACTTCTACGAGATCCACGAGGCGTTCGCTTCGCAGGTGCTCGCCACGCTCAAGGCGTGGGAGGACCCGGCGTTCGCCAAGGAGAAGCTCGGCCTCGACGCGCCGCTCGGCTCGATCGACCGGACGAAGCTCAACGTCAACGGCTCCTCGCTGGCGGCTGGACACCCGTTCGCCGCGACCGGCGGCCGGATCGTCGCGACGCTCGCGAAGCTGCTGAACGAGAAGGGTTCCGGACGCGGCCTGATCTCCATTTGCGCGGCAGGCGGCCAGGGCGTCACCGCGATCCTGGAGAAGTAAGCGCGCGAAAGGCCGCCGCCCGAACACTCGGGCGGCGGCCTTTTTCGTGCGTTCAGTCGGTGAGCGACTTCTCCGCGCGCTTGGCCAGTTTGTCGGCGCGCTTGCCCGCTTTCTTCGCCGCGCGCCGGGCCCGCCAGCCCAGCGACGGCTTGCCCGCCGTGTCGCCGGCAGCCAGCAGCAGCCCGCCGGCCAGCGACGCGTTCTTGATGAACTGGATCTGCTGAGCCTGCTTCTCGGCCGGATCGGTCAGCGCCCAGAACCGGTGCGCGGACAGGGTCGTCGGCACCAGCGACCCGAGCAGCGCCACCGCCGCCAGCCGCGGGGCCTTGCCGCTCGCCAGTGCGAGCCCGGCTCCGATCTTGACCGCCGCGTCGATCCGCACCAGCGTGGCCGGATCGCGCGGGACCTGGTCCGGAACCAGGCCCTCGACCTTGTCGAAGGTCTCGGTGAGGAACGGCTCGGCCGCCTTCGCGTGGCCCTGGGTGTCGCGCAGGGCACCGATGCCACCGAACACGAAGATCGACGCGAGCAGTGGACGTGCCACCCGGCGCAGTATCACGGTCTCGCCTCTCTGGTCTGGAATCCCTGAAGAAGAACCTACAACCGGGATTGCCCGCCACGCTCCCCGCCGAACCGAGCTAGCGATACCTAGGCGAATATTGCTCTGACCCTAGATTCCCCTAGACAGTTCTATCGGGCTTCGGGCTTGACCTTGACGCTGCGTCAACCTCTACCGTCGAAGCCGTGGTCAGGACGGAATGGTCGATCCAGGACATCGCCCGGTCCGCGGGCACGACGAGCAGGACCCTGCGGCATTACGACGCCGTCGGGCTCCTGCCGCCGACGCGGATCGGCGGCAACGGCTACCGCTACTACGACGAGAACTCACTCGTCCGGTTGCAGCGGATCCTGCTGCTGCGCGAACTGGGCTTGGGTCTGCCCGCGATCGCCGAGGTGCTCGACGGAGAACGCGACGGTGTCGCGGCACTCGAGACGCACCTGGCGCTGCTGAAGCAAGAGCAGCAGCGGATCGGGCGGCAGATCGATTCCGTACGGACCACGCTTCGGAAACTGAAGGGAGGTGAACAACTGATGGCAGAGGAAATGTTCGACGGGTTCGACCACACCCAGTACAAGGAAGAGGTCACCCAGCGCTGGGGCGCCGACGCCTACCGCAAGAGCAACCAGTGGTGGAAGTCGCTGACCGAGGCCGACAAGAAGGCTTTCCAGCAGGAACAGCTGGACATCTCGGCCGCGTTCGGAGCTGCCCGCAAGGACGGCTACGACCCTGGTTCGGACGAGACGCAGGCTGTCACCGCACGGCTGCACGCCTGGCTGCAACCCGCCGCGGGGACCGTCTCGAAGTGCTACTTCACCGGTCTCGGACAGATGTATGTCGACGACCCGCGGTACGGCTCGTACGACGAGAAGCACGGCCCCGGCACCGCCGAGTACATCCGCGACGCGATGAAGATCTACGCGGAGCGGAACCTGACGGACTAACGCTCCGTCAGAGTAGGCGCTGGGGGTAAGGATGGACGGGGCTGCAGACCCGGCCATCTTTCTACGACACGCACTAGCTGTATATGCGCGAATATCGGGCTAGCTCTAGATACCTCGATACGGTGACAGAGTGGACCCCATCCGCAATCCCTTCGCGCCCGGCGCCGGGCAGCGGCCGCCGGAGCTGGCAGGCCGGGAAAGGGAGCTGAAGGCGTTCGAGGTCGTTCTCGAACGCGTCGCTCGCGGACGGCCGGAACGCAGTCTCGTGCTGACCGGCCTGCGTGGCGTCGGCAAGACGGTGCTGCTGGGGGAGCTGCGGTCGATGGCCGTCCGGCACCGGTGGGGTGCGGGCAAGATCGAGGCGCGACCGGACGCGGAACTGCGGCGTCCGCTGTCGGCGGCCCTGCATCGGGCGATCCGCGACCTCGCCGTGCGGCATCGCGCGCCGGACCGGGTCGAGGAAGTGCTCGGGGTGCTGAAGGCGTTCGCGCTCAAGGCGAACAAGCCGGACGCGAAACTGCGCGACCGCTGGCAACCCGGCATCGACGTGCCCGCCGCACAGGGCCGGGCGGACTCCGGCGACATCGAGATCGACCTGGTCGAGCTGTTCACCGATGTCGCCGAGCTGGCCGCGGACGTCGGCACCGGCGTCGCGCTGCTGATCGACGAGATCCAAGACCTGCAGCCGGACGACGTTTCGGCGCTGTGCGCGGCTTGCCATGAGCTGTCGCAATCCGGCGCGCCGCTGGTCGTGGTCGGGGCGGGGCTGCCGCATGTGCCGGCGGTGCTGTCGGCGTCGAAGTCGTACTCCGAGCGGCTCTTCCGGTACTCGCGCATCGACCGGCTCAGCCGCGAGGACGCCGACTACGCGGTGATGGCTCCGATAGAACGCGAGGAGGCCGGGATCGAACCGGAGGCGCTCGACGCGCTCTTCGACGCCTCCGGCGGCTACCCGTACTTCATCCAGGCCTACGGCAAGGCCGCCTGGGACGCCGCGCCCGCGGACCCGATCACAGTCAAGGACGTGCAGGTCGCCGCGCCTGAGGCGGAGTCTGAGCTGGCGGTCGGGTTCTTCGGGTCGCGCTACGAACGCGCGACGCCCGCCGAACGCGAGTACCTGCTCGCAATGGCGGAGATGACCCAAGGCCGCGACGAGGCCGCCGGCACCGCCGATGTGGCCGTCTACCTGGGGCGCAAGCCTTCGTCTCTGTCGCCGGCGCGCGACAGTCTGATGAAGAAAGGCCTGGTCTACTCCGCCGAACGCGGGCAGATCGCCTTCACCGTGCCGCACTTCGGGCACTACCTGCTCGGCCGCGACTGAGCGAATCTTCCTCTCGCTACCGGTCTATGCGGCTGCCTAGCTATTTATAGGAATTTTGCTAGATAGCCGTAGAGGACGTTAGCGCGTTAGCGGCTTGTGACTGCCGACACGCGATCTGTCCGGCGATCTTCAGGAGAGTGCCGATGATTCTTCGGCAAGTGCCCCATGTCACCGTAGATTCGTTGGCTTCCTTGTGAAAAAAGGTGCATACTAGAGACACAGCCACCGAAGATCTCTGAAGGGGATGCAAGAGACCATGAGCAACATCGCCGCCAAGCTCCGTGCCCGTCGCGCCGAGGCTCGCACTCGCCGGGCGCTGAACCGGGCGATCGACACCGCGGCCACCTCGACGGTCCGGCAGGAGCTCATCGCCCTCGCCCAGGCGCGTCAGCCGTTCATGCGCTGACCTGCACAACCAACCTGTTGGTGTGTCACTCACGTGAGTGATCTAGACCACAGCGAATCCTGGGTGTAACGCCGCGGAGAGCCGCGTCGATACCCACTACGACCCCGTGATGCTGGCGGACCCCCGACCTGGCAGCATCACGGGGTTTCCATATGTCTGGACCATTCTCGCCCCGTGTCCACCACCGGGGGAATTCCCTTGCCCCGAGCGGGCGGCGGGGAGATGCTTGACTCAGTCAACGATCGAGTCAAGGTGGTCCCCGTGCCGGATTCAGTCCTCACCGAACGCGTCGCCACGGTTCGCGCTTTCAACCGGCTCTACACCGGAGTGATCGGCGTCCTCGACGAGGGACCGGCCGACGCCGAGTACTCGCTGAGTGAAGCGCGGGTGCTGTTCGAACTGGCCCAACAGGACCAGCTGCAGGTCAGCGATCTGCGCAAACGGCTGGCACTGGACGGCGGCTACGCGAGCAGGCTGCTCGGCCGCCTGGAAACCCGCGGCCTCGTCACCCGCGAACGCTGCGCGGACGACGCGCGCCGCCAGCTCGTCACGCTCACCGCCGAAGGGCACGCCGCGTTCGCCGATCTCGACCACCGGTCGGCCAGCCAGATCGGCGGTCTCCTCGACCAGTTCGCGGACGCCGACCAGCGCCGCCTGCTCGGCGCGATGGGGACCATCACCGCGCTCGTCGGCGAACAGGCACCGGAACCGGCGGTCACCGTGCGCGCGCCACGGCCGGGCGACCTCGGCTGGGTGGTGCACCGGCACGGCGCGCTGTACGCCGAGGAGTACGACCTCGACGAACGCTTCGAAGCCATGGTCGCGCGCGTGGTCGCCGATTTCGCCGAACGCCGCGACGACCCGCGCCAGGCCGGCTGGATCGCCGAACTCGACGGCGAACGGGTCGGCAGCATTTTCTGCACCCCCGGCGACGAGGAAGACACCGCGAAACTCCGGCTGCTCCTGCTGGAACCGGCCGCGCGCGGACACGGCGTCGGCAAACGCCTGGTGCGCGAATGCGTCGAATTCGCCGCGGCGCAGGGGTATCGCGCGATGGAACTGTGGACGCTGTCGCTGCTCGCCGCCGCGCGCGGGATCTACCGCAGCGCCGGATTCGAACTCGTCGGCGAGGAGAAGACGGACGCGTTCGGCCCCCTCGTGACCGGCGAAACCTGGCGGCGGGAGTTATAGATGTTCGTCTTGTACTGCCCGGTGTGCGATCGCCGGACGCTGCTGGGCGTCGACGAGGTCGATTGGGTCGAGAACCTGACGCGCGGCGTGATCTCCGTGTCCGGCCACTGCCCGCTGGGCCACGCCGCGGTCATCCTGACCGGCGACGCGTTCACCCCGCACGCGGACCCGAGGTATTTCGGGCCCGCGCCGCGAGCGTGGACGAAACCGGTGCACCGCCTGCGCGGCTGGCTGCGAACCCGGTTCGAGATGAGCCGCGACCTGCCAGGCCCGTTCTACCGTTTCTGACGCCCCATCAAGTAAAACTCCGGATTCGGCTTGAGCGCGGTCAGATGCGCGAGCCGGTTGGACATCGCGAACAACGCGGTGATCGCGCCGACGTCCCAGATCTCGTCCTCCGACAGCCCCGCCTCGCGCGCCATCGCGAGGTCGCCCTCGCCGAACAACGCGGAATCGCGGGACAACGCCAAGGCGAGATCGACAATCGCCCGGCCGCGCTCGTCGAGTTCGACCTGCCACGGGTTCGTCGCGACCTGGTCGGACAGTTCGGGGTCCTTCGCGCGGATCCGCAGGATCGCTCCGTGCGCGACGATGCAGTAAGTGCAGTGGTTCGCGCCGGAGGTGGCTACGACGACCAGTTCGCGTTCGGCTTTGGTGAGTCCACCGTCGCGTTCCATGAGCGCGTCGTGGTAGTCGAGGAAAGCCCTCAGCTCGGCTGGGCGGTGACCCAGCGCGCGGAAGATGTTCGGTGTGAAGCCGGATTTCTCCGCGATGGCACCGATGCGCTCGCGGAGATCGTCGGGAAGGTCTTCGAGTTCCGTCACGGGGAACCGGCTCACGGGGTTGGTCATGCCGCCCACGCTAACCCGCGCGATCGGCGGACGGCAGGGGGTCGGGTGGGCCAAGGTAGCCGGATGGACGAGCGACCGGCGTTGCGGCCGATACCGCGGTGGGTGATCTGGGCTGGGCTTCCGGCGATGGTGGCGCTTGCCGCGGTGGCGGTGTGGGTGTTGCTCGCCTTCGCGCCGGATTCGGCCCAGCTGGATGCAATCCGGACTGGTGGCACGCTCGGGGTCGGGCTGGGTGGCGCGGTGGCGTTGTGGTTGGCCGTGCGACGGCAGCGGTCGACGGAGTTGGACTTGCTGCAGAAGGAGGCGGCGCATCGGCTTGCGGAACAGGTCGCCGCGGACACTCGGGAACATCAGCTTCGTACGGCCGCTGATACTCGGGAGGATGCGCTCGCTCGGCGGGTGACTGAGCAGTATGGGAAGGCTGTCGACCAGCTTGGGTCGGACCGAGCGCCGGTGCGGTTGGGCGGGTTGTACGCGCTGGAGCGGCTTGGGCAGGACCATGCGGATGGTCGGCTGCGGCAGATGATCGCCGATGTGTTGTGCGCTTATCTCCGGATGCCGTCCGATGACACAGTGGAGGAGGTGCAGGTTCGGCGGACTGCGCAGAAGATCATCGCGAACCATTCCCGCCCGGCTGACGGGCGACACTGGCCGGGGCTGCACCTCGATTTCTCCGGGGCGAACCTCGACCAGGTCGATTTCGGCCAATGCCGGTTCGACACCATCCTCTTCACCGGAACCACCTTCACCGGCATCGCCAACTTCGCGGGCGCGGTGTTCACCGTCCGCGCCGGTTTCATCGGAGCGAGTTTCGGCGAGGCGGCGGACTTCGAGAACGCGAGATTTCCCGTAGAGGCTGACTTCCGCGGTGCGGACTTCACCGGCACCGCGACGTTCTCGAGTGTCCGCTTCGCCGACGCGCATTTCGACATGGCGACCTTCGCCGACGCACGTTTTCGCGACGCGAAGTTCCGCGGCAGAACTTCCTTCGACGGCTCAGTGTTCGCCGAACCCGCCGCGTTCCAGCAAGCCAGGTTCGGCGGGCACACCTCGTTCGACCACGCGAAGTTCAGGCACGACGTCTCCCTGCACAGGTCACGTTTCGCCGACAGCACGTCCTTTGCGGGCGTGTCCTTCCAGCGCTATGCGGGTCTGCGCTCGATCCGTTTCGACGGCCCGGTGAGTTTTTACGAGGTCCGATTCGGTGGAGACTTCGATTTCGGAGAGTCGGAGTTCACCGGGGCATCCGAACTTGGACGCACCCTAGTGCGGCTGGACCGCGAGGGACCGGTGCTGCACAACTGGCCGGAAGGATGGACTCTCGGCGACCCCGAGGACGGCTGGGCCCCGCTGACCCGAACCACCTGACCCCCGGATGTACCCCGTTCACCCGGAAGGGGTTTGCTTACCCCCGTGAACTGGACCGCGTACGTGGACGGTTACTGCGAGCGCACCGCGCCCGGACTCTGGGGCGAGCCGCTCAACGACGTGGCCAACCTGGCCTTTCTCGTCGCCGCCGGGATGGTCTGGTGGTATGCCAACGGGCAGCGAACCGGGCGGGTGCTCGCCGTCCTGATCGGGTTGGTCTTCGTTGCCAGCAGCGTGTTTCACCTGGTCGCCACCCGATGGGGCGCGGTCGCCGACTCCACCGCCATCTTGCTCTTCGTGCTGTTCTACGCCGCGCTCTTTCCCCGGGTCTTCTTTAAAGCCAAAGCCAAGTGGGCCTGGCTCGGCGCACCGGCGTTCCTCGCACTCACGGTCGCGTCAGTGGCGCTCGGCGGCGGGTTGTACCTGCCGGCGCTCGTCGGGCTCGCGGGGTTCGCCGTCGCATTGGGGGTCAAGCGCGATTCGTACTGGCTGGACTTCACCATGGCTGCCGCGGTGTTCGCGTTGTCCTTGGCGTTTCGGAGCATTGACGAGGTGGTCTGCGGGGACTTCCCAGCGGGCACGCATTTCCTCTGGCATGTGCTGAACTCGGTTGTGCTCTACATCGTCGCGAAGGCAATGATCGGCAAAACAGAAGAGGCCCCCTCGCCGGACGACGGCGAGGGGGCCTCTGTCTAAAAAGGACTCAGTGCGCGCCGATCGGGCGCAGGTCCTTGTCGTGTTCGTCGGCGTGGTAGTCCTCGGGCGCGGTTTCGTCGTTGCCCGGGCTCCACTTCAGCGCCCGTGCGATGACCGAAACCACCGCGGCTACCACGATGTTCGCGATCAAAGCCACGAAACCGGGGTAGATCTGCACCACCGCGAGACCGGTGCCGCTGAACGGGTGCCAGCCGAAGATCGACAGGTTGCCCATCGCCAGCGCGGAGCCGCCGAAGTGGAGTTTTCCGTTGGCTGGGTTGGGGATTCCGTACAGCATGATCAGGCCCCAGCCCATGCCGACGATCCAGCCGGCGATGAGGCCCGCCTTGTGGAACCAGCGCGTGTACAGGGCGATGGCGACCGCGGGCAGGGTCTGCAGGATCAGCACGCCGCCGATGAGCTGCAGGTCGATCGAGAACTGCGGGTCGATGAGGATGATCACCAGCACCGCGCCCAGCTTGACCACCAGCGACGCCAGTTTGGCCTGCTTCGCCTCCTGCTTCGGCGTCGCGTCCTTGCGGATGTACTCCTTGTAGATGTTGCGCGTCCACAGGTTCGCCGCGGCGATCGACATGATCGCGGCGGGCACCAGCGCACCGATGCCGATCGCGGCGAAGGCGATGCCCGCGAACCAGTTCGTGAACTGCGAATCGAACAGCAGCGGGACGATCGTGTTGCCGTCCGGCTTGCCGGTGGCCGCGTTCGTCAGCGGCTTGACGCCTGCCGAAATCGCGACGTAGCCCAGCAGCGCCAGCAGACCCAGCACGAACGAGTAAGCCGGCAGCGCCACCATGTTCCGCTTGATCACGTTGCGGCCGCGCGAGGCGAGCACGCTCGTGAGCGAGTGCGGGTACAGGAACAGCGCGAGCGCCGAACCGAGCGCCAGCGTCGCGTACTGCAGCTGGTTGCTCGACGTCAGCAGGATCGACCCGGCCGGCTTGCCCGTCTTCGGGTTCGGCTTGGCGAGCGTTTCCTTGGCGGTGCTGAAAATGTGGTCCCAGCCGCCGAGTTTCGAGGGCAGGTAGATGATCGCCACGATGATCACGATGTAGATCAGGATGTCCTTGACGAACGCGATCAGCGCGGGCGCGCGCAGGCCCGACTGATACGTGTAGAGCGCCAGGATCACGAACGCGATCAGCAGCGGCAGGTGCCCGACGATGCCGGAACCGTTGATGCCCATCGTGCGCAGCACGGCTTCGAGGCCGACCAGCTGCAACGCGATGTACGGCATGGTCGCGACGATGCCGGTGATCGCGATCAGCAACGCCAGAGTCGGCGAACCGAAACGACCGCGGACGAAGTCGGCGGGAGTCACGTAGCCGCGCGAACGGCTGACCGACCACATGCGCAGCGCGGGCAGCAGGACGATCGGGTAGACGACGATCGTGTAAGGCAGCGCGTACAGGCCGAGCGCGCCGGCGCTGAACACGAGCGCGGGCACGGCGACGAAGGTATAGGCGGTGTAGAGGTCGCCGCCGAGCAGGAACCAGGTGATCCACGAACCGAACTTGCGCCCGCCGAGACCCCATTCGTCGAGGTGGTCGAGGCTGCCGCCGGCCTTCCAGCGCGAGGCGACGAAGCCGAGCACGGTGACGACGACGAACAGGAACGCGAAGACGATCAGTTCGACCCACTGAATGTTGTTCATCGGGCGTCCCCCTCGTCCAAGTCGTCAACGCTCAGCTCGTCCTGGCCCTGGTTGCGCGGCTTGTCCTTGGTCGCCAGGTAGACGATGCCGGTGCACAGCACGCCCAGCACGACGAACGCCAGCTGGAACCAGTAGAAGAACGGAAGGCCGAACAGCCGCGGCCCGTCGAAGTTGAACAGCGGCGTGACCAGGATCAGCAACGGGATCAGCAACAGCAGGTTCCAGGCACTGAACTGGAACCCGCGCACCCGACCGCCCGGTTTGGCAGTGGACATCGAACCTCACCTAACACTCACGTGACACGCGACCGCCTGACCCTAGACCGCGCTCATCCCGCCGTCATACGACTTCGATATCGATTCGATCAGCACTACGAACACGTTCCAGGGTGTGGACAACCTCGGGGACAACCCGCTCCCGCACCGCCTCGGCGGGCCGTTCGCTACCCCTATCGGCGGGACCGGGCCGCTCCGAATGACCCAAGAACTTGTGCCGACCGGCGGTTGTCCACGGGGTTCGGCAGCTTGTGCACAGAGTTATCCACAGGCAGTGGACAACTCTGTGGCTAAACTGGGCGGCATGGTCCGCGTGCCCCTCACCGACGAAGAACGCTCCCGCGGCGAGCGGCTCGGCCTGGTGCTGCGCGCCGCCCGGGCCAGCCGCAGCATGGTCGACGTGGCCGCCGAAGCGGGCATTTCGGTCGAAACCCTGCGCAAAATCGAAACCGGCCGGATTCCGACGCCCGCGTTCTTCACCGTCGCGGCGATCGCCGACGCGGTGGGCATGCCGCTGGACCGGCTGCGCGTCGCGTGCGACGGCGATCCGGCGGCGTTTTCGCAGGCCAGTTGACGTTTGCCGGGCTTGCGGGGGTGATCGGGCAGCCGGTCGAGACGGACGGGCAGAGCGGCTGAGTCCGGCCGCCGGGGGCAGGCTCGGCGAGCAGAACGGGCAAGCGGCCTGTGGACAACTGTGGACAGCTCAAGCCTCGGTGCGAAGCGCGACCACGGATCGGACAAAGGCGGCCGCCTCCGGGGAGCGGCAAGCGCCCTGTGGGCAGTTGCGGGACAGCTCAAGCCTCGAAGCGAAGCGCGACCACGGGCCGGATAAACGCGGCCACCTCCGGCGAGCAGCCGGAGCCCGATGTCGGTTGGCAACTGTGGACAACTCAGGACCCGACGCGAAGCGCGGCCTCAGCCCGGGCAAAAGCGACCACCTCCGGCGAGAGGCTGGCACCCGACATCGGTGGACAGCTCAAGCCTCGAAGCGAAGCGCAACCGCAGCCCGGACAAACGCCGCCACTCCCGGGGAGCGGCTCGTGGACGGCCAGGCAAGCATCGTCGTGACCTCCGCTGCGTCGACGACCGGGACCGCGACGTGCTCTGGCCACTGCCAGGCGCGGCTCGATGCCGGGATGACCAGCAGCGTCCGGCCGAGTGCGACGAGCTGGGCGAGTTTCGACTGGGTGCGCACCTCCGGCCCTGGACCGTCCGGATAGCTGCCGTCGAGGCGGGGCCAGCGGGCGATCGGCAGGTCCGGCACGTCGCTGACCTCGGCGAGCGTGAGCGTTTCCCGGGCGGCGAGCGGATGAGCCGCCGGGAGGATCGCGACCTGGCCCTCCGTCTGCAGCGCCTCGGTGTCGAATCCGGCGAGGTCGTCGTACGGGTGGTGCACGATCGCCACGTCCGCGGAACCGTCGCGGAGCAGTCCGGCCTGTTCGCCGACCTCGCACAGCAAAACCTCGACCGGCGGCGCGTCCGGGGCGTCCAGCAGCCGTTGCAGAACTTCGTGCGACGCTCCGGCTTTGGTCGCCAGCACCAGCGGATGAGTCCCGGCTCGACGCGTGCGGCGGGCGGCGGCCGCGACTGCGTCGAGAGCCAGGCGGGATTCGCGGAGCAGCACCCGACCGGCCTCGGTCAGCGCGACGCCGCGGCGGTTTCGGTCGAGGAGCTGGACGCCGAGCCGACGCTCCAGCTGCGCGATCGCGCGGGACAGCGGCGGCTGGGCGATCCCGAGCCGTTCGGCGGCGCGGCCGAAGTGCAATTCATCCGCGACTGCGGCGAAGTAGCGAAGCTCGCGGGTCTCGAGGTCGTCCACTCCAACCAGCGTAATACCCGGCGGGTATCACACTGGACCGGATCGGTCTTGGCCAAAACGTGAGGTCCGAGCCGACCATGGGTGGAGTGAACGACACGAAGATCGCGCTGGTCACCGGCGCGAACAAGGGAATCGGCCTCGCCATCGCGCACGGCCTCGGCTCGATCGGCTTCACCGTCGCCGTGGGCGCGCGGGACGAAACCAACCGCGAGAAGGCTGTTGAAGAGTTACGAGGTAAGGGCATCGACGCGTTCGGGGTCGCGCTCGACGTCACCTCCGAAGAAAGCGTCGCCGCCGCGGCCAAGGCCCTCGAACGGCTCGACGTCCTGGTCAACAACGCAGGCATCGGCGGCCGGATCGACGGCGGCGCCCAGGACCCGACGACGCTCGACCTCGACGTCGTCCGCACCGTCCTCGACACGAACGTCTTCGGCGTCGTCCGGGTCACGAACGCGATGCTGCCGCTGCTGCGCAAGGCGAAGTCGCCGCGCATCGTCAACATGTCCAGCAACATGGGCTCGCTCGAACTGCGAACTGGGCCCGTTCTCGCTGCCTACGCCCCGTCGAAGTCGATGCTCAACAGCATCACCGTGCAATACGCCCGCACGCTCGCCGACACGAACGTCATCATCAACGCCGCCTGCCCCGGTTACGTGGCAACGGATTTCACTGGTTACGCCGGAACACGCACGCCCGAGCAGGGCGCGGCGATCGCGGTCAAGCTCGCGACCTTGCCGGACGACGGGCCGCGCGGCGGGTTCTTCGACGACGCCGGGGTGGTCCCCTGGTGACTTCTCAACCGCGCAGGTCGGCGAGCACCCGTTCCCGGTCGTTGAGGTAGCGGCAGTCGCGGACTGGCAGCTCGAAGGAGTTCAGCAGCTTCTCGAAGTCCGCGTACTCGTCCGGGTTGAGCTGGATGCCGGTGACCTCGAAGTGCGCGGCCATGGTGTCGGCGAGTTCTTCCCATTCGCCGGACCACTGCAGATCGCGGTAGTACTCCAGATCGTCGGCCGGCATGCGGTCGGCGAGCAGGCGCAGGACGCTGTCGACGAAGTAGCTGATCCGGTTGCCCGACTGGTCGTCGACGGTCGGATTCGCCGGGTCTCGCGCGGCGTCCGGGTTCCGGACGACGCCGGGGCCCGGCATCGGGAAGCTGGTGTGCACGAGACCGTCGCCGTTGACCAGGACGACCACGCGCACGCCGTACCGTTCGCCGACGCAGCGCCAGCGGCCGTTGTACTGCTGCCGCCGGGGTTCGCCCGGATCGTTGGCGACGTCCTTGACCACGGCGATGATCTGCTCGTCGCTCCAGCCGGACGGAAATTCGCAGGTCGCCCTGCGGCCGATGCCGGAAGCGTGTCCACCGCCCACGTTCGGCTCCTCTCGTCGGCACGGAGCCTAACCCGAGCGCGCCCGTTCAGCTGACTTGTGCCAGCACGAAGATGCCGATCGCCAGCAGGTCCGGGCCGCGGAACAGTTGCCGCATAAGGTTTGCCGGCATCGGACCGGCGGGGGTGTCGACGAAACCCGCGCTGCTGTAGTCGACCGGCCCACGCGTGACGGTGCGCAACACCGAAAGCACCGCCAGGGCGACGGTCACCCACGAGAGCGCCGAAAACGCGGTACCCAAAGCCAAAAGAGCCACTGAGAGCAGAGCCGACCAGACCAGGCCGACCACTACCAGGGCGATTCCGTGTGCGATCACCAGCTCCTGCGACGACGAACCCAGCCACCTCCGGCGACCCGGATTCCGCCACAGCACGCCAAGACCGGCCCCGAAAGGAGTAAGCGCGACGTACGCGCCGATCCCGACGAGCACCGGTCCCGGCAGAGTGGGGACAGCAACATGTCCGACGGCTACCGCGAAAGCCACTAACAAGACCGCGCCCGCGTACCGGGAACGGCCGACGATCCCGGCCCACGCGAGCCGGAACGCGGTGGGCGGGCGCAGCGACCACGAGCCCGCGGGCGCGGACTCCGGCAGCATCATCATCGGGTCGAGGAACGTCACCGCCATCGCGCGCAGGACCCGCGCGTTCCAGCCGTCGAGCAACACCGCGCGCCCGGCGCCGCTTACTGCCTCGCCGCCAAAAGCCAGCAGCAGACCGCATAACGCGAGCGCCGCGCCGACGTACTGCACGGCCATTGCGTCGAGGCGAGCTGCGGCGGTGACCACGCCAGCCACGGCGAGGAGCAACGGTCCGGCGGCTTCGAGAACGAACGCAGTGCGGCGAGCGGTGGTGAAGGCGAGAATCGTGCCGCCCGCGACGAGCGCTGCCGCGGCGCACCACCAGTCGATCGAGCTTCCGCCGACCGCCAGCATCAGCGCGGCGAGATATCCGATCACCACCACGAATCCGGTCAGCACGCCGGCCAACCGGGTCGCGACGACGCGGCGGCGGTCCACCTCGGCGAAGTCCATCCAGGTCAGCTCGGCCGGTTCGGCCCAGACGAAACCGCGCCGCAGCAGGCTTCGCCAGCCCACGGCGGCGCACAACGCGACCAGGCCGAGCACCGCCGAGTAGTCCACAGCGGACGGTCCAAAGAGGACTCTATGCCAGGCGTCGGTACGGAAGAAGGCGGTGAACAGGAAGCCGACGCCGAAAATCAGCACAAACGTGGGACTGTCGCCGCTGAAGATGCCGCCGAACCGCTTGCGGCCGGGCACGCGCAACCGGGTCACCACAGTTCGAGCACGCTGTCTGCCGTATCCAGCAACGGTTTATGGTGCGTGGCAACGACAACTGCCGCACCCGCCGCGGTGGAGCGGCCGATCAGCTTGACCAGCCATTCCTTGCCCGCGGTGTCGAGCGCGCGTTCGGGTTCGTCCAGCAACAGCACTCGATGCGGCCGCGCGGTGACGCCCAGCAGCAGCAACCGGCGACGCTGTCCGGCCGAGAAATGCCCGGCGGTGACGCGGGCGCGTTCGGCGAGCCCCGCGTCCACGATCAGTTCTTCGAAATCGCCGAGGTCTTCGCCGAACGAACCGGAGAGCAGCTCCAAGTGTTGCATCGGGGTGAGTTCGGCGAAGAAGTCGGAATCGTCGAAAAGCACGGAAACCTTGCGACGGAAGGAAACACTGCGTTCGTTCGGCTTCTCGCCGTCGATGAGCACCCGGCCCCGCTGCGGTTCCTGCATTCCGTACAGACACCGCATCAGGGTGGATTTGCCGACGCCGTTAGGCCCGACGAGCACCGCGCATTCGCCCGGATCGACGGAGAAATCGAGATCTTCCAACAACCACAGGTCACCGGCCTTCACGCCGAGCCCGCGGGCGTCGACTATCGCGGACACAGCAGATCCACCACCGGGGCCAGCACTTCGAGGTTGGGTTCGAGGACCGTGGAATAGCTGAAGCCGAACCGGGCGCGGTGCGCGACCAGCTGGTCAGCGATTTCCTCGACCGTCCCGACCAGCACCGTGGGAACTTCGGCCAGTTCTTCGAGAGTGAGCGTGTCGCCAAGGCGGGCATGGATTTCCCGCAATGCGCCTTCGCGATCATCGGTGATCTGGACGAATTGCACGAGCAAGTTGAATTCTGCTTCACGGCCGGCGAGCCGCTCGGCGACAAACCGCGTGCGTTCTTCCACCGAGTCCGCCGGTGCCAATACCGGCGGCGCACCGTCGCGCACCTTTGCCGTGCCGCTGAAGGCAATCGTCGCCGCGTGCTCGGCGGCGAGCGAAAGCAGCCGGTCTCCGCGGCCGCCGATCATCAACGGGGGACCGCCGGATTGCGCGGGCTGAGGCGCGTATTCCGGATCCGCGTACAACCGCCGGAGTTCCTTGATCGTGAGTTCGAGATGATCAACCCGCGCGCTCGCGCTCGGAAACGGCATTCCGGCCGCTTCGAACTCCGCTTTCACATATCCGGCGCCGAGGCCGAGTTCGAGCCGTCCGGACACGAATTGGTCCGTGCCCGCGACGTCCCGCGCGAGCAGCACCGGGTTGTAGAACGGCGCGTTGAGCACGAAAGTGTTGAGCCGCACCCGTTCGGTGACCGCACCGGCGAGCACGAGCGCAGGAAACGGCGGCGCGATGCCGAGATGGTCGGCCACGCTCAACACGTCGTAGCCGAGTTCTTCGACCCGCCGGCACTTCGCGATCCACTCGTCGCGCGAGCCCGGCAGCACCATGTTCACGCCGAACCGGAAAGTCTTCTCCCCATCAGAGACCATGCGGCCACGCTACCGTTTCCCCGCGCACGAAGAAGGGGACGTCCGCGTCCGGCGCGAACGTCCCCTTCTTCAAGCAGCTACCTCAGCCGAGGCGCTGGGCCAGCGCGTCCAGCTCGTCGCGCAGCGAGGACGGCACCTCGCCGATCTTCGCGAACCACTCCTCGATGAGCGGCAGCTCCTCGCGCCACTCCTCGTTGCGCACCTCCAGCGCGGCCTGGATGTCCTCGACCGGCTCGGACAGGCCGTCCAGGTCGAGGTCCTGGGCGTTCGGCACGAAGCCGATCGGAGTCTCGACCGCGTTGCCAGTGCCCTCGACGCGCTCGAGCACCCACTTGAGCACGCGCGAGTTCTCGCTGAAGCCCGGCCACAGGAAACGGCCGTCGTCGCCGCGGCGGAACCAGTTGACGTAGAAGATCTTCGGCAGCTTGTTCGCGTCGGCGTTCTTGCCGAGGTCCAGCCAGTGCTTGAAGTAGTCGCCGGCGTGGTAGCCGAGGAACGGCAGCATCGCCATCGGGTCGCGGCGGACGTTGCCGACCGCGCCGACCGCCGCGGCGGTGGTCTCCGACGACATGGTCGCGCCCATGAACACGCCGTGCTGCCAGTCGCGGGCCTGGTTCACCAGCGGCACCGTGGTCTTGCGGCGGCCGCCGAACAGGATCGCCGAGATCGGCACGCCCTTCGGATCGTCCCACTCCGGCGCGAGGATCGGGCACTGCGACATCGGCACGCAGTAGCGCGAGTTCGGGTGGGCGGCCTTCTCCTCGGAGTCGGGCGTCCAGTCCTGGTGCTTCCACGAGGTGGCGTGCGCGGGCTTGTTCTCCATGCCCTCCCACCACACGTCGCCGTCGTCGGTGAGCGCCACGTTCGTGAAGACCGTGTTGCCCTTCTCGATGGTGCGCATGGCGTTCGGGTTCGTGTGGTTGTCGGTGCCCGGCGCGACGCCGAAGAAGCCGAACTCCGGGTTCACCGCGTACAGCCGGCCGTCCTCGCCGAAGCGCATCCACGCGATGTCGTCGCCGAGGGTCTCCGCGCGCCAGCCCGGGATGGTCGGCTGCAGCATGGCGAGGTTGGTCTTGCCGCAGGCGCTCGGGAACGCCGCCGCGACGTAGTGGACCTTGTCCTCGGGCGAGATCAGCTTGAGGATCAGCATGTGCTCGGCGAGCCAGCCCTCGTCGCGCGCGATGACCGAGCCGATGCGCAGCGAGTAGCACTTCTTGCCCAGCAACGAGTTGCCGCCGTAGCCAGAGCCGTAGCTCCAGATCAGCCGCTCCTCCGGGAAGTGCGAGATGTACTTGGTCTCGCTGCACGGCCAGGCGACGTCCTTCTCGCCGGGGGCCAGCGGCTTGCCGACCGAGTGCAGCGCGGGCACGAACTCGGCCTCGGTGCCGTCCGCCTTGACGAACTTGTCCAGCGCGGCCTTGCCGGCGCGGGTCATCACGCGCATCGACGCGACGACGTAGGCGAAGTCGGTGATTTCGATGCCCAGCTTGGGGTTTTCGTCGCCGAGCGGGCCCATGCAGAACGGGATGACGTACATCGTCCGGCCGGCCATGCAGCCGCGGTACAGCTCCGTCATGGTGGCCTTCATCTCGGCCGGGGCCACCCAGTTGTTCGTCGGGCCCGCGTCCTTCTCTTCCTTCGAACAGATGAAGGTGCGGTTCTCGACCCGCGCGACGTCGTCGGGGTCCGAGGTGGCCCAGTAGGAGTTCGGCTTCGCGTCCAGCTTCACGAAGGTGCCGGCGTCGACCAGCTCCTGGTTGATCCGGGCGGCTTCCTCGTCAGACCCGTCGACCCACACCACGCGGTCCGGGGTGGTCAGCTCGGCGACCTCCCGGACCCAGGACAGCACGCCACTGTGCGTCGTCGGCGCTGTGTCCAGTCCGGGGATGGCGACTGCGGTCATCTCTACTCCTGACTTCCGACGACAAAAGAGCCCACACCGCGAACGACAGTGTTCTTGGTGCGGGCTTCGTTGCCGGCGACCGAATGGCTTCGCACACCGGCGGAAGACCGGTGTGCGGGTTTTGGGATTCCCCGACTGTAGCCGGATGGACGGCAGGTAACCGAGAGCTGACCTGTCGGTTCTCTCACAAGAACGATAAGGGAATCGATTCAGTTTCACCGGAACGGGCCAGCGCCGAAAATCTTTCCGCGTGGCCCGCGTCGCATTCGTGCCGGATGCCGGAGCTGGGCTGATCAGTCCTGATCTTCGCCGGACGCTGCCGGGCGCCGGTTCGCCGGACCCGGGCGGACGGCGCCGGGCTTTGACGTCCCGGAGACGACGAAACGGGCCCGGCGCGCGGCCGGACCCGTTCGTGTGACGTCAGTTACCGAAGGTTCAGTTGGGGCTGATCCACTGCCCAGTTCCGCTGTCGATCTTCGCGACGCCGCTGAGCAGCTGCGCGCCCTCGCCGCCCCAGGCCGAATCGCTGCCAGGGTCGGCCGCGGCCGCCGAGTCGAGCGCGTGGTTCGCGCCGTCGGTCTCGGTCCACTGGCCCTGGCCGGTGTGCTCGAAGGTGTGGGTGGAACCGTCCGCGCCGACCTGCACCGCGACGTCGGCCTGGCCGTCGCCGTTGGTGTCGGTGAAGGCGATCGTGCCGCCGGACTTCGTCTCGACGACCGCGGTGTCGTTGTGCCCGTCGTGGTCGGTGTCGATGGTGGCGACCCCGGCGTCGACGTTGCCGTCCGGCAGGTCGGCGTGGATGTGACCGGTGGTCGAGGTGTCCTGCGAATGCGTGTCGGTGCCGTCCGAGCCGGACTGGCCGTGGCCGGATTCGACCCAGCTGCCGGTCTTCTCGTCGTAAACCGCCTGGTCCACGACGTGCCCGGTCGAGTCGAGCACCGCGTAGTGGTCGGCGACGCCGTCGTGGTCGGTGTCGGCGAACGCCTGCGCGGTGCCGTCGTCGTGCTCGACGACCGCGGTGTCGGAGACCCCGTCGTGGTCGGTGTCGTAGTTGACCTCGGCCTGGTACTCCTGGCCGTCGACGTGGACGGTCAAGGCCTCGTGGCCGGTCGAGTCAGTGCCGCCGCTCTCGTCGACCCACATGGGTTGGTCCCCCTCATTACGCCGGGTCTGCCGCTGGTTCGCTCGGTATGACTCACGTTAGGCCGGTTCGGTTCCCGTCCACAAGCCGATCACGGGGTCACGGCGGCAGGTTGACCGGCAGGCCGCTGCCGGTGACGAAGACGCACCAGGTCCCGGCTTCCTCGCGGTTCAGATCCAGCCGGGTGGTGGCCGGCGGATGCGCGTTCCGGCTGACCTCGACCTCGAAGAACGCGCCGTCGCCGGGTCCGGTGGTCGGCTTGCCGAGGCGGATCGCGACGTTGTCCTGGGCGAAGCGCTGGACCGACCGGGTCGCCGGGTACTCGGTGGACGCGTGGCAATCCACGTTCTGCAGGCCGATCGGGTCGCGTTTGCTGACCGCGTCGACGTAAGCCCGGACGACGACCCGGGACCGCCTGCCGGGCGATGCACCTCGACGCTGTCGTCGGTCGCGACGATGAAGATGGCGACGCCGCCACCAGCGAGAAGCACTGCGGCGGCTGCGGCCCAGGCGGAGATCCAGGTCCGTACGTCACCCGCTGATCATGCCCGATCGCGGACCGTGCGGATGCGGGAAAGCAGAGTTTCGGCCCGGGTGTGGCTCTCGGTCACGTCCTTCAGGCGTTTCGAGACGATCGCGATCTTCTTCGCCCGCTCCTGCGCGCTCATTTTGATCGTCTGGTCCACCTCCTTCAGCTCCGCCTCGATCGCCTCGATGCGGCGGCCCAACGCCTCGTCGAGGGCCAGCGACAACTGCTGTTCGGCCTCGATGAGCTGTTCGGCGATCAGCTGGTCAAGCGTCGAGCGGGCGTCGGCGATGGCTTCGACCAGCCATTGCTTCAGGTGCTGCTTGTCCGAGGCGTGCTTGCGAGTACGCGCCATCCACCAGCCCGCGCCGAGGCCGATCACGATCGTCGCCGGAAGCACTACCGGGTTGAGGATCGCGACCCCGGCCAGCGGCAGCGCGGCGATCTTTCCCGCGCCGACACCACCGGAAATGCCCATGAACACCAGCAGTTTGTCTTCGGCCGTCGGCGGTTTCTTGTCCGGCGGGCGCAGCACGACCGGCGGGCCGCCGGCGCGGGCGAACTGGGCGCGGATCACGTCCAGTTCCTCAGCGGAGAACAGCTCCGACAGCGCCGTGTTCGTGACCTGGTTCAGCCGTTGCGACAGCTGCATCGACACTCGCTGCGACGCGGTCTGCAGCGCGATGTCCACTTCCTGCGGCAGCGCGGCCAGCTCGTCGCGCTTGGCGCCGTCGATGCGCTGGCGGAAATGCGCCTGCGCCTCGCGCATTTCGCGGCTGCTCTCGTGGCCGACCTCGACCCGCGTGCGCTGGATTTCGCCGCGCAGCCGCAACTGCCAGCCACGGGTGGAAGTGCGGCGCTGGGACTGGAGATCGTCGCGGCGGGCGCGGAGTTGTTCGGCTTCCGCTTCGCCTGCCGACAGGGCCCGGCTTTCGGCTTGCAGCTTCGCTTTGATGCCGGCCAGCGCACTCGAAAGCGAGCGGAGCGTGTTGGCTTCCTTCAACATCATCGACCGGCCGACCAGCAGCTCCTGCAGCGCGACCTGCACCGCGGCGATGCCGGACTTCTCCCGCAGCATGGCGGCGACCTGCTCGTTCGGAGCCTTCGCCGCGGTCTCGAACACGCGCGCCGACACCGGGTGGAACACCGCGTCGGCGAAGCGCGGCGCGTGTTCGGCGAGCAGTTGCCGGTCGGCTTCCAGGATCTCGCGCCAGCCGCGGAAGGCGTCGGTTTTGGCCAGCACGAAGACAACCGTCTCGACGCGGTCCGCGACCTCGCGCAGGAACTGCAGCTCAGTGGAGGTGAACGGGGCCGACGCGTCGACCACGAACACCAGCGCGGTCGCGCCCGCGGCGGCCTCCTTGGCCAGCTCGCCGTGCAGCGAATCGAGCCCGCCGACGCCCGGGGTGTCGACCAGGGTCAGCCGTTCCAGGAGCGGGACCGGGCCGGACACCTCGACGTAGCGCGGCGGCAGCTGTCCCGGCGGCAGTTCGTGCGCGGCGGACACCCAGTCGACCAGCTGCGTCAGGTCGAACGGCACCGAAGCCAGCTGACCGGGGTAGCAGGCCTGCGCGCCCCACTGCTGCGCGTGCTCGAAAACGAGGTAGGTCGCGGTGGCCACGTCAGCGTCCACAGGGGACAGTCCCGGGGTCGCGAGCAGGGCGTTGACCAGCGAACTCTTCCCGCGGTTCGTCTCGCCGACGACCACCACGGACGGTTTCTCCGACCGGGCCTTGCGCTGGTCCTCGACCCATTTGGCGGCCTGCGGGTCAGCCTCGCGGACGACACCGAGCAGCTGTTCGCGAGCGGCCTGGACCTGGGCGGGAAGCGTCGGTGCGGTCACTGCGCCCGCTTCGCGTAGACGGTGACGATCGGCGCGCGCAACAGCCGTTCCTGATCGGCGAACCCGACGACCTCGGTCTCCGCGACGACGCCTTCCAGCTCCGGATCGTCGGTGGGCACGGCACCGCCCGCCTCGTGGCGAGCCGGGTCGAATCGCTCGCCCTCGGCGCGCAACGCGGTGACGCCGATGGCGGCGAGCCCGTGTTCGAGCCGTTCCACGACGCCGTTGCTGCGGGCACGGTCCAGCGCGTACAGGCAAAGCTGGATGAGCGCCTGCCGGTCGGAAAGCGCGCGTTCGAGGTCACCCGGGGCGGCTACGAGGTCCACATCGGGATCCGACGCATCCGCCGCGGCGTCGGTTCCGTCCGCTTCGGCGATGATCCGCGCGAGGGCTTCCGCGCTGATCTCGCCGGTCGGCGCCTCCGCCGCGTCGGCGGGTTCCTCGTGGCCGAACCACGCCATCAAGACCCTCCCCTGGTCGTCCGGGTGATTTCACCAGTTTGCGGCACTGCGCCGCGCGGCGGGGGCGGATCACTCAGACGGGCCGAGAATCCGCGTCAGCAACTGCCGCAGCACCGCCTGCTCGTGCTCGACGTCCAGGTCGGGATCGAGGCTCGCGCGGGAAAGCAGGGCATCGACCAGCGCGAAGATCCAGTTTCCCGCGTCGGCCGGAGCCAGCACGGGGGAGAAGCGGCCGGTACGGACGCCGTGCTCGACCAGTCCGGCGAGACCGGTGCGCATGCGGTCGTCATTGCCGCGGATCAGCTGGGCGAACTCCGGATCGCGAGCGGCCTGCGCGGCTGCTTCGAGGATCAGCCGCACGACGCCGGGCAGCACGAGCGGCGACGTCATCTGCGCGACCACGGCGAGCACGCCTTCCCACGGGTCGGCCATTTCCGCCGCCGCGGCAAGCAGTTCCTCGTTGTCGGCGGTGTCCGCCTCGAAAATGCCGATGAAAACCGCGCGTTTGCTGGGGAAGTAGTGGAACAGGCTGCCGGAGCTGATCTCCGCGGCGCGGCAGATGTCCGCGGTGGAGGTCTTTTCGAAGCCGTTGCGGGCGAAGCAACCGGCTGCCGCGTCGAGAATCGCGCGCCGTTTCGCCGCGTGCTTCTCGGGATCGACGGTCCTCATCGCTCGGGCGGCGGTTCGTCGAGCCACGGACGACCGTGCGAGGTGAACGCTTCGGCCAGTTGGCGGCGAGGCAAGTCCGTCTTCTCCCGCGCGATTTCCCGGTCGTTCTCGCCGAGCAGCACGAGCTTGCCGTCGTCCACGAACACGGCGGCGAGGGGAGTGTCGATCCTCCGGCGGCGCTCACGTCGTTCGAGGGTGACGCGGGTGGCGGACACCGTCACGATCAGCCGGTCCCACGCCCAGAACCAGGCGAACGCCACCCCGAGCAGCACGCCGACAGCGACCGCGCCGATCAGCCGCCACGGCTGCGGAACCGAATGCAGCAGCCGGAACACGTACTGCACGGGGAACCATTCCAGCGACGTGATCCAGTCCGCGAGCGCTTGCACGCCCCAGCCCAGCAGCGCCCCGGCGACCGGGCAGGCCAGCCAGGACCCGCGGCGCACCCACGCCGGTTCGTCGACCACTGTCTCCATGTCGATCATTATTAGACCGAGCACTCGGTTTATCAAAAGCAGGGTACGAAAACCCAGGTCAGCGCATCTGCGGCAGGGGTTAGGCGATTTCGCGGATCAGCGAGCGCATGGCCTGATCCAGCGCCGGGACGTCCGCGGCCAGCCGGGACGACACCAGCAGCTGATGCTCCGCCGTGCGCAGCCACACCCGGCCCGCGACCGGGATCTCCAGCACCGACAGCCGGAACGGCCGGGCGCGGCGGCCCAGTTCGACCTCGGTTTCGCGGACGAGGCGGCCCAGCCGTTCGCCGGCGAGGATCTGGCGGCGGTGGAAGCCGGACGAGACCGGACGGCGTGCGGTGGCGAAGTGTTCAGCCGCCGCGGGAGCGAAGTGCTGTGCCGCGAGGTCGATCGCCGAACCGTCGCCGGGAGCAGGGCTTTTCCGTCGGGTGCGCGCGGAACCGCGCTCGCGCAGGAAGGTCAGCAGGCCGTTCCACCACGGTTCCCACTGCACCTGCACCGCCGCGCGGTCGAGAGCGGGCGGGACGTGCACCGGGACCGCGGGCTCCACCGGGGGTAGCAGCTGGCCGTCGGCGATCGAGAGCGCGAGCACGTCCCGGAGGAACAACGCCACGTCGACGTCGTGGTCGCTCCCCCAGTTCACCCGCCACGAGGTGGTGTCCTCCAGCCGCACGACATTCAGCCTACGCGTCGCGGGCGAGTTGTTTACTGTTCGCGAATCTGTTGCCAGATCAGGAAATAGGCGCGGTGCACGACGTGAGCCACGCGGCTTTGCGCCGGAGTCGCGCCGAAGGACGCGAAAGAACGCCACCAGCCGGCGCGTTCCAGCGCGTGCGCCGCCAGCTCCGGCCGCGGGGCGCCGGGAAGGCCGAGCTGCGCGCCGATGTCGGCGTTGCTGCCGACCCGAAGCACCTCTTCCGCCAGGTCTTCCGGCATCGCGACAGCACCCGAGGCGACGAGCGTCAACGCCTCCAGCAACCGCAGCTGATGCGCTTCCGGGCGGGCCAGCAGCACCTCGATCGCGTCGTGCACGCGCTGCCGTTCGCCCGGATCGCCGGACGTGTGCGCAAGCGCGGTCACCGACGCCAGCGCGGCCGCGGCCTTGATTCCGTCCGCGCGCGCGGCGAAGACGATCGACAAGCGGCGGCGGACCGCGTCGAGGCCCGAGATGTCGAGAAGCTTGCGGCGCAACGCTCCCGCGGTGATCTCCGGTTCCGCGCGGATCGCGTCGACCGCGCAGCGGATTCCGAAGAGATCGAGCTTTTCCAGCAACCGCAACCGGATTCCGGTCGGGATGTCGCACTCCCAGCTGGTGAAGATGTCCGCCGCGATGAGCATCGTTTCGAGAATGTCGTCGTCGAGCGCGGCTAGCTGGCCGAGGGCTTCGGCGTCCGCGGAAGTAAAACCGCCGGACTCGGCCGATTCGGCGATCAGGCCGATCACCGGCAGGACGTCCGCGACGCGCGGCTTCAGCGTCGACGCCTGTTTCTCGGCGAGCAGTTGCGCGGCCTTCCAGACGTCCCCACCGGAGCCTTCGACAGATTCCGCGACGACCGTGTCCGCCTTGTTCAACACCGCGATCGCGTTGACCGGCCCCGCTTCGCGGCTCGCGGTGGCGGCGGTGAACGCGGCCAGCGCTTGCTGATCGTCCGCGCGCACGCCCTGGGTCACCACGTAGAGCACGGCCTCCGCGCCCGCGACGGCGTTGCGCGAGGTGTCGTCGAGGTCGTCGGAACCCTCGTCCTGCTCGGCCGCGCCCAGCAGCTGCTCGGTCCGCGACACCGACGCCGCGTCCAGCGAGCCGAGGCCCGGCGTGTCGATCACCGTCATGTCCTGCAGCACCGCGTTGGTCAGGTACGCCTCAAGGTGCGAGACCTCGGAGATGTCGACGCCGAGCTCGGCCGGGATCGACCCGTCCGCCGCGAACGGCAGCACCTGCTTGCGGCCGTCGAGGAACACCACCTCGACGCGGTCGACCGTGCCGTACTGAAACCGCGTGACCAGCCGCGTGCACTCGCCGACGTCGGTGGGCGCGACGAGCCGTCCGATCAGCGCGTTGACCAGCGTCGACTTGCCCGATTTGATCCGCCCGGCGACCGCCACCTGCAGCGGTGCGCCCAGCCGGCGCAGCACCTCGGCGAACCCGGCGGCCGTGCGCGGGGACACCTGGGACCTCAGCCGGTGGCACAGCTCCGCCACCGACGCGGACAGTGGGCCGGCGAGCCGTCCCCGTTCCGCCGCTGCCGTCACCGCCCCGGCCCCCTTCCGGCTCGTTCGCTCACCCGAGCAGGAATCGTCGCATGCCGGTCATCCTTCGGTCGCACCGAAGGTGCTACCCGCGACCGACGCGGCCGCCGGTCGCGCGACCTACTGTTGAATCGTGCGACGGCTCAGTCTCTGGATGCGTGCCCACCCGATGGTGGGGGACTCGCTGCTCGCGCTCTTTCTCGCGGCGTTCGACATCCTGGTGTTCGCCACCGGCGGCATCGACCCCGAACTGCCCGGCCCCGAGTGGTACGTCGCGGTCCCGATCGACCTCGCCGTGGTCGCGCCGCTGGTCTTCCGCCGCAAACGGCCGGTCCTCGCCGCGTACATCGTGTACGTGATTTCGTACGCGCACAGCGCGCTCGACCTCGGAGTATCCGGTCTGGCCGCGCTCGCGATCAGCCTCTACTCGGTCCAGGTCTACGTCGGACGCAAGCAGGGGCTGCTCTACGGCGGCGCGTTCGTGGTGGCCATGGTCGTCACCGCGATCGTCAAACCCGAGCCGTCGATGGCGGCCCAGTTGCTGTTCAGCGCCTTCACCATCGCCTTCTGCTGGCTGCTCGGCGAATTCATGTACGCCCGCCGCGCCTACCAGCGCGAGCTGGAGGCCCGGCTGCATCTGCTGGAGACCGAACGCGACCAGGCCGCGCGCATCGCGGTGGCCGAGGAGCGCGGCCGGATCGCCAGGGAACTGCACGACGTGGTGGCGCATTCGGTGAGCGTGATGGTCGTGCAGGCCGACGGCGCGGCGCTCGCCCTTAAGTCCAATCCGGAGCTGGCCGGGCGCGCGCTGGGGACGATCTCCGAAACCGGCCGCGGCGCGCTCGGCGAACTGCGCCGGTTGCTCGACGTGCTGCGCAACGACAGCGGTGACGACGAACCGCGGGTGCCGCAGCCGGACGCGACCGCGCTGGGCGACCTCGCCGAGCGGATGCGTGCCGCGGGCGTCCCGGTGGACCTCGTCCTCGGCGACGGGCTGGACGAACTGCCCGCCGGGGTGTCGCTCGGGATCTACCGGATCGTCCAGGAATCGCTCACCAACACGCTCAAGCACGCCGGTTCCGGAGCGAGCGCGGCGGTGCGGGTGCAGCGGACCGGCGACCAGGTCGAGGTGCTCGTGCGCGACGACGGCGCGGGCCGGGCCCGGAGGCTGGAACAAGTCGGCGCGGGCGCGGCGGGAACGACTGCGACGGCTCGGCAACCGGCGCCGCGACTGTCGGTCGCGGGCGGGAACGGGCTGATCGGGATGCGGGAGCGGGCGAACGTGTACGGCGGAACACTGGAGGTGGGCCCCGCCGCCGGCGGTGGCTGGCAGGTGCGAGCGGTGCTGCCGGTTAGGTTGAACTCGTGATCCGAGTGGTGGTCGTCGACGACCAGGAACTGATGCGCGTCGGGTTCCGGATGGTGCTGGGCGCGCAGGCCGACATCGACGTGGTCGGGGAGGCGGGCGACGGCGCGCAAGCCGTGCGGATGGCCGCGGAACTGCGGCCCGACGTCGTGCTGATGGACGTGCGGATGCCGGTGCTCGACGGCGTCGAGGCGACGAAACAGATCGTCGCGGCCGGCACCGCGCGGGTGCTCGTGATGACCACCTTCGACCTCGACGAGTACGTCTACGCCGCGCTGCAGGGCGGGGCTTCCGGCTTCCTGCTCAAGGACACCCAGCCGGACTACCTGGTGTCCGCGCTGCGTTCGGTCGCCGACGGCGACGCGGTGATGTCGCCCTCGGTCACGCGGCGGTTGCTCGACCGGTTCGTCGGCTCCGGCGGCGCGGAAATGCGCGACCCGGCCGAACTCGACGTGCTGACCGACCGCGAACGCGAAGTGCTCGTGCTGATCGCGAAAGGCATGTCGAACATCGAAATCGCCGAGACGTTGTTCCTTTCCGAGGCTACGGTGAAAACACACGTGGGGCGGATCCTGTCGAAGCTCGACCTGCGCGACCGGGTGCAGGCGGTCGTCCTCGCGTACGAGACCGGGCTCGCCCGGCCGGGGATCGGCTGAACCGTCCGATTCGGACACTGTCCACACCGGACCCCGCTGCGGATTCCGCGGCGGGGTCCCGGCGTATCCGGCAAAACTCAGGGTCGGCTCAGGGGCATCCCCCATCGTGCTCCACCTCGCGACACGATTGAGTACTACTCAGGTCGGGTAGCCAGTTCGATCCACAGGATGACGCGAAAACGGCCGCGCTGAGACAGGATGAATTCCGTTAGCACCGCCGTAGAGGGAGCAGGGGATGATCGAGGCAACAGGTCTCACCAAGCGTTACGGGAGCACGCTCGCGGTGAACAACCTGTCGTTCAGCGTGGCAGCGGGGAAAGTCACCGGATTCCTCGGCCCGAACGGCGCCGGCAAGTCCACCACGATGCGCATGATCCTCGGCCTGGACAACCCCACCGGGGGCCAGGTCCGGATCGGCGGAAAGCTGTACCACGACCTGAAGGAACCGCTGCGCACGGTCGGCGCGCTGCTCGACGCGAAATGGGTGCACCCCAACCGCTCGGCCCGCGCGCACCTGCAGTGGATGGCCCGGTCCAACCGGATCCCGGCGGCGCGGGTGGACGAGGTGCTCGACACCGTCGGCCTCACCAGCGTCGCGGGCAAGCGGGCGGGCGGGTTCTCGCTCGGCATGTCGCAGCGGCTGGGGATCGCCGCCGCGCTGCTCGGCGACCCGGAGGTGCTGCTGTTCGACGAGCCGGTGAACGGCCTCGACCCGGAGGGCATCCTCTGGATCCGGAAGTTCATGCAGCGCCTCGCCGCCGAGGGCCGCACCGTGTTCGTGTCGAGCCACCTGCTTTCGGAGATGGCGCTCACCGCGACCGATCTCGTGGTCATCGGCAAGGGCCAGCTGATCGCGCAGTCCACCACTGAGGAATTCGTGGCGCGGGCCGCGGAGAACACCGTGAAGGTGCGCTCGCCGCAGCTTCCGGCGCTGCGCCAGCAGCTGATCTCCGCCAGCGCGCAGGTCACCGATTCCGGCGAAGCGCTCATCGTGTCCGGAATGGACAGTGCGAAGATCGGCGAGATCGCCGCTTCGGCGAACCTCGTGCTGCACGAGCTGAGCCCGCAGACCGGCTCGCTCGAGCAGGCCTTCATGCAGATCACCGGCGACTCCGTCGAGTACCACACCGGGCTCGAGGCAGAGGCGCAGCAGGCCGCGGCCATCCGCTGACCACACTCTCGTTGGGAAGAGAAACATCATGACTTTGCTCGCGGTCGAACGCATCAAGCTCTTCACCACCCGGTCGCCGTGGTGGTGCGCCCTCATCGCGCTGGGCCTCACCATCGGATTCGCCGGCCTGATGGCAGGCGCCGCCCCGAGCGGGGAGCAGCTCACCGTCGCCAACACCCAGGTCGGGCACCAGTTCGGCATCGCGGTGATCATGGTGCTGGCGGCGCTCGCGGTGACCACCGAATACCGCTTCGGCACGATCCGCACCACGTTCCAGGCGGTGCCGCACCGGGGCAGCGTGCTCGTCGCCAAGGCCACCGTCGTCGCGCTGCTGTCGTTCGTGATCGGCGAGATCGCCGCCTTCGGCGCGTGGGCGCTCGGCTACGCGATCCGTCCGTCGGACTCGGTGGCGCTGCACACCTCCGCGGACTGGATCAACGTCGCGGGCGTCGGCATCGTGTTCGCTTTCGCCGCGGTCATCGCGGTGGCGGTCGGCACGCTGATCCGGCACAGCGCCGGCGCGCTCTCCCTGCTGCTGATCTACGTGCTGGCAGTGGAAAGCCTCGTGCAGCTGATCCCGACGGTCGGCCCGAAGATCCACCAGTGGATGCCGTTCAACGTCGCGGAGCGCTTCCTCGGCGGTTCGGCTTCCTCGCGAGGTCCGGGCCTGCCGGACGCGGCCCTGTCGCAGTGGGGCTCGCTGGCCTACTTCGCCGGCGTGTCCGTGGTGCTGCTGGCCATCGCGATCGGCGTCGCGAAGAAGCGCGACGCGTAAAGACCCACAGGGAACGTTCGGACGAGTCAGGCGGGGGCCGGCGGAGCCGAACAAGGGGAAAAAGGGGAAAAGGGGAACAAGATCCGGGTCGCCATTCGGGGGGCGGCCCGGATCTTTCCGTTTCGGTAGAGTTCGGGTCCACGAGAAGGGGGACGGCGTGCTCCAAGCGACTGGACTCACCAAGTCCTACGGCGACACCGTCGCGGTGCGGGACCTGACGTTCACCGCGCAGGCCGGTCGCGTCACCGGATTCCTCGGCCCGAACGGGGCCGGAAAATCCACCACGATGCGGCTGCTGCTCGGGCTCGACGCACCCACCGCGGGCACCGCGCACATCGAGGGCAAGCCGTACCGGCAGCTGTCCGATCCGCTGCGCACGGTCGGCGCGCTGCTCGACGCGACGTGGCGGCACCCCGGTCGCTCCGCCCGCCAGCACCTGCGTTTCCTCGCCGCGACGAACGGACTTCCGGACCGGCGCGCCGACGAGGTGCTGGATCTCGTCGGGCTGTCCGCGGTGGCACGCAAGCGAGCGGGCACGTTCTCGCTCGGCATGCTGCAGCGGCTCGGCATCGCGAGCGCATTGCTCGGCGACCCGCGCGTGCTGCTGTTCGACGAACCGGTGAACGGCCTCGACCCCGAAGGCGTGCACTGGGTGCGCCAGCTGCTGCACGGGCTCGCCGCGGAAGGCCGCACGGTGTTCGTGTCGAGCCATCTGCTGCCGGAGATGGAGCAGACCGCGCAGGATCTCGTGGTGATCGGCCGCGGACAGCTCATCTATCAGGGCACCATGGCCGATTTCGTGGCCCGCGCCGGTTCTCGCGGCGTCCGGGTGCGCACGCCGCACGCCGACGCGCTGCGGAAAGCGCTCACCGAAGCACGCGCGGTTTTCACCGAGGATTCCGGTGCGTTCCTGGTGTCCGAAATGGACAGTGACGCGATCGGCGAACTCGCCTACGCCGCGCGCGCCACGCTGCACGAGCTGAGCCCGCTGGCCGGTTCCCTCGAACACGCCTACCTCGAATTGACCGGCCAGGCGGCCGAATTCACCAGTGGAGGTGCGCGGTGAATCTGCTGCGGGCGGAACGGATCAAGCTTTTCAGCACTCGCGCGCCGTGGTGGTGCGCACTGATCGCGGTGGCCGCGCCGATCGCGTTCACCGCGTTGTTCCTCGGGCTTTCCGGGGCGGAAATCACCGCGGACGTGAGCAACACTCAGCTCGCCACGAGCACCGGCCGCACGGTCGCGCTGGTGCTGGCGGTGCTCGCCGCGACCGCCGACTTCACCTGGGGCACGCTGCGGTTGACTTTTCAAGCAGTGCCGACGCGGACGCCGGCGCTGCTCGCCAAGGGCGCCGTGGTGTTCGCGGCCTGCGCGGTGCTCGGCCTGCTCGCCGGCGTCGGCTCGTGGGGGATGGCGCATCTCGTGCGGCCGGACGCCGACCTCGGCCTGCATTCGGGAGCGGACTGGCGGATCGTGTTCGGCCAGATCCTGACGTTCGCGCTGACCGGTCTGCTCGGCGTCGGCGTCGGCCTGCTGCTGCGCAGTTCCGCGCTGACCCTGGCGATCGTGCTCGTGTGGACCCAGCTGGTCGAGGGCCTGGTGCTGCTGATTCCCAAGATCGGCAGCGATCTCTACCAGTGGATGCCGTTCTACGCCGCCTCGCAGTTCGCCGGTGGCGATTTCACCAGGACGACGCTGAAACTGTCGCCGCCTTTCGGGCCGTGGGGTTATCTCGCGTATTTCGCAGCGATCAGCGTGGTGTTGTTCGCCGTGGGGGTGGCCACCGCGAATCGGCGGGACGCCTGACCTGCACGTGCACATTCCCGATTGCGCGGCAGGCAATCGGATTAAATTCACGTAAACCGGTGTGGCTTCTCTCACAGGGAGCGGACATACTGTCGGAAAGCCACGGATATTCATTGCAGAGCCCCGTCTCAGCTCTCCGGAGGTGAACCGTGACGGTGGACGTTGATCAGGAACTCATTTCCCGCGACGCTGCGGTACCGACCCCCCGGCTCGAGCCGATGCTGGACCTCGAATGGTCCCAGGCGATCGAACTGCCCCGGTTCGCGCTGCCCGCGACCCGGCCCGCCGAACTGCGCCAGGCGTGGGTGCACCGAGCCCCCGAGGACGCGGTGCTCGGGCTGTACCGGCGGACGAGCGGCACGGACGACACGCTCCCCGCGCCGTGGTGGCTGCGCGCCGTCGCGAGCGGACGGCTCGAATCGCGCGAACTCGGCTTCCGCATCGAGGACCGGGTGGCCCAGCTGCTCGGCAAGCGGATGGGCTGGGAGTTCGTGCCGTGGGCGGCCGACGGCGAATCCGGGTACTGGGAATTCATGCCGTCCGAACGCGGCGCCTCCGGGCACTCGATCCCGACGACCGTGCTGAACACCGACCGGCACGACGGCTGGATCGACGTGCTGCCCGCGCATTCCGCCCGCGCTCCGGAGCCGGTGGCGGTCGCCGGACTGGCCGGACTGCGCTCCCGGCTCGGGGAGTTCGAAGCGGTCCGCTGACCCGCCCGTATGTTGTCGTGGTGGAAAACGAGGACCAGCCACGGCTGCGCAGCGTGGTCAGCTACGTCAAACGCGGCGGACGGATGACCGTCGGCCAGCAGCGAGCCTGGGAAGAACACTGGCCGCGGCTCGGCCGGACGGTATCGCAGCTGCCGGAGGGACCGGTCGACTTCACCGCATGGTTCGGCAGGGAAGCGCCGGTCATGCTGGAGATCGGGTCCGGCATGGGCGAGACGACGTCGCAGCTGGCCGCCGCCGCGCCGGAGCTGAACTATGTCGCCGCCGAGGTGTACGACCCCGGGCTCGGGCAGCTGATGCTGCGCGCGGAAAAGCTGGGCGTGACGAACCTGCGGCTGATGCACGGTGACGCGGTGGTCCTGCTGACGTCGCACGTCGAGCCCGGCACGCTGTCCGGCGTGCGGTTGTTCTTCCCGGACCCGTGGCCGAAGAAGCGCCACCACAAGCGGCGGATCGTGCAGCCGGAGTTCGTGGCGCTGATCGCTTCGCGGCTGGCGACCGGCGGGACGTTCCATATGGCGACGGACTGGGAGCACTACGCGGAGCAGATGCTCGAGGTGTGCTCGGCGGAGCCCGCGCTGCGCAATCGCTACGCCGACGAGCCCGGCGGCTGGGCGCCCCGGCCGGAATGGCGGCCGGTGACGAAGTTCGAACAGCGGGCGGACCGGGAAGGCCGGGTCTCGCACGACTTGATCTTCGAGAAGCGCTGACCCTGGACTGAAGCGCCCCGCCGGGGTGATGCCAGAAATCCGTGAAGGACTCCTTGAAGGAATCTGATTCCCGCAAGGAGTCCTTCACGGACCGGCGGAGCGGGTGAGCGTGACGAAGGGCCGTCGCCGGGTTCCCATCCCCGGCAACGGCCCTTCGTTTCCTTCACCCCCGGTGCCGCCCCTCCCCCGACGAGGGGCGGCCGCCAGCTATTCGTCGGCCAGTGGTTCCGTCTGCACCCGCTTCAGCGCGGGCGTGCAGACCGACGCGCCGAGCAGTGCGACCCCGATTCCCAGCACCACCGGCGCGGCGATCCACGGGCTGAACACGACCGACCCCCGTTCCATCGTCGCCATGAACAGCCCCAGCCCCACCACGACGCCGGTCACGCCCGCTCCGATGGTCGCCACCAGCGCGGGCAGCGCGGCCTCCATCCGCAACGCCCGCGACAGCACCCGCACCGGCGTGCCTGCCGCCATCAGGGCGCCGAACGTCCGGCGACGGTCCATGACTGAGCCAGCGGTCGCGACGGCGGCGCTGCAGCCGGCGAGAATGCCCGCCGCGATCAGGCCGATCACGGTGACCCGGCGCAGGTCGCTGAGCTGCACCTGCTGTCCGTAGAGGTACTGCTCGCGGCTGCCGATTTCCTTCCCGACCGCGTTGGGCACCAGAGCGGTCCGCACGATCTCGCGGTTCGCTTCGGCGGTCGGCACGACCAGAGTGACCTGGCTCGGTTTGACGCCGGCGGGCACCGCGGACGGGTCGATCACGTACTCGCCGTAGTTGTTGTGCCTTTCCGGGTGATACGTGCCCGTGGTGACCGCGCCGAGCGGAGTGCCCGTGCTGTCCTCGCCGCCGTATCGCGCGACGCGCAGGTTGCTCGTGTCCAGCTGGTACGGCGTGTACAGCCCGACCCCGGGCTTGCAGTCCTGCTGGCTGATCCCGAGCCGGGTCAGCTTGGCGGCGTCGGCGCAGGTCATGACGTACGCGCGCTGCATCGACCGGTAGTTCCCCTCGCCCTGCATCACGTAGACGCTGGCCACCTGGACGACGCGTTCGGACAGTCCGGCCTTCGCGAGCGTCGTGTTGGTCCGCTCGGTCGCCTCGGGAGCCCGGTCCGCGTTGACGTCGGCGTACAGCGCCGAGTCCACGTATTGGCGTCCGCCGCCGGCGAGGGATTCGATCGACGGCAGCAAGGTGAGCGCCATCGACCCGGTGAACACCGCGAGCACGATCCCCGCCGAAGCCCGGTAGGAGCCCTTCGGGTCGTTGCGCAGCCGACGTCCGGCCAGCAGCGACGACGGCCGCCGCCAGATCCGCACGAACGTGCCGCCGACCGCCGAGGTCACCCACGGTCCGACCACCATCGCCGAAGCGACCACCAGCAACAAGCCGAACAAAACCAGGTTGCTGCTGCCGCCGCTCCGCGCGCCGAAAACGGTGTAGAAGAAGAACAATCCGGCCGCGGGCAGGGCGAGCAACCTCCACCAGCGCAACGGTTTCACCGTGTGCCCGCCGCTCGCGAACAGCGGCGTGCGCACCACCCGGCGGAGGCCGAGCACCCCGGCGAGCACGACAAGCACCGGGACCAGCAGCACGGCGAGCACGGTCAGCCCGACCGGCAGCGCGAAGTCCGACGCCAGCCAGGTCCCGCCGTCCCACGGCACGAACGTGGCCATTCCGCGCAGCGCCGGGCTCAGCAGCAGGCCGAGCAGCGCGCCGACGCCCGCGGACAATCCGGTTTCGGCGGCGACCATCGCGGTCACCTGGCCCGGGGTCGCTCCAGCCAAGCGGATCGCGGCGAGCCGTTGTTCGCGGCGGGCGGCGGTGAGCCGGGCCGACGACGCGACGAGCACCAGGCTCGGCACGAGCAGCACGATGATGCCGACCCAGGACAAGACCGTGAGCAGGCCGTCCGGATGTCCCTGTCCCCCGGGGAAGGCCGAGGCCGGGAACGCGTCCTGGCCGGGCAGGTCCTTGTGGCCGTAGGGACGCATCTCCTGCGTGCTGTGCCCGACGAGCGCGACGAGCTGTTCCGGGTACCGCAGCGCCTCGTCGCCGAAGGCCGCGACCGGTTTGCCGAAGCGGTTCCCCAGCTGGTCGGCCGGGGTGGCGTTGAGCAGTTTCCCGAGCGCGGGCGACACGATCGTCTCGCCGGGGCCGGGCAGCTGCGGAATGCCCGGGGGCAGTCGCAGCGAGTCGACCGGACCGGTGACCGCGATGTCGACGCGGGCGACCTGCTTGCCGTCGAAGTAGTCCTTGGAGGAGTTGACGAGCAGAGCGTTCTGCTGACCGGAGTCGTACCGGCCGCTGCTCTGCCACAGCGCCCGCTGCTCGCGCGCCTGAGTGGCGTACGGCAGCGTCGCCAGCAGCAGGACGAGCCCGGTCGCGACGGCGACGCCGACCGCGGTGAGGATCGCCGAGGTGCGCGTGCGCCGGTCGCCGCGCAGCACCCGAAGGGCGAGCTGGAACGGGTTCATGCCGCGAGCCTCGTCGCGATCAGGCCGTCGCGGATCGCCACGGTGCGCGGCATCGATTCGGCGAGTTCCCGGTCGTGCGTCACCACGAGCACCGCGGCGCCGGACGCCTGCGCGGCGGCCAGCAGCGCGTCCATCGTCTCGCGGCCGGTGCGGGTGTCGAGCGCGCCGGTCGGCTCGTCGGCGAAGATCACCTTCGGCCGGTGGGTGAGCGCGCGGGCGATCGCCACGCGCTGCGCCTCGCCGCCGGAAAGCTCGCCGGGAAGACGGGCTTCCTTCCCCGCCAGCCCGAGTTTGCCGAGCCATTCCTTCGCCGCGGCCATCGCTTCGCCACGAGTTCCGCCGGCCAGCAGCGAAGGAAGTGCGACATTCTCTTCGGCGGTCAGTTCGGACACGAGCATTCCGGACTGGAAGACGAAACCGAATTCGGTACGCCGCAGTTCGCTGCGCCGCTTTTCGCCGAACTGGTCGATCCGCTGTCCCTGCAACCAGATCTCGCCGGAATCGGCGCGCAGGATGCCGGCCAGCACGTGCAGCAGCGACGTTTTGCCGGATCCGGACGGGCCGACGATGGCGATCGCCTCGCCCGGCTGGACGTCGATGTCGATTCCGGCCAGCGCGTGCTGCTGCCCGTAGCGCTTCACCAGCCCGCGCCCCGACAACACCGGTCCGGCACTCCACTGTGGATTCGTCATCCGCCAGCTCTCTCCCTGTTTCCGTCATTCGTCTTCGACTGCGACGGAAGGCAGCTTCGCGGATTCGAGCGGAGGTCCACTTCGGGCAGACGGCCGGTAACGGCGGGGCCGCCATCGGCCGATCGGCCGATGGCGACGAACCACCTGGCCAAGGTGCGAGCGGGCGCGAATCATCTACCGTCACGGTGTGCCGCACTCCCCGCCGTCGAAAACGCTTGCCGCGCGGGCGACCGAACTCGCCCGCCGCCTCGACATGTCCGTCCTCGTGTTGCTCGCCGCATTGGCGTTCGACCTCGTGTTCGTGACCGACGCGGCACTCGACAACGTCGGCCCTCGATTCGTCGACCTCGGCCTGTTCCCTGGCGTTTTCTCGATGGCGGCGTGCGCGTTCTGGGCCCGCAAACGCGCGGCGGTGGCGGGCGTATTCGGCGCGCTGACGCTGATGTTCTGCACCTTCGTCATCCGCTATCTCGGCGTCCCGACTTACTCCAGCGTGCTGGCGAACCTGACCGTCACCGAGTTCGTCGCCGGGATCGAGATGGTCTATTTCCTCGCCCGCCGGGCCCGTCCCGGGGTCGCCTTCGCGGTGATCAGCGCGCTGGTGATGGGCGCGCTCACCGCGGTCTTCGGCCGCGGCTCCTACCGCGAGCTGAGCACCAGCTCCATCGCACAGACCATGCTGTTCGGCTTCCTGTTCCTCGTCGGAACGGTGATCACCGGCGCGGTCGGGCGTCCGCGCCGCGAACGCGACCCGGCGACGGTGGAACGCCTGCGCAATATGCACCGGTTCACCGAATTAGTGCGCGGCCAGTGGCCGTTGATCGGCATGCTCGCCGTCGGCGTGCTGATCGAATTCGGCTACACCTACGAAAGCGGCAGCCGCGGTTTCCCGCTGCTGGCCTGCTCGATCGGCGCCGCCGCGGTGACCGCGCTGTCGCCGCGCCGTCCTCGCGATTCGATCCTGGTGGTGGCCGGGATCCTGCTGCTGTCCGCGCTCGCGACGCCGTTCCTGCATCCCAGCCACAGCTATCAGCTTCTCGGCGGCATCCCGCCGACCCAGATCGTGGCCGCCTTCGGCGTGGTCGTGAACGTCGTGCGCGCGGTGCCGCTCGCGCGGGCGTGGCCGCGGATCGCGCTGCTGTCCGGCGTGGTCGCGGTCGGCACGATCCTGAACTTCAGCCAGTACCGCACCGGCCGCCTGCTCACCGACCCGGCGACGCTTGGAATGCTCGCCACCGTCGCGGTCCTGCTGCTCGGCATCGCCATCGCGATCGGCCTCTACCTGCGCTCCCGCGATTCCGAGCGCGCGCAGGTGGTGAAATCGGCGGTCACCGACGCGCAGACGTCCGAGCGGATGGCGCTGGCCAGGGAGCTGCACGACGTGGTCGCACACCACGTGACCGGGATCGTCGTGCAGGCGCAGGCCGCGCGGATGATGGGGGAGAAGAACCCGGAGCTCGCGCTGGAGGCGATGGGCCGGATCGAGAACGCCGGCGTGGAGGCGCTCGCCGCGATGCGCCGCCTGGTCCGCAGCATGCGCGGCGACGCGCAGGCCGGTTCGGGCGAGTTCACCGAGCAGGCGACCACCGATCTGGCCGCCGACCTGCACCGGCTCGTCGACGCGGGCAACCACGGCGTGCCCACGAAGCTGGAGCTCAACCTTCCGCCGGACCTGCCGCACGAGGTCGGCCGGTCGGCGCTGCGGCTGATCCAGGAGTCACTCACCAACGTCGGCAAGCACGCCTCGGACGCCACCGAGGCGCTCGCGCTGGCCGAGGTCGTCGACGGCGAACTGCACTTGCGGGTGACCGACAACGGCAGCGGGCAGACTCATCGTCCGGCGGGCGGGTCGGGCGGATACGGTCTGGTCGGCATGCGCGAACGCGTCGCGCTGCTGCACGGCAGGCTTTCGGCAGGCCGCGAGCCGAACGGCGGCTGGCGGGTCGAGGCGTGGCTGCCGCTCGAGGCGAACGGGGAGACAGACGGGTGATCCGGGTACTGATCGCGGACGACCAGGAAATGGTGCGGATGGGCTTCCGCATGATCCTGGACGCCCAGGACGACATCGAGGTGGTCGCGGACGTGCCGGACGGGATCTCCGCGGTCTCGAAGGCGCGCGAACTGCGCCCGGACGTCTGCCTGCTGGACATCCGCATGCCGGGGCTCGACGGGCTGGAGGTCACCCGCCAGCTGGCCGGACCGGACGTCGCCGACCCGTTGAAGGTCGTCGTGGTCACCACCTTCGACCTCGACGAATACGTGCACACCGCACTGCGCAACGGCGCGAGCGGCTTCCTGCTCAAGGACGCCGGTCCCGCGCTGCTGATCGAGGCGGTGCGCGCGGCCGATCGCGGCGACGCGCTGGTGTCGCCGCAGATCACCGTGCGGCTGTTGAAGCATTTCGACGGCGGCACCACCGCCAAGCGCGAGGCTCCGGCGCCGTCGGAACCGCTGACCGCGCGCGAGATGGACGTGGTGAAGGCCGCCGCCCGCGGGCTCACGAACACCGAGATCGGCGCGGAGCTGTTCCTGTCGCTGTCGACGGTCAAGACGCATTTGGCTTCGGTGCAGGGCAAAGTCGGCGCGCGTAACCGAGTGGAAATCGCAGCTTGGGCTTGGCGTAGCGGCGTAGTGGATTAACCGCTACTGGCACGGCCGTACTATCTCGCTATGTCGCGTCGATTCCATGCCCCGGTAGTTCTGCCCGCCGACCTGTCCTGCTCGCTGCTCCGCGACGCCGTCGTGGATGTCGACGACGAGGGCCGGATTTCGTTCGTCGGACCGGCTTCGAGCGCGCCGGAGTTCGCTGGCGAGGAAACCCGGCTGACCGGAATCCTGTTGCCGGGCTTGGTGAACTCGCACGCGCACAGCCCGATGACGCTGCTGCGCGGCATGGGCGGCGACCTTCCGCTGCTGCGCTGGCTGCGCGAGATCATCTGGCCGACCGAGGCGAAGCTGAAGCCGGCCGACGTGCGCACCGGCATGCTGCTCGGGTCGGTCGAAATGCTCCGGCACGGCGTGACGACCAGCGCGGAAATGTATTTCGAGGGCGAACAGCTCGTGGACGCGGTGCTCACCACCGGCGGCCGGGTGCTCGTCGCGCCGCCGGTGATCGAGCTGCCCGGGATGGACTGGCGCGAGACGCTGGCCGCGATCGACCGGTGGATCGACGCCGACGGGCTGCGGTTCGGGCCAGGGGAACGGATCGAGCTGGGTTACGGCCCGCATTCGGCGTACATGCTGAACCCGGACGGCCTGCGGGCGACCGCGGAATCCGCGGCTGCGCGGGGCGCGCTGGTGCAGATTCACGTGGCCGAGGCGGCCGCGGAGGATCTTGAGCAGCGCAAGGAGCACGGGTCGGTGCCGAAGCTGCTGGATTCGCTGGGGATGTTCGACGGGCGCACTCTGGCGGCGCATTCGGTGCATTTGTCGGATGAGGACATCGCGATCTTCGCCGCGCGCGGGGTCGGGATGGCGCACTGCCCTGGGTCGAACGCGAAGCTGGCTTCGGGGATCGCGCGGATCAAGGATTTGCGGGCGGCCGGGGTCGCGATCGGGCTTGGGACCGACGGGCCCGCGTCGAACGACGACATCGACCTGTGGGAAGAGCTGCAGCTGACGGCGATGCTGGCCCGGCTGGCGGACAACGATTCCACCGTGGTGACCGCGAAGGACATGTTCCTGATGGCCACCCGCGGCGGCGCCGAAGCGCTCGGCCGGCACGACCTCGGCGTGCTGGAACCGGGCCGCTGGGCGGATCTGGTGCACGTCGACCTCGACGACCCGGCGTTCGCGACTGGCCTGGACGTGCCGGACGAGCAGCTGCTGGCGAACCTCGTGTGGGCGGCCGGCTCTCGTCGGGTGCGGGACGTGTGGGTCGCGGGCGAGCAGGTCGTCGCCGACGCCGAGCCGACGCGGGTCGACCGCCGCGAGATCCAGGCGACGGTGGCCGACACCGCCGCCCGGCTGCGGGCCTGACCCGGTCCGTGAAGGACTCCTTGAGGGAATCTGGTTCCCTCAAGGAGTCCTTCACGGACTTCAGCGAGGCCGGACCTGGATTTCGGTGAAGTGGGCTTCCGGGGTGGCGGTTACCGCGGTGAGCACGGCCGTCGCCACGGAATCCGGGCGCAGGTATTTGTCGGCTTCGTAGTCGCCGCCTTCTTGGGCGCGGGCCTCGCGTTGCATGTCGGTGTCGGTGCGGCCGGGGAAGATCGACGTGACGCGCAGGTCCGGCTCTTCGGCGCGGAGTGAGTCGGTGAAGGCGCGGACGGCGAATTTGCTTGCGGCGTAAGGACCCCAACCGGGGCGGGCGGTGTAGCCGGCTCCGGAGTTGATCACGACGACGTGGCCGTTCGCGGCGCGGAGCGCGGGCAGCAGCAGCCGGGTCAGTTCGGCTACCGCGATGACGTTCACCTCGAGGTTCGTGCGCCAGACGGAGGACGGCGAGTCGGCGACAGTGCCGATCTTCCCGATTCCCGCGGAGTGGACGAGAACGTCCAGGCGGTCGATCTTGCTCGCGGCGGCCTCCAGGGACGCGGCGTCGGTGAGGTCGACCTGCCAGGGCTCGGCTCCGGGGAGTTCCTCGGCCACCTTCGCCAGTGCGTCGGTGTCGCGGCCGCCCAGGAGGAGACGGTGCGTCGGGGACAGCTGGTGCGCGATGGCCGCGCCGATGCCCCGGGAGGCACCGGTGATCAGGGCGAGCGGGAGGTCGGTCATACCGGCCACGGTAGGCGTCCGCCGCTGATTCGCCAGTCCGGGGAGGCGGCGATCACTTCGCCGGGGCGCAGGAGGCCGCGGCCAACGGGTCGCGCGGGTAGCGGATTTCCGTCCGATGCAGCGCGCCGGTGAGATTGTCGATAAACCGACTCCAGGTGAGCGGCTCGCGGGTCGAGGCGAGCACCTCCTGGACGTCCGGGCAGCGCAGCGCTCGGCGGGCGGCGTCGATCTCGGTGGGCTGGAACATCCGGATCTGACCGTCGGTGGCGAAATCGCCGTGCCCGGCTTCGGCGACCTCCCACGCCCCGACCAGCCACTTCGAGTGCCCAGGGCGGCCGTTCGGGATGGACGACGAGTGCGCGGCCAGGTCGCTCGCCAGGCCGTAGCCGTCGTGGATGCGGACGTCCAAGGACACGATGTTGCTGATCGCGCCCATGCTGTCGGCCGCCATGGTCACGTACGGCCGGTCGGTCGGGAAGCGGAACCACTTCTTCACGTCGCCGTAGCTGTAGACGAGCACCGCTGGCTGCTTCGTCCCTTCCACCGCGTCGACGGCGTGGCGGATGACATCCTGGCCTAGGTAATCCGTTGCCAGCACCGGGTGATCGCGGCTGGTCGCCCACGCCCAGTAGCCGCGTTCGTCAGTGACGCTCACTGCTTGATGGGTGTTCTCGTACGGCACGCGCAGCCAGCCGCCCGCGACCGCGGCCCACGCCGCGACCCCGGCGGCGACCGCGATCGTCTTCTGGGTCAACGGAATCGCCATGACCGGAAGCACCAGCACGAACAGCGCGGGCAGCAGCATCCGGCCGTGCATGAAATCGCCGCCGACGCGGACGACATACAGCGCGAGCAAAAGCCCGCCCACCAACGAAGTCAGCAACAGGATCCGCGACCGGCGTACCAGGATCGCGACGATCACGAGCAGCAGCAACGGAATCCACAGCACGTACGGGCTGATCAAGTCGACCAGGTACGCGAAGCCGCGCGGCCAGTCGCTGTTGGCCGCTTCCTTGGCGAGTGCGGTGTTCGGCGTGAGCAGTCCGTAGTAGCCCATCCGGAACACCTGATACGCCAACGGAATCGCGACGCCTGCGCCGAGCCAGCCCAGCGCGGCAAGCCATCGCGGACGGTGCAGCAGGACGAGTGCGATGAAGCCAGTCACGCTGAACAACGCCAGATCCGGCCGCACGAGCGGGCCCAGTCCGAGCACGATCGCGGTGGCGACCGGCGTTTTGCCGCGCACCAGCAGCCACCAGCTCAGTCCTAGCCACAGCAGCACCAAACCGGTTTCAAGTCCGGAGGTCGCGAAGTCCCGGAACGGCGGGAGCGCGCACACGACCAGCGCCCCGGCGGGGGCGACCGGTCCGGCGTAGAGGCGACGGGCGCCGTCGAGGCCGAAGAAGAGACCGCCGACCGCGCACAGCAGACCGGTGATCACCGCGACCCATTCCAGCGACGGGCCGGGGATCGTGCCGACTCCGGCGAGAAGCCAGGTCCACAACGGACTCGTGCTCGCCTCGACGCGCTCGCCGACGTTGAACACCGGCCCGTTCCCGGCGAGGATCTGCCGGACGGTGCGGAGCACGAGCAGCCCGTCGTCGCTCATCCACCGGCGCTGCCAAGCCAGCACCGTGTACAGCACGAGGACCGCCCCAGTGGCGGCCCACGTCCAGGTCATCGGGCGGCGGTACCACGGAGTCGGGTCGTCCGGCGGCGCGCCGGCGGACGCGGTCATGATTGGTCCAGACCTCCCCGAGACGTGGTGTGCAGCCACAGTCTCGCATCCGGCTGGACGTGACGCTCAGTGGTCGGCCAAGGTTCGTGAAGAACTTTCGCGGACGGCTACTCCGGGACAGACGCGGCGGAGGCGGTCGGCGAGGGCGGGACGCTCGGCGAGGGTGACGCGGTCGGTGCAGGCGGTGCAGGCGGGACGGTCGGTGCTGGCGGGGCGAGGCCGATGTCCAGGTCCATCCGCTCGCGGTCTTTGCCGCCGAGGGTGAACGGCGAGGTGCAGCCGGTCGCCGGGTCGACGGCCGAGTCGAGACCCGGTGCGCCCGCGCCGCGCTGGGTGACGGTGAGGCCGTCCGGCAGCTTCGAGACGTCGAAGCACACCTGGTAGGTGCCGTCCTTGCGCTGGTCGAACAGGTAGCTGCCGTCGGAGTTCGTGCGTGCGGCGGCGACCGTGCCGCCCGCGCCGTCCTTGAGCGTCACCGGCAGGTCCGGGTAGCCGGGTTCGTCGTCGTCCTGCATGCCGTTGCGGTTCACGTCTTTCCACGCCCGGTCGCCGACCTTGCCGACCGCGGGCTGCGGCGTGACCGTGACCGTCGCGGTCGCCTTCTGCTCGGCAAGCGGGCCGCCCGCAGCGGTGGCGGTGACCTTCGCGGTGTTGACGTGCCCGTTGTCGTCCTCGGTGAGGTTCGGGTGATCGCAGGTGAGTTCCCGGGACGCGCTGGCGGCGAGGTCGAACGCGCCGGGAAGACCAGCGCACCACGGGTCCTTCACGAGCAACCCGGTGAGCGGCTGGGAACCGGTGTTGGAGACGGAGATGCGGAAGTGCGCGGCATCGCCGGCCGGGATGGCAGCCGACGAGCCCCACGTTCCGTCCGCCGGATTCCGCACCTCCATCTTCACCGCGAACGCGGCGAGAGCAACGTGCACGCAATCCCACAACACCCAGTTGTGGTTGGTGCTGGCGAAAAACGAGACCGCCGCGGTGTCGTCCGGCGCGATGACCGGTGCCAGCTCCTGCTGCGCGAGCTTGCCGTCGGACGCGACGTCGTGCGTCACCGCGAGCGGTTTCTCCACCAGCACCCGGCCGGTGCTGTCAGCGAAGCGCAAGCCGGTGGTCGCGCTCGCGTGCGAGCCGAGACCGGATTGCGCCGTGCCCGCCCACACCGACAGCGAGTATTGCCCGCCGGGCACCGACTTCACCTGCTGGCTGGCCGAGCTGACCCGGCCGTCCGGCGTCTGGATCTGGGCGTTGACCTGCCCGTCGACCGCGTGCGCGGTGCTGGTGCCCAGCTTCGGCACCCGGTCCGGCGGGGTGCTGCGCGGAACCGGTGCGGCGGGGCTGAACAGGTACCCCCGCGGCGGTCCGCCGGGCGAACCGGCGTCCTCCATGCTCGGGTTGGCCGCGATGCCGCCGCAATCCGGAGCCCCCTCGGCGGGAGCAGACCCTGGAGAAACGACGGCGAGCGCGCCGACCAGCATCGCAGTACTGGCCGCCGCGCCCGCCGTGCGTCCGATCGCGACTTTCCTTGCCCGCCTCACGCGGTGAAGCTAGACCCAGGAAGGCCGATCGGCGGTGAGAAACACCCCAAAGAGTTACTTGCGGCCGATCCGGCCGGGCAATCCGAAGGCGCCCTTCTTCCACACCGACACGATCGCCGGCCGCGGCTGAGAGCTGCCGCCGTCCGGCCAGTGCGAGGTCGGGTTCGCCGAACTCGGCGCGTCCTCGCCCGGATGCTGCACGGCGACGAGCACGAGGTTTTCGGTGACGACCGGACCGCACGTCTCGGCGCCGACCGGCACGGACAGGAACTGCTTCACGTGCCCGCGCTCGGGACCGGTCACCGGAACCGAGAAGAGGCCGTCGTTCGCGCCGAGGGTGTTGCCGTCGGTCGAGATCCACAGGTTGCCGTGCGGGTCGAAGGCCACGTTGTCCGGGCACGAGATCGGGCTGACCTGGTCCTTCGGGAAACCGCCGAAGTAGGTGTCGGCCGTGGCCGGATCGCCGCAGACGAGCAGCAGCCGCCAGGAGAACCGGGTCGCGGCGCTGTCTCCGCGGTCCTCGTCCCATTCGAGGATGTGCCCGTTTTTGTTGCGGGTGCGCGGGTTCGCCTCGTCCGGGGCCGCCTTGCCCGCCGCGCCGCGGTCGGAGTTGTTGGTGAGCGCGGCGTAGATCCGGCCGTTGACCGGGTTCGGCTCGATGTCCTCCGGACGGTCCATTTTGGTCGCCCCGGCGTGGTCGGCGGCCTGCCGGGTGAACACGTAGACCTCCTCCGCGGTGAATCCGTCCACAAAGGACTTGTCGCCGCTGGCAAGGGGAATCCACTCGCCGGCGCCGTCGAATTCGCCGTCGGCGGGCAGCTTGCCGGAGCCGTCGATCTCGCCGGGGCTGTTGCCGGAGAACTTGGCGACGTACAGGGTTCCGTCGTCCAGCAGCGCCGAGTTGTGCCGCCGGGCGAGCGCGGAATGTCCCTTCTTGTACTTGCCCTTCGACACGAACTTGTAGATGTACTCGAACCGCTCGTCGTCGCCGGAGTACACCGCGACCCGGCCGTCGGCGGTGATCTTGACGTTCGCCGCCTCGTGCTTGAACCGGCCGAGCGCGGTGTGTTTCACCGGCGTGGAGTTCGGGTCGTTCGGGTCGATTTCCACGACCCAGCCGAACCGGTTGGGCTCGTTGGGCTCGCGGGAGACGTCCCAGCGCTTGTCGAAGCGCTCCCATTTGCGCGTGCTCTCGCCGGTACCGATCGCGTACCGCTTGAGCCGCGCGGCCTCCGTCGGTTCGGAAACCTTGTCCGCGTGAGCGAAGTACTGGTGGAAGTTCTCCTCGCCGGACAGCACGGTGCCCCACGGCGTGACGCCGCCGGAGCAGTTGTTCTGCGTGCCGCGCACGCGCTTGCCGGACGGATCGGCCGACGTCTTGAGGTACTTCGAGCCGGCCGCCGGACCGCGCACCTCGAAGATCGTGTCGAGCGTGATCCGCCGGTTCAGCGGGCTCGGGACGGTGCGCAGCGCGCCGCCGATCGGGTCGCGAAGCGTCTGCAGCACCGACAATCCGTGCGCCGCCCAGGCGATCTTCACCTGCTCCTCGGTGGGATTGGCCGGGTCGTACTGATCAGCCGGGAAGAGGTGCACCTCGGTGGTGTACTCGTGGTTGACCACCAGCAGGTTGCGCAGGCCGAGCGGATCCTGCGGGATCAGGCCGACGAAGTCGTTGTTGTAGCCGAACTGCTTGGCCTGCGCGGCCGCGGTCTGCTTGCGGAAATCGAACTTCGGCGCGCCGGGGACCACCGGGTCGCCCCAGCGGATCACCACGTGCTGGGCGTAACCGTCGGGGATGCTGACGACGTCGAGCTTGTTCGGCGGTACCGGCGTGAAGTCGGTGCCGGGCACCGCGCGGCCCTTCGCCAGCGGAGCCGGGGCCTGCGCCTGGGTCGGCGTGGCTGCCGCCGCAGTGCCGGACAGCGCGGCGAACCCGCCCGCCGCCGCGGCCATCACCGCACCGGCCTTGAACACGCCGCGCCGCGAGACGCCCTTGGCGATGTCGCCGAAGTACTCGTTGCCGGTCGGGTTCGGGGCCTCGTGCGCGCAGGCGTTGCCGCAGCGGTATTCGCAGGTGATCGGTGACCGGCCGCCGGAATGCGCGGTGAACAAGGGCAGCAGTCGTCCGGGCTCCAGGGACACGGGGCCTCCAGGGTCGCTTCTCGGTGGGAACGGAGCGACCGTATGCGGCGAAAACCCCCTGAACCGGACTAAAAGGTGAACAGCGGGTGTATTCCGCCAAAGACGACGATCGCCCCCGAACAGACAGTCCGGGGGCGATCGCCGAGTGTGGTGAAGGTGGCTCAGAACTCCTCGTCGCCGACGAGCGCGGCCTCCTTCGGCACGGTGTGCGGATCGGCCTTCTTCTCGCGCTGCGAAAGCAGGACTGCGGCGATCACGCAGAGCACGGCGGCGACCAGGAACGGACCCTGCTCCCAGCCCATCCACTCGGCGATGTGCCCGACGAGCGTGGCCGCGACCGCGCCGCCGAACCAGCGGCAGAAGTTGTACCCGGCGCTCGCGACCGGCCGGGGCGCGTCGCTGATCGACATCGCGGTACCGGTGAACAGCGTGTTCAGCAGCCCGGAGACCAGCCCGGACACGATGATCCCGACGACCACCACCGGCTTGCTCGGAATGGCGAGCACCAGCATCAGCACGGTGTAGCCGGTCACCGCCAGCGCGGCCGCGTGCCGTTCGCCGAAGCGGGCGGCCATCTTCGGGGCGAGCACCACCCCGGCGATCGCCACGCACAGGCCCCAGCCGCAGAAGATCAGGCCGACGGCGATGGCGTTCCAGCCGAGCACGAACGGGGACCAGGCGAGCACCGCGAAGAACGCGGCGGTGTAGAGCGCCGAGGCGATCGACGTGCGCAGCAGGCCGGGGTGCTTGAGCGCGCGGATCGGGTCGAGCAGCTTGATCGGTTCGCGTTTCTCGTGCGAATCGCTCTTCAGGAAGATCGAGCACAGCACCAGCGCGGCGATCATCAGCACCGCGGTGCCGAGGAACGGACCGCGCCACGAGATCGTGCCCAGCAGCGCGCCGAGCAGCGGGCCAACCGCGAGCCCGACGCCCAGCGCGGCCTCGTACAGCAGGATCGCGCCGGATTGGCCGCCGGTCGCCGCTCCGACGATCACCGACAGCGCGGTCGCGATGAAGAAGGCGTTGCCGAGCCCCCACACCGCGCGCAGGCCGACGAGCTGTTCGATCGAACCAGCCGCGGCGCACAGCGCGGTCGCGGCGACGATCAGCGTCAGCCCGACCAGCACGGTCCGCTTGGCCCCGAACCGGGCCGACATCGCGCCGGTGAAGAGCATCGCGATCACCTGCACGCCGAGATACGACGTGAACAGCAGCGTGACCTGGGACGGCGAAGCGTTCAGGCCCTTGGCGATGGACAGCAGGATCGGGTCGACGAGGCCGATGCCCATGAACGCGATGACCGCGGCGAACGCGGTGATCCACACCTGTTTTGGCTGGCCTTTGACCGCGTCCAGCAGGCTTGAGTGGTGCTCAGCGCTCATTGCGGATCAGTTCCTCCTTCGGGAGTTCGGGGGCTTCTGTGGAGTGCGGGTCGTCGCGGTGGAAATCGGCGATCAGCTTGGTGAGAGCGGGAAGCGCGGCGTCGATGGCGGCGCGCTCGCCCGGGTCGAGACGGTCGAGCAGCGCCCGCAGCTCCGCCTCCCGGCCGGCGATCATCTCGGCGTAGAACCGCTCGCCTTCCGGTGTGGCCTCCACGAGCACGGCGCGCCCGTCCTCCGGATCGGGGCGCCGGGTCACCATGCCGAGCCGTTCGAGCCTGCGCACGACGTCCGTCATCGACGGCATCCGCACGCGCTCGAGCCGGGAGAGCCTGCTCATCCGGCTCGGCCCCCGGCCGACCAGCTCCGACAGCACCGACCCCTGGGTCAAGGTCAGCAGCTGCGCGGATTCGCGGCGCACCAGGTAGTACAGCCGGAACACCACCGGCCGCAGCCGCTGCGCCAGATCGCCCGTCGAGGAAGTCACTTAGGCAGGCTAACAAAAATTAGTTAGGGTGGCGAAGTAATTCGGCTCACAAGGTGGTCCAGGCCAGTACGCCTAGGCTGGTCCGGTGGATGCGGTGATCTTCGACCTCGACGGCGTACTGGTGGACTCCGAGACGACGTGGGACGAGGTGCGCCGCTCCGTAGTAGCCGAGCACGGCGGAACCTGGCGGCCGGAGGCGACGCGCGCGCAACAGGGGATGAGCACGCCGGAATGGGCGCGCTACCTGGTGGAAACCCTCGGCGCACAGCTCAGCCCGGACGAGATCGCGCGCGTCGTGATCGACGAGATGGCCGCCCGCTACGCCGACCGCCCGCCGGTGATCGACGGCGCCGACCAGGTCGTCCGGGAGATCTCCCGGCACTGGCCGGTCGCGATCGCTAGCTCGTCGCCGCCGGTGCTGATCCACTCGTTCCTGACCGCGTGCGACCTGACGTCACTGGTCCCGGTGGCGGTTTCGAGCGAGGAAGTGGCCGCGGGCAAGCCGGAGCCGGATGTCTACCTGCGCGCGGCGATGCTGCTGAACGTCGATGCTTCCCGCTGCGCTGCCGTCGAGGACTCGACGAACGGCCTGCGCGCGGCGTTCGCGGCGAACATGACGGTGTTCGCGGTGCCGAACCCGCACTTCCCGCCGGACCCGGAGGCGCTGCGGGACGCCACGGTGCTGCCGAATCTGGCCGCGCTGCCCGCCGCTCTCAAGGAGTGACGCAGCCCACAGCGGCAAATAACCCCAAATCGGTCGCTGACCGTATCCGGCCGATCGCGCGGCGCCATCCTGAACGCCTGCCAACAAGATCGGCTTTAGGGGTGGAAATGGCTGCACCGGAACAGGATTGGGACATCGTCAGCAGCGTCGGACTGACCGCGCTCGGGGTGGCCGCGGGCCGGGCCATCGCGACCGGGGCACCGGATCCGCTGATCCAAGATCCGTACGCGGCGGAGTTCGTGCGCGCCGCGAATCCGCCGAGGCCGATGCCGATCGAACCCCTCGACGACCCGCTCTGGATGGCGATGGCCGATTACCTCGCGGTGCGGTCCCGGTTCTTCGACGAGGTGGTCACCGGCACGGACGCACCGCAGGTGGTAATCCTCGCCGCCGGGCTCGACGCCCGCGCCTTCCGGCTGGACCTGTCCGGCCGCGACGTCTACGAGGTAGACCAGCCGCGGGTGCTCGCGTTCAAACAAGACGTGCTCGACGGGCTAGGCGCGACCCCGCGCTGCCGCCGCCACGCGATCGGAGCCGACCTGCGCGAGGACTGGCCCAGCGCCTTGGAAAACGCCGGGTTCGACCGCAGCCGTCCGACGGTGTGGATCGCCGAGGGATTGCTGCCGTACTTGCCCGCGCGGGCGGAGGAACTGCTGTTCGACCTCGTGCACGCCCGGAGCGCGCCGGGCAGCCGGATCGGCATCGAACACATCCCCGACCTCGGCAGCACCGACATCCTCGACACCATCCGGTCCTCGGACGCCGGAGCCCGGCTCGGCCTGGACGTCAACGACGTGCTCTCGACCGAACCGCGCCGCAACCCGGTCGACTGGCTCGCCGGACAGGGCTGGCGGACGACCGTCGACCGCGCGGGCGACCTCGCCGGCAGCTACGGCACCCGGCTGGCCGACCCGTTCGGCGACGCCATGACCAAAACCGAACTGGTGACCGCCGACCTGCCCTGACCCGCCTTTAACGCCGTGAAGGACTCCTTGAGGGAATCTGATTCCCTCAAGGAGTCCTTCACGGACTTCAGGCCAGGCTGGGGTCAGCGCTCCAGTTCGCCGCGGATGAAGGCGTCGACCGCGTCACGGGCGGTCGAGTCGTCGTACTGCTCCGGCGGCGACTTCATGAAGTAGGACGACGCGGACAGGATCGGGCCGCCGATGCCGCGGTCCTTGGCGATCTTCGCCGCGCGCACCGCGTCGATGATGATGCCCGCCGAGTTGGGGGAGTCCCACACCTCGAGCTTGTACTCGAGGTTCAGCGGCACGTCGCCGAACGCGCGGCCCTCGAGGCGGACGTAGGCCCACTTGCGGTCGTCGAGCCACTGCACGTAGTCCGACGGTCCGATGTGGACATTGCCCTTGCCGAGCTCGCGGTCCACCTGCGAGGTGACCGACTGGGTCTTCGAGATCTTCTTCGACTCGAGCCGCTCCAGCTCCTTCATGTTCAGGAAGTCCATGTTCCCGCCCACGTTGAGCTGCATCGTGCGGTCGAGCTGCACGCCGCGGTCCTCGAACAGCTTCGCCAGCACGCGGTGCGTGATGGTGGCGCCGACCTGGGACTTGATGTCGTCGCCGACGATCGGGACGCCCGCGTCCTCGAACTTCTTCGCCCACTCCGGGTCGGAAGCGATGAACACCGGCAGCGCGTTGACGAACGCGACGTTCGCGTCGATCGCGGCCTGCGCGTAGAACTTGTCGGCCTCTTCGGACCCGACGGGAAGGTAGGAGACGAGCACGTCGACCTGCGCGTCGCGCAGCGCGGCGACCATGTCGACCGGAGCCTCGTCGGACTCCTCGATCGTCTCGCGGTAGAAGCGGCCGAGGCCGTCGAAGGTGTGCCCGCGCTGGACGGTGACGCCGAGCGGCGGCACGTCGGCGATCTTGATCGTGTTGTTCTCGCTGGCGGAGATCGCCTCCGAGAGGTCGCGGCCGACCTTCTTCGCGTCGACGTCGAACGCGGCGACGAATTCGATGTCGCGCACGTGGTAGTCGCCGAACTGGACGTGCATCAAACCGGGGACGCGCATACCGGGATCCGCGTCGCGGTAGTACTGCACACCCTGGACCAGCGACGAGGCGCAGTTGCCGACGCCCACGATGGCCACCCGAACGCGGCGGTTCTCGCCCATGCCGGTTTCTCCTTCAATCTCATTCACTTGCATCTGCAGGTCTGCCGCCCCGTTGCGGCCGCCGCTCAACCGCGTCCCGGCTGCTCCGGGCCGCGCTGCTCGGCTTGTTCGTGCGCGATCAGCTCGTTGAGCCAGCGCACCTCCCGCTCGCTCGACTCCAGCCCCAGCCGGTGCAGCTCGCGGGTGTAGCGGTCGATCTTCTCCTCGGCCCTGGCCAGCGCGTCCCGCAATCCTTCGCGCCGTTCCTCGACGCGGCGGCGGCGTCCCTCCAGGATTCGCATCCTGACGTCGGCCGGTGTCCGCGAGAAGAACGCCAGGTGGACGCCGAATCCCTCGTCGTCCCACGTCTGCGGTCCCGCGTCGCCGAGCAGCTCGGCGAAGCGTTCCTTGCCCTCGGCGGTGAGCTTGTAGACGCGGCGGCCGCGCCGGGACCAGGCCCGGTCGTCCGCCTCGTCGAACTCCTCGACGAGATAACCGGCCCGAAGCAGCCGGCGCAAGGTCGGATACAGCGAGCCGTACGAGAACGTCCGGAACATCCCGAGCGTCTCGTGCAAACGTTTGCGCAGCACGTACCCGTGCATGGGCGTCTCGTGCAGCAATCCGAGGATCGCGAGTTCGAGCACACCACACCCCGCTTTCGGGAATACGCCGCGACCGACACCGTTGACCACACGGAACCGGCTCAGCCAACCTACTCGCCGAGTATATCGCGCCGATACATCGAAGTGGCGGAAGTAACCCGCTACCAGCACTCGATCGATGATCCGTGATCAGAGCGTTATCTAACTTTCGGCGTGTCCGAACGGTTGCCCAGGGTGCGGGAAAGCAGGGGGCACCGCGGACACAGAAAGAGCCCGTACTCTGTCCTCGTGCGAAACCAGCGGCAGGTTGTGGATTACGCCTTGCAGCGCCGTGCGCTGCTGGCCGGCGTCCGCTCCGGGCGCGTCGGAGACCACGAGGTCTGCGACGCGAGCCCGTACCTGCTCCGCGCGGCGAAATTCCACGGCAGACCCGAGGACCGGGCCTGTCCGATGTGCCGCCGGACGCCGCTGCACCTCGTTTCGTGGGTGTACGGCGACGAGCTCAAGCACGTTTCGGGATCGGCACGCACCCCCTCCGAACTGGCCCGGATGTCCGGGGTTTTCGGGGAGTTCACCGTCTATGACGTAGAGGTGTGCCGGACGTGCCACTGGAACCATCTGGTTTTGTCCTATGTCCTCGGCACGGGAGAACCCCAGCCGACCCGGCCGCGAAGGACTGCCGGGCAGTGATGAGTACCACAACCGCTGCAGAACGCGGGGCGGCGCCAGTGCAAACAGTGCTGCCTTCGGAGGCCCATTCGTGAACGACGACCGCGACCGCTCCTGGCCGAGCCAGGAGCCAGATGCACCTCGCCGTGCCCGGCGACCCCAGGAGGACCCCGGTCCCGCCTGGCCAGCCGACGACGCCCCCCGGCGCCCCGCGCCTCCCCGCCGTCCTCCCGCGGGCGGCCCGCGGCCGCCGCGCGCCCAAGGCGGTCCGGAATGGCCGAGCGGCGACGAAGGCGGTCCGCAGTGGCCCGCGGCCGACGAGCCGCGCCGTCCGCAGCGGATGCCGCAAAACCGCGCTCCGCAAGGCCGTCCGCCGCAGGGCCCCGGCCCTGCGGGCACCCGTGCGTCGCAGATCCTCGACGGACAGGGCGCGCCGCCTCCGCGCCGCCAGCCGCCGGGCGGACGCCCCGGGCCTCAGGGCGTTCCCAACGGGAACGCCACCCAGGGTTTCCGGCAGCCGCCGCCGGGCGGACGGCCTCCCCAAGGCCGCCGGGTCCCGCCGCCGCCTCCGCCGTCCTATCCGGAGACCGACCGCGAACCGGACCTGATCACGCACGCCGCGCACAACGGCTACGCGCCCTACGACGACCGGTACGACGACGCTTACGACGATCCGTACGACGAGGAAACCCGCCTCGCCCAGTACTCGGACGACGCGGACTTCGAGGACGACCCGGAAGGCGAAGAGGACGGCAAGAAGAAGAGCAAGGCCGACCTCACGCCGAAGCAGCGCCGCAAACGCCGGTGGAAGATCATCCGGCGCGTGCTGTACGCGATGTTCGGCCTCTTCGTCGTGGTGCCCGCGATCGCGTTCGTGATCACCTACTTCACGGTCGACGTGCCCTCGCCGCAGGACGTGCTCGCGAAGCAGAGCCAGCCGATCACCTTCTACTACGGCGACAAATCGGTGATGGGCCGGATCATCCCGGAGGGCGGCAACCGCGAACTGCTGCAGCCCAACCAGATTCCCGAGGTCGTCAAGCACGCCGTGTACTCGGCCGAGGACGCGACCTTCGAGACCAACTCCGGCTTCAACGTGATGGCGATCCTGCGGTCGGTCTTCAACCAGGCGACCGGCGGCACCGGCGGCGGTTCGACCATTTCGCAGCAGTACATCAAGCAGGCGACCAAAAACGACCAGGCCACGCTGTCCCGCAAGTGGACCGAGCTGGCGAAGTCGTTCAAGCTGAACAACGAGACGTCCAAATCGGACATCATCACCGGCTACCTGAACATCGTCTTCTTCGGCCGCCGCGCGAACGGCATCGCCGCCGCGTCGAAGGCGTACTTCGGCAAGGACGTCGGGCAGCTCAACGCGTCCGAGGCGGCGCTGCTCGCCGGGATGATCCAGGGCCCCGGCAAGGACCAGGACACCGCGTACGTCCAGAAGCGCTGGAACTACGTGATGGACCAGATGGTGGCCAACCACTGGCTCTCGCCCGCCGACCGCAAGGCCGCGCAGTTCCCCACGCTGATCCCGCGCGACTCGCAGCAGAAGCAGGACGCCGGAACGCTGGACTACCACATCCAGCAGCGCATCCTGCAGGAGCTGGACGCGAAGGGCTACAGCGAGGACAAGCTGGCCTCCACCGGCGCGAAGATCTACACGACGATCGACCCGAACGCGCAGAAGCTCGCGGCGCAGTCCGTCCAGGACAACATGGAGGGCCAGACCGACGAGAACCTCAGAGGAGCGCTGGTCGCCGTCGACCCGAGAACCGGGGGCGTGCTCGCCTATTACGGCGGGCCGACCACGGTGAAGAACGACGCGGGCAAGGACACGCTCGCCACGGACTGGGCGAACGTCCCGCAGAACCCGGGTTCGTCGATGAAGGCCTTCGACCTCACCGCCTGGCTCAAGATGGGCAAGGGACTCGGCGAAACCTTCGACGGCACCGACCGGCGGGAACTCGGCGGCCGAGTGGTCCGCAACGCGGGCGAAAGCTCCAGTTGCGGTCCGCAGTGCACGGTCAAAAAGGCCATGGAGGTCTCGGCGAACACCGTGTTCTACGACATGGTGCTGAACTGGACGAAACCGGCCAGGGTCGCGGAGGCCGCGAAGGAAGCGGGCGTGCAGGCCGCCCCGAAGGGCAAGGCCAAACTCGGCACGAGCGACGCCAACATCGCCCTCGGCGGTGGCGCCACCGTGGTCACCCCGGAGGACATGGCCGCCGGGTACTCGTCGTTCGCCTCCGGCGGCGTCCAGCGCGACCAGCACTTCGTCTCGAAGCTCACGAACTCCCAGGACGAGGTCATTTTCGACGAGTCCGCCGGGCAGGGGAAACCCGCGTTCGACGACAACGCGGACAAGAGCAAGCAGATCGCCGGGAACGTGACCGACGCGCTCGGCCCGGTCATCGCCGAATCGCACCTGAAGTGCCCGAGCGGCCACGAGTGCGCCGGCAAGACCGGCACCCAGCAGTACGACCCGAAGGACAGCGACCCGGCCTCGTACAAGGATCGCAACGCCCAGACCTGGATGGTCGGGTACACGCCGTCGGTGTCGGCCGCGGTCTGGATCGGCGGCGACGGCAACAAGGCGCTGCACGACAAGAACGGCAAGCCGATCTTCGGCAAGACGATCGCGGGCCCGGCCTGGCAGGACTTCCTCACGAACTACCTGAAGGACAAGCCGGGCGAGAAGTTCGACAAGGTCGACCCGATCGGCAAGGACGCCGACCAGGTCGTCACGTCGAGCAAGGCGCCCCCTCCGCCGCGCGAAACGTCCAGCGAGCAGGCACCGCCGCCCACGACGGAGTCCTCGTCGGCGCCGCCGTCCACTTCGTCGCACCCGCCGTCCTCGACGACGACGAGCCCGACCCGGCCGAGCGGCATCTTCGGCGGCGGCACCGAACCCGGCAATCCGGGCAGCGGCGGCGCTCCGGTGGTGAACGGCGAACCGCCGAGGCGCTCCGGCTGATCCGCTTCAGGGCACCGTGAAGAGGCTCCTCTCCGCACCGGAGAGGAGCCTCTTTTTGCCGGTACCGCCCGGCTGGGGGTGCGGTAGGTTCACCGACGGTCTCCCTCCCCCGCGAAGGGGATCGGCCAGGAGAGTGAACCTCGACCGGGGTTGCCGCGTCTGGTCATCAGAGGGCCTTCTGCGTCCGCAGGCTGCCCGTGTCCGAGAAGAGGATCCGCAGTGAACGACGACCGCAGCCGCTCCTGGCCCGACCGGGATCCCGACCCGCGGCGTCAACCACCTCCCTCCCAGCCCGGACCGCCGCCGTGGGCCCGCGGCCCGCAGCGTCCCGCCGCGGGTCCGGCCAGGCCGACCGGGCCGGCCGGATCTCCGCCGCCGGGCCGCCGTCCGCCGCCTCCCGGCCGCCGCCCGGTCCCGCCGCCGCAGCGCGAGCCGGAGCTGATGACCCACCGGATGGCCGAGGACGACTACCACGACCCGGGCTATCGCAACGCCGACTACCGCGACGCCGACTACCGGGACGAGGGCCCGCTCGATCCGGACGACGGCTACGGGCCGGAAGACTTGGACAAGAAGGGCCGCACGCCCGCTCAGCGCAAGAAAAGACGCTGGAAGATCATCCGGCGCTGCGCGTACGCGTTCGTCGGGCTTTTCATCGTGATCCCGGCGATCGCGTTCGTGATCACTTACTTCATGGTCGACGTGCCCTCGCCGCAGAGCATTGCGCAGGGCCAGAACCAGGCTGTCACCTATCTGTACGCCGACGGCAGCCCGATGGGCAAGGACGTGCCCTCCGGCGGCAACCGGCAGATCCTCACCCCGCAGCAGATCCCGGACGTGGTGAAGCACGCGGTGATCGCGACCGAGGACTCGACGTTCGAGACCAACTCCGGCTTCGACGTCACCGGTCTGCTGCGCGCGGCGTTCAACCAGCTCACCGGCAAGGCGGGCGGCGGGTCCACGATCTCGCAGCAGTACATCAAGAAGGCCACCGACAACGACGCCCCGACGCTCACCCGCAAATGGACCGAGCTGGCGAAGTCCTTCAAGATGAACCAGACGTACGAGAAGCAGGACATCATCACCGCGTACCTGAACATCATTTACTTCGGGCGCGGGGCGTACGGCATCGGCGCGGCGTCGCAGGCCTTCTTCCACAAGGACGTTTCGAAGCTCGAATACTCCGAGGCCGCGCTGCTCGCCGGGCTGATCCAGCAGCCGGGCCGTTCGGAGAACCCGAAGGTGGCCCAAGGCCGCTGGAACACCGCGCTCGACCGGATGCTCGAGAACAAGTACATCACCGCGCAGCAGCGGCAAGCGGCACAGTTCCCGCAGGTGATCCCGCTCGAGGAATCGAAGGACGAAGCGAACGCGCCGTACAAGTTCATCACCGCCCAGGTGAAGGCCGAACTGGCGCAGCACGGCATCGACGACGACAAGTACTTCGCGGGCGGCTACACGGTCCAGACCACCATCGACAAGCACGCCCAGGAGGTCGCGACCCAGGTGGCGACCGACGCGCTGAAGGACCAGTCCGACGACCGGCTGCTCGATTCGCTGGTGGCGGTCGATCCGAAGACCGGCGGGGTGCTCGCGTACTACGGCGGGCCGGCGACCGTCGACGTGAACGGGAAGAAGCAGGGCGCTCGCGACTGGGCGAACACACCGCAGAACCCCGGTTCGTCGATGAAGGCGTTCGACCTCACCGCGTTCCTCAAGATGGGCAAGGGGATCAACTCGACCTTCGACGGCAGCAACAACCGGGTCTTCGACGGCCGCGTCGTGCGCAACGCGGGTCCGAGTTCCAGCTGTTCCGGGCAGTGCACGGTCGCCGAGGCGATGAAACGGTCGGCGAACACGGTGTTCTACGACATGGTGCTGAACGAGACGCATCCAGGCCCGGTCGGACAGGCCGCTCAGGAAGCGGGCGTGAAGACCAAGAGCAACGGCGGCCAGTCGCTGATCTCCACCGCGGACGCCAACATCGCGCTCGGCGGCGGGAACACCCAGATCACGCCCGCGGACATGGCCAGCGCGTACGCGACCTTCGCCGCCAACGGCATCCAGCGCGACCGGCACTTCGTGCTGAAGGTGACCAACGCGCAGAAGGAAGTCGCCTACGAGGCACAGCCGAGTGCGGGCAAACCGGTGTTCGACAGCAGCGCGGACAAAGCCAAGCAGATCGCCGGCAACGTGACCATGGCACTGGGTCCGGTGATCGACTTCTCTCACCTGAAGTGCCCTTCCGGGCACGAATGCGCGGGCAAGACCGGTACCCAGCAGCACACGAAGCGGCCGGGCGAACCGGCGTGGGCGGCGAACGCGAACGCGCAGACCTGGATGGTCGGCTACACGCCGTCGGTCTCGGTCGCGGCTTGGGTCGGCGCGGACGGCGACCAGGCGCTGCACGGCGCGGGCACGTCGCCGATCTACGGTTCGACGATCGCGGGCCCGATGTGGCAGAAGTTCCTCGACGGCTATCTGAAGGGCAAGCCCGGCGAGAAGTTCGACCAGGTGCCGTTGATCGGCGTTCAGGCCCCGCCGCCGCAGGGGGACCAGAACGCGGGCGACCAGCCGCCGCAGCAGACCAACGGCAACCAGCCGGACCCGGGCGACGACGGCAACGACCACGGCGGGCCGATCACCGGCGGGCCCACCCAGCCGCATTGGCCGACCGGGCTCCCGCACTGGCCGTCCGGCAAGCCGACGTCGCCGCACAACCCGCCGACCGGCGGTCCGTCAACGGGCGAGGATCCGCCACAGGAGTAAGGAAAAAGGCCGTGGCCGCGACGGTGGGGGGAAGCCGTCGCAGCCACGGCCGTTCAGGGGCGGCGATCAGCCGCCGAGCGTGATCACGCGGCCTTCGGCGCCCGAGCGGTGCGCGGCTTCGATCACGCGCAACGCCTCGACCGCGCTCGCCGGGTCGACCGGGAAGTCCGCCTCGCCGCGCAGCGCATCCCGGACTTGGGCGTAAAACGCTTCGTAGCAACCGGTTTCGGTCGGCACCAGTTCGGTGTCGTCGTTCACGCCGAGCCTTCCGGCGTCGCTTTCCGGCTCCACGCCCCAGCCGTCGTCGCCGGGGCGGAGACCGGCCTTGATCTGCGGCTCTTGGACGTCGAGGCCGTACTTGGTGAATGTCGCCTGATCCCCGAGCACGCGGAAGCGCGGATTGCGAGTGCCGGCGAGCGCGGACGACCACAGGTGCGACCGCACGCCGTTCGCGTGGTGCAGGGCCACGAACACGTCGTCGTCCACCTGGACACCGGGGCGGCGGCGGTCGACCTCCGCGTAGACCTGGGTGACCGAGCCGAACAACTGCAGCGCCTGGTCCACGATGTGCGCGCCGAGGTCGTAAAGCAGACCGCCTGCCTCGGCCGGGTCGCCGAACTCTCGCCAGTTGTCCTTGATCTTCGGCACCCAGCGGTCGTAGCGCGATTCGAAGCGGAAGACATCGCCGAGACGACCGGACTCGAGCACCTTGCCGACGGTCCGGAAATCCGAATCCCAGCGACGGTTCTGGAACACCGTGAGGCCGACGCCCTTGGCCTTCGCCGCGTCGACGACCTGCTGCGCTTCGGCCGCGGTCGGCGCGAACGGCTTGTCCACGACCACCGGAATCCCGGCCTCGATCGCGCGGAGGGCGAGCGGCACGTGCGTGCGGTTCGGCGTGGTCACCACGATCAGGTCGAGATCACCCGCACGGGCGAAAAGCGCGTCCGCGTCCGGGACCACTTCGGCGCCGGGATGCTCGGCGCGCGCCTGCGCGGCCCGGTCCGGGTTGGCGGTCACCAGCACGGCCGGGACCAGGCCGGGCGTCGCCGCGACCAGCGGCGCATGGAAGATCCGGCCGCCGATCCCGTACCCGAGGATGCCGACCCGCGCGTCATCAGCCATGACTCCTATTAAACAACACTGTTGCGTAATAGGCCACCCGTCCGAGATGATCGGCCGATGGCGGAAACCGGCGTCAACCTGCGCGGGCTGCGACGCCACAACCGCGCGCTGCTGCTCGGGCACATCCTGCGCGCCGGCGGGCTGAGCCGGGTCGAGCTGGCGCAGCGGTCCGGGCTGACCCAGCAGGCCGTGTCGAAAATCGTGTCCGACCTGCTGCCGGAAGGGCTGCTGGACGTCGAACGCGCACCCGCGGCCGGGGTCGGCAAACCGCGCACCATGCTGCGGCTGCGCGCGGAAGCCCGTTGCGCACTGGGCGCACAGCTCGACCGGGACGGCTATCTCGTGCTGCGCACCGGCCTGACCGGCGAGGTCGAGGACATCGTGGAAGGCCCGCTGCCGATCGGTTTCAGCCCGGAGGTCGCGGTGACCGCGATCGCCGACGGCGCGCGCACACTGCTCGCCGACCTCGATCCGGCGCGCGTGCTCGGGCTCGGCGTCGGCGCGGTGGGACCGCTCGACCACCACGCGGGCCGCGTCCGCGACGCCACGAACATGCCCGGCTGGCACGACGTCCCGCTGCGCGATCTGCTCGCCGAACGCACCGGGCTGCCGGTCACGCTGGACAAAAACACCAACTCCGCCGCCTTCGCGCACGCCTGGCCGGAGGAAACCGCGGCGGCGACCGCGGTGGTGCTCGTCGGCACCGGAATCGGCGTCGGACTGCTGATCGACGGACGCGTCTACCGAGGCCCGCGCACCAACGCGGGTGAATTCGGCCACACCACCATCGCGTACGCCGGACCGCGCTGCGCCTGCGGCCGCCGCGGCTGCGTCGAGGTCATGCACCGCGCCGCGGGCACCCCGCACGACGCCGCCCGCCTGCTCGGCATCGGGCTCGCCGACCTGGTGCAGGTGCTCGATCTCGAGCGGATCGTCCTGTTCGGACGGACGATCCGCGGCGCGCCCGAGGTCTACCGCGAAACGGTCTCGCGACAGCTGCGAGACCTGCTGCCGGTGCCGTACTGGCAGCGCATCGACGTCGAATTGAGCGATCTCGACGAGGAGGCGGTGGCCCTCGGCGCCGCATTCGAGGTGCTTGCCGGGTTCTACGAGGATCCGAAATGACCGGCAGCCCACTCGCGGACCGATAGCATCCCGACGTGTCCCGCGTCTCCGACCCCGCCGACGAGCCGGATTCGGCTCCCCGCACGCTCACCCCGGCGGAGCGAATCGCCCCCAGCCGGCACGACCCGCTGGTGGCCGCCGCGACGAGACCCGTCGGCGGCCCGATCGGCGAGCACGCGGCGGTGGGCAGGCAGTGGTTCTGGTCGCCGCAGCGCGTCGGGCTCGCGATGGCTGTGCTCGCGCTGGTGGTGTGCTGGTTCGGCAAGGCGTCGTGCATCCAGCAGTACAGCGATTCGAACGGCGCGCACCAGCTCGACTGGCGCTCCGGCCGTCCGTTCGTCGCGATGTGCTACTCCGACATCGTCCCGCTCTACAGCTCGGAAAAGCTCGACGACGCGCACACCTTCCCCTACGTCACGTCGTGGCAGGAGGATTCGCAGACCGCGGAGAACCAGACCCGGTACATGGAGTACCCGGTGGTCACCGGCCTGTTCCAGTGGATCAACGCGAAGCTCGCGGCGGGCTGGACGTCGGTCGCGAACGCGGGCTGGCTGCCCGGCGCGCTTCCGGTGGCGATCTACTTCAACATCTCCGCGTTCTGGCTGGCGCTCGCCTGGCTGGTCACCGTGTGGGCCACCGGCCGGACGACGAAACGCCGGCCGTGGGACGCGGTGCTCGTCGCGATCTCGCCGCTCGTACTGGTCCATACCTTTACGAACTTCGACGCACTCGCCACCGCGGCCACCGCCGCCGGGATCCTGGCGTGGTCGCGAAAACGCCCGGAGGTCGCCGGAGTCCTCTTCGGACTCGGCGTCGCCACCAAGCTGTATCCGTTGCTGCTGCTCGGCGTGCTGTTCCTGTTGTGCCTGCGCGCCGGGAAACTGCGCGCGTGGAGCCGGGCCGCGGCGTTCACCGTGCTGGCCTGGCTGGTGGTGAACGTCCCGTTCATCGTGGCCGCGCCGCGCGGCTGGTGGGAGTTCTTCCGGCTCAACACGTTGCGCCCGATGGACCCGGATTCGCTCTACAACGTCGTCTCCTACGTCACCGGCTGGGCGGGCTTCGACGGCGTGCTCCAAAAAGGACAGTCACCGACCGTGCTGAACGTCGTGGTCGCGGTGCTGTTCGTGCTCTGCTGCGCGGGAATCGCGTACGTCGCGCTCACCGCGCCGCGGCGGCCGCGGTTCGGCCAGCTCGCCTTCCTCGTCGTGGCGGCGTTCCTGCTGACGAACAAGGTGTGGAGCCCGCAGTACTCGCTGTGGCTCGTCCCGCTGGCGGTGCTGGCGATCCCGCGCTGGCGGCTGCTGCTGGGCTGGATGGTCATCGACGCGGCGGTGTGGGCGCCGCGGATGTTCTATTACCTCGGGGTCGACCACAAAGGACTGCCCGCGGGCTGGTTCCTCGGCGGCGTGGTGATCCGCGACCTCGCGGTGATCGGGCTGTGCGTGCTGGTGGTCCGCGAGATCTACCGCCCGCGCACCGACCTGGTCCGGCTCTCCGGCGACGACGACCCGGCGGGCGGCGTGCTGGAGCGGGCCCGCGACAAGGTCACCTTCGCACCCTTCCGCCGCTCCCGCACCGAACAACCGGTCTCCTGAAGTCCGTGCGGGGAACCCCGATCGAGGGGTTCCCCGCACGGCTTCTCAAGCGAGCTGTTTGCGCAGGTACGCGATGTCGGCGGCCTGGCCTTCGCCCGGAGTCTCGACGACCACCGGCGCGCCCGCCTGGCGTACGACCTCGGCCAGCAGCTCCGGTTCGATCGTGCCGTCGCCGTCGACCACCGACGCGTGCCGGTCGCGATTGGAACCGTGCTCGTCGCGGGAGTTGTTGCAGTGCACCAGGTCGATCCGGCCGGTGATGGCCTTGACCTTCTCCACCGCGGTCGCGAGGTCCCAGCCCGCCGCGTAGGCGTGGCAGGTGTCGAGGCAGAAGCCCGCGCCGAACTCGCCGACCTTGTCCCAGAGCCGGGCGATCACGTCGAGTTCGCGGGTCATCGCGTTGTCGCCGCCCGCGGTGTTCTCGATCAGGATCGGCACCGCGAAGCCGCCCTTCTCCGCTTCGCGCTCGAAAAGCTTGCGCCAGTTGACCAAGCCCTCCTCGACGTCGTCGCCGGCGCCGACGTGCCCGCCGTGCACGATCAGGCCCTTCGCGCCGATCGCGGCAGCCCCGTCGGCGTGCTGGGTGACGTTCTTGCGGGACGGGATGCGGATCCGGTTGTTCTTGGACGCGACGTTGATCAGGTACGGCGCGTGGATGAACACCTCGACCGGGGAGGCTTTGATCTCCTCGCCGTGCGGATGCGGTTTCGGTGCCTTCCACCCCTGCGGGTCGGAGAGGAAGAACTGGACGACGTCGGCTTCTCGCTCGGCGACGGCGGCCAAGGGATCGTCGTCGCGGACATGGGCGCCAATCTGCATGCCCTGACGCTACTACCGGGCGAATCTCCCCCTTCCGCCCGAGTTGGTGACGCTCGTGGAGTACCGTGAGCGCGTTCCGTGATCCATTCGGAGTAAGCAAGTCGGGGGAGGAAGGCATGCGGAAACGTGCTGGACGGACGATCGCACTCGGGGTCGCGCTCGCGGCATCGCTGCTGTCGGTGGTTCTGGCCTTTCCCGCGACGGCGTCCGCCGATCCGAACCCGACGGTGAGCGGCGACTGCGAGTCCACGCTGCAGAACGGCAAGGACGGCACCGGCCTCGCCCTCGACGCGGGCGCTCCGCTCAACGCGCCGAACCGGCTCACTGTCGGCCTCGATTCGAAGGCGAAGCAGGCCGACGGCAACAACACGTTGCTCAACCTCCCGGTCGGCGACACCGTCCGGACTCTGGGCGTCGGCGAGGTCCCCGCTGTCGGCGACACGGCCGCGAAGGACACTTGCCCGATGGTGCAGGCCGCCGCGAACGGCGTCGGCAACACCACCCAGAAGCTGGTCGGCGGGCTTCCGGGAACCCCGCTTCCGCAGCCGCCTGGACCGACTCCTCCCGCTCCGCCGAACCCCACGCCCCACCCGCCGTCCCCGGCTCCCGGCCCCGGCGGCCCGGGCCAGCCCGTCCCCGGCGGCGACACGCTCGGCCCGGTGACGTCGGTCGACGGGCTGTCCGGTCTCGACTCGGTGTCCGGCATCTTCACCGGAGCCGCGATGCTCCCGGCGACCTTCGTGCAGGCCCCGCTCGTCACCCAGGTAGTCCCGGGCCAGCTGCCGCAGCCGGACCAGGTGCCGACGGTCGACGCGAAGAAGTCCGGCACCGCCGAGGCGCTGCCCGCCGCCAACCCGCCCGCCCGGCTGCCGCTGCTCATCGCGGTGCTGGCGCTCGCGATGGTGGCCGCCGCGTTGGTGCGCGCGTGGCTGCGCCGCAAGCCCGCCTGACTCTGACTCCCAGACCCTGACTCTCAGTAGCGCCCGCTTCCACCCGAATGCCTGACCTCGGAGGGGAGGCGGGCGTTACTCGTCTTCGTTACCGTCGTTGTCCTCAGCAAGGCAGGTACAACGGACGCGGCGAAAGGGTCGACGGCCATGCAGCAGCACCGGGCACGGAGGGCTACCGCAGTGGGAGCCGCCGCTTTCGTCCTGGCCGGCTCCGCCGCGCTCGCCGCCCCCGGCACCGCGTCGGCGGGCACCCTGACCGCGACCTGCGGTTCCACCATCACTGCCAAACCAGGTGACCACGTCCAGGCGACCACCCCGCTGCTCGGCCTCCCGATCGACCTCGGCATCGTCGGCCAGGTCTCCGGCGTGCTCACCGGCACCATCAACTCGATCCTCGGCACGGTCTGCAAGGTCACGGTGAACGTGGTCAACACCGTCGTCGCGCCGGTTCCGGTCATCGGCGCACCGGCCGCGAGCGCGGTCAACGGCGCGGTCGCGGGCGGCACCAACGCGGTGCAGCAGGGCGTCGCCGCCGTCGGCCAGGGCTTCAGCGGCAGCCAGCCGGGCAAGCAGAACCCGGGCCCGAACCCGCAGCAACCGCCGTCCGGCAGCAATGGCGGCAGCCCGCAGCAGGGCGGCTCGCCGGGGCAGCAGTCGCAGATGCCGGGCTCGAACAGCCCGGTCCTCGGCGATTTCGGCGGCGCCGGCGGAGGAGCCGCCCCGTTCTCGGCTTTCCTGCCGAATTTCAGCAATTTGTCGTACGGCTACAGCACCGGATACGCGCCGATGCGCGATTACAGCGGCATCCCGATGGCGATGGCCGGATTGTTCAGCCCGTCACCCTCGCTGCGCTACGGCAGCCAGATCCCGGGTTACGCGCCGCAATACGGCGTTGCCAACCCGGACGGTCCGAACGGCGGCGACCGCACGATCCAGAACGCCGGCAATGCCGAAGCATTGCCGGGCACCGGCGGCAACCACACGAACGGGTTGGACTGGCCAGTTCTGGTGGCAGTTTTGGCACTCTCCGGAGTCAGCGCGGGCCTGGTCCGGACCTGGGTGCTCCGCCGAATGGCCGCTGTAGGTTAGGCCAACTCACCAGTATCTTTACCGGAGTCCATTCGTTGTTCCTGATGCGACGAACCATGCCCACGGACCCCGGAGGATAGTGCTCGTGCGGAAAATCCCCACCTGGAAGCGAACCCGTCGAGCACTCACCGTCACCGCTCTCGCCGCCCTTTTCACCGGCGGCACGTTCCTGGGCGCCGGCACCGCGTCCGCGGCGACCACGCTCGCGAACCAGTGCAAGGGCGCGGTCACCGGCGGCATGGGCGATTCGGTCGCGGTGCCCGGCTCGGCGGTCAAGGAGATCGTCCGCCAGTCGGCAAGGGACCAGGTGACCTTCTGGAGTTTGGCCACCGTCTGGCCGGACTCGCTGGCGAACGCCATCGCGAACAAGGGCAACCTGCAGGTCGGCGCGATCCCGAACGCCGCGGGCGGCACGATCGGCGGCGACGCGATCGGCCAGGTCGTCTCGAACGCGCTGAAGAACGAGTGGGGGCTCGGCGTCCTGCCGGACACCAAGACCAAGGTGCTGAACGGGATCCGCAGCGGCGTCGCGTCCGCGTGCGGGCTCACCACGACGGCGAACAACTACCAGGCGCCGTCGTCCTCGAGCTCCCCGTCGAACGGCGGCACCCAGTCGAACGGGAACGCGCCCGCGCAGAACGGCGGCGGCAACCCGCTGGGCAACTACCAGCCGGGCTCGACCGGGATCGCCCCGCCGCGCGACTACGGCGGCATCCCGACCGCGACCCCGGGCAGCCCGGGCGCGCTGGGCACCGCGATCGCCCCCGGCGCGCGCTACGGCACGCTGCCCGGTTCCGGCGCGCTGCCGCAGCAGCCGTCGGCCGGACAGGACCCGCAGGGCCAGCAGGGCCCGGACATCCGCAACGCGGGCAACGCCGAATCGCTGGCGAGCCAGGGCCGGCCCTCCGACGTCCAGCTGCCGATGCTGCTCGCGGTGATCGTGCTGGCCGGCGTCACCGCCGGGCTGGTCCGCACCTGGGTGCTGCGCCGCGTCAGCTGACCCGCCGAACGGGACTGTCGGACCCGCCGGGTACGCTTACCTGGACAAACCCTCCTGTCACGGAATCCGCCGTGACCGCGAGCCCATAGGAGGTGAGTGGTTATGTCACGCCATTACGAGGTAATGGTCATCCTGGACCCGACGCTCGACGAGCGTACGGTCGCGCCCACGCTGGACAACTTCCTCAACGTGATCCGCACTTCGGGCGGAAGCGTCGAGAAGGTCGACGTCTGGGGCCGCCGTCGCTTGGCGTACGAGATCAAGAAGAACGCCGAGGGCATCTACGCGCTGCTGGACCTGAACTCGACGGCCGACGCCGTCAAGGAACTGGACCGCCAGCTGTCGCTGCAGGAAACCGTGCTGCGCACCAAGGTCATGCGCCGCGAGGTCAAGGCCGCGGCCAAGCCCGCGCCCGCCAAGGCCTGATCCGAGCCCGATCCGAAGGGACGCCATCCGTGGCTGGAGACACCGTCATCACCGTGGTCGGGAACCTCACGTCCGACCCGGAGCTGCGCTTCACCCCGTCCGGTGCGGCGGTCGCGAACTTCACCGTCGCGTCCACCCCGCGCACGCTCGATCGCCAGAGCGGCGAGTGGAAGGACGGCGAGGCGCTGTTCCTGCGCTGCAACATCTGGCGGCAGGCGGCGGAAAACGTCGCCGAGTCGCTCACGCGGGGCGCCCGCGTGGTGGTGCAGGGGCGGCTGAAGCAGCGGTCTTTCGAGACCAAGGAAGGCGAGAAGCGCACCGTCGTCGAGCTCGAGGTCGACGAGATCGGCCCCTCGCTGCGCTACGCGACGGCGAAGGTCAACAAGGTCAGCCGCGGTGGCGGCGGCGGTGGTGACTTCGGCGGCGGAGGCGGCGGAGGCTTCAACGGCGGCGGCGGAAATCGCGGCGGCGGCGGCAACAGCGCGCCCGCCGACGACCCTTGGGGCTCGGCCCCGCCCGCGGGCGGTGGCGGCGGAGGCTTCTCCGACGAACCCCCGTTCTGATCTCATTTCTTTCTAGAATTCCAGGAGTACACCAGTGGCCAAGCCACCCATTCGCAAGCCCAAGAAGAAGGTCTGCGTTTTCTGCAAGGCCGAGAAGAAGGGCCGCCCGGAGACGATCGACTACAAGGACACCAACCTGCTGCGGAAGTACATCTCCGACCGCGGCAAGATCCGTGCCCGTCGCGTCACCGGCAACTGCAGCCAGCACCAGCGCGACATCGCCATCGCGGTGAAGAACTCGCGCGAGATGGCGCTGCTGCCCTACACGTCCACCGCGCGCTGAGGGGAGCACTAGTCATGGCGAAGATCATTCTCACCACCGACGTGGCGAACCTCGGCGGCCCCGGCGACATCGTCGAGGTCAAGGACGGATACGCCCGCAACTACCTGCTGCCGCGCGGCTACGCGATCGTGGCCAGCAAGGGCGCGGAGAAGAACGTGCGCACGATCCAGCGCGCACAGGAATCCCGCCGCATCCGCGACCTCGACCACGCCAAAGAGATCAAGGCGACGCTCGAGGGCCTCGGCGCGATCCAGCTGACCGGCAAGGCCGCGGCTGGCTCGAAGAAGCTGTTCGGCTCGATCACCGCCGGCGAGATCGTCGACGCGATCAAGGCACAGGGCGGCCCGCTGCTCGACAAGCGCATCCTCGACCTGCGCGACCACATCAAGACGGTCGGCAAGCACTCGGTCAACGCCCGCCTGCACCCGAACGTGAAGGTGGACCTCCGGCTCGAGGTCAAGGCCGTGGCCGCGAACTGACGCTCGCGTCTTTTTCCGCGAACCGCCCCCGGGAGAATCTCCCGGGGGCGGTTTCGTTTCGACGGCCGGGGGTCCCGAGCCCGGCTCGTGGGCGGCGCGCCGCCCACAGGTTCCCAGCTCAGATGCACTCCAGCCAACTTGCGAACACCGAGCGGGAACCAACTCCCGTGCGTTAACATCCAAGGTGCTGATCTCGCTGGGGTAGAGCGAGGCATGGGTATAAGGGGGCCAGCGAGATGACTGAACAATCACCCGCATCCGGCGCGAACTCCGGGACTCAGGTTCCTCCGGTTCCGCCGATCATGGTGGGCGGCTACGGCAAGGCCGGCGGCTACCAGTTCACCGAGGACGAGGTGGACTCAGTCATCAAGCAATGGCAGGACTTGCTCACCGACCTGGTGAAGGATGGCCAGTACGCCGAAACCGTCGCTCGCGTGAAACCGCCTGCCGACGAAGTGGCCAGCCAAACCTTTGTCAGCAAGGGCGCTAACCCGTCTGGACAGAGCCTGCTCGACGAGCACGACAAGATGGTCCAATACACCCGGAACTTCATCGATTCGCTTACCGCGGCGAAGAAGAAGATCAGCATCACCGAGCTGCACAATGCCGAAGACATGAAGAAGCAGACACAGAGTGGGCTCTGATCAGCACATGCCGAAACACATCGCCCGGCTCGCCGCCGGCACTGTCGTTGCCCTCAGCTTGCTGACCGCCTGCAGCGGCGGGACCGGCGGTACTGCTGAGCCACCCGCGTCCGGCAACCCCAGCCCGTCGAGTTCCGACAACTCGTCGAGCAACGGCGTGCCGAAGGTCCCGGCACCGCTTCCGACAGAGAAGCTGCTCGCCAATCCGTGCTCTGCCCTCAGCGACGACGACGCCCGAGCTCTCGGCCTCGCTCCTCCTGGGAAGATCAACGACATCACGCCTCGCGGGTGCGACTGGCAATCCTCGGACCCGGATCTCAAGGCGAACGGGATCACCCTGTCGCCGATCCCCCAGAACAAAAACGGCCTCGCCGACACCTACTCGATGAAGTCGAGCCAGGCGTACTTCGAACCAACACAGGTCGAGGGCTACCCCGCGGTTTTCGCTTCTCAGCACGACTCTCGCAAGACCGGCGCGTGCGGCCTTGTCATCGCCGTCACCGATCAGCTCACCGTCTTTATTGTCGATGGACTTGCGAAGGGCAAGAACTACGACAAGCCGTGCGAGCCGTTGATCAAGATCGGCACTGCGATGATCAACCACCTCAAAACAGCTTCTTGATCGCCACCCGGCTCTAGCAGGCCCGAAAGGAAGATTCTCATTATGGGGAATGAGGACAACAGCACCGGCAGCACCCTGAAGAACACAGCCAAGGGTGCGGTGATCGGAGCCACCTACGGTGCCGTGCTCGGACCAGAAGGGGCAGTCGTCGGCGGCGTGGTCGGCGGTTTGGTCGGCGCGGCATCCAGCATCTTCAGCGGGGGGCCGCACGCCGAACACGCTCAAGCGAACGTCGGCGGCGGGTCGATCGACGCGTACACGATTTACGACAAGATCAGCAAAGGCAACACCGGCTCGCTCGACGGCGGCCAGGACGCAGCCACCAAGCTTCAGCAGAGGCACGCCTCTCGCTCTCAGCAGATCGATGCGCTGAACAACAAGATGAACAGCGCTTGGCAGGGCAACAGCGCGGGCGCGGCACAGTCGGGCGCGAATGCGCTCAAGATCTGGCACGACGACTCCGCCAAAAATCTGGGCACGAGTCAGACCTTCATGACCAACCAGATCGACGCGTTCCACGACGTGCACGGCAAGGTCCAGAAATTGGACCAGAACCCGCCGGAAATGAAGTGGTACGACCACCAGCCGTTCAGCGACAAAGACGACGAGATCGACCAGTACAACAAGGACAGCCAGACGAACGTCCAGGCCTACACCGCGTACTACGGCTCGAGTTCCCAGAACGCCGGCGGGATGCCCCAGTACAACGTCTGGCAGGGCAACAACATTTCTGACGGCGGCACCGACCCCGGCAAGTACGGCGGCGGCCCTGGCACCGGTCCCGGCGGCCCCGGCGGATTCAGCGGCGGACCGGGCGGTGTCGGCGGTGGCGGCAACTTCACTCCGCCGAAGACGAGCCCGCCGAAGTTCACCCCGCCGGGAGGTCCCGGCGGCAACTACAAGCCGCCGAAGGTCGATCCGCCCAAGTTCACCCCGCCGGGAGGTCCCGGCGGGCCAGGTCGATTCGGCCCCCCTGACGACGGCACGAAGACCTCGGGCTGGGCGCCGCCGACGACTGACCCGGCGAAGTTCGACCCGAGCACCTTCGGCCCGACCGGTGGCGGCAGCGGATACGGCGGTGGCAGCGGTGGCGGCAGCGGTGCCGGCGGCGCCTTCGGACCCGGCGGATTCGGCGGAGCGGGCTTCGGCCCCGGCGGCAGCGGTTCCGGCGCGGCGGCAGGCGGGGCCGGTGCGGGTGCCGGTGCCGGTGCCGGTGGCGCTGGTGCCATGGGCGGCATGCGCGGTGGTGGCGCGGCCGGCAAGGCCGGTGCGGCAGGCATGGGCGGCATGGGCGGCGGAGCCAAGGGCGGCAAGGGCCAAGAGGACGAGGAACACCAGACCAAGTACCTGCTGGAAGAAGACGGCAACGACATCTTCGGCTCGGACCAGATGACCGTTCCGCCGGTCATCGGTGAATGAGGATCGGCGACGTGATCACTCTCGACCGGCCGGTGTCCTTCACTGCCTACACCCTGTGCAACCTGATCCGGCGACGCGGCGCGGAGCCGCACAAGATCATCGGCGAGACCGCCGCGTTCTACGTGCCGGAAGATCAGCGCAAGCTCGACGAGCAGGTCAACGCAGGGCTTCAGCAGGCTGGGCTGATGGGCCCGCGGGGGATGGACCGCGATCTGCTCGCGCTGATCGATTCCATCTCCCATCCGCATTTCGAGTACTACGGCTGGTTCGACGGCCAGTTCGACGACGGCAGCCCTGCCAACTTCTCCGCTTTGGTGGGCAGTGGCAACGGCGGCGGTTTCGGACTGGTCCGGGCCGGCGGGCAACCGACGCTCGCCGTCACCCGGCAGCGGCCGGAACGGCTCCTCGAGACCTTCCTCGACATCATCCCGACCGCGCGAACGCCTCCTGGGCAGGCGCTGCTTGTCGACCGCAAGGAATTCGAGTCCGGGAAGGCCAATGACTCCGCTGAACCGCGGAGTTCGATCATGGTCACCGACCAGAGCCGGAAGCAACCAGCTTCCCCGCTGAAGGAGATTCAGCGGATCATGCAGGCACCGCGCAAGGGCAATGGCGCGTTGTACGTCGCTGCCCGGACACCGAGCGGCACCCGCAGGCGAATTCCCAAGCCGATCAACTTCGTCGATATCGACGAAGGGCGCTGGCTCATGGAGGAGCGACCGGGACGCGAGTCCATCCTCGTGTACACGCCTTGGTCCAGGCAGACGGTCTCCGAACGGCTCCGCCAGGCGCTGAGCGCCTTGGGCTGAGCGACCCGAGCGTTACTCCGGGTGGGGTTCCCGGCACGGCACCGCGAGATGTCCGGCCGGTGAACCTCACCCGGTTTCGCGTTTGCACGCGGTTAACCTGCGCTTTTGCCTGATCGCTCACTGTGCGCAGTCGTCGAGTAGGCCGCGTGGGGAATTCTCCTTCGTTCAGCCCATCGGGTCGGTGATCTACCGTGCGTAGCAACCATCCACAGGCCGGTGGACCAACCCGGGTGCGACACGCCGAAGAACCAGTTCGACACGACACGCCGGACGAGTTTTCACGGAGTTCTCCACAGTCTCTGCACAGGCCTTGACCTGCGGGTTCAGTGAAGCCGATCTGCACTGTCCCCACTTTGTCCACAGGCTCACGGATACCTGTGATTCGTTGCCCCCAGTCATCCACAGGTTATCCACAACACGGTCAACACCCGGGTTTGCGCTCGTCCTTCCGGGGGACCTAGCGTGCGTTCGCGTCCAGTACTCCCGGTGGCTCCGCGTGGCGGTCACCGGCGCGGGGAACCGTCCGGTCCATCATCGAAGTGAACCGGACGGGCGGGTGGGAAAGCCGGGCCGACTCCGGCATACTCGAACAGGTGTTCGCATGGACTGGCCTCCGCGCGAGGCGGCGGGCGGACGCGGTTCGGCACAGGACAGGCGCACGCGAGACGACGGGGCCGGCCGGAACGACGGCGGGGCGAGGGGAGGTGTCCGGGCAGTGGCGGTGACCGATGACCGCGGTCCGGCGTACGCGGAGTCCGATCCGGGTCCGAGCGACCCCGGCCCTGGCGGGTTCGACCGCCAGCCGCCGCAGGACATCGCGGCCGAGCAGTCCGTGCTCGGCGGCATGCTGCTGTCGAAGGACGCGGTCGCCGACGTCATCGAAGCGCTCGGGCCCGGCGACTTCTACCGGCCCGCGCACCAGGCCGTGTACGACTGCATCCTCGACCTCTACGGCCGCGGCGAACCGGCGGACCCGATCACCGTCGCGGCCGAACTGGAACGGCGCGGCGAACTCGGCCGCGTCGGCGGTGCTCCGTACCTGCACACGCTCATCGCGACCGTGCCCACCGCGGCCAACGCGGGCTATTACGCGGAGATCGTGTCCGAGAAGGCGGTGCTGCGCCGGCTCGTCGAAGCGGGCACCCGCATCGTGCAGTACGGCTACGGCGCGGCCGCGGCCGACGGCGCGAACATCGACGAGGTCGTCGACCGCGCACAGGCCGCGATCTACGACGTCACCGAACGCCGCACGAGCGAGGACTACGTCGCGCTGGAAGACCTGCTCCAGCCGACCATGGACGAGATCGACGCGATCGCCTCGCGCGGCGGGCAGTCCCAGGGCATCCCGACCGGGTTCGCCGATTTCGACGAGTTGACCAACGGCCTGCACCCCGGCCAGATGATCATCGTCGCGGCCCGGCCCGGTGTCGGCAAGTCGACTTTGGGACTGGACTTCGTCCGGTCCGCGTCCATCAAGCACGGCCTGACCAGCGTCATCTTCTCGCTGGAAATGAGCCGTACGGAGATCGTGATGCGCATGCTGTCGGCCGAGGCGAAAATCCGCCTCGCCGACATGCGAGGCGGCAAGATGTCCGACGACGACTGGACGCGGCTGGCCCGCCGGATGAGCGAGGTGTCCGAGGCCCCGCTGTTCGTCGACGACTCGCCGAACATGACGATGATGGAGATCCGCGCGAAGGCCCGCCGGCTCAAGCAGCGGCACGACCTGAAGCTCGTGGTCGTCGACTATCTGCAGCTGATGACGTCCGGCAAACGCGTCGAATCGCGACAGCAGGAGGTGTCGGAGTTCTCCCGTCAGCTGAAGCTGCTGGCGAAGGAGATCGAGGTGCCGGTGATCGCGATCTCCCAGCTGAACCGTGGTCCGGAACAGCGCACCGACAAGAAGCCGATGCTGTCGGACCTTCGTGAATCCGGCTCGCTGGAGCAGGACGCGGACATCGTCATCCTGATCAACCGCCCGGACGCCTGGGAACGCGACGACCCCCGCGCCGGGGAAGCGGACCTGATCCTGGCGAAGCACCGTGCCGGTCCGACGAGCACGATCGTGGTCGCACACCAGCTGCATTACAGCCGGTTCGCAGATTTGGCCCACGACTGACGCGTTGTCGCGGGGTGGCCATGCCCAGGCTGTTCTCCCTCAGCCGCGAGGCTGACATGAGCTGGAGCGGGGCGACCACCCTGGCGGCGGTGGATCGCGTTGAGCATCGCGACAAGTGGGGTGCCGCCGAGTGATCGGTTGACGACACCCCAGCTGTGCGTCGGCGTGCTCGCGGTGGGCAGCTGACGTGGCTAACCCCGAGTGATCTCGGCGGTGTGCGCGGGGGTGTAGCGCTCGCCCGTCACCTGGTCGCTCAGCGGGTCCAGCGCGGCCAGCGCCTCGGCGTCCAGAGTGAGTTCCAGCGCGGCCGCGTTCTGCTCCAGCCGGGCCGGGCTGCGGGTGCCCGGTATGGCCGCCACCGCCACCCCGAGCCGCTCGGCCTGGGCGTACACCCAGGCCAGCGCCACCTGGGCCGGGGTGGTGCCCAGCCGGTCGGCCACCTCGCGCACGGTCTGCGCGATCTTCTCGTTGGCCTCGCCCGCCTCGCCGGCGAAGCGGGGGTTGGTGCGCCGGAAGTCCTTCTCTCCCAACGCGGAGCGGTCCAGGGCACCGGTCAGGAACCCCCGCCCCAGCGGCGAGTACGGCACCAGCCCGACCCCCAGCTCGGCCATCACCGGGGTGACCGCCTCGACGTCGCGGGTCCACAGCGAGTACTCGCTCTGCACTGCCGCGATCGGGTGCACCGCGTGCGCCCGGCGCAGCAGCTCGCCGTCGACCTCGGACAGCCCCAGATAGCGGACCTTGCCCGCCTCGACCAGCTCGGCCATCGCCCCGACGGTCTCCTCGATCTCCACGTCCTGGGGCGGGCGGTGGGCGTAGTACAGATCGATCACGTCGACGCCCAGCCGCAGCAGCGAGGCGTCGCAGGAGCGCAGCACGTACTCCCGCGCACCGCGGATGCGGCGCGTCCGGTCCCCGGCGCTGCGGTCGAGGCCGAACTTGGTGGCAAGCTGCACCCGGTCCCGGCGGCCGTGGACGGCCCGGCCCACCAGCACCTCGTTGTGCCCGGCGCCGTAGGCATCGGCGGTGTCCAGGAACGTGACGCCCAGCTCCAGAGCCCGGTCGATGGTGGCCAGGCCGCCGTCCCAGTCAGCGGCGCCGTAGCTCTCGCTCATCCCCATGCACCCCAGACCCATCGCGCTGACGGGGAGACCGGGCGAGCCGAGCGTGGTCTGGGTGATCATGCGCGGATACTCCTCTTCGAAGGCTGACGAACGCGTCCGACGCTAGGACGTGGAGCGCGCTCCAGGTCAAGCCAGAGGAGAAAACCGGCTCACCGCAAGGCGTTCTCGACCAGTGCGACCGTCTCGCGCGGGTCGTCGACCTGGACGACCAGGCGGGCGTAGCGCTCGTCGGCGAGTTCGAGCACGACGGCCTTCGACGGATCCTTGACGTCCCAGAAGACCTTTTCGCCGTCGAGGTGGAAGGTGCCCGCCGTGATTACGCCTGGAAGGTGGGCGCCCGGCGCGCGGATCCCCTTGGGATCGGCGGCGATGCCGGGGTCCGCGGTCGCGCCGCGAACGTGGGCCAGCGGGATGGTCAGACTGCTCTTGAAGGCCCAGAGCTTGTCGAGACCCTCGATCACGACAACGAGGTCGTTGCCGTCGATGGAGACCAATGCCATGTCTGTTTTCCTTGTCAGTTAAGAGGATCGAGTCGTTGGGTCAGCGCGGAGCCGGCGCCGTCGGGGTTGCCGCGCAGGCGGAGACCCAGTGCGGCAGCCGTGAGGGCGGCGGCCAAGGCGGTGGAGATGCCAAGTGCGTCGGCGATCGCTTGGTCGAGAGAAGCCAACGCCGCGGCCACTTCGGCAGCTACCTCCTCGTCGGCCGGTGCTCGTTCGACCGCCGCGAGCAGGAGCAGACCGAGGTCGGCCGAGGTGATCAGCCGCAGCACGGCCGCGGAATCCGTTGCTGCGGCGAGTGTTTCGGCCAAGGGCCGGACGTCGTCGGCGAGGTGGCGACGCAGGGCGACCAGGTAGAGGCCGCGCTTGCTGCCGAACGTCTTGTAGAGGCTGTTGCGGTGCACGCCGAGGTGGGTCACGAGGTCGTCCACGGAAACCCCGTCGTACGCGCGACCACCGAACAACCCCACGGCGGCGCGCACCACCTCGTCCTCGTCGAATGCCCTGCGCCTGCCCATGCACTGACTATAGGATTTTGGGGAACGATCAGTCAAGAACGATCGTTCCCCAAAATTAGAGATCCTCCGCTCGCACCCGGCTGCGGCGTTCCAGCCCGTATTGCCGCTGGCGCAGGACGCCCGCCTCGCGCAAGACCTTGAAGTGATGGGTCAGCGACGATTTCGGGCGGTCGAGCCCGAACCAGCCGCACGGATGGTCGTAAGCCTCGCGTTCCAGCAGCAGTTTTCACACGATCCTCAGCAGCAGCGGGTCGCTCAGGGCGCCGTGCACGCGCGGTGGATCGCGGCGGCTACCTTCCGGCGGCACTGCTGCCCGTCGGCACCGGATACCTCAGCGACGCCCTCGGAATCGCTGCCGGCACAACGGTTTTCGCCACGCTTCTCGCACTCGCCGCGCTCACAGCCGACGGATTCGTGTGGCGGTCCGCCCGCTGACGGTCAGGAGCGGCCTCCTGGTCGCCAGTCGTGCACCTCGATCGCGGCGTAGTGCTCGGCGGCAAGGATTCCGCGGGCCGTGTCGGCGTCGACGGCTTGGACCAGTGCGGCGGTGCCGAGCCAGGCGGTGCCGTCGTCGGACCACAGCGGGCCATAGGCGATCAAGGTCTCCGCGGCGGACGGTTCGAGGTCGACGGCGGGGCCGGAACCCAAGCCCAGCACCAAATACAGGTTCGCCGCCTCCGGATCGCCGGGGAACTCCCACATGGTGCGGCCGAGAGCGTTGTCCCAGCGGCGAATCAGGACGTCCCGGTAGGCGCCGGCCTGGTAATTCGGTTCCGCGAAAGCGAATTCGCGGACGGCGGCGGCGTCCGGGAGGTCGACGATGTGCACGCTGCCGGTCGGCAGCTCGCCGTCCAGGGTCGGGCCGCGGGCGATCAGCTCGGCCGCGAAACCGTCCATATAGGACCAATGTTCCTCGTTCAGCTCAGCGCGCAACGCGGCGGAGCCGGGGCGGTCGCGGTGGTAGCAGAAGAATTCCACCGGGAGAGTCTGTCGCACATGGGCAGCCGCCGACGATGAATTCGCCAAGACCGCGAACCAGGCGTACGGTAGTAGTTGAACTTTCAAACACCTGGAGGAAGTCATGGCGACCCGCACCCCGGTCCTGTACCTGAGCCACGGTGCGCCGCCGCTCGCCGACGACGCGACGTGGACCCGGCAGCTCGCCGGGTGGTCCGCTGACCTGGCCAAACCTCGCGCGATCCTGGTCGTTTCGGCGCACTGGGAGGAAGCCCCGCTGACGCTCGGGGCGACCACGACGGTCCCGCTCGTCTACGACTTCTGGGGCTTCCCCGAGCGCTACTACCAGGTCAAATACGCCGCACCGGGTGCTCCGGAGCTTGCCGCGCAGGTGCGCAAGCTGCTGCATTCGACCGAAACCCCGGTGCACGACGCCCCGGATCGTGGCCTCGACCACGGCGCGTACGTCCCGCTGGTGGAGATGTTCCCCGACGCCGACGTCCCGGTGCTGCAGATTTCCATGCCCTCGCTCGACCCGCGAGCGCTCTACGACCTCGGACGCAAGCTCGCGCCGCTGCGCGACGAGGGCGTGCTGATCATCGGCAGCGGATTCTTCACCCACAACCTCCGCGCGATGCAGGAGGTCAACGGCAGCAACGGAACCCCTCCGCAGTGGTCCGCGGAATTCGACCACTGGGGCGACGAGGCGCTGCGCGACCGCGACCTCGACGCGTTGCTCGACTTCCAGCACAAGGCGCCCGCCGCCGCGATGGCGCACCCGCGGATCGAGCACTTCGCGCCGCTGTTCGTGTCGCTCGGCGCCAGCTCGACCGAAGGAGAAGGGCGCACGGTGATCGACGGTTTCTGGCACGGGCTGGCGAAGCGCTCGCTCGAATTCTCCTGATCCAGCACGCAAAACGGGCCCGGAAGCACTTGGCTTCCGGGCCCGTCCGGGGTTATCCCCGGCTCGCTTCAGGCGAAGCGGTTCACTTCTTGGTGAAGATGCCGGTCACCTTCGCGGCCAGCTTCTGGAACGCACCCAGCGGGCCGGTCGCGTCACCGATCGCCGGCACGGCCGGAGCGGTCGGCATCGTGGTCGGCAGCGTCGTCGGGGCACCCGGAACGGCGGGCACCGCGGCGAAGGACGGCAGCTGGCCCAGCGTCGGCAGCGAGGTCTTCACCGGCAGCTGAGCGGGAACGGCCGGCAGCGCCGGAACGTCCGCGCGCTCGGCGCCCGCACCCGGCAGAGCCGGAACGCCCGGCAGAGCCGGGACCGCGGGAGCCGACGGCAGGTGGATGCCGTTCTGCAACCCGGAAACCGAAGGCAGCGCCGAAGCACCCTTCAGCTGGTTGAGCTGGTTCAGCGCGGACAGTCCGCTGACCTGCGGCACGTCGGCACGCTGGGTGCCCGGCAGCGCCGGGGCGGGCAGCGTGGTGGCGGTGGGCAGGCTGGACAGGCCCGGCAGAGCCGGAGCCGAAGGCAGCGACGGCGCGGCCGAGGAACCGCCCGGCAGACCCGGCACGGCGGGCATGGCGGGAAGCTCGCCAGCGCCCATCTCGCCGCCGATCGGCACGTCGATCGCCGGCGGCTCTTCGACGTCGGTCGAGTTGGGGGCCTCGGCGGTGGCCACGCCGAGCACCTCCAGCGGCACGCCGAAGACCTGCACCAGCGCACCCAGCGGGTGGTAGTAGTCGAAGCCGGACAGCGCCGAGCCCGTGCCGTCGGTGCTGGTCGCGTCGTTGCCGTCGGTCACGTCGGTGACGTTGTCGCCGACCGCGTGCGCGACGCCGCCCGCGGCGACACCGTCGCCGAAGACCTGCGCCACAGCCGGGACCGGGAGGTCCAGGATGTCGCCCGAGATCGAACCCTCGGTGCCCGAGGTGGTGTCCTCGCCGGAGTCGGTGACGACGGTGTTGTTCATGGCGTCGCCCGAGGACACGCCCGCCGCGGAGACCGCGTCGCCGAAGACCTGCGCGACCGGAGCCGCGTCCGCGCCGACGATGTCGCCCGCGACCGCGCCGCCGTCACCGTCGGTGTCGGCGGTGCCGCCCGCGACGGAGGTGACGTCGTTGGTGGCGGTGCCGTGGCCGATCGCGCCCCCGGCGACCCCGTCGCCGAAGATGGTGCCCGCACCGGCGATCGGCGCCTTGACGATGTCGCCGGCGAGCGCGCCGTCCTTGCCGTCGGCGCTGGCGTTGCCGCCCGCCTTCGAGTCGGTCAGGTTGTCCGACATGCCGGTGCCGATGCCGGCGACCGAGCCGCCGACGCCGTGGCCCTGGACCGGCAGCGAGACCGGAGCCTCGACGAGGTTGCCCGCGCCCGCGCCCTGCGCGCCGGTCGCGTGCACGTCGCCGCCCGCGGTGGAGGTGGTGTCGTTGCTGGCCTTGCCGTGGCCCTGGCCGACGAACGAGGCGCCGTCACCGAACACCTGCACCGGCAGCGAAGCCGGAACGGTGCCGAGGTTCGAGCTGAGGAAGCCGTTGTCGTCAGCGGTGTTGCCGCCGCCGCCCGCCTTCACGACCTTGGTCTCGGAACCGTCGGCCGAGCCCTGCCCGATGAACGAGCCGCCCACGCCGAACACCTCGGCCGGCGCGGCCACCGGGACCTGCACGATGTTGCCCGAACCGGACGAGTCGTTGCCCTGGCTGCCGTCGTAGTTGCCGGCGGTGACGGTCTTGGTCTCGGTCGAGGTGCCCGAAGCGTTGCCGATGTGGCTGGCGCCGATGCCGTGCACCTCGGGGGCGCCGGCGATCTGGCTGTTGACGATGTTGCCGGTCAGCGTGGAGCCGTTGCCGCGGGTGTAGCTGCCGTCGCCGGAGGTGGCGGTGGTGGTGTTGTCGCAGTTCGCGACCGCGCGGCCGATGTAGGTGCCGCCCACGCCGCAGGCCTCGACCGGAAGCGCGACGGCCGGGTCGACCACGTTGGCCGAGCCGGCGGCGTCGTTGCCGCTGGTCTTCACGAAGCCGCCGGAGGTGGCGGTGGTCTCGTGGGTGGAGGAGGAGGCCTGGCGGTCGAGCTCCTGGCCGGTGGTGGCGTTGCCGATCCACGAGCCGGCGACGGACGCGACGTTCGCGACCGGGCTGGCCTGCGCGGCGGCGGCGTTGCCGGACAGGAACGACTGGTCCCCGTCGGTCTCCAGGTACGTCGGGGTGCCCTTGAGGCTGCCCGGACGGGTGTCGCCCGCCTTGGCGTCGGCCGAGGAGCTGGAGACGGAGTCCGCGTCCGAGCCCCACACGCCGCCGGCGTTGCCGTTGAACTTGACCGGCAGCGCGATCGGCGCGCCGACCACGTTGCCGCTGCCCGCGGCGCCCTTGCCGTTGGACTTCATCGAACCGCCGGAGGTGGCGGTGGTGTCGGCGTTGTAGTCGCTGTAGGCGTTGCCGAGGATCCAGGACGCGGCGTTGCCGGTCACCTGGACCGGGGTCGCGAACTGGCCGCCGACGACGTTGCCGGACAGGCCGGAACCCTCGCCGGTCGTGTCGATGTTGCCGGTCTCGCTGGTGCTCTGGTGCGCCGAACCGCCCTTGACCGCACCGCTGCCGCCGGCCAGGCCGACGCCGTTGCCCGCGATCTGCACAGGCAGCGCCCAGTCGAGCGCCACGACGTTGCCGGCGATGCCGGAGTACTTGCCGTCGGTCGCGACGTCCTGGTTGTGGGTGTAGGTCTGGTCGTGGTCGGTGCCCTGCACGTGGGCGTCGCCGATGACACCGACGGCGTTGTCGACGACCTGGATCGGGACGACGAGGTCGCCGTTGACCTTGTTGCCCTTGAACGCGTCGCGGGTCGGCGTGATCTGCCGCGGCGCGTCCGCCTTCGGGAGGCTGTCGGTCAGGCTGCCCGCGGAGCCGCCGGGCGTCTTCGCCGAGGCGAGCGCTCCCTTCACGGCGGAGGTGACGGGCTTGGTGCTGATCTCGTTGTGGTGCGCCGGGAGGTCGACCTGCCCGAGCGGGGTGCCGATCGCGTTGTTGGCTTCGTCGATCGGGACGGTGACGTTGAGATCAAGCGGGGAGGCCGGGGTGTCCGGGTTCACGTTCTCGTCGGCCGAGGCGATGCCGGTGCCCAGCATCAGCAACCCACCCGTGACCAACGCGGTCTGGAGTCCGCGCTTTGCCCAGGTCTGCATGGGATTTTTCTCCTTCATATCGGGGTCCCTTGCGGGTTTGTGGCGGTGCGCCCTGTCTCTCAGGGAATGCACCGGGGAAATGCGTGCGCGGAAAATTGCGCAGCGCGCGAAAAACCCGCGGGGTATCTGTCGATGACGGCAACGGCACACAAAAGTGTCCGTGGGTGCGTCAAAGACCCCGCGGGTGAAGTGGATCAGTCAGGAGTGACGCCGGGCTGCTCGCCCGGGGTGCGCGGAGTGTGCGCGAGGCCGGTGCGGGTCGAACCCGCAACGGCGTTGTCGACGGCGGCGACGACCCAGGAGGGGACGCCGAAGTGCAAGCCGTCGAGGTGTCCTCCGGGCGCGGTGCTCCCACCGGCCGGGGAGTTCGGGATGGAAAGCGGCGCGGCGGGAAGCTGCACCGGGGAGAACGGCGCGCCGGGCAGACCGCGGTCACCGCTGTGGTGCCGCGACGGCAGTTCGACGCCCTGCACCGGGTCGAGGGACTGCGCGTCCATCGACGGGAAGACCGACTGCAATGCGTCGGACGTGGTCATCGCGGCGGCACCGAGGTTTTGCTCCGCGTCGGCGGGCTGCTCGGGAATGCCGGGCGCGGGCGCCTGCTCGGAACCGGGGGCGGGCGCGGTCGGCAGCTTCGGCAAGTCGACCAGGTTCGCGGGAGCGCTCGGGTCGAGCAGGTCCCACAGCTTCCGGCCGAAATCCTGCGCGGCGGGCGGCGGGGTGGTCGCGTCGGCGATCACCTGGCGCGCGTCCTCCGGCTTGCGCGCGATGTGCTCGAGCGAGCCGAGCGTGCGCTCCACCGGCTTGACGACCGCGTGCTGGCCGAGGTCGCTGACCGCGGTGCTGACCTTTCCGGCGGCCTCCTGGCCGCTGGCGAGGTCGTCGCGATGCGGACCGCTCAGCTGGCCGAGCGAGCAGGTGTGCCGCGACGTGCCTGGTTCAGACCACGTGGTGGCACCCTGTCCGCACGACGAAAGCCCTTGCGCCGCACCGGTGACGTCGCCCGCGAAACGGGCCGCGCCGTCGGTGACGTCGCCGATTCCGGCGGCCGTCGCGTCGGTGACCGGCGTGACGCTCGCGTCGACGGTGTCCGCCGAAGCGGCGGAGGAGGAGACGGCCCACGCGGCCGCGGTGGCCGCGAGCGCGCCGCCGACGACGAACAACGCACGCGACGCGAGACGGCCGAAGCGCGTCGCGCTCCGCCTCTCGTGCACAGCGTCGTTCGTCACAGGTGATTTCTCCTCGAGAGCAAAAATTGATTTCGGTTTTCGGCGGGAACGGCATAGTTCCGCGGTGGTGCAAATACGAGACAACCAAATTTCCGGCCCACCGCGCATCCTTGACACGGCTTGATGCCACCATCGTGTGAACAACACAGAGTGTGGCCGGGTCTCACGATGGGTCATCCCCGGAGAAGACGGCGGGTTACTCCCGAGTCGGTTCGCGCGGAACCGGCGAAGCGGTGATTCGCGCCGGCCGCTGGGCGATCCGCCCGGTTTTCGTCCGCCGGGCCGATACGGTTGACCCCGTGAGCCAGCCAGGGCGCGGACAACGCGAACAACCGTCCCTTTCCGAACCAGTCGCCGACGTCACCGGCTTCATCCCGCGCGGCCTGCGCGTGTCCGCCGCGCTGTCGTGGCGGTTCATCGTGGTGATCGCCGCGCTGTACGCGGTGGTGTGGCTGCTGGGCTATCTCGCCTCGGTCGTGGTGCCGGTGTCGATCGCGCTGCTGCTTTCGGCGCTGCTGGCCCCGGCGGTGTCGCGACTCGTGCAGGTCCGCTTCCCGCGCGGGCTCGCCACGGCGATCGTGCTCGTGGCCGGGCTCGCCGTGCTCGGCGGGCTGCTGACGTTCGTGATCACCCAGTTCTCCAGCGGCCTTCCCGAACTGCAGCAGCAGCTGACCACGAGCCTCAACCAGATCAAGGACTGGCTGATCAACGGTCCGCTGCACCTGCGCCAGGAGCAGATCCAGGACTTCATCAACCAGGCGATCGGCTTCCTGCAGAACAACCAGGCGTCGATCACCACGACGGCGCTGACCACCGCGGGCACCGTCGGCGAGATCCTCACCGGCTTCGTGCTGACGCTCTTCGTCACGATCTTCTTCCTCGCCGGCGGCGACGGCATCTGGTCGTTCCTCGTGCGCGGCGTGCCGGGGCGGGTGCGCTCGCGGGTGGACGTGGCGGGACGACGCGGGTTCGCGTCGCTGGTCAGCTACATCCGCGCGACGGCGGCGGTGGCCGTGGTCGACGCGGTCGGCATCGGCATCGGGCTGTGGATCGTCGGCGTGCCGCTGGTGATCCCGCTGGCGACGCTGGTGTTCCTCGGCGCGTTCATCCCGATCATCGGCGCGCTGATCACTGGCGGCGTCGCGGTGCTGATCGCGCTCGTGTCGAAGGGCGTCATCGGCGCGGTCGTCGTGCTGGCCATCGTGGTCGGCGTGATGCAGCTGGAAAGCCATGTGCTGCAGCCGTTGCTGCTCGGCCGCGCGGTGCGGCTGCATCCGCTCGCGGTGGTTCTCGCGATCGCCACCGGCCTGGTCGCCGCGGGCATCGCTGGCGCGCTGCTCGCGGTGCCGCTGCTGGCCGTGCTCAACGCCGGGATCCGGTCGCTGCTGCACGAACACGATCCTGATCCGGCGACCGTCGACGCGCTGCACAGCAAGGCCGCGAACCCGAACAACGCCCCGGAAAAGGGTGCGGACGGCAAGGATGCCGACTCCGAAGACAGCACAGAAGACGAGAAGTGAGCCTTCGTTCCACCCGGGATCCGGCGGCACCGCTGTGGCGCGGTGTCGTGGTGCTGCGCGTCGTCACGTGGTTGTTCGCGCTGGCAGTGGCGATCGCGCACCACACGGGCTTCCACCGGCCGTGGCTGGGGTGGATCGTCATCGGAGTGATGGCCGTGTGGTCTGTCGTGTCGAGTCTGGCGTACATGCGCGAGAACGGACGGCACCGCTGGCTGGTGATCTTCGACCTCGTACTCACCACAGCGCTCATGCTCACGTCGCCGTGGATCCTGTCGGACGCGCAGTTCGCCAACGCGACGACGCCGTTGATCACCACGGTCTGGGCGGCCGTAGCGCCGATCGCGACGGCAACGCGCTTCGGCGCGCGCGGCGGCGTATTGGCGGGCCTCGTCGTGGCAGTAGGTACTGGTGTCGCACGCGCGAACGTCGACATCGACGTCATCCGTGACGGTGTGCTGTTGTGCGCGAGCGGTCTCCTTGTCGGTATGGCGGCGACGCTCGCGCGTAGCTCCGCCGAAACACTCGCGCGCGCACTTCGCACCGAAGCAGCGACGGCCGAGCGTGAACGGCTTGCGCGCTCGATTCACGACGGCGTGCTTCAGGTCCTCGCGCGCGTACGGCGTCGCGGTCTCGAAGTAGGCGGTGAAGCAGCGGAGCTGGCGAAGCTCGCGGGCGAGCAGGAGATCGCGTTGCGCGCGCTCGTGAGCAGCGAGCCGACGCGGTCCGGCGACACCGCGGACCTCCGCTCGGCACTGCAGCTGCTGGCGACCACGTCGGTGCAGGTCTCGACGCCGGCCGGCACCGTGGACCTGCCCGCGCACGTCACCGAGGAACTCGTCGCGATCACCCGCGAAGCGCTGGCCAACGTGGAGAAACACGCTGGTCCGGACGCGCACGCCTGGGTGCTGCTGGAAGACCTCGGCGGCGAGGTCGTGGTGAGCGTCCGCGACGACGGGCCGGGGATCGAGGGCGGCAGGCTGGAACGAGCGGCGGCCGAGGGCCGTCTCGGGGTAGTGAAGTCGATTCGCGGCCGGGTGGCCGACCTCGGCGGGACCGCGACGCTGGACAGCGCTCCCGGCCGGGGCACGGAGTGGGAAGTGCGAGTGCCAGCCACGATGAGGGACGGACGATGACGGAACGGACGATCTCGGTGATGGTGGTCGACGACCACCCGATGTGGCGCGACGGCGTGGCCCGCGACCTGTCCGAGAACGGGTTCGAGGTGGCCGCGACCGCGCCGGACGCCCCGGCGGCGATCCGGATCGCGCGCGCGGTGCGGCCGGACGTGGTGCTGATGGACCTGAACCTCGGCGGCACGTCCGGCGTCGAGGCGACCCGCGAGATCACCGCGGCGGCGCCGGACACGCGCGTGCTCGTGCTCTCGGCCAGCGGCGAACACAACGACGTGCTGGAAGCGGTGAAGGCGGGCGCGTCCGGCTACCTGGTGAAATCGGCGTCCGCGGCGGAGCTCGTGGACGCGGTGCGCCGCACGGCCGACGGCGATCCGGTGTTCACCGCCGGGCTGGCCGGCCTGGTGCTCGGCGAGTACCGGCGGATGGCCGACGTTCCGGACGGCGCGCCGGAACCGCCGCGGCTCACCGATCGGGAGACCGACGTGCTCCGGCTGGTCGCGAAGGGGCTGACCGCGCGGCAGATCGCGGAGCGGCTGGTGCTGTCGCACCGGACGGTGGAGAACCACGTGCAGTCGACGTTGCGGAAGCTTCAGCTGCACAACCGGGTCGAGCTGGCGCGGTACGCGATCGAGCACGGGCTCGACGAGGACTGAGTTACGAGGTCGAGACCCCGGCGGCCTGCTGCGCCGCGGCGAGTTTCGCCTTCCCCAGCCGCCAGGCCGGTTCGCCCGGATGCCACGCCGCGACCACCCCGTCGTCCACGACCAGGTCGCCGGCCTCCGTCCACTCCAGGCCCGAGTGCTTCAGGTTCTCCGTCGAGTACGGCATCGACGGCGCTTGCTGCCAGGTGCCGTCGCGCAGGTTCAACAGCCACAGGTCCCGGGTCTGCGTACTGGTTCCGGCGAACGACGGGGTGCCGAAATCGACCACCGCGACGGTGCCGTCCCGGCTGGGCAGCACGTACGGGTTCGGCTGTTGTACCGGCAACGTCACCGGTTTCCGCGCTCCGCTGCGCAGGTCGAGCACGGCCATATCGGTGAGTTCGCCCAGCACGAGCCGGTCGCCGGCCGCGGCGAGGATGCGCGGCGATTGCTGCACGGTGCGTCCGGTGGCCGGGTCGATCAGGACGTCGACAGTCTCCGCGGTGCCGCCGCCGACGGTGATCAGCAACCCGTGCGAAGTCTCCACCCGGACGACCGTGCGGCAAGCCGCCACCGTGCCCCGGCCGAACGAGACGCCGGTGAGCGCGACGTGTTCCAGCCGGCAGAGGTCCGGGCCGTCCTGGCGGATCAGCCACACGCTGGTCCCGTCCGCGCCCGGTGCCGCGCTCACCGCCTTGCCGAGCGACCGAGGGGCCGAAAGTCCCAGGTAGACATACACCTCGGCGGGATCGCAGGCGGCCTGCGAGCACGTCGGCGCGGTCAGCACGACCGGCGTGTGGCCGACCCGCAGCACCGACACCGCCCGCTGCCCGCCGGGAACGCCGGGCAGGGTTCCGCGCACGCCCGAGTCGGAGTCGAACACCGTCGGCGGCGACGTGGCCAGCAACAACTCCACGCCGATACCGCCGGTGGCGACGCCGCCGTCGAGGCCGGTGGGCGGCGGTGTGGTCGGAGTCGGGCGCGCAGACGAGGTGATCGGTGCCGGTGCTGGGACGCCGCTCGTGCAGGCGGTCAGCAGACAACAGGCCGCTACCAGGGCGACCGTTGCGCGGGATACGGGTCCGTTCAGGGTTTTTCCCCGATCTGCCAGCGGAAATCGAGTTCTACCATCGATGCCATGGCCGAGGAAGAGACGATCGCCGCGCAGCCCGCGACCGAGACCAAGCCGTTGACCGAGCGCGACATCCGGGTGTCCGACGACGAGCGCGAACACGTGGTCGAAGTGCTGCAGAAGGCGATCGGCCAGGGGATGCTCACCCTCGACGAGTTCACCGAACGCACCGACCAGGCGCTCGCGGCCCGCACCAGGGGCGAGCTCAACACCGTCCTCGCCGACCTGCCCGGGCTGGTCCATCCCGGCGCGGCTCCGCAGTACGCGCCGCTGCCCGACCCGCCGGGCTACGGGCCGAACTACGGGCTGGGCCAGCGCCTCGAACTCAACGCCAAGTACTCGTCACTGCAGCGCAGCGGCCCGTGGCAGGTCCCGGCCGCGATGGTGGTGCGCAACAAATACGGCAGCACCAAGCTCGACTTCACCGAGGCCCGCGTCGCCACCCCGGTGGTGCAGATCGAACTCGACTCGAAGTGGGGTTCGGTCGAGCTGATCATCCCGCAGCACGCGGCGGTGGACTACAACTCGATCACCGAGATCAAGTTCGGCTCGCTCGACGACAAGACCGGCAGCAACGGACGCGCGGGCACCCCGCGCTACGTGCTGACCGGCCGCATCCACGGAGGCTCGCTGGTCATCCGCCACCCTCGGCGGGGCATCTTCGGCTGACCAGCGTCCGGCGCCGGACCCGGTTACCCCATCTCTCACCCGGGTCCGGCGTCCCCTATGCGGAAACTGCCTCCGCGACCGCCTTGCGCGCCGAAGCGGGATCGGCGGTGGCCAACGCCGCCGCCGCGATCTCGCGCGCCTGCTCCCGCGGCACCGTCGCCAGGCTCGCGCCGACCGCGCGGACCGCCGGGGCGTTCATCGACAGACTCGTCAGGCCGAGCCCGGCCAGCACCAGCGCGAGCCGCGGGTCGGCCGCTGCCTCGCCACACACACCCGCCGGTTTGCCGGTCGCTTCCGCCGCGTCGCCGATCAGCTTCAGCAGGCGCAGCAATCCGGGCTGCCACGGGTCATTCAGCTTCGCCACCGCGCCGAGCTGACGGTCCGCGGCGAAGGTGTACTGGGCCAGGTCGTTCGTGCCGACGGAGACGAAATCGACCACGTCCAGGATTTCCCGCGCCAGCAGCGCGGCAGCAGGAATCTCGATCATCACGCCCGCCCGCGCGATCCCGGCGGCGCGCACGCGCTCGGCGAACCACGCGGCTTCCTCGACGGTCCCGACCATCGGGGCCATCACCGAAACTTCCGCGCCGGAATCCTCCGCCGCGCCCGCGATGGCTTCGAGCTGCCGGTCGAGCACCTCGGGCCGGTCGAACGCGATCCGCAGGCCACGGACGCCGAGCGCCGGGTTGGGTTCGTCGTCCGGGGACAGGAACGCGAGCGGTTTGTCGGCGCCCGCGTCCAGCGTGCGCACGATGACCGGCTTGCCGCGGAAGGGCGAAAGCACTGCGGCATAAGCTTTTCGCTGCTCTTCGACGGACGGCTCGGCCGGCGCGTCGAGGTAGCAGAACTCGGTGCGGAACAGCCCGACGCCCTCGGCGCCCGCGTCCGCGGCGGCCTGCGCGTCGGCCGGGGAGCCGACGTTGCCGTACACCTTCACCCGGTGCCCGTCGGACAGCTCGCCGACGCCGTTCCACTCGGCCGGGCCAGACGCGGCAGCGGTAACGATCGGCGCGGACGGGTCGACCGCCTCGATCACGCCGGTGTCGCCGTCGACCGAGAGCGCCTTCGCGTCCGAGGCCAGCAGCCCGCGCACCGCGACGACCGCCGGAATTCCCAGCGCCCGCGCGAGAATCGCGGTGTGGCTCGTCGGCCCGCCCTCTTCGGTGACCAGCGCGAGCACCTTCGCCGGGTCGAGCCCCGCCGTGTCGGCGGGCGCGAGGTCGCGGGCGACGAGCACGCTCGGCGACGACAGCTCGGGCACCCCGGGAGGGGCGACACCGAGCAGTTCGGCGACGAGCCGGTCGCGCACGTCACGGACGTCGCGGACCCGCTCGGCCATGTACCCGCCAGCGGCCGCCAATGCGTCGGCGAAGCCTTCGGCGGCCTGGTAGACGGCGCGGGCCGCGGGTAGGTTCCGCGCCGTCACCAGCTGTTGAGCCTGAGAAGCGAGCGCCGGGTCGGCGGCCATCGCGGCCGTCGTGATGAGGATCGTCGCCGCCTCGCCGGTCGCGGCCTCGGCCTGCGCTTCCAGCCGCGCGGCGACAGCCTGCGCGGCTGGCTCGATCCGGGCCGCCTCCGCCGCCGGGTCCTCCGGCGCGGGCGTGCTGGCGGGTTCCCCGAGCGGCTCGGCGACCCGCACGACGGGTCCGCTCGCGCGTCCGGGGCTCACCGCGACCCCGGTCAGCGAGGAACCGGCAGCGGACTCGGCCGGAGCGGCGGCACTCTCAGACATGGTCTAGACCATAGCTCACGTAGACGGCGATCTCCCGGGGCGCCGCACCCGTTTCCCGATTTCGCACCCGTTCGACCACCGGACGCACCTCCTCGTGCCACCAAGCGCGGGCCAGTTCCGCGCGGTCGCGCAGCACCCGGCCCCGCAAAGTCTGCCGGAAACCCCACGCCTCCGCCGAGTCCGCGAGCCGGAACCAGTCGGCGGGGTCGTCCAGCCACAGGTCGGTCCGATCGGCGTCCGCGAGCGGGACGCGCTCCAGGAACATCCGCTCGGCCCGCTTCGACGGCAGGTCCGCCAGCGTCAGGCAGCGCATCGCGAACGCGACCGTGCAGACCGACCGCACCTCGGCGAGGACCGCCTCCGCCCCGCGCGCCCTGGCCAGCGCGATCCGGTGGTGTCCGTCCTCCACGAAGTACATGTCGCCCAACCGCACGAGCCGCACCGGCGGAAGCTCCCCGACAGCGTCGGCGATCGCCCGCCAGCGCTCCCGCAGCGCGCGGTTGCGGGGCCGGAACAACCGGTCGAAATCCTCCGCACGCGCGAGGGAGCCCACTACGCCGTCGACCGGGACCTTGCGGAGCCCCTCGTAGGTTTCCGCAGTCCGGCCCAGTGCGGCGAGCGTCTCGTCGAGCGGCATCAACGCCAGCGGATCACGCGTCCGCGCTGCCGCGATCCTCCGCAACCGGGTCGCGTACCCCTGCCACCACGCCGAACCGAACGAATCGCCCACGTGACCTGCAACACGGCCCGGACGTGGCTCATTCCAGCTCGGCGGCGGTCGGATACGACGGCTGGGCGCCGTGCCGGGTCACGGTGACCGCAGCGACTTTCACCGCCCGGTTGGCGGCTTCGACCAGGTCAGCACCATCAGCGAGGGCCGCCGCCAGCGCACCGGCGAACGCGTCGCCCGCGCCCGTGGTGTCGACCGCTTCCACCTTGGGCGACTCGACGGTTGTCGACTTGTCGCCCTCAAGCACAGCCGCGCCCTTGGCCCCGAGCGTGACCACGGCCGCGCGCGGGCCGAGCTCGAGCAGCTTGCGGGGATCGGCGTCCTCCGAGCCGAGCAGGTAGGCCGCCTCGTGCTCGTTGACCAGCAGGACGTCCAGCGCGGCCAGCGTTTCCGGCGACACCTCGGCCGCCGGGGAGAGGTTCAGCAGCACCCGCACGCTGTTCTCCCGCGCCCGCACCACCGCGCGTTCGATCGTCGGCAGCGGCACTTCCAGCGAGGCGACGAGCACGCGCACGCCGTCCAGCGCCTCGTCGGTGATGTCCCCGGGTTCCAGCGCGGAGTTCGCGCCAGGGGAGACGAGGATTGAGTTTTCCCCGTCCGGAGTCACGGTGATGTAGGCGATTCCGGTAGGCCGATCAACAGTCCGAACGAATTGCGTATCGACACCCGCATTAGACAACGAATCCCGCAGCATTCGACCGTAGGGATCGTCACCGACGGCCCCGAGCAACGCGACGTCCGCACCGAGTTTTCCCGCCGCGACCGCGGTATTCGCGCCTTTGCCGCCGGGGGACAACGCGGTGTCGCCGCCCAGCACCGTCTCGCCGCCGCCGGGACGACGATCGACCGGCACCACCAAATCGGCATTCGCGGACCCGACTACCAGCACCGCAGCACTCATGCCGCCACTCTGCCATGGCCCGTCCTTTCCGCCATCCGTGCCCGAAAGTGAAAGCGTTTGTAACTTTCGCGGCTCTCAGTGCGACAATCAGGCGGAACAGCGTCAGTCCGTCACTCGATCGGGGGATCCGTATCCCCCGGGCGTCACTTCTGCGACGGGCTTCGCTCTTCTTCGAGCGTCACTGGCCTTGAGCCGATGACGTTGCCCCGACCGGAAGCGCACCGGAGAGGGCATCGGGTCGCCGGCGCCGATCACGTAGCCCCCCGAGTGATCGGCGTCGGCGGCGCCCCGATTCGCGCGCCAGGCGCCTAAATCGGTGTCCAGACCACCTAGACTGCCCAGATGAGCAGCCCCACACGCAGGGGTCGCGCGCGAGCGGCTACCGAATCCGACATCCGCCGGACCGCGCGAAATCTGCTGGTAGGCCAGGGTCCGGAAGCCGTGACGCTGCGGGCCATCGCCCGGGAGCTGGGGATCACCGCACCGGCGCTGTACCGCTACTACGAATCCCGCGACGACCTGCTGGAGAACCTCCGCCTCGACGTCTGCACCGACCTCGCCGCCGAAATCGCCGAGGACATCGCGGAGCTGAAGGACGAGGGCCTGCTGCAGCTGTTCCAGATCTGCAAGGGCTTCCGCCGCTGGGCGCTGACCCACACCAAGGAATTCACGCTGGTGTTCGCGTCGCCGACCGGGGCCACCGGCACCGCGACCGGCAGCGCGCTGCGCAGGCTGGACGAGCCGTTCGGCAAGATCTTCCTCGCCGCGGCCGGCCACGTGCTCGCCCAGCACGACCTGGTCATGCCGCCGAACGACGTGGTCCCGCCCGAACTCCGCGACGACCTCACCGCGTTCCAGCAGGACCTGCTGACGGTGCTCAAGGAGTCCGGGCGGGAGATCCCGCCGGAGAAGCTGGACCTCGGGCTCACCTACCTGATGATCACCTTCTGGGCGCGGCTCTACGGCCACGTGACCCTCGAGGTGTTCGGCAACTACCCGATCCCGGTGTCCAAACCGGACGTGCTGTTCGAGGCCATGCTCACCGACCTCGCCCGCGACGTCGGCCTCTACAGCGGTTAGGCCGCGTGGCCGCCGTCGACCGAAATGGTCGAGCCGGTCACGTACGCGCTGGCCGGCGAGGCGAGGAAGGCCACTGTGTCGGCCACTTCCGCGGGCTTGCCGTATCGGCCGGCCGCGGTCATGGACGCCTGGTCCGCGGCGTACGGGCCGTCGGCCGGGTTCATTTCGGTGTCGGTGGGTCCCGGGTGCACCAGGTTCACCGTCACGCCGTTCGCGGCCAGTTCGCGGGCCAGCGCCTTGGTCAGTCCGACCATCGCGGACTTGCTGACCGCGTACAGCACCATCCCCGGCCCCGGCACGCGATCGGTCACGCAGCTGCCGATCGTGATCACCCGGCCGCCTTCGCCGAGGTGCTTGGCCGCCGCCTTCGTCGCGGCCAGCACTCCGCGCACGTTCACCGCGAGCACGCGGTCGACGTCGTCCATCCCGGTCTGCTCCAGCGGCCCGACGAAACCGACGCCCGCGTTGTTGACCAGCACGTCCAGCCGCCCGAACTCGACGACCGCCGCCTCCACCGCCGCTTCGACCGCCGCCGAATCGGCGTTGTCCGCACCCACGGCGAGCGCACGCCGCCCGAGCGCCTTGATCCGGTCGACCACTTCCGCCGCCTGCTCGGCGTTCACCGCGTAGGTGAGCACCACATCCGCCCCAGCCTCGGCGAGCCGCAGTGCCGTCGCCGCACCGATTCCGCGGCTTCCACCAGTCACCAGCGCCACTTTGCCGTCGAGGTTCATGTCCGTCCTTTCCGTTTGTTTCGCTTTCAACCATCGAAGCGCCGAACGACGGGCGAAGCTGGCGTCTTTCGGCCGTGACGGTTCGATTCCGCACCCGGGCGGCCACAGCGTGTGACAGACTTCTGCCAGGGAGAACGGGGAGGGGGACGGGTTGCTGCACGTCCAAGAGCTGGTGAAGGTCTACAGCCAACGCCGTGTGGTCGACACCGTGTCGTTCAGCCTGCAGCCGGGCACGGTGACGGCGTTCCTCGGACCGAACGGCGCCGGGAAATCGACCACGCTGCGGATGATCTGCGGCCTGACCACGCCGACGTCCGGCACCGCGACCATCGCCGGCCGCCGCTTCGGCGAGTGGCCCAACCCGGCGCGCGTCGCGGGCGTGCTGCTCGACGCGTCCGCCGTGCACCCCGGCCGCACCGGCAGGCATCACCTGCTCAACGCCGCGAAACTGATGCGGCTGCCCGCCGCCCGGGTGGACCAGGTGCTCGGGCAGGTCGGCCTCTCCGACGCGGCGAACCGGCGGATCGGCAAGTACAGCCTCGGCATGCGGCAGCGGCTCGGCATCGCGCAGGCGCTGCTGTGCGATCCGCCGGTGCTGATCCTCGACGAGCCGATCAACGGCCTCGACCCGGACGGCATCCGCTCCACCCGGCAGTTGCTGCGCGGGTACGCCCAGCGCGGCGGCACCGTGCTGCTGTCCAGCCACGTGCTGTCCGAAGTGGACCAGACCGCGGACCGCGTGGTGATGATCGGCCAGGGGCGCGTCGTCGCCGACGGTCCGCTGGAAAGCTTCGCCGGACCGGCTCGCACGCTCATCCGCACCGCCGACCTGCCCCGGCTGACCTCCGCGCTGCACCAGGCCAGGCTCGAACTGAGCCAGACCAGCGCGGACGGGGTGTCCGTCGCCGCCCCGATGAAACAGGTGTCCGACCTCGCGTTCGGCGCCCGCGTGCAGGTGCTGGAGCTGCGCGAGGAACAGCAGAACCTGGAAGAGCTCTTCTTCCGGCTCACCGGAGGAGCCCGATGATCCCGGCGCAGGCGCCCGCGTGGCAGGCCCCGGCGCAGCGGCGCGCGTCGTTCGGCACCGTGGTGGGCGTCGAACTGCGGAAGATGACCGCGACGGTGGCGGACAAGATCCTGGTGATCGCCGCGCCGATCCTGCTGGTGACGCTGTCGTTGCTGTTCCTGCAGGGCGGAACGCGCGACTACACGCTCGACAAGCAGCTGCTGCCGGTGTTCCTCACGATCCGGCTCGGCGCGGTGCTGATGAACGTCGTGCTCGTGAAGCTGATCGCCGCGGAATGGCATTACCGCAGCGCGCAGCCGACCCTGCTCGCCCAGCCGTCGCGGCTGCGCTACGTGCTCGCGCAGGCCGCCATCGCGATCGGGGTCTGGCTGGTCACTTCAGCGCTGAACCTGCTGATGATCTTCACCTACTACCGCAGCCAGCTCGACGGATACGACACGCAGTTCCTGCTCGACGTCCGGCCAGGCGCGATGGCCGCGACGATTCTGCTCGGCGGGTTCTGCATGACCCTGTTCGCGATCACCATCGGCTGGCTGATCCCCAACACCGCCGGATCGATCACCGCCTACGTCCTGCTGTCGCTGCTGTTCGTGTTCCTGCAGAGCGGCATCGACTACGCGGGATGGGTCGATCCGGCCGAACCCGCGCGCCAGCTCGCGGGGATCGCCAAGCACGGACCGGTCGCACTGATCACGTCGCTCGTGGTGTGGATCGGCCTGGCCGCGGTCGCGATCTGGCGGGCGGGCACGCGAGAAGCGGCGTGACCCCGGGTCAGCCGGCCAGCGAGCCGCCGCCGGGGTCGACCGCGTTCAGGTAGTTCTCGGCGGCGTTCTGCGCGTCCGGACAGAACCGCTGAGCCGTCTGGCGATCGACGTCGACGCTGTCGCCGGGGACCGGGCCCTTGCCCGCTTCGGTGCCGACCCGGAAGGTGACCACCTGCGGCGAACCGGTGTTCACCGCGATCGCACAGCCGTACCCGTCGAGCTGGGAAACCGCGTAGTAGCGGTCCAGCACCAGCATCCGGCGGAAGTGGTGGACGCTGTGGTCGTAGGCCTTCCACCAGCCGGGCCACGGCTCCGGGATGCGCTGGTCCGGGTCCATCGAGCCGACCTCGACCTGCGTGCCCGCCGACCGCTTCATGACGCAGGCCTTGGCATACGGGTTGTACATCGGCGAACTGCCGCCGAGAACGCCCAGCAACGCCGGGTCCTTCTCGAACTGCGAACAGTCGCCGGGGAACAGCTTCGGCCGGCTCGTGATGACCGGCAGCGTGTCGTAGGCGATCGAATCCGCCGGCAGCCGCGGCGCGGGTTTCCCCGGCGGCGGAGCAGGCGCGACAGCGCATCCGGAAAGCACTGCCGCCGCCGCGACAGCAACCGCGGCGATCGCTCGGTTACGCACGGAAAGGACAGTACCGGCCCGGGATCGGCTCCCGGGCCGGAACGCGCTTTTTCAGAGCACGATGTTGACCAGACGGCCCGGCACCACGATCACCTTGCGCGGCGTCTTGTCGCCGACCAGCGCGGCGATCTTCTCGTCGGCCAGCGCGGCCGCCTGCACCGCTTCGTTCTTCGCGTCCGCCGCAACGGTGATCCGCGAACGGACCTTGCCGTTGACCTGGATCGGGTACTCGACCGAGTCCTCGACCAGGTACTTCTCGTCCACGACCGGGAACGGCCCGTGCACCAGCGAGTCCGCGTGGCCCATCCGGTGCCACAGTTCCTCGGCCACGTGCGGGGCCAGCGGAGCCAGCAGCAGCACCAGCGGTTCGGCCACCTCGCGCGGGGTTCCGGCGGCCGAGCCGTACACCTTGGTCAGGTGGTTGTTCAGCTCGATCAGCTTCGCGCCGGCGGTGTTGAACCGCATCTCCGCGTAGTCCTCGCGGACCCCGGCGATGGTGCGGTGCAACAGTTTCCGGTCCGCCTCGGTCGGCTCGTCCGCCGAGACCCGCAGCTCGCCGGTCTGCTCGTCGACCAGCAGCCGCCACAGCCGCTGCAGGAACCGGTGCGCGCCGACGACGTCCTTGGTCGCCCACGGCCGCGACATGTCCAGCGGGCCCATCGACATCTCGTACACGCGGAAGGTGTCCGCGCCGTAAGTGTCCGACATTTCGTCCGGCGTCACGGCGTTCTTCAGGCTCTTGCCCATCTTGCCGTATTCCTGCTTGACCTCTTCGTCGCCGAAGAAGAACTTGCCGTCGCGCTCGACGACGTCCTCAGCAGGCACGTACACACCGCGCTTGTCGGTGTAGGCGAACGCCTCGATGTAGCCCTGGTTGAACAGGCGGCGGTACGGCTCCTTCGAGGAGACGTGGCCCAAGTCGTACAGCACCTTGTGCCAGAACCGGGAGTACAGCAGGTGCAGCACCGCGTGCTCGACGCCGCCGACGTACAGGTCGACGCCGCCCGGGTCGTCCACGCCGTGCTCGGCCGGGCGCGGGCCCAGCCAGTACGCCTCGTTCTCCGGCGCGCAGAACACGTCCTGGCTCGCCGGGTCGACGTAGCGCAGCTGGTACCAGCAGGAACCGGCCCACTGCGGCATGACGTTGGTGTCGCGGCGGTACTTCTTCGGCCCGTCGCCCAGGTCCAGGGTGACCTCGACCCAGTCCTTCGCGCGCGACAGCGGCGGCGACGGCTCGGAGTCGGCGTCGTCCGGATCGAAGGTCTTCGGCGAGTAGTCGTCGACCTCCGGCAGCACGACCGGCAGCTGGTCCTCGGGCAGCGCGATCGGCAGGTTGTTCTCGTCGTAGACGATCGGGAACGGCTCGCCCCAGTAGCGCTGGCGGGCGAACAGCCAGTCGCGCAGCTTGTACTGCACGGTGCCCTCGCCCGCGCCGCGGTCCTCCAGCCAGGCGATGATCGTCTTCTTGGCGTCGGCGACGCCCATGCCGTTCAGGTCGACGGTGTCGTTGGCGGAGTTGATCGCCGGGCCGTCGCCGGTGAACGCCTCGCCCTCGAAGCCCTCGCCAGGGTCGACCGTGCGGACGATCTCCAGCTCGAACTTCTTCGCGAAGTCGTAGTCGCGCTGGTCTTGCGCGGGCACCGCCATGATCGCGCCGGTGCCGTAGCCCATCAGCACGTAGTCGCCGACGAAGACCGGGATTTCCTTGCCGTTGACCGGGTTCACCGCGTAGGTGCCGGTGAAGACGCCGGTCTTCTCCTTGTTCTCCTGCCGGTCCAGATCGGACTTGCGGGAGGCGGCGGCCCGGTAGGCGGCGATGGCCTCGGCGGGCGTCTTCGCGCCGCCGGTCCAGCTCTCCGGGTGCTCGCCCGGCCACTGCGCCGCGGTCAGCTTCTCGACCAGCGGGTGCTCCGGCGCGATCACCATGTAGGTGGCGCCGAACAGGGTGTCCGGACGGGTCGTGAAGACCTCGATCTTCTCGTCACCGGCGGCGAACGCGACGCGCGCGCCCTGCGAGCGGCCGACCCAGTTGCGCTGCATGGACTTGACCTTCTCCGGCCAGTCCAGCAGGTCCAGGTCGTCGACCAGGCGGTCGGCGTACGCGGTGATCCGCATCATCCACTGGCGCAAGCTCTTGCGGAACACCGGGAAGTTGCCGCGGTCGCTGCGGCCGTCCGCGGTCACCTCCTCGTTCGCGACGACGGTGCCCAGGCCGGGGGCCCAGTTCACCGGAGCCTCGGAGATGTAGACCAGCCGGTGGTCGTCGATGATCTTGCGCTGCTCGACGGTGCTCAGCTCGGCCCACGGACGGCCGTCCGGCGTCGTGCGCTCACCCGCGGCGTACGCCTTCTCCAGCTCCTCGATCGGACGCGCCTTGCGGGCGTCCTCGTCGTAATAGGAGTTGAAGATCTGCAGGAAGATCCACTGGGTCCACTTGTAGTAGTCCGGGTCGATCGTCTCGATCGACCGGCGCTCGTCGTGGCCAAGGCCCAGCCGCTTCAGCTGGCGGCGCATGGTGGCGATGTTCTGCTCGGTCGTGGTGCGCGGGTGCGTACCGGTCTGCACCGCGTACTGCTCGGCGGGCAGCCCGAACGCGTCGTAACCCAGCGTGTGCAGCACGTTCCGGCCGATCATCCGGTGATACCGCGCGTAGACGTCGGTGCCGATGTAGCCCAGCGGGTGCCCGACGTGCAGGCCGGAACCGGACGGGTACGGGAACATGTCCTGCACGAACAGCTTGTCCGAGGGCACCGGCTCGCCCGCTTCCGCGAGCGGCCCGACCGGGTTCGGCGCGTGGTAGGTGCCGTGGTCGGACCAGTGGTCCTGCCAGCGCTGCTCGATCTGCCCGGCCAGCTCCGCGGTGTAGCGGAACGGCGGAGCGTGCTCAGCGTCCGCGGCACTCTTCGCCGCGGCCCCGGTGGCCTCGTCAGACCCTGTCATCGCCGTCTTCCTCCGTGTCGAGCCACTCCCAGAAACAACTCGACCCCCCAAGCCAGAAGGCATGAGGGGTCGCCGCGCCGAGCCGGTCATCGGACCAGGTCAGCGCGGCAGGCCAAGGAGCAGCCGAGCCGTGTTCATGCACTCATCGTAACGCGCTGGTCAAAGCCGTTCCGACGGGACCGCCAAAGCGACGACCTGGGTCACCTGGGACGCGGAGAAGTTGTTGTCGCTCACGAGCAGCAGGCTGCGCTCCCCGGACGGCAGCGCCGGACCCCAGGTCATCCCCTCGATGTTGTCCACAGTGGACAGCGGGAAATCGGAAAGGTCGGCGAGCAGCCGCTTCTTCACCGGTTTGACGTGCTTGGCGGCGGTCAGGGACGGGGTGTCGAGGACGTTCGTCGCGCCGGCGGTGTCGATCTCGAAGATGCGCACCTTGTTGCCGACGCCGGTGACGAAGGACCGTTCCATCATCAGGAATTTCGTCGGATCCGCCTGGTTCACCGCGAGCATCGAGGACACTCCGGTGTCGGCGAACCCGGTCGCGGGCTTCGGCTCGGCGAAAAGCTTCTCCTGCGGGTACGCGTACTGCGCGAGCACGGGCCCGAACCGGCTCTGCAGGGTGATCCGCGACAGCGCGCCCGACGTCTGCGTTGGCGGCGGGCCGTCCTGCAGCAGCGGGGCCTCGACCTCGCTGGCCAGCAGCGTGCCGAACCCGGTGTAGGCGAGACCTTCGAGGACGTAATTGCGGCGCGGACCGGCGTCCGGAGTCATCCGCTCGTTGGCGGGCAGCGGCAGGTCACGGAGGTAGTGCCCGTCGCGGGTGGCCTCACGGATCGACGGCTGGATCAGATGCTGGTCAGCGAGCCGGTCGCCTTCCTGCGACCAGGTGTAGTGCCCGGTCCACGGGTCGACGCGCAATTCCTCGGGGTCGATCGTCTGCTCGTTCTGAGGAGCGGCCGGATCGTTCTTCGCGAGCGGCGGGTAAGGCGTGCCGTCTGGGCGCAGCAGCGGATGCGTTCCGGTGAAGGTGACCGGACCCACACCCTTGGCGCTGACGTCGAACTTCGCGGTGTAGAAGCGCGCCGGGTTGATCGCGGACCGGTCGTCGCTGATGAAGACGTAGCCGCCGGTGCGCGGATCGAAGTCGATCGACGACAACCCGCCGACCGTCGTGCCCTGGAACTGCAGGTTGTGCGGCACCCGCTGCTCGCCGAGCAGCCGGACCGGACGCGGCGCGGCAGCAGCGGCGTCCCCGGGTCCAGGGATGAGCAAGGACAGCGTGACGATCCCGGCGGCGGCGAGAAGCCGGTGTCGCGTGGACGAAGACATGGCCCGTAGCACAGCCGACGAGGGTATCCGGGACATGGCCGTGAGGTCACGCTTATCCTCAAGAGGTGTTCGCTATCGCGCTCGTCCCGATCGTCCTTGGTGTCGTCGTCGGCTGGGGTGGTTTCCTCGGCGTGCGCGGACGGCTGAGCAGGGCAGGCGGGGCCGGAGTCCGGACCGAAGCCTCGATGCGCAGCGAGGAGGCGTTCAAGCTCGCCAACCGGGTGGCCGGAATCCCGACGCTCGCTGGCGGCGCGGCCGCGGTCGTCTGCGGACTCGCAGGCCTCGCGATCCCCGCTACTGCTGGTCTGGTGGCCGCCGCGATCGTCGGACTGCTCGGCCTGCTGGTGATGGTCGTCGCCGGAGCCCGGATGGGCGCACGAGCCGCCCTGACCGTGCCCGCTCCCGCCCCGGTCCCGGCCGGTTGCAGCGGCTGCGCGTGCGGCGCCGGCGGCTGCGGAGTCCTGCAGAAGTCCAGCGAGGCCTGACACCGGCTCGTGAGTGTTCAGGCCGGTTCTCACCGGCCTGAACACTCACGACGTCAGTTTCGCTGCAAATCGCCGGGGTGAGTGGCCAGCAACGCGAGCGGCACCCCTTGGCGGCGCAGCACCTGACCCCACAGATCGCGGCTGGGCGGCGCGAGAATGTCGCTGGGCAGTGCCGGGACGATCACCCAGTCCTCACGCTCGATCTCGCCCGCGAGCTGCCCTGAATCCCACCCGGCGTAGCCCGCGAACACGCGCACGCCCCGCACCTTGGGCACGAGCACCTCGGGATCGCTGTCCAGATCGACCAGCGCGACCGGCCCCCGCACCGCGACCACGCCCGGAACGCTGGAAGCGGACTCCCCAGTCCGCAACGCGGCGAGGCAAAGCGCGGTCTTCTTGTCGACCGGCCCGCCGACGAAGACCGACTGAGGTTCGGCGACGTGCGCGCCCCACCCCGGCAGGACGTCGTTCACCGGAACATCAGACGGCCGGTTCAAGACCACCCCGAGCGTGCCCTCCGCCCGATGATCGATCACGAACACCACGGTCCGTTTGAAGTTCGGGTCGAACATCGTGGGTGCGGCGACCAGGAGCGTTCCCGGTTCAACCTCGGCGTCCGCTGGCACGCCACCCATGATCCCATCACCCGCCACGGGAAATCCTCCCGGCACGGGAACACCAGCACCACGCGCCCCGTTGAGAACAGTGAGCCGGCGCACTCGTGTCCCCCGGGCTCACTGAAGAACCGCCTTTGTGGAATACCGGTCCGGCCGGAGCCACACTGCGCCAAGCCGCCGAGAGGCGAAACGAGTGCGCCGGTGTCGGCTTCTCCTGTTCGGTGCTTCGCACCTTCCCCCCGGCACCGGCGCCGTGTACCCGGGGGGGGCCGAGCCCCCCGGACCCCCGCGGTGCTTTTCGGTGGCGGTTTCGGGGTGGCGGGGGCGGAGCCCCCTTTGGCTTTCGGGGTGGCTGGGTTTCGTTGGGGGGTGCGGGTGGGGGGTGGCCCGGTGGCGTTGTTAGTTGGGTGGGTTGTTAGCCGGGTGGCTCGTGGTGGGGTGGGTTGCTGAAGGTTTGTCGGCTTCTGTGGGGTTCCTGCCGGGTGTGCTGATGTGTTGGTGCTGCAGGGTTGCGGCTCGTCCGGTGCAGGAAGGCTGCGGTCCATCCGGGGCAGCAGAGCTTGGCCCATCCTGCGTAGCAAGGCTGCGGTCCATCCGGTGCAGCAAGGCCCGGCCCGTCAGGTATGGCAAGGCTGCGATCCATTCGGGCGGTAGAGCCCGGCCCGTCCGGTGCGGCAGGGCCGTGGTCCATCCTGAGCAGCGAGGTCCCGGCCCGTCCGGTACTGCGAGGCCGCGGGCCGTCCGGAGCAGCAGAGCCCGGTCCGTCCGGTACGGCAGGGCCGCGGTCCATCCTGAGCAGCAAAGTCCCGGCCCGTCCGATACTGCAAGACCGCGGGCCATCCGGAGCAGCAGAGCCCCGGCTCATCCGGCGAGGCAGGGCAGCGGTCCGTTCGGGGCAGCAAGGCCCGGCCCGTCCGGTACTGCAAGGCCGCGGGCCGTCCGGAGCAGCAGAGCCTCGGCCCATCCGGCGCGGTAGGGCCGCGGTCCGTTCGGGGCAGCAGAGCCTGGGCCGTTCGGGGCAGCGAGGCCGCGGGCCGTTTGGAGCGGCGGGGCCGCAGCCGATCCGGCGCAGGCATGGCTGCGCTCCGTTCGGCGTGGCGGGGCTGCGGCACGTTCGGGGTGGCAAGGCGCGATCTATCCGGGGTAGCAGGGGGCGCGAGCCGGGCGGGGGCGGCGGTTTGTCTGGGGCGGGTGGCTTGTGTTGCTCGGATTTTGCTTTTCTGGCGTTCGTTTTTGCTCTGTTTGTGACTGCGGGTTCTGCGGGTAGGGGCTTCGCTTTGCGTTTGCTGTGCAGCTTTTCGGCTGTCGGTGCCTCGCTGTTTTGCTTCTTGGGGTTTTCGTGGGCTGTGGGTGGCCGCGTGCTTCTGGGTTTGCGGTGCGGCTTCTGCTTGTGGGCGCTTGAGGCGTCTGCGTCTTTGGGTTGTGGGGGTGCTTTTAGTGGGGTTGTGCGGGCGTTTCGTTGGTTGGCTGGCTCAGGGGGTGGGGCGTCTCGTTTTCGGGGGTTTTGTCGGGGGGTCTCGGTAGGGTTGCGGGGTGAAGGTGGGGGAGCGGCTGGGTTGGCGGTTGGTTCGGGATCCGTTGTTTCGGCGGTTGCTGCTCACGCGGTTCGCGGCGCAGTGGGGGGACGGCGTTTTCCGGGCCGGGTTGGCTGGGGCCGTTTTGTTCAATCCCGAGCGGGCGACTGATCCGCTGGCCATTGCCGAGGGGTTTGCGGCCTTGCTGCTGCCGTATTCGCTGGTGGGGCCGTTCGCGGGGGCGTTGCTCGACCGGTGGGATCGGCGGCGCGTGCTCGTGTTCGCGAATCTCGTGCGGGCTGCCGCGATCGTGGCGTCGGTCTTCGCGGTGGGGGCTGGGGTCGGCGGGATCGGGTTGTTTTCGCTCGCGTTGCTCGCCGAGGGGATCAGCCGGTTCATTGGGTCGGGGTTGTCGGCTGCGTTGCCGCACATCGTGGAGCCGAAGGCAGTCGTTTCCGCTAACGCGGTGGCGGCGACGCTCGGGTCGGCGATCGCGGTCGTCGGGGGCGGGTGCGCGATCGGGTTGCGGGCGGTGTTCGGGTCTGACGACATCGGGTCGGCCGAGACCACGGCGTTCGCGGCGGTCGGGGCGTTGTTGTCGGCCTTCCTCGCGCATCGGTTCGCGAAGGGAGTGCTGGGGCCGACGGTCGTGGACGAGCCGACCAATCCGGTGGTGGCGGTTGCGCGGGGGCTCGCGGACGGAGCTAGGCACGCCTGGCGGGCGCCCAACGTCACGGCCGGGTTCGTCGCGTTGTTCGCGCATCGCGCCGCGTACGGGATTTCGTTGCTGGTCAGCGTGTTGCTGATGCGCAATTACTTCACTGACGAAGGGGTTTTCCGAGCAGGGCTGCCTGGGCTTGGGCAGCTGGTGGCTTGTGCGGGGGCGGGAATTCTCGTCGCGGGTCTGGTGACGGCGCGCCTGATCCGGTCGATCGGGCGGGTTCGGACGGTTCTGGGATCGCTGCTTATCTCGGCGGTCACGCAGGCCGCGCTCGGGTTGCCGATGCTGCTGCCGTTGGCGGTGCTCGCGTCGTTCCTGATCATGGGGACCGGCCAGGTGCTGCGGCTGTCCGTCGATTCCTCGGTACAGCTGGATGTCGCGGACGAGGCTCGCGGACGAGTCTTCGCTCTCTACGACACCCTGTTCAACATCACCCAGGTGGTGCCGGTCTCGATCGCGGCGGCCTTCGTCAAGGACAACGGGTACTCGCCGGAGCTGATGATCGTCGCGACCGCGCTCTATCTGCTGGGCGGGGCCGGATATCTGCTGGCCCGACGACGTCGCGGGGATTCGCTGCCGCAAACCGTTGAAGCCAAACGGGGGTAGTAACTCACCGTCTGGCATTAGGGTGACTTGTGACCCGGTCGAGTTAATCTCGGCACGCGCAACCGACACGAGGGGCCACCGTGAGCACCATCGGCGACGACCGTGCCCGTCTCGACGCCGCTCCAGCTGTCCTGACCTCGCCCGACGGACTCGTTCGGGCGACCGCCGGTCCGGCTGGCACGCTCGGCCGGCTCGAGTTCGCCCCGGACGCCTTCGAGCGGACGACGCCCGCGCAGCTCGCGTTGACCGTCCAGGCACTCGTCCAGCACCTGGCTGACGCACCCGAATCGCAGCACGTCTCCTCGATGCCTGCCCCGCGGCCGACCCCGCGCCGCGTTCGTCCGCGCGGAACTGTTCCGCAGAACCGCCGTCGCGGGTCCTGATGCCGTCCGCTCCGGACGGGATGATTCACGTGGAACCAACGAGTACCGGTCAGCGGGCGCTCGTCGACCTCGGCAGGCTGATCCGGGCGAACCGGGCCGATCCGGACGCGGCGGCCGGCATCGGGTTCGCCCAGCTCGGCGACCATTTCGAGGTCCAGGCGCGCAACACCGTCGCCAGCACTGAGGTCGTCCAGCGGCTCACCGCGTTGCGCGCCGAGATGTACCAGCAGGGCCGCGGCACCTGGGTTCAGGCGCGCTACGTCCTCACTCCGGACGGCGCGTTCGACTTCGAATATTTCACCGACGGCGAGCCTCCGTGGACGACGCCGCCCGATTCGGCCGCCTACCTCGCCGAACTCGCCACCTTCCCCCGCGACGACGAGCACCTTCCCGACTGGTGGCGGCTGCACGTCGGACTCCCGCTCGGCGTCGAATTCCGGCACGCCACAGCCAGCACCGGCGAACCGTTGCCGGAGGAAGAACTGCCGCTCGTGCTGCGGTACCTCGAACGCGAGGCTGAGGTCGGCGAACGACATCGCACCGACGGCACCTGGATTTGGCCGGTCGAGGTGGCCGAGCACCTCAGAGAACACGGCACCGCACCCGAGCCCGAATTCCTCCAGCACATCCGTGACCTGGGCTTTCACCCGCCGTACGTCGAGCATCTGGTACGCCGCACGGCGGAAGCCGATCTCGCAGGGAAGCCCCGTCCGCGACCGACCGCGGACGACCTCCAGCGGACTGCGGCCGACGTCGCCGCCGAGCGAGAGACCAACCCGGATCCGGTCCTGTCCGACGCCGATCTCCTGGCCCACCTCGGCCACCGGCTCGACTCCTTCGGCATCTGGCGCGACGTCCGCTGTCTCGGCGGCCGCGAAGCCGGAAAATGGAGCCTCTACCAGGTCAAAGCCGGTTGGGCAGTCGTCGCGCCGGAAGGCCGCGAACAGATCTTCGCCCGCCTCGAAGACGCCGCTCAACAGCTGCTCGGCGCGCTGCTGCTGCATCCCGCCCGCGCGACCGGCGGCCGCGAAACTCCGCTGGAAACCGCGAGGGAGGTCGCCGACTGGCCGGTCCAGCCCGCCCCGGGTGACCCTCCCCTCACGCTGCTGCGGAACAAGAGACTCACTCGGTTGGCGGAAGGTACCGTCGTCCTGCGATTCGGTGAAGAACCCGGCAACCTGGTCCACCACCAGGCGGTACGGTTCGCGTCGACGTCCCTTCCACTCGAACGGGAGCGCATGACCAGCACTTTTCGCCTCCGAAGATCACTCCATGTGGTCACCGGGGTGACGGTGCCCTGGGCGAACCTTCCCGGCGGGGCGGTGGCGTACGTCTTGCCCAAGCCGATCGCGGAGCACGAGTCCGACGGAAGCCTGGAGAGGATCGAGTAGGTGGAAGCGGCGGAAGCGGTGGAGAAGGTCGGGAAGTGGTTGCGCGCCGTGCACGGCCCCGAGGTCTCCGGGCCGGGCGGCCTCCGGGTCGACCACGACCGCGTGCTGCGCGTCCCCGAAGGCTGGTCGATCCCCTACAACACCGTCGCGTTCCTCGACGACGGCCGTCCGGACAAGGAGCTGTTCCCTCCTCCGTCGGTGCTCGTGCGCGAGCCGGACGGCGAACTGCGCCAGGCGCATCCGCATCCGGGCGGGCTCAGCACCCCGGTCGCGTACCCCGGCCAGGAGAGCTGGCGAGAGGTCGTCGACCCGGAGTACGCGAAGGCCGGCCTCGGCGAACTCGGCGTGCCGCTTCCCGCCGTCGCGGGCTGGGTGAAGGTCGACAACGACGGCCACCAGACCGGTGACGAGCGCGAGAACCCGGAGTACAAGGCCGGTCCGATCCGCCGCGGCTACCCGAAGCCGGAAAACCCGCTGGAAACCCTTCTCGCTTTCGCGAGCGTCGGCTGGCTCTCGCGCGAACAGCTGCTGATCGGCCTGCTGCGCTGCGAAGTCTTCGTGCCGTTCGACCTCAAAACCGGTGCCACCGACCGCTTCTACTTCTCCGAGGAACGCAACGAGCTGCGCGTCTTCAGCTCGACCCGGCATCTGCCCGCCCGCGAGCACGCCTGGTGGCGCGTCGACCTGGCGACGCTCGCCGAGTTCGAGCACCCGCCGAACCTGGTGATCAACGGCGGTCCCGCGACGTTCGAGGACGTCGCCGGAGCCGAGCTGACCACGATCGCGAAGCGGTTTCCGCGCCACGAGCCGCGAGTCGACGAGAACGGCCGCTGCCCGGAGATCGAAGAAGACCTCGAGAAATTCGCCGTCGAAACCGCTGCCCGGATCGGGCTGGAGAAGCCGGTCGACGTGCCGAAGGCAGCCGCCGAACGCGCGCGGCGGCACGGTTTCGAACTGACCGCCGACGAATGCCGCAAGACCGTCCTCGGCCGGTCGTGGCTGCGCCGGTTCGAACAGCCGGAGCCGAGCCGCTCGCGGCCGAACGACTTGCGCGCCAACGGTCTCGTCCCGTCCTGGGACAACGAGGGCCGGATCGTCCCGAAGCTCGACACGTTCGGCAAATACCCCGAGACGAACCTGGAGAACTTCCGCTACGGCTGGCAGCGGGTCGTCGGCGCGTGGGTCGGGTTCGCGCTCGGCGAGGCGCTCGGGTCGGCCGTCGACCGGATGCGGCTGGACGAGATCGTCTCGACCTACGGTCCGGACGGCGTCCGCGAACTGCCGCTCGCGTTCGACCAACCAGGCCGGATCGGCTCGATGACACAGCGGCTGCTCTTCCTCACCGAGGCGGTGATCCGCAGCCCGCATCGCGAACAGCCGGAGTCGCGCGACGTCGAAAAGCTGTTCCCCGGCGTGGTCCGCGGCGCGCTGGGCCGCTGGCTGCACACGCAGGGCGCGGCGATCCAGAACGCCGACGGTTTCCTGGTCAAGGTGCCGGAACTGCACGCCCGCCGCGCCATCGACGACGCCGAGCTCAACGCGTACCACGCGCTGGTCACCGGCGATCCGCACGCCGCGCCGTTGTCGGGCCCGGCCGCGCTGCTCGGCGCGCTGCCCGCGGTGCTGACCGCGGCCGGCCCGGGCACCGGGTTCAGCGGCGGCATCGGTCAGGTCGTGCGCGATCTGGCCGGCGTGACGCACCAGCCGGACGACGTGGCCGCAGCGACGTACCTGGCCTGGGTGTTCGAGAAGGCGCTCACGAAGGACTCGTTCAGCTATCCGGTGTGGAACCTGTCCCGCGAGGTCCTCGAAGAGCACGACGGCCCGGAGTGGGGACCGGTGCGCGACCTAGTCGCCGAGGCGGTGCCGTTCTTCGGCGAGCATGGCCTGCCGGACCTGCGGATGCCGGAGCTGATTGGCGACGGACAGAGCACGCTGTCCGTCCTCGGCCGTTCGTTCGCCGCGCTGTCCGGCTTCGAGAACTACGCGGAGCAGGCAATGCTGCGCGCAGTGAACCACTCCGGCCGCAGCGCGTTGACCGGCGCGTTGACCGGTGCGCTGCTCGGCGCGCGCGTAGGCGTTCCCGGGCTGCCCCGAAAGTGGGTCGAGCAGCTGGAACTGCACCACCTGATCGAGCAGGTGGCGACCGACGCGCTGTGGCATTTCGACCGCCATTCGGCGCGGAACGCACTCGGCGACGCGTGGGTTCAGCGCTACCCACGGCGCTGATCGGTCACCCGGGCAGGTATTTGTGGGCGCATATTCTCCCGTCTCCGGTGACCGATGGTCGGGTCGTGACACGGTCAGATAAGTTCGTTGCGGCTACACGGGGGACTTCGGGGAGGAACCAGACGTGCGGTACCGGGTGGAATCGGGAGAACGCCCAGACGGCCTGTACGCGACGCTCGACGATCGGACTTTCGCGGCACAACGCTCCACCACCGACGGCACGCTGCTGCTGACCGTCGTCGGCGACGAGGAAGCGCCCGAGGGATTCGACCGCGAGCACGAGGGCAAGCCGGCCAGAGTCGTACTCGCGAACGAGGTGCCCGCGACGTTCGACCTGCGCACCTACGTCGAATACGACGACGAACTGTTCGAGGTCGCGCCGGGCGACCAGGCGAATCTGACCCTGCGCTGGACGCGGCACGATCCGGCGCGCGCCGCGCAGCTCGGGCTCACCGATTTCTCGGTGACCGTCCCGGGCAAGCAGCTCACCGGGCTGTGGCTGACCCGGCACGACTACGGCGAGCCGAAGGCCGAGACCGAGGGCGGCGACCAGACCCGGATCCTGCGCGGGATCGGCCGCACGCTGCGCCAGGTGCCCGGCGGATGGTCGCGGGTCGCGGCGCAGTTCCGGCAGGTCGGCGACTACTCCGAGCTGGAGGTCCGCGCCGTCGGCGACGAGAACGGCCCGGTTTCGGTGTCGCTGCCCGGCACGCCGCAGCTGAGCACGCTGTTCACCCAGCTGCGCGCGGCGATGTACCAGCCGGAAAGCGGCACCTGGTTCCAGGGCACCTTCACGCTCGACGCCGATTCGCAGTTCGATTTCGACTTCGACGCCGACCAGGAGCCGGACTGGCGGCTGCCGCCCAACGACGGCGGCGAGCCCGCCCGCGAGTCCTACCTCGTCGAGCTGACCCGTTTCCCGCGCCCGGACAAGCACCTTCCGGACTGGCTCGGCGCGAAAGCCGGACTGCCGCTGAGCGTCGGATTCCGCCAGGCACGGCCGGTCGACGCGCACAACGAGGGCGAACGACCCGTGGTCAACCGCCCGCCGGTCCCGCCGGACCAGGTCCGCGGCGTACTCGACTACCTGTTCCGCTCGCCGGTCGTACTGCATCGCCCAGTGCCGCAGCCGGACATCTTCGCGCCCGGCGCACCGCCGGACGTGCCGCAGGCCTTCCACACCGACGGCACCTGGATCTGGCCTGCCGCCGTGCCGCACTACCTGCGCAAATACGGCGTTCCGCCGGAGCCGGAGCTGGTCGAGCACATCCGCGCCGCCGGGTTCCGGCCGCCGATCGTGCGCGATCTGGTCCGCGCGACCGCCGAGGCCGACGTGCTCGGCAAACCGCGCCCTGGGCGTACCGAGGCCGACCTCCCGGACGACAGCTCGCTCGCCCGCGCGGTCCGCGGCGAACAGACCCATGCTCTGCGCGGGGCCGAGACTTTGGCGCTGCTGCAGCAACGGCTCGTCGAGCACGGCGTGCCGTCGTCGGCATACCGGATCGGCGCGAACGAGGTGCCCGCCGAGGGCGTGTGGACCTTGCGCCGCGCGGAAAACGGCTGGGAGGTGTCGCGTCCGCCTGCGGTGGAGCCGGTGGCGTTCGCCAATCTCGCCGACGCGGCCCGGTTCCTCCTCGGCACGCTGCTGATGCTGCCGCCGCAGGCCCCGGAAGAATCCGATCAACCCGCGGACTGGCCAATCCTGCCGATGCGCGGCGAACCGCCGCTTTCGTTCTTCCGCGGCAAGCGGATCGTCGCGCTGCCCGCCGGCACGACGGTGGTCCGGTTCGGCCCCGAGACCGGGAACCTGGTGCACGGGAATTCGGTGCGGTTCCTCGAGACCTCGCTGACTCCGGACCGCGAACGCGACCGGCACGAGTACCGCGTGCAGCGCACGATCCGGGTGCTGACGGGAGTCACCAATCCGTGGGGCCAGCAGCCCGGCGGAGCGACGGCGTACCTGCTGCCGCGGCCGATCGCGCAGCACCTGGAGCAGGGAACGCTATCCCGGCTGTGAAGCCGTGATCAGCACGGCGGGCGACCACCAGTAGTCCGCGAGCGGTTCCACCGTCACGTCGGCGAACCCGGCGGCTTCGAGCTGCCGGGTCCACTGCGCGGCCGGATGTTCCCAGTTCGTCCGTGCCTTCCCGGCGGCGACGCCGAGCAGCACGGGCAGCAGAAATCCTTGTGCCACCAGGGAAGCTTGCTCGCCGTACTCGGCGACGCCGCGTTCGTACCGCTGCGCGAGCGACTCCAGGCCGGCGGTGTCCGGCACGTCGAATTCGGCCAGCACTAACCGTTCCGTCCTCGGCCGCAACGCGCTCAACACCTCGGCGCGGGCAGCGGGCTCGATCGACTGCAGCGCGAACGTCGACTGCGTGAGGTTCCACGTGGAACCATCCGCCGCGAGAAAGTCCTGTGCGGTCAACGAAAACCGGCGTGCACCAGGGACCTCGACATCCGCGAGCAGCGCCTCCGACGGCTCCACGAGGTCGATCCGCTCCGGCCGGAACGAGGCCTGCGCCAACGCCGGTTCGATCGCCAACCCGTCGCCGCACCCCAGATCCAGCAGCGCCGCCGGACGCCAGGAGTCGTACCGCGCGGCCAGTTCCTCGCTCAACCGCCGGTACAACCCGACGTTCCCGCCACCGCGAATGAACGCCGTGAACGCGGCAGGCTGGTCGTACACCGGACCGCTCGGACCCGCCGCGAGATACGTCGCCAACTCGGCACCCAACGGAGTTCCAGCTTCACGAGCAAGCACACCCGCCCGCTCGACATCGCCGTCCCGATACGCCGCCAGCGCACCGGCCACCCCGCTCACAGCGGCACCCACAACGTCACCCTCGTTCCGCTCCCCGGACTCGATTCGACCAGCGAAGTCCCGCCGACCTCGGACAACCGCGCGGTGATCGACTCGCTGATCCCGAACCCGGCCGGCCGGTCCTGCGGGCTGAACCCAGTGCCGTGATCCCGCGTGATCACCGCGATTCCGCCGTTGCGTTCCTCCACGCGCACCACGACTTTGTCCGTCTCCGCGTGCTTCATCGTGTTGCGCATCGCTTCCCGCACCGCGTCGCGGATCGCGATCTGCCGGACCTCGGACAGCGTGTCGTTGTCCAGCTCAGCGATCACCAGCTGCGCCCGCAAACCGTCGCGCGCCATCTCCGCGGCCAGCGCCGCGAGCTTCTCGCCGAGCGGCCGCGCGCCTTCCTCGGCTCGCTGCGCGGCGGCGGTCTCGATCGTCTGCCGCAGCTCGATCGCCTGCGCGCGGGCCAGCCGCTGCACTTCGACCAACCGCTGATCCGAATCGCCGGGACCGCCGAGCGCGATGGCTTCCAGCGTCTGCAGCACCGTGTCGTGCAGCATCCGGTGCTGCCGCGCGCGTTCGGCGAGCCGCCCGTTGCGGGTCCCGTACGCCAGCGCCAGCCGGATCCCGAGCCCGAGCAGGATCAGCGCGCCGACCGCGGTGAACAGGACGCCGAACATCGTCGGGTACAGCGACGCGGCCTGCGCGAAGTCGAACGTGCCGTGGTTGAGCAGGTCGGACAGCAGCCGCACCGGCAGGCTGAGCACCGCGAGCCCGATCCCGGACGGGATGCCTACGGCGAGCGTGAGCAGGGCGACGCTGCCGAGCAGGTGTTTGTCCGCGACGCCGACCGCGTCGTGGAACACCGCTGGCGACACCGTCGCGCCCATGAACAGCTCGAAGGTGAGCGTGGCCACGATGTCGACCAGCAGCAGCCGCCCCGCGAGGTCGCTGCGGAACGGGGCTCGGCGCATCATCCAGAACAGGCCGAACGCACTCAGCGCGACCGAAAACACGGTGACGATCGCGACCGACGCCAGCCCGGCCGAACCGTGCTTGAGCGCGTACGAGGCGAACGTCGACGGCACCACCACCAGCCGGTAGACGAGCGGAACCAGCACCACGTACCGAGCCGCGCGCAACAGCAACCCGTCGTGGTGGCGTTCGTCGACCGGACCGGCCATCCGCGAGATCCGCTGCAGCGCGCGCACCGGCGTCGGATCGGCGATCTCGTCGGTCAGCCCGGTCGTCGCGGTGGCCAGCGCGGGCGTGCCGCGGCGCAGCAACATGACGAGAAAGCTGGCGCCGCGCCGGTCCCCGTCGTGCTGCCGCGTCATCGATCCCCCCTGTTCGGTTAAAGAAGGGAGTATCTCGGCTGCCAGGTCGATGATCCAGAGGCCAAAGGGGGATCGTGGCGAACCCGCGATCCTGAATTCACTTCCCGGGACTACGCGCCCGAGCCGAGCCCCTCCGACGCCGCCCACTTCTTCAGCTCGGCGACCGCCTCGTCGTGCTCCAGCGGGCCGCGGTCGAGCCGCAGCTCCTTGAGGAACTTCCAGGCTCGGCCGACCTGCGGGCCTGGCGGGAGGCCGAGCAGTCGCATGATCTCGTTGCCGTCTAGGTCCGGCCGGACGCGGTCGAGGTCCTCCTGCTCCTTGATCCGCTCGATGCGGGCCTCGAGGTCGTCGTAGGTCGCCTGCAGCGCGGCCGCCTTGCGCTTGTTGCGCGTGGTCGAATCGGCGCGGACGAGCTTGTGCAGCCGGGTCAGCAGGTCGCCGGCGTCGGTGACGTAGCGACGGACCGCCGAATCGGTCCATTCGCCGCCGCCGTACCCGTGAAACCGCAGGTGGAGGAACACGAGCTGGGAGACCTGCTCGACGATTTCCTTCGAGTACTTCAGCGCCCGCAAACGTTTGCGGGCCATCCGCGCTCCGACCACCTCGTGGTGGTGGAAGCTCACGCCGCCGCCGGGGGCGAACTCGCGGGTGGCCGGTTTGCCGATGTCGTGCAGCAGCGCGGCCAGCCGCAGCACGAGGTCCGGCTCGCTGGCCGGCTCGTGCGTTTTCTCCAGCTCGATCGCCTGCGCGAGCACGGTGAGCGAATGCTGGTAGACGTCCTTGTGCTGGTGGTGCTCGTCGATCGCCAGCCGCATGCCGGGCAGCTCGGGCAGTACGCGCTCGGCCAGCCCGGTGTCGACCAGCAGCTCAAGGCCCGGCCGCGGATCCGGGGCCAGCATCAGCTTCGACAGCTCGGTCTGGACCCGCTCGGCGGTGATCCGGTCGATCTCCTCGGCCATCGACGTCATCGCCTCGACCACGCGCGGCGCGGCGGTGAAGCCGAGCTGCGAGGAGAACCGGGCGGCGCGCATCATCCGCAGCGGGTCGTCGGCGAACGACTCCTGCGGCAGCGCCGGGGTGTCGAGCACCTTCAGCCGCAGCGCGTCCATCCCGTCGTGCGGGTCGATGAAGGTCTTCCCGACCAGGTCGATCGCCATCGCGTTGACCGTGAAGTCGCGGCGGAGCAGGTCGCCCTCGATGGTGTCGCCGAAGGTGACCTCGGGGTTGCGTCCGACGCGGTCGTAGCTGTCCGCGCGGAACGTGGTGATCTCGAGCGTCGTGCCGTTCTTGGTGACGCCGACGGTGCCGAACGCGATGCCGACGTCCCAGACCGCGTCACCCCATTCGCTCACGATCTGCAGCACCCGGTCCGGGCGCGCGTCCGTGGTGAAGTCGAGGTCGTTCGACAGCCTGCCGAGCAGCGCGTCTCGCACGCTGCCGCCGACCAGGTACAAGCTGTGGCCGGCGCGCGCGAAGCGCTCGGCCAGCTCGTCGGCAAGCGGGGACACTCGCATCAGTTCCGTCACCGCGTTCTGCTGGGCGACCAGGTTGTTCACTCGAATCCCACCACGAAAATGGCGCCAACGCTGCGGACGCCGCCGGACACGGACACGGAGAGCCAGAGTACCCGGGCGGCCGTTTGCTCTAGCATCGCAGCATGTCTGGATCTGCCGGTCGCGCCGGACCGCCGACGCCGCGCCGGCGGCGACGGCGCCACCGCGGCAGGCGGCTGACCACGGTCGACGAGACCTCGGCGGGCGGACTGGTCGTCGACCTGGAGCGGGAACGCGCGGTGCTGATCGGGCGGCTCGACCGACACGGCAGACTGCTGTGGTCGTTGCCGAAGGGCCACATCGAGGACGGGGAGACGGTGGAGCAGACCGCGGTGCGCGAGGTGAAGGAGGAAACCGGCATCTCCGCGCGCGTGCTGCACCCGCTGGGCACCATCGACTACTGGTTCGTCGCGCAGCAGCGCCGGGTGCACAAGACCGTGCACCATTTCCTGCTCGAAGCCACCGGCGGCGACCTGTCGGACGAGGACGTCGAGGTGACCGAGGTCGCCTGGGTCCCGCTGGCCGAGCTGGAGACCACCCTCGCCTACGCGGACGAGCGCAAGCTGGTTCGCGGGGCAGCAGAACTTTTCGCGCCCGACGAGCGCGGCTGAGAGGGAGCACCCCGAGTGAAGCGGCCCGCCGCCTTCTTGCTGTCCTTGCTGATCATCGCCGCCACCGCGTTGTTCGGCGCGCCGGCGGGCGCGCAGGAGAACCCGGTGCCGGAACCCGCCCGGCTGCGGCTCGACCTCGGCCAGCTGTCCCCGCGCCTGATCACCAGCTCGGACCAGGCGATCACGGTGACCGGGACGGTGACCAACACCGGGTCCCGGCGGATCGTCAAGCCGATGGCCCGGCTGCAGATCGGCGAACGCCTCGCCAGCCCGCGCGCGATGGACGCGGTGCTCGCCGGGACCCCGGTGCAGGACAGCCCGCTCACCGATTTCACCCCGCTCGCCGAGGACCTGGAGCCGGGGCAGAGCGCCCGGCTGGACATCACCGTGCCGCTCACCGGACCGCGCGGCGCCGCGCTCCGGCCGGGCGTGTACCCGCTGCTGGTGAACGTGAACGGCACGCCGGAGTACGGCGGCCCGGCCCGGCTCGCCGCGGTGAGCTTGCTCATGCCGGTGCTGTCGACGCCCGGCCACGCGAACAACCAGGCGACGCAGCGGCATTCCAAGGTGGCCGTGCTCTGGCCGATCACCGACAGCACTCCGCACATCCAGTCCGCGCCGTTCGGCGTGCCGATGACGCTCACCGACGATTCGCTCGCCGACGAGCTGAGCCCGGGCGGACGGCTGTATTCGCTGGTCTCGGCGGCGCGAGCGGCCCAGGAGAACAACCAGAAGGTCGGCAGTTCGCTGTGCTTCGCCCTCGATCCCGACCTGCTGCGCACCGTTGACGCGATGCGCGGCGGCTACCGCGTCAACGGCGGGGTCACGGGCAAGGGCGCGGACGCCGCATCGAACTGGCTGGCGGCGCTGCGCGCGCTGGTCACCGGCCGGTGTGTGATCCCACTGCCGTTCGCCGACGCCGATCTCACCACCCTCGGCAAGATCCGCGGCGCCGACGGCAATCCCGACGCCGGCCTCATGACCACTGCGCTGACTGGCACCGCGACGATCCGCCAGGTGCTCGGCGTCGAGTCGAAGAGCGGCGTGCTGTGGCCGGGCGGGACGCCGGACGACAAGGCGCTGTCGGCGATTTCGACGGGCGGCTTCCAGACCGTGCTCACCGACAACGGCAAACTGCGCGCGGGCGGAGACGACGAGACCGTCACCGGCGCGGCGACGCTTTCCGACGGCCTGCGCGCGCAGCCGACCAACTCGATGGCCACCGCCGGTCTCACCGGATTCGCGCCGAGCCCGCAGGCGCCGACCACCTACAGCGGAGCCTCGCAGCGCGCGGTCTCCACGCAGAACGGGCTCGCCGCGATCGCGTTCGAGGCCGGTCTCGGCCGTACCGACGGCTCGACCGGCGGGCCGATGCTCATCGCCCCGCCCCGGCGCTGGGACGCCACCACCGACGAGCTGAACGCCTTCCTGTCCGGGCTCGGCAAGCTGACCGGCGCGGGGGTGACCGCCGGGTCGACGCTCGACGACCTGCTGGGGAGCACCCCCGAAGGCAGCGCCTCGCTCGTCGCGGGCGCCCATTCCGACGGCGGCGCGGCGGTCGCCGACCAGCTGTCCGGCCTCGACCAGGACGTCGCCAGCCTGATGTCCGCGATGCAGGTGGACCCCAGGAACCGGGTCGAGCCGAAGGCGATCGTGGGGCCGGTGCGCGACGCGCTGGTCCGCGGCAGTTCGACCGCGTTCGGCTCGGCGTCTTCCTCGTCCGCCTCGGCGAACGCGACCGCCGAACTCGGCGCGATCCGCGACCAGGTGACCGTGGAACAGCCGAAGCAAACGATTGCGCTCGCGTCCGGGTCCTCGCCGCTGCCGGTGTACGTGCACAACGACCTGCCGGTCGGGGTCAGCGCGCAGATCGCCCTCAAGAACACCATGGGCATCCGGGCCGAGGACGCCAAGATCCTGCTCTTCCCGGCGAAGGGCGGGCAGACCAAATACGTGCAGATCGAGGCGCTGCGGGCCGGGCGGCTGTCGGTCGATGTGTCCTTGACCACCCCTTCGGGCACCGATCTCGGCGCGACCGCGCGGTTCGAGCTGACCTCGACCGAATACGGCCCGATCACCATCATCGTCACGGTTGCCGCTGGTTGCGCGCTGCTCCTGCTGGCGTCCCGGCGGATCTACCGGCGGATCAAGGAAAGCCGAGGCGGCACGCCCTGACATCCGAAGGGGCCGGGTGCTCGCGCCCGTTCCCGATTACCCTGGGTCGGCGCTGCCACAATGGCAGGGACCAGGGGACCGCCGAGGATTGGGCACGCGTTGGACAAAGAGCCGGGTCAACCACCCGAGCGTGCGGGTCGTCCTCGGCGGGACGGCGCGGCGCCGAGGCGGGACGACCAGCCTCCTCGCCGCGCGGTCCGGGACGCCCGTCGCCAGCCTCCTCCGCCGCCGGCAGAACGCAGGCAGCCGCCGCCCAATGGCACTCGCCGGATGCCGCTGCCGGACGACCGTCCGCCTGCCCCTCCCGACCGGGCTCAGCCGCGCCGGATCGACCCGCGCGGCGGCGAACCCCGAGAACCTCGCGAGCCCCGCGAACCACGGGACCGCGCGCCGCGCCGCGTCCCGCCGCCGCCTCCGAACGGCCAGCGACCGGCCCCGACCAGGGCCGCCATGCCGCCGGTGCGCAGGCCGCCCCCGCCGAGGCCGTCCGGGCCGCCGTCGGGTCCGCAGCAGCTCCCGCCGTCCGGCCCGCAACCACTCCCGCCGCCGGGGGCGCAACCGCTTCCGCCGGCGAACCAGCCGCCTAACCGCGGCCAGCTTCCGCAGCCGACGCCGCCGCCCGCGAACGTGCCGGGCCCGCCGCCGCCCCCGGTGCACCGGGGCCGCAGCCCGCGTCCCGGCGCGCCGATCCGGCCGTGGCAGGAAGAAGCGATGCGGGACCCGGACGCCACCCGGTTCATCCCGCGCACCGCGGGCGTCCCGCTGGCGGCTCCCTCGCGCTGGCCGACCGCCGACCCGGACGTGCTGCGCCCGTACGACGCGCTGGCCACCCAGGTCATGCCGCGGATCAAGGACGCGCCGCTCGCGCGTCCCACCGAGGCTCCGGAGCAGCCGAAGGACGAAGGCCCTTCGGTCGCCAAGGCGTCCGGCCGGATGGCGATCGCGTCGCTGATCAGCCGCATCACCGGCTTCCTGTGGAAGGTGCTGCTGGTCGCGGCGATCGGTTCCGGGATCGCGACCGACTCGTTCAACGTCGCGAACACGATGCCGAACATCATCTTCGAGCTGCTGCTCGGCGGCGTGCTCACCAGTGTGGTGGTGCCGCTGCTGGTGCGTTCGCAGGACGATCCGGACCACGGACAGGCCTACGCGCAACGGCTGCTGACCACCGGCATCACCGTGCTGTTCATCGGCACGGTGATCGCGGTGATCGCGGCGCCGGCGTTCACCTCGCTGTACATCGATTCCTCCGGGCACGCGAGCTCCGGCCTGACCACGGCGTTCGCCTACCTGCTGCTGCCGGAGATCTTCTTCTACGGCGTGTTCGCGCTGGTCTCGGCGATGCTCAACGCCAAGCACGTGTTCGGACCGACCGCGTGGGCTCCGGTGATCAACAACCTGGTGGTCATCTTCACCATCCTCGTGGTGTGGCTGATGCCCGGTTCGATCGACACCGACCATCCGTCGATCACCGACCCGAAGGTGCTCACGCTCGGCCTCGGCGTCACCGGCGGCATCGCCGCGCAGGCGCTCATGCTGATCCCGCCGCTGCTGCGGTCGGGCTTCCGCCCGCGCTGGCGGTGGGGCCTGGACAGCCGGATGAAGGAGTTCGGCGGGCTGGCCCTGTGGGTCGTCGGCTACGTCGCGGTCAGCCAGGTCGGCCTCACGATCACCACCCGCGTGCTCACCAAGGGCACCTCGGGCGGCGTCACCGCCTACAACTACGCGTGGCTGCTGTTCCAGCTGCCCTACGGCGTGCTCGGCGTCTCGCTGCTGACCGCGATCATGCCGAGGATGAGCCGTGCCGCCGCCGACGGCGACACGAAGAAGCTGGTCAGCGACCTGTCCTACGCCTCGCGGATCTCGACGGTCACCCTCGTGCCGATTTCCGCGGTGATGACGATCGTCGGCTCGTCGATGGGCGTCGCGCTGTTCGCGATGGGCAAGGGCACGCTGGAGGACGCCCAGCGGATGGGCCAGGCGCTGGCGATCACGGCGTTCGCGCTGCTGCCGTATGCGCTGGTGATGCTCCAGATGCGCGTGTTCTACGCGATGAAGGACGCCCGCACGCCGACGTTGATCATGATCGTGATGACCGTGGTCAAGGTGCCGTTGCTGTTCCTGTGCCCGGTGCTGCTGAACGCGGAAAACGTGGTGCTCGGCGTGATGATGGTGAACGCGCTGACCTATGTGATCGGCGCGATGCTCGGCCAGGTGTGGCTGTGGGTGACGCTCGGCAACCTGCGCAGCAAGCGGGTGATCGGGGTGATCCTCTTCACCGTCGTGGCGAGCGTCCTCGGGGTCGGGGCCGCGTGGGTCGTCGGGCTGATCGTGCCCTCGTCGCTCAGCCCGGTTCCGCACGCCTGGATCAAGCTCATCCTGCAGGGAATCGTCGGGATCGTGGTCTCGTTCGGCGTGCTCATGGCGCTGAAGGTCGAGGAGCTGAAGCCCGTAACATCGAGATTCACCCGATTGATCAAGCGCGGGTAACGATTGATTCACGACTCACGACGCTTCCCTGACCGATGATCCGGGTACCCTCGGTGCCGGGAGCGAAGCGGGAGAGAGCGTGGACACGAGACGAAGCGAGCAGGCGGGGGACGCCGCGGGCATTCGCGCCCGGGGCGGATCGCTCGCGCCCGGACGCGTCGTAGGGGACGGCCGGTATCGCCTGCTTGCCCAGTTCGGGGTGGACGAACGAGCCGCCGCGCACCTGTGGCGGGCGCGGGACGGGCAGCTCAAGCGGGACGTCGCGCTGACCTTGCTGGTCGGCGATCCGGCGGATCCGGAGGCGGCCCGGCAGGCCCGGCGCACGCTGGAGCGGGCCGCGCACGCGTCGAAGTTCGGGCACGGCGGCGTCGCCAGGGTGCTGGACGTGCTCAGCCTCGGCAGCGGGGTCACCTCGAGCGAGGGCTTGCTCGGCGTCGTGGTGGCGGAGTGGACCAAGGGCAGCGACCTGGTGGACCTGGTCGCGCAGCGCCCGGTGGCCCCCGCCGCGGCCGCGCGGATGGTGCAGGCGCTCGCCGAAGCGGTCGACCACGCGCACCAGAACGGCCTCGTCCTCGGCCTCGACCACCCGCAGCGGCTGCGGCTCACGCCGGGCGGCGCGCTCAAGCTCGCCTTCCCCGGCCCGCTGCCGGAAGCCACTCTCCGCGACGACGTCAAGGCGCTCGGCGCGGTGCTGTATCTGCTGCTCACCGGACGCTGGGCGCTGCCGGGCGGACCGCCCGCGATCCCCGCGGCGCCGCTCACGCCGCAGGGCCACGTCGTGCCGCCGCGATCGCTGGTGCCCGCGGTGCCGCCGGAGCTGTCTTCGCTGGCCGTGCGCACGATCGAGGACGGCGGCAGCGGCGGGATCCGCACCAGCTCGGCCATCCTGCGCGTGCTCGGCCAGGTCGCCGAGCAGGAGGAACGCACCCAGCTGATCAACGCGGTCGGCAAGAACGAGGCGGCCGCGGAGACCGACGGCACGATCTGGACCACGAAGAAGCCGGTGAAGGACGTCGCGCGACGGCGGAAGCTGGCCTTCGGCGTGACCGTGCTGGTGGTCGCCACTGTGGTGATCCTCGCGTGGGGCGGGCTGATGCTGATCAACCTGTTCCAGGGCGACGGCAAGCCCACCGGTCCGGCGATCAACGTCGCGGCCCCGCCGAGCAGTGCTCCGGCGAAACCGGGCAACCAGGCCCCACCGCCGGCGAACCAGCCGCCCGCCGCGCCGAAGATGGGCGACCCGGTGGCCCCGAAGTCGGCGTCGCTCTACAACCCGCAGGGCTCCGGCGACAACGCGGGCCGGGCGAAGAACACGATCGACGGCGATCCGGGAACGGTCTGGAAGACCGACCAGTACCAGCAGCAGCTGCCCGCGCTGAAGCCCGGCGTCGGGATCGCGATCCAATTCGACAACCCGGTGAACCTCGCGCAGGTGAAGATCAGCGCGGACAGCCCGGGCACGAAGGTCGAGATCCGCTCGGCGGACACCAAGAATCCGCAGCTCGACGACACCAAGGTGGTTGGAAGCGGCGACCTGAACGGGCCGGACACCACGATCACCCTGCAACAGCCGACGCAAAGCCAGTACTTCATCGTCTGGATCACCCAGCTGGGCGACAACGGCGGCAACGGCTTCGTGAGCCAGATCGGAGAGCTGAGCTTCCTGCCTGCGGCGTGAGCTGCGAGCACGACTCAGTAGGCTCTGCCGGGTGACGGCTGCAGCTCCCACGGATGCGGATCTGATCGCGGCGCACGCCGCGGGCGATCCGCATGCGTTCAGTGAACTGGTCCGGCGGCATCGAGACCGCATGTGGGCGGTAGCGCTGCGCACGCTGCGCGATCCGGAAGAGGCGTCGGACGCGCTGCAGGAGGCGTTCATCTCGGCTTTCCGCGCGGCGGGCAAGTTCCGCGCGGAGTCGCAGGTCACGACCTGGCTGCACCGGATCGTGGTGAACGCGTGCCTCGACCGGATCCGGCGAAGGCAGGCCCGCCCGACCGTTCCGCTGCCGGAGACCGGGGAGTTCAACGAACCGGCCGCGCCCGGCGATTCGATGGCGGAGAAGGAAACCAGCCTGCTGGTCCGCAAGGCGCTCGACGAGCTGCCCGAGGACCAGCGCGCGCCGATCCTGCTCGTCGACGTCGAGGGCTATTCCGTGGCGGAGACGGCGAAAATGCTCGGCATCGCCGAGGGCACGGTCAAGAGCCGCTGCGCGCGCGGGCGGGGAAAACTCGCGAAGGTTCTCGGGCATCTGCGGAACCCGGACGGGGGTGGCGACGTCCCAACTAACGAAAGCAAACGCAAGCACGCCACTTCGGAGGGGTCCCGGAGTGCCGGGCGAGCCCAGCGCTCGCCGGGGAACGGGGAGGGACGATGACGGACGAGAGCCGGGGGGCAGGCGGAACCATCGGGCCGCCCTGGTCTGTCGACCTGCTCGCCGACCTCCACGCCGGGGTCCTCGACGACCAGGAGGCAGCGCAGCTCTGGCCGCGGGTGAGCGCGGATCCGGAGGCGAGCGCGATCCTCGAGGCCCTCGAAGCGACCACCGCCGACCTGTCCGCGCTCGCCGCGGAACCGGCCCCGCCGATGCCCGCCGAGTTCGCGGCAAGGCTCGACGCCGCGCTCGCCGCGGAGTCGGCGGCCCGGCAGGAGGCCACGTTTCCGGCGGCCGCACCGGAGCCCGCTGAGCAGCCGGTCGCCCCGGTGGTCGACCTGTCGGCGGCGCGGAAACGGCGGAACCGGCAGCTCGGCTGGGGCGCCGGGATCCTGACCGCCGCCGCGGCCGCCGCGGTGGCCATCACGCTGTCGGTTCCCGGAGCGACCACCTCGGACACCTCAGGCGTCGCCGCGCCCGCACCGTCCGCGGTGGGCGGCCCGTCCGTCGGCAGCGACGGCAGCGGTGCCGAATCGCTGCTGAGCGGCGGCCTCGGTGTGCGGAACTACGGCCCGCTGCAGGACTCGAAGCGGTTCGACGCGTGCGTCGCCGCGGCCGGAATGGACCCGGACGTGCGGCCGGAAGGCGTGCGGCCGGTGACCGTCGGGGGCAAGCCGGGCGTGGTGGCGATTTACACCACCGGCAAGCTCGCCCAGTTCCGGCTGGTCGCGTTCGGCGCGGACTGCGGGCCGGGCAACGCGGACAAGCTGTTCGACAAGGTGGTCGGCAAGAAGTAGCGGGCGGGGCGTAGCGGGCGTCACCGCCGGGAACACCTCCACCTACGATCGTGTTGAGCCTGGAGCACAGGTCATGACGAGCGGAGGTTGACGGGTGGCTGCCGAGGAAATCAGGAACCTGATCGTCGTCGGGTCGGGTCCTGCCGGTTACACCGCAGCGGTCTACGCGGCGCGCGCACAGCTCGAACCGCTGGTGTTCGAGGGCACGCAGTTCGGCGGCGCGCTGATGACGACCACCGAGGTCGAGAACTTCCCGGGCTTCCGCGACGGGATCCAGGGTCCGGACCTGATGGAGGAGATGCGCAAGCAGGCCGAGCGCTTCGGCGCCGAGCTGCGCGCGGAAGACGTCGAGTCGCTTGAGCTGACCGGCGACATCAAGTACGTCGTCGCGAACGGCAAGCGCTACGCCGCGCGCGCGGTCGTGCTGGCCATGGGCGCCGCCGCGCGGTACCTGAAGGTGCCGGGCGAGCAGGAGCTGCTCGGCCGCGGCGTGTCCGCCTGTGCGACCTGCGACGGCTTCTTCTTCCGCGACCACGACATCGCGGTGGCCGGCGGCGGCGACTCGGCGATGGAGGAGGCGACCTTCCTGACGAAGTTCGCCAAGTCCGTGACGATCGTGCACCGCCGCGACGAGTTCCGGGCGTCGAAGATCATGCTCGAGCGCGCTCGCGCGAACGAGAAGATCAAGTGGCAGCTGAACTCGCAGATCACCGGCGTGGAGGGCGACGGGACGGTGTCCGGCCTGAAGGTGCGCGACACGCAGTCCGGCGAGGAGAAGACGCTCGACGTGACCGGGTTCTTCGTCGCGATCGGCCACGATCCGCGCAGCGAACTGGTGCGCGGCCAGGTGGACGTGGACGAGGACGGCTACGTGCTCACCCAGGGCCGCACGTCCTACACCAACGTGCCCGGCGTGTTCGCCGCCGGCGACTTGGTGGACCGCACCTACCGGCAGGCGATCACCGCGGCCGGCTCCGGCTGCAGCGCGGCGATCGACGCGGAACGATGGCTCGCGGAGCACGGCGAAACCGAGGCGCACGAGGCACCGGAACTGGTCGGCGGCGGCTACGGCGCCGGCGAGCACTGACTTTCCCACCGAATTGAAGGAGCAAGCGATGTCCGAACCCGTGAAGGTGACCGACAAGTCGTTCGTGGACGACGTCCTGACCAGCGAGAAGCCCGTTCTCGTCGACTTCTGGGCGACCTGGTGCGGTCCGTGCAAGATGGTCGCCCCGGTGCTCGAGGAGATCGCGAAGGAAAACGGCGACAAGATCACCGTCGCGAAGCTCGACATCGACGAGAACCCGAACACGGCGCGTGACTACCAGGTGATGTCGATTCCGACGCTGATCCTGTTCCAGGGCGGCAAGCCGGTGAAGCAGATCGTGGGCGCGAAGCCGAAGGCCGCGCTGCTGTCCGATCTCGCCGACGTGCTCTGAGCCGGTCCACCTGCTGAGAACCCGGGCCTGCGGCGATCCGACCCGCCAGCCCGGGTTCTCGCACGTTCGGGGGACACCCGCGCGGAGGGGTGTCCGCAGGTGCACCTGGCGTGTCTGCCTGGGGATGACGCACCCGTCCGGCGGCGCACCGACCGGGCCTGCGTACTCACCGAGAGTTCACAGGGCACAATAGGTGCCTGGGTACACCCCTGCCCAGGTTTCTGTTTCGCATCGAGCCGGTTTCGGTGCCTGAGGAAGAGCGAGGAGTGCATGCGGGTACTCCGCCGCGGTGACGCCGGTCCCGACGTCGCCGAGATCAGGTCGATCCTTGCCGGGATGGATCTGCTCCCGCCGGTGGCGGGGACCGAGCGGTACAACACGTTCGACGTCGCGGTAGAGCAGGCCGTGCGCGCGTTTCAGCAGCGCCGCGGGCTCATCACCGACGGCGTAGTGGGCCAGGCGACGTACCAGGCGCTCAAGGGCGCCAGCTATCACCTCGGGAGCCGCCCGCTCCAGTACCTTTTGTCGTCGCCGGTGAACGGCGACGACGTTTTCACTCTTCAGGAGCGGCTCACCGAGCTGGGCTTCGACGCGGGCCGCCCGGACGGCTACTTCGGCCCCCAGACCGAGCGCGCCCTGCGCACGTTCCAACGCGACATGCGGCTGACGTCGGACGGCATTTGCGGCCCGGCCACCATCCGCGAACTGCACCGCCTCTCGTCCCCGCGCGCCCGCGGCGGCCGCCCGGTCTTCCTGCGCGAGCAGGAGCAGGTGCGCCAGGCAGGCCCACGCCTGCGCGGCAAGCGCATCGTGATCGACCCGGGCCACGGCGGCGAGGACCTCGGTGTCGTCGCCGGCGGCCTGCGCGAAGCAGACATCGCCTGGGACCTGGCGCGACGGCTCGAAGGCCGGATGCAGGCCACCGGCATGGAAGCCTTGATCAGCCGAGGCCCGAACCACAGCCCGACGGACTTCGAACGCGCCCGTTTCGCCAACGACGCCGGCGCGGACCTGTTCCTGTCGCTGCACAGCGACAGCAACCCGTCGCCGCGCGCCCAGGGCGTCGCGAGCTTCCACTTCGGCACCGGCAACGGCACGACGTCCACCGTCGGCGAACTGCTGGCCGGCTTCATCCAGCGCGAGGTCGCCGCCCGGACCGGGTTGCTGGACTGCCGCACGCACTACAAGACGTGGGAAATCTTCACCCGCACGCGCTGCCCGGCCGTCCGCGTGGAAATCGGCTACCTGACCAACCCGGACGACGCCGCCCGCCTCGGCGACCCCGCCTTCCGTGACGTCGTGGCCGAAGGCATCCTCATCGCGGTGAAGCGCCTCTACCTCCTGGGCGAAGGCGACCAGCCCACCGGCACCTTCACCTTCGCCGACGTCCTGGCCCACGAACTCGCGAAGGCCGAATAGCCCCTTCCTTCGGCCTCTTCTGGTAGCCCCGCCATCCGTCTTGCCCCCCTGTCTCCGCCCCTGAGACGCCCTTCACCGGACTTTCATCGCCGAATGCCGCCGGGGCCACCTCCAGCACGCCCCAACCGGCTACCGCCCCTCTCAGCCCTCCGCGCGCCCAGGCCCCACCCCGGTCCCGTTTACCCGTGCTGACCCGCCCTCACCTCAGCCACCCACTACCCACAGTCACCGCCAACCGCCTCACCCGCGGCCCGGCACTCCGAACCCCCACCGCGCCCAGCGCCCCCACCCCACACACCGCCAACCGCGACCCCCAGCACCCCACAACCGGAGCCACCCCACCGCTTAACCGGCGCCACAAGAACTTGCGCCCAGCCGCTCCAGCCGCCACCACACCTGGGGGCAACCCCCGCCCTCACCGGGGGGCGTCCCCAGATCCATTCTATCCATCCACAGCTTTTCCACGGCCTCTATCTGCAATCTGTGGATAACTCGGGGGTTCTTCCACAGCTGTACACAGGTACCGGGAGTGGGTGTTTCCCCGGCGATCCTGAGGTGGTATGGGGCGCGTCGAGCAGAGGCAGACCACATCCGGGGCGGAAGCGGACCGGCGGGGAACCGGGCGCGGGCTGACCTCGATCGATGCTGTTCAGGCGGCTCCGCGGCGGGGCCGAAGCGGGCCAATCGCGGCTATCCGAGCAGGGGTGGAAGTCCGGCGGGAAGCCAAGGGCTCCGCTCGATTAGCACGGAGAGTGACGACGGAGCCGGACCGGAGCCGGGTGTTGCGGATCGCAGCGAGCAAGCCGGGCGGGCTGTTCATGGTGGGTGCCAGCAAGGTCATTCTGGCTGATCCGGACAGCGCCTAAACGGCACCAGAAGCAAGAACAGTCAGGCTCGCCCGAGGCTCGGTTCCGCGGTCGTGATCGTCACCTGGCCGAGCAGCCGCTCCAGGGCCGCTTCGACGTCTTCCTTCCAGGTGATCGCCGAGCGCAGTTCCAGGCGCAGCCGCGGGTACTTCGGGTGCGGGCGCACCGTTTTGAAGCCCACGCTCTGCAGGAACGCCGCGGGCAGCACGCACGAGTGCTGGCCGAGCGGATCCTCGTCGTCGGGGGTGGCGTCGCCGAAGGCTTCGATCGCGCGGACGCCGCGTTTGGTCAAGTCTTTCGCCACGGCCTGCACCAGCATCCGGCCGAGTCCGCCGCCGCGGAATTCCGGCAGGATCTGGAACGCGGTGAGCAGGACGGCGTCGGCGCTGGGCGGCGACGTCGGGAAAGCGAGCGAGCGAGGCACCGCGTTCGGCGGGGCGTACAGCACGAACCCGACCGGCAGCGTGTCGCTGTAGACGATGCGGCCGCAGGAACCCCATTCCAGCAGCACGCTGGACACCCAGGCTTCCTTCTCGACCTCGGTGGAGCCGTACTCCTCGGCCTGCGCCTTCAGATGCGGCGCCAGCTCCCAGTACACGCACTGCCGGCAGCTTTTGGGCAGGTGCTCGAGATTGTCCAGGGTGACGCCCACCACGCGACGTGACACCTGAAACCTCCCTGGACCCCTCAACTCCGGCTTCGGCGCCCGCAAGAGCGCAGGCAGCACCGGAAGAACCTCCCCGAGGATAGGCCGATGTGACAAGCGCCGGAAGAGCGGGGAGCCGGAAGAGGCCGCGGTTACACTCGATGGATCTACCAGCAGGTACCCACCGAGCCCTCAGGTGTCCGATGACCGAGAACCGCCCAGCCAAGCCGCAGACCGGCCGCCACAATCTCGACCCGCATCTCGACCGGTACGCGGCACGTACCGCCGGGATGACCGCATCCGAGATCCGCGCGCTTTTCGCAGTGGCAAGCCGGCCGGAGGTCGTCTCGCTGGCCGGCGGCATGCCGAACCTCGCCGCGCTGCCGCTCGACACGCTTTCGGCTCAGGTCGGCGAGATCATCGCCGAGGAGGGGCTCGTCGCCCTGCAGTACGGGTCCGCGCACGGAGTTCCGGCGCTGCGTGACCAAATCTGCGAAATCATGGCTCTCGAGGGGATCAAGGCGCACCCCGACGACGTCGTGGTCACCGTCGGTTCCCAGATGGGCCTCGACATGGTGACCCGGCTCTTCTGCGACCCCGGCGACGTCGTGATCGCCGAAGGCCCGTCGTACGTCGGCGCGCTCGGGTCGTTCTCCGCTTACCAGGCGAACGTCGTGCACGTCGCGATGGACGAGCACGGTCTCGTGCCCGAGGGGTTGCGGGAAGCCTTGCGCCAGGCCGAAAAGGCCGGGCAGCGGGTCAAATTCCTTTACACGATCCCGAATTTCCACAACCCGGCCGGCGTTACCCTTTCGGTCGAACGGCGTCCGGAAATCGTCGAGATCTGCCGCGAGCACGGCGTGCTGATCATCGAGGACAACCCGTACGGCCTGCTCGGTTTCGACGGCCAGGCCTACCCGGCGCTGCGCTCGCTCGACCCGGACAACGTCGTGTATCTCGGTTCCTTCTCGAAGACGTTCGCCTCCGGGCTGCGCGTCGGCTGGGTGCTCGCGCCGCACGCGGTGCGCGAAAAGCTCGTGCTGGCAGCGGAATCCGCGACGCTGTGCCCGCCGACCTTCAACCAGATGATCGTCTCGCGCTACCTCGCGACGCACGACTGGAAGGGCCAGATCAAGAAGTTCCGGGAGAACTACCGCGAGCGCCGCGACGCGATGTTGTCGGCGCTGCAACAGTATCTGCCGCCCGGCTGCTCCTGGACCAACCCCGACGGCGGCTTCTACGTGTGGGTCACCGTGCCGGAAGGCGTTGACACCAAAGCAATGTTGCCGCGCGCGGTCACCGCCCGGGTGGCGTACGCGTCCGGCACCGGTTTCTACGCCGACGGTTTCGGCTCCCGCCAGATGCGGTTGTCGTACTGCTACCCGACGCCGGAGCGCATCCGGGAGGGCGTGCGCCGCCTCGCCGCGGTGCTCGAGTCCGAAATGGACCTCAGCCGCACCTTCGGTAGCGTGAAGGCGCGCACCATCCCGGGGCCCGAGACCCCGTCTCCGGACACGGTCTGACCGGCCCTGCAACACTAAGGAGTTCCCACGGTGGTCGACCGTACCGTTGCCGTGCTCGCCGGCGGGCTTTCCCACGAACGCGACGTTTCGCTTCGCTCCGGGCGCAGGCTGTCCGCCGCGCTGCGGGCCGAGGGCCTCACGGTGGAGGAGTGGGACACCGACGCCGGGCTGCTGGAACGGCTGCGCACGCAGCGTCCGGACGCGGTTGTCGTCGCGCTGCACGGCGGCGAGGGCGAGAACGGCTCGGTGCAGACCGTGCTGGAGATGCTTGACGTGCCGTTCGTCGGCACCCATTCGCAGGGCTGCCGCCGGGCCTGGGACAAGCCGACCGCGAAGGCGTTCGTGCAGCAGGCCGGGTTCTCTACACCGGACTGGGTTGTGTTGCCGCACAGCACTTTCCGGGAGCTGGGTGCCCAGTCGGTGCTCGACGCGATGGTGGAGCGGCTCGGCCTGCCGCTGATCCTCAAGCCGGATCAGGGCGGATCGGCGCTCGGCACGCAGGTGGTCCGGGAGGCGGCGGAGCTGCCCGCGGCGATGGTCGGCTGCTTCGCTTACGGCGACACCGTGCTCGCGGAACGGTTCGTAGACGGCGTTGAAGTGGCCGTCACGGTCATCGAAGGGGAGAACGGGGTCGAGGCCCTGCCCGCGGTCGAGATCGTGCCGGAGAGCGGCGTCTACGACTACACCGCGCGCTACACCGCGGGTCTTACCGACTTCTTCACCCCGGCCCGGATTTCCGACGAAGCCGCGAAGGCAGTCGGCGAACTCGCTGTCGGCGCGCACCGGTGGCTCGGGCTGCGCGACATCTCGCGCACCGACGCGGTGATCACGCCGGACAGGGGAGTCCACTTCCTCGAAGTGAACCTCTCGCCGGGTCTCACCGAAACCTCGACGGTGCCGATGGCCGTCGAAGCCGCCGGCACCACACTCGGTTCAGTTTTCGCGGACCTCGTCGCGCGCGCCGTCGCCCGCGCGAACTGAAACCTGGCGGACGGGGGCGGGCGGCGGACTGCCGCCCCTCCCCGCGCCGGTCGATTGCGGCGGCCACTCCGGGTGACCATGGCCGCCCCGATCCGCAATCATCACCGTGACGAAACGCCCCTGGGTGATCCCTAATCGGTTTCGTCGGTCTGATTCGCCGATTTTTCCCCGGAATTCGCGTCGATGATCCCGACGATCCGCTCGAGGTCGTCCACCGAGCCGAACTCGAGAACGATGCGCCCCTTGCGCCGGCCGAGGTCGACCTTCACCCGGGTGTCGAACCGATCGGACAGCCGGTTCGCGAGTTCCTGCAATCCGGGTGCCTGAATCGGCTTGCGGGGAGAGGCCTTCGGCTTGGCCGGCTTCTCGCTCTTCTTCAGCGTGACGGCTTCCTCGGTGGCGCGCACCGACATGCCCTCCGCGACGATCCGCGCCGCCAGTTCCTCCTGGCTTTCCGGATCCTCCAGAGACAGCAGAGCTCGCGCGTGCCCGGCGGACAGGACGCCTGCCGCCACCCGCCGCTGGACGGCGAGGGGGAGTTTGAGCAGCCGGATGGTGTTCGTGATGACCGGACGGCTGCGGCCGATGCGGCTCGCCAGCTCCTCGTGCGTCACCGCGAACTCGTCGAGCAGCTGCTGATAAGCGGCCGCCTCCTCGAGCGGGTTCAGCTGCACGCGGTGGATGTTCTCCAGCAACGCGTCCCGCAGCATCGACTCGTCGGCGGTCTGCCGCACGATCGCGGGGATCGCCTCGAGCTCCGCCTGCTGCGAGGCCCGCAGCCGGCGCTCGCCCATGACGAGTTCGTACTCGTCGTCCCCGAGTTCGCGGACGACGATCGGCTGCATGAGCCCGAACTCGCGGATCGAATGCTCGAGTTCGGCGAGCGCTTCCTCGTCGAAAACCTGGCGAGGCTGCTTCGGGTTCGGCTTGACCGAGCTGACCGGGATCTCGCGGTACACCGCGCCGGCGACCTCGCCGCTCGGCTGGCCCGCCGCGCCGTTCGCGGCGAACCAGCCCTTGTCCTCGCGCACCGCTTTCTCCGCGGCCGTGGTGGCCTCGGTCGCGGCCGGAGGAGGCGTCGCCGGCCCGGTCGGGATCAGGGCCGCCAGTCCGCGGCCGAGCCCTCCTCTGCGCTCAGTCATGTGGTGCTGCTCCTCTCGTTCACACCCCGCTCGGCGATCTCCTTCGCCGCGTCGAGATAGCTCATGGCACCACGTGAACCGGGGTCGTAGGAGAGGACGGTCTGGCCGTAGCCGGGTGCCTCGGACACCTTCACGCTGCGCGGGATGACGGTCTTCAGCACCGTGTCGCCGAAGTGGTTGCGGACCTCGTTGGTCACCTGGTCGGCCAGTTTGGTGCGACCGTCGTACATGGTGAGCAGAATCGTGGACACGCTGAGTTCGCGGTTCAGGTGCTGCTGTACGAGTTCGATGTTGCTGAGGAGCTGCCCGAGACCTTCGAGTGCGTAGTACTCGCACTGGATCGGGATGAGCACTTCCTGCGCCGCCACCATCGCGTTGACGGTGAGCAGACCGAGCGACGGCGGGCAGTCGATGAAGACGTAGTCGACGCCGATCTGGTCGAGCACCTCGGCCGACAGCGCCTCCTTGAGCCGCGTCTCGCGGTTCGCCATGGAGACGAGTTCGATCTCGGCACCTGCGAGGTCGATCGTCGCGGGCACGCAGAAGAGGTTGGGGGACTGCTCGCTCTGCTGCGCGGCCTCAGCGATCGAGACCTCGCCGATGAGCACCTCGTAGATCGAGGGCGTCCCGGAGCGGTGGTCGATGTCGAGCGCGGTGCTGGCGTTGCCCTGCGGGTCGAGGTCGATCACCAACGTTTTCAGCCCGTGCACGGCGAGCGCCGCGGCCAGGTTGACGGTGCTGGTCGTCTTGCCGACCCCGCCCTTCTGGTTGGCGACGGTCAGCACGCGGCGGCGAGCCGGTCGGGGGAGTACCCCTTCCTTGGGGTGAAGCACGCTCGCGGCGCGAACGGCTTCTTCAGCGATCGGCGTCCAGCCCATCTCCTGGCTGGCCTCCGCGGAGTCGGACGGCGGGGGATTCACCGGTCTCGACACCTCCTCCTGGTAGACGATTCGGGGACGTTCACACCGCGATGTTTCACGTGGAACGGCGCGGCGCTGTCGTGCGCTAGCTCCGTCTGCCGCGTGGCCGGTTCGGCTTCGGCGGCAGGCGACGGATCAGGACCACCGTGCTGGGGACTTCGAGTACTGCCTTCCCGCATTCAGCGACCTGTGGTTCGGCACCACCGGCCTTGCGCACCGCGTCGCGGTCACGGGAGATCTCTTCAGCGGCGCTGGCGCCTTTGAGGGCGACCAGTCGACCTTCGGGACGAACCAGGGGAAGGCACCAGCCCGCGAGCCGAGCAAGAGGGGCGACCGCGCGGGCGGTGACGACATCTGCGCCACTCAGCTGCTCGCGTACGGACCGCTCCTCGGCGCGTCCACGGACGATGGTGATCGGGAGTTCCAGCTTCTCGGCGACCTCGGCCAACCAGTCAACCCGGCGAGCCATGGGTTCCAAGAGCACGATATCGAGGTCCGGTCGAGCGATCGCCAGCGGTACTCCCGGAAGCCCGGCACCCGACCCGACGTCGACCACGCGCGACCCGGACGGGATCTGCTCGCCGATCACCGCAGAGTTCAGCACGTGCCGCTCCCACAGCCGCTCCACCTCACGCGGCCCGATCAACCCTCGCTCGACTCCATGAGTCGCCAGCAGCTCCACGTACCCGGCGGCTTGCTCGACGCGCTCCCCGAACACCTCCACCGCCGCGGTCCGGACCGTCCCGGTGGCGCCGTCCAAGCTCACTACTCCCACTCCTCGCTCCGCGCGTTTCACGTGAAACGCGCTCGGTTGATTGTCCCTGATGCCGACGCCAAATCGAGCCGACAGACCGCAACTGTGGACAACTCCACTCGAGTCGCCGAGCGATCCACAGGTCGTTTCACGTGAAACGCGGCGCACGGGTGAAGCAGGCGGCGAGTTTCACGTGAAACGCCACGCTTGTAATTCGCTCCGGCGTCGAACCGGGCGTCCGTCGTCCGATGCATCAGCGAGGACACCACACCGAGGGAGAACTCACCAATGGGGCAAGGTCATCACCGGACCTCAGCGGCGAGCGCCGAGTCGCTCAAGTCGGAGTGGGGGAACGCTGACGCACTGGTTGTCGGCCGCCATCTCTACGACCTGACCAACGCGTGGGGTGGACGCCATCCGATGAACGCCACCACGGTCGTCCTGACCCAGCGCTGTCCCGGCGACCGACCGGAGGACGACGAGAGCTTCGTCTTCGCCACGGGTCGAATCGAGGCGGCGGTGGCGAGAGCCAAACAACCAGCGGGGGACACATGGCGCGGCCGTGCCTGAAGGCCGATCTGCTCGACGAGGTCGGCATCGAACTGGTGCCCGGTCGTCCTGGCAGCGGGGGAAGACTCTGTTCGGGGAAGTCGCGCCGGTGCGCTTCGGAGCGGGACCGATTGCGGTCGCCAGGGAAGCCGGGGTGACGCACCTGCTGCACCGGGCCAACCGGCGGGCATAAAAGAAGCGGCCCACCGGATTCACTCCGGTGGGCCGCTTCGGCTCAGTGCTCCGCGTCCGAGGGCTCAGTCCTCGGGGAAGATCACCACGCGCCGCTTCGGGTCTTCGCCCTCGCTCTCGCTCGTGACGCCCTTGACCGTCGCGACCGCGTCGTGGACGACCTTGCGTTCGAACGGGCTCATCGGCTGCAGGCGCACCCGCTCGCCGCTCGACAGCACCGACTCGGCGGTGGACCGGCCGAGTTCGCGGAGCTCCTCCCGGCGGTCCGCGCGCCAGCCGGCGATGTCCAGCATCAGCCGGCTGCGCGAGCCGGTCTCCTGCTGGACCGCGAGGCGGGTCAGCTCCTGCAGCGCTTCGAGCACCGTGCCGCGGGGGCCGACCAGCTTCTCGAGGTCGTCGCCGCCGTCGATGCTGACGATCGCGCGGCCGGCTTCGACGTCCAAGTCGATGTCGCCGTCGTAGTCGAGCAGATCCAGCAGACGCTCGAGGTAGTCGCCGGCGATGTCGCCCTCTTGCACGAGAGCGTCGTCACCGCCTGCCTTCGGCTCGGCCGGTGCGCTCGTCTCTTCCTGATCGGCGTCGATCGTGTCGACCGTCTCCGACATCTTTAGTCTCCTCTCCGAACCGAAGCGTCAGCGACGCTTGCGGCCCGACTTCCTGTTCGAGTCCTTGAGGAGTCCGGGCACCCCGGTGCCGTTCTCCTTCGATCCGTTCTGGTTCGACGTCTGCTCCGGCGCGCTCTCCGCCGGTTCGGTCGCCTTCGTCTCGGACGACGCGGCGCCGTCGGACTTCGCGTTGCCGGACTTGCCACCGGAAGACGTCTGCGCGAAGCCGTGCGCCGAACCCGCCTTGGTCACCTTGCCCTGCTGACCCTGCTGCTGGTTCTTCTTCTGCTGCACCGGCTTCTGCCCGACCTTCGGCGCGGTCGGCTTCTGGCCCGGCTTCGGGCCGAGCGAAGCGCGCTTCTCGGCTGCCTCCGCCTTGCGGGCCGCCTCTTCCTTGTCGATCTTCGTGTAGACGAGGCGCTGCTGCATGAGCGTCCAGCCGTTGTTCGCCAGCCAGTAGAAGAGAAGGCCGAGCGGGAAGAACGCACCGAACACGAGCACACCGAGCGGGAAGATGTACATGGTGAGCTTGTTCATGATCGCGGTCTGCGGCGTGCCCGCGGCCGAGGCGTTCTGTCGGGAGACCGAATGCCGCGCGGTGAGGTGCGTGGCGATCGAGGCGATGATCATCAGCGGCAGCGCGACCGGGAGGACCTCCCAGTGCCACCCGCCGTTCGCGACGTGGCCGGCGACGGCGCCGACGCCGTTGTTGACCGCCTCGCCCATGTTGACGCCGAAGAGCTTCGCGCTGACGTAGGAGTTCACATCGTGCGCGTTGAAGAAGTAGTTCTCGGTCTTCGCGCCGCCGCCGGCGGGCGGCATGGTGAACGCGCGGAGCACGTGGTTCAGGCCGATGAAGACCGGAATCTGGAGGATCATCGGAAGGCAGCTGCCGAGCGGGTTGACGCCGTGCTCGCGCTGGAGCTTCTGCATCTCCTGCGCCTGGCGCTGCCGGTCGTTCGCGTACTTCTTCTGGATCTTCTTCATTTCCGGCGCGAAGTCTTGCATCTTCTTCATCGACCGGACCTGGTTCACGAACGGCTTGAACATGATGCCGCGGACGGTGAACGTCAGGAAGATGATGCCGAGGATCCACGAGATCGCGGTCGCTTCCCCGAACACGAACCCGAAGACCTTGTGCCAACACCACAAGATGAAGGACACGGGGTAGTAGATGAAATCGAGCACTGAGCTACTCCTCGATCGGTGTTTCAGGCGTGCGGTGTCGCCACGAGAACTTCTCGGGCACCGGGTCGCGGCCAGGCGGGGTCCACGGGCCGCAGCGAAGCAGCCGGCGCAGCGCGAGGTAGGAGCCCTTGGCCGCGCCGTGGCGGGTCAGTGCTTCGACTGCGTACGCGCTGCAGCTCGGGTAGAACCGGCAGGCCGGGGGAAGAAAGGGCGAGATCGCCTTGCGGTAGAACCGCACGGGAAGGAGCAGCACCCACGCGACGGGTCCCGGTCGGGGCGGCTTGCCTTCCTCGGGTGCTTCGGTGGTGCTGTGCTCGGAGGTGGCGTCCATGGGCGTTTACACCGCTGATCCGTGGTCAGGTGCCGCGCCCTGCTGACGCGGCTGCCGGGGAGCATCGGCCCCGGCCGGACGGCCGGACGGCGCGAGGCCGAGCCGGCGCAGCGCGGCGTCGAGATCGGAGCCGAGCTCAGCGCTCGACGCGGACGCCGCCGGAGGCAATGCCCGTACCACCAACGAAGTGCCCGCGGGCAGTGTTCCGAGACGCGCGGAAACAAGGTGGCGCAACCGCCGGGTCACCCGGTGGCGGACCACCGAGTTGCCGACGGTCTTGCTCACCACAAAACCCGCCCTGGCCGCGAACGAGGCGGCCACGGACGGGTCCGTGGTCAACGCATGAACGACGAGGCGGCGCCTGCCGGCTCGGGACCCCCGGCGGAGGACGACCCGGAAGTCCTCGCTCCGCCGCAGACGTGCGCCAGCGGGCAGCACGACGCGGTTGCGCGGAGCCGGATCAGGCGGACAGCTCGGCGCGGCCCTTGCGACGGCGCGCCGCGAGGATGCCGCGACCCGCACGGGTCCGCATGCGCAGGCGGAAACCGTGGGTCTTCGCGCGACGACGGTTGTTCGGCTGGAAGGTGCGCTTGCCCTTGCTCACTGCTTCTCCTGTGTCTCGGCCGTCGGGCGACGGCGGATTCCCCGGCGCCCGGCGTGTCGTGCGGGTCGCACGGAAGTTCGTGCTGTCTCCTACCACCGGGTGGTCTCGTCACGACGAGCGACGACATACGTAGGCACGCGAAACGCACCCGTCGCATACGGGAGACCTTACGAGGGTACGCACCCCGGTCGTGAACGCCGCAGGCGCCCCTCCGCCACCCTCGGCGACCGTGCCGCGAGACTGCCTCCCGGCACGGCGCGGCACCGAATGGCAACACGCCGTACACCGTGAAATGCTTGCGCAGCACCACGCCTTGTGGCATCGGGCAGGGCTTGTTAGCGTGCCTCTTCCGGCCTGCGGGCAGGACTGATGCCGCTTCGCCGGCGGCAGGGGTGTGGAGGCGCCCGGGGAGTACGCCGAGCCCGCAGGTGGCGTGGCTGCGGACGGCCGTACATTAGTGCACAGCTGTGGACAACTTTGTGGATATCGCTGTGCCGTCGCGCGGGTGAGTCCGGACCGCGTGCTCGAGGCGAGCTTTCAGGACGTGCTCGGGATGCGTCCGAGGCGTGCGCGCCGACGAGGGGAGGGGAGTCAGACCGGTGTCGGAGCACCAGCACAATCTGGGCGTCATCTGGGAGCAGGTGGTGCGGGAGCTGTCCGACGGCACCCTCTCCCCGCAGCAACGAGCCTGGATGCGGGTGACCCGCCCGATCGGTCTCCTCGACGGCACCGCGCTGCTCGCCGCGCCGAGCGATTTCGCGAAGGAAGCCATCGAACGCGCGCTGCGCACCTCGATCACCGAAGCACTGTCCCGTCGGCTCGGCCGTCCGGTGTCGCTCGCGGTGAAGGTCGACAGCACCGAACCGGTGGCGCCGGTTCCCCGTTATGCGGCGTCACCCGCCCGGGTGGAAAACGATGTCCCACAGCCGGAGCCGATGCCGACCGCGAGCCCGCACACGGAAAACGGCCAGGCCGACCATGTGCGCCCGGAGCGCCCGAAGCCGAAACCGCCGCCGCGGCGGCCGCAGGTCGAAGCTGCCGGTCTTCCGCCGGCGCGGGTCGACCCGCCGCCGCCACCTCAGCAGCAGCCGATGCACCCGGCCCACCCCGGCCTGGACGACATCGAGGACCCGGACGAAGAAGTCGACGAAGAGGGCGAAGCGCTGGCGACCGCCAACGAGATCTGGCCCCGGTTCGCCGGGCAGCCGATCGCGGGCCAGCCCTACACCGCGCCCGCGCAGCCGCAGACGTCGAAGACGAAGCTGAACGAGAAGTACAACTTCGACACCTTCGTCATCGGCGCGTCCAACCGCTTCGCGCACGCCGCCGCGGTCGCCGTGGCCGAGGCGCCAGCACGGGCGTACAACCCCCTGTTCATCTGGGGCGAGTCCGGACTCGGCAAGACGCACCTGCTGCATGCGGTCGGGCATTACGCGCAGCGGCTGTTCCCGGGCATGCGCGTGCGGTACGTCTCCACCGAAGAGTTCACGAACGACTTCATCAACTCGCTGCGCGATGACCGCAAGGTCGCCTTCCAGCGGCGCTACCGCGACGTCGACATCCTGCTGGTGGACGACATCCAGTTCCTGGAGGGCAAGGAAGGCACCCAGGAGGAGTTCTTCCACACCTTCAACACGCTGCACAACCAGAACAAGCAGATCGTGGTCAGCTCCGACCGGCCGCCCAAACGGCTGGAAACCCTGGAGGACCGGCTGCGGACGCGGTTCGAATGGGGCCTGATCACCGACATCCAGCCGCCTGAGCTGGAGACCCGGATCGCGATCCTCCGCAAGAAAGCGGCGCAGGACCGGCTCGCGGTGCCCGGCGACGTGCTGGAGTTCATCGCGTCGCGGGTCGAGGCGAACATCCGCGAGCTGGAGGGCGCGCTGATCCGCGTCACCGCGTTCGCGTCGCTGAACCAGCAGCCGGTGGAAGCCGGGCTCGCCGAGATCGTGCTGCGCGACCTGATCCCGGATTCGCACACGCCGGAGATCACCGCGCCGACCATCATGGGCGTCACCGCCGAGTTCTTCGACGTGACGCTCGACGAGCTGTGCGGCCCCGGCAAGACGAAGGCGCTCGCCACGGCCCGCCAGATCGCGATGTACCTCTGCCGCGAGCTGACCGAGATGTCGCTGCCGAAGATCGGGCAGACGTTCGGCGGCCGCGACCACACGACCGTCATGCACGCGGACAAGAAGATCCGCAAGGAGATGGCCGAGCGCAGGCGGATTTACGACCAGGTGCAAGAGCTGACGTCGCGGATCAAGCAGCGCGCGCGTCAGTAGCCGACTGCTGCGTTTGGACACTCGCTTGTAGACAGTCCTGTTTCGACGATCAAGGGCACCACGGACACCCGTGGTGCCCTTTTTGGTGCCCTGACTGGCTTCTCGCCCGTACGCAGCTGAAGCGTGCGTACGCGGCGGCGTAGGAGCGAAGCACGCGTACGCATCCACAGACGTCCACAGCCTGTGTACACAGAATTTCTCAAACTTATTGATACACAAGGGGTTTTCCCCAGGGTGTGGGCAGTTTGCCCACAGTGCCAACGAATCCCGGAGCTGCGACGACCCGGATTCGATCCACATCCCGCCCACACCGAATCCACAGGTTGTCCCCAGGGTTGTCCACGCTGATTCCCCAGGTTGCCCACAGGTCATCCACAGCTGTGGTTCGTCACTCTCCAGGGCGATCCCGACCGCTCGGACTGCCCCCAGAGCCTGGGTACAACTCGGCCCCAGCCTGGGGACAACCCTGGGGACAACCGGGCCCGATTGTGGATGAATCGGGGACGGCCCGAAACCATCCACGGATCGGCCGAACCATCCACCGATCCGCCACCAGGGCTGCCCACAGGCCGCCGCACGCTACGACCAGCGCGAACGAGCCCTGTCCACACAATCCACAGCCCCTATTACTGCTACTGGTTTTTCATCTCTTCTAAGAAAGAACAGAACAAAAACAGGCGGAGGACGAAACTGGGGACAAGCCGAGATTCGTGTCGTCTTGTCGACAAAGCGAAGGGGAGGCCGAGGTGACGGCGCCCCCGGCGACGGCCTAACGTGGATGTCTGCAGCTGGTCCGTTCCCGCGCGGGGCGGACCGGACCGGCGGGGACCCGGTCGCACGCGGTGCTCACGACCCGGTACCCGGCGACCCCTTCACGAGCCGAGGGGCTCGGCTGTCGAAAGGAAGCGCGCATGAAGATCCGCGTCGAGCGCGACGGGCTCGCCGACGCCGTCGCGTGGGTGGCCAGAAGCCTCCCCTCCCGGCCTCCGGTGCCGGTGCTTGGCGGCGTCCTCCTCGACGCGGGCGCGGACGGGGAGTCCGACGCGCTCACGGTCTCCGGCTTCGACTACGAGGTCTCGGCCACGGTCGGCGTTCCCGCGACCATCGCCGACGGCGGACGGCTGCTCGTCTCCGGCCGCCTCCTCGCCGACATCACCAAGGCGCTGCCCGCGCAGCCGGTGGAGATCTCCGTCGACGGCGCCCGCGCCACCATCACGTGCGGCAGCGCCCGGTTCAGCCTCCCGACCATGCCGGTCGAGGACTACCCGCAGCTGCCGTCCCAGCCCGCCCGCGCGGGCGAACTCACCGGCGACGTCTTCGGCCAGGCGGTCACCCAGGTCGCCACCGCGGCCGGCAAGGACGACACCCTCCCCATGCTCACCGGCATGCGGCTGGAGATCTCCGGCGAAACGCTCACCCTCGTCGCCACCGACCGGTTCCGGCTCGCCATGCGCGAGTTCACCTGGAAGCCGGCCGAGGGCCTGTCCGACGCCGCGGTGCTCGTCCCGGCGCGCACGCTCGCCGAGGCCGCCAAGACGCTCGGCGGCGCGGGCACCACCGTGCAGCTCGCGCTCGCTTCCGGCGACGGCCTGCTCGGCCTGTCCGGCGCCGGCCGCTACACGACGACCCGGCTGCTCGACGCCGAGTTCCCGCCGTACCGCCAGCTGCTGCCCGCGAACCACACCTCGCGCGCGGTCATCGAGGTCAGCGCGCTCACCGAGTCGATCAAGCGCGTGTCGCTGGTCGCCGAGCGCGGCACCCAGGTGCGGCTCGAGTTCGGCGACGGCTCCCTGCGGCTGTCCGCGGGCGGCGACGACGAGGGCAGCGCCGAAGAGGAACTTCAGGTCGACTACGAGGGCGAGCCGGTCACCATCGCGTTCAACCCCGGCTACCTCGTCGACGGGCTCGGCGCGCTGCACAGCGACCGGGCCGAGCTGACCTTCACCACGCCCAACCGGCCGGCGCTGATCAAGCCCGCCGACGCCGAGGGCAACGTCGTCCCCGGATATCTCTACCTGCTCATGCCGGTCCGGCTGCCGGGCTGAGCAGCGCGCGTCCAACCGAGGAAAACCGATCCAATCCAAAGGGGATCTCATGGTTCAGCTGGGTCTCGTCGGCCTGGGCAAGATGGGCTTCAACATGCGCGAGCGGCTGCGCGCCGCCGGGCACGAGGTGGTCGGCTACGACCGCAACCAGGACGTCAGCGACTCGACCTCGCTCGAAGACCTGGTGTCCAAGCTGTCCGGTCCTCGGATCGTGTGGATCATGGTCCCGGCCGGGGAGCCGACCCGGCAGACCGTCACCGAGCTCGGGCAGTTGCTGTCCGAGGGCGACCTGGTGATCGACGGCGGGAACTCGAAGTTCACCGACGACAAGCTGAACGCTGATCTGCTCGCCTCGCACGGCGTCGGCTACCTCGACTGCGGCGTCTCCGGCGGCGTGTGGGGCAAGGACAACGGCTACGGCCTGATGGTCGGCGGCGCGGCGTCGGACGTCCAGCGCGCGATGCCGATCTTCGACGCGCTGCGTCCGGAGGGCCCGCGCGAAGAAGGCTTCTCGCACGCTGGCTCGGTCGGTGCCGGGCACTACGCGAAGATGATCCACAACGGCATCGAGTACGGCATCATGCAGGCCTACGCCGAGGGCTTCGAACTGCTCGAAGCCGCGAAGACCGTCGACGACGTGCCCGCCGTGATCAAGGGCTGGCAGCGCGGCACCGTGGTCCGTTCCTGGCTGCTCGACCTGCTGGTGCGCGCGCTGGACGAGGACCCGGATCTGGACGACCTCGAGGGCTACGTCGAGGACTCCGGCGAAGGCCGCTGGACGCTGGAGGAAGCGGTCAACAACGCGGTCCCGGCGCCGGTGCTGTCGGCCGCGCTGTTCGCCCGGTTCTCCTCGCGGCAGAAGGACTCCGCCGCGATGCGTGCCGTCGCCGCGCTGCGCAACCAGTTCGGCGGTCACGCGGTGAAGAAGGCCGGGAGCTAGCTCCCGCGGTCCCCGCCCGTGTATCTGCGACATCTCCAGGTCACCGACTTCCGGTCCTGGCCGCTGGCCGACCTCGCCCTCGAACCGGGGCCGGTCGTGCTCGTCGGCCAGAACGGCCGGGGGAAGACGAACCTGCTCGAAGCGATTGGCTACGTGGCGACCCTCGGTTCGCACCGGGTCGCCACGGACGCCCCGCTCGTCCGCCATGGCTGTGAACGCGCGCTCGTCCGGGTCGCGGTCGTCAACGAAGACCGCGAGCTGACGGTCGAACTCGAGATCACGCCTGGCCGCGCCAACCGTGCTCGCGTGAATCGCGGCGCGGTCGGCAAGCCGCGCGACGTGCTCGGCATCCTGCGTACGGTGCTGTTCTCTCCGGAGGACCTCTCGCTCGTGCGCGGCGATCCGAGCGAACGCCGTCGGTTCATGGACGAACTGCTCGTGCTTCGCGCGCCTCGGTACGCGGGCGTGCGCGCGGACTACGAGAAGGTGCTTAAGCAGCGCAACGCGCTTCTTAAGACTGCGGGCAAACGCCGTACTGGTCGCGAAGACCCGTACGCACTGTCGACGCTCGATGTGTGGGACGACCATCTCTCGGTGGCTGGCGCGCACCTGCTGGCGGCACGGTTGAACCTCATCGCGGACCTCGCGCCGTACACGGCCGACGCTTATATGGGCGTCGCGCCCGACTCTCGCCCGGCGAAGATCGCGTACAAGTCTTCGCTCGGCGAAGCGCTTCCACCGTCGTACGGAGTGCCTGGCGGAGAGCGCGCGGACGCGGAAGTACTGCGCGAGCTGTTGCTGAAGGCGTTGGCCGACACGCGGCGGCAGGAACTGGAGCGAGGCATCAGTCTCGTCGGCCCGCATCGGGACGAACTGGAGCTGATCCTCGGCGAACTCCCGGCGAAGGGGTACGCGAGCCACGGCGAGTCATGGTCGTTCGCGCTCGCTTTGCGGCTCGGAAGTTACGAGCTTCTGCGTGCCGAAGCCGGCGAACCGGTGTTGTTGCTGGACGATGTCTTTGCCGAACTCGACCGCAAGCGCCGGGCCCGGCTGGCCGAGGTCTCCGCGGGCGCCGAGCAGGTGCTCATCACCGCGGCGGTGGCCGAGGACGTGCCCACCGAGCTCGCCGGTGCGAGGTTCACGGTGGCCGACGGGGAGGTGAACCGTGCCTGAACAGCCACAACGACCACGCCGGGTGACCGGGGTCACGCGAGTTGCCCACCGATCTGGGGACAAACCTGTGGACAGTGTGGATAAACCCGGAGCCGCGTTATCGCCGCGCGTGACGAACCGGCCGGATGGCCGTCTTGACACCTCGAAAGCGGACGACACCCCCCGGAATCCCGCGCGTGGCGCGACTGAGCGTGACAGTTCCACTGGGCCGAACGAGACGCCCGCTGGGGATGCTCCGACCGGCCGGGACCTCGCGCACGCCGCGCTCGAAGCGGCGAAGGCGAAAGCCCGCGAGCGCGGCGCCCCGCCGAACCTCCGGCGCGGTCGTATCACCGGGGGCGGCGGACAGAACCGGGCGCGCCGGCGCTGGTCCGGTCCCGGCGCGGACCCGCGCGACCCGCAGCCGCTCGGCAGGCTCGTGTCGAGGCTGGTCTCCGACAGCGGCTGGCAGGGCACCGTCACCAACGCGCGCGTTTTCGGGCAGTGGGCCCGGCTCGTGGGCGAGGACGTAGCCGAACACGCCCAGCCGGTTGCGCTGAAAGACGGCGAGCTGACCGTCCGAGCGAGTTCCACCGCGTGGGCGACGCAGTTGCGGTTGCTGCAGGGCAAGTTGCTGGCGAAGATCGCCGCGGGCGTCGGGAACGGCGTGGTCAAGCGGATGCGGATCCAGGGTCCGACCGCTCCGAGCTGGCGGAAAGGGCCCCGGCACGTGCCTGGTCGCGGGCCGCGTGACACGTACGGCTGACGGGGGTTGCGCTTCGGCGGGTGAGTTCCCCGAGAACCGGGCCGCGCAGGTTCAGATACGAGATGACTCAACTGAGGGTGATTTCGTCCCTCTGCGACCGGCTGAGGGGTGTCCTAGCCGCATGTGAGCGCGTGCGGCCAAGTACACTGTTGTAGTAGCGGACGTCCGCTCGGGCGAGACGAGGAGAAACAACGCCGGTGACCGAGAACAAGAGCGAGTACAACGCGTCGTCCATCACCGTGCTCGAAGGCCTCGAAGCAGTTCGCAAGCGCCCCGGCATGTACATCGGTTCCACCGGTGAGCGCGGTCTCCACCACCTGGTCCAGGAGGTGGTGGACAACTCCGTGGACGAGGCGATGGCGGGGTACGCCACCAAAGTCGAGGTTACTCTCCTCGAGGACGGCGGGGTGCGGGTAGTCGACGACGGCCGCGGCATCCCGGTCGACATGCACCCCAAGGAGAAGAAGCCGACGCTCGAGGTCGTGCTCACCATCCTGCACGCGGGCGGCAAGTTCGACAGCGACTCCTACGCGGTGTCCGGCGGTCTGCACGGCGTCGGCGTCTCCGTGGTGAACGCGCTGTCCACGAAGCTGCTCGCGGAGATCAAGGTCGGCGGCCGCAGCTGGCGCCAGGAGTACACGAACCAGGTCCCCGGTCCGCTCGAGGACCTCGGCCCGGCCACCGACACCGGCACCACCATCACGTTCTGGGCCGACGGCGACATCTTCGAGACCACCACCTACAACTTCGAGACCATCTCGCGCCGCCTGCAGGAGATGGCGTTCCTCAACAAGGGCCTCACCCTGTCGCTGCGCGACGAGCGCGTCGCCGACGAGGAGACCGAAGAGGACGCCGCGGGCAAGCCGGCGAGGATCAAGGAAAAGGTCTACTGCTACCCGGGCGGGCTCGAGGACTTCGTCAAGCACATCAACGGCAGCAAGGACCCGATCCACGAGAGCGTCATCTCCTTCGACGCCAAGGGCGCCGGCCTCGAGGTCGAGGTCGCGATGCAGTGGAACACCGGGTTCACGCCGTCGGTGTACACCTTCGCCAACACGATCAACACGCACGAGGGCGGCACGCACGAAGAGGGCTTCCGCGCCGCGCTCACCCGCGTGGTCAACGCGTACGCGCGCGAGAAGAAGCTGCTCAAGGAGAAGGACGCGAACCTGACCGGCGACGACGTGCGCGAGGGTCTCGCCGCGATCGTGTCGATCAAGCTGTCCGAACCGCAGTTCGAGGGCCAGACGAAGACCAAGCTGGGCAACAGCGAGGCCAAGACGTTCGTGCAGCAGCAGTCGAACGAATGGCTCGGCGACTGGTTCGAGCGCAACCCGAGCGAAGCCAAGACGATCATCAACAAGTCGATCTCGTCGGCGCAGGCCCGGCTCGCCGCCCGCAAGGCGCGCGACCTGGTGCGGCGCAAGGGCGCGCTGGAGATCGGCGGTCTTCCGGGCAAGCTCAAGGACTGCCGTTCCAACGACCCCGGCGAGTGCGAGCTCTACATCGTGGAGGGCGACTCGGCCGGCGGTTCGGCCAAGGAAGGCCGCGACTCGATGTACCAGGCGATCCTGCCGATCCGGGGCAAGATCATCAACGTCGAGAAGGCCCGCATCGACCGCGTCCTCAAGAACACCGAGGTCCAGTCGCTGATCACCGCGCTCGGCACCGGCATCCACGACGATTTCGACCTCGCGAAGCTGCGCTATCACAAGATCGTGCTGATGGCCGACGCCGACGTCGACGGCCAGCACATCACCACGCTGCTGCTCACCCTGCTGTTCCGCTTCATGACGCCGCTGATCGAGCACGGCCACGTGTTCCTGTCGCGGCCGCCGCTGTACAAGATCAAGTGGCCGCGGTCGGAGCCCGAGTACGCGTACTCGGAGAAGGAAAAGGACGTCGTCATCCAGGCCGGAGTCGAGGCGGGCCGTCGTCTTCCCAAGGACGACGCGATCCAGCGGTACAAGGGTCTCGGCGAGATGAACGCCGAGGAGCTGTGGGAGACCACGATGGACCCGGCGAACCGGCTGCTCGGGCAGGTCACGCTCGACGACGCGGCACAGGCGGACGAGCTGTTCTCCGTGCTGATGGGCGAGGACGTGGAAGCCCGCCGCTCGTTCATCACGCGCAACGCCAAGGACGTGCGCTTCCTGGACGTGTAGGCGTCCTCTCCTAACTCGCTTCCCCAGGACTGCTCACCGAGAAGGACCTCATGACGGAAACCTTGCCGCCGGAACACGACCGGATCGAACCGGTCGACATCCAGCAGGAGATGCAGCGCTCCTACATCGACTACGCGATGAGCGTCATCGTGTCGCGGGCGCTGCCGGACGTGCGCGACGGCCTCAAGCCGGTGGCGCGCCGGATCCTGTACTCGATGTACGACTCCGGGTTCCGCCCGGACCGCGGGTACAACAAGTGCTCCCGCGTCGTCGGCGACGTCATGGGCAACTACCACCCGCACGGCGACTCGGCGATCTACGACGCGCTCGTGCGGCTCGCCCAGCCGTGGTCGCTGCGCTACCCGCTGATCGACGGGCAGGGCAACTTCGGTTCGGCGGGCAACGACCCGGCTGCCGCCATGCGGTACACCGAGTCCCGCCTCGCGCCGCTGGCCATGCAGATGCTGGCGGACATCGAAGAGGAGACCGTCGACCTCTCCGACAACTACGACGGCCGCACGCAGGAACCAGACGTGCTGCCGGCGCGGTTCCCGAACCTTCTGGTCAACGGCGGTTCCGGGATCGCGGTCGGGATGGCGACGAACATCCCGCCGCACAACCTGCGCGAGGTGTCCTCGGGCGTCGTCTGGGCGCTGGAGAACCCCGAGGCGACCGACGACGAGCTGCTGGCCGCGCTGCTGGTGCGGATCAAGGGCCCGGACTTCCCGACCAAGGCGATGATCCTCGGCACCTCCGGCATCGAGGACGCCTATCGCACCGGACGCGGGTCGATCCGGATGCGCGCGGTGGTCGAGGTCGAAGAGGACGCGAAGGGCCGCACCATCCTGGTCGTGTCCGAGCTGCCGTACCAGGTCAACCCGGACAACCTGGTGGAAAACATCGCCCACCTGGTGCGCGACGGCAAGATCACGGGCATCTCCGACATCGCGGACGAGTCCAATAGCCGGTCGGGCATGCGGATCGTCGTCACGATCAAGCGCGACGCAGTGGCGAAGGTGGTGCTGAACAACCTGTTCAAGCACACCCAGCTGCAGCAGAACTTCGGCGTCAACATGCTGGCGCTGGTCGACGGCGTGCCGCGCACGCTCCGGCTCGACCAGATCATCCGGCACTACGTGAAGCACCAGGTCGACGTGATCGTGCGGCGGACCCGGTACCGGCTGCGCAAGGCCGAGGAACGGGCCCACATCCTGCGCGGTCTGGTCAAGGCGCTCGACATGCTGGACGAGGTGATCGCCCTGATCCGGCGCTCGCCCTCGGCCGACGAGGCCCGGCCGGGCCTGATGTCGCTGCTCGAGATCGACGAGATCCAGGCGACCGCGATCCTGGACATGCAGCTGCGCCGGCTAGCCGCGCTGGAGCGCCAGCGGATCATCGACACCCTGGCCGAGATCGAGCTGGAGATCGCCGATCTCAAGGACATCCTCGCGAAGCCCGAGCGGCAGCGGTCGATCATCCGCGACGAGCTGATGGAGATCGTCGACAAGTACGGCGACGACCGGCGCACCCAGATCATCCCGTTCGACGGCGACGTGTCGGTCGAGGACCTGATCGCGCAGGAAGACGTGGTCGTCACCATCACCCGCACGGGCTACGCCAAGCGGACGAAAACCGATCTGTACCGCTCGCAGAAGCGCGGCGGCAAGGGCGTGCAGGGCGCGACGCTGAAGCAGGACGACATCGTCCAGCACTTCTTCGTCTGCTCCACGCACGACTGGATCCTGTTCTTCACGAACAAGGGCCGGGTGTACCGGGCGAAGGCCTACGACCTGCCCGAGGCCAACCGCAACGCGCGCGGCCAGCACGTGGCGAACCTGCTCGCGTTCCAGCCGGACGAGCAGATCGCCCAGGTCATCGAGATCCCGAACTACGAGGTCGCGCCGTACCTGGTGCTCGCCACGCAGCGCGGCCTGGTGAAGAAGACGAAGCTCACCGACTTCGACTCCAACCGCGCGGGCGGGCTCATCGCGATCAACCTGCGCGAGGGCGACGAGCTGATGGGCGCGGTGCTCGCGGCGGCCGAGGACGACCTGCTGCTGGTGTCCGCGGGCGGCCAGTCGATCCGCTTCCACGCGACCGACGAGGCGCTGCGCCCGATGGGCAGGCCGACCTCGGGCGTGCTGGGCATGCGGTTCAACGAGGGTGACGAACTGCTCGGCATCAGCGTGGTCAAACCGGACAAGTTCCTGCTGGTCGCCACGGACGGCGCGTATGCGAAGCGGACGCCGATCGAGGACTATCCGGTACAGGGCCGCGGCGGCAAGGGCGTGCTCACCATCCAGCACGACAGTAAACGTGGCAGGCTGGTGGGGGCACTCATCGTCGACGAGGACGACGAGCTGTTCGCCATCACGTCCAGCGGCGGGGTCATCCGCACGCCGGCGCGGGACGTGCGCAAGGCGGGCAGGCAGACCAAGGGCGTTCGGCTGATGAACCTGGGTGACGGAACCACTCTTCTCGCGGTCGCACGCAACGCGGACGAGGGTTCGGACGTCGCCAATGGTGGCGAGGACTCGGCCGAGGACGGTTCCGAGGCGTCCGAGGTTTCGGAGGTCTCGGAAGTCGAGGCTTCCGAGACGGTTTCGGAGGAATCGGTTTCGGAAGAAGCGGCCGAGGCTACGCCAGAGGAGCCCACAGCAGAAGACGGCACGGCGCCGGAGCAGTGATCGGCGCCCCACGCACGGGTAAGGACTGACTCAACGTGGCACCATCCGACAAGGCCGACGACGCGTCGGCCAACCCGCCCTGGCAGCGCACCGCCAAGGACGGCGGCGGCGACTCCGAGGCCATGGCCACGGCGCGGATCGCGACCGAGGACGTGCCCACCGCGGCTCCCGAGCCTGCCGCGGTCGAGAACGACTACCCGGTCAGCGGCACGGCGGCGCCCCGGCTCTTCGGAGGCGAGGCACCGCCGCCCGCGGACGACGTTCCGCCCGCGGGCCGCACCCGGCCGACGCCGAGCGCGCTGCGCCGTCCCGGCCGGGGCCCGCGGCGGGCGAGCCTGCAGATCAAGCGGTTCGACCCGTGGTCGGTGCTGAAGCTGGCACTGGTGCTCGGCGTCGCGATGTTCTTCGTCTGGCTGGTCGCGGTCGGCGTGCTCTACACCGTGCTCGACGGCATGGGCGTGTGGGACAAGCTGAACGGCACGTACTCGTCCCTGGTCGGCGGCGAGGGCGCGAACGCGTCCCCCGAACCGCTGATCAGCGCCGGTCGCGTGTTCGGCATCGCGGCGATCCTCGGGGCGATCAACATCGTGCTGGTGTCCGCGCTGGCGACGGTGAGCGCGTTCATCTACAACGTGTCGGCGGACCTCGCGGGCGGGCTGGAAGTCACCCTGTCCGAGCGGGAGTAACCCGGTTGCACGAAGGTCGATACCCGGTTGCAAGAGCGGATGAGGGGTCCGGTAAAGTACTCCTCGTTCGACGGGCCCATAGCTCAGGCGGTTAGAGCGCTTCGCTGATAACGAAGAGGTCCCAGGTTCAAGTCCTGGTGGGCCCACATTTCCGGAAGGCCGGTTCGCAGCTCCTGCGGACCGGCCTTTCTGGTATTTCGGATGACTGCCGGGTGGTGCGGTCGCCAGAATCAGCCGCATGCAGACTCCGGCGGAGATCCTTTATCAGCTGAGCCTCGGGGTGGTCGCCGCGCAGTGGGACGACCACGAAGGCTTGGCCGCGACCTCGGCTTGGCTTGAGTCGGCGACTGCGCGCGAGCTGCTGCGGATCGACTACTACTCCCGCCAGTCCCGCTCCGAGAAGCCGGTAATGGGTCGGGTGACGGATCGGAAGCTGAAGCGCGCTCCGGTGGCTGCGCTGACGCTGGCTTCGATGCACCGCGACGGACACCTGCGGGAGCGGGCAGTTCGCCTGTTGTGCTCTTCGGACGGCGCGTTGAGCGACCGGGCCTTGGCGGTCCGGGTTGCCGACTACTCCGAGGTGGTCCGGGAGCTGGCCGTACAAGAAGTGCTGCGCCGTACGACGTTGGTGCAGGCCGGGCGGATCATGCCACTGCTGCAGCGTATTTCGCAGCGCTGGCGGGGTTCGGAAATTTTCGCGCGCTATCTGCGTGAGCTGGTCGCCGCGCACGGCGAGGCAACAGTGTGGGCGTGCTTGCGAAACTCCGAGGGCTTTGACGTACGGCGGGCAGCGTTTCGACACAGCTTCGAGTCCGGATTGCTCGGCTTGCCGGACGCGGTCCGGTTGCTGCCTCAGGAACGGGACCAGATCGTCCGGCGGCAGTTGATCGGTGTCGTCGCTGAATTGGCGACTCCGGACGTCATCGCTGAATCGCTGCTTCGCGGGCGGTCCGCGGAGAGTCGGGTGCTGGGTTTGGTGAAGCTGACCGCGGCGCAGCTCGATCCCGTTGAGGTGGAACGACTTCTGGTCGACCGGTCGGTGATGGTGCGGTTGTGGGCTCGGCTGCGCTGGCAGGAAATGGGGCGGGACCCGGTCGAGGTTTATGCGGCGGTCGCGCGTTCTGCTGCTCGGGCGGTGGTGCGGGCTCGTGCGTACGTCGGGCTCGCGGAGGCCGGGACTGAGCTGGACCGTGCGGAGATCGTCGGTCTTGCCCAGAGTTCGGACCTGCCGTTGAAGAAGACCGGGTTGTCGTTGCTGCGGGGCAAGGCGATCGCTTCGGACGTGCCGTGGTTGCTGCGCGAAATCACGAGCGAGCACTCGCGCGTGGCCCGGCTGGCGGGAGAAGTGCTCAGCAGCAGTCCGCAGCTGTGGTCGTTCGCGGATCTGGTGGTATTCAAGGATTCCGCGGATCCGGAGCTGCGGCGTCGGGGGTGGTGGCTGCACCGCGGTCTCGGCGGTTGGGAGGCGGTGATCGCCGACCTGGAGTTCGGGGCGGCTTGGGACCGGATGGTGCTGCCGATGTATCTCCAGCCGAGTGATGCGCAGCAGCAACGTATCGCGGCTCTGCTCGGGACGGGTTCCTTTGAGCGGCACCAGGTTCTGGAGATCGCGTTCGCCGCCGGGATTTCGGTGTAGTCAGCGGGTCTGCCGGTACAGGTCGCGCAGCAGGGCGATTTCCGCGCCGTGGTGGAGGAGTTCCTGGTTGACCCACCAGACGATTTCGAGGAAGGGGTTTTCGGCGTCGCTGCCGTGCGGGTAGGTGCAGTAGCCGACGGTGTCCAGCGCGGCGTCGTCGACGGTCAGCAAGGCTTCGCGCCAGGCTGTCGCACCGGTGTCGAAAGCGGCGATGGCGGTCGTGACGTCGCCGGCGATCGGGTAGTCGTCGCGGGTTTTGGTGTGCGTGCCCGCGGTGTGGTCGGCGCGGAGGGCGAGCATTTCGCTGAGGTGGCTGAGCCGCCAGGCGATGGTGGTGAACGGCGGTGGCGACGGTTGCGGGTACGGCGCGGCGTCGCGGCCCCACTCTCCGGTGCCGGCCAGGTGGGTCGCGCGCGGTCCGGGCCCGTCGGCGCGGCGGCGTACCGACCAGTGCCCGGGGACCGGCGGCCAGTGGTATTCGGCGTCGGTCATCGGGCTGACCGGTATTTCGGAGCCGTCGCCGCTGTCCAGGAACGGACCGGTGAGGCGGTTCACTAGGCGGGTGCGGGCGAAGTCGAACTGGTCGAGCAGCGGAGCCAAACGGGGCGGCGGCACGGAAAACTCCCTGGGCCGATGCCGGCAAGACCTGGTTCAGTGTGGCATGACCGGCGAGGATCTGGGCGAGGGTTGGGACAGCGTCGCGACGCTTGTCGACGGGCGGTGGGTCGAGCGGCGACCCAAGCGGGACGAGGTACGCGCGTGGCTGCTGCGGGAGACGACCGTGCTGCCGTGGCTGGCTCCGCAGCTGCCGTTGGCGGTGCCGATTCCCGTTGTGTGGCAGGAAGATCCGTTGGTCGTGCGGCATGAATTGGTGCCAGGAGAACCGGGCGAGCTGACCGCTGACGACGGCCGCGCGCTCGGCCGGTTTCTCCATGCTTTGCACGGCGCGGACGTGTCCAAGGCACGCGAACTGGGCGCGGAGCCGGAAGTCCTGGCGCTGGATGCGGTCCCGCAGTTGCTTGGTCCGCTGGCCGATCGTGCTCGTGTTTTGCTGGCGGAGGTTGAGGATTATCCAGCAAACACTGTCGTGCATGGAGACCTCGGGCCGGAGCACGTGCTCAAGCAGGACGGCCAGGTGAGCGGCGTGATCGACTGGTCCGACGTGTCGATCGGCGACCTCGCGCGGGACCTGGCGTGGCTGCTGTTCGGGACGTCCGCCGAGTGTGTCGCGGCGTTCTCCGCGGAGTACGAGGTCACGCCCGAACTGCGTCGGCGCGCGTGGGCGTGGAACCAGCTGGGCCCGTGGTACGAGGTGACGTACGGACTGGAGAACGACCGCCCTGACCTGGTCGAATCGGGTCTCACCGGCACCCGTGCGCGGCTCGTGGAGACGAGTCAGCCCTGCCGGGAAGAGAAGGACCGGCAGGGCTGAGTGATGCGCGGCCGCTGGGGCCGTCCGGTTCAACGGACCGATCACTCCGGATATTCCCGGTGTTCCACGTGGAACGAGAGACGGAACCGCTGGACGGGACGCGCGACGGGTCCGGTAGCATCGAGGGGTAGCGCAAGCATTCAGAAGGGGGCTTCAGGTGAAGAAGCTGTTGGCACTCGCGGTCGTCGCGGGCGGCGTCCTGTTCGTCGTCAAGCGGAACAAGGCCGCCAAGGCCGAGGCTGACCTGTGGCGTGAGGCCACCACGCCTGCCGCCCCGTCGGCGAACGGCAGCGCGCCGGCCAAGGCCGCGGACGCGTCCCGCAACTGACCCACACCTCGCGGACCCCGGTCCGCACCGGGCCTGTAGCTCAATTGGTAGAGCACCGCCTTTGCAAGGCGGGGGTCAGGGGTTCGATTCCCCTCAGGTCCACCAGCTTGACCAGCACTTTTACCGCGTTGATTGCTCTTAAATTTGATCAATGGGGGCTATGGTGGGTGCGGGTACGATCGGATCATGGCCAGGAAGTCGGCTAACAAACGCTCCCGCGGCGAGATCGAGCGCCGAGGCAACTCTCTGCGCGTGAAGGTCTACGCCGGCGTTGACCCACTGACAGGCAGGCGTCTCTACCTCACCGAGTCGACCACCGACGAGAAGGAAGCCGACCGGATCCTGACTCGGCTGATCGCCCAAGTCGACGAAGAACGTCACGCCCGCAGCAAAGCTACTTTCCGCGTAGCGATGGACGACTGGCTTCGCCTCGCGGAGCTCACCGACGAGACCCGCGACACTTACGAGGGCTACGCCCGGAACCACCTCTACCCGGCGTTCGGTGATACCCCGCTGTCAAAGATCAAGGCGCGGACGCTTGAGGAGTTCTACGCGGATATCCAGCGTTGCCGAGCTCGTTGCGACGGCAAGCCGCACATCGAGCATCGCATCGAAGGACCACACGAGTGTCGAACAGTCCGGCACAAGCGGCCGCCTGGGCGACCACCGGCCGCCGGCTACCCGCCGCACGACTGCAAGGAAAAGGGCTGCATTGTCACGCAATGCCAGCCACACGAGTGCAGTCCGCTCGGCAAAGCAACGGTGCTCAAGCTGCACTTCATGATCAGCGGGACTTTTGCAGCAGCGATTCGGTGGGAATGGGTGAAGAGCAACCCGGCGGAGAGTGCACGCAAGCCGCGGGCGCCGAAGCCCGATCCGGACCCGCCGACGACGGAGCAAGCAGCGAAGATCATTAATGCGGCTTGGGAGCAGGACGACGCCTGGGGGTCGCTTGTCTGGCTGGTGATGGTGACCGGTGTGCGCCGCAGCGAGCTTGTCCGGCTCCGCTGGCGCGACGTGCAATTCGCGAGGCAGATCATCGCGGTGCACGAGACGAAGACCGACCAACCACGCAGGATTTCACTCGACGACGCCACAATCGAGGTGCTGCAGGACCTCCGAAGCCACTACGAGGATCGCATGCGTGCCCTGGCTGTCGAGCCGAGCGACGACGCGTACCTCTTCTCCTACTCTCCGACTTTTGATCGGCCATGCAACCGGTCGGCCATCACCCACCGGTATGGCCGCATGTGTGCTTCGATCGGGATCGACAGCCATCTCCACGCCCTCCGGCACTATTCGGCTACGGAACTCATCCTCGCTGGCGTCGACATCCGCACCGTCGCGGGCCGGCTCGGGCACGCGGACGGTGGGACCACCACGCTACGTGTTTACGCCGCCTGGGTTGCCGAGGCGGATCGGCGCGCAGCAAGCGTGGTCAGCAACCAATTTTCGCGGCCGACGCGAAAAAACCGGCACGGAGCTAGATGATGGTCGCTCCGCGCCGAGTTCTGCTGCCCGCTGGTGTCGTCCGAGACGTTCGCGCGCGCTGGCCAGACCGTGCGCGCGAGTGGGAATCCTCGGTCCTCGGGGAGTTCAGGCAGCTGTGCGTTAAGTACGAAGCACGGCAACTGCACGTTTTCAACGCTCGGTACGGATTCGTCGTGTCGGTCGAGACGCCGCGGAGCCGGTTGGTTCTCAAGTCAACTCCCGATCCGGCTGGTCCGCGCCAGGCTGCTGCAGCGATCGAACTTGCGCGGTTGGGCGTTGGGCCGACAGTGCATGAGGTTGCGCGGTCGGAGTTCAGCACGTGGACAGTGATGGACGAGGTCCGACCTGGTAGCCGCGACATACGGCTCGCGACTGTTTCCGAGTTGGTAGCAGTGCTGACTCCTCTCGCTTGCGTTTCAGCGTCCGGCCCGTTCCCGAGCGTCTCAACCTGGCTTCGGACGCGCCTGAACTCCGCTGGGGCGGTTGACTTGGCACCCGGTCTAGCTGTCCCGAGTCGAGCCGAGCGGCGGAATGCGTTGTCCCTGCTTGAAGAACTGACTCCAGATGAGCGGCCGTCACTTTGTCACGGAGACATGTCCAGCGGAAATGTGCTCCGAGATGACGCGGGGTTCCGCTTGATTGATCCGCGGGCCGTGTCAGGCGACCTCGAATATGACGTCGCGGTTGTCACGTGGAAGTCCGAACGAAGTGTTGATGACCTGGTTGCTCGCCTCGAACTCGACCTTGAACGTACCAAGGCATGGCGATACGTAGCTGTCGCAGCCCGAGTCTGAGCCGTTATTGTACCGGGAATTGCAGAAGCTCTGACATCTGTTCGACGATGGCCGTGACGCCGAGCGCTTCGAAACGCTCCCGCTTACCAGGCTTGTTTGCGTAGCCGATTGCCGCCGCGCCAGCGGCATGCGCTGCCGCGATGTCGGTTGTGGAGTCTCCGACCATCACGCAGTCGCCGATTGGCACACCAATGAGCTCCGCGCCACGGTTCAACAGGTGCGGATGCGGCTTCAGTAGTGCGGGATCTGGCGAGATGCGCGACGATACGCCGACAACGAACTGCCGGAGCTCGTGCTGATCGAGGTAGACGTCTACTGCGCTCGATGAGTTGTTACTGACGATGACTACCGGCCGGCCCGTCGAATGGAATCGTTGGAGGAGCGCTTCTGCTCCGGGAGTCGGCTGTGCCTCAATCACGGCGACTCGCTCCAGCCGAGCGAGTTCAGCTTCTGCGTCTGACGCAGCTGCGGGGAATGAGTTTGCAACGTAGGTTAGGAGCTCGAACGGCTCACCGGTTTCGGGTGAGTCCTGCAGGTTGAGGGCTTCCCTCAGATCGTTCGCGACCTCCGCAGGAGTAAAGGCGCTGAATACCGAACACACCGGGCCGTCGAAGTCGAGGAGGACCGCGGACGTCGACGCCAGGACGGCGGCGGCCGTGTCCGCGGTCATCGGTACTCCCGACCGACCGAGTCCCACAGCGACTCGAACCACATCTTCGACTGCCGGACAAACTCGGCTCCGAGGCTGTCCTGGTCCTCGTCTGTCGAGTGTCGAAAGAGCGTCGCGTCCTTGCCCATTAGGTCCCAGATCCCGGTTCGCTCTCCATCAAGCATGACTTGGTGTTCCTGGACCGGGTAATAGCCGAAGAACGCCTCGGCGTTGTTCAGCAGGTAGACCTTGAAGAGGGGAACCGAAGGAACCACCCGCACTTCGGCACGGGCATTGGTCACGAGCCCAAGCTCGCCGAGCTCGTTCACCTCGTCGACGATCGCCAGCGTGTGTCGTTCCATGATTCGAGTCGCGCGGGCGCGGAAGGCGGGGCTGTCGGCGAGGTCTTCGACCCTGGCCGGCAACGCCCAGGGCTGTCGGGGATCGGGAACGAGCACTCGAACAGAGAGGGCTTCTGGCCGCAGTCGGCCGTTTCGGATCTTGTCCAACGGTTCAGTGATCGCGCCGTGCAACGTCTCGCCCGAAAAGCCAGCAAAGTCCACCGACACGTCGGGAGCCTCGAAGGCCCGCTCGATGTGCGATCGAAGGTCAACTGGTCGTTGTGTCCGTTCTCGAACGAAGGTTCCGCTGCCCTGCCTTGATATGACGAGCCCTTCATCTCGCAGGACCCGAATCGCGGACAGCACAGTCATTCGAGCAACTCCGAATTCCTTTGCGAGGTCCGGACCGGACGGCAGCTTGTCGCCCGGTTGGTAGGAACCCGTCAGGATCGCGGCCCGTAGGACGTTAGCGACTTGCTTGAACTCGGGCGACGGGTCGTTCGGATCCAGCTCCATGCAGCTCAGGGTACGGCTTGGACCCCCACTGAGCTAGGCAGCCTAGACAACCGATTGACATGCCTAGGCAACCTGGGTATCTTCAAATATGCCTAGACAACCTGTGCAGGTTGGACAGGTAGGAGACGGCCGAAACAAAGCGACCCGGGCGGGGATGCCGCCCCGCCCGGGCCTCGCATCGGACATTTGGAGACCCAGATGCATGAACAAGTTACGACAGCGAATGCTCGAACAGGGCGTGCCCAGTGCCGTGAGCTGATGCGTGCCGCGGCTTTGAGGAACGCCATGAGCAAACGTGCCGCTGGCGTGCCGACCTACACGGTTCCCGAGGCAGCTGCCCTCCTGAGCCTTTCGCAGGAATACGTCTACCGCCTCATTCAGGACGATGCGTTTCCCGCACTGCGAGTTCGTCGTAGCGCTGGGCAAGGTCGATACGTAGTGCCGGCGAAAGCCGTCGAGCGGCTGCTTGATGCCGCCTCAGACAGCGGGAACTGCGTCGACGTCGCCGAGTGGGTCGACAGCTGGCGCGCCTCGACGGCCGGGGGTGCGGCCTGATGCGCACGTTCATTGCTGCCCTGGCGGCGGGTGTGTTGATTCTTTTGGGTTCCGCGATGGCGGACTTTGTTCCGGTGTGGCCGTGGTTTGTGGTCGCAGGCGCGTTCGTGGCGTTGTTCCGGCTGGTGGAGTTGACGCGCGGGAATGTCGCGCGGTTGATGATCGGTCTGGCCGGTTTGGCGGCCGTGACGGTGTGGTTCGCGATCGAGGCTCCGGACGCGACGCCGGGCTATGAGGTGTGGCCGTGGGGCCTGGTCGGGTTGCCGGTGCTGGTGGTCGTCGGGGTGATGGCGGTGCAGGCGCGGGGCGGGTCGCGGGGGTTGATCGGCCGGTGGTCGCGGCGTTCGCGGCGCAACGGCGGGACGGCGTCGCGGTGGCAGATTTTCCGGGTGGCGTCGGCGTTCGCGATGCGGCGCAAGGCGAAGACGGTGAAGCCGAGCCTGCGGGAGGTGTCGCGGCGGGAGCGTCGGCGGACGCCGGTGACGGAGTACGCGACCCGGTTGGCGCGGGTCGGCGGGCAGGGGATCTGGTCGTCGGTCGAGGACGTGACGCTGCGGGTCGGCGGGCCCCGGACCGGGAAGACCGGCGAGCTGGCGTGCCGGATCCTGGATGCGCCGGGTGCGGTGATCGCGACCAGCACCCGCACCGACCTGATCGACCTGACCGCGAAGGTGCGCCGCGGCAAGGGCCCGGTGTACGTGTTCAACCCGTCCGGGCTGGCCGGACTGGAGTCGACGATCACCTTTGACCCGCTGTCGGGGTGCGAGAACCCGGTGACCGCGACCCACCGGGCCGGTGACCTGTTGCCGTCGGCGGACGGCAACACTGAGCGGGAGCACTGGGTGGCGCTGGCGCGCCAGGCCCTCGCCGCTCTGTTGCACGCGGCCGCGCTGGGCGGGCTGGCGATGCGGGACGTGCAGGCGTGGGTCGCCGACCCGGAAGAGGCGACCGACGAGGTGCTGCGCCTGTTGCGCAGGTCGGGTGAGCCGACGTTCGCGACGGCGGCGCAGCAGTTCCTGACCACGAACGAGCGCACCCGGTCGTCGATCACGACGACGATCATGCCCGCGCTGGGGTGGCTGACCGACCCGACCGCCCACGCGGCGGCCACCGGCGGCGCGTTCGACGTCGCCGAGCTGCTGGACGAGCGCGGCACGGTGTACATGCTCGGCGCAGAAGAAGGCCACACCGCGCCCCTGGTGGCGGCTCTGACCGCGCACATCGCCCGGGAGGCGCGGCGGATCGCGTCGGAGTCGCCGGGCGGCCGGCTGGACCCGGCGCTGACGCTGGCCCTCGACGAAGCTGCCCTGATTTGTCCGATTCCGTTGCACAAGTGGACCGCGGACATGGGCGGGCGCAACATCACCATCCACATCGGCGCCCAGTCCCGGGCCCAGCTGATCGAGCGGTGGGGCGCGACCGGCGCGGCGTCGATCATGACCAACAGCGCGACCGTGCTGGTTTTGGGCGGGTCGCGGGATCCGGACGACCTGAACGCCTACTCGCTGCTCACCTCGGACCGCGACGAGCACGTGGACACCGAGGACGCGGACGGGAACGTGACCGGCCGGTCGCCGCGGAAGGTGCCGGTGCTCTCGGCGGGGCAGATCTCGCAGCTGCCCGCGATGCACGCGGTGATCGTGCGCCGGGGGATGCCGGCGGCGGTGGGGAAGCTGCAGATGGCGTGGAAACGCCGCGACGTCAAGGCCGCCGTCCGCGCGGAACGCAACAGCGCGCGGGTCGAGCGCTGGACCGAGGCGTTCGAGCGGTGGCAGGACCGCCGCGACGAGTTCGCGGTCCGCGTGGGCGCGTTCGTGGACGCGCTGGCCGACCGGGTCGAGCCGTGGCTGGAACAGGGCGAATCCTGGTTCGCTGCCCGCGCCGAAGCCCGCCGCGACAAGCGACGTGCCGCGCGGGTGCGGGTCCCGGCACAGGACCATTCCGAACCCGCGGTGCGCGCGGATGCGCTGCGCCTGGACGCCGCCCCGGCCGAAGCAGGGGAGGGCGAGTGATGGACGCGATCACCGTGGCACTGCCGGTGCTTCTGGAGTCCGGGAACACCACCGTCTCGGCCAGCTATCACCGCGACGACCCGTACGCGGTCACGCTCGGGTTCGACACCATCCAGCCCGGTGTGGAGTGGGTCATCGCCCGCGACCTGCTCTGCGACGCCCTGATATACGGGCAGGCCGGGATCGGGGACGTGACGGTCACCGTCCGCGCGGACCTGGTGGTGCTGGGCATGTCCACTCCGGCCGGGACCGGGACGGCGGTGTTCCGCCGCGACGAGGTCGAGGTGTTCCTCGCCGCCACCAACGGCATCGTGCTGGCCGGACAGGAAACCGCCGAACTCGACTGGTCCGACACCGCCGAGTTCCCGGGGGTGGCGCTGTGAACCCCGTCGATCTCGAACAGTGGGTGCAGGTCCCCATGCTGGCCTCGGACGTGCAGGTCGGCGATCGGGTGCTGGTCGAGGGCCACCCGGAGCCGTGGACGGTCTACCGGCTGACCGCCGCGTCGTGGGGCCCTGCTCCGCATGTGGTGTCGCCGGCACCGAACCCGGACTGGACCGGGCCGCGGTTCGAGCGTGACCGGCTCTCGGACCCGGTCACGTTGCTGGTGCGGCCGGAGGAGATCCCGACCCCGGCGCCGCACGGTGCGCGGATCGCCGCGCACGCGCCGCGGAAGCTGGGTTGGTACACCGACCCGGGCGGTTGGGAAGTGGCCTGCGGTTGCGACTGGCGCGCTTCCGCCGTGGTCGACGGGAATCGCGCGGCAGCGCGGCGGGAATGGCTGCGGCACAAGGCCTCCGTGCTCACCGGTCTGCTCGCCGTCGCTCCGGGGCGGCCTCGGACGGCACTGCTGGCCAGGTTGCCGGAAGCGGCCTCGCGCTTCGGGTCGCGCCGCTGGCGGCTGGTCCGCCTCAGCCGCGGAGGCGAGGCGCGGTGAACCACAACCCCGATGACCTGTTCGGCCCAGTCATCGACGCCGAACGTCGCACCTGGCAGCTGAAAGCGCACGCCGCCCTCGCGACCGTGCTGTCCCGCGCCGCCGTCGCGGAACTGGCCCCGGTGACGTGGACGGTGACCGACCTCGGCGGCCTGTACGGGCGGATCAACGAGTACGGCCGGGTCCTGACGAACCGGAAGGCGCGGGAGCTGTTCGCCCGCTGGGCGGAGTTCCTGGACCTGCGCGAAACCAGCTGCTCGGCGGCGGGCGGCGCGGCGTCTTTGCGCGCGGTCGGCGCGCTGCCCGCGCACGGCGGCGACGTGGTCGTCGTGCTCAGCGCGCTGCTGCCCGACCGCCACAGCGCGGACGGGACCGACCCGGGCAGCGAGGAGTGCTGAGCCATGCCCGCACCCGAAGACCCGTGGGACCTGCACGACTCGGTCACCCGCGACCAGGAACGCATCACCCGCGAACGACGCAAGGAGTCCGGCCGATGACCACCACCAGCACTGTCGCGCCGCGGGTCTGGCTCGCCGCGACCCCGTGCGCCGTCCCGGCGGACCGGCCGGTGGTGCGCGACCAGATGGGCCGCCGCTGGCAGCCCGAGAACCACACCGACTGCTACTGCACCGCCGACGGCCGGCACCACGCCGACTGGCGCGAACTGCACACCCGCTTCGACCTCGTGGAGGTGACCCGATGAACAGCGACCAGTCCGGAACGGACCGGATCACGTTGTCGCGCAGCGCGATCCGGCAGTTGCAGCGCGAGGCGCGGGCCCGCGGCTACGCCCGCGGCCGCCATGACGAGCACCAGGACGTTCTGCGCCGCCTCGCGACGCGACCGGTTGCCGCCGCCGAGTTCGTGCACGAGGCCGTGGCACGCCCGGTCGACTCGTTGACGGTCGTCTGGAACGTCCTGCAGGCCGCGCCTCGGAACGAGACGGGAGGCGAATCCCGATGAGCTCGACCGACAACAACTCTGCTGCCGGACCGGATCCGGAGGAGACGATGCGCGCGGTCGCGGGCCTGGCGCGCGAAGTCGAGGCGCTGCGGATGGCGGTGGAAGCCGTGTCGCCGTTGCCCGGGCAGTTGAAGGCGCTGCACGACGAGGTCGCGCCGCTGCCGGAGCAGGTCAGCAAGCTCGCGAAGGTAGTCAAAACTCTTGCCGAGCAAGCAAACCCCGACGGCGACGGCGGGAAGACGCACCCGGCGTCGTGGCTGGACCTGGCCGACGGCCAGGACGCCGGCCGCGATCCGGCCGAAGCCGCGCAGGAGATGCTCGAAGACCTGTCGTTCTGGCTGACACGGGTGTTCCTGCGCTACCCGGACGCCGCGGCGGCGCTGCCGGAGTGCTGGTGGTGGCACCCGGACGTGGTCGAGGAACTGGTGTGCCTGATGCGGTCCTGGCTCGCGGCCTACGTCGACAAGGACGCCACCGTCGGGCGCGCCGCGGACTGGCACGACCGCTACCGGCCCGGCGCGGTCAAGCGGATCAAGTCCGCGACCGCGAACTGCTCGTTGGAAGCCCACCAGGACGGCGGCGAACGCCACCTGCCCGCCGCGCCGGTCCCGGCAGGGCTCGCGCTCGCCCCGATTTCCCTGTGGTGGGGCGAAGACCGCACCAGCGTCGCACCCGAACCCGATGACCAGCTCGTGACCGAGGCGCGCGCCGCCGAGACCGCGCGCCGCCGCAGCGGAGGTGTCCGGCGATGAGCATCCTCGACAGATTCCGCCGACGCCGCGATCGCACGGACGCGGCCTCGCCCTACCTCGACCCCGCCGAACAGCAGGTCGTCCGCGATCGGATCGCGCGCCGACAGGAAGAGTTCCTGCTCGGCATCGGGCGCAGCCCGCAGGACGCGCGGCGGATCGCGGGCGAGCGGGCGCGGCGGCGATCGGTGATCCGCCCGGAGATCGCGCAACGGATCGACGACGTCGGCGGCTTCGCGATGGAACAGGCGGACCGTGAGCACCGGTCCGGGCTCGCGGCCTACCGCAAAGCGGTAAAGGAGGAATGCGCGCGGACCGGGGTGTCCGAAGCGGACTTCTACCGCGCGGAACCGGGTCTGCTGGCGATGGCGTGGCCGAGCCTGCACGAGCGCCTCGGCGAGACGGAGCCGGTGTTCGACCTCGACGCCGAGGACGCGCACGAACACGCCGAGGCCCGCTACCAGATGGAACTGCACGGACTCGCCGATCCGCAGGACGACCCGATCGCCGCCGACCACCACGCAGGGGCGATGACGGCAGGACAGGCCCGCGACATCGTCGTCCGTGCCGAGGAACTCACCCGGCACCTCGAAACCTGCAGCCTGGGCGAGGCGAATTGCCCGACCTGCAGCGAGAACCTGCTCGACGCGAGCGGGTTCTGGGACCACGAAGTCGGCAGCGCCCGTGCCCGGCTGGCCGACTACAGCGTCGACGACATCCTGGCCGGCAACTTCGCGGCCGCGGACCTGGAGGACACCGTGCCCGAGCGGGAACCGGAGACGGACAGCTGGATCGCGCGGAACCTGACCGCCCGGCACGCCCGCGACCACGCACAGGCACAGGCACAGGCCAACGAGACGGCATCCGCCGGTCGGTCCGCCGCGATGAGCGAGCAGCGGGCTCGCGAGGTGGTGGTGCGCGCGGCGCGGGCGCGCGACCACATCACCTCCTGCGCGATTCCGCCGCAGGAGTGCGCCACCTGCCGCGAGTACGACCCGAGCAGGACCGACTTCTGGGACACGGAGGTGCCCGCCGCGGACGCGGCCCTGGCCGACCGCGAGGCGGGCGACGTCATCCTCGTCGACGCCGACCTGGGCACTGTCGTCGTCGCGAACCCGCGCCAGCTGACCGGCGACCTGCTCGACCGGGTCGTCGGCGAACCCGACGTCAACGACGCGGCCTGGCGGGACAACCCGCCCGCGCCGTCGCCGGTGCCCGAGCGGGAACCGGAGCCGGACAGCTGGATCGCCCGGAACCTGACCGTCGGCTACGGCGACCGCGTCCCGCTGCTTGACGGCGAGCGCGCGTACGCCGAGGACGTCCAGGCACGGCTCGCGCGGCTCGGGGACGGACCCGTCACCGAGGAGTCGCTCGCCAGCGTCGGGCTCGACCCCGCCGAACTGCACTCGCTCAGCCGCGAGCAGTTGCCCGCCGCTGCGCGGGAGTACCTGACCGCCGAACACGAACGCGAAGTCGCCGAAGAAGCGAGCGAGTACGAGCGGGGACGGCGCGAGGCCGCTGACGCACTGAGCGTCGCGCGGGCCCGGGAGATCCTTGAACAAGCAGCGGAGCTGACCGCGCACACCAGCGGCTGCCGGACGCCTGTCGAGCACTGCCCGACGTGCAGCGCAGAGGAACGCGGCGACGACCCGAACTTCTGGGACAACGTCACCGCCGCGCGGGACCGCCTCAACGGGCTCTCGCCCGAGCAGATCGCGGTCCAGGAAGCGGAAAACCCCACGGGGCGGGACACAGCCGTCGCCGATTCGCCCGCCGCCGCTGACCCATGGGGTGTCAGCGGGATAGCCGACCGCGACGAGGGCGACGCACTGCAGGACTGGATCGAAGCCGACGACCGCGCGGCGGAGCAGGCCGACATCGACGCCGAGGTGGCGGAGGCCGCCGCCCGCGGCGATTCGGCCGACGACTGGAGCGTGACGCACCCGGACGCGATCTGGCGAAACCCCGATCCTGCTGCCGCACAAGGAACGACGGCCGACAACACCGCGCACGCGGCGACCGCCGTCGGTCGGCAGGACGGCATCCAGGTCACGCCCAGCCGCGGGATTCGGGCCGGGCGAACGGATCAGGCGTCTGCGGTGTCCGGTGTGGACACGATGCTGGACCGGATCGACGAGGTGCTCGCCGAACCGGAACCGCCGCGCCTGACCGATACGGCGCGCGAGTGCGACCAGGCGCTGGCCGAGGCCGAAACCGCCGTGCACCGCGCCCGGTCCTCGAACGAGGACGACGCGCGGGCCGAGCGGTGCGCCCGGTGGAACACCGACGACGCCTGCACCGAGGCCGCGGACTGCGACCGGGACTGCGACGGGAACGAACGATGAGCACGGACAACACGACAGCAGCGGGGCCGCAGCGGGCGGCGACGGCGGTGTTCGTCGCCGGTCTGCTGGTGGCGCTCGGCGCGGCGGCGGCGACGGCGCACGGTCTGTTCGAGGTCGCGGTGGCGTCCGGGGTGCCGTGGCAGATCGCGTGGATCTACCCGCTGATCACCGACGGGCTCGCGATCGTCGCCTACGCGGCGACGTCGCGCCTGCCCAAGCACGGGCGCAGGTACGCGTGGGGCGTGGTGATCCTGGCGGCCGGGTTGTCCGGGCTCGCGCAGGCGGTGTATCTCGCCGGCGGGGTCGCCCGCCCCGCCGGCGCCGCCTCGGCGGCGGACGGGTTGCTGCGGTTCGGGGTGGGGGCGTGGCCCGCGGTCGCGGCGGCGATCGTCGCGCACCTGCTGTTCATGCTCGCCACCGACCGCCCGTACGCGACGGTGGACGCAGCGTCCGACGGCCCGCTCGCCGACACTCCCGCGTCCCCGGCGCGCGTCGAGCGGGACGTGCCGGGCGCCGCTCCGGTGTCCGTTCAGCCTCCGGCCGTTCAATCCCCGGGCGTCCAGTCCGATCCCGTTCAGTCGCATGCACTGGACGCGTCCAGTGTCGCGGCGGCGGATGGACGTACAGCCGAGCAGGGCGACACCGTACAGCCCGACCCGCCTGCGGACGCGGAGCCGGAGCCGGTGAAGCCGGAGCGTCCAGTCGTGCCGGTGTCGTCGCCGAAGAAGGACCGGGCGCGCGCGGAGGCCCGCCGCTTTCAGATCCACTCCGGGCACCTGCCCACGGTCGACCAGCTGATGGAACTCGCCGATGTCTCACGCGGCACCGCCGGAACAGCCCTGCAGGAACTGCGAAACCAGCCCGCCTCACTGCAACTCATCACCGACCACAGCACCCAGCAGGCCAACCCATGATCACCACGACACTCATCACGAAATCAGTCACCAACAACCCACTCACGAAGACCAAGACACCCAGCACGCACTCACCAAAGGACAAAGCCAAGGACCAAAGAAGGAATGCACACCTCGGCATCACGATCCGACGGGGCGCTGCGCCCTGGCGGGCGCGCGGGAACACGACTCCCGTTGTGGATCTTGAAAGCTGGTTTGTCGATCTTGTTCGGGGGTTGTGATGCTGTCGATCGGGCGCGGTTATTCGGTGAAGTACCTGACGGACGAGGTCGCGAAGGGGCGGGAGAACTACTACACCGACGCGGTCGCGGCGGGGGAGCCGCCGGGTCGCTGGTACGGCTCGGGAGCCGCGGCGCTGGGCCTGACGGGGCTCGTGGACGAGCAGGACATGCGCGCGGTGTTCGAGTCGTTCGTGGACCCGCGCGACGAGCTGTTCAAAGATCCGGCCCGCTGGGGCGAGGCGTCCACTCTCGGCCACACCGGCCGGAAATATCCGACGGAGGACGAACTGTACGCGGCGGCGTTGGACGCGGAGCCGCACGCGACGCCTGAACGCCGTCAGCAGTTGCGGTTGGACGCGAGCAAGGCGGCGCGGCAGAACGTGGCCTTTCTGGACGCGACGTTCAGCGTCCAGAAGTCCGTGACCGTCCTGCATACGGCGTTCGAGGCGCAGCAGGTGAAGGCTGAACGGACGGCTGGACGCCTCGCGGACGCGGTCGCCGCTGCGACTGCGGCGGGCGGCAAGACGGCGGAACTCGCGCGCCAGCACGAGGACGCGGCAGCGGCGGCGCGGTCGTGGAAGGCGCACCGGGACGCAGTCGAGGACGCGATCTGGGCGGGCAACCGCGCGGCGCTGGACTACCTGTCCGAGCACGCCGGTTACAGCCGGGTCGGGCACCACGGCGGCGCGGCGGGCCGGTTCGTCGACGCGCACGACTTCGTCGTGGCCAGCTTTTTCCAGCACGACTCGCGCGACCACGATCCGCAGCTGCACATCCACAACGCGATCCTCAACCGCGTGCAGAGTGCGGACGGGAAGTGGCGGACGCTGGACTCGAAAGCGCTCTACAAGTTCAAGCGCGCCGCAGCGGCGGTCGGCGAGCGCACGATGGAGGAGCACCTGTCCCGGGCGATGGCGGTGCGGTTCGCGACTCGCCCGGACGGCAAGTCCCGCGAGATCGTCGGGATCGACCAGCAAGTCATGGACCTGTTCTCCTCGCGCCGCCGAGCGATCACGAAGAAGACCGCGACCTTGGTGGAGGCGTTCGAGACGAAGTTCGGCCGCGAGCCGAACTCGCTGGAGCTGAGCCGGTTGCAGATGCAGGCGACGCTGGCCACCCGCAAGGCCAAGTCCCACGACGGGGAAACGACCGAGCAACGGCTGGAGCGCTGGGACCGGGAGCTGCGCGCGGAGGTCTCCGACGGGCTGGCCGGGGTGGCGCGGAAGGTGCTCGACCTCGACCACGGACCGCGCGAGGCCGCGGAGTGGTCTCCGGCCGAGGTGCTGAAAACCGCGCTGGCCGAGGTGCAGTCGAAGAAAGCGGGCTGGAACGCGCCGGACCTGACCGCCGCGATCAGCAACGCGCTGCCGGATCAGCTCGGTGACCTCGACGGGAGCCAGGTTGCCGCATTGCTCGACACGCTCACCGAAGAAGGGTTGAAGCTGGCGACGCGGCTGACTCCGGCCAAGCCGGGCGCGGCGGTGCTGCCGGAGGAATGGAAGCTGGCCGACGGCCGCTCGCCGTTTGAGGCTCCCGGGGGCGCGCTGTTCGCGACGCCGGACCAGGTCCGCACCGAGCGGGCGCTGGTCGCGGCCACGGCCCGGGGCGGGGCGCCGACCCTGACCGTGTCCGACGTGGACGGATTCGTGACCGCGCTCGCCGACGCGGGCGTGGTCCTGGGCGCGGACCAGGCGGCGGCGGTGCGCGGCGTGCTGACCTCCGGCGCGGCCGTGGAATCGGTGGTCGGCCCGGCCGGGACCGGGAAGTCCTTTGTGGTCGGCGCGCTCGCGAAAGCATGGCAGGACAAAGACTTGTGGGACGGGCACGGCCGGAACGTGGTCGGGCTGGCGTCCAGCCAGGTCGCAACCGACGTCCTCGCGGGCGAGGGCCTGACGGCGCGGAACATCGCGCGGTGGCTGACCGCGCAGGAACGCCTCGAATCCGGCAGCACCCACCCCGAGCACGAGGAGTGGCGGCTGAACGCGGGGGACCTGGTGGTGGTGGACGAGTCGGCGATGGCCGACACTGCTGCCCTGGCGGCGATCCACCGCCACGTCGAACGGGCCGGGGCGAAGCTCCTGCTGACCGGCGACCACCGGCAGCTCGCGGCGGTCGGCGCGGGCGGCGGCATGGACATGATGGCCGCGGCGGGCGCGGCCTACGAGCTGACCGAGGTCCGCCGCTTCGCCGCGGAGTGGGAGCGCGGGGCGTCGCTGCGGCTGCGCGACGGGGACGAGTCGGTGCTGGCCGAGTACCACAAGCGGGGCCGGATCACCGACGGCGGAACCCGCGAGCAGGCCGAGGCCGCCGCCGGGCGGGCGTGGCTGGCGGACACGCTGGAGGGCAAGCACTCGATCCTGATCGTGGACACCAACGAGCAGGCCGCGCACCTGTCCGCCGAGCTGCGTCGCGAACTCGTGCGGCTGGGCAAAGTCGCCGAGGACGGCGTGCCACTGGGGATGCAGGGCACCTGGGCCGGGGTCGGCGATCTGGTGCAGGCGCGGAAGAACCGGTGGGACCTCGCGGGTTTCGAGGGCAACGCCGAGGCGCCGATCAACCGCAAGCAGTACCGCGTCCTGGACACCTGCGAGGACGGCGGCCTGATCGTCGCCCGGGTGCTGGGCCGCGAGGACGGCGTCGGCGAGGTGCTGGGGGAGCGGATCACGTTGCCCGGCTCCTACGTCAACGAGCACCTGACCCTCGGCTACGCGTCCACAGTGAACTCCGCGCAGGGCCTCACCGTCGACACCAGCCACGCCGTGGTGACCGGGTCCACTGGACCGAGCGCGATCTACGTCGGGCTCAGCCGCGGCCGGCACGGCAACACCGCGCACGTCGCCACGGTCGCGGTGCCGAAGGACGCGCCGGACGGCGCGGCGGCCGACGCGGTGCGCAAGACGCCCGCCGCGGTGCTGTCCGACGCGTTCGACAATGCCGAGCAGCAACGCTCAGCCGTGCAGGAGGCGACCGAAGCCCGCGCCGCGAACGAGGCGATCAGCACCCCGGCCGAACTGCTCGCCGACGCGACCGACCTCGCGACCGCCGGGCGCACCGCGCGCTGGCTGGACGAACTGGCCGAACAGGAGAAGCTGACCGACAACCAGCGGGCCCGGATCGCCGCCGAGGACGGCGGCCCGACGCTGGCCCGCCTGCTGCGGCGGGCGGAACTGGCCGGGCACGACCCGCGCCAGGTCCTGGAGGACGCGGTCACCGTCCGGGACTTCGCCGGGGCCCGCGAACTGTCGAACGTGATCCACGACCGGATCACCAAGTCCGTCCGCCTGGACCCGGTCGGCGACTCCTACGCCGACTGGCTGCCCACCGTGGACGACCCGCAGATCGCGACCTACCTGCGCGAGCTGGCCGCCACCGCCGACCATCGCCGCAGCGAACTCGGCCGCCAGCTGGCGGACAACCCGCCGCAATGGGCCCTCGAAGCGTTCGGACCGGTGCCGGACGAGACCGATGCGCGCGGCGAATGGACCGCCCGCGCCGCCGTGGTCGCCGCGCACCGCGAACTCACCGGCCACGAGGACGACGCCGCCGCGCTCGGGCGCGCCCCGCAGGCCGGGCAGCCCGAGGCGTACGCGTCGTGGCGCGCCGCGTGGCGCGCGCTCGGACAGCCCGAATCCGGGCTGGAGGAACGGGAAATGACCGACGGCCGCCTGCTCATGCGCGTACGGGCCTGGGAACGGGAAGAGGTCTGGGGCCCGGAGTTCGTCGGCAACGAACTCGCCGGGACTTACCAGGCCCGCGACGCCCGTCGCCGCGACGCGACCATGCGCCGCGCCGAAGCCGACGCCGCTACCGACGACACGGACCGGGCACGCCTGCTGGCCGAAGCCGCCGAGGCTGACGCCCTCGCCGACATGCTCGACCAGCGCGCGGCCGAGCTGGACACCGCCGACCAGGCACGCGGGACGTGGCTGGCCCACACCGCCGAAACCCGCGCGGCCGCCGACCGCGCACGGCAGGAACTGTCCAAACGCACCGCGAACGCGGAGCCGCCGGAGATGGTCACCTCCGACGAATGGCTCGACGTCCACCACCGGCACACCACCGACGAAGACGCCTACCGGGAGGTCACCGCCGAGCACGACCTCGCCGACGTCGCACGGCAACGCGAGGCAGACCTCGCCGCCGTGACGGTCGACGACCCCGCCGAAACCGCCGAGACGGCAGTGGCCGACGTGCGGGACGTGGCAGCCGCCGAACCGGCCGTCGAACACTCCGACGAGATCCGGGTGCCGTCGGCGGCCGAGACCGCCGCCGAAGTCGACCGCGCCCAGCGGGCGCTGCGGGAAGTCGAGGCCCGCGCCGCAGCCGACGCCGCCCGCGCGGCCGAAGAGGCACAGGCGGACGAGATGCACCGCCGCAACACCGTCGACGCGGCCGAGGCCGCGGCGGCCGACGACGGCGCGGCGGCGGCGCGGTGATCGGGCCTCAGCCCCGTGCCGGTTCCGGGACCGCGATCGGCGGCTGCCCGGACCGGTGCCACGCCCACGCGAACGTCTCGTGGATCGACAGCAGCCAGCCCGGCCGCTCCTCAAGCCACGCCGGAACAGGGCACTGGCCCAGCAGCTTCTCCGCCGCCAGCGCCTCCGCCTCGATCGTTTCCGGGATCGCCCCGCCGAAGCGTCGCGTCACCGGTGCCGGAGCCACATACGGCGAGCGGCCGTCGGTCGGCCGCACCGTCGCCCGCGCCAGCCACCGGCACGGCTGGACCACGCCGCAATACCGCCAACTGGTCGGCTCCGCGTCCAGTGCACGCTCAGCCGTCAACCACAACCGCGCGAAATCGACCACGGGCACGCGCAGGTTCCTGCGGGGAATCCGGTCGAAATCCTGTCCCGTCAGCTCCATGCGCCTCAGCGTGACACGCGGCACCGACAAAAACAGCGGCCCGAACGGGCCAACCCGCCTGCGACTGCAGGAGTTCACTGCCACCGCCCTCTGCGGGCGGAACAAGGTCCGCGCAAGCGCGGACAGCGTTTTCTCGCTTCGCGGCCCGGCTTAGCACGGCCCCACCTCACGATCAAGGGGTCCGAAAACTTTCCGAACCCACAAAAAGCGCGTGGCTTCAGAAACTTTTCGGCCTGATCCCTTGACCGCGAGCCTCCGGGGCCGCGCGAGGCGCCGATAAGGGCGACGGGCACAGCCGTCGCCCGCCCTCCGGGCAGCGAAGAAAACCACCCGGCACAGCCAACCGGCACCACTCGCAACGGGAGATCGCCATGGCAGCACAGGGAAACAAGAAGACCAAAGAAGAACTCGCCGCCGACGAACTCGGCATCCCCGTCGAACACCTCCGCGAACTCAAAGGACAGGCCCGCGCCGCGAAGAGCCGCGGGAAGCGCCCCGCCGGCACCGCCGGAGCCGAAGCGAAACTCGCCGGCTGGGGAGCGGTCGAGGGACAGGAAGAACTGTTCGCCTGCGAACCGGGACAGGCCGCGTCATGAGCTGCGCGCACTGGAGCTTCTTCGTTCTCGCCGGACTCGCCACCTGCCTCGACTGCGGCCACCAGTGGCACATCTGAGACCCAGCACCACACGCCGATACTTTCTTTGCAGCACAAGGAGTTTTCCAATGGGGATCGTCTACTGCGGCCCGTACGCCGATGAACTCGCCGACGACCACGAAGGCTACGCAGCCCGGATCCTGCCCGACGGCACCGAAACCGGCACCTGGACGCACGCCACCCGCGAGTTCACCGGCCACCGCGCACGCTGCGGCTGCGGATGGCGCGGAACCGCCGTCTATCCGCCCGACGACGAGGGCCGTAACCAGGCCGCCGAGGAATGGGGCCGCGACCACCTGATGCCACTGGTCGACGCCATCGCCCGCACGCACACCGTCACCGGCGAACAGCTGCTCACTCTGGTGCGAGACCTGCGCGGCTCGCTCGAGTGCGTCGCCGACAAGCAGGGCACGACCGTGCTCACCGACCACAGCGCCGGGGTGCTCGACGCGGTGGCACGGGTCGAGCAGCTCCTTGACGACCGCGCGGACACCGAGGACGCGCGATGACGTTCACTCTCTACGACGAGTTCGCCGGGTTCGGCGGCAGTTCCCAGGGCGCGGCCGCGGTGGCGGGGGTGGAGTTGATGCTGGCGGCGAACCACAACCCGCTCGCCGTGGACGTGCACGCGTTGAACTTCCCGAAGGCCGACCACTACTGCGGGGACATCGCGAAGGCCGACATCGCCGGGTTCCCGCGCGCGGACCTGTTCTGGTCCTCGCCCTCGTGCCCGCCGTGGACGGACGCACGCGGCGTGAAACGCGATTTCGACCGCTCCACGCAGGGCGTGCTGTTCGACGTCGCCCGCGGCCCGGTCGCCACCGACCCGAGCGTCGCCCGCTCCCGCGCGTTGATGGAGGAGGTGCCGCGCTACCTGCTGGCCATGCGACTCAAAGGCCATCCAGTCCTCGCCGGAGTGGTGGAGAACGTGGTCCAGGTCCGCAAGTGGGACCAGTTCGTGCGCTGGCGTCGCGAGATTGAGGCATTGGGCTACCGCACCCGCTTGGTCGCCTTGAACTCGATGCACGTCACCGCCGCCGGGACCGGACGGGTCGCGCAGTCCCGCGACCGCTTCTACATGCCGTTCTGGCTGGCCGAACTCGGCCGGGACCCGGACTGGGACAAGTGGCTGCGCCCGCGCGCTTGGTGCCCGGGCTGCGACGAGGTCGTGAACGCGGTGCAGGTGTTCAAGAAGGCCGGGACGGACATGGGCCGCTACGGGATCCGGACCGGCCAGTACGTGTACCGGTGCCCGCGCAGCTCGTGCCGCCACCGGGTGGTCAAGCCAGAAGTGCTGCCCGCCAGCACCGTCATCGACTGGTCGCTCGACCCGGGACAACGGATCGGGGAACGCGTCGACGGCAAAGGCCGCCCGGACCCGCTGGCCGAAGCGACGCTGGCCCGGATCGAAGCCGGACTCCGACGGCACGCGCGGCCCCTGCTCGCTCCGGCGGGCGGGACGTGGCGGCAGGACGCGACCAGCATCGACGCGCCCATGCCCACGCGCACCACCCGCGACACCGACGCCCTGGTGGTGCCGCCGCTGGTGGTGCCGGTCGCGAAACGCGCCGGCGTCGACACAGCGACCAGCGTCGAGCAGCCGCTGCGAACCCAGACCTGCCGCCGCGAAACCGCGATGGTGATCCCGCCGTTCGTGTCCCTGCTGCGCGGCGGAGGCTCCAAAACCGCCGCCTACCCCGTGCACGGACCGCTGCCGACCGTGTCCGCGCAAGGCAACCACCACGGCCTCGTCCGGCCTGACGGCAAAGCAACGAGCATGCTGCTGGCGTACTACTCCAACGGCCCGGCCCGGCCGGTCAGCGAACCGGTCGGCACGCTCACCACGAAAGACCGCTACGCCCTGGTCGGCGACACCAGCGCCGCCGTGGAGCAGTGCACGTTCCGGATGCTCGCCCCGCACGAAATCGCCGCCGGCATGGGATTCGCCAAGGACTACCAGGTCAAAGGCTCCAGCCGCGACCAAGTCCGCGGCTACGGCAATGCCGTCACCCCGCCAGCCGCCGAAATCCTCGTCTCCGCCCTTGTCGAGGCGATCAGCGGCGAGGAGCTGCCCGATGCGAACTAACTAGCGTCGCTGATGCTGCGATCCGGGCGTTCAGGCACACAGGCCTGAACGCCCGGATCGCTACTCAACGGGGACAATGACAGGCATCGACCCCGCGTGTCGACGGGAGATCACCGCCGACCCGGGCGCGCGTATCAGAACAGCATGAGCTGGCCGGCGAGGGGGAGTCCGTCGGCACAACGCTTGCACGTCACCGCATGCTTGGTCGGTCGGATCGAACTAGGGTCCCAGCTGTTCAGGCCGGTACCGCACGCTGTCAGCCCGTCAGCGGTGAGGAGATGGACGGTCCCGGTCCTCGTGCGTCCCCGAGTGTTCGGTGTTGCTGGGCGCGCGGGTACCGGGCGACTCGATGGGCTGGGGATCGGTCGTCCGGGCCGCGAGCGGCGACGGAGTAGTTCCGCGTGCTCGCGGTCGGCGGGCACGAAGCGACTGGCCTCTGCAGAAGTGGGCGTGCTGGCGTCCGTGGGGTCGAAGTCCATGCAATGCCTTCCGTGTCGGAACGAAGGGCACCGTGGGCGGGATCACCCGTCCTACCAGCGTCTACCGGGTGAAACCTGTTGACAGATTGCCCCGGGGGAGGTGTACGTTAAAAGTGCGAGTTTCAACGTCTGGCGGTGCCCTGACTTATTGAGTTAGAGGTGCACCGGCCAGAATATACCTGCACGCCCGTCTCTTGCAAGAGGTTCGGGCGTGTTTTTTTATTTTCTGACAAAACGCCTGGTCAGAAGTCTGCGCGCTGCCCTCTGGGCTTCAAGGTTCGAGTTCTCGACGACCCCCGCGGGCCGTCGCGCGGACCGCCTCAACGCTTGCCCGTACTCGAACATGTGTTCTACTGTGCGGGTATGCCGGGCGGGTGGGGGAAGCATCCGCCCGGCTCTGTCTTGAGGGGCACGTCATGGTCACCCAGCACGAGAAGAAGCTGAAGCGCGTCGAGGTCGCGAAGCGGATCCGGGAGCACGCCTCCGCGGTGCACGCCCAGGCGGTGCGGGTGCCGTTCTGGCACGTCGACGACACCGGCCCGGCACCAGTGATGCGCGGCACCGACGGCGAACTGCTCGTCACGTTCCACGGTCCCTGGGCGCAGGACATGGCGCGATGGCTCGACAAGCTCGACCGGATGCCTGGCATGGCGCTGGCCGACCTGATCCGCGCGTCGGCCAGCACGGCGGAGGTCGCTCCCGAGCGGGACCGCGCGCTCGCTCTCTTGCAGGAGATGGGGCTCGAGCCGAAGCCGCAGCGGTACCGGCCGCGCGCGTGAGCGACCGACACCACGCTTCTGGCGCCGCGACTCCGGCATGCGGGCGGATTAGCCTCGCCGCAGCCCGGCGACGAGAGCGGAGGGGGCGGAATGGCTGACGACCAGCAAGCGACCGAAGAGGACACCTGCTACCGGTGCGGCAAGAACCCGCCCGGCGGCGGCGGAGTTCCGTGCGCGCCGTGCTTCGACTACCTCGCGAACCGTCCGCCGAGCGAGATCTACGCGGCGATCCTGGGCGAAGCGGCGTAACTGATGCGGGGTTTGTCCTGGCTGTTCTCGGAACAGTGCCGCCATCAAGGGCGTGATCGTTAACTTTCGGATGTTGCCGGATTCGGCCTGAACGACCACCCTGACCGGGTGAAGCCGCTCTGCGGCTCCACCCGGCGGGCTCTGCTGCTAGCGCAAGTAGTGCTGCGTGATCGGGATGATCAATGGGATCAGCGCGATCATCAGCTTCAGGTACTGCGCTTGGAGTTCGACGGAGCGGCGCCGGCCAGGGCCCTTACCCCTGGTTCGGCGCTTACTCCGTCGTTTAGCCCGGTCACACACAGCGGATCTCCCGAACGGGAAGCCTCGGGTTCGAGGCGAACGTGATGTGGCGCAGCCGGCTACGCCACAACGGTTGTCGAGCGCTTCGGAGCTTGTGGCCCTTCGAACGCCTGGGCGACATGTTGGATCCCCCGGAAGCTCGATGGCAAATCCGCATGTGGACCAGAATGTGGACAACCTGTGGACAAGCGGCTCCTCCTGCGCATATTGCCCCCCGAGTTGCCCACATGTATGGGGACGGGACCTCGGATTTTCGTGTACCAGCAGGTCAGCGCTGTGCGCAACCTGGGGACTACATCGATGTAATTCGTCCGGCGTGTCGCGGGAGAAAGGTTTTTCGGCGTGTCGCGCGGAGTACATTCGACCTGTGGACGAGGGGCATGCCAACTTGATGCGGATGTAAGGGAAGTCGAGATGCAGGCCCGGGAGGAGAACGTCGCGGACGCCTGGCGTCTCGTCTGCGATTCCGGCGTGCTCGACCACGTCAGCAAGCCTGAGCCCAGCCGGGCGGATTGACGGGGCAGGCCGGAGGTCGAACGACACGCCTGTCGCGCAGCATGCGAGGCCCGATCAAGAGGTGAGGGGGAACAACTCTTACCTCGAATGAACGGAGCACAGCATGCTTATCCTTTTCCTGCTGATGTTTGGACTGTCCCTGGGGGCCTCGATCATGACGGGGTACAACCTGCGACGCCGCCACGCTGCGGCCACGCAGCCGACCACCTGGGGTGACCTCCAGCGCCTGCGGCCGCTGGTCTTCCGTCCGGGCTGGCGAGACTACCTCCCGCTCGCTCTGTCAGTCTCGGCAACCTGCGTCTCATTCGCCACCGCGGTCGCGTCAGCCGTTTAGGCGTGTCGGTCAGCGGCCAGGCTCCCCGGTCGGGCCGCTGACCGAAGCGGGAGAGCAGGCACGCGGCAGTGTCTTGTTCAATGGGGGCCACGATGGGTGCGAACGCTCGTCGGCAGCATCCAATCCAGCCACTGCAGGCACTGGCCCCTTCACTCTGACCAGCGCAGTACTTCCGAGAGTGGACGGACCACTACTTTTGCAAGGCGGGGGTCAGGGGTTCGATTCCCCTCAGGTCCACCGCAATCCCCGTTCGGCCGAGGCCGAGCGGGGATTCGTGCGTCAGGGAATCTGTTCCACCCGGTCGATGATCTTGAAGACGGCTTACTCGAACACCTGGTTGAGCGCGGGCGGCCGGCGACGCGTGGGTGACAGGTCGCGGGGTTGGCGTACGTCGCGCCGTCCAGGTTTTCGTACGTCTCGACGCGCACCGTCAAACCGTCCTGTTCGGCCTTGTCGCCGGCGTCGGCGTGGTTTGTGCGGAAGCAGTTGCTCCATACGTACTGCCAAGGGCCTTTGCCGTGCTCGCCGGGTTCGGCGTTCGGCACGTTCCAGGGCGGTCCGAAGCGGAAGTGGGACAGCCCGGTTTGATCGGGTCCGGCCGCCAGCTTGGCCGCGACCTGGTCGATCAAGAACTTGAGCGCGTCTTCCGGCTTCTCGGTGAGACCTGGCCCGTCCTCGGAGGTGCCGGCGTGCATGGCCAGCGTGGCCAAGTACTGGTCTCCGCCCCAGAAGATTTGTACGTTTCGTCCTTGCCGGTCAGCAAGCACATCGACGCAGGCTCCGGCCCGATGCTGGGACCCGTCGATTGGTAGGCAGTGCTGGGAGCGGGCAAGCCGTCGTCGCCGGTGAACTTGTGCTGCATTAGGGCGCTGTTCGGGCCGAGCACGAATCCCGCTTGCTGCATCAGGAACGGGTTCATGACGGCGCAGGCGTCGTAGACCGATTGTCCCGCATAGGTTTTCGCTTTGGCGGGGGCGGCGGTCAGGTTCTGCAGTGCGATCCCGGACTCGGCCTGTTTCGCCTCCGGTGTGTCGGCCGGAAGAGCTTGCCCGCGATCGAGGGCGGCGGCTGCTGGCTTGACTTCAACTCTTCTTGAAGTTTCATCCTTCGAGAGTCAGCAGTGATCTCGAAGGGACATTCATGAGTATCAAGCAGGTTGTGCGGCCTGACTTCGCGCGCACGGACGTCGATGTGGTGCTGGTTGCCGAGACGACCGTCGAGGCGACCGAAGTGCTTGCCCGGCTGGAAAAAGAAGCATGGCCTGCTGGGCTGGTTTCGTTCAATGCGTTGGCCAGCACTGATGGGGATTCGTCGCTGGTCTACACCCAGTGGGCGGAGGAAACAGCTGACCCCGGCTTCGTGCGTCGGGTTTCCGGAGCTGATCCGGTGCGATATCGGTTGTACCGCAGCGGAAATCGGGACAACTCCGCGGTTCCGGGATGCATTGTCGTGGTGAGTGTTGAGTTCGACGGTGCTGATGCGCAGCGGCAGCGACGTTGGATCGACACCGTGTTCGGCGCATTGGGCAGTGAAGAAATGCCTGCCCCGGGCGGGATATCCGGGCATTTCCATGCCAGCACCGACGGGACCCGAGTGCTCAACTATGCGGAGTGGACCGACGAACAGTCGCATCGCGACGCGTTGGCGCGATCCGGTCGAGGCACGGTCGGAGTGTCTGACGAGTGGCGGAAGGTGCAGGAATTTCCTGGAGTGCGTGGCAGCGGGCTCCGGAGGTATCGGATGGTGCGCAGCCTTTCGCTTGGACTGTCCGAAAAGGAGCCAGCCTGATCAAGGCTGCCGCACAGTCGCTCAGGCGTCTTGGGGAGCGAAGGCGGTCGCGTCGGGTGCGGGAAGGGCGCCGAGTTGGATGCGTGCGCCGAGTTCGTCTCGGACACCCCAGTGTTCGGCGAGCAAAAGTCCTTCCGTGCGGTAGATGTGCACAGTGGTCATCCGGTATGGCTTGCCTTCGGTGCCCTGGCCGTGGATGGCGTCGACGCCGGTTCCGGTGGCGGTCGCGCGGACGACGACGCGCTGGTCGGTGTCGAAGATGTCGTCGACGGTGTATCTGATCCTCAGCACCTGGTGCACGAAGGTGAGAATCTGCCGGTAGCCCGCGGGGCCGGGCGGGAGGGGGAACGGAGACCCATGGTCGACGAAGTCCTTGGTGACCAGGGTGTCCAGGATTGCCAGTTCTCCGGTGTTGATCGCGTCGAACACGGCCAGGGCGGCGGTGCGTGCGGGGTTGTTCACGGCTACGCTCCTCTCGGAACTTGACTGGAAGTAGAATCCAGTGGAATGAGAATCTAGCTGATTGGAAGGGTCGTGGCAAGGCAGTACAGCGCCCCGCAGCGGGAGGAGAAAGCCCAGGCCACGCGCGCGCACATCGTGCGGACGGCGCGTGGCCTGCTGCTTGGCGGCGGAGGCTATGCGGGAATGACGATCACCGGACTCGCCGGGGCGGCCGGGGTCAGTCCGCAGACGGTCTACAACTCAGTCGGCGGAAAGGCCGAGGTCATCAAGGCGGTGTATGACGTCATGCTCGCCGGCGACGAGGAACGGACGCCGATGAGCGAGCGTCCCGAGTTTCGCCGAGTGGCCGACGCGGCTGATGTGCCGTCCTATGCGGCCGCCTACGCCGCCTGGACCCGGGCGATCTACGACCGGGTCGGGCCTCTGCTCGGGGTGCTGGTCGCACATGGTCCCGGCGGCGATCCGGTGTTGGAAGCGTTCGTGGCGACCATCGATTCCGAACGCAGGAACGGCAACACGCACAGCCTGCGCGGCATCGCTGAACGCGGGCAACTGGCGTCGCGTGAATTCGACGAAGCTGTCGACGCGGTCTGGACCCTGACCGCGCCCGAGGTGTACGACCGGCTTGTCCAACGTTGCGGTTGGGAACCGGCGGCGTATGAGCGGTGGCTGGCCAATCAGCTGGGCGCGGCGCTGTCCGGTTAGCGGCCGTATTCGGGCGAAGGCAACGGAAAGGGGGTCGGGTTGAGCCGGACCCACGCGACGGCGAGTTCGGACAGCCTCGCCAGTTCTTCGTCATCGCCGTTGCCGGAGCGGATGCGCTTGGCGAGGGTCTGTGCTTCCTGAAGCTCGGGCAGCGGGGTGCCGGACGCGAAGTAGCCGGGGAGTGCGTCGGTCATCGCGCGGAAGTCGCGATCCCAGTTCACGCTGCCGTTGTCGAGGATCTCGCGAGCGAGCTTTCCGGACAAGCGGATCGCTTCTCCCTGCACGGTTTCCGCGGCACCGGAGGACGGTACGAGCAGCTCCCACAGCTGGTGGTGCTGCTTCTGCCAGGTGCCGTCGGGCACCGTGATCGGGGAAGTGCCGTCGTGGATCAGCCGCGGCGGGACCGGTTCGACGTCGAACAAGCGGTACAACTTGCTCAGCCCGGCGTCGGTCTCTTCGAGGTAATCGGGATTGAAACCCGTGCGGTGGAACTCGAAGTCGGCACCGATCCGGCGTACTTGCTCTCGAGCCTTGCCGGTCACGGCCGCGCCAGCGTCGAGGAGGAGGGCGGCAGTTTCGGCCATGCTGGGGATGCCGATGTTCGAGGTGCGCCGCAAACCGGTCAGGAGAAGGTCGGAGCCCGGCTCGATGTTCGCACCATGTTCGAGCAATACTCGCACCGTTGTCGGCTGCTGGTTGCTGACGGCGCCGTGCAACGGGGTGCCTCTGCGGGCGGACGGCCGTTCAAGGTCAGCACCTAGGGAGAGCAACAGCGGGATCTGTGCTGCTCTGCCTCTCGCGGCCCGAGTCCACAGTGGAGTTTCGTCGTACTGGTTGGGCGCATCGACGTCGAGGCCTTGGCCGGCCAGCCAGACGACGAGTTCGTCCGGGCAGTCCAGGTATCCGATCGCCGTTTGCTTGCCGTAGTCGCCGCGGGCGTCCAGTTCGGTGCGTTCGAACACGGCTTGGAGATCGGTGAGCGACGCGGACGTCAGCATTTCGCTGAAGTTCTTCGGCAGTGTTTTTCGCTTGCGCATCGCGGGTTTCTCCTCGGCATCCGGCGACGCCAGCTTAGTGATCAGGAAGGAAGTTCGGACTTCAGCCGATGTTGCAGTTCGATGAGCGTCTGCCGAGCCAGCTCCAGGCGTTCCAGGTCTAGGCCGTCGGTGGTGCGCAGGGCCAGATCTTCGTACGCCGCTTGCATTCGGTGCAAAGCGGCGCGGCCGTTCGGGGTGACTTCGAGCAGTTTGGCGCGTTGGTGCGCGGGGTTCGGGCGGTAGCGAGCCAGATCATCGTCGACCAGCAGGTCGGCGACTCGCTGGACGCTTTGCCTCGTGTGGCCCAACTGCGTGGCGATGGTTCCGACCGGGGCGGCTTCCGCTTCGACCGCGGCCAGGACTTGGTACCGCGCGACGCTCAGGCCTGTCGGGCGGGCGATGCCGTTGCCGACTGTTTCCAGGACGTCGGAAAGCCGGATGACCTCGTCCATCAGGTCGTTGTAGGCGTCGCAGGCCTTCTTGACAGCATGCTGTCGTATTGCTAGTTTGTCGGACATGACAGCATGCTGTCATTCAGCGCTGAGTCATGCAACAGCTCGAGAGGATCATCTGGTGCGGATCGGCATGGGACTTCCGAATCAAGTGCGCGACGTCGACCCCACGGTGGTGCCGCGGTGGGCGGCGCGGGCCGAGGAGGCGGGCTTTTCTTCGTTGGCGACGATCGGCAGATACGCGTATCCGGGGGTGAGCGACACGGTTTCGCTGGCGGCCGCGGCTGGAGCGACGGAGCGGATCGGGCTGCTCAGCGGTGTGTTGCTTGCCCCGACGTGGCCGGCTGCGTTGCTGGCCAAGGAAATCGCGAGCATCGACGGCGTTTCCGGGCACCGGTTGACGTTCGGGGTCGGCGTGGGGCTTCGGGAGGAGGAATTCACCGTGCCTGGGCTTGGGGCGCGTGGCCGGGGTGCGCGATTCGATGCTGACCTGGAGATTTACCGCGACGTGTGGAGTGGCAAGCCGGTCGGGGAGAACGCGGCGGTGCCGAGCGGGACTCGGCAGGTGCCGATGTTGTTCGGTGGCTACACCGAGCAGGCGTTGCAGCGGATGGTGCGGTGGGGGACGGGTTATATCGCCGGTTCGGGCTCGGTGGCGGCCAGCGCGCCTCGGTTCGCGGCGGCGAAGCGCGCCTGGACCGAGGGTGGCCGGGCTGGGGTGCCTCGGCTGGTTTCGTTGGCTTACTTCGTTTTGGGAGACGTCGACGCTGGGTTGGCGAATGTGCGGGACTTCTATCGGTTGGCTCCGAAGGAAGTCGCGGAGAGCGTGGTGCCCTGCGCGTCTGCGGAGATGGTGAAGAAGTCCACCGCGGACTTCGCTGAGCTGGGCGTGGACGAGTTGATTTTCGTACCGGTGACTGACGACGTGGACGAAATCGCTCGCCTGGCGGACGTCGTCGGCTGAGCATCGTCCAGGAAGATGACTTCGACATCGGGGCCTCATCCGGTACTTCACCGATGTTCCCGGTACCGGGCGGCTCCAAGCTGAAGTCATGAGACTACGCGTAATAGCGATCATCGCGGCGATGCTTGTCGTCGTCGGGGCGGGGACCGCGCAGGCGGAGCCGAGATTGGCGTTGCCGCGGCCTGGCGGGATCAGTCCGGTCGGGACTGCCAGCTTTCACTTCACCGACACTTCCCGCGCGGACCCGTGGGTTCCTTCGCAGCGGCGGGAAATGATGGTCACGCTGTGGTACCCGGCGCAGTATCCGGGATGGCGGGCCACGCAGTACCTCACGCAGCGGGAATCGGATCTGATGGTCGAGGAGACGGGCGATAAGTCACTGCCCAAGGATCTGCTGACGAAGGTGCGGATCCATTCCACTGTGGACGCTCTGCCGCAGTATCGGCGGATGCCGTTGGTGGTGCTCTCGCCCGGGTTCACGTTGCCGCGCGCGACGTTGTCGTCGCTGGCGGAGGAGCTGGCCAGTCGCGGGTATGTCGTGGCGGGGATCGGGCACAACTACGAGGCGATCGCGACCGCCTTCCCGGACGGGCACACGACGCAATGCGTGGCATGTGCCATCAAGGACTGGAAAAAGCTCGTCACCACCCGGGCGGCGGACGTGTCGTTCGTGCTCGATCGGTTCGTCGGACCGCATCCGGTGTGGGGCGGCGGACAGCTGATCGACGCGCGGCGGATCGCGATGATCGGGCATTCGATCGGCGGAGCCAGCACGGCGCCGGCGATGCTGGCCGACCGGCGAATCCGCGCCGGAGCGATGCTGGACGGCATGTATTACTACCCGGTGACCGGGCTGGATCGGCCGTTTCTGCAGTTCGGGGCTCCGGTGCATCAGCCGGGCGGGACGGTCGATCCGTCGTGGGACGCGGCGTGGCGCGAGATGACCGGGTGGAAGCGATGGATCACCGTCGACGGTGGCGACCACAGCATGTTCACCGATGAGCTGCTGCTGTTCCAGCAGGCCGGGGCGAAGTTGCCGGGGGTGGAGATCGATCCGTTGCGGGGGATCCGGGTCGGCGAGGCGTATCTGACCGCGTTCCTCGACGAGCACCTGCGCGGGTGGCACCAGCGACTGCTGGACGGGCCGTCGCCGCGGTTTCCTGAAGTGCGCTTTTGGGGCTGAGACTCTCTGCTGGGGAAGTCCGGCGGAATTTCTTCGCAACCCCCTCCGGCGGTGTGCGTCTCTATAGGCAAAGGGAAAGCCAAGAGCGGGTCAGGGGAGAATTGAAATGCTCATGAAGACTGTCAAAATGGCCACCGTCGCAGCTGCACTCGGCGCGGTCGCGCTGCTTTCCGCGTGCTCTGGCCAGAATTCGGCAGCCCCGGCGAGCAACCAATCCGCCCCGGTCAACGTCGCGGCGAAGAGCCAGGCCCAGCAGCCGAATACGCCGGTGAAAAAGGGCGGCAGCGGCGGTGGCGGGGCCAGCTCTGAGGACGTTAATTGCAGTGAACACGGCGGAACTGTCGGGCCGCGCAAGGTTTCTTTGATCGCGGACGCGACCAAGGCCGGTACCGTTGGCTGCACTGAGGCATTCAATGTCATGACCGAATACTTCGACAATATCGACAAGGCGGTCGGGGTCAACTACATGATGACCGTCCAGGGCTGGAAGTGCCTGACCGACACCGGCGCGGAGGGCACGCACGAGGTCCGTTGCGCGAAGGACGGTCTCAAGATGCACACGACTCCGCCCAAGGACGAGAACACTCCGGACCCGCAGGAACAGGGCACGGGATACAACGGGGTTCCGATCGACCCGCCGACGGCGCAGGACCAGGGCACGGGGTACGACGGGGTTCCGGTTGACCCGCCGGCCGCGCAGGACCAGGGGACTGGGTACAACGGCGCGCCGATCGACAATCCGGACCAGAACTGAGCTGGCTCAACGCAAGGTGAGCCGCTGATCCGGCGTTGGATGCGGAAGTAGGGCCAGGCCTCGCGGGGGCCTGGCCCTTTTCGTGCGGCGGGTGTCGAGGCGAAGATGGGTGCATGGCCGATTTCGTCCAGTCCGCCGGCAACATCCGGCGCAGCTCCCGGGCCAGACTGTCGCGCGCGGCCCGTGCGGAGAACCGGGCCGCGTTTCTCGCGGACGCCGAGGCCAGCGGGTTCGTTCCGTCCGTGTCCGTGGAAGTCCGGTTCGAACAGGCGGATGCCCATGTGGCGGAGCATCTCGCACTGGACGAAGGAGCCGAAATCACGGTGCGAGATCGGGTCATGCGAGCGGATGGGCAGCCGGTTCAGCTCTCGGTGTCACGTCTCTCGCGCGAGCTGACGCGTGGCACGGCGATCGAGGAGGCCGACGCCGGTCTCGGCGGAACGTACACGCGGCTCGAAGAGGCTGGTCATCCGCTCGGATCGTTCGTTGAACACGTCAGCGCACGGATGCCGACCCCGGACGAGGCGGCGCTTCTGCACCTCTCCGAAGGAACGCCCGTCCTGACGGTGACTCGAGTCGTCAGCGGCGAGGACGGCCTACCGCTGGAGGCCAACGACATAGTCCTTGCCGCCGATCGATACCGCCTGTCCTACGAATGGCCCGCGGACTGACCCAGCACCGAAGACAGCCCCTCCCGCAACACCCGGTAAGCCGCCTCCGCTCGCGCGACCGCGTCCGGGTACGTCTCCTCAGCGCTCCGACCACCGCGGATCTCCCGCGCATTGTGGAACCCCAAGATCCGCTGCGCGCCGAAAATCTGCGCCGCCACCAATCGCGCGGTGAACTCGTCCTCAACACCGCACGAGGCCTGCAGTTCCTCCACCAGCTCCTGCTCCTTCTCCAGCAGGTACGTGGCAAGCCGAGCCAGTAGCGCCGGCGTGGAGTACAGCAGGGTGTGGGACGTGATCGCGTCCGGCGAGTCGTTCAGGCCGGTCAGCGGGTCGTGGTCGGCCAGTCGCGCCAGGAAAGACCTCTCCAGCGCGGACAGCGCGGATTCCCCGGCTGCCCGGGCGCGGACGAGCTCCGCGGGGCCGTTCTCGTCGGCGAACTGGTGGATGACCAGGTCTTCCTTCGTCGGGAAGTACGCGAACAGCGTCGGCTTCGAGATCTCAGCCTCCGCGGCGATGTCGGCTACCGAGACCCCGTCGAAGCCGGATTCCCGGAACAGCCGCAGTGCCGCCGAGGCGATCGTTTCCCTCGTGCGGCGGCGTTTGCGCTCGCGCAGTCCTGACACGGGCGTCAGCCTAGCCGGAACTCGAACCCGGATAAAAACTTGACTGAGTTGTATATTTAACCTAGTCAAGAAACAGGGGGCGGGAGTGGAACCAGAGATCCGGGCGGAGCGCGAGTATCTCCAGGCCTGTCACGCGGAACTGGACCGCATGCGGGAGGAGATCAAGACCGCGATCGCGACGGGGATGGGCGAGGGCGACGCGGTCGACGACAAGTACTTCAACCACGTCCTCCGGCAGTTTCGCACCGAGATCGCCGAGGAGCTAGCGGATATCGACGAGGCGCCGCTCTTCTTCGGCCGTCTCGACTATCCGCCGGGCGAGGTCTACGAGGCGGCGCGCGGGTCGCATACTCGGTCGCCGGAGCATGACCTGGTTTACCTGGGGCGCAGAGGAATTCGCGACGACGACGGCGAACCTCTGGTGATCGATTGGCGGGCGCCGCTCGCCAGGGCGTTTTACGAAGCCGATCACGATCATCCGATGGGCGTGCGGGTCCGGCGCCGGTACGGTTTCGACCAAGCCGGAGTGCTCAGCGCGTACGAGGACGAGCCGCTCGATCGGCCCGGGTCGTCGGCTAACCGGCTGCTCACCGCGGAGATCGAACGGCCTCGGCAAGGGCCGATGCGGGACATCGTCGCCACGATTCAGCCGGACCAGATGCGGCTCGTTCGGGCGCCGGTGGATCGGACGTTGTGCATTCAAGGTGCGCCGGGGACTGGCAAGACGGCGGTGGGGCTGCATCGGCTCGCATATCTGCTTTACACCGAGCGGGTGCGGCTGCAGAAGGCTGGCGGGGTGGCGGTGATCGGGCCGAACCGGTCGTTTCTCGCTTACATCGCGGGCGTGCTTCCGGCGCTCGGCGAGGTGGCGGTTTCCCAAGCCACGATTGACGAACTGACCGGAGCGGGACTGCGGGCCGAGCACGTCGACGAGCCGCGGACGGCGCGGATCAAGGGTGACGTCCGGATGGCGGAGGTCGTTCGGAGGCAGCTGTGGGCGCGGATCCAACCGGTCGACCGGACGCTGGAGGTCAAGTACCAGCACCGGACCTGGCGGTTGTATCCCGAGGACATCGCCGAGGAATTGAGAGAAATCCTCAGTCGCGGCGCGGATTACAGTGCGGGGCGCGAATTGCTGGCCCAGCGGCTCGCGCATCGGGTCTTGCGGGAGATGGAGCGGTCCGGCGGGACGAGCGCGACGCTGCATCAGCTTCGCCGCAACGCCGCGATCAACAAGGCGGTCCGCGACATGTGGCCCGCGGTTGAGCCTGCGCGGTTGGTCTATGACCTGCTCACCGATCGAACGACGCTTGCCGAAGCGGCTGAAGGAATCCTCACCGCCGAGGAGCAGGAAGCGCTGATCCGGCCGCGGCCGCGCAGTCGTAAGGCGATGACCTGGTCGACACTCGACCTGGCGTTGCTCGACGAGGTCGCGGCGCTGGTCGAGCGTCCGGCGAAGCTCGGGCACGTCGTGGTGGACGAGGCGCAAGACCTCAGCCCGATGCATCTGCGGGCGATCGCGCGAAGGTTGGCGGGTGCGTGCACGGTTCTCGGCGACGTCGCGCAGGCGACCAGTCCGTCGGCGGTCCGCGAGTGGACCACGGTGCTGACCCATCTTGACCGGCCCGGCGGGCGGATCGAGGAACTCACGCACGGCTACCGCGTCCCGGCGGACGTCCTCGATTTCGCGGCTCGGCTGCTCCCGCACATCGCGCCGGAGCTGCGCAGTCCCACGTCATTCCGGCATTCCGCGGACGCCTTGCACCTGACCGAAACGGACGAGACGGTCGCTGCTGCGGTCGACGCTTGTGCGAAAGCGCTCGTCCAAGAAGGGTCGATCGGGTTGTTGGCTGCGGACGCTGATGTACCGGAGTTAAGCCAGGCTCTCGCCGAGCGCGGGTTGGACCACGCGGTGTTGGGCACCGAGGGGACCGCGCGGATCACCTTGGCACCGGTGAGTTTGGCGAAGGGGCTGGAGTACGACACGGTCCTGGTGGTCGAACCGGCGCGCATTGTGGCGGCGGAAGAGCGTGGGCTGCAACGGTTGTACGTCGCGCTCACCCGGGCGGTCAGCACGTTGCACGTCCTCCACGCTGACCAGTTGCCGGAGCCGTTGCTGGCTCAGACCGCGGCGGTGTGACGGCGCGTCGAGTAGAACTGCCAGCCCAGAAAACCCAGCGCTAACAGCAAATAGCTGTTGCCTACCAGGTGCTCGACGGGACCCCAGGACAGCTCCAGGTACCCGTTCTTCGGCAGCCACGAATGCGGTGCGATCACGAAAATCGCGGCCACCGCGGCCAAACCGGCGACCGCGATCCGGGTGTGCGCGCGAGCGGCGAACAGCACGATCGCGGGCACGATCCACACCCAGTGGTGCGACCACGAAATCGGCGAGCACACCAGGATCGCGGCGGTGTTGAGCAGGAACGCCATCGGCGGATCCGCGCGCAGCATCGCGGGGACGGTCAGCGCGAGCGCGGCCAAAGTCAGCACCGCGACCAGGATCAGCGTCGGGGTATCGGGAAGCCCGAACCGGTGCACCGCGCCCTGGATCGTCTGGTTCGTCGCGAAAATCGAGCCGCTCATCCCGGACGCGCCGGTCAGCCCGCCGCCGAACCAGTACTTCATCGACGCTTCCGGCGCGATCACGAACCCGGCCACGCCGGCGAGCACGAAGGTGACCACCGTGGTCACGGCCGCGCGGAAGTCCTTTTTCAGCAGGAAGAACAGCAGGAACCCGGCCGGGGTGATCTTCATGGCGGCGGCGAGGCCCAGCAGGACGCCGCGCGGCAGCCGGGTCCGGGGGCCGAGGCAGTCGATCACCACGAGCGCCATCAGAATCAGGTTGATTTGCCCGAACCACATCGTTTCGCGGACCGGTTCGAAGGCCAGCGACCCGGCGCCGATCAGCAGCGCGGCCAGCAACGCGGTCCGCCGCCGGACATGCGGCCGGACCACGACGTAGACGGTCCCGCAGAGCGCCGCCAGCGAGACGGCGAGCATCAAGATCGCGCCCAGCGGCAACGGCATCGCGGCGAACACCAGGAACACGACGGCCGCGAACGGCGGGTAGATGAACGGCAGGATCAGTCCGGCGCGGGTCGGCGGGAGCGGGCCGTAGACGTCCTCGCCCTGTGCCAGCGCCCGCGCGCCGGAGCGGTAGATCTCCAGGTCGAGCGGCCACATCGTGCAGACGAGCCACAGAATCACCGCTGCCGCCGCCACCGAGGCGATGACCAGCGCGAACACCGTCCGACGGCGGGCGCCGGCGTCGTCTAGCCACCGGCACAGCGCGACAGCGGGGGGCCGGAGGGAAGTCACTCCGCGATCATGCCTACTGCGATCACCCGTTCGCGCAGCGGGGGCGGGACCAGGCCACTTCGTCGACCGCGAGCCACGGTGCGTTCGCGGCGGCTGCGGGGGTGACCCCGGCGAAGGCTTTGACCTCGTGGTGCAGGTGTGACTGGTCGACGTAACCGCTCTCCGCCGCCACCGACGCCGGGCTTTCACCAGCGGCGAGCCGGTGCACCGCGTGGTCAAACCGAACCAGCTGCGCGGCGCGTTTCGGGCTCAAGCCGAGCTGGCCGCGGAACCGGGACCACAGCCGTTTCCGGCTCCATCCGGTCTCGTCGGCCAGCTGCTCGATCCGCACCTGACCGTGGTGCGAGTCCATTCGCTGCCAGGCGAAGGCGACTTCGGGGTCGACCGTGCGACCGGCCTCGTACCGTTTTCCTAACACGGCTTCTACCAGCGCAAACCGGTCGTTCCAGGAACTAATGGCGCGCAACTGGTCTGGCAGCTCGGTCGGCCAGACGTCATCGAGGGACACGACCTCGCCGCTCAGATCCGTCCCGAGCACCGAGTGCGCGACCTCGGGGGACAGCCGGATCTGCATGCATTCGATGTCTTGTCCCCGGACACGCATCCCTTGCGGCGCGAGCCCGGCCACGACGCTGCCGCGAGCGACGTCGTTGACGAGCAGCCGTTCGCGGAGGTTGAGGAACAGCGTGACCGCCGGGTAGGGGACCACCGTCAGGTCGACCAGGTCGACGGTGTCGCCGACGAACCCGGCCATCTGCACGCCCGGCAACCGGCTCGGCCGGGACGGCACGGCGATGCCCCACACCGCTGCCCCGTCGCGAGCCCACTCGGCTGGTCGCATGCCGCCATCGTACGGCGGCGCGACATTTCTCCAAGACCGGCGACATCGGCCTCGACCAGGCTGAACGGACATCGGAAAGGGGATCCGTCATGGTCAATCCGTTCAGCTCCGCCGTCGAAGTCGCTGCCGCTATCCGGGCGAAGGAGGTGAGCCCGGTCGAAGTCGCCGACTGCTATCTCGACCGCATCGCCGAGCTGGATCCGAAGTTCAACGCCTTCTGCTTCCGCGCCGACGACGAGGTCCGCGCCGCCGCGAGAGCCGCCGCCGACGCGGTAGTCCAGTGCCCGCCGGAGGACCTGCCGCCGTTCCACGGGGTCCCGTTGCCGATCAAGGATCTCGCCAACGTCGCCGGTTGGCCGACCACCTACGGCTCGCTGGCCACCGACCGCGCTCCGCAGCCGAAGTCGGATCCGATCGTGCGGCGGTTCGCCGACGCGGGCTTCCTTCCGCTCGGCAAGACCACGACGTCGGAATTCGGAGCGGTCCCGTTCACCGAAAGCGAGGCGCAGGGCATCTCGCGCAACCCGTGGGACCCGGATCGCACGCCCGGCGGTTCGTCCAGCGGCGCCGGGATCTCCGTAATCGCCGGGATGGCTCCGGTCGCGCACGCGGAGGACGGCGGCGGCTCGATCCGGATCCCGGCGTCGTGCACCGGGCTTGTCGGGCTGAAGCCGACCCGCGGCTTGATCACGAACGCCGTGGTGGAGGTCGAAGGCTTCGCGACCAGCGGCGTCGTGAGCCGGACGCTCCTCGACACCGCGGGGGTACTGGACGTCATCGCGCGGCACGACCCGGGCGCGTGGTGGTCGCAGCCGACGCCCACGCGGTCTCTTGCCCAAGCGCTGACCAAAGAACCGCCGGCTGGCCTGCGGATCGGCGTTCTCACCACCTCGCTGATCGACGGCATCACCGTCGACCCGGCTTGTCTGACCGCGGTCGACAAAACCCTCCGCGCGCTGGAAGAAGCCGGACACCAGATCGTCGACAAACCGCTTCCGCTGCCGACGTCCGAGGAGCTGATCTCGACGTTCATGAAGGTCTGGAACATCGCCAGCGCAGGCATCCCGCTGGTCGACCCGGACCGCGTCGAACCGCATAACCGGGCACAGCGCGAAGCCGCGAAGTCAGTCGATTCCTGGACTTACGCGGAGAGCGTGCACAAAACCCAGGTGTTGTCGCGACGCATTGTCGAGGCCTTCACCGACAGCTTCGACCTGCTGGTCACGCCGACCATGGCGTGCCTGCCACCGAAGGTCGGCGCGTGGCGAGCAAGCGGAAACCCCGTGGTGGCCGCGTACCCGATGGGCGTCTTCACGTCGCTGTTCAACGTGACCGGCCAGCCGGCGATCTCGCTTCCGCTGCACCACGACGACGCCAGCGGCCTGCCGGTCGGCGTCCAGCTGGTCGCCGCGCCCTGGCGGGAGGACCTGCTGTTGCAGGTCTCCCGCACCCTGGAGCAGGCGCTTCCCTGGACGGACCGGCGGCCGCCGCTCGACCTCGGCTAGCCGACGTAGGCGGCCAGGTGCTTCCCGGTCAGCGTCCGCTTCTTCTTCACCAGCTCGGCGGGCGTCCCCTCGAAGACCACCTGGCCGCCGTCGTGTCCGGCGCCGGGACCGAGATCGATGATCCAGTCGGCGTGCGCCATCACGGCCTGGTGGTGCTCGATGACGATCACCGACTTGCCCGATTCGACCAGGTGGTCCAGCAGCCCGAGCAGCTGTTCCACGTCGGCGAGGTGCAGGCCGGTGGTCGGCTCGTCGAGGATGTACACGCCGCCGCCTCCGCCCATGTGCGTCGCCAGCTTCAGCCGTTGCCGCTCGCCGCCGGACAGGGTGGTCAGCGGCTGGCCGAGGGTTAGATAGCCGAGCCCGACCTTCTCCATCCGTTCGAGAATCCGGTGCGCGGCCGGGGTTTTCGCGTCGCCGTCGGCGAAGAACGCGGTGGCCTGGGCGACCGACATCGCGAGCACCTCGCTGATGTCCCGTCCGCCGAAGCGGTACTCCAGCACCGAGGCGTCGAACCGCTTGCCCTCGCAGACCTCGCAGGTGGTGGCCACCCCGGCCATCATCCCGAGGTCGGTGTAGATGACGCCGTTGCCGTTGCAGTTCGGGCACGCGCCCTCGGAGTTGGCGCTGAACAGCGCGGGCTTCACGTTGTTGGCCTTGGCGAAGGCCTTGCGGATCGGTTCGAGCAGCCCGGTGTAGGTCGCCGGGTTGCTCCGCCGCGAACCGCGGATCGGGGTCTGGTCCACCGACACCACGTCATCGGATTCCCGGATGGACCCGTGGATCAGCGAGCTTTTGCCCGATCCGGCGACGCCGGTGATCACGCACAGCACGCCGAGCGGGATGTCGACGTCGACGTCCTGCAGGTTGTGGGTGTTCGCGCCGCGGATTTCCAGCACGCCCGTGCGCTCCCGCACCGACGGCTTGAGCGAGGCGCGGTCGTCCAAGTGCTTGCCAGTCAACGTCTTGCTCGCGCGAAGACCGTCCACAGTCCCCTCGAAACACACCGTGCCGCCGTTCGTGCCCGCGCCCGGTCCGAGGTCGACCACGTGGTCGGCGATGGCGATCGCCTCCGGCTTGTGCTCCACGACGAGGACGGTGTTTCCCTTGTCCCGCAACCGGAGCAGCAGGTCGTTCATCCGCTGGATGTCGTGCGGGTGCAGGCCGATGGTGGGCTCGTCGAAGACATACGTGACGTCCGTGAGCGACGATCCGAGATGCCGGACCATCTTCACCCGCTGCGCCTCGCCGCCGGACAACGTGCCCGCCGGCCGGTCCAGCGACAGATAGCCGAGACCGATCTCCACGAACGATTCGAGCGTCTCGTGCAGCGATTTCAGCAGCGGAGCGACCGACGGTTCGGACAATTTCCCGACCCAGTCGGCGAGATCGCTGATCTGCATCGCGCACACGTCGGCGATGCTCATCCCGTCGATCTTCGACGACCGCGCCAGTTCGCTCAGCCGCGTCCCGTCGCATTCCGGGCACGTCGCGAAGGTGACCGCCCGGTCCACGAACGCGCGGATGTGCGGCTGCATGGCCTCGACGTCCTTGGCCAGATACGACTTCTGGATCCTCAGCACCAGACCCTCGTAGGTCATGTTGATGCCTTCGATCTTCATCCGCGTCGGTTCCTTGTACAGGAAGTCCTGCAGCTCGCGCTTCGTGTACTTGCGGATCGGCTTCGCGGGATCGACCAGGCCGGAACCGCTGTAGAGCCGGTAGTTCCAGCCGCCCGGGGTGTAGCCGGGGATGGTCAGCGCGCCCTCGTCGAGCGATTTCGTGTCGTCGTACAGCTGGGAAAGGTCGATGTCGTTGATCGAACCGCGGCCCTCGCAGCGCGGGCACATGCCGCCGGTGATGCTGAAGCTGCGCCGTTCCTTGATCTCCTTGCCGGCGCGCTTCACGGTGACCGCGCCCGCCCCGCTGACCGAGGCGACGTTGAACGAGAACGCCTGCGACGACCCGATGTGCGGCGTGCCGAGCCTGCTGAACAGGATCCGCAGCATCGCGTTGGCGTCGGTGGCGGTGCCGACCGTCGAGCGCGGATCGGCCCCCATCCGCTGCTGGTCGACGATGATCGCGGTGGTCAGCCCGTCGAGCACGTCGACCTCGGGCCGGGCCAGCGTCGGCATGAAACCCTGCACGAAACTGCTGTAGGTCTCGTTGATCAGCCGCTGCGATTCCGCCGCGATCGTGCTGAACACCAGCGAGCTTTTGCCCGAGCCGGACACTCCGGTGAACACCGTCAACCGGCGCTTCGGGAGTTCGACGCTGACGTCCTTGAGGTTGTTCACGCGGGCGCCCTGCACGCGGATCAGGTCATGGCTGTCGGCGGCGTGCTCCGGCGAGGGCGTGGTCTTCCCCTTGGCCTTGGTCATCGTCTCTCCCAGTTTTCTTTCCCCAGAGGTCCGGCTCGGACTTCTTCAGCTCGCTTGCTGGATGCGGATCAGGTTCCCGGCGGGGTCGCGGAAAGAGCAGTCGCGCACGCCGTAGGGCTGGTCGGTGGGCTCCTGCACGACCTCGGCGTCGCTGGCCTGCAACCGGTTGAAGGTCGCGTCGACGTCCTTGGTGGCCAGGTTCAGCGCGGCGTAGGTGCCCTTGGCCATCATTTCGGTGATCATCCGGCGTTCGTCGTCGGTGAGGCCGGGGAACGCGGCGACCGGCTGCAGCACGAGCGAGGTGTCCGGCTGTCCGGGCGGGCCGACGGTAATCCAGGCCATGTCGCCGTACTTGACGTTGTTGCGCACCTCGAAGCCGAGGACGTCGCGGTAAAAGGTCAGCGTCGCTTCCGGATCGGTGTGCGGGAGGAAGCTCGCGTGAATGGTCATCTCCATGCCGATCACACTAGGTTCGCGCCGAACGGGGTGCTTCTCGATTCCTGATCGGTCGCGTGACCTGTTTCGCGACGCACGGCGCCATGCCCTCGGTCGCCCCGGTCTCCTCCTGGCGGTAAACGCTTGGCGGCTTCCCGACCAGCTCGGTAAACCGGGTGCTGAACGTTCCCAGCGACGAGAACCCGACCTCGAAACACACCTCGGTGACGCTCAGATCGCCTCGGCGCAGCAACGCCATCGCGCGCTCGATGCGACGGGTCATCAGATACGAATACGGCGACTCTCCGTAAGCGGCGCGGAACTGCCGGCTGAGGTGCCCGGCGGATACGTTGACGCTCCGCGCGAGCGCCTCCACATCCAGGGGACGCGCGTACTCGCGGTCGATCCGGTCGCGCACCCGGCGCAACCGTGCGAGATCGGCCAATCGCTGTGCGTCGTCCGGTTTGCTGGTCACTCCGAAATCGTGCCATGACGATCGCCGCGGTCCCAGTAATCCGCTCTTTCGGGCTGGTGGCCGATTCGTTCAAGACCGCCGTGGCGCGCCCGTGCGACGGTTTCCGGGTGACTGTGAAATTGGAGGCCGTCGCCCCGTTCCTCGCCGGGCACGGCCGATTGCTGGACCAGCGGCGGTTCGAGCTGCTGCACGGAAACGGGCGGGCCGAGGAGGTGCTCGCGGCGGTCGCGGCCTACCGGAATCCGGACGGCGGCTACGGCTGGGGCCTGGAACCGGACCTGCGCGCGCCGGAAAGCCAGCCGGGCGGCGCGCTGCACGCTTTCGAAATGTTCGCCGACATCGCGCCGGTGACCACGCCGCACGCGGCGCAGTTGTGCGACTGGCTGGAGTCGGTGTCGTTCCCCGACGGCGGGCTGCCGTTCGCGTTCCCGGTCGCGGACCCGACCGCGTGCGCTCCCTTTTGGACCGGAGCCGATCCGACGGCGTTCTCGTTGCAGAGCACCGCGTTCGTCACGTCGGCGGCGTGGCGGGTCGCCGAACACGACGAGGCGGTCGCGGAGCATCCGTGGCTCGCGCGGGCGACCGAGACGTGTCTGCGGGCGATCCGGGACCTCGACGAGATGCCGCACGTCATCGAGCTGAGCTTCGCGATCCACCTGCTCGACGCCTGCTACGACCGGTATCCGGAAGCCGACGAACTGCTGACTGGCCTGGTGAGGTTCCTGCCGGACAACGGGATCGTCCCGGTCCAAGGCGGTTCCGAGGGCGAGGTGCTGCGTCCGCTGGACTTCAGCCCGGTGCCCGGCCCGTCCCGGCGGCTGTTCACTCCGGAAGCCATCGAAGCGGACCTGATCCGGCTGGAACAGGGCCAGCAGCCCGACGGCGGCTGGACGGTCGACTTCGCCAGCTTCTCCCCGATGGCCGCGCTGGAATGGCGCGGCTACGCCACCGTCGGGGCGATCTCCAAGCTGCGCGCCAACTCGCGGCTCTAGGGCCAGAGGCGTTCGCGGACCCAGCCCGCGGGTTCGCGGCGATAGCGGAGCCGGACGTGCCGCCGGTCGTGCGAGGCCTGCCAGAACTCCACCGATTCCGGCTGGATCAGGTAGCGCGTCCACGTTTCCGGTGCCACGTCCGGGTTTTCCGCCACCCAATCCGCGGCCGCTTCGGCAGCTTCGACCAGCTTCGCCGGGTCCGACAGCACCTCCGACTGATGCCCGACGTACGCCTCGGCCCGCGACGCCGGCGGTCGAGCGAGGAAGTCGTCGGCGGACACCTCAGCCGCGGCCGGGACCACCAGACCGCGCACGCGCACCTGTCGTCCGCGGCCGGGCCAGAAGAACGTCAACGCCGCCCTCGGGTTCGCCGTCAGCTGCTGGCCCTTCGGGCTTTCCGAACTCGTCGCGACCGCCCAGCCGCCCTCGTCGACGTTCTTCAGGATGACCACGCGAGCGTCCGGCGCGCCGTCGGCGTCCACTGTGGACAGAGTGACGGCGTGCGGGGCCAGCACGTGTTCGCCTGCTTCGGTCAGCCAGGCGAGGAACAGCTCCTCGGGCGTTTCCGGGGTGCGGTCCGGGTCGAATTCCGGGAGCTGTTCGGGAAACGACTGCCAGCCGCGCAACGAGACCATGTCACCGACCGTACGGCGGTTGCCCCGGCGGCGGGTAATGCGGCGGCTGCGGCCCGGCCGGACCCGCGGCGGGCGGGGGACCGGTTTGCGGCATCGGCCCGGACGGAATCTGCCCGGGGAAGCCGCCGGGACCCGGTTGCGGGGGCTGCTGGTAAGCAGCCTGCTGGGCCTGCCACTGCACCTGCTGGAAAGCCTCGGCAGGCTGCGGGAAACAGAACGTCAGCTTCGCGTTGATCGCGCCGTGCATCGCCGCGCCCCAGAGCTTCCCGCCGGTGAAGGCGTAGGTCATGCCCGCGTACGGATCCACCGCGACCATCCGGGTTTCGCCGCCGAACTGGTTGCTCGTCTTCGCGCTCGCCAGCTGCGCGGCGTCCGGGTGCACGCGCCCGACGAGCCCGCAGATCACCACCGACGCGGCGGTCCAGCCGATCGTGCCCTGCACGTTGGCGCGGGCGTGCTGGGTGGCCATGCCGGTGAACTGGTGCAGCGTCGCCGCGTCGACCTCCGGATAAGCCCCAGCCACGACGCAGTAGTTCATCGTGGACAACATGATCGACTCGGTGAACAGGCCGACCGCGGCGGTCACCGGTCCGATCTGGACGGTGTTGAGCCTGCCGCCGCTGCGCACCACGCGTTCGGCGACCACCTGCAGGTACTGCTCGGGCGTGAGCACGTCCGCGACCTCCCCGGGCTGAGCGGAATCCGCGGCAATCGTCGCACGCGCCGCCCTTCGCGCGGACTTCACCGGGCATGGTTGACTGTGCCCGCCATGCGCCGACTTCTCGTTCTCGCCCCAGCCCTGGTCCTGCTCGCCGGCTGCAATCCGTCGAGCCCGGCGAAGGAGACTCCGTCTTCGGCGCCGGCAAGCTCCGCGTCGGCGTCGGCGGGGCTGCCGCCCGATCCGCAGCCCGCGCGCACCGCGGAGTGCCCGTACCTGTCGAACGAGACGGTGCAGGACGCGAACGGACAGCACGTCACCAAGGTGAGCGTGTCCGACGACGAACCGCATCCGACCTGCTTTTTCTACCGCCCGGACGGCAGCGTCCAGCTGACCGTGCGGGTGTACGTGGGCAAGAGCGACGTCGCGACCGCGCTGGTCAACAAGGCCGCGCCGGTCGACACCTCGAATCCGGCTTCGGATCCGGCGGGCTGGAAGGGCGGCTACCAGCCCGCGGGCGACGGGGTGGTCTACGCCGTCGCGAAGGGCGAGGCCGCCGTCATCGTGACGAGCAACCAGAAGCAGAGCATCAAAGCACGCACAGTGGCGAAAAAGGCTATCGCTGCCCTGAAGCTCTGAGTAACGGGCTCCGCACGGGTGAGTGAAGTTGATCTTGTATTACTCTAAGCAGCACGCGCAGTCCCCCCAACACTCGCGCGGCGGGTGCCCGTCCGGCACCGAATACTTGGTTACCCCTTTTCGACGACAAGGACAGATTCGTGGCTGACACCCTCAAGGAAATCCTGCTCGACTCGAGCCGTCGCCCCAGCGTGGTCACCGACCTCGGAGAGCTCGTGGACGCCGAGGTCTCCGACAAGGGCGGGGTCTCGGGCGCGGTCGTGAAGACCGGCTTCGCCGCCGTCAAGAAGATCAAGCCGGGCATCATCCCGTCCGCGGTCGACAGCCTGCTGGACGACTTCGCCGGCGCCCTCGAGCCGTTCTACGGCGACTACCGCGCGAAGGGCGGCAACGACTTCGGCGCGTACCTGACCAGCCGCTCGGACGAGGCTTCGGACGCGCTGCTCGGGGTTACCGACAGCCGTGCGGACCGCAGCAGCCGCGACAGCATCAAGAAGGTCTACTCGAAGCTGCGCCCGAACGGCAAGAAGAACGTCGAAGAGGCGCTGCCCCGTCTGGGCCAGCTGATCGACAAGCACGCCGCCGCGGTCTGAACCGACTGAGCGACAGCACGAAAAAGGGCCCCGGGACGCACTTCCCGGGGCCCTTTTCGCGCGTTCAGTTCTTCTTCTCCGCAGCCGACGTGCTCGGCGCCTTGCCGTTCGTCTTGGGCTCGCCCGGCTTGGCGTCCTTCGCGTCCTTGGCTTCCGGAGCCGGCTTCGGAGCCGGAGGAGCGGGCGGGGTGGCCTTCGGCGGAGCCGGGGCGACCGGCGGCTCCTGCTGACGCGACTTCAGCGCGACGGCGGTGCCGACAGCGACCGCGCCGAGACCGAGGATCCACGGCCAGCGGCGACGCTTGCGAGTGCCCTTGGCCGCGCTCTTCGCCTCCTCCAGCGCGACGCGGAACTCCTTCTTGGCCGCCTTGAAGTCCTTCTTGCCGCGACGCTTCGACTCACCGGCCGACGCGGCCGCCTTGATCGCGGCCTTCTTGGCCTTGCGGCCCGGCTTCTTCATCTCGGCGATGCGGGCGAGCGCTTCCTTGCGCGCCGCGGCGGAGCTCTTCTTCAGCTCCTTGCGAGTCAGCTCCGTCTTCTTCGCCAGCTTGCGCCGGGCCCGGCGGCTCCGCTTGCCCAGCTCCTCCGCGCCGGCCTCGGCGGCCTTCGCGCCCGCCTTGCCCGCCTCGACGACCAGCTTCCGCAGGTCCGCCGAGCCGGACTTGGCCGACTCACCGACCGATTCCACGGCCCGGGTCATGGTCTTCACCTCATCAATCGTTGTGAAACAGATCTGTTGCTTGACATCTATCCTGCCCTTTTTCCGCCCGCACCGCTGCGGCTTCCCGTTCGAGGCGGCTCGGAAACCTCAAGAAAGTGCCTTCTTCCTGGGACGACGTCCAGCGCGACGGGCCGGGACAGCCCCCTGAACCCCCCATTTGTGCGAAGGGGTGGCACGATGGCGGCGTGACTGAAAGCGCCCGCAAGGCCACCCTGCACACCAACCAGGGTGACATCCACGTGAACCTGCTGCCCGACCACGCGCCGAAGACCGTGGCGAACTTCGTGGGGCTGGCCACCGGCTCCAAGGAGTACACCCAGCCGAACGCGAAGGGCGGCAACTCCGGTCCGTTCTACGACGGCTCGATCTTCCACCGGGTCATCGACGGCTTCATGATCCAGGGCGGTGACCCGACGGGCACCGGCCGCGGCGGCCCCGGCTACAAGTTCGGCGACGAGTTCCACCCGGAGCTGCAGTTCTCCAAGCCGTACCTGCTGGCCATGGCGAACGCCGGGCCGGGCACCAACGGCTCGCAGTTCTTCATCACCGTCGCGCCGACCTCGCACCTGAACTTCCGGCACACGATCTTCGGCGAGGTCGCGGACCAGGACTCCCGCAACGTCGTCGATGCCATCGCGACGGCCGCGACCGGTCCGGCGGACCGCCCGCTGTCCGACGTGGTCATCGAGAAGATCACCGTCGAAGACTGACGAGCCGCAGGCAGGGACGGGGTTTCGGTAGGTTGGAGTCATCGTGAGCCAACCGCCGAACCCGTCCGCGCCGTCTCTTCCCGGTTGCTGGTGGCATCCGAACCGCCAGACCGGCCTCAGCTGTGCCCGCTGCGGGCGTCCGGCCTGCCCGGACTGCCTGCGCGAAGCCCCGGTGGGATTCCAGTGCACCGACTGCGTGCAGACCGGGGCGCAACAGCAGAAGCAGCAGCAACGGCAGTACCGCAACGCCGGGATGGGTTCTCGCACGATCGCGGGGGCCCGGCTGTCGAATTCCTACACCGTCACCGCCACGCTGATCGCGGTGAACGTGGTGATCTTCCTGATCACCGTCATCCAGGCGAAGAGCCTGTTCGACAACCGCTTCGCCCCCGTCGAGCAGGCGGGGGTCCTATGGCCCTCGGCCACTCTCGGCGGCGGCGAATGGTGGCGGATCTTCACGTCGGGTTTCCTGCACTACGGGCCCATTCACATCGCGGCGAACGCCTTCTCGCTGTGGATGATGGGCCGTGCGCTGGAGCAGGTCTTCGGCAAGATCCGGTACTTGGCGCTCTACTTCGTGTCGATGCTCGGCGCTTCCACCGCGGTGCTGCTCTTCCAGGACATCGACGGCGGCACCGCAGGGGCGTCCGGCGCGATCTTCGGGCTGCTCGGCAGCTACGCGGTCATCGTGCTGAAGCTTCGGCTGAATCCCAGCGCGCTGCTCGTCAACCTGGTGATCAACGCCTACGTCACCTTCGCTATCCCAGGCATCTCGCTCTATGCGCACGCGGGCGGCCTCGTCACCGGGGCACTGGTGACGGCCGCGATGCTTTACGCGCCTGCCCGGAACCTGGTCCGGTGGCAGGCGATCGGCACCGTCATCGTCACGGTCGCGCTCGCCGGGCTGATCGGCTGGCGAGCCACGCAGATCCCCACGGTGGACTGCAGTTTCCACCAGTCTCAGGGCCAGACCTATTACGGCTGCAGGCCGTCAAGCTCCAGCTGACCGGGCCCGCAGCTCGGTGAGCACGTCCAGCACGTCGCGAGGATCCTCGCCGAGGTCGGTCTGCCCGAAAATGAAGAGCTGATCGTCGTGCTCCAGCTCGAGCGTCACGCTGTCGCGGCCGAGGCGGCGCGTGCTGCGCAGCCGGACCGTCGTGCCGGCCCAGGGGAGCCGGTGCGTGCCGTTGAGCGTGCGGGCGCGCAAACCGTCCAGATCCGCGGCCAGACGCGGCCGTACGAGCGTCCAATGGACCGCGAACGCGCCGACGGCCAGCGTGGCGAGGCCGGTGAGCACCGCGCCCTTGCCGTCGCCGAAGGTCGCGTCCAGGACGGTTCCGACCAGCAACAGCGTGGTCAGGCCCCACGCCACTACCACGAGGTTTCGGCGCGGAGCCCACGAGGCCGGGTGGTTATCCACAGGGGTTATCCACACTGGGGATGAGTCACACCGGTGTGATTCGGTGTCAATCGGCCGACCGGAGCAATGCTGATCCGGCGGATGGTCAGCGCCACCGCATCGTCATCAGAAGGCCGGCGATCATCGCGGCGAATCCGATGGCGAAATTCCAGTTTCCGAGCTGGCTGAGGAACGAAACTTTGTCGCCCGCGATGTAGTTCACGACCAGCCACACCAGCCCGAGGAGCATGAGGCCGAACATGACGATCTTGTAGAACAGGTTCGACGGTCCCGCGGCCTGGACCTTCACCGGGGTGCGGCGGTCGACAGGCGGGGTGTACGCGGTCTTCTTGCGGACCTTCGACTTCGGCATCGTTTCCTCGCGTGCTCTCGGGCATTCCTGGTGGCGGCATCCTGGACGAGGTCCCGCTGTCGGGGTGCGCAACCAGCGCCACGTGCACACGTTAACGTAAAGGACGGCTCCGCAGCACCGGGCGGGAGCGGTCGGGTTCTCAGACTGTGACAATAGCGCCACCTGGAGTGCCGAGGAGGGCTCCGGCCGGGCGCGGGAGGAGCTGGCGTGACGCCGCAAGATTGGCCGGGCGAGGACGACCGCCGCCCCGGCACGGGACCTGACCGCCCGGTCCGCCGACAGCCCCCGCCGCCGAGAAGGCAGTCCGGGGAGACGCCGCCGCGGCGAAGAGTGGCCGGCGATCCGGGTCGGAGATCACCCGAACAGCGCACGCCGATCGACCGGGGCGGACCGGTCCAGGGCGGCGGCGAAAACCGGCCTGGGCAAGGGCGAGCGGGCCAGGGCAGGCCCCGCGAGGGTGACCCCCGCGGCGGTGATTTCGGCGGAGCGGATCCTCGCGGCGCCGGACAGCCCCGGCGCGCCGAAGGCACCCCGCCGCGCGGCGAACGACGGCCGGCCGACCCGCGTGCGGCAGGCGGCCGTACCGGAGAGTTCCGCGCCGATCGTCCCCCGTCAGGAGACCCTGGCCGACGTCCCCGCGGCGGAGATCCCCGCCGTCAGCCGGAAGAAGGCCGTCAGATGCCTCGCCGGGTGGGCGCCGCGGCCCCGGATCCGTCCCGGCGGATGACCGGGCCGGAATTCGCGGAGCAGCCGACCGAGGTGTTCTCCGCGGTGGCCGTCGCCGACGAGGACGACAAGAAGAAGGCCAAGAAAACCCCGCCGCCGCTGGGCAAGGGCGGAATCGCGATCCGCACCGCGGGCGAAATCTTCATCACGCTCGGCGTCGTCGTGCTGCTGTTCATGGTCTACGAGGTCTGGGTCACCGACCTGTTCTCCGCGGAGAAACAGCACACCGCGAGCGACCAGCTCGACGGCGACTGGCAGAAGGACCGCACGCTGCACCCCGAGCTGATCGACGGCAAGGCGTTCGCGCGGATCCACATCCCGTCGTTCGGCGCGGACTTCAACTTCACCATCCAGGAAGGCACCGGCGAGGATTCGCTGGCCGTCGGCCCCGGCCACTACAAGGGCACCGCGCTGCCGGGCGAACCGGGCAACTTCGGCATCGCCGGGCACCGCGTCGGCAAGGGCGCGCCGTTCAACGACCTGGACAACCTGAGCTCCTGCGACCAGATCGTCATCGAAACGCACTCCGATTTCTTCATCTACCAGGTGCTGCCCTACGACGACGAGATCAAGGGCTGGAGCAGCGGCAAGGGCGCGCAGCCGGAGTGCAAGGGCGTCTCGACGCTGCGCAATGCGAGCATTCCCGGCGGCGGACCGTACGACGAGACGTTCGGCCGCAAGGTCGTCCAGCCGAGCCAGGGCGACGCGGTGAACGCCGTGCCGTACAAGCCGGCTGACGCGTTGCCGAAGGCGCAGCAGGCTTCGCTGCTCACGCTCACCACGTGCCACCCGCAGTTCTCGGCGAAGGAGCGGCTGATCATCACCTCCGTGCTGACCCGCCAGGTGCCGAAGACGCAGGTGCCGGATTACACGACGCTGCTGAAGAAGATCGGAGTCGGTTCCTGATGTACGGCTGGCTCTGGCGGCATCTGCCCGGTCCGTTCGCGGTGAAGTTCGCCATCGCGCTCGTGCTGGTGCTCGGAATCGTGGCGCTGCTGATGTTCGTGGTGTTCCCGTGGCTGGACCCGTTGCTGTGGTTCAACAACGTGTCGGTGAACAACTGAGGTTCGGCGTCTTCCTGGTCTCGGGCCGCTTCCCGGGCCAGGACGACGCCGCCGTCCTGCGGCGTACGGTCTGTGCCGCCGCCGCGGCCGAGGCTGCCGGTTTCGATGACGTGTGGCTGGCCGAGCACCACTTCATGCCGTATGGCGTGTGCCCGTCGGCGATCACGCTTGCCGCGCACGTGCTCGGTCAGACGTCGCGGATCTGCGTTGGCACGGCGGTGAGCGTGCTGTCCACGACGCATCCGGTCGCGTTGGCGGAACAGTGGTCAATGCTCGACGCCCTCTCCGACGGTCGCCTGCGGTTGGGCGTCGGACGGGGTGGGCCGTGGCAGGACCTGGAGGTGTTCGGCACCGGATTGCCGCGCTACGAAACGGGTTTCGCCGAGTCGCTGGATGTTTTGCTGACCGCTGCGACTGGTCGGGTCTCGGCCAGCGGTTCGCATTTCGCCTTCCGCGAGGTTGCGTTGCGCCCTGCTCCGCAACGATCCCTGCAAGTGGTGGTGGCCTGCGGCGGACCTGCTTCCTCCGCCGTCCGGCTAGCTGCCGAACGAGAGTTGCCGTTGTTACTGGGTCTGCACGCGGATGATGCGGAGAAGGCGGCAACTGTTGCTGCTTACGGCAAACCGGCGTCCCACGTGTCGACCGTGCTGTGCCAGGTCGGCGACGATGCCGGTGCGGTGGTGCGTCGCGCGTTGCCCGGGTGGTTGTCGGATGGCTTGGCCGCCCACGTGCCGGTGGACGATCGGCCTGGTCCGGCTCGGGATCCTGGGGAGTACACCGAAAAACTGTGCGCGATCCATCCGGTCGGCCCGGTCGGGCATTGTGTCGAGACTCTGCGGACGAGCGTCCGGCGCACGGGGGTTTCCCACGTGATCATGTTCGTGGAGGCGTCCGGCACGGTGGAGGGGACGCTGGCGAATATCGCGCGGATCGGCGCTGAGGTGGTGCCCGCGCTGCGGGGCTAGTCGATCGCCGGCAGGTGCGCCTCGGCGTACGCGGCCAGCTGCGCCGCTTCCCAGTCGAGCCGTTTGCTCGCCAGATCGTCGATGGTCTGGCTCAACCAGGCCGCTTCCGCCGCTGCCATCGCGTGCAGGTAGCGCATCTCCACGACAGCCACCTGCGGGAATTCCGGCATCGCGGCGGTCTCGGCCAACTCGGCTTCCAGTTCGGCGGCGCGCGCGGTCACCTGGTCGCGCCGCCGGGTCAGCAGGCGGAGTGCTTCGTCCGGGGTCAGCAGCATCAGGAACGACAGCGCGGCCGGGAATTCCGGGTACTCGCGGTCGCCGCCGGCGAGCATTTCGGCCAGCCATTCGTCCAGCACCGCGCGGCCTTCTCCGGTCAGCTCGTACAGAGTCCGTTCCGGGTATTGCTGGTCGCGCTCGGTCTGCCGCACCGCGATCAGTCCCGCGTCGGCCAGTCGCGCGACGGTTTTGTACACCGTGGCGCGCTGGCTGATGTTGATCACCTCGCCCTTGCCTCGCTCTTTGAGCATCGCCAGCACACCGTAGGGATGCAGCGGCCGCTCGGCGAGCAGCGCGAGCACGGCAAGGGCCAGCGGCGAACGCCGGTACTTGCTGGTCACGGGCACAGACTAGCCGAACGTTCCGTTGCCGGTTGACTAGAGTTACTAACACTAGTATCCATAACACTATGAACAATTCGTCTTTTCACGTGATCGTCATCGGCGCGGGCACTGGGGGCCTGTGCCTGGCCCAGGGCCTCAAGCGGGCCGGCATCAGCGTCACGGTCTACGAACGCGACCGCGCCCGTCGCGACGGGTTGCAGGGCTACCGGGTCGGCATCGACGCCGACGGCAAGCGCGCCCTGAGGGACAACCTGAGCCCGGAGCTGTACCGGACCTTTCTCGCCACCTGCGCGTTGCGGCCGATCTACGGCAACCAGATGACCAAGGACAAGAAGTTCCTGTTCTCCTCCTCCCCGTCGGACCTGAAGCCGGGGGATCTGCCGCCGGAGGAGGACCAGGACGAGTCGGTCAGCCGGATGACCTTGCGGCAGGTGCTGCTGACCGGGGTCGAGGACGTTGTCGTCTTCGGCAAAACGTTCTCGCGCTACGAGTACGCCCCGGACGGCCGGGTCACCGCCTTCCTCACCGACGGCAGCTCGGCGACCGGTGACCTGCTGATCGGCGCGGAGGGCACGAACTCAGTGGTGCGCAAGCAATACCTGCCGCAGGCCAAGCTGGTCGACACCGGTCTGATCGGCATCACCGGCAAGACCCCGCTCACGTCCGAGACCCGCGCGCTGCTCCCGGAAAAGATGCTGCGCGGCGTCAGCCTGGTGCACGGCGGCAAGGGGTGCATGTGCGTCTTCCACGTCATGCAGTTCAAGTGGGACGACGACGGCGAGGTCAAGAACGGCATCGGAGCCACGGATGCCGAACTGATCAAGAACTGGCCCGGTCTGCTTTACGACAACAGCCGCGACTACATCATGTGGGGCTTCGCGGCGGCCGACACCTGGCTGCCGGACGACGTGACTCGCTTGCGCGGCAAGGAGATCCAGCAGGTGGTGCTGGACCTGACCAAGGACTGGCATCCGGATTTCCGGCGGATCTTCGCGCTCGGCGACCCGGGCAGCAGTTTCCCGCTGACGATCCGGACGTCCGAGCCGATCCCTGAATGGAAGACCAGCACCGTGACGCTGATCGGCGACGCCATGCACACCATGACGCCGGGCCGCGGCGTCGGAGCCAACACGGCGCTGCGGGACGCCCGCCTGCTCACGCGCACTTTGGCCAAGGCCGCCCGCGGCGAGGTTTCCCTGCTGGCGGCGGTGCACGAGTACGAGACCAAGATGGCCCGCTACGCCTGGGACGCGGTCGTCAAATCGCGGGCCCAGATGGACGGCCGCTCGATCCTGCACAAGGCCGGCGTCGGCGGCGCGTTCGCCCGGGCCGGCATGCGCACGGCGATGCGGGTGATGGACCGGGTCGCCCCGGTCAAACGCAAGGTGATCGCTTCGGAGATGAACTTCCGCGGCGCCGGCCGCGAAGACGAGGACTGAACTCGGGGTTTGCCCGGCGGCGGGCAAACCCCGAGGCAGCGTTGGCTAGCAGTCCCGCAGCTCAGGGCTCTGGTTCAGCAACTGCCCTCGCGGCGAAACGAACGCTTGGTACCGATCCCCTTCCGCCGCCCGGAACACCGCCACCCGGTGGCAGTTCTGGAATGCCAGCTTGACCCCGAAATGCCGCTCCAGCCCGCCCCGGATCGCGTCCGAGGCCAGCGCGCGCAGGAGCTGGCCGCGTTCGGCCTCGCTCGGCGGCGGGGTTTCGTTGTCCGCGAATCCGTCCGCGGCGGTGTCTGCTTCCGCGATCACTCCGGTGATGACCTCCCACGCGTACGGCAGCGATTCCCGCACGCAGGCCACGAACTCGGCGTCGGAGACTTCCCCGCGTTCGGCCTTTTCCAGCAGCGCGGGCGATACGTCCAAGGACAAGACAACCTCCATGGTCAGCGGTACCCCTCAGAGCTACCGGCCCGCCGGACCCGGCCACAAGAGAAAACGAGTTTCATCACCACTTTGGTGGATCACTCCCACCGGAACAGCCGCACGGCGAGCACCGTTCCGCCCAGCGCGAAGGCGGCCAAGGCGACGAACTGCAGCGGCTGCCCGCCGTCTCCGACCCAGGCGTCTTGCAGCGGTTGGGTGCCCGGCGGGATGTAAGCGCCGATTTTCTGGATCACCGCTGGCAGCAGCGGGCGCGGCAGGTAGACGCCGCCGAGGAACATGATGGGGAAGAACGCGATCATCGCCAGTCCGCCCGCGGCTTTGCCGGTGCGGGCGAGGGACGCGGCGATCAGGCCCAGCGCGAAGACCGAGACCAGGCCCAGCAGCAGGGCCAGCAGGAAGAGCCCGGGGTGGCGAGGAATCGGCACATCGAAGGCGATTCTGGCGGTGACAAGCATCAGCGCCACCCCGGCCAGCGCGACGGCGGCGTGGATCAGCACCTGGGCGAGCAGGAGATACGCGGGCGGCACCGGGGTGGTGGCGAGGCGGCGCAGAATGCCGTGCTCGCGGTAGGTGGCGACGGCGGCGGGGATGACCTGCAGGCCCAGCATCGCCAGCGAGATCACGACCAGCGACGGCACCCACAGGTCGACAAATCGGTAGCCGCCGGTGACCGGGCTTGGCTCCCGCATGCCGGAGATCGAGCCGACGCCCAGCAGGATCGCGGTCGGCAGGCAGACGCCCAGGATCGCCCACAGCGGCGTGCGCAGGAACAGTTTCGCTTCGGTGGCAAGCAAAGTGCGCATCAGAGAACTCCTCGAGAGGTGAGAGCGACGAATGCGTCGCGCAGGGTGGGCTGACCGGTGTTGGCGAGGAGTTCGGCGGGGGTGCCGCTGGCGATGACGCGGCCGTGGTCGAGCAGGACCAGGCGGTCGCACAGCCGTTGCGCCTCGTCCATGAAGTGGGTGACCAGCACGACCGTCACGCCGGAAGCGCGCACGTTCTCGACCAGTTGCCAGGTTTCTTGCCGGGCGTGCGGGTCGAGGCCGGTGGTCAGCTCGTCGAGGATGGCCAGTTCGGGGTTGCCGACCAGGGCGAGTGCGATGGACAGCCGTTGCCGGAGACCGCCGGAGAGTTTGCCGAAGGCGATGTCGCGGTGGGTGTCGAGGCCGAGTTGGGTCAGCAGGACGTCGATGTCGGCCGGGTTCGGGTAGAAGGACGCGAACAGCGCGAGAGCTTCGCGGACCCGCAGTTTCTCCGGCAGACGAGCGTCCTGCAGCTGGGTGCCGACGCGGCGGCGCAGTTCGGCGGCGTCGCGCGCCGGGTCCAGGCCCAGTACGGAAATCGTGCCGGAGTCGGGCGAACGCAGGCCCTGGAGACATTCGACTGTGGTGGTCTTGCCTGCCCCGTTCGTGCCGAGAATGCCGAAGATCTCGCCGCGTTCGACGGAGAAGGAGACCCCGTCGACCGCGACCCGGCCCGCGTAGGCCTTGCGGAGTTCGGAAACTTCGATGAGTGGCATGCGAACGACGCTAGAAGCGCCCGAGGTCCGGCAGAATGAGCCGGAAACCCCAGTTGAGGTGGGGTTTTGCGGGTGCCGGGGTGGGGCTAGGGCCACCCCGGTCCGGGAGCTGCGGCCAGGGTCCGACGCGGCCGGAGCGGCGAGACTGGGGCGTGAAAGGGGGTGGCCATGACGTCGGTGCGGCGCGCGTGGGCACTCGCCGGGCTCGCGGTGGTGAGCTGGGTCGACGTTCTGCTCGAACTGATCGCGTTCGCGTTGTTGTGCGTCGGCCTCGTGCTCTTCTTCTCCCCAGCGGTGGAACTCGCGCGCGTTCGGTCGCGGCGCACCCGGGAGCTGGTCGGCCGGTGGACCGGGCGGGAGATTCCGAGCCCGTACCGGCCGGAGCCGCCGGAGCCGGAACGCGAGCGCGACGGCTGGTATCGCGACGGCACCCAGCTCTACCGGCGCGCGTGGTGGATCCGCTGGAATCGACGTTTCACGTGGATCATGGAGGATCCGGCGACCGGCCGCGAGTTGGGCTGGCAGCTGCTGAACCCGCTGGTCGCGCTGGCTTTCGCGGTGTTTTCGCTGGTCGCCGGGCCGATCGCGCTGCGCGGGTACGCCCGGTGGACCGGGTACTGGCTTGGCCCGCACGTGCCGCGCGGGAAGCGCTGGCTCAGCCGCCGGTTCGAGACGCTCGGGTATCAGCTCGGGCTGTGGGCGATTTCCCTGGCACAGCTGGGCATAGCGGTCGCCCAGATCATCGTGCTGACCGGCGCGGTGGTGGTGTTTCCGACTCTCACGCTGGCCAGCCGCGCGGTCACCGACACTTTCCGCCGCGAAGCCGAGCGCTGGACCGGCGTGCGAATCGCCCAGCCGTACTTGCCGCCGCCCGCGCTGCCGGTGCCGCGCGGCGACGGGCTGTACCAGTTCGGCAAGCAGCTGTACGAGGAACCGTGGTGGCCGATGCTGCGCGCCCGGATCCATTGGGTGCTCCACGACCGTGCGACCTGGCGGGACATGGCCGCCGCGGTGGTGTTGCCGGTGGTGACGCCGGTGTTGTGGGTGCCGTCGGCGGCGCTGGTCTTCTGGGGGATTTACGGCCTGGTCGCGTTGTGGATCACTGGCCAGCACGGCTGGTTCGAGATGGTCGGGCTGCCCGCGGTGACCAGCACCGGAGGCGCGTTCGCGATGACGCCCGTGACGTTGGCGGCGGTGTTCGCCGGATTGCTGCCGACGCCGTGGCTCGCCAGGTGGCAGGCGAAACTCGGACGGTGGCTGCTCGGTCCGACCGAAGCGTCCCGGCTGGCGCAGCGCGTGCACCGGCTGGCGCAGCGCGTGCACCGGCTGGACCAGACCCGGGTCGAGGTCAACGTCGCGCAGGCCGCTGAGCTGCGGCGGATCGAGCGGGACCTGCATGACGGCATCCAGTCCCGGCTCGTCGCGATGGGGATGAAGCTCGGCGCGGTGGAAGCGTTGATCGACCACGATCCGGACAAGGCGAAACAGCTGGCCGCGGAGTTGCGGGAGGCGTCGTCGGAGGCGCTCACCGAGCTGCGGTCGCTGGTGCGCGGCATTCATCCGCCGGTGTTGTCGGAGCGTGGACTGGTCGACGCGGTGCGGGCGGCGGCGTTGGACAGTCCGTTGAAAGTGGAGGTCACGGCGTCGGTGCCGGGGCGGCTCGAACAGCCGGCGGAGGCTTGCGCGTACTTCGCGGTGTGCGAATTGCTCGGCAACGCGGCGAAACACGGCGAGGCTCGGCGGGCGACCGTCGCGCTGGAGTACCTCGACGGATTGCTGCGCGCCACGGTCACCGACGACGGCAGGGGCGGTGCCGACGCCGCGCGCGGCACGGGTTTGCGCGGGATTGAGCGGAGGCTGTCGGGATTCGCCGGTAGGTTGGCGCTGACCAGCCCGCCGGGCGGCCCGACGGAGGCGATTGTGGAGGTGCCGTGCCAGCTCGACCCCGGACCGTCGTCGCCGAAGACCAGTACCTCCTCCGAGACGGTCTGACCCACCTGCTCGCCGCGCACGGCTTCGACGTCGTCGCGGCCGTCGGCTCCGGGCCCGAACTCGCCGCCGCGCTCCGGGAACACCGGCCTGATGTGTCCATTGTGGACGTACGAATGCCGCCGACTAACACGGACGAGGGTTTGCAGGTCGCTCTCGCCGCTCGCCGGGAGACGCCGGGGTTGCCGATTCTCGTGCTGTCGCAACACGTCGAGCAGCTGTACGCGCGCGAACTGCTGGCGGACGGCACCGGCGCGGTCGGCTATCTGTTGAAGGATCGGGTATTCAACGCCGAGCAATTCATTGACGCGGTTCGCCGGGTCGCTGCGGGCGGGACCGCGATGGACCCGGAAGTGATCGCGAAACTGGTGGCTGGCAACGCTTCCGACCCGTTGGCGGCCTTGACTCCGCGAGAACGCGAGGTGCTCGGTTTGATGGCGGAAGGCTGTTCGAACGCCGCGATCGCCAGCCGGTTGCACTTCAGCGAAGGCGCGGTCGGCAAACACACCGCGAATATCTTCGCCAAACTCGGGATTTCCGCGTCGGACGACACGAATCGACGGGTGCTGGCCGTGCTGAAATTCCTCGGTTCTAGCTGATCGGCACCCGCACCGCGGGCGGGAGCGGTTCGGCATCCGGATGGGCCCGGAACGACTGGATCAGCAACGCCGTGAACCGTCGCACCGCCGCGACCCGTGCGGAAGCCGGTTCCACCCGGATCCCCTCGTTCGCGACCAACGCCAGCACGAGGTCTTCCAGCTCGAAATCCGGACGCAGATCGCCGGTTTCCTTCGCCCGGCGGAGGAGTTCGAGCAGCAGCCGCAGCGTGCGGGCGCGGTCGGCGGCGAAGTCGAGCCGTCGCGGCAGTTGTGCGACGAATGCGCGGAAGCCCTGCTCGCGGGCATGTACCTCGGTGAGCTTCTCCAGCACCAGGACGAAACCCTGCCACGGATCAGCCGCGGCTAGGCCCTCCTCGACGATCGACGAGCACAACGCCAGTTCCTCGGCGAACGCTTCGGCTATCAGCGCGTCTTTGGACGGAAAATGCCGATAAACCGTCGCGACGCTCACCTCGGCTTGCCGCGCGATCTCCCGCATCGGTACGCCGTATCCGCGGACGGTGAAAGCCACCCGGGACGCAGCGAGAATGCGGACGTGGTTGTGGGAGGCGTCGGTCCGTCTCACTTCGGCCGCCACCCCTCTCACTTCCGGCTGTGCCGCTGACCTGCTGGAATACCTTCGGATGCATGAAAGCAGTCCAGTTTTCCCAGTATGGCCCGCCGAGCGTCGTGCACGTCGCCGATGTTGCCGAACCGCACGCCGGACCGGGAGAGATTCGCATTTCCGTGCGCGCGTCCGGGTTTTCCGCGGGCGAAACCGCCATCCGGTCCGGTGCGCGCAAAATACCGGTGACCTTCCCGTTCCGGACCGGGTACGACGCTGCGGGAGTGGTGGACGAGGTCGGCGACGGAGTGGCCGGGATCGAGCCCGGTGCGCACGTCTTCGGGATGACCGACGCGAATCGCCGCGGAGCCAACGCCGAATACGCCGTTCTGGTGCACTGGGCAGCCAAACCGGACGCGTGGAGCTGGGCTGAGGCAGGCGGTGCCGCGGGCGCGATCGAAACCGCGACCCGGGTGTTGGATCAGCTTCCTGGCGAAACGATCCTGGTGCACGGCGCGGCGGGCGGGGTCGGCACGGTCGCCGTTCAGCTGGCAGTAGCCCGCGGTGCCACCGTTATCGGCACGGCGAGCCCACGCAACCACGATTTCCTGCGTTCCCTCGGTGCCGAGCCGACGACATACGGCCCGGGCTTGGTCGATCGAGTCCGCAGCGTCGACGCGGTCTTCGACTGCGCCGGGGGAGCATTGCCGGACCTGATCGAGATCGCCGGAGACCCCGCACGGGTCGTCACGATCACCGACGCCACCGCGCCGCAGCACGGCGTGCACTTCTCGCACAGCGCCGCGATCCCCGGCGCGGATCCGTTGGCAGTACATGGCCTTGCCACAGCAGTAAAACTCGCCGAGGAAGGGCGCTTAAAGATCCCCGTCGCAGCGACCTTCCCGCTGAGCGAAGCCGCGGCCGCGCACGAGCTGAGCGAGAGCAGGCACGCCCGCGGGAAGATCGTCTACCTGAACTGACTCAGTCGCGCGAAACCCGCACCATTTCGTCCCGCTCCACGACCTTCACCCGCTCGCGTCCCTCGGCCTCGCCGAGCGACTTCTCGTGCGCGTCGAGCTTGCCCCACCCTTCCCAGGTGGTGAACGAAATCCCGCGCGCGGCAAGGAAGTCCAGGATCGCGTCCGGCGACGAATGCCGAGGCGCGGCGAGCGTGTCCGCGTCGGCCAGCAGGTTCGCGACGGTCTCGGCCGCGTCGCCCTTCGTGTGCCCGATCAGGCCGACCGGGCCGCGCTTGATCCAGCCGGTCACGTACACGCCGGGGACCTGGTTCTCGTCCAGGTCCAGCACGCGGCCGCCCTGGTTCGGGATCACGCCAGCGGTGTGGTCGAACGGGATTTCCGGCAGATGCGACGACAGGTACCCGACCGCGCGGTACACCGCCTGCACGTCCCAGTCGTGGAACTCGCCGGTGCCGACGACCTTGCCGTCGCGGTACTCGGTGCGTTCGGTGCGCAGGCCGACGACCTTGCCGTCCTCGCCGAGCACCTCGACCGGCGAGTGGAAGAAGTGCAGGTGCAGCCGTCGCGGACGGGTGCCCTCGTCGCGGATCGCCCATTCCTGCAGCGTCTTCACGACCATGTCGGTCTGCTTGGAGGACCGCAGTTCGGCGACGCTCGCCGCGTCGAACTCCATGTCCTCGGGGTGCACGATCACCTCGACGTTCGGCGAATGGTCCAGTTCGCGCAGTTCCAGCGGCGAGAACTTCGCCTGCGCCGGACCGCGGCGGCCGAACACGTGCACGTCGGTGACCGGGCTGGCCTTCAAACCCTCGTAGACGTTCGCCGGGATGTCGGTCGGCAACAGTTCGTCGGCGGTCTTGGCGAGCACGCGCGCCACGTCAAGCGCGACGTTGCCGACGCCGAGCACCGCGACCGAGGACGCGGTGAGCGGCCAGGTGCGCGGCACGTCCGGGTGGCCGTCGTACCAGGACACGAAGTCGGCGGCGCCGTGGCTGCCGTCGAGGTCGATGCCGGGGAGATCGAGCGCGCGGTCGGCCATCGCGCCGGTCGCGAAGATGACCGCGTCGTAGAACTCGCGCAGGTCGTCGAGCTTCAGGTCGGTGCCGTAGTCGACGTTGCCGAGCAGCCGGATGTTCGGCCGGTCGAGCACCTTGTGCAGGGCGTTGACGATGCCCTTGATGCGCGGGTGGTCGGGCGCGACGCCGTAGCGGATCAGCCCGAACGGCGCTGGCATGCGCTCGAACAGGTCGATCTCGACGCTCGCGTCGGACTTGTCCAGCAGGTCGGCGGCGTAGATGCCGGCGGGACCGGCGCCCACGACGGCGACACGAAGGATTCGGCTCACCGGTCCACGGTAAGTTAGGTGATCCTAACAATCACTGTGATCTGGCGTACGGTCCAGCAGGTGGGAGCCGCTAAGCTGGCGGCATGCGCGTTCTCGTCGTCGACAACTACGACAGCTTCGTCTACAACCTCGTCCAGTACCTGGCGCAGCTCGGCGCCGACTGCACGGTGTGGCGCAACGACGTCGTCGACCTGGACCGCGTGCCGGAATTCGACGCGGTGCTCGTCTCCCCGGGCCCGGGAACGCCGGAACGTGCGGGTCAGAGCATCGAAGTGATCGCGAAATGCGCCGAGACGCGCACGCCGATGCTGGGCGTCTGCCTCGGCCACCAGGCCCTGGGCGTGCACTTCGGAGCCACCGTCGACCGCGCGGACGAGCTGCTGCACGGCAAGACCAGCCGGGTGCACCACACCGGAGTCGGCATCCTCGCCGGGCTGCCGGAGGAGTTCACCGCCACTCGCTATCACTCGCTCACCGTGCTGCCGGAGACGATCGATCCGGCCGTTTTCGAGGTCACCGGGACCACCGAGAGCGGCATCGTGATGGGCATGCGCCACCGCGAGCTGCCGCTGGAGGGGGTGCAGTTCCACCCCGAATCCGTGCTCACCGAATGCGGCCACCGGATGCTGGCGAACTGGATGGCCTCGGCGGGCCACCCGGTCGCGCCGTCCGTCGTCGACGACCTGGAGCGGGCCACCCGCACCCTGCAGAAGGCCGCGACTGCGTGACCGCGCCGACTCCGCTGATCCGGCTCAGCGGAGTCGGAAAACGTTACGGCAGCGGCGAACCCGTTCTGACGCACGTCGATTTCGAGGTGCCCGCCGGACAGGTCGTCGGCATCCTCGGCGCCAATGGCTCGGGCAAATCGACCCTGCTGCGGATCCTCGCCGGGGTGTCGCGAGCGTCGTACGGGGACATCGCCGGAAGCCCGGCGGTCGGCTACCTTCCGGACCGGTTCCCCGGCGGCCAGCGGCTGAGCGCGCGGGCGTACCTGCGGCATCTCGCGCGGATCCGCGGGCTGGCTGACCTGTCCGGGATCGATCCGCTGCTGAAGCGGCTCGCGCTGGTCGGCAGCCCGGATGCGCAGCTGCGCACGCTGTCGAAAGGCAACGCGCAGAAGGTCGGCCTCGCCCAAGCCGTGCTGGTGCGGCCGGACCTGCTGATCCTCGACGAACCCTGGTCCGGTCTCGACGCCGGCACGCACGCGGTGCTCGGCGAACTGGTCGCGGAAACCCGTGCCCGAGGCGCGAGCGTCGTGTTCACCGACCACCGCCCGGACGTCGTGCGCGGCCACGCCGACGAGGTGTACCGGCTCGAATCCGGCCGGATCGCGCCGCTGGAAACCCATCCGGAGCGCAAGCGGATCACGCTGCTGCCGGTTTCGTCGAGCGTCGACAACTGGTCCGCCGAACCCGGCGTGCACACGGTCGCCGACCAGGCGGGCGGCGTGGTCCTGACGGTCGATGCCGAACACGCCGACGCCGTACTGCTGCGCGCTCTGTCCGGCGGCTGGTCGGTGCGGGAGGTGGCGCCGTGCTCGCAGTGAGCCGCTACTACCTGGCGCTGCTGGGACATTCGCAGCGGTACCTGCCAGCTGGGCTCGCGTACCTCGCGTTGTGCTCGATCCTTTACGCAGACCCGAGTTCGCCAGTGCTTCCGTTGTTCGGCGTGAGCGGCGCGGGGATTCTCGTACTCGGGTGCTGGCTCACGATCGCGTTGCTGGACATTGAGGACCCGGTGCAGCGCTTGATCACCCTCAACCATGCTGGAGGAAACCGCACAACCATTGGCGGCGCGGTGCTTACGGTTTTCGGCTGCACCTTGGTGAGCACGCTGGTGACCGTCGCGTGGGCCGGGACGCATCGGAATCAGCTGCATTGGCAGATCGTCAGTGCTGGACTGGCGACGCATCTGGCGTGCGCTCTGGTCGGCATCGCGATTGGCCTGCCGTGCTCGCGGCTGCTGGTGTCGCGTATCGGGTGGACGGTGCTCGCGGCGGTTGTCGTGCTTGGCGTGGTGTTGCTGGGGAAATGGGTTCCGCTGGTGCATCCGCTGCTGGAGGCGCTCATGAGCGGCACTCCGTATGGCGGCCCGCTGGGGTTGGCGATTGGCATGTCGGTGGTGCTGCTGGCGGCGAGCATGATTGTGGTCGGCGCGGTCTCGGCACGCCGGTCTTGAATCTCTTCGACGCAAACCACTCGGGCACCGCACAGTTTGGAATATTCCCCCCTTTGTTCGATCCGGCTGGCTGGGGCATCCACCTCTCACCGGACAGCGAATTCAGCGATTTCGACCGCCTGTCACTTGGTGCGGTAATGTGCGTATCCGCCCTGGTCAAGCAGCATTTCCGGCGACCGCACGCACTGTAATTCGCAAATTGCATTCGGCAAATGCCGATTTGGGGGTTCCAGATTAGGCAGCGAGTCGGTTACCCTCGCGCCGTCTGTTCGGCCCGGGAGGGGAGCATCCGTGACGGCAGGGATCGCCGCGATCAGCGTGGACGGCTCCGCGGACGAGTTGCAGCAGCTGGTTTCCTGGCTCGGCGCCGAGGATGAACTCGCCGGCCGGGTGCGGCTCGCCGGGCCCGGAAGCGGCGTCGTCGTGATGGTGAGCAGCCGGTCGGCGGGCACCTTCTGCCGGTCCCTTTTCGGCTGGTTGCGCGGGCAGCGCGACGGGCGGCAGGTGTCGCTCACGGTGAAGCGCTCCGGGGCCGTAGAGGAGCTGGACGTCGACTGCGGCGGCGGGCACGACGTAGACGAGGTGCTTGCCAGCGTGCGGAGTTTCCTCGACCAAGACTGATCGGCCGGCGCGAAAAAAGGGCCCGCACGGTGCGCACCGTGCGGGCCCTCCGTTACGAGCGGATCAGCCGTTGTTGTGGATCCCGCCCGGGGGGAAGATGCCGCCGGAGCTCGACGTCGTCGAGCCGCTGCCGTCATCGGCCTTGATCGTCAGCATGATCGTCTGGTTCGGGCTGATCTGGGTTCCGGCCGGCGGGTTCTGCTTCACCACGGTGTTCGGCTGCGCGCTGCCGCTGTGCGTGGTCTGCGTCTGGATGCTGCCCGACCAGCCCACGCTCTGCAGCTTCTGCGTCGCCTGGTCCTGGGTCATCCCGGTCAGGTCCGGCATCTGGATCTGCTGCGGACCGGACGACACGGTCAGCTTCACCGTGCTGTTCGGGGGCAGGTTGCCGCCGTTGGGCTGCTGGTCGATGACCTGGTCCTTCGGCTTGTCCGAGTTCTGGTCGCTGCGCTGGACCTGGAAACCGGCGTTCTCCAGCGTCTGCTTCGCCGACGCGTAGTCCTGGCCGACCGTGTTCGGCACCTTCTTCTGCGAGACGCCCGACCCGACGACGATGTCCACCGGCGTGCCCTCGGTGGCCGAGGAGTTCGCGGTCGGGTTCTGCGACACGACCTTGCCGACGTCGCTCGGGTTGTCGACGGTCTTCGAGGTCGTGTTGCCCAGCTTCAGCTTGGCCTGCTCGAGCGCCGACTTCGCCTCGTCCGCCGACTTGCCTTGCAGGTCCGGCACCGTCGTGCTGCCCGGCTTCACGCCGATGGTGAGGGTGATCGTGGACGTGGTCGGCACCGACGCGCCGACCTGCGGGTCGATCGCGATGACCTTGTCGATCTGGTCCTCGGTGCAGGTCTGGCCGCCGGGGTTGTTCGCCTCGGGACCGCACACCACCGTCTTGTTCGGCGCGAACGACGAGAAGCCCACCTGCTGCAGCTGCGCCTTCGCCTGCAGCACCGGCGAGTTGACCACCGGCGGGATCTGCGCGTTCTCGGACTTGGCGCGGAACGATCCGCTCAGCCAGAAGATCAGCAGCACCACGCCCGCCACGAGCAGCGCGGCGATCACCCCGAAGATGATCCGGCGGCGGCGCTTGGCCCGCGGGTCCTCTTCCGGCTCGTCGGCGTAGTCGTCGTAGGCCACCGGCTGGCGGCGGTCGGCGTTCATCACCTGGGTGCGCTCGTCGTCCGACATCACCATGGGGGCCGACGGCCGCTGCCCGGACAGCGTCCGGACCAGGTCCGAGCGCATCTCGGCGGCCGACTGGTACCGGTTCGCCGGGCCCTTGGCCAGCGCCTTCAGCACGACCGCGTCCAGCTCCGGCGACACCGCCGGGTTCACCGACGACGGCGGGTTCGGGTCCTCCCGCACGTGCTGATACGCCACCGCCACCGGGGAATCGCCGGTGAACGGCGGCTCGCCGGTGACCAGTTCGTACAGCACACAGCCCGCCGCGTAGACGTCCGAGCGGGCGTCCACCGACTCGCCGCGCGCCTGCTCCGGCGAGAGGTACTGGGCGGTGCCGATGACGGCCGCGGTCTGCGTCATCGCGGACTGGCCGTCGTGCATGGCGCGCGCGATGCCGAAGTCCATCACCTTGACGGCGCCGTTCTTCGTGATCATCACGTTCGCCGGCTTCACGTCGCGGTGCACGATGCCGTGCCGGTGCGAGAAGTCGAGCGCGGCGCAGACGTCGGCCATGACCTCCATCGCGCGCTTCTGCGACAGCGGGCCCTCGGTCTTGACGATGTCGCGCAGCGTCCGGCCTTCGACGTACTCCATCACGATGTAGGGCAGCGGCCCGACGTCGGTGTTCGCCTCGCCGGTGTCGTACACGGCGACGATCGCGGGGTGGTTCAGCGCGGCGGCGTTCTGCGCCTCGCGCCGGAACCGCTCCTGGAACTGCGGATCGCGGGCGAGGTCCGCGCGCAGGACCTTGATCGCGACTTCCCGGCCCAGCCGCACGTCGTGCCCGTGGTGGACCTCGGACATACCGCCGTACCCGAGCGTGTCGCCCAGCTCGTACCGATTGGAGAGCAGTCTGGGTGTCGTCATCGCTTCGTGCCGTTCCATTCCGTCCAAGGTGTGGTCATCATGCCTTGCAGGCCCTGGGCCTCGCTCGTACCGGCCGGGGTGGCTGAGGTCGGTCCGCTCCCGCTGTCCACGCTTCGCGGCGTCCCGCCGTTGCCGGGCGACACCACTCTCGCGATCAGGAACGCCACGGCCACCAAGACCACCACGACGACCACCGCGAGCAGCACCCACCAGCCCCATTGGTTCCGCCTCGGCGGCGGGGCCGGCGGGACCGGCTGTACCGGCGGGCCCGGCGGAGCCGACAGCGGCCGGAACGCCGGATTGGAACTGGGCCCGATCGGCGCGCCGGCGCCCGCCTGCGGCACTGGGGGCGGAACCGGCGGCACTGGGGCTTGCCCCGCCGCGTAGGCGGCGTTCACCAGGCCGAGCGGGGTGGGCAGCGGGCGTCCGGCCCGGACCGCGGCGATCGCGCCGGCGAACTCTCCGCCGCTCGCGTACCGCTGGCGGGGGTCCTTGACGAGCGTCGCCTCGATGACCGCCCGCGCGCCCGGCGGCACGTCCGGCGGCAGCGGCGGCGGGACGTCGCGGATGTGCATCATCGCGACTGTCACCGCGTTCTCGGACAGGAACGGCCGGTGCCCGGCGAGGCATTCGTACCCGCACACGGCGAGCGAATAGACGTCGCTGGCCGGTTCCGCGTCCTGGCCGAGCGCCTGCTCCGGCGCGATGTAATGCGCCGTGCCCATGACCATGCCGGAACGGGTGACCGGTGCCGCGTCGGCGGCCTTGGCCACGCCGAAGTCGGTGATCTTCACCTTGCCCGCCGGGGTGACCAGGATGTTGCCCGGTTTCACGTCGCGGTGCACGAGGCCCTGCTCGTGCGCGGCCTGCAGCGCGATGCCCGCTTGCTCGAGCAGGTCGAGGGTGTAGTCCGCGGTGAGCCGCCCGTGCTTGGCGAGGATGCCCGCCAGCGGATCGCCCTCCACGTACTCCATCACCAGGTACGCGATGGACAAATCCTCGTTGACCGTCTCGCCGTAGTCGTGCACCGCGGCGATTCCGGCGTGGTTGAGCGACGCGGTCATCCGCGCTTCGGTGCGGAACCGGTGCAGGAATTCGGCGTCGCCGGACAGTTCGGCCTTCAGCACCTTCACCGCGACGATCCGGTCGAGCCGGGTGTCGCTCGCCTGCCAGACCTCGCCCATCCCGCCGACGGCGATCCGGTTCGTCAGCTTGTAGCGCTCGGCCAGCAGCTGACCCGAGGACAGCATCTGCTATCCACCCCCGAGCCGGGCGGCGATGGCGGCACGGCCGATCTCGGCGGCCACCGTGCCGCCGGTCGCGGCGAGACCGCGGTTGCCGCCGTTCTCGACGATGACCGACACGGCGATCTGCGGGTTGTCCGACGGCGCGAACGCGGTGTACCACGCGTGCGGCGCGGTGTTCTTCGAGTCGGCGCCGTGCTCGGCGGTACCGGTCTTCGACGCGATCTTCAGCGCGTCATTCTTGCCGCCGCCCTTGGTGAAGGACTCCGACGCGATCATCATGTCGGTGAGGATCTTGTCGTTCTCCGGCGACAGCGCGGGCTTGCCGGTGAGCTGCTCCGGGTCGACGTTCTCGACCGTCGACAGGTCCGGGGCCAGGATCGACTGGATCAGCTGCGGCTTCATCGCGTAGCCGTTGTTCGCGACGGTCGCCGAGAGCAGGCAGTCCTGCAGCGGGGTGAGCCGGACGTCGCGCTGGCCGATGCCGCTCTGGTAGAGCGCGCCCGGAGAGTCGAGCGGGCCGACGGTCGAGCCGACGACCCGCATCGGCACGGTCAGGTCGTTCTGCCCGATGCCGAAGTTGGCCGCGGTCGCCTTCATCTTGTCCGCGCCGAGCTGGCCCGCGAACGTCGCGAACGGCACGTTGCACGAATGCGCCAGCGCGTCCTTGAACGTGTTGCCCGGGCAGGTTTCGCCGCCGTAGTTCTCCAGCGTCGTGTTCGTGCCCGGCAGCTGCACGTTCGGCGCGGTGCTGATCTGGGTGTCCGGGCCGATCCCGCTCTCCAGCGCCGCGGAGGCGGTGACGATCTTGAAGGTCGACCCCGGCGGGTAGTTCTCCGAGATCGCCCGGTTCAGCATCGGGTTGTTCTTGTCCTTGGAGTAGGCGTCCCACGCCTTGTTCTGGTCGGTGCCGTGCGTCGCCAGCTGGTTCGGGTCGTACGACGGGGTCGACACCATCGCCAGGATGCGGCCGGTCTTCGGCTCCATCGCGACCACCGCGCCGGTGTAGCCGCGGTCGGTCATCAGGTCGTAGGCGGCCTTCTGCACCTTCGGGTCGATGGTGAGCTTCACGTTGCCGCCGCGCGGATCGCGACCGGTGACCATGTCCGACAGCCTGCGCACGAACAGCCGCGGGTCCGACCCGTTCAGCACGTCGTCCTCGGTGCGCTCGAGCCCGCCCGCGCCGTAGTTGATCGAGTAGTACCCGGTGACCGGGGCGTACATCGGGCCGTCGGCGTAGGTGCGGAAGAACTTGAACTTGTCAGTCGAGGGCTTCACGCCGGCGAGCACGGTGCCGTCCGGCGTGACGATCTGGCCGCGCTGGCGCGAGTACTCGTCGTAGAGCACCCGCTGGTTGCGCGGGTCGGTGCGGTACGTGTCGGCCTTGATGACCTGGACGTAGGTGTCGTTGGCCAGCAGCAGCACGATCATCACGAGCATCGCCATGCCGACCTTGCGCAGGGGGGCGTTCACGCGGTCCTCCCGTTCGGGTCGCCTTCGGCGGGCGGACGCCGCACCAGCACGGTGTGCGCCTCGGCGATCGGAGCCTGCGGCTGCTGCGGCTTCGGCCGGGAGGCCGGCCTGCGCGCCGCGTCCGAAATGCGCAGCATCAGGGCGACCAGGATGTAGTTCGCCAGCAGCGAAGAGCCGCCGTAGGACAGGAACGGCGCGGTGACACCGGTTTCCGGGATGAGCGCGGTGACACCGCCGACGACCACGAAGATCTGGATCACGATGGTGAAGGCGAGCCCGCCGCCGAGCAGTTTGCCGAACGTGTCGCGCACGGCCAGCGCGCTGCGCATGCCGCGCATCGCGAGCAGCACGTACAGCATCAGCACCGCGGCCAGCCCGATGAAGCCGAGTTCCTCGCCGATCGCGGCGGTGATGAAGTCGGTGCTCGCGGCGGGCGGGATGTCCGGGCGGCCGGCGCCGAGCCCGGTGCCGCCGACGCCGCCGGTGCCGAGCCCGAACAGGCCCTGCGCGAGCTGGTAGCTGCCGCCCAGCACGTCGTAGCGCGGGCCGGTGGGGTTGAGCCAGTTCTCCACGCGCTGCTGGACGTGGCCGAACAGGTTGTAGGCGATGAGGCAGCCGCCGACGAAGAACGTCAGCCCGACCACGACCCAGATCGCGCGTTCGGTCGCGACGTAGAGCATCACCAGGATAATGCTGAAATACAGCAGCGACGTGCCGAGGTCCTTCTCGAACACGAGCACGCCGATCGCGACGGCGGCGGCGATCAGGATCGGGCCGAGGTCACGCGCGCGCGGCAGTTCCACGCCGAGGAACTTCTTGCCCGCCACCATGAACAAATCGCGTTTGGACACCAGGAACGACGCGAAGAAGATCATCAGCAGCAGCTTCGCGAACTCGCCCGGCTGGATCGAGAAGCCCGGCAGCTTCAGCCACACCTTCGCGCCGCCCGCCTCGGACAGGCTGGCGGGCAGCACCGCGGGCAGCGCGAGCGCGCCGAGCCCGAGCAGGCCGGCGATGTAGCTGTAGCGGGTCAGCGTGCGGTGGTCGTTGACCACCACCAGCACGATCACGAACAGCACCAGCGAAACCGCGGTGAACAGCAGCTGCTTGGTGATCTCCGGCGAGTACTCCTTGCCGCGCTGCAACGCCGATTCGGCCTTCGCCAGGTCGAGCCGGTGAATCATCACCAGCCCGATCCCGTTCAGCAGCGCGACGCACGGCAGCAGCACCGGGTCGGCGTACGGGGCCCACCGGCGCACGGCGAGGTGCGTCGTGGCGAGCACGCCGAGGTAAGCCAGTCCCACCCACAGGATCGAGAGCGTCAGCTCCTGCTCCTGGTTGGCTTCGACGATGACCAGTGCCAGGGTGACGATGCCCGCCGCGAACGCCAGCAACGCGAGCTCCGTGCCCCTGCGCTTGGGGAGGTCTCGCGGCGGATTCGTGGCGAACTGGGCGGACGTCGGGTCGGCCAGCGGCTGGCCCATCAGTTACCGCCCCCCGTCGGCGGCGTACCCGCCGTCGAGCAGTCCCTCCCCGCAGGCTGGTTCGCCGACGAAGGCGTGCCGCCGGGCGGCGCCACGCTGGACGAGGGCGCACCCGACTGCGGGACGCCCGTGGAAGAGGTCGGCTTGCAGTCCGACAGCTTCTTCTTGAGACGCAGGAAATCGTCGATGTACTTGCGCGCGTCGTCGAGGCTTTCGCGCTTCACGCCGTTCTGCACGGCGATCCGCGCGTCCTCCTGCAACGCGGAGACGCGGAGCTTGTCGGTGCACAGCTGGCCCGGCGGGCACGAGCCCTGCTCGAGCGCGTGCAGGTCGATGCCGAGAATGCTGCCCGGGACGCCGCGATAGATCACGACCTCCTGATCGGGGCCTTCTCCGACGTAGTACTGGCTGAGCACGAAGTATCGAGTCGCGATCGCGGCGGCGCCCAGCACGATCAGCACCACGACCGCCCCGACGAGCCAGCGGAACCGTTTCCGCCGTTTCGCCTTCGGGTCTTCCTGCGGAGCCTGCTGCTCCGGTCGCGGCTGCGGCGGCGGCTGGGTCAGCGCGCGCGCCCGGGCCGCGGGAGAGTCGCCCTGATGCATCTCGTCGCTGCCGTCGCCGGCGGCTCCGCCCACGATCGGGGCGTCGTCGCCGAAATCGACGTCGACCACGTCGGCGATGATGACGGTCACGTTGTCCGTGCCGCCGCCCTTGAGGGCCAGTTCGATCATCCGGTCGGCGCAGTCCTGGGGATCCGGGATCTGCACGGCCTCGGCGAGCGTCTCGTCGCTGACCATTCCGGACAAACCGTCGGAGCAAATCAGGTACCGGTCACCGGGACGCGCCTCGCGCACGGTGAGGCTCGGTTCGACCTCGTGTCCGGTGAGGGCCTTGAGCAGCAGCGACCGCTGCGGGTGCACCGCCGCTTCTTCCGGCGTGATGCGGCCCTGTTCGAGCAGTTCGTTGACGAAGCTGTCGTCCCGGGTGATCTGGGCGAACTGGCCGCCGCGCATCAGGTACGCGCGCGAGTCGCCCACGTGGACAAGGCCGAGTCTGCTTCCCGCGAACAAGACAGCGGTGAGCGTGGTGCCCATGCCGTCGAGATCCGGGTCCTGGGACACCAGTTCGGCGATCGCCGCGTTGCCGTTCTGGACGGCTTCGCGGAGCTGGGCGAGCAGGTCGTCTCCCGGCTCGTCGTCGTCGAGCGGGGCGAGCGAGGCGATGACGACCTTGCTGGCCACCTCACCTGCGGCGTGCCCGCCCATGCCGTCGGCGAGCGCGAGGAGACGCGGGCCGGCGTAGACGGAGTCCTGGTTGTTGGAACGCACCAGGCCCCGGTCGCTGCGGGCCGCGTAGCGGAGGACGAGAGTCATGGGCGAAGCTCGATCACCGTCTTGCCGATCCGGATGGGGACTCCGAGCGGGACCCGGAGGGGTGCAGTGACCTTAGCCCGGTCGAGATAGGTCCCGTTCGTCGAGCCCAGATCTTCCACGTACCAGTCCTCCCCGCGCAGCGCGATCCGGGCGTGCCGGGTCGATGCGTAGTCGTCGTCGAGCACCAGCGTCGAGTCGTCGGCCCGGCCGATGAGGATCGGCCGCCCGTCGAGCGCGATGCGAGTGCCCGCGAGGGCCCCGTGTGTGACGAGCAGTTGCTGCGGGGCCTTGCTGCCCCGCGGCTTCTTCTCTTTGTTGCGGCGGAAGGACGGCACCTGGACCCGGAGGCCCGACGCGGCGTAAAGGTCCGAGCGCACGACTCGGAGCGCGGCGAACACGAAGAGCCAGAGCAGCACGAGAAAGCCCACTCTGGTGAGTTGAACGACCAGCTCTGGCACTTGTTGTGTCCGCTCCCGCCTGTGCCTGCAGCCGCGGCGCCACGCGCGCCGCGGTTCCCCCCGCATGACAATTCTGCGGGAACCCTGTGGACGGTCTGCGATCAGCCCTGGGTTCGGAACACCAAGGACGAATGGCCCACCCGGATCACGTCGCCGTCGGCCAGCTGCCAGGTCTGCACCGGAGTGCCGTTGACCGTGGACCCGTTGGTCGAGCCGATGTCGGCGAGCGTCGCGCTCTGGCCGTCCCAGGTGATCTCCAGGTGCCGCCGGGACACGCCGGTGTCCGGAAGCCGGAAGTCGGCGTCCTGGCCGCGGCCGACCACGTTCGCGCCCTGCTTCAGCGAGTAGGTGCGGTTGGAGCCGTCGTCCAGCTGGAGGCTCGCCTGCAGCTGCCGTCCGGGAGCCGGAGCGCCCTGCTGCGCGTACGGGTCCTGGCCGTAAGCCGCCTGCGGCTGGCCGCCGTACTGGTCGTACCCGCCCTGCTGGCCGTAACCCTGGTCGTAGCCCGGCGCCGGGGGCTGGCCGCCGTAACCCTGGTCGTACCCCTGCTGCGGCTGCCCGTAGCCCTGGTCGTACCCGCCCTGCGGAGCCTGGCCGCCGTAGCCCTGGTCGTAGCCCGGCGCGGGAGGCTGGCCGCCGTAACCCTGGTCGTAGCCCGGTGCGGGAGGCTGCCCGCCGTAGCCCTGGTCGTAACCGGGCTGCGGAGCCTGGCCGCCGTACTGGTCGTAGCCCTGCGCGGGGGGCTGGCCGCCGTAGCCCTGGTCGTAGCCCTGCTGCGGCTGACCGCCATAACCCTGGTCGTACCCGGGCTGCTGGCCACCCTGCTGTCCGTAGCCGTACTGGCCCTGCTGGCCGTACGGGTCACCCTGGTCGTATTGGCCGTAGCCGGGGGGCTGGCTCATTGGTGGGTCTCCTGCGTTGCTGGGTCGTGCCGGCCGTGACGGCCCTTCCCCCGCAGTGTCGCGGGCGTCGGGATCGACGGACGAACGGGTCTTGAACTGTCCAGTATGCAGCGCCTCGTTGCGCTCGAGTGATACGACGACGTCACCATAAGTGTCCCAGCCCTGTGCGGCGAGGTGTTCCGCCACCGCCCTCGCGAGAACCCCGGTGACCCGCTGCTCATCGCCGGCCATGCGATCGTGGTCAGCCGCCCCCAAAGACACGATGTAGTGATTCGGGGCGAGCTGCCGACCGCCTGCCAGCTCACGAACGTTCTCCTCGCCTTCCCTCTCGAGCGCAACCGCCACTTCCTGCGTGACGACGTTGCCGCCGAACATGCGCGCGAAAGTATTCCCCACCAGGTTCTCGAGACGCCTGTCGAAGCGCTCAACGCGACCCACCGGGGACAACCTCCTCACACGTGTGCTTCCGCTTCGATCCTATCCGGGGGAGGAAGGGTTGGGCATGCCCCCGGTGAAACCCGTCAGAAGGCCCTGCTAAGCTTTGCTGGCTGCCTCAAGGAAGCAACTCGGGCGAGTGGCGGAATGGCAGACGCGCACGGTTCAGGTCCGTGTGTCCGAAAGGACGTGAGGGTTCAACTCCCTCCTCGCCCACCATGGGATCTTCACGGAAGATCCGCAGGTAGGTTCCCAGAACTCCCGTTCGGCTCCGGCTGAGCGGGAGTTTTGCGTTGCGGGGCTGTCTGGTTGGGGGCCCGCCCGATCGATGGGCGTGGTCCAGGACACATTTCCTGGGTGGGGTGTCCTGCGGGAGGCGTCGAATGGGGCCGGCGGCCGATGTGGACCGGATTCCGGGCAGGGCTACCGCCTGATCGACCGTTGTGATTCGGGTTGGCGGAAGTGGGATAGAAGGTCAGCCGGGTGGATCGCCAAGGGCGTTTGTGCGGCGTCGGGTGCGGACCTGTGTCGGTTTTGGCGGCGCGGGGGGTGGTGTCCGGTTCGTCGAGGAATTGAGCCCACGGGGCGCCGCCTGGGGCAAGACCATGTCCCGGCCGCTCAGCGCGCATTCGATGCCGTGCAGGGCCAGGCCGGTGAGCAGGGCTCGCACGGAGAATTGCAGCGGCCTGCCGTTGCCGAACTCGACGTTGGCGGCGACGACCAGCAGGAGGCCGGACTGTCCGGGGCGATCGACGGATCTTGCTGCTCCTGGGCCGGGCGGACCGACCGCAGGTCGCGGACACCTAGCTGGACGCGGATGCACGAGACGTGATCCACGCACTGCGCGAACAAGTCGACACGCTCTACGAGACCAATGAACTGCTGACGACAACATGGGAAGTCATCAAGCAGTAAATGGCACCCGTCGTCGAGGCTCGATGAATGCGTAGTGCTGTCTGAACGGCTCAGGGTCACGAATCAACCCGGATTGGGTCGCGTACCTCTGATCGTGCTCCTTGATTGCCAGCTCGACAGCCTTGTTCTAGTGCTGAGCCGCTGTGCCCAGCGCCGCGGCGGTGTCGTCCAGGTTGGTTATGGTTTCCTTGAGGAACCCGGTCACGGTCTCGTGAAGATCGAGATATGCCTGGTACACCGGACCGAGTGCGCCACCGCCAAACTGCTCCGGGCGACGCATCGCGCGATCCGCGCCGCCGAGGACTCGATCACAGCTGCCGATCGCGTCGCCGTAGTCGGCCGAGACCACCGGAAAATCGACCTTTGCCACTTTCTCCAGTTCGTACAGGTCGACGCCGAATTCTTTGCCTTGATGAACCATTTTCCGCCCCCTCAATCCTCTCTCGCCGTGAAGTTGGCTAATGCCGCCGATCAGCTGCGCCTGCGCACGGGCTTGCTCTCCGAGAGCGTGTCAGCCGCCCAGTAAGCGAAGGGTGTTTTCGAGAGTTCCGGTGATGTACCCGGGATTGCCAGGTCCGCAGGCGATGTCGACCTCGCCGTGAGCGTTGTCCCGGAGGTAGGTGAGGACGCGGCCGTGGTCAAGGCTGTCCACCGCGGTCAGCGGCATGCTGGCGGCCCGACCGCCGCCGGTGCGAGCGGCGACGAACAGCTGGTGGCTGGCTTCCCGCCGCGACGCCATCAACGCGCGGAGCTGGTCGGCGGGACTGGTGACGGTGTAGTCGCTGCTGGTGTCCAATGTGTACGAGTCGCTGCTCTGCCCCCGGTCGTACTCGGCTTTGGGGACGGCGAACTCGTTGATGTTCGCGGCCGGGAAGCCCGGCAGCCCGCCGACGACGGCGCGAACCAGCTGGTCCGCGCCGATCGCCGTCAAGGTCAGCAGGTCGTCTTCGACGGTGGCGAGGACGGCGTTGCGTCCACGGCCCGTCAGTGCCGCGAGCGTGGCCCGGTCATGGCCGTGCCGGTCGTTGGACCAGCCGTAGCATTCGGCGTCGGCGTTTGCGACCGCCAGCATTAGGTCGCGGAACTCCCCGGTGACCCGGTCGGTCCGCAGGTTGTAGAACCCGGGTTCGGCCAGCACCTGGCGCGTCAGGTCGTCCAGGCGGCCGGCGGCGTCGTCTTCGATCCACACGTCCACGATGCCCAGCACCGGATGCGCAGGGCCGATCCGTTCCCATTCCCAGGCTTTCGCGACGGCCAGGCGCGGCAGGGTCACCGGTTGGTCGAGCAGCATCACGTCGTTTCCCCTCGCTCCAGCTGATGCTGCTTACTTGCCGATGACCGGTGGCGTGGCTTTGCCGTCGTAGCCGAACAGCGCGTTCGGGTCCGCTTCTTGCAAGTAGGATGCCGCCTTCTTTTCCTTGTCCTCTTCGCCTTTGCCGCCCTTGCCCGCCGCGCCAGCCATGGGCATCCCGTTGGTGCCCTTGGCACCGGCCGCGCCGGTGTTCGCTCCGCCGCGCGTCCCGGGCTCCGGCTCGCCAAACCGGCCAGCCCCGGTCGACTTCCCAGCCTCGCCCGGGCCGCCGCCGCGCACGGAGGCACCGGGACTGCCGCTGCCGGTGCCTGGCGTTCCCGTCCCGCCGCCGGGTCCGAAGGACCCGGGCATGCCGCTGAGGTATCCGGGACTGTTGTAGCTGCTGGAACCGCCAGGCCCGGAACCGGCGACGTATGCGGAACCGGGGCCGGTCGGCCCGAACTGCGCCGGGGTGTTGCTCACGCCGGTCGAGCCGGGCGGGACATATCCGGAAGTGTGCGTGCTGTCGCCGCCGTATGCGGCCGGGGGCGCGTAGGCCGGAGGCTGCTGGCCGCCGGGCGCGGAGTGCTGGCTGGGGCCGTAGTTCCCGGACGGTGGCGGCGTTGCTGTCGAGCCGGAATGGTAGGAGTCCGCTTGGTGGTCGCGGGCCGCGAACTGCTGCTGGTGTGGGTCCTGTGTGCCGCCGACCTTGCCCGGGTCCTGGGCGGGTGTCAGGGCGTAGGTGTCGTTGGAGGAGTCGGGGACGTCGCCGTAGGCGACGGGCATCTTCTGGGCGTGGCCGTCGCTGGTGCCGGTGAACCCTTGATAGACGGCGTTGTTCTGTTCGACGGCCGCGTTGCGGGCGTTGATGTTCTTTTCGGTGTCGGTGTCCCAAGGGGTGACCGTGTCCCATGTGGACTTCGACGGTGCGTCGTCGGAGACGTCGTGCAGCGAATCCCGGGTCGAGGTGAACGCATGCCCTTGGTCGGCCAGGGTGTTTTGACTGTCGTGCAACGCCAGCGACGCCGACGTCGCCACATCCGCGAGCGGCTTCAACGATCCTCTGGCGGCATCGCCGCTCTGGCCCGACCACGCAGCTTCCAGCCGACCGACCGTCGTCAGAGTGTCGGACTCGATGCCCTGCTGCTCAGAGGATTGTTGCAACGCGGCGTGCTGAGCCTGCCCGAGACTGTCCGGTCCAGGCCCGGCTTTCACTCGTCGCACTAGCTCGCCCGGAAGGATGATCTTGCCTTCGGCCTGCATCTGCTTCAGGAACTCGTTGAACCTGTCTGCGATGAAACTCATTGTCACGCACCCCCCTTCAACGTGGTGACGACGGCGTCGCCGATGCGGCGCGCGGCTTCGCACGGGTCGGATCCCGGCTTTCCGACGTTTGCGCGCGAGATGGTCGCGTCGGCTTCGAAGGCCATCGTGTCGGAGATGCCGATGGCGACACCGCAACGACCTGTGGAGCTGTCGTCGCTCGGCCCGTACGCGACGGTCGGGTAGCCCTGCACGGGTGCGAGTTCCTTGAAGAATCCCTCGTTCTTCTTGGCGTAGACGTGGCCGAGGCCGTCGTTCCAGGCGTACACGAGTTGCACGCTGATGCCTGAGCCCCGGTCCAGGTTCGCCCAGTGACACGCCTTGGCGACCCCTGTGTCCTTCGCTGGTTGCACATCCGGAGAAGAGGTGCCCAGCAACGTGCTGATCTGGCCAGCGGTCAGTGTGCTGCACGGGTCTCGGTCAAGCGTTCCGGCAGGAAGGGGGTTCGGGACTTTCGGCGCTCCGGACTCGGTCGCAGACGGGGCATGCGACGGAACTGCGGGCGACGACGGCTGCGCCGTGCCCGGGTTGCCGGAGCATGCGCTCAGGACGAGCGCGGAAGCTGCGAGCCCGACAGCGGCCAGGCGGGTGCGTGTGGTCATCAGATCGGTTCCTGGCCTGCCTGCTTGATGTCTTTGCCTGCCTGCTCGTCGTGCGCTCGGTGGATGCCCAGCGCGTCCTCCATCTTCTGGATGACGGTGCCAAGGTAGGTGCTTTGCCGCATCAAGTGGCCCTGGTAAAGGTTCCCGGAGTTGTTGCTGGCGTCGGTGTTCCTCAGTGAGGCTGGATCCTTCCCCGGAGACACAATGGACCACATCGGCCGAGCGTTATTGATCTGTGCGTCGATACGCGCTTGCAGCTTTTTCAGGTTCGTGAGTTCGGCGGTCATGGCGTCCTTGCTCAGGTAGAAGCCGGGAGCGCCGCCCCCTCCGGACGCGCCTCCGCCGCCGGCTGGGCCGCCGGCGACGAAAAAGCTTGCCCCGGTGAGCATTCCGATCGCACCGGTATCGCCTGGTGGTGTCGCCTGCTCGGCCATCTGCATCCTCCCCTTGCGGCTAGCCGCGCCTATAGCTTCACTAAGCCGAACCGATGGTAGCCAACCCGCAACCCTGTGTCCCGTGAACTGCGGAGATCGAGGTGCGGCCGGAGCGGTGCCTGCGATCCGGGCGACTTCGGCTTCCGGCTTCGGCTGGCGGCACAGGGCTGTTTTGTAGTCAGCGGTCATCGTCGCCGACCGCAGCGTCCGGTTTCGCGCGCGGTGGCTCGTGGCCGTCGGATCGGCCAGGATCCGGCGGGCTCCGGGCCGGTCCTGCACCGACGCCGAGGTCACGGCCAGCAGCAGCCCGAGCGTGTCGACCAGCACATGCCGCTTGCGGCCCCGCACCCGTTCCCCGCGTCGTAGCCGACCTGCTCCCCGCCCTCACTGGTTTTCACCGACTGCGAGTCAACGGGCGGCAGGTGCCAACCTGCTGTTATCGCCGGGACGCTGGATGCCCGGTAAGGATCCGGCCGCCAAGAGCGGGGATCGGCTCGCTTACAGTCAATTTGATCACCGCCAATTCGCTTTTCTTCCCCTCTCCCCGCACGCTGAGTAGGTACAGTTCCAGCGCGGCATAACGGAATCAGACAGGTGGCTGATGGGCCAGGAGCTGGAATCCCGGGTCGAGCGGTACTTCGAGGGCGACTGGCGGGAGCCGGTGCGAGTCGTGGTGCTGGGCCGGGTCAAGGTGGGCCGCGATCGGCGGCGGAGGAAGACTGACCAGTCGCTCGGGTGCGTGACAGAGGCCGTTCTCGAGATCCTCGCCCATCTCGCCTGGCCATTTATGGTGCTGTGGGAGTTCGTGACGGTTCCCAAGAGGAAACCGGTGGCAGTGCCCAGCGGACCGGCTCGTGGGCAGGCGTACGAAGCGGCCTCGAGATTGAAGGGGCGGAGCGGGGAGATCGCCGTCGTGCGAGGGGAGGTGCGGGTGGCGTTGGTCGAGGTGGGGGAGGCCGCGCCGGTCGTGGTGTGGCAGGGGGATGCGCGATGGAGTCCGTCGCCTGCCTGTTTGTACTGGGAAGACGGCTCGATGTTGCTGCTGGCGGCGCGGTGAATCGGTAAGCTGGCGGTCACTCGGGGTGAGGGGTGGACTGGTGCACAACGAAGTCGGGTCGGTCGACGGCGGTAGTTCTCTCGTGCAGGCGCGGTACATCGGCACGATCAACCAGCAGTTGCCCGGACCTGAACGAGTGGTGCCGCACGAAACGCCGCGGGCCTTGCGGCGGTTGGTGGGGCGGGACGAGCAGATCGAGGCGTGTCTCGAAGATCGGCGTGCGCCGCTCGTGGTGTTCGACGGATTGGCCGGGGTCGGGCGGCGGGCGTTGGCGCGATATGTCGCTGAGCAGGTAAAAGACCGTTATCCCGGCGGGGCCTATTACACGGACTACGCGACTCACACGGTCGACGGGGAGACGGTGATTTCGGCGGCACTGCGCTCATTGCTGCGCCGCGACGGGGTGCGTGACGAGGTGATGCCCGCCGAGCCTGGGCTGGCGAGTCTGTGGCGGAGCCGGTCGTCCGGGGCGGCGGCGGTGATGCTGCTGGAGAACGTCACGGAAGCCGAGCAGTTTCTGCAGTTGATGCCTGGCGGGCGGGATTGGCTGGTGCTCGTCGCGGGGCGGGTGGAGTCGCCGATCGAGGTCAACGATGTCGGCGGCAGGACGGTCAAGGTCACTCCGCTCGACGAAGCGCAGTCTGCCCAGTTGTTTCGTGAGCTGAGCGGCCTCGACGGCGATGACGCGCTGCTGGCGGAAATTCTCGGCTACTGCGGCGGATTGCCGTTGGCCCTCCGGAACGCCGCGACGCTCGTCGTGGTCGGGCGGTGTCCTTCATTGCCGGAGCTGGCGGCCCGGCTGCGGCGTTCGCGCGCCGAGCTGATGCGGTCCGACCGGGGGCCGAAGAAGGGGGAGCCGGTGTTCGAGGCGACGTATCAGGAAGCGACGGACCCGGCCCAGCGGGCGTATCGGCTGCTCGGCGCGTATCCGGCGATCGACTTCACCGCTGAGGTTTTCCACCTGCTGCTCGGGCTCGACGAGGCCGCCGCGGGAGACATTCTCGCCGAGCTGGTTCTGCTGAAGGTGCTTCAGGAAGACCATGGCCGGTACTCCATGCATCCGCTCGTCCACGACCACGCGGCGTCCCTTTCGGGTTTGGGCGACGAGGAGATCCACGAGGCGCTCGCCCGGGTCGTGCGGGGGTTCCGCAACGTCGCGTACTACGCGGACGCGGCGATGATCGGCGCCAATCGGTACCGGGTCGCGAGCGCTCCGGAAATTCCGGATCCCTTCACCGGTGATCGTCGGACCAACGGACTGGCCTGGTTCGAGGAGAACCGGCGCGCGCTGCACGAACTGTTGCCGGTGGCCGGGGAGATCGGTCTGGTTGACGAGATTTGGCAGATCGCCGAGTCGCTCGCGGCCTACTACTTCGATCGCAAGCGGCATGCCGATTCGCTCAGCAGTCTCCGGCACGGCATCAAGGCCGCGGAAGAAGCCGGGAATCGCGCCGCGGAGGCACGATTGCGCAGTTTGGCGTCGCGTCCGTTGACGGATCTCGAGCAGTTCGAGCAAGCCGGGAACTTCGTGGCCCGCTCGATCGAGCTGGCGGATCAGGACGGACACCTGGTGCTGCGGGCGTCGGTGCGGGAGTTCGCCGGCCGCTACCACGATGTGGCTGGCCAGCCGGAACAAGCACAGCAGGTGTACCGCGCGTCGATCGAACTGAACGAGGCGGCCGGGGAAGCGCGTGGAGAGGCGCTGAGCCGGATGTTTCTCGGGCAGTCGCTCGGCGACGCGGAAGGGCTGCGCGAGTTGGAGGCGGCGTACCGGGCGTTCGGCGAGCTCGGCGACGGGCGGTTGGCCGCGCGCGCTTTGCTGATCACGGGCCAGGTGCGGGTGCGTACTGGGCTGCCGGGCGGAATTGACGCGTTGACCGCGGCGGCGGAGGCGTTCCAGGCGAGCGGGGCGACGTTCTACGAAGCCCAGGCTCGGGAAGCGTTGCATGGCGCCCTGGTCGAGGAGCGTCCGGAGGAGGCGCGTAGCCACCTAGCTCGGGCGATTGAGCTGTATCGAGAACTGGGCAGTCCGCGGGCGGGCAAGCTGGCGTCAGAAAACGACGGTGGTCTCGACGGAGCCGAGTCGCAGGGATAGCGGACCGTCGCCTTTCCGGCCGGTCGCCAGGCATGCGTGCAGGGCTGACGCCAGCGCGGCGACGTCAGCCGGGCCGGTGACGGTGAACGTTTTGCCGTCCCGGGTGCGGGCGACGCATCCACCGGGTATGGCCGCGGCGGCCAGTGCGCAGGACGGGTGAAGGCGCAATGTGTTGGCGCACCAGGCTTCTGGAGCCGGACGTAGTGCGGTTCTGGTGAGAACGGTGGCGTTGCCAATTCGGCCGAGGTTGTCGTCGCGTTCGTCGGCTACTACGTGTCTCAGCTTGGTCGAGGCTCGTTCGGAGTCTGGTTTCCATTCTTCTACTGAACGTGGGAATCGGTGCAGGGTAAGGGAATCTGGGCCGATGAACTCCGGGTAGACGGTGAAGGCGAGCGGAGCGGACTGGTGTGGTTCCGGGTCCGGCGCGCGCAAGAGTTCGAGGGGACGGGGTTCCAGGCCCGCCAGGCGGAGTACGAGCGCATGCAGTTCGGCGGTCGCGCCGTGCGGGTTGGCGAAGGTGCGTTCGGCGAGATCCTGTTGCCAGGGCTGGGTTTCTGCCGCTTCGATCTGGTCCCGTAGCGGACGGTCCCAGGTAAGCCGGGAGGCGTGCTGGCCGAGCAATTCGGCACTGGTTCCGGGTACGACCTCGTCGCCGAACGCGCCGAGCAGCAAGGGGTGCCCAGTCGCGGCTGCCAGCAGGGAGACCGAGCCGTGGTCGCCGACGACGACGTCCGCGGCGACAATCGCGGCCTGCCATCCGCGTTCCGGTGGGAGGAGCAGCAGCCCGGCGTCCTCGGCCGCGGCGAACCAGGACCGGATCTGGAACGGCCGGTAACGCGACCAGACGTTGGGGTGCAGTACGAGGCCGACAGCTGCGGAGTCGTAGTCCAGGGCCGCCAGCAGTTCGGCGGGAAGGCGAGGGCGGCGGCCGATCAGCGAGGTTTCGCCCCAGGTGGAGCTGACCAGCACGAACTTTCGGCCGGTCACGCCAAGGGCGGCGCGGTAGTGGTCGCGGTGCGGTTCGCTCCGGAGAAGCTGCTCGAACTGCGGATCGCCGACGAGGACGGTCCGTCCGTCGGTCAGCGGGTCGGCGTCGTGCAGTTGCCGCTGCTGGCTGGGGTGAGAGAGCGCCATCAGCACCCGCCCGGACCGCAGCGCGGCGGACGGGATCAGCCCGGAAAGCCGGGTGCCGGCGGAACCGGAGTCGGGAACGTACTTGTGGAATCCGACCCCGTGCGGGAGGACGAGAACCGGGCCGGAGACGTGGTCGAAATCAATGTTTTCGCTGGCCGTGATCGCGAGTGCGTAATTGAGCTTCGGAACATTTTCCCAGGGGGTGCAATGCGCTTCCGCGCGGGCGAGCAACTCCTCGACGCCCGCGCTGAACCGGGATCCGCGGTCGATCGTGAAGGTGAAGCGAATCCGCTGGTCATCCTGGAAGAGGCGGCAGACCTCGAGCAGCTTGATCGCCGAAGTCCAGGTGCGCACGACCCCAAGCACGACCACCGGGTCGAAGGTCCGCCACCTGCTTTGCTGCTTTGCTGCTTTGCTGCTTTGCTGCTTTGCTGCTTTGCTGCTTTGCTGCTTTGCTGCTCAATTCAATTCTACCAAATCCGTCCTGGAATTCCTGGTCAGAACCTTACCTGGACCTGATCGTGGTGAAAGGCTGGACACGGACCGTGACGTTTCCGGTAGCCTGAGCCGGGACCAGCTGGGCGGGGGCAACGGTGAGCGACGGCAACTACTTCGACGGCCAGGCGGACAAGGTCTTCCAGGCGCGCAACGTCTACGGCGACGTGCATTTCCACGGGCCGCAGCAGCCCGCGGTGCCGGCGTTGCAGGTCCAGGCGCCGCCGGAGCATTACCGGAACAACGAGCGCCAGCTGGCTACGCTCACTCGAATTCATGACGAGGCGCTGGATCGGGTAGCGATCGCGATCGTGCGGGGTGCGCCGGGCAGTGGGCGGACGACGCTGTGCGAAACCTGGTTGCATCAGCATCAGGACCGGTTCGACCGGTTCTACGACGTGCGCGTGGGCCACCGGGCGGGTGCTGACGTGCTGGCCGAGTTGCTGTCCAAGCTGGGCTACGGGCCGGACGAGATGCAGGCGAGTCTCGAGGGGCGCGTGGCGATGTGGCGGTCGCAGACCGCCAAGTTCAAGGTCGCGCTGCTGGTCGACGACGCGTTGAGCGCGGCGGAGGTCAAGGCGCTGCTGCCGACGCACCCCGGTTCGTACGTGCTCGTGGTCGGGTCTGGGCTGGAGGCGCTGCGTGCCCGGTATTCCGCTCGCGAGGTCGAGCTGGAACCGTTGAGCGACGAGGCGGCGCTGGGTGTGCTGACGGCACTGGTAGGCGAGGAAAAGCTCGCCGGGGAGCCGGAACAGCTGAAAGAACTGCTGCGGATCTGCGCGGGATCCGCAGCGGAACTCAACGTCGCGGGCGTGCTCCTCACCCGGCAGGGCGGGACGGTGCGGCGGCTGGTCGCGCGGATCCGGGCGAAAGGCGCGCTGGCCAGCGCGGTGTACGACGTCGCTTACGAGCAGATGGACGAGCGTGAGCAAGCGGCGTACCGGGTTTTCGGCGCGCATCCGGGCGATGGCGCCGTTCGGCTGGAAACCGTGGCGGCGCTCCTCTCCCTCGACGAGTACGACGCTGAGGACACGCTGCAGAAACTGGTATCTGCCAAGTTGATCGAGGTCATCCGGGGTCGATACCGGATGTCCGAGCTGGCGCGGATGCACGCCGCGGCGCTGGCCGGCGAGCTTTCCGAGGTGGTGGTCGGGTACTACGCCGAGCAGGGGCTCCGGATCGCGGAACGCGCGCTGTCTACTGGCTGGCCGGAGAAGATCTGGCCGGGCTTCACTCCGGCGCCGGCCGAGGTGGATGCCTGGGAGTGGTTGTTCGACGAGCAGGCGAACCTGGTTGCCGCGGCGGAGGTCGCGTTGCAGGAGGGGGCGCACGAGGACGTCATCCGGCTGGCGAGGGCGTTATGGCCGGTCTACAAAGACGGCGCTTACCCCGTCGAGCTGTTGGCCGTGAGCCAGGACGCGGTCCGGGCCGCGCAGGCCGCCGCGATGCCGCTTGCCGAGGGGTTGGTCCGTACCCAGCTCGGGTTCGCTCAGATGCAGCGGCGTGATTGGGCGGCGGCACTGGGGCAGTACGCCGCGGCGGCCGAGTTGGCCACGACGCCGGAGGAACACGCGTCCGCGCTGGAAGCGCGCGGCCTCGCGTTCTTCGAGCCCGGGTTGATCGCGCAACAGCAGGGACGGCCGGACGACGCGGCTTCGTTGTGGGACCAGGCGGAAGTCTGCTTTCGGGAAAGCCTTGCGCTTGCCGAACAGATCGGGAAGCGTCGTCGGCTCGCGTTGATCCGGATGCATCTGGCCAAGGTCGTGCCGCCGGAGGAGGCGGCGACCCTGCTGGCGCAAGCGGAGCAGGGGCTGAAGAACGAGCCGGGCAATCTGGTGAAGATCCGGCTGTGGCAGGGGCGGAAGCTGATCGAGGCTGGTTCGTACGAGGAAGGCGCGGCTGTGCTGGCCGAACTCGACTCGGCGGCGGAAGGGCTGCGGATGCACCGCGAACGCATTGCCGCCTTGCGCTCCCGTGCGGAGGCGGCGCTGGCCCGCGGGTTCCGCGATCAGGCGAAGGCGCACGCGAACGACGCGCTGAACATCGCCCGGATGCACGGATTCACGGCCGAGGCGACCGATTTGCTGATCTGGATCGAACAGCTCTGACTATCCATAGTGGACGGTAAGCCGGGCTTCGTGCTTGCGGCCGCCCGCGGTGAACGGGAGCTGTTCGGGGAAGTCGAGGCCCAGTTGGTCGCGCGTGTACAGCAGCGACGGCACGGCCTGCGGCAGGTCGGTGCCGGTGAAGGAGACGACCAGGCCGTCGCGGCTCCCGGCCAGCCATCCTGATCCGGCTGGGCAGGCGGCCCATTCGCAGCCGGGGAATTCGGCGAGGGTGAGGGCGATCCAGCGGCCGGGGTCGGGGAATCGGTCGCCCAGCACGATGTCGGCGCGGCGCAGCAGGCGCGGGTCGGGGCCGTCGACGTGGACTACTAGGTGGGCGTCGGGTTGGGCCTCAGGTGTGGTGGCGGCGAATCTGGTGACTTCGTCGCCGCGGACCTGGACCCATTGTGCGCCGGGCTCGGGGCGCTGGACGCGCGGCAGCGGGAACGCGATGAATCCGGCTGGTTGGGCTGGTGGCGCTAGTTGGAGAGTGCGGTAGCCGAGGTCGGTCAGCAGCGCTGCGGACTGGCCGGGGACGCTGGTCGCGAGGGAGGTCGCGGCGACCAGGTCTGCGGGCTGGGTCGCGGTGCGCAGTTGGTCGGCCAGGTTTTCGTCGGTCAGCGAGGGGGCGGTGCGCAGCAGGGCGGCTACCGGGGAATCCGGGTCGACGGCTTCGTGCGGTGCGGCGGCCAGCAGGACTGGGGTGCCCAGGCAGGCGGAGTAATACGTGACGGAGCCGTGGTCGCCGATGGTGACGTCGGCGGCTACTGCGGCTGGTTGCCACAGATCTTCTTCCGGGAGGACGATTACGCCCGCTCGTTCGCAGTCTCGCAGCCACATTTTCAGTTGCCACGGATAATGGCCTTGGCCGATATTGGGATGCAGGGCGAGGACGACGGCGAATTCGTCCAGGGGGAGTTGCCGCGCGATTCGGGCGGGGAGGTCTGGGCCGGATCCGTAGGACGAGAGGTGGCCCCAGGTGGACGAGATCAGCACCAGGGTTTGCTCGCCGGTTACGCCGAGGGCCTGGCGGTAGGATTCGCGCAGCTCCCGGGCGTCTCGCAGGCGGTCCAGGCAGGAGTCTCCGGCGATGACGGCGTGGTCGGCGGCCTGCGGACAGTACTGCCGCAGCCGGGTGAGCTGCTCGGGGTGGGACAGGACGTGATGTTCGGCGATCACCTCGCCGTTATGCATCAGCCATTGCTCGGACAACCCGAAAACCGGTTTCCGGTTTCCGGTTTCCGGTTTCCGGTTTCCGGTTTCCGGTTTCCGGTTTCCGGTTTCCGGTTTCCGGTTTCCGGTTTCCGGTTTCCGGTTTCCAAGAACTTATTATACCCCATTCCGTGCGGCAAAACCGTCAACGGAGCACGCAATTTATGCAAATCCCCGCCATAACTGGCAGCCAACGCCCAGTCGAAGTCCTCCGCCACGACGTCTTCCCACGGCACCAGCGGGATCCCCCGCGCCGCGAGGTACTCCTCCGTCCCCCGGGTGAACGCGCTCGAATCCGGGCACGTGAACACCACCTGCACCCGCGGATCGCCCGCGAACAACGGCAGCACGTCCAGCAGCCGGGTCGCCGCGGTGACGTTGTGCACTACCGCCAGCAGTGTGCGTTCCGTAGGCACAGTGCGCCATCGGGGCGGCACGGGGAACGACGACGACGGCACGGAGAGCGATCCTACCGATCGCGCTCCGTGCCGGTCGCTCAGAAAGCCTCAGAGGCTGATATTGCCTTGTACGTCACGCAGCTGGACGACCTTGGCCCCTTCGGCCACGGTGCCCACGTGGTTCGTCACCCCGCCGCTGCGCGCCTCCTGGTGCACCTCGAACTCGGTGCGCAGCGCCGCACCGAACTCCGGGTCCTGGCGGCTGGCCTCGTCGAGGCGTTCGGCCAGCGCGGTCACCGTGGCCGGGTTGTCGGGGGTGGCCGCCTCCAGTTCCGCGGTCGCCTTGCTGTTGCCGGAGAACTTGCGCTTGACCAGGTCATACAGCCCGGTCGCGGCCTTCGTGGCCAGCGCGGTGGCGACAGCGGTCAGGATCGGCTCGGGCATGCGACTCTCCTCAGGTCGGCGGCCCTTCCACCGTACTCACTTCGCGTGCTCGTCGATCCACTCGGCGATCACGTCGATACGCGACGTCGTTTCCGCGCCGGTGTGCGGGCAGTCCGGGCCGTTGTTCTCGATCGAGATCAGCTTGCCGTCGGCGAAATACGGCGCGCCGGTGTCGAAGGCGCACGCGCTGGTGGACGCCGAGGGCGCGACGCCGTGAATGCCGACTGTCGTGCCGCCGACCGACGAGATCTTCATCGTGCCCTGCTGCAACTGCTTGGACGGCACCGGATTCTGCGCGGTTCGGCTGCCCCAGCCGGCCAGCGTCACCTGCTGTCCGACGCCTGGCACCAGGTGGTTCGCCGCGAGCGGCGTAACGCCGGAGACCGGGCTGTCCAGTTGCGCCAGCGCGACGTCGTTCGGGCCGGCCTGCAGGACCTGCGTGACCTTGCGCTGGACGCCTTTTTCCTTGGTCTCGTCGACCAGGCCCAGCGACACCGTCGTCGGGTACGGCACCGGGCCGGACACCCGGTTCTTGTTGGCGTCGTGGAAACAGTGGCCGGTGGTGACGATCCACTGCGGCGCGACGAGCGCTGCCGAACAGAAGCTCGAGTACGTGCTTCCGTTCGGCAGCGGGATTCCGGTCATGCTCAGCTTCGCGGCGAAGCCGAATTGGCCGGCTGGGACATCAGAGCCGTTCGCGACGGCCAGAGCCGGGCTCGCGGTGAGGATGGGCAGGAGAACTGCTGCGGAGATCGCGGCGCGGACGCGCATTCTGTCCCTTCGTCCGGGTCACCGGCGGACGCCGATGAACTCGGCCTTCCACGCTAACGACACCGTCCGCGATGCGGAATTCCCTTGATGGGCGACGAAAACCGACCGATCTCGCGACTTGCCCTCACTGGGTGTGCGAGGCGATCCAGTCCTTGAGGATGTCGACGCGCGCGGTCGTCTCCGGGGTGGCGTGGGGGCAGTCCGGGCCGGTCGACTCGACCGAGATGATGCGGCCGGTGTGGTCGCCGTCGTCGACGAAGTACGGCGCGCCCGAGTCGTAGCTGCACGCGCTGGTGTCCTTCTTCGGCGCGACCCCGATGATGCTCGCGGTGGTGGCGTCGGAGCCGACGACCTGCATCTCGCCCTGCTGCAGCTTGTCCGACGGCTTCGGCGAAACCTCGGTGAGGCTGCCCCATCCGGCGAGCAGCACCTTCTGGCCGGTGGTCGGCGCGGCGGGCGACACGGTCAGCGGCTTGATGTCGGTGACCGGGGAGTCGAGCTTGGCGATCGCGACGTCGTTGACGCCCGCCTGCTGCACCTCGGTGACGTTGCGCCGTTCGCCCTTGCCCGGCTCGTCGGTGGTCGCGCCGAGAAGCACCGAAGTCCCGTACGGCACCGGGCCGGAGACCGGCTTGCGGTTGACGTCGTGGAAACAGTGCCCGGCGGTGATGATCCATTGCGGCGCGATGAGCGAACCCGAGCATCCGCTCGAATAAGTGGTGCCGTCCGCCTTCGGGATGACAGGCATGGACAGCTTGGCCGCGAACGGATACTCGCCGGGCGCCACATCGTTGCCGTTCGCGACCGCGGACGCGGGGGCCGCGACAGCTAGCGCGGCGCCGGCGGCGAGGAAGGCAGCGGAAAGGGCGGCACGCAAACGCATGAAATATCCTCCGGAAGACGACTACTCAATGCGAACGTAGGCGTCTCCGGTTTCCCCCGAAAGGGGGATCAGCCGGGGCTGCCCGATCGGGCTTGCCCGGCTGCCCGCGTTTTCTTGAATCAGCTCACGCCGACGAGGTCGACGACGAAAATCAGCGTTTCGTTCGGCGCGATCACGCCGCCCGCGCCGCGTTCGCCGTACGCCAGGTGCGGCGGGATCACGAGCTGGCGGCGGCCGCCGACCTTCATGCCGGTCACGCCCTGGTCCCAGCCCGGGATGACCTGTCCGGCGCCGAGCTGGAAATCGAGCGGCGCGCCGCGGTCGTAGGAGGCGTCGAATTGCGCGCCGGTGGAGTGCGAGACCCCTACGTAGTGCACGCTGACAGCATTGCCCGATTGTGCTTCGGGGCCGTCGCCGACGGTGATGTCTTTGATCTGCAGCTCGGCGGGCGGCGGTCCGTCCGGGCGGTCGACTTGGGGCTTTTCCACGCTCATGGGGCTCACGGTACCTATCGGTCAAACGCCGCGCTGGATGGACCGCTACCAGGGAGGACTACTCCCAACGAGGGGATAAACGCGAAAACTCTTCACATGTGCCCTACCCGTCGGTAGCGTGCGCTGGGTCACCCTGGGGAATCCTTCGTGGACGGAGTGCGGAATGCGACGACGCATCCCAATCCTGGCCGCGGGCGCGGTAGCCGTGCTCACGGCCGGGCTAGTGCAGATCGGGACCGCGGCACCGGCTTCCGCCGCGTTGCCCGGCAACGACTATTGCGCGGGCCAGTGCAACGACATCCTCCCGCCCGGCGAGAACGGCAGCGCGACGCTCGCCGAAATCCTCGCCAACAAGGCGTTCGGCACGCAGCCCGGGCACGCGGACGACCAGCTCGGCAAATACGCCGACCTGGCGGGCGGATACAAGACGCTGACGACCGACACGATCGGCAAATTCTTCAACGATTCGTCCTTCGGCGTGCCCGCCGACCAGGTCGCGAGCACGCTGAAGCCGCGCGACGACGTGACGATCACGCGCGACAAGGCCACCGGCGTCCCGCACATCCAGGGCACGACGCGCTCCGGCACCGAGTACGGCGCGGGATACGCGGCGGCGCAGGATCGCTTGTGGCTCATGGACATCATGCGGCGGGTCGGGCGCGGCCAGCTCACGTCGTACGCCGGCGGCGCGGAAGCGAACCGCGAGCTGGAGCAGTCTTTCTTCGCCTCCGCGCCCTACACCGAGGACGAGCTGCAGCAGCAGATCGACGCGGTGGCGGCGAGCGGTCCGCGCGGCAAGCAGGGCCTTGCCGACGCGCAGGCGTACATCGAAGGCATCAACAAATACATCACCGATTCGCACAACGGCCGGTACTTCCCGGGCGAATACGTGCTCACCGGGCACGTCGACGCGATCACCAACGCGGGCACCATCGAACCGTTCAAGCTCACTGACCTCGTCGTGCTCGCCTCGGTGGTCGGCGCGCAGTTCGGCGCCGGCGGTGGCGGCGAGGTGCAGAACGCGGTCGCGAAGCTGGCGCTGCAGGAGAAGTACGGCGTCGAGCAGGGCGAAAAGGTGTGGCAGAGCCTGCGCGCCGCGGATGATCCCGAGGCCGTGAAGACCCTGCACGACGGGCAGAATTTCCCGTACGGCAACACTCCGGCGAACCCGCAGGGCGCGGCGTTGCCGGACAAGGGCTCGGTGACGAACCAGCAGCTCGTGTTCGACCAGACCGGCTCGGCGGCCTCAGCGAAGGCCGAAAAGGTCAAGGTTCCCGCGCCGAAGGACCAGGAATCCGCGCGCGGCATGTTCGACAACGGCGTGCTGCCGGGCAACATGCTCAAGGAAAAGCACGGCATGTCCAACGCGCTGCTGGTGTCCGGCGCGAAGACCGCCAGCGGACATCCGGTCGCCGTGTTCGGTCCGCAGACCGGGTATTTCGCGCCGCAGCTGTTGCTGCTGCAGGAAATCCAGGGTCCGGGCATCAGCGCGCGGGGCGCGTCGTTCGCCGGGATCAGCATGTACGTGCTGCTCGGGCGCGGCCAGGACTACTCGTGGAGCGCGACGACCGCGGCGCAGGACATCATCGACACCTACGCGCTGCCGCTGTGCGACCCGAGCGGCAAACCGGCCACAAAGGACTCGAACTACTATCTGTACCAGGGCAAATGCCTCCCGATGGACACCGTGGAGCGCAAGAACGCCTGGTCGCCGACGGTCGCGGACGGCACCGCCGCCGGGTCCTACACCCTGCGCAGCTACCGCACGAAGTACGGCCCGGTGACCTCGCGGGCGATGGTGGACGGGAAGCCGGTGGCGTATTCGTCGCTGCGGTCCTCGTACATGCACGAGGTCGATTCGCTGATCGGGTTCCAGGAGTTCAACGACCCGGGCTACGTCAAATCGGCCGCGGACTTCCAGCGCGCCGCGAACGACGTCAACTTCACCTTCAACTGGTTCTACGCCGATTCGAAGGACATCGCGTACTTCAACTCCGGCGCGAACCCGGTGCGCAATTCCACTGTGGACCCGATGATGCCGACGTGGGGCGACCGCGGGTTCGACTGGTCGGGCTGGAACCCGGCGGGCAACAAGGCCGACTACACGCCCGCGTCCCAGCATCCGCAGTCGGTGAACCAGGACTACTACATCAGCTGGAACAACGCGCAATCCAACGGTTACGCGTCCGGCGGTGCGGACAAGTCCGCCGTGCACCGCGCCGACCTGCTCGACGCGCGGGTCAAGGGCCTGCTTTCCAGCGGCACCAAGGTGACCCGGGTGAACCTGACCCAGGCGATGGAGGACGCGGCGCTGGCCGACCTGCGGGCGGAGAAGGTGCTGCCGTTGCTGCTGCAGGTGCTCGACAAGGCCCCGCTCACCGGCGCCGCGGCGGACGCCGAGGCGAAGCTGAAGACGTGGATGGAGCACGGCCACCAGCGCGTCGAATCCAGTCCGGGCAGCAAGACCTACAACGACGCCGACGCGATCCGGATCATGGACGCGTGGTGGCCGCTGCTGGTCACCGGCGAGTTCAAACCGTCGATGGGCGACGACGCGTTCGGCGCGATGACCAACGTGCTGCAGATCAACGAAAGCCCGTCCGGCTTCCAGAACGAGACGCCGGGCAAGCACGTCGGGCAGCCGCACCAGGGTTCGGCCTATCAGCACGGCTGGTGGGGTTACGCCAGCAAGGATCTCCGCACGGTGCTCGGACAGCCGGTGGCGGGCCCGCTCGGCGCGAAGTTCTGCGGCGGCGGCGACCTGACCGCGTGCCGGCAGACGCTGGTCGACTCGCTGACCACTGCTGCCGGTCAGCCCGCGAACACCGTGTACCCGGGTGACGGCGACTGCTCGGCGGGCGACCAGTGGTGCGCCGACTCGATCGTCCAGCGTCCGCTGGGCGGCATCGCGCACGGCAAGATCAGCACGCAGAACCGGCCGACGTTCCAGCAGGTCGTCGAGTATCCGGCGCATCGCGGCGACAACGTCTCGAACCTCGCGGCGGGCAAGCCGGTGAACGCCTCCAGCGCGGAAACCGGGTTCTACAACTCGCCTGCTTCGAACGCCGTTGACGGAAACCCGGGTACGCGCTGGGCGAGCGATTGGAACGACAACCAGTCGATCACCGTGGATCTCGGCTCGGTGCAGCAGGTTTCGCGCGCGGTGCTGTCGTGGGAGAAGGCGTACGCGAAGGGGTACAAGATCCAGCTGTCCACGGACGGCACCGACTGGCACGACGCGGCCGTGGTGACGGACGGGAACGGCGGGGCGGACAACGTCTCGTTCGCGCCTTCGGACGCGCGCTTCGTTCGGATGCAGGGGGTCTCGCGCGGGACTAAGTACGGGTATTCGCTGTATGAGTTCGAGGTTTACGCGCACTGACTTCGGTCGCGACTCAAGTGACGATGAGGACCGCTCCGGCCAGCATGATTGGCCGGGGCGGTGCTTCACGCCCGCCGTCGCGGTCCGGCCGTGGGAACCGCGGCTGTCGCGCGCTGTCTACCTGCACTATCGCCCAGCCGACCAGGACGCTGCCCACTTTGTGGAACACCTGACCACCTGGTGATATTCGTCGCCTGCCGTTGGAGCGGCCGCGAAGTTACCGTGTCCGCATGGACGACTGGACTCCGCGGACCCGCGCGATCGCGGCGGGCCGGCCGCACGGCCCCGGCGAGCCGCTGAACACGCCCATCGTGGCCACGAGCACCTTCGAGGCCGGCGGCGACGCGGTGTATTCGCGCTCCGACGGCACGGCCACTTGGGACTCTTTCGAGGAGGTCGTCGGGTCGCTTGAGGGCGGCACTGCGGTCGCCTTCGCGTCAGGGGTCGCCACGTTGTCCGCGGTGCTGGATTCGTTGCCGGTCGGGTCGACGGTTGCGGTTCCGTCGTTCAGTTACGCCGTCACGCGCGGAGCGTTGAAGCACGCACAGCAGATCGGTCGTCTCACGGTCACCGAATTGGAGCCGACGGACACTCAGGCGTGGCTCGACTGCGACGCCGATCTGTTGTGGCTCGAATCGCCGACTAACCCGACGCTTGACGTGATGGAGATCGAGACCATCGCGCGCGGCACGCGGGGTCGCGTAGTCGTCGACAACACCTTCGCGACTTCGCTGCATCAACAACCACTGTCGCTCGGCGCGGACATTGTCGTGCACAGCGCGACGAAGCTCATTGGCGGACACAGCGATCTTCTGCTCGGCGTCGCGGTCGCAGCCGAGCAGAAGATCGTGGACGAGCTTCGCGCGGCGCGGACTCGGGTCGGCGCGACACCGGGTGCGCTCGAAACGTGGCTTGCGTTACGGGGATTGCGGACGCTTCCGGTGCGGCTCGCCGAGCAAACTCGCACCGCCGAGTTGCTGGTGTCCCGGTTGGCGGAACACCCGGCGGTAACAAAGGTTCGCTACCCCGGTTTCGGGATGATGGTGGCGTTCGAGGTCGCCGACGCCGACGCGGCGGACAAGGTGTGCGCGGCCGTCCGGCTGATCCGGTCGGCGACGAGTCTCGGCGGGGTAGAAAGCCTGGTGGAACGGCGTGCGTGGCTTCCCGGCGAGGAGCGCGTGCCGCCGGGGCTCATCCGGTTCTCCGTCGGATTGGAAGACCCGGAGGACCTGTGGCGGGATTTGCTGACCGCGCTCGGCTGAATTCCGCCATTCTTTAACGAGGGCTGTGCGGGTTGCCCGGCGACTGTTACGGTATGGGCACGACAGGCCGGATTCCCGGCAATCGGGCGAAATCATCGCCACCGCGAAGGCGTTCGTTACGTCTTTCCCTCGTGTCATTAATCACCGGCTAAAGAGTTACCCCTTTGGGCTGAATTTCGACAGGATCAGCGGGCGCGGTGGGGGTCATCGCGCTTTTCCTCAGAGGGGTAATCATCTTGAAGAAGACCCTGGGCAGACTCGCGGGCGCTGTGCTCGCGGGCGCCCTGATCAGCCTTGCCGTCGCGCCCGCCGCGAACGCGGAGGAGGCCTCGGCGACGACGTCCGCTTCGGCGCCGGCCTCCTCGGGCGAGACGGCTCCCGCCTCGCAGCCTCCGGCCAGCGAGACCGGCAAGCCGAGCGAGACCGGCGCGCCGAGCGAGACGGGCAAGCCGACCGAGACCGGCAAGCCGACTGAGACGGGCAAGCCGACTGAGACGGGCAAGCCGACCGAGACCGGCAAGCCGACCGGCACCAGCAAGCCGACCACGCCGACCTCCTCGGAGACTTCCACTCCGGCCGAGCCGCCGTACGTGGACGACACCGGCTCCGGCTTGGACCTCGCCGACGGCTACGGCTACGTCGAGATCTCGTGCGCCGCGGGCGAGCCGACCGGCCTGCACTCCAACGACTTCGACATCGTCGAGGGCCCGCACCAGGACGAGGTCGACGGCCGCTACTGGGGCTGGATCGTCAAGCGCCACGAGGGTGTCTCCTTCGAGAGCGGCACCGTGCGCGCGGTCTGGACCTGCGGCGGCAAGCCGACCGACGGCGGAACGGTTCCCCCGGCCGGCGGCGCGGGCGCGGGTTCGGCCGGCACCACCGGCGGACACGGCGACTCGCAGGTGAAGTACACGCCGAAGCGCGGCATCGAGACCGGCTTCGGGGGCATGGCCGCCTGATGACCAGGAAGTTCGGGCAGGGCGCCGCTCTCGCGGGCGCTCTGCTCCTCTCCCTCTCGCTGAGCGCGTGCGGCTCGGACGCCCCGGCGGCCCCGGCCGCGCAGGCCCCGGCCAGCGCGGCGGTCCCGGTGACCAAGCCGTTCACCGGGCTGCGGCCGACGTCGGTCGAGATCCCGAAGATCGGCGCGAAGTCGTCGCTGATCACGGTGATGCCCAACAAAGAGGGGCAGATCTCGGTGCCTTCGGTGAAGAACCCGATGCAGGCCGCGTGGTACCGGCTCTCGCCGGTGCCGGGCGACGTGGGCCCCGCGATCGTGCTCGGGCACGTCGACGGCGACCACAAGCCGGGGATCTTCTACAAGCTCAAGGACGTGAACCCCGGCGACGAGGTCGACGTCGAACGCAGCGACGGCAAGAAGCTGAAGTTCGTCGTGGACCGCAAGGAACAGGTCCCCAAGGACACGTTCCCCACCCAGGCCGTCTTCGGCAACACCGACAAACCGCAGCTGCGCATCATCACCTGCGGCGGCGTGTTCGACCACGCCGAGCACAGCTACAAAGACAACATCGTGGTGTACGCGAACCTGGTCTCCTGACTCAGGCCAGCAGCGGAGTGAGCAGCGGTCGCTGCTCCTTCGGCACGTATTCCGCGTAGTTGTCATACAGCGCTTGACGCGCCAGCCGCGCCGCCGACTTCCCGTCGGCGGCGCGGATCGCGTTCAGCACCTCTTCGTGGTGCCGCAGCCACGATCGCATCAGGGTGCCGCGGTCGTTGGCGTGGCTGAGTTTGTCCTCGATCAATTCCAGGACTACCCCGCGGACCACTTCGCCGCTGACTACCAGTAGCGGATTCCGTGACACTTGGGCAATCACGTCATGGAATGCGACGTCCGCGCGACTGAATTCGGCGTATCCGTCCGCCGCCGCCATTCCTTCCAACGCAGTGTCGAGCGCGGTCAAATCCTCGGCGGTGCGCAGTTCCGCGGCCAGCAGGTGCGACGATCCGTCCAGCACCATCCGGAATTGCAGCAGTTCCGCCAGCCCGACGTGTTCCGCCCGCGCCAGCCGGTGCATCGACCGGTGCAACGCGCCCGGCGACGCGGCCAGCACCTCGGGCCCGCGCGGATCACCCGGCCGCGACCGGATCAGCTCGGCGGCCTGCAGCACCCGCAGCGCCTCGCGCACGGTCGACCGGCCGACGCCGAACTGCGTCATCAGCTCCCGCTCCCCGGGCAGCCGGTCACCGGGTTTGAGGCGGCCGCTCACCACGGCCTCCTCGATCTGCTCGACGATCCGCTCGTAGGCGCGGACCGGAGCCACCGGTTCGAACTTCATCTTGACCTCGGTGTCTGCCGGATGCGAGTCTGCTGTGAGGTTTACTGGTCAGACCAGTGTACTGAGCAGGAGGCGGAATGAAAGCCCGGAGCACTGCGGCGGCACTGGCGCTGCTGCTCGTGACGTCCGGCTGCTCGGCAGGCTCCAGCGCGAGTGTTTCCCCAGGTCCGGACACGCTTTCCGTCGGCTACACGGCGGAGCCGGCGAACTTCGACTTCACCCGTTCCGACGGCGTGGCCATCCCGCAGGCGCTGCTCTACAACGTCTACGAGGGCCTGGTGAAGCTCGACCCGCAGGGCCGGATCGTGCCGCTGCTCGCGAAGTCCTGGACGATCAGCCCGGACCGCAAGACCTACGACTTCCAGCTGCGGCAGGGCGTCAAGTTCAGCAATGGAGCGCCGTTCACCGCCTCCGACGTCCAGTTTTCGCTGATGCGGGTGAAGACCGACTGGACGATCTCGCTCAAATCGGCGATGGACGTCGTGGACCACGTCGAGGTCGTCGCGCCCGATCACGCTCGCGTGGTGCTGTCGAAACCCAGCAACGGCTGGCTGTTCAGCCTCACCAGCCGGCTCGGCGCGATGTTCAGCCCGACCGGCGTCGCGGATCTGGCGAACCATCCGGTCGGCACCGGACCGTACGAGGTGGCGTCGCGCCGTCGTGGCGATTCCATCGTGCTGCGGGAGAATCCGCAGTACTGGGGCCGGAAACCGGCGTATCGCACGGTCGTGCTCAAGTACTTCGCCGATCCGACCGCGCTCAACAACGCACTGCTGTCCAACGGAATCGACGTGATCTCCAATCTCACTTCGGCCGATTCGATCCCGCAGTTCCAGGGCGACGACCGGTTCACCGTGCAGCAGGGCACCACGAACAGCGAGGTCACGCTGGCGTTCAACGGCCGTCGCGCGCCGCTGAACGACGTGCGCGTCAGGCGCGCGCTCACCTACGCCATCGACCGGAAAGCCGTGCTGGACCTGGTCTTCAGCGGTCGCGGCACGCTCATCGGCAGCATGGTTCCGCCCACTGACCCGTGGTACGAGGACCTCTCGAAGGTCTATTCGTACGACCCGGCGAAGGCGAAGCAGCTTCTTGCCGAGGCGGGCGTGCACGATCTCAAGCTGCGGCTGCGGATTCCGAACCTGCCGTACGCGGTGTCGGCGGCGCAGGTGGTGCAATCGCAGCTGGCGGACGTCGGCGTCACCGCGACGATCGAGCCGCTCGACTTCCCGGCGGTGTGGCTCAAGCAGGTCTTCACCGACCACGACTACGACCTGTCGATCATCCAGCACGTCGAAGCCCGCGACATCTCGACGTTCGGAAAAGCCAAGTACTACTGGGGTTACGACAACAAACGCGTGCAACAGCTGCTGGCCGCGGCGGACAGCGGCACGCCGCAGGAGCAGGTCAGCGACATGAAGGAGGTCGCGCGGCAGCTGAACACCGACGCGGCCGCGGACTGGCTGTTCCTGTTCCCGAACGTCGTGGTCGCCAAGAAAAAGGTGACCGGGCTCGCGCGCAACCAGGTCAGCGAGTCGTTCGACTTGACCGCGGTGAGGCCGGCATGACCGCGCGCGTGCTCCGGCGGGTGGCCGTGTTCGCGGTGAGCCTGTTCGTGGCGTCCATTGTGGTGTTCCTGTTCATGGCGGGGCTGCCGGGCGATCCCGCGCAGGTCGCGCTCGGCGTGAACGCGACGCCGGAGCTGCTCGCGAAGACCCGCGCCGAATTCGGCATCGACCGGCCGCTGATCGAGCAGTACCTGAGCTGGATGGGCGGGGTGCTCCACGGCGACTTCGGCCGGTCGTACGTCACGCGCGAGGCGATCAGTCCGCAGCTGGTGGACCGGCTCGGGGTGACGTTGTGGCTGGTCGGCGCGGGAATGATCGTCGCGCTGGTGATCGCTTTGCCCGCCGGCGCGTTCGCCGCGGTGCGGCACCGGAAGGCCAGCGGTGTCGCGGTTTCCGGGCTGTCGCAGGTCGGCGTGGCGATCCCGGCGTTCCTGGCGGGCATCATCCTGGTGCAGATTTTCGCCGTGCAGCTGCGCTGGCTGCCGAGCGGCGGATGGACGCCACCGGATCAGGACGCGGGCGAGTTCCTGCGCGGGCTGATCCTTCCGGCGTTGTCCCTCGGCCTGGTGCAGGGCGCGGTGCTCACGCGCTACGTCCGGTCGGCAGTGCTCGACACACTCGGCCAGGACTACCTCCGCACCGCCCGTTCCAAGGGCTTGTTGCCTGGTCAGGCCCTGTTCCGGCACGGGTTGCGCAACGCGTCCGTCCCGGTGGTCACCGTGCTCGGCCTGCAGTTGACGACGCTGCTGATCGGCGCGGTCGTGGTGGAGCGGGTGTTCGTGCTGCCCGGGCTCGGCAGCATGCTGCTGGACGCGGTCGCACAGCGCGATCTGCTGACGGTGCAAGGGATCGTGCTGGTGCTGGTGGCCGGGGTGCTGCTGGTGAACTTCGTGGTCGACGTGCTGTATTCGGTGCTCGACCCGAGACTGCGGGGGTCCTGATGCGCCGCAACGGAAATCTCCTGCTCGGCGGGACGCTGGTCGCGCTCGTCGTGCTGGCCGCGCTGGTGTCGTTCGTCTGGACGCCGTACGACCCGGTGCAGGTCAACGCGGCGGACCGGCTGCTGGGCTTTTCGGCCGAGCATCTGTTCGGCACGGACAAATTCGGCCGCGACGTCTTCAGCCAGATCCTCGTCGGCGCGCGGACCACGCTGTACGTCGGCGTCGTCGCGGTCGGCATCGCGGCGGTGATCGGCACTCCGCTGGGCGTGCTGGCGGCGATGGCTCCGCGGTGGCTCGGCGAGTTCGTGATGCGGGTGAACGACCTGGTCCTCGCGTTTCCCGCGCTGTTGCTGGCGATCATGTTCGGCGCGGTCTTCGGCGCGGACACGCTCACCGCGATGGTCGCCATCGGCATCGCGACGATCCCGTCGTTCGCCCGCATCGCGCGGTCCGGCTCGCTGCAGGTGATGAGCAGCGAATACGTGCTGGCCGCCCGTGCCGGCGGACGGTCGCGGACGAGGATCGCCTGGGCGCACGTGCTGCCGAACATCGGCGGCCTGCTGATCGTGCAGGCGTCGGTGTCGTTCGCGATCGCGGTGCTGGCCGAGGCGGCGCTGTCGTTCCTCGGCTTCGGCACGCGTCCGCCGACGCCGTCGTGGGGCCGGATGCTGCAGGAATCGCAGGAATTGCTCACCGCGCAGCCGCGGCTCGCGCTGGTGCCCGGTGTCGCGATCGCGTTGGCAGTCCTCGGATTCAACCTTCTCGGCGACGGTCTGCGCGACCGTCTCGACCCCCGATTGGCGGCGCGGGTATGACGCTGACGGTGGAAAACCTGCAGGTCGCGGACCTCGTGCGCGGGGTTTCGTTCGAGCTGGGCGCGGGCGAGCGGGTCGGGTTGATCGGTGAATCCGGGTCCGGGAAATCGCTCACCGCGCTGTCGGTGCTGGGCCTGCTGCCGGAGGAGCTGTCGGCCACCGGCTCGGTGCGCCTCGACGGCCGGGAGCTGCTCGGTGCGTCCGAAAAGGACCTCTCCCGGTTGCGCGGCAACGGGATGGCGATGGTGTTCCAGGAGCCGATGACCGCGCTGAATCCGGCGATGCGGATCGGACGGCAGGTCACCGAGCCGTTCCGGGTGCACGGCCGCCGGGGGCGTCCGGCGGAGGAACTGCTGGCCGCGGTCGGATTGCCGGGGGTCGCGCGGGCGTATCCGCATCAGCTGTCCGGCGGGCAGCGGCAGCGGGTGGTGCTGGCGATCGCGCTGGCCAACGACCCGGCGCTGCTGATCTGCGACGAGCCGACCACCGCGCTGGACGTCACCGTGCAGGCGCAGATTCTGGCGCTCATCAGGGAACGGTTGTCGACGGAGAGCTCGCTGCTGTTCATCACGCACGATCTGGCGGTGGTGGCGCAGATGTGCGACCGGGTGCTGGTGATGCTCGACGGGTCCATTGTGGAGCATGGCTCGACGCGGGACGTTTTGACCGCGCCTCAGCATTCTTATACGCAGCGGTTGCTCGCGGCTTCCGATCTGGAGGGGGCGCGATGATCTCCGTACGGGATTTGGAACGGCGGTACGCGCGGCGGGACGTGCATGCGTTGCGCGGCGTGAGTTTCGACGTTTCCGCTGGTGAGCGGTTTGGGATCGTCGGTGAATCCGGTTCCGGGAAGTCCACCTTGGTGCGCCTGCTCGCCGCCTTGGACCGGCCGACCGCAGGCGCCGTGTCGTTCCAAGACCAGCGGATCGACTCGCTGCCCGAACGGAAACTGCGGTTTCTCCGCCGCGAAATGCAGATCGTGTTCCAGGATCCGATGGGCTCGCTCGACCCTCGGATGCGCGTGCGGGACATCGTGTCCGAACCGCTCGGCCGCCGGTCGCCGGAGCGGGTCGCGGAGCTGCTGACCGCCGTCGGACTGCCCGAGGACGCGGCGATGCGGTATCCGCACCAGTTCTCCGGCGGGCAGCGGCAGCGGATCTCGATCGCCCGCGCGCTCGCGCCCCATCCGAGTGTGCTGATCGCGGACGAACCGGTGAGCGCGCTGGACGTTTCGGTGCGCGCGCAGATCCTGGATCTGCTGGCCCGGCTGGTGGACGAGTTCTCGCTGACGTTGATTTTCGTCTCGCACGACCTCGGCGTGGTCCGGCACGTGTGCGATCGCGTCGCGGTGATGCGGCGCGGGGAGATCGTGGAAATCGGTGCGGTCGACCAGGTTTACGCCGAGCCGCAGCACGAGTACACCCGGGAACTGCTGGCCGCCGCGCCGAATCTGCGGACCGAGCTGGCCCGGTTGAAGGGAGAAACGGATGCCTGACTGCCCGGACGGCCTGCCGATTGGTCCCGGCTGGGTGTCCACAGTGGAATCTGCGGACATCGTGTTTCCCTATGACGGCAGCGTGATCGGCACCGCGCCGGTCGGTACTGCTGCGCTGGCCGCTCAGGCGATCGACGAAGCAGTAGCAGTGGCTCGTGAAGTTGCTTCGCTGCCTTCGCGGACTCGCCGGGCGCTGCTGAACGACGTGGCTTCGGCGGTGCGCGAGCGTCGCGCGGAGTTTGAGCAGCTTCTCGTGCTGGAGACCGGAAAACCGCTGGTCGACTGTCAGGTGGAGGTCGCGCGCACGATCGTCACCTGGGAAGCCGCGGCCGAGGAGGTGTCGCGGCTGCACGGCGAAACCGTGCCGCTCGACCTGCTGCCTTCGGGGGACGGGCTGGTCGGGTTCTGGAAGCGCAAGCCGATCGGCGTCGTGGTCGGGATCGCCGGGTTCAACTACCCGCTGCTGCTGGCATCGCACAAGATCGCGCCTGCGATCGCCGCTGGCTGTCCGGTGGTGGTGAAACCCGCGCCGCAAACCCCGTTGGCGACGCTGTGGCTGGTGCACCTGGTCCGCTCGCTGACCGATCTTCCCGCGATGGTTCAGCTGGTCACCGGAGACGCTTCGGTGGGATCGGCGCTGGTCACCGACCGGCGGATCGGGGCGGTGTCGTTCACCGGCTCGGCCGCCGTCGGGCACCAGATCGCCCGCGACGCCGCACCGACGAAGACCCTGCTGGAGCTGGGCTCGAACGCAGCGCTGGTCGTCAGCGAGGACGCCGACCTCGATGCCGCCGCCGATGCCGTGCTGCGCGGCGGGTTCTATGCGTCCGGACAAGCCTGCATTTCCGTACAACGCGTGCTGGCGGTGTCTTCCGTGGCCGCGGAATTCACCGGCAAGGTGCTCGCCCGGCTCGGCGAAGTGACCGTTGGTGATCCGCGTTCTCCCGAAACCCGCGTATCGGCGCTGATCGATGAACGCTCGACCGCCCGGGTCGCCGAGTGGGTCGACAAAGCGATCGCGGCAGGCGCTCAGCTGCTGGCCGGTGGTTCGGTGCGCGACGGCGTGCTGGAGCCGACGGTGCTCGCGGACGTCCCGGACGGCGTCGAATGCTGGGACGAGGAGATCTTCGGCCCGGTCGTCTGCCTGCGCACAGTGTCCGATGTGGACGAAGCGTTCGCCGCGGTCAACGCGTCGCGGTACGGGTTGCACGCGAGCGTGTACAGCCGCTCGCTGAAGACCGCGTTCCGTGCGCTGGACGAGCTGGAGGTCGGCGGGGTAGTGGTGAACGAGGTGCCGGGGTTCCGGTCCGACACGATGCCCTACGGCGGGGTCAAGGACTCCGGGATCGGCCGCGAGGGGCCGCGATTCGCCGTCGAAGAGCTGACCGTGACCAGGATGGCGGTGCTGCGCCCGTGAACTACGCCGGACTGTTCCGAATGGACGGCCGCCGGGCCGTCGTGCTCGGCGCGGGCAGCGGGATCGGCCGCGAAGCCGCCCGAGCGTTGGCCGCGCACGGTGCGTCGGTGATCTGCGCGGACCGTGACGTCGCCGCTGCCCGGGAGACCGGTGTCGGCGAGGCGTACGAGATCGACCTGCTCGCGCCGGGTGCCGTCGCTGCCGCCGCCACCGACTTGGGACCGCTGGACGCCGTCGTGCTGACCGCCGCCACCAACGTCCGGAAACGCCTGCTGGACTACACGCGCGAAGAGTTCGACCGCGTGGTGGAGCTGAACCTCGGCGTCGCCTTCGAGGTGCTGCGCGCGTTTGGTGCGCCGATGGTCGAGCAGGGCAGGGGAAGCATCATCGGCTTCTCCTCGATCCGCGGTACCACCGTCGAACCCGGACAAGGCCCGTACGCAGCAACGAAAGGCGGCTTAGTGCAACTCTTCCGCACTGCCGCCGCCGAGTTCGGACCGTCCGGCGTACGCGTCAACGCCATCGCCCCTGGCGTCGTAGAGACGCCTTTGACCGCACAGATCAAAGCGCGCCCCGACTGGTACGACGCCTATGCCCAGAAGGGCGCGCTCGGCCGCTGGGCGCGCGCGGACGAACTGGCCGGCGCTGTCGTGTACCTCGCTTCGGACGCTTCGACCTTCGTCACCGGCTCCGTGTTGGCTGTCGACGGCGGCTGGACCGCAGTCGACGGCCGCTTTGACCCACCCGCTTCGTGAATCGGAGGTTCCGCGATGACCGAATTGGCCGACCTGACTGCTAACGAGCTGGTAGCCGGGTACCGCGCGCAGACGTTCTCGCCGGTCGAAGTCACCGAAGCCGTCCTCTCGCGCATCGATGCCCGTGAACCCGAACTGTGCGCCCTGTACGCGTACGACGCCGCTTCAGCCCGTGAAGCAGCGAAGGCGTCCGAAGTGCGCTGGCACGCTGGCGAACCCTCTGGCCCCATCGACGGCGTCCCGTTGACTCTGAAGGAAAACATCGCCTCCGCAGGCCTCCCTACGCCTCTCGGCACCGCCGCCACCATTTTGACCCCCGCCGCTGCCGACGCTCCCGCCGCAGCCCGCGTACGCGAGTCAGGCGCAGTACTGCTGGCGAAGACGACCATGCCCGACTACGGCATGCTCACCTCCGGCCTCTCAAGCTTCCACGCCGCTTCGCGCAACCCGTGGGACGTCACGCGCACTCCGGGCGGCTCCAGCGCCGGAGCAGCCTCCGCAGCGGCTGCGGGCTACGGCCCCTTGCACGTAGGCACCGACATCGGCGGCTCGATCCGCCTCCCCGCCGGGTGGTGCGGTCTGGTCGGCCTGAAGCCCAGCTTCGGCCGAGTGCCAGTCGATCCGCCGTTCCTCGGCCGCGTCGCCGGACCGCTGACCAGGACCGTCGCCGACACCGCCCTGCTGATGAGCGTCCTGGCCCAACCCGATTCGCGCGACCACCTAAGCCTGCCGCCAGCGTCGATCGACTGGCTCTCCCTGACCAGCTCCCTCGACGGCCTGCGCGTCGGTCTGCAACTGGACCCCGGCGTCGGCCTCCCCGTCACTCCGGAGGTCGCCGACGCAGTCACTGCCGCCGCCGCCCTGTTCTCGTCCGCGGGCGCGGTCGTAGAACCTGTCGCTCCGTTCCTGACCCGCGAACATCTGAATGGCCTGGACACCTTCTGGCGAGTCCGCGCCTGGTCCGACATGGCCGCGCTGTCGGAGGACCAGCGCGCGCGAGTCCTGCCGTACATCGCGGATTGGGCGGTCGGGGGAGCGGATGCGTCCGGTGTGGACACTTACCGCGGTTTCGCCGCCATCGACGCGATCAGCGTGGCCGCCTTGCGCGCGAGCGAACCGTACGACGTGGTCCTCTCGCCCACCTGCCCGGTCGGCCCGCCGCCCGCAGACTGGCCGTCCCCGACAAACGACCCGACGCGGCCGTTCGAGCACATCGCGTTTACCGTGCCGTACAACATGTCCGGACAGCCCGCGGTGTCCCTGAACTGCGGCTATACCCCGGAGGGCTTGCCGATCGGCCTGCAGATCGCGGGACGTCGGTTCGCCGACCTGGAGGTACTGCGAATCGCGACAGCCTTCGAGAAGCTGCGCGGGGAACAGCTTCCCTGGCCGAGCTGAACGGGCTGCCTCAGAAGGACAGGAACCGCTCGATCTCCGCTTTCGCGGCGATCGCCTTCTCGCCATACGTCGCGTAAAGGTCGGGGGTCAGCCTCGTCGTCGGCCCGGAAATGCTGAAACACCCGCAGGTCTCGCCGTCCGCCGTCTTGAGCGCGACAGCGACCGCGGCGATGCCTTCGTGGAGTTCTTCGTTGGTGACCGCGTAGCCGCGCTGGCGGATTTCCGAGACTTCCCGCCGGATGACGCCGGGGTCGGTGACGGTGTGGTCGTTGACCTTCTGCAGACCGTTGCGCAGGAACGATTCGACGGCCGCGTCGTCCAGCGAAGCCAGGTACGCCTTGCCGTTCGACGCCGCGTGCAGCGGAAGCCGCGTGCCCAGCTGGAGAAACGCGCGGAGCTGATGCGGGCTGTCGAGCCGCTCGATCAGCACCATCGCGTCGTCGTCGGGGACCGTCAGGTGGATGGTCTCGCGGGTGTCGCTTTGCAGCCGGCTGAGGACCGGCAGCGCGATCTCGCGCAATCGCGGCCCGGAGCTGACCGCGCTGCCGATGCTGAACGCCTTCCCGGTGATCACCCACCGGCCGTCCCCGCTCGGCTCCGGCCGGACCCAGCCCGCGTCGGCGAGCGTCTTGAGGCATCGCTGCACCGTGCTCTTGGGGACCTCGAGCCGGCGCGCGAGCTCGCTGAGCCCCGCGGGCTGCGCCGCGGCGACCGCCTCGAACACCCGTAACGCAGTGAGCACGCTGTTCACGTTCGCCACCCCTTGACCTTCGGTGATCCCGTTCATACGCTACCGGTCCACATAGTAGTCCATCGGTCCGTAATGTGGACCACAGTGAGGTGGTCATGACGACGATCAAGGAAGCCGACGGGGAACGGTCCCGCAGCGGTCAGGCCGACCCGGGGCCGCCGGTCCGGATGAACCGGGCCCAGCGCAACGCTTTCTGGGGCTCCTTCGGCGGCTGGGCGATGGACGGGTTCACGCTCGCGATGTTCGGCCTGGTGCTCGCGCCGACGCTGACCGAACTGCTTCCGCCGTCCGGCATCACCCCGGACGTCGGGAACATCGGTTTCTACGGCCAGCTCAGCGGTGCGCTCTTCCTGGCCGGATGGGGCTGCTCGTTCATCTGGGGCCCGATCGCGGACCGCTTCGGCAGGCGGCCGGCGATGATCGGCAGCATCCTGCTCTTCTCGGTGTTCACCGCACTGGCCGGCTTTTCGACGAACGTGTGGGCCTGGATGGCGTTCCGCTTCCTGTGCGCGGTCGGGATCGGCGGCGAATGGGCGATGGCGGCCACGCTGGTGGCGGAGGCCGTTCCCGAGCGGCTGCGCGTCAAGCTCGGCGGGGTGCTGCATTCGGCCAACTACGTCGGCCAGCTGCTGACGGCCGTGATCTACCTGGCGTTCGGCCAGCAGCTCGGCTGGCGCGGGCTGTTCCTGCTGGGCATCGTGCCCGCGCTGCTCGTCCTGTTCATCCGGCGCAACACCAAGGAGCCGGAAAAATGGGCGGCACAAGCCGAAACCGCCCGGCGGACGTCGTTGCTCGCCCCGCTGCGCAACATCATGAGCCGCGAATACCGGCGGCGGACCATCGGCAATCTGCTGCTGCTCGGGGCCTGCGTGATCGGACTGTGGGCCACGGCCACCTACGTGCCGACCGCGGTGACGGCGCTCGTCAAGGAAACCGGGGCGAGCCACGGACCTCAGCTGGCCAGCCTCGCGGCGGCGATCTCGGCGGTCTTCACCGTCATCGGCTGCATCGGCACGCCATGGCTCGCCGACAAGCTCGGCCGCCGGGGCGCGCTGGCGCTGTTCTTCGCGCTGATGGCGGTCGGCATCGTCGGGACCTACGCGGTCGCCTACCCGCTGGGGAACCTGCCGCTGCTTTTCGCCTTCCTGCCGATCCTCGGCCTCGGCGGGGCGAACTTCGCGGTGTTCACCGTGTGGCTGCCCGAGCAGTACCCGACGTTGTTCCGGGCCACCGCGTTCGCGTTCACCACCACGATCTCCCGCTGGTTCGCGGCGGTCGGCACGTTCGTGCTCGGCGTCGCGATCCGCGGGACGGGTTCGCTCGCCGTGCCGCTGGCGTCCACCGCCGTCGTCTTCGCCGCCGGGCTGCTCCTGCTCCCGCTTGTCCCCGAGACCCGCAACAAACCGCTGCCCGAGTGAGGAAACCAGTGAAGGACACCCCCCAGCCGCCCCTGTTGACCGCGTTGTCGATCGCTTTCGCGGACGGTCCGTTCGTCCGGGTCGGCGATTCCTCGATGTCGCTCGGCGAACTGCGCGGCGCCGCCGCCGCGGTCGCGGACCGGATCGCCGGAGCCGGCCGGGTCGCGGTCAACGCGAACGCGAGCCTGGAGACGATCGTCGCCGTGGTCGGCTGCCTGACGGCGGGCGTGACCGCGGTGCCGGTTCCGCCGGATTCGGGACCGGCCGAGCGACGGCACGTCCTGTCCGACTCCGGCGTCCAGCTCTGGCTGGGTGACGCGCCGGACGACGTCGAACTGCCGGTCGTGCCGATCGACGCCGCGGCCCGGTCCTCGAAGAGCTATCCGGAACCAGCCGCCGAAAGCCCGGCGCTGATCGTCTACACATCAGGGACGACCGGCGCGCCGAAGGGCGTCGTGCTCTCGCGCTCGGCCATCGCCGCGTGCCTGGACGCGTTGAGCGAAGCGTGGGAGTGGACCGCCGAGGACACCTTGGTGCACGGGCTTCCGCTGTTCCATGTCCACGGGCTGGTGCTGGGCGTCCTCGGCGCGTTGCGCGTCGGCTCACCGCTCACGCACACCGTGCGGCCGAAGCCCGCGGCCTACGCGGAAGCGCGGGGCTCGTTGTACTTCGGCGTCCCGACAGTGTGGTCCCGGATGTGTGCGGAGCCGTCCGCCGCGCGAGCGCTGGGGTCCGCGCGATTGCTCGTTTCGGGCAGTGCGCCGCTGCCCAAGCCAGTTTTCGAGAAGCTGTCCGGACTCACCGGAGCCGCGCCCGTCGAACGCTATGGGATGAGCGAAACGCTGATCACCCTCAGCACGCGCTACGACGGCGAACGGCGGCCGGGCTGGGTCGGCACCGCGCTGCCCACCGTCCAAACGCGACTGTGCGACGACCGGGGAAACCCGGTTCCGCACGATGGCGAGAGCCTCGGGCATCTCCAGGTGACCGGCCCGACTCTCTTCGACGGATACCTGGGCCTGCCGGGCAAGACCGCGGAGTCGTTCACCGAGGACGGCTGGTTCCGCACCGGCGACATCGCCGTCGCCGACGCGAGCGGCTTCCACCGGATCGTCGGACGGGAATCGGTCGACCTGATCAAGTCGGGCGGCTACCGCATCGGCGCGGGAGAGGTGGAACAAGCGCTGCTGGCCCACCCCGGCGTGCGCGAGGCGGCGGTGGTCGGGGTTCCCGACGACGACCTCGGGCAGCGAATCGTCGCCTACGTGGTCGGAGACAGCCTCGACGGCACCGTGGTGACGGATTTCGTGGCGGGTACCTTGTCGGTCCACAAGCGACCGCGCGAAGTGCGAGTCTTGGAATCCTTGCCGCGCAACGCGATGGGGAAGGTGCAGAAGAACCTGCTCTGAGCCTCGAGTGCGGCGGCGAGGTGTTCGTCGCCGCACTCGGCCGCCCTACTTCGCCCCGATCGCCTCCGCCAACGCCAGCACGCGCCGCGCGTTCTCCACGTGCAGGTTCTCGATCATCCGCCCGTCCACCGTCACCACGCCGCGTCCTTCAGCCGAAGCTTCCTCGAACGCCGCGATGATCCGCTTGGACCGGTCGATCTCCTCCTCCGACGGCGCGAAGACCCGGTTGCACGGCTCCACCTGCGAAGGATGGATCAACGTCTTCCCGTCGAACCCGTACTGCCGCCCCTGCAAGCATTCCGCCTCGAAGCCTTCGGCGTCCTTGACGTCGTTGTAGACCCCGTCCAGGATCACCTTTCCGGTCGCGCGCGCGGCCAGCAGGCACAGCGAAAGCCCGCCCAGCAACGGTCCCCGGCCCGGCACGAACTCCGCGTGCAATTCCTTCGCCAGGTCGTTCGTGCCCATCACCAGCACAGTCAACCGTTCCGACGCCCCCGCGATCTCCTCCGCGTGCAGCATCGCGACCGGCGTCTCGACCATTGCCCAGATCTTCGTGTGCTCCGGCGCTCCGCCAAGCTCCAGCGCACGCTCGATGTTGTGCACCTCGGCCGCAGAGTTCACCTTCGGCACCACGACCGCTGAAGGACCGGCGGCAGCGGCGGCGCGCAGGTCGGCGTCGTGCCATTCGGTGTCCAGGCCGTTGACCCGGATCGTCACTTCCCGCTTCCCATAAGAGGAAACCGCGGCGCAGACCCGCTCGCGCGCGGCTTCCTTCGCATCGGGAGCGACGGCGTCTTCCAAGTCCAGGATCAGCGCATCCGCCGGAAGGGTCTTCGCCTTCTCCAGCGCACGTTCGTTCGCACCGGGCATGTAGAGCACGGACCGCCGCGGGCGCAGTTCGGTCATGACTGGATCTCCTTTGTCGCGGCGTCGTACGCGGCGGCCAGTTCGGGGTCGGTGGCGGCCAGTTCGTCAGCCAGTTCCACGACCACCCGGCACTGCTTGACCGAGGCGTCGTCCTGCATTTTCCCGTCGATCATCACCGCGCCGGTGCCGTCGCCCATCTCGGCGATCACGCGCCGGGCCCAGGCCACGTCGGCGGGAGACGGCGAGAAAACCTTCTTCGCGATGTCGATCTGCACCGGGTGCAGGCTCCACGCGCCGACGCAGCCGAGCAGGAACGCGTTGCGGAACTGGTCCTCGCACGCCACCACGTCGCGGATGTCGCCGAACGGTCCGTAGTACGGAAGGATTCCGTTCATCGCACACGCGTCGACCATCCGCGCGACCGTGTAGTGCCACAGATCCTGCTGATACGTCGTCCGGCCCTCGTTGAGGTCGTCGCCGACCGGGTCGGTGCGCACCAGATAACCGGGGTGACCGCCGCCGACGCGGGTCGTCTTCATCCGGCGGCTCGCGGCGAGGTCGGCCGGGCCCAGCGAGATGCCCTGCATGCGCGGCGAAGCGCCGGCGATCTCCTCGACGTTCGCCACGCCGCTCGCCGTTTCCAGGATCGCGTGCACCAGCAGCGGTTTCGTCAGCCCGGCGCGTGCTTCCAACTGCGCCAGCAACCGGTCGACGTAGTGAATGTCCTGCGCGCCTTCGACCTTCGGGACCATGATCACGTCGAGCTTGTCGCCGATCTCGGTGACCAGGGTGATCAGGTCGTCGAGCACCCACGGCGAATCGAGGCTGTTCACCCGCGTCCACAGCTGCGTGCGGCCGAAGTCCGTCGCCTTCGCGATCGACACCAGCCCGGCGCGCGCAGCCTCCTTGCGGTCCGCGCGGACCGCGTCCTCCAGGTTGCCCAGCAGCACGTCGGTCTTCTTCGCGATCTCCGGGACCTTCGCGGCCATCTTTTCGTTGCCCGGATCGAAAAAGTGGATCATGCGCGACGGCCGCACCGGGATCTGCCGCGGCGGCTGCGGCGCTCCGACGGCGAGCGGTGCGAAGAAATCCTTCGGCGAGCGCATCCTGGGTCCCTCCCGGCGGGTACTTGACCGACGGGTAACCCTAAACCGGAGGCGCAGACCCTCGCTGCGGCGAAGCTCACCCGCCATCCGGGTGATGCCCGTGACCAGCGGAAGTCCACTGTGGAACCCGATTGATTAGGCCGATCGGAGTAAGGCGTTGCGCCGCCCGCCCTGCCCCGCGCGGGGTGCCGCGACACCCAGGGGAAGCGCTCCGTGCGCACCACTCACCCCCGTCTCACTCGGTTGGCCGCACGGTCGGGCTGAAGTCGAACGACCGCCTACCGACCGGTCACCGACCGCTGAGCGCCGCCGATCGCACGCGGCGCGGCAACCCGGAGACCTCGCGTCTTTGCCCTGGTACTCAGTTCATGTACCGGTTTTCGCCGGTACTCGGGAACAGGTGCTTGAAGGAGGCGGACTCGTGGCGGCTACCCCACAGAACACCGAGCGCTCGACGGTCGCCGGCGGTGCGAAGCGCAGCCGGACGACGGCGAGCCGGGTGCTGCCGCCGATCGAGCTCCCCGCGAGCGTCGACGAGCTGGCGCGCAAGGCCGCGGCCCTTCTGGGCTGGAACGGCGTAGTGCTGCCCGCGACGACCCTGCTCGGCCGCAAGGTCAGCATCGTCGCGAAGCTCAAGACCGACGTGCACGCGGAGCGGATCGCGATGGGTGTCGGTCCCGTCGCCGATCGCGCCCTCGTCGACACCTGGACCTGGCCAGAGCTGGCCGCGACCGCACCCGCGCCGGCCGCCGAGATCATCGGCGTCCTCGCGGTCGCCCGGCACTGGCGGACCGCGATGGCCTCCGCGGTGCCCTTTTCGCGCTACGGCGAGGCCGCGATGGTGCTCCCATCGCCTGCCGTGCTGACCGACGACTACGTGACGAACTGCCTGCCGCGCGCCCGCGCCTACGGCCTCGCGGTCGTCACCGCCGACCCGTACGCCACCGCCGATCTCGACCTCGACACCCACCACGACCGGGTGCTGCTGCAGGAGGACCCGGTTTCGCGCTGGGTCAACGAGATGGCCTACGACCTGCTGCTGCGCGAGGACTCCGAGGCTCCGGTCCCCGCCGTCGAGGCGGACTGAAGCACCGGCGTCGGGCCGCGCGCGGCGATAGAGTCGGGTTCATGCGAGTCGTCATTGCTGGCGGACACGGCCAGATCGCCCTGCACCTGGAAAAGCTGCTCGCGCAGCGGCACGACGCGCCGGTCGGCATCGTGCGCAATCCGGACCACGAAGCCGACCTCACCGCGGTCGGCGCCGAGACTGTCGTGCTCGACCTTGAAAAGTCCGATGTAGCCGCGGTCGCCAAGGTGCTCGAAGGCGCGGACGCCGCGGTGTTCTCCGCCGGGGCAGGCCCGGGCAGCGGCGAGGGCCGCAAAGACACCGTCGACCGAGGCGCGGCCGTGCTGTTCGCCGATGCCGCGCAGCGCGCTGGCGTCCGCCGGTTCATCCAGGTCGGTTCGATCAACGCGGACAAGGCGGACGACCCCGGCTTCGACCCGGTTTTCGCCGCCTACCTGCGGGCGAAGCGCGCCGCCGAGGAAGACCTCAAGGCCCGCGACCTCGACTGGACGATCCTGCGTCCCGGCCGCCTGACCAATGATTCCGGCACCGGCCAGGTGAAGATCGCGGAGAAGACCGGGGGCGGGGAGATCCCGCGCGAGGACGTCGCCGCGGTGCTGCTGGCGCTGCTCGACACTCCCGCGACGGCACGGCGCACGCTGGAGCTGGTCTCCGGCGACGATTCCATCGCCGACGCGCTGTCCCGGATCTGATGCGCGACATCGCGGTTTTCAGCGGCAGCGCGCATCCCGAGCTCGCCGAGGAAATCTGCGCGAACCTGGGTGTTCCGCTGCTTCCGGTGGAGATCGACCGGTTCGCCAACGACTGCCTCCAGGTCCAGCTCCAGGCCAACTGCCGCGAGCGGGACGTCTTCCTGATCCAGCCGCTGGTCAAACCGGTGCAGGAAAACCTGGTCGAGCTGCTGCTGATGCTCGACGCGGCCCGCGGCGCCTCGGCCGCGCGCACCACCGTGGTGATGCCGCACTATTCGTACGCGCGCTCGGACAAAAAGGACGCGCCGCGAATCTCCATCGGCGGCAGGCTGGTCGCGGACCTGATGGTCACGGCCGGGGCGAACCGCGTGCTCACCATGACTCTGCACTCGCCGCAGGTGCACGGGTTCTTCAGCGTGCCGGTCGATCATCTGCACGCGTTGCGCGAGCTGGCGCGGTACTTCCGGCAGTACGACCTTTCGGAGACTACGGTCGTGTCGCCGGATTTGGGCAACGCCAAGGAAGCCGCGCATTTCGCCCGGCTGCTCGGCGCGAAGGTCGCGGCCGGCGCGAAGCAGCGGTTCGCCGACGATCGCGTCGAGATCACGTCGGTGATCGGCGAGATCGCCGGCCGCGACATCATCGTGCTGGACGACGAGATCGCGCGCGGCAGCACGGTGCTGGAACTGCTGGACCGCCTGCGGGAAATGGGTGCGCGGTCGATCCGGGTGGCCTGCACGCACGGGCTGTTCGCCGACGGCGCGCTCAAGCGGATCGGCGGCCAGGAGGACGTGCTGGAGATCGTCTGCACGAACACGGTGCCGGTGCCGGTCGAGGAACGCACGGAGAAACTGCGGATCCTGTCCATCGCCCCGGCGCTGGCCGAGGCGATGCGGCGAATCCACAATGGAGAGTCGGTCAGTTCCCTGTTCGAGCCGAACTGATCAGACGGTGCCGAGGACCCGGTCGAGATAGGTGTTCGTGAACGTCCCGGCCGGGTCGCATTCCTTGCGGATCCGCAGGAAATCGTCGAAGTGCGGGTAGCGGGTGCGCAGCACGGACGCGTCGAGGTCGTGCATTTTGCCCCAGTGCGGCCGTCCGCCGACCTGGCCCGCGATGGCCTCGAACGCGGTGAAGTATTCGCGGTAGGGCATGCCGAGGAACTGGTGGATCGCGATGTAGGCGGAATCGCGGCCGTTCGCGGTGGACAGCCAGATGTCGTCCGCCGCGGCCACGCGCACCTCCACCGGGAACGCCACCGGATTCCGCAGCCTCGGCACCACCCCGCGCAGTTCGGCCAGCACGTCGAGCACCGATTCGCGCGGGACCGCGTACTCCGACTCCACGAATCGCACGCCGCGATGGGTGACGAAAACGCGGTGCGAAAGATCGCTGTACTCCCGCGGCGACGACACCTGTGAGGCGAACGCGCCGAGCGGACGCACCAGCTTCGGCACCGCGCGGCCGAGCCGGCAGAGCCCGCCGAACGCGACGTTCTCGGTGAGTTCGTAGTCCACGAACTGCTTCAGGCGGGACAACGGTTTCCGCTCGGCGTGCACCGGCAGGCGGTTGTTGCGCTTCACCAACGCCTTGCTGCCATAGGGAAACCAGTAGAACTCGAAGTGGTCGTTGTTCGCGGCGTTGTCGTCGAAGCCTTCGAGGACCTGTTCCAGCGGCTCCGGACGCTCCTGCGCGGAGAGCACAAAGGACGGTTCACATTGGAGGGTCACGGTGCTGATGACGCCCAGCGCGCCAAGGCCGACGCGCGCGGCGTGGAACAACTCCGGACGTTCGTCGGCCGAACAGCGGACCGTTGAACCGTCCGCCAGAACCAGTTCCAGCGCGACGATCTGGGTCGAGATTCCGCCGAAGCGCGCACCGGTGCCGTGCGTGCCGGTGGAAATCGCGCCGGCGATGGTCTGTGCGTCGATGTCCCCGAGGTTCGTCATCGCGAGCCCGAGCGCGTCGAGTGCGGCGTTGAGGGTGCGGAGCGTGGTGCCGGAACGGACGGTGACCTGCTGCGTTTCGAGGTCGGCGCGTTCGATGCCGGTCCACGCGGTGAGGTCGAGCGCGTCGGAATCGGCGGCGGCGATCGCGGTGAACGAATGCCCGCTGCCGAGCGCGCGAACACGGTGCCCCGCCTCGGCGATCCCGCGCACGACCTCGGCGATCTCGGCCGCGCTGCGCGGCCGGTGCACCCGTTGCGGGGTGGCCTTGGCCGTTCCGGCCCAGTTGCTCCACGTCATTGCGGCACCTGTTCTTCGCTGGAAGGTTCCCACGATAGATGCCGAAACCGTAAGTGAATAGTATTCGCGTTTCAAGCTTTGTTGTCGTACCGTAAGTGCGTGACCACCACTGCGCACGGGTACGACCTCGCGACGAAGGACCTGGATCCGCCGCTCGCGATCGTCGACCTGGACGCCTTCGACGCCAACGCCGACGACCTGCTGCGCCGGGCCGCGGGCAAGCCGATCCGGGTGGTCAGCAAGTCCGTGCGCTGCCGTGCGCTGCTGGAGCGAGCGCTCGCGCGAGACGGCTTCGAAGGCCTGATGTGCTACTCGCTCGCCGAGGCCGTTTGGCACGCTGAGCTGGGCACTTCCGACGACATCGTGGTCGCGTACCCGACTGCAGACCACGAAGCGCTCCGCCGGCTGGCTGCGAGCGAACGCGCTCGCACGGCGGTCACGATCATGGTCGATTCGACCGAGCACCTCGACCTCGTCGACGCCGCGCTCGGCCACGGCCATCCGGACATCCGCGTCTGCCTCGAACTCGACGCGTCCTGGCGTCCGCTCCCCGGCGTGCATGTCGGCACCCGGCGTTCGCCGGTGTTCAAACCGGGGCAAGCCGTAGCGGTGGCGCGGAAGATCGTCGAGCGGCCGGGCTTCAAGCTGGTCGGGATGATGGCGTACGAAGGCCAGATCGCCGGTCTTGGCGACGCTGCCGGAAAAGGCCTGCAGAACCGGGTGATCGGCTGGATGCAACGCCGTTCCGCGGCCGAGCTGGCTCGCCGGAGGAGTGCCGCGGTGCGTGCCGTGCGCGAGGTCGCCGACCTGGAGTTCGTCAACGGCGGCGGCACCGGGAGCATCGAGACCACCGGCGCGGAGAACGTGGTCACCGAGATCGCCGCCGGTTCCGGCTTCCTCGCGCCGACCCTGTTCGACGGCTACTCGCACTTCCAGCCGCGCCCGGCCGCGCTGTTCGCGCTGCCGGTGGTGCGCCGTCCGGCCAAGAACGTCGCGACGCTGTACTCCGGCGGCTACATCGCCTCCGGCCCGACCGGTCCGTCGCGCGAACCGTCGCCGTACCTGCCGGAAGGCTTGCGCCTGCTGGGTTTCGAGGGCGCCGGCGAGGTGCAGACGCCGGTGACCGGCGAGGCCGCGCGCACCCTGCGGCTCGGCGACCGGGTCTGGCTGCGGCACGCGAAAGCCGGGGAACTGGCCGAACGCTTCCTGGCGTATCACCTCGTCCGCGGCAGCCAGGTGGAGCGAACCGTCCCGACCTACCGCGGCGAGGGCCAGAACTTCGGCTGAGCACAGACCGCCGCGGGCTCAGTCGCCGAATTTGCTTGCCAGATAACCCTTCACCACGTGCTTGGCCTCGGCGACGATCCGCTCGTCCCCGTTCGGGTCGCGGCGGAAGGCGAGCTTCAGCAGCGCGTCCGCCGTCTCGTTGGCGATCGCGATGGCGAACCGGAGTTCGTCGGCGGGGCGGTCGACGTGCCCGCGCAGGATTTCGACCAGCGAATCCGCGATGACCGAGTTGTTGTCGCGGTCGTCGGCCAGCAGCCGGACGTCGATGACGTCTCCGAAGTGGACCTTCGAGAACCCCGGCACCTCGCGGTGCATCTGCAGGTAGATGTCGAGCACCGAGTCGACGATGTTCCACCAGTGCTCGGGGCTGAGCTGCTGCAGCCGCTCGTTCACCGCGGCCACGAACCGTTCCAGGTTCCGCTGCGTCAGCGCCTGCACGACCGCGCGTTTGTCCGGGAAGAACTGGTACAGCGACCCGACCGCGACGCCCGCGCGTTTGGCGATCAGCGTGGTGGTGAGCGCGTCGTAGCCCAGCTCGTCGATGAGCACGGCGCTCGCGTCCAGCATCTGTTCCACCCGCCGGGCACTGCGTTGCTGAACCGGCTTTCGTCGCAGCGGTGTGGGTTCAGCCTGGGTCTCGGCCACGTCGTTCCTCGGAGTCTCTCGCGATTCACTCATCTGATCTGGGACTTTAGCGCCCCGCGGGGCTTCCCCCGAGACGAGTGACGACCTAACATATGAGAACTTTTCACGTTCACCCGCGAGGGTGTCCGAAGGCAAGGGGTGCTCAGCGTGGACCATCCGACCTTCCCGCCCGGCTTCCTGTGGGGTGTCTCGACCTCGGCGTTCCAGATCGAGGGGGCGACGGCCGAGGGCGGCCGAGGGCCGTCCATCTGGGACACGTTCACCGCAACCGAAGGCAAGATCGCCCGGGGCGAGGACGCCAAGGTAGCGGCCGACCACTACCACCGCTACTCCGAGGACATCGCCCTGATGGCGGAACTCGGCGTCGGCGCCTACCGGATGTCGATCGCCTGGCCGCGCATCCAGCCCGACGGCGCCGGCAAGCCCAACGCGGAGGGACTTGCCTTCTACGACAAGCTGATCGACGAGGTATGCGCGGCCGGAATAGCCCCGGCGATCACGCTGTACCACTGGGACACGCCGCAGGCGATCGAGGACGCGGGCGGCTGGCGCTCGCGCGACACCGCCTTTCGCTTCGCGGATTACGCCACGATCGTGGGGGAGCATTTCGCCGATCGGGCGAAACTCTGGATCCCGCTCAACGAGCCGATGGTGATGTCGATCTACGGCTACGGCATCGGCGAGTACGCGCCCGGCCAGTTCCTCCTGCTCGACGCGCTCCCCACGGCGCATCACCAGAACCTCGCGCACGGGCTGGCCGTGCAGGCGCTGCGCGCGGCGGGCGCGACCGGCATCGGCACCGCGAACAACCACTCGCCGATCTGGCCGGACCACGACACGCCCGCCGACCGCGAGGCCGCCGACTGGCTCGACGCGCTGATCAACCGCACCTTCGCCGATCCGATGCTGCTCGGCAGCTACCCCGAGCAGGTCCACCCGCACCTGCCGGAGAACTTCGCCGACGACCTGGCCACGATCGCCCAGCCGCTCGATTTCTACGGCGTCAACTACTACGAACCCCAAGGCGTGACAGCCCCCGGCGAGGGCAACCCGCTGCCGTTCGAACTGCGCCCGATCGAGGGCTATCCCATGACCACCAACGATTCGCCGATCGTTCCGCAGGCGTTGCGCGACCTGCTGGTGTCCTTCCACGAGCGCTACCGCGAACACCTGCCGCCGATCCAGATCACCGAGAACGGCTGCAGCTTCGCCGACGAACCGGCCGCCGACGGCAGCGTCCCCGACCCCGAACGCGTCGAATTCCTCGCCAGCCACCTGCAAGCGCTGCGCGAAGCGATGGATGCCGGAGTGGACGTGCGCGGATACTTCGTCTGGTCGCTGCTGGACAACTTCGAATGGTCCAAGGGCTACGCGCCGCGGTTCGGGCTCGTGCACGTGGACTACGAGACGCAACGCCGCACGCCCAAGGATTCCTTCGCCTGGTACCGGAAGCTGGTCCGCCATGAGTGACACCGCCGCCACCGCGGTCCCGGACGTTTTCGCCGAGCCGGTCAAGCGCGTCCGCGCCGGGTGGATGACGCTGCTGTTCCTCGCGAACATCGCGCTCTGGCTCGGCGTTTACGCACCGATCCAGGTTCTGCTTCCGCAGCAGGCCGAACTGCTCGACGCCGCGCACAAGGAAACCGTTTTCGGCGTCGTGACCGGCATCGGCGCGGCCGTCGCGCTCGTCGCGAACCCGGCGATCGGCCTGCTCTCGGACCGCACCTGCTCGCGGTTCGGCAGGCGGCATCCGTGGACGATCGCGGGCGGCGCGATCGGCGCGGCCGGGCTGCTGGTGCTGGCCGAGGCCCCGAACGTCGTCGTGATGACGATCGGCTGGTGTCTCGTGCAGGCCGGGCTCAACGGCATGCTCGCGACGCTGATGTCCGGTATCGCCGACCGGGTTCCGGTCGGGCAGCGCGCGCAGGTCGGCGGGCTGGTCGGCATCGCACAGATGCTCGGCACCGTGCTCGGCGCGGTGGTGGTCGTGGTGATGCTCGACCTCGCCGGGCTCCCGCTCGGCTACGCCGCTTGCGCCGCGATCGTGCTCGCCGGCGCGGCGGCGTTCGTGCTCCGCACGCCGGACGCGCGGCTGCCGGTGGAGTTCCGGCCGAGCGGCCGGATCCGCGAAATCCTCGCCGACCTGTGGGTCTCGCCGCGGCGGCACCCGGACTTCGCGTGGGCGTGGGGCTGCCATTTCATGATCAACCTCGGCAACGCGTTCGGCACGCTCTACCTGCTGTTCTTCCTCAAGGACGCGGTGCATTACCCGGATCCGGACAGCGGCCTGCTGATCATGATGGGGCTCTACGGTGTGGCGTTGGTGATCGGCGCGGTGCTGGCCGGGCACTTCTCCGACAAGTCCGGCAAGCGCAAGCCGTACGTCCTCGGCTCGGCGGCGATCATGGCGTTGGCCGCGTTACTGCTGGTGATCTGGCAGAGCTGGCCGGTGGCGCTGGTGGCGTCGCCGCTGCTGGGCGTCGGGTTCGGCGTTTACATGGCGGTCGCGCTGGCGATGCTGACGCAGGTGCTGCCCGCGGCGCAGAACCGGGCCAAGGACCTCGGCGTGGTCAACATCGCGAACTCGCTGCCGCAGGTGGTCGCCCCGCTGCTCACGACGCTGATCCTGCACTGGCTCGGCGGGTACCCGGGGCTGTTCGCGGCGTCGGCGGTGGCGACCTTGCTGGCCGGGGTTTTGGTGACGCGGATCCGGTCGGTGGGTTAGCGCTTGCGTTTGAGCGCGCTCACAGGCTTAGCGTCTTCGGCATGGAGAAGGAAGACGCGCTGACCGAGGCGCTGCGCCTGGCGGTCGATCCGCCGGGCACGGTGTCGGTCGAAGCGCTGCGGGAACTCGCCCGGGACGACGACGCGAACGAGTGGGACATCGCCACCACCGCGGAACACCTCGGGCTGAACCCGCACACGCTGCGGTACTACGAGCGGATCGGGCTGGTCGAGGTCGCCCGCGACAGCGCCGGACACCGGGTTTACGACGCTGCGTCGGTGCGCCGTCTCGTGTTCCTGACGCGGATGCGCGTCTCGGGCATGCCGATCAGCGACCTGCGCCGCTACGTCGAGCTGATCGAGTCCGGCACCGAGACCGTGCCCGAACGAGTCGAAATGCTCCTGGAGCACCGCGACACCCTGCGCGCGCAGATCGCTCAGCTGCAGCTTTCCCTCGCCGCCACCGAATACAAGATCGCCACTTACCAGGAAGGCCCGCTCCCGTGACCCAGTACGACATCGACAGCCCGGAAAACCTCGCCCGCCGCAAGCACGGGCTCGAGGTGCTGTCCCGCATCGACGGTCACCAGGGCGAAGCCGTCGTCGACTCCCTCGCCGACATCAACCCCGCGCTCGGGCACCACGTGGCCGCGTTCGCCTTCGGCGACATGTACGACCGGCCCGGCCTCGACCCGCGCAGCCGCCAGCTCGTCACCCTCGGCGTGCTGACCGCGCTCGGCGGCTGCGAACCGCAGCTGAAGGTGCACATCGGCGCGGCGCTGAACGTCGGGGTCAGCCGCGAGGAAGTCACCGAAGCGCTCATGCACGCGGCGGTCTACGCGGGATTCCCGCGAGCGCTGAATGCCACCTTCGCCGCGCGCGAGGTGTTCGCCGCCCGGGACGCGGAGGAAACCGCCTGATGTCCGCGGAGCCCTACTTCTTGTCCGGCAACGGGGGCAGGTCCGCGGGCGGGATGATCTCCCCTTTTTCGTTTCGGCTGAACGGATCGCCCTTCGGTGCGTTGTCGAACTGATTCGGGTACGGATGGCCCATGACGCGATTGCCGTTCGCGTCGTCCATGATCTTGGGCGGTTTGAGGTCGTCGAAGTCCTTGATGAGCTTGTTCACGTCGTCGGCGCTGTACTTCCCGGGATCCTTGCCGAGGTCGAGGAACCGGTCGCGCATGTCGCTCCATTCCTTGAACTGTTCTTTCGTGCCACCGGGCCAGTCGAAGTCGGAGCTGCCCTTGACGTTGTCCATGAACGCGTCCTGCTCGGGCTTTTTCATGTGGTCGGTGGCCTTGATCGCCCCGTCCGCGTATTCCGGCTTGATGTCCTTGAGGTAGCCGGACGAATTGTCGAAGGCTTCCTTCGGGGTCTCGCCGTTCTTGATGCGCTCCTGAACGTGCGGGAACTTGTCCACGACGCTGCCGATCGAGGTGTTCGGCTTGCCAGGGCCGAGCGGAAGGTTGTTCGGGTTGCTGTTCATCTTCCGCAGCTCGGTGGTGTACTTCTTCGTCAGCGCGGCCTGATCCTTCGCGGGTTGGTGCTCCACCCACTTCTTCATGTTGTCCCGCATGGTCTGGAACGAAATGATGTGCCGCGCGTGCACCTTGTCGCCGGTGTTGAAGAACGGGCTCTTCGGATCCTTCTTCTGCGCGTCGATGACGTCCTGGGCGCGCTTCTGGAATTTGTCCGGGCGCGCCCAGGGCCCCTTTTCCTTCTTTTCGTCGTCGGTCTTCTTTTTCTTGTCGGACTTGTCCGAACTGGCGCTGGTGCCGTCGTCGTCCTTGCCGCGCTTGCGCTTGTCGCCGGCCTTGTCCTTGGTGGTCGAGGAGGAACTGCCGCCGCCGTTGTCGGCGTTGTGCTTGGCCGTGGAGTCCGCGGGCGGCGGATCGGTGTCCTTGCCTTTGCCCTTGTTGCATTTGAGGCCGAGCACGTCGGTGGCCGCGAACGGGTCGGGAACGTAGTTGCTCGGGTTCGGCCCGCCCTCCAGTCCGAGCGGATCCTGGCTGATGTAGCGCGCGACGGCCGGGTCGTAATAGCGGAACACGTTGTAGTGCAAGCCGGATTCGGCGTCAGCGTACTGGCCGGGGAACTGCAGCGGGATTCCGCCGGGCTGGACCCGGCCCCACAACGAACGCCGCGCGCTCCAGGCGAGTCCGCCGTGTTCGTCGATCAGTTCGGTCGGCGTCCCGATGGCGTCGGTGACCACGGACGCGAACCGGTCGCCGCCGGGGCCGCGTTCGAACTGGGTGACCGGTTCGTCGCTGCCCGGCCGACGTTCCCAGGTGGTCGTCCGGCGCACTCCGGCCGGGTCGGTGTGCTCCTGTTCGATGAGCACGAAGCCGTCCCAGACGAACCGGGTCGATTCCGCGACGGAACCGTCGGCCAGCAGCCGCTCCTTGGCGATCCGGCGGCCGAGCGGGTCGTACCGGTAGCGCCACTGCGCGCCGTCCGGCGTGCGCAGCCCGGTGAGCAGGTCGCCGGTCCAGGAGTACTCCCACACCCGCACGCCGCCCGGATGCACCTCGCGGTGACGGATCCGGCGGCCGAGGGCGTCGTAGTCCGACGACAGACCGGAGCTGCCCGACCAGGCGGTCAGCTCGCCGGCCGGGTTGTAGCGCAGCTCTTCCGTGCCCGCTGAGGAGGACACCGTGACCACGCGCCCGGCCGCGTCCCGCGTGTAGCCGGTCTTCCCGGAGATGCTGTCCTGCACCGCGGCGAGACTGCCGTCCGCGTAGTACTCGAGACCGCGCCGCTGCACCGGGGATGTTCCACGGGAAACCTGCTGCGCGGTGATCAGCCCGCGAGGGCCGAACGCCTGCTGCAGGGTGCTGATGCCGTCGGTGTCGCGGGCGAGGACGCGGCCCTCGTCGTCCAGCCGATAGCGCACGGTGTGTCCCGCGGTGGCCAGCGAAACCGGCCGGTCCTCCTCGTCGAACGTCCACACGCTCTCCGCGCCGGACGGCGTGCGGCGGCGGATGGTCTGGCTCTGCTCGTCGTAGGCGAAGTGCACCTCGACGCCGTCGATCGCCTCGCGGACGACCCGGCCGTACAGGTCGCGATCGAACTCCACCACCGAGTCCGCGGACTCGGCGCGCACGACGTTGCCGACCGGGTCGTAGGCGTAGCGCACGGTGCGGTGCGGACTGCGGATCTCGACCCGGTTGCCGAGCAGGTCGTACACGTTCTCCGTGACCGAACCGTCCGGCTCGGTCACGGCGACGGTCTGTCCGGCCGCGTCGTAGGCGTAGGTCCGGGTCCGGCCGTCGAAATCGGTCTGCGCGACCAGCCGGCCGAGCGGGTCGTAGGTGTAGGTCCAGGTGCGGTTCAGCGGATCGGTCACCGACGTCAGCCGCAGCTCGGTGTCGTAGGTGTAGCTGGTGCGTGCGCCGGAGGGGTCCACGACCGCGGTGACCACGTCGAACGGGCCGTACTCGCGTTTGGTCGCGCGGCCGAGTTCGTCGACGTGCTCGATCTCGTTGCCTTCGCGGTCGTACCGCCACATCGCGCGCTCGCGGCGCACTCCGACGCGCGACGCGGGTTTGCCGTCGACCGTCCAGCCCAGCTGCACGCGTCCGCCGCCGACCTCGGGTGCGGTGCGCGGGCGGCCGAACTGGTCCAGCTCCTCGTCGGAGATCTCGGCTTCGCCCAGGAAACCCGGGAGCTCAGGCACGGCGGGCTGGTCGTACCGGCGCTGCCAGGTCCTTCCATTGCCGTGCACGGTGATCGAGGCCAGTTCGACGCCGTCGTGCTCCAGTTCGGCGAGACTGCCGTCGGGGCGGGCGATGGTGAGCGGCGTGCCGTCTTCGTCGTAGGTGTACTCGGTGACCCGGCCGAGCGGGTCGACCCGGCGGAGCAGATTGCCGTAGCGGTCCCATTCCGACAGCGTCACGTTGCCCAGCGGGTCGATCTCCCGGACCGGCCGTCCCTCCAGGTTGTACTCGTATTCCGAGACGTGGCCGAGGGAATCGGTGAACCGGGTGATGCGGTCCTCGGGGAGGAATTCGAACGCGCCGCTGTAGAAGCCCTGATCGCCCTCGGTGCGCACGCAGCGGCCTTCGGCGTCGTAGACGTAGCGGTAGGAGACCCCGTTGCGGTCTTCCCAGCTCGTGACCCTGCCGTCGGGATCGTAGGTGTAGCGCATCGCGGTGCCCGAGGAGTTGATGACCTCGGAGAGATGGCCGCGGTAGTTGTAGCGGTAGGTGCGCACGACGACGTCCGGAGCCGGGCCGTCGCCGATCATCCGCAGTTCGGTGACGCGGTGCCCGTCGGTGCGGAAGCCGACCTGGATCCCGCTGGAATGCGTGAGCAGTTCGGGGGCGCCGGAGTCCGCATAGGACAGTTCGGTCCGCGCGCCGTCGGCGTCCTCGATCGAGCGCAGCGGAAAAGCCTTGCCCTCGCCGGAAAACCGCATGGTCCGGTCCGGACGGACCTGGTCGATGGTGCAGCTGCCGTCGGCGTGCTTGGTCAGCGGCCAGCGCGCGCCCTCGAGCGGCAGCACCGGCTCGTCCCCGGCGGGCATCGGGTAATAGAGGATGACGCCTTCCGGCCCGTGGTACCGGACGTACTCCTCGCCGAACTCCAGCCGCTGGTCCACAGTGGACGCCCAGGTCGGGCCGAACCAGCGCCCGGCGCGGTAGGACGACCGATGGGTCCGGCGGATCAGCAGTTCCGGCAGTTCGAGGTCGTAGTCCTCGACGAGCACCTCGCCGGTGGAGATGACGACCGGGTCGGTCAGACAGGGCGGATCGGCGTCGCCCTCGTTCTTCGCGTTGGACGCCTCGGTCTTGTCCTTCGCCGGGTCGGGCTGCTCGTTCCCGCCGCGTTCGTTTTTGTTCGCGCCGCCACCGGACTCGCCGCCGCCCGGCGTCTCGTCCTTCGCGGGTTCGCGCGGGGGCGGTTCGTGGTTCCCGCCGCCCTTGTTTTCCGGCGGCGGCCCGTCGTGGGCGCCGGAGGTGTTGGTGGACTCGTCCTTGACCGGCGGCGGTTTCTCGCCGCCGCCACCGCCCTTTTCGTTCGGAGTGTCCTTCGCGCCGGAAGGTTTGGTCGAGCCGCCGCCGGGCGACTTGATCTCCTTCGGCGTGTGCGTGGCCTCCTTGCCGCCGCCCTTGATGCTCTTCATCGACTTGGCGACGTTCTCGAACAGGCCCTTGGTCTTGGTGAGGAGCTTGCCGAGTTCCTTGAGCGCCTTGGTGAGGTTCTTGACCAGTTCGGCGATCTGCTTGGCGGTCTTCGCCACCAGGTTGACCACCTGCGGCACCACCCAGGCCATCCCGATGCCGAGGGTGAACAGCACCTGCAGTGCCCACGAGATCAGGTGCGCCACGACCTGGGCGATGATGTCGCGCACGAGCATCCGCACCGCGCCGACGACCTCGCCCGCGGTCTTCACCCCGCTGCCCGCGCCTTCGCAGGCCTGCGCGGCGCCTTCGAGAGTTTTGGCGACCTCCTCGGCCTGCTTGCGGTAGGCGTCGGCGCTTGCGCCTTCCCAGGACTCGATGTCCTTTTTGACCTGCGCGGCCAGGTCCTGGGAGACGGAGGAAACCTCTTTGGCGACGTTCTTCCAGGTCTCGGAGTAGGCGTGCACCTGGTCCGGGTCGCCGGCCAGTTTGTCCAGCGCTTCCTTGAGCGGGCCGACGTGCTCGATCAGCCAGCCGACGCCCGCGGCGAGGATCGCGCCGAACGGGTCCATCACCGCGGCGAGCGCTTCCATGCCGACCCCGACCGCGCCCATCACGGTCGCCGCCCAGTCGCCGGACTCGATGCCGTCCTTCAGGCCCTTGCCTGCCTCGAGGATCGAGATGCCGGAGATAGCGGAGGTCGAGTCCTGCTTTTCGGCCACCAATGGATTCGACATACCGGCCCTTCTCGACGCTCAACACACATCACTTGGGCGCGCAGCCGAATTCGAACGCACAGACCCCGCAACAGGTTACCGACCGTTCCCTCGCGTTTGCCCCGGTGTTGCGCGGAATTACCGCTGGCGATGTCCGCACGCGCCACCGCGGCGAGTGCGGGTCAACGGTAAGCGCACAAAACCCGCCGGGGAGCTCCGGAAGCCGGAGTCCGCGACGGGTCGGGGAAGTGGAACCGCGGGCCGGTGCCGGTCGGGGGAGGGGAGTGCAACGGCACCGGCCCGCGGAGTTCTGGGTCGCGACCGGCGCGGTACCGCCGGTGCGATGATCTTCAACCTAGCGTCCGATTACTGCGTCCGCTAGGTGTTCTGCCGGACATTTTTCGATTAATCGCGTTTGCGGTCCAGAGGTGGCCGAGGGCGGTCCGTCTCGCTCGGGGGTACGGACGGACCACCCTCGGCCGGGCGAGAATGCCGGGCGATCGAGCCGGTTGGGGCTTCCGGCTCATCGCGCGCTCGCCAGTCGAGGTCGGGTTGGGCGCTCCGCCCGGAAACACCCAACCCGAGAAGTTCAGGCGCTGATCGGGCGCGGTTTCACCAGGGCGTGCCTGCCGGTGGTCTCCGCGGGCGATTCGGCTCGGCGGTTCTGGCCGGGCACGGCGGGAACCGCGGCGCGGCGGCGGGACGGGCGGTGGCCTGCCGCGGACAGCGCCTGCGGGGCCAGCCCGCCGGCGACCAGGTGCTCGTGCGCCACCTGCCACACCGAGCACGGGGCCTTGCAGCGGTGCCAGCGCGTCGAGCAGGTGGGGCAGTCGCCGCGCTCGTCGGGCTCGTGCGCCTGCAGCATCGCGCGCCAGCCCTCGGCGAGCCGGGGCAGTTCCGAGCGGGCGACCGAGACCAGCGACGGGGCGTCGGCGCGTTCCGCCAGGTCGGACAGCATGTCGAGGCGCTCCCACACGGCGTTGCGGAGAACCTGACCGAGAACCTGATCCATGGGGAAACTCACCGTCACCTTTCCGCCATCGTGGCGGCTTCGTTGAGCGCGGCCCGGAGCTGGCCGAGCTGGCCGGACGTGAGGCGGGCGGTCTCCCCGGGAGGGGAAACCACGACGACCTCGTCGTCCTCGACGAACACCGTCACGGCGCGCTCGCGGCTGATGAGATCTCCGCATTGCACGCGCCACACGACCTGGCCGCCCTCGAAATGCCGCACGCCCGCGGTACGCGGGTCAGCGGACACCGAAGCGGCGACAGCGGAAGCGACAGTAGGCGGCACCGGGCGTGCCGTGGTGATTCCCGGTGCGGCGGGCCGAGCGGACCGCACCGCGGTCCCGGCATGTCCTCCGCCGAGCGAATCCACGAACTCCACTGTCCCTCCACGCTTTCTCGTCCCGGGCCGGCGCATCTTGCGAGATGCACCTGTCCCGGCAGATCTGTGTCGTCGGGTCCATCGCTCTCCGTGATCGCCGCGGGTGTCCGGGCGCTGACGGAGATCTGGCAACTACAGTGAAGTGAAACCGGGTGCGAGAGAAGGTCGAAACCGCGTCATAGCGGTGACCGGACCGCGTTCCACGGTAAGCGGTCAACGGAGTTCGGCCCTGCCGATCAACCCCGTTCTCCGCTCGTTTCACAAGGTTCTCGCGTGTGCTTAGGGTGCTGATCAGACGCCCAGGAGACGGTGAGGGGGCGCAATGGCAATGGATGCCAGTGCTGGCAGTGGTTCCGGAGTCTCTAACGCAGACACCCGGTCAGGCAATCCGGTTCCGGCCGACGCCTGGGAACAGCCCGAGATGCGGGAGGCGCTCGCCGCCCGCGAGGTCAGCGCCGTGTACCGGCTGTTGCGCAAACACGGAGTATCGCAGCGCCAGATCGCCGCGATGACCGGCCAGTCGCAGTCCGAGGTGTCGGAGATCCTCAAGGGTCGCCAGGTCATGGCCTACGACGTGCTCACGAGAATCGCCGACGGCCTGGGTGTCCCCCGTGGATACATGGGTCTCGCCTATGACGAGACCACGGCGATACGGGTCGTCGGCGCGTCCGACGGCCGGCAGGCTGAGGAGGACGAGTCCGTGAAGCGACGGAGGTTCCTCGCGCACGCCGCCCAGGTCACGATGGGTGCGGCGGTGTTCGGTCCGGAATCCGGCACGTGGTCGGAGGCGCCAGCGCGCACTCCCGCCCCCGGGCGCATCGGGACGACCGACGTGCGCCAGGTGGAGGCGGCGACCAGGGCGTTGCGCGCGCTCGATTACCAGTACGGCGGCGGATTCTGCCGCGACGCGGTCGTCGCGCAGCTGTCCTGGGGCCAGCAGATGCTCGACTCCAGCGCGGCCGAGCAGGTGAAGACCCGGCTGTTCACGGCGATCGCCGACCTGCACAGCCTCGCCGGATGGACGTCCTTCGACACCGGTCTGATGGATTCCGCCCGCGGGCATTTCGCGCAGGCGCTGGACCTGGCCAAACAGGGCGGCGACCACCACCTGGTGGCGAACGTGCTGTACCGGATGGGCCGCGTCTACCTGCACCAGGACGCCGCGAACGACGCGCTGAAGCTGTTCCAGCTCGGCCAGATCGCCGCCCAGGAATCCGGTTCCGAACTGGCCGTCGCCGTGCTCTGCGCCAACGAGGCGTGGGCCTACGCGATGATGGGCAACGAGGAGCAGTCGGTGAAGCTGCTCGGCCGGTGCAAGGACGAATTCGCCCGCGCCGACCTGGCCTCGGCCGAATCGTGGGTCAAGTTCTTCAACGAGACCGACGTCTACGCGATGACCGGCACCGTGCACACCGTGCTGGCGATGAAGAACCCCGAGCACACGAAGTACGCGATCCCGGCGCTGAGCCGGGCGGTCGACGCCTACACCGACGACATGGCCCGCAGCAAGGCGTTCATGCTCAGCGCGCTCGCCACGAACCACCTGCTCGAGGGCGATATCGACCACGGCGTGAAGATCGGCGGCAAGGCCATCGAATGTGCGGAAAGCATCAAGTCCGCGCGGGTCAAGGACCGGATGCGGCCGCTGCAGGCCGAGGCCGAACGGCGGCGCAACAACCCCGACGCCCGCGATCTCGCCGACCGGCTCAAGATCTTCTACGCGGCCTGAGCCCGACCGGATTCGCCTTGCCCGAAGGCAGGTTCACCCCTGCGAAACTGCGCCGGGTGCTGACCGCCACGTGCGCTCGGCTGGACCTCGACCCGGCGGGCGCGCGCCTGCTGCGGTTCACCAACAACGCGGTCTTCGCGCTGGCCGGCGCACCGGTCGTCGTGCGGATCGTCGGCTCCACCAGACTGCGCCACCGCGTCGGCACGGTCGTGCGCGTGGCCGAGCATTTCGCCCGGCACGATGTGCCTGCGGTCCGGCTGCTGGCCGGGGTCGAGCAACCGCTTGACGTGCAAGGACATCTCGTCACGGTCTGGGATTTGGTGCCGTTCGCCGGACCGCCGCCGACGCCTGCCGACCTGGCCGGACTGCTGCGCCAGGTGCACGCGCTGCCCCCGCCGGACGGCCTGCCCGAATGGGAGCCGCTGCGCTCGATCGAGGCCAGGGTCGCCGACGCCGAGGAACTCGCCGACGCCGACCAGCGGTTCCTGCTGGAGCGCTGCGCCGAGGTACAGGACCGGCTCGACACCCTGGATTTCCCGCTGGCCAGGGGATTCGTGCACGGCGACGCGCATCCGGGCAACGTGCTGCCCGGTCCGGACGGCCCGGTGCTGTGCGATTTCGATTCCTCCTGCGTCGGCCCGCCGGAATGGGACCTGACGCCGCTCGCCGTCGGCCGCGAACGGTTCGGTGACCCGCCTGCCCGGTATGCGGAGTTCGCCGAGGCCTACGGCTTCGACGTGACGGCCTGGCCTGGGTTTTCCGTGCTCCGGGCGGTGCGGGAGCTGAAGCTGACGACGAGCGTGCTGCCGATTCTGCGCAGTCATCCGCCGGTGCGGGCTGAACTGCGGCGTCGGCTGGCGGACCTGCGCGACGGCCGGACGGCCACCGCGTGGACGAGATACCGTTGAGCGGGATTCTGCACGTGCATTCGCCGACTGCAGATGACCGTTCGCCGCTTTCCGCCGATGGCTGGCGAGGTATCGCTGCGCAGCGATAATTCGGTCCGGCAGATCGCCCCACTTAGCGTACTGCTAGTCCCATTGTGCAAGTTGCGGCTACCCGCCGTCACTTCGGCCCGTCAGGACACCGCGACCGGGGCCCGGGTGAGCACCACGGCGAAGCCGAAAGCCAGCCCCATCACGGTCAGTTCCAGCGTGGCCCACGACGCGAGCGCCGTCCGCTGGTGTCGCACGATGCGCGGCATCAGCCGCCACCGCAAGTTGGCGGCCAGCAGCGCGATCGCACCGGTGCACAGCACCTTCAGCACCATCAGCTGGCCGTACGGCGTCGTGAAGACGCCCGCCCAGAAGCCGATCGTCGGGTTGGCCAGGATTTCCACGATGCCGTTGAACAGGCCGGTCACCGCGGAGAGCGCAAGGCACAGCGTCGCCAGTTTCGAGAACCGGGGCAGCGCGTGCGCGAGCAGCATCCGGTTGGCCGCGAGCAGCACGATCATCGCGCCGAGGCCGCCGCACCAGGCGACCGCGCTCATCACGTGCAGCTCCATCGAGATCATCGTGTAGTCGTGATACGCCCAGTTCGACGCGTGGCCGGTGACCGGCAACGGCAGCAGCGCGAACATGCCCAGGCCCACCCGCACCTCGGCGGGCACCTTCTCGCCCTTGCGCAGTGCGACAAAGCCGAGCGCGGCGTGCAGCAGCGCGAGCACCGCCACGATCACCAGCGCCTTGCCCGCGCCGACGTCGGCGATGTAGCTGCCGATGTCGCCGCCGGTCAGCATCTTCTTGCCCGGCTTGTACTCCGCGGTCTGCAGGATCAGCGCGACCACCGCGGTCGCCGCCCAGATCAGCGCGGCGGCGACGGCGGCGGGACGGGCCCGGCGCATGACCGGTTCGGTGAGCTTCGGCCGGTCGTAGCCGACCAGCACGGACAACAGGGCCAGCCCGATCGTCGCGACCGCCGCCAGATCCAGCAGCACGCGCACGATCGGGATGGCCGCCGAGACCACCTCGCTGGGTTCGACCACGCCCGGAATGGGCGAGGACGCGGTGAGCGCGATGCCGATCAGCGCGCCCAGCAGGCCCGCGACGAGCACGCAGGCGAGCGTGGCCCAGCGGACCGCGGAGGTGGTCTCGGCTCGCGTCACTGGTCCGCCTTGTCCGATCCGGGGTCGCGGCCGGTGCGCAGGGCGACGGTGAGGCCGATCGCGAGCAGCACCACCGCGCCGGCGATCCACACCCAGATCGGCACGCCGCTCGACGACGAGGAAGCCGCCGGAGCCGACTGGGCGGGAGCCCCGGCCGCCTTGGCCGCGTCGCCCTTGGCCGGGGTGCCGTTGCCCGCGGCGGTGAGGGTGAACGGGATCTCGCCGGACACCGGGTGCCCGTCGGCGGAGAGGACCCGGTAGCCGACGGTGTACTTGCCCGCCGGGCCGAGCGGCCGCAGCGGGGCGCTCAGCACGTTGTTCTCCACCGTCACCGGGCCTTCGGCCCACTGGCTGCCGTCCGGCCCGGTCACCGCGATCTGGTTGACGTCGGCGTTCTGCACGTACTGGTCGAACGTGAGCGTGACCTTCCCCGGGCCCTTGGCGAGCGACGCGCCGTTGGCCGGGTCGGAGTTGATCAGCACGTTGTGCGCGAGCGCCGGGGTGGCCGTGCCGAGCAGGGCCACCCCGGAAATCGCCAGCGCGAGAAGCGCTTTACGCATTACTTGTTTCCTTCGGTCTTTCCTGCGGCCGGACGACGGGAACGCAGCACCGCGCCCGCGCCGACGCCGAGCCCGAGCGCGCCGACCACGAGGCCGGCCCCGCCGAGCCAGCGCGCCGTGTTGTCCGACGACGACGCGGCTTCCGCGTTCTCCCCGGCGGCCGTGGCCTTGGCGTGGCCGCCGCCGTGCTCCGAGGATTCGGCGGCGAGCTTGATCGTCGGGGCGGGGTGCTCCGGCTCCTCGCCACTCGGCGGGGTGGGCTGGTTCCAGTCCACCACTTTGCCACCCTCGTACGTCTGGATCGCCGGGAACTCGAGCTGGTCGACGTTCGACGGCAGCGGACCGCCGCTGATCTGGAACTCCTGGAATTCGGTCGAGCCGATCTTCGTGCCCGGCTGCGCGGTCCAGACGACCTTCGTGACGGCCTCGGTGATCTTCGTGCCGGACGCGGTGGTCACCGGCTGCGGCAGCTTCGACTTGGTGACCTCGGCGGTCCAGCCGGGGATCGGCTTGGTGCGGATGTTGCCGATGCCGTACTCCGGCTTGACGTCGACCTCGACCTTGATCGTGCCGAGCTTCGCGTCCTCGTTGGGGACGCGGAAGAAGATCGTGCCGTAGCCGCCCTTGGCCGGCTGGTCGCCGTAGACGTTGGCGGTCACGTGCGCGGACGCGATGCCGGCGCCGAGCAGACCGGTGGCGGCGACGGTCGCGGCGAGCACGCCGGCGCGACGGAAGACATGGTGGGACACAACTGCTCCTGAACAGGGAAGGGCCGGCGGAGGACAACGCCCGCGCCGGAAAAGTGAATGGGGTGGTGAGCGGCAAAGCCGGTTCTAACCGGCTTGAACACTCACGAGAAGTTCAGGAGCACCCCGGCGGTCCGCGTCGCCCCCGCACTCGCCGCAGCTCAACGCTCAGCAACGGCACCGCACCAGCCGCACGCGGCCGCGTGATCCCGGCTGCCGCCACCGGAACCGGCAACGGCCGGATCAGCAGCGGAAGAATCACCCGCACCACGCGCAGCACCGCGAGCAGCATCGCGTCCGCCCGGGCCAGCACCAGCGCGGTGAGCAGGGTCGCGACGGCGTGCGCCGCGGTCATCGCCCAGCCGTCGGGCGCGGTAGCCGCACCGCTCGGGTCGTGCCCGCCGAGCGTCGTCAGCACTAGGTGCATGACGAGCTGTCCGCCGCCGAGAACCGCGATGGTGCCCAGCGGTCCGCGCGCCCGGCCGGCGAGCGCGGTGGCGGTCCAGCCGAGCAAGCCGGTCAGCAGCAGGGTGAGCGCGGGATCCGGCAGTCCGCCGTCGGCGGCCGCGTGCGCGGTGACGGCGAGTGACGCCGAACTCAGAGCGAGCAGTCCGCCGCGGACAGCGGCGAGTGCGCCGCGATGCCGGGCCGGAGTGCTCATTCGGGCAGCTTAACGGCACTCCGGTGGGTGACTGAAGCGTCTCGAATGGTGAGCACTTGCGGAAAACGCACAGGTAGGCGGGTTTCGATCCGGTAAAGACCGCCCGGTCGAGCGCGCCGTGTCGGTTGCCGAGCCCACCCTGATGCGAAACGGTGGGTAATCACAACCGAGAAGTGGGGGTTTCGACCGTATCCGTTCCGGGTAGTCACCCTGCCGATTGATGGGCTACTCCGAACGGGTGACGTCCGGGGCTCGCAAGCTGGCGGGAGAACGAATACGGATGAACCTCTTCGAGTACATCTCGGACCGGTGGGGAAGGCTGCTGCTCCAGGCGTGGCTGCACACCAGCATGGTCGTGCAGTGCACGATCCTCGCCGCGATCCTTGGCGTGCTGATCGGCATCGCCGTCTATCGCAGCCCCATCGGTTCCGCAGTCGCCACGGCGCTGGCCAGCACGATCCTCACCGTCCCGTCGTTCGCCCTGCTGGGTCTTCTGATCCCGCTCTCGGGCCTCGGCTCGACCACCGCGGTGATCGCGCTCGTGCTGTACGGCCTGCTGCCCATCGTCCGCAACACGATCGTCGGCCTCGACGCGGTCGACCCGGCGATCACCGACGCCGCCCGCGGCATCGGGATGAGCAGGCTTTCCGTGCTCACCCGGGTCGAACTGCGGCTGGCCTGGCCGGCGATCCTCACCGGCATGCGGGTCGCCACGCAGATGCTCATGGGCATCGCGGTGATCGCGGCCTACGCCAAGGGCCCCGGCCTCGGCGCGGAGGTCTTCTCCGGCCTCACCAACGCCGGGAGCACGAACTCCCTCAACCAGGCCCTCACCGGCACCGTCGGCGTGGTCATCCTCGCGCTGGTGCTCGACGGCATCTACGTCCTGATCAAGCGATTCACCATTTCTAGGGGTGTCCGTGGCTGAGCACACTGCGACCGAAGAAAACGTCTCCGGCGTCGAGATCGAACTGGACCACGTCACCAAGCGCTACTCCGGCACCCGCGCCCCGGCGGTCGACGACTTCTCGATGGTCGTGCCCGCGGGCAAGATCGTGGTGTTCGTCGGCCCGTCCGGCTGCGGCAAGACCACCACGATGCGGATGATCAACCGCCTGATCGAGCCGTCGTCCGGCCGGATCACCATCGGCGGGCAGGACGCGTTGAAGCTCGACGTGGACACCCTGCGCCGCCAGATCGGCTACGCGATCCAGCAGGCCGGGCTGTTCCCGCACTTCACCGTCTCGCAGAACATCGCCGTCGTGCCCGGCCTGCTCGGCTGGGACAAGAAGAAGGTGACCGCGCGGGTCGAGGAGATGATGGACCTGGTCGGGCTCGATCCGGCCGATTTCCGCGACCGCTACCCGCGCCAGCTGTCGGGCGGACAGCAGCAGCGCGTCGGCGTGGCCCGCGCGCTCGCCGCGGACCCGCCGGTGCTGCTGATGGACGAGCCGTTCGGTGCGGTCGACCCGATCACCCGCGGCAACCTGCAGGACGAACTGCTGCGGCTGCAGACCGACCTGAAGAAGACGATCGTCTTCGTCACGCACGACTTCGACGAGGCGGTCAAGCTCGGCGACCGGATCGCGGTGCTCGGCAACCAGTCGAAGATCCTGCAGTACGACACGCCGGAGTCGATCCTGGCGAACCCGGCGGACGACACGGTCGCCGGTTTCGTGGGCGCCGGCGCTTCGCTCAAGCAGCTGACCCTGCTGCGCGTGCGCGACGTCGAACTCCAGCAGGACGCGCTCACCACGACGATCGACGAATCGCCCGCCGACGTGCGGGAGAAGCTGAGCAAATCGCGCAAGCCGTTCGCGCTGGTGCTCGACCAGCGGCGGCGGCCGATCCGCTGGGTGCACGTGCGCGAGCTGACCAACGCCACGTCGCTGGGCTCGGTCGGCAAGCCGCTGCGCGACATCGTGAGCCTCCAGTCGACCCTGCAGGATGCGCTCGAGGCGATGCTCGCCGAAGGCGGTTCGGTGCCGGTCACCGGCGCGCGCGGCGAATACGCGGGCACGATCAAGCTGGACACGGTCATCGCGACGATCCAGCAGCTCCGTGACGAGCACGCCGACGACCACGTCGACGAGGACGGGGCCACGGCATGACCGCTGCCGTCGATACCGGTTTCAGCACCGAATCAGGCTCCCGTCGCGCGGAACGCGTCCGGCTGTTCGCCCAGCCCGTGGTGGTCGTGCTGATCGTCGCGGTCACGCTCATCTGGGTGTTCGCCAGCGGGCTCACCGCGACCGAGAAGGAAACGCTCAACGCGGAGTCGCTGCTCACCGCGCTGCGCGACCACGTGGCGATGACCGTCGTGGTCACCGCGATCGTGGTACTGGTCGCGGTGCCGCTCGGGATCATCGTGACCCGGCCGTGGGCGAAATGGCTCGCGCCGATCTTCCTGGCGGTCGCGAACATCGGACAGGCCGCGCCCGCGCTGGGCGTGCTGGTGCTGTGGTTCATCTTCACCGGCGCGGTCGGCGGGCTGTGGGTCGCCGCGCTGCCGCTGGCGTTCTATTCGCTGCTCCCGGTGCTGCGCAACACGATGGTCGGCATCCAGCAGGTCGACCCGTCGCTCATCGACGCCGGCCGCGGCATCGGGATGTCCGCGCAGAAGGTGCTGTGGCGGGTGGAAGTCCCGCTCGCCGTCCCGCTGACCCTCGCCGGCCTGCGCACGTCGCTCGTGCTGGCGGTCGGCACCGCGACGTTCGGCATGTTCGTCAACGCGGGCGGGTTCGGCCTCTTGATCGACACCGGCTACAAGCTCAACCTCACGAAGGTGCTGATCACCGGTTCGGTGCTGGCCGTCGCGCTGGCGCTGCTGGTGGACTGGCTGGGCGCGGTCGCCGAGCAGTACTTCGGACCGAAGGGACTGCGCTGATGAACGTCCTGAAAAAGGCGGGCGCGCTCGTCGGCGCCGCCCTGCTCGCCGGGACGCTCTCGGCGTGCGGGCTCGACGTCAACACCGCGATCCCGTTCAAGATCGAACCGGGCTCGATCCGGCCGATCCCGTCGCTCGAAGGCCAGCGGGTGGTCGTCGGGTCGAAGGACTTCACCGAGAACATCATCCTCGGCTACATGGCCGAAATGGCGCTGAGCGCGGCGGGCGCGGACGTCATCGACCTCACCGACATCAAGGGGTCGAACTCGTCCCGGCAGGCGCTGCTCAACGGGCAGACCGACGTGACCTGGGAGTACACCGGCACCGGCTGGATCAACTACCAGGGCAACGAGCTGCCGGTTCCGGGCGGGGAGAAGGCGCAGTACGAGGCCACGAAGAAGGCCGACGCGGAGAAGTACGGCGTCACCTGGCTGAACTACTCGCCGCTCAACGACCAGTACGCGTTCGCCACCACCGAGGCGTACGCGGCGAAGAACAACCTCAAGTCGACCTCGGACCTGGCGAAGTTCCTCACCTCGCATCCGGACCAGAACCGGTTCTGCCTGGAGACGGAGTTCACCAGCCGCCAGGACGGGTTCCCGGCGGCGGTCAAGGCGTACGGGTTCAAGAACCCGAAGATCGAGAACTTCGGGATCGGCACCATCTATTCGGCGGTGGCCAACGGCACCTGCCCGGTCGGCGAGGTGTTCACCACCGACGGCCGGATCTCCGGGCTGAACCTGCGCGTGCTCGAGGACGACAAGAAGGCGTTCCCGCAGTACAACGCCGCGGCGACGCTGCGCACGGAGTTCCTGAACCAGCACCCGGAGATCCGCGGACCGCTGGAGACGGTGGCGGCGGCGCTCGACAACAAGCAGATGGTCGAGCTGTGCAAGAAGGTCGACGTGGACGGCAAGGACGCCGGCACCGTCGCGCACGACTGGATGCTCGAGAAGGGCTTCATCAAGTAGCGCTTGCTGCCGGTGAAGGGCCCCTTGAGTTCGCTCAAGGGGCCCTTCCCGTTTTCAGATTCAGATGCCCAAGCGGTGCAGCAGCTGGTCTTCCAGCCGTTCGAGTTCGCCGGTCACCGCGCGGTGCGCGGCCTTGCGCCGAGCCGCGGGCATGCGCTCGGCGGCGCGCACCGTGGCCGACAGCTGTTCCAGCGTCGACTGCGTATCGGCGGCGAACTTCTGGTCCGCGTCCGTCGCCTTCGCCGACTTCTTCAGCTCGCCGAGGCCCTGCACGAGACCCGCGATCCGGGCGTGCAGCGCCGCGCCGCGGCCGGTGTACTCGCCGAGCTGGTCGACGGCGACGCCCAGCTTGCGGGCCTGGTAGCGGTCGTACGCCTCTCGCGCCGCGCCCGCCGCGCGGATCGCGTACGGCGCGAGCACCGGCAGCACCGCCGGTCCGAGCACCTTGGCCACCGCGACCGCGTTCTTCGCCTTCTTCGGGGTGATCCGGGCTTCACCCTCGTCCTGTTTGGCCTTGTCTTGCTTGGCCTTGCGCGCCATGGCCGTTACCTCCCACGCCTTCTCCGGATGAACTTACTGGTCCCCGACGTGACGGGCATGTCGGCTCGCGCGGGGAATGTCGTACCCACGATCTATTGTGATCGCTATGGGAGACGAGGTGTTGCTCGACGCGGGAGCAGTGAGTCGTTGCCGCCGCCGGGTGCACCTGGAACACGACCCGGCGATGCGCGACGTGCCGCTGCCGCCGCCGGATCCGACGGCGCAGCAGCGCATCGACGATGCGACCGCGCACCGCGAGGAAATCCTCGAACAGCTGGTCGCGGCCTCGGGGTCGGAGGCCACCTGGGCGCGGGTGCCGCGCACCGCGTCCGCGGGCGAGCGAGTGCGGCTCACCCAGGAGGCGTTCGCCGAGGGCACGCAGTACATCTGGGGCGCGCTGCTGCCCGCCGATCCGGTCGGGCACCGGCGCGGCGGGATCGACCTGCTTGTGCGCGTCGGCGAGGGATACGTGCCGGTGCTGGTGGTCCGGCACCGGATCACCGACCGCGGCCAGGGCGCGCCCACCACCGCGATGACGGAGCTGAACCCAGCGCGTCGTTCGCCGGACGAACTGCGCAAGGTGCGTTCGCAGCCGCGAGACCAGCTGCGGCTCGCGCATCTGCGGCGGATGCTGGAGTCGTACCAGCTGGCGGCCAGCGGCGGCGCGGTCGGCGGGGTAATCGGTCTCGACGCTGATGTCGTCGTGTGGCACGACCTCACCGCGGGCACCTGGCCGGGCGGCCGCAGCGCGCTGGACGAATACGACGCGCGCTTCGAGGATCGGCTTGCCGTGGCGACCGCAGCCGCCACCGGTGCCGAAGCGCTGGCCGCGCCTTCGCGGGTGCTGGAGTGCCGGCGGTGCCCGTTCTGGGCCACCTGCGAGGTCGTGCTCACCGAGACGCGCGACGTGAGCCTGGTGGTGCGCGGCGAGGACGCGGGAGAGCTGCGCCGGGTCGGAGTGTCCACTGTAGACAAGCTGGCCGCCCTGGACCCGGCTGCCGAGGCGCCGCCGATGAACTGGACCGGCGGCACGTTCTCCGACGCGATCATGCTCGCCCGCGCGTGGCTGGCGGATCTGACGGTGGTGCGCCGCACGCCGCAGGTCGAGGTGCCGCGCGCGGACGTCGAGGTCGACGTGGACATGGAGAGTTTCGGCGACGCCGGCGCTTATCTGTGGGGGACGCTGCTGTCCGGAGCGGACATCGGGGTGCCGCGGGGATACCGGGCGTTCGCGACCTGGGAGCCGCTGCCGACGGTCGACGAGGCGCGGTCGTTCGCCGAGTTCTGGGCGTGGTTCACCGACGTGCGGGAGCGGACTCTCGCCGCGGGGCTGACTTTCCGGGCGTACTGCTACAACGCGCTCGCGGAGAACCGGTGGCTGTTCGGGTCGGTCGAGCGGTTCGGGGAGTATTCCGGGGTGCCGGAGAAGCGGGCCGTGCAGTCCTTTGTGGACTCTGACGAGTGGGTGGATCTTTTCCGCAGCGTGACGGATCAGTTCCTGTGCTCGCGGGGCAAGGGGCTGAAGGTGATCGCGCCGGTGGCCGGGTTCGCCTGGCGGGATCCGGAAGCGGGCGGCGAGGCGTCGATGCGGTGGTACCGCGACGCGGTCGGCATGGACGGCGAGATCCCCGACGACGAACAGCGCGAGCGGCTGCTGCGCTACAACGAGGACGACGTCTTGGCGACCAAGGCTCTGCGGGAGTGGATGAGCGGGCGGGCGCAGGACGAGGTCCCGTACATGCTGGACATCTGAGTCCTCCCCGGAAGCCGCGGCGGCCCCGGAATTTCCGCACGGGGACAGCTCAGCGAGTGCTAGCGGTTCCGAAGGGGGTGTCGCACGGATCCTCGGGGCAGGGGCAGGGGCAAGGGGGCCGACCGCCGCGAGGCGAGGCGCGAATGGCGCCGGGGGTGTGCTGCGGTGTTCGGGCAGCACACTTGACCCGGCAGGAGGTTATTCGCCCGCGCGCAGTTTCTTGTTTTCCCGCTGGGACTCGTGGAGCTGGTCCTCAAGGGCGACGATGCGGCAGGCGGCGTCGACGGCCGTGCCCTGGTCGACCAGTTCGCGCACGCGTGCGGCGAGACGCAACTGCTGGCGGGAGTAGCGGCGATGCCCGCCGGACGAGCGCTGCGGCTCGATCAGGCCGGCTTCGTCCAGGCTGCGCAGGAAGTTCTGGCTGGTGCCGAGCATCTCGGCGGCCCGGCCCATCGTGTAAGCGGGGTACTCGTCGTCGTCGAACTTGTCCGCCCCGCCGGAACCGGCGGACGGGGTATCGCGTGGGTCAGGGATCATTCCACCTCCACATCACAAGGAACCCCGGGTGCCATTGCGGCACCCGGGGTTCCAGGGTTGGGTTTCATCATTGTCAACCGGCCGTGAAGCCGGCTTCTGGTATCCGCGGGGTCCGTTCACCGGACATGCCGCGCGGAGATCGCTGATTCGTAACCGAGAACCACCTGCCAATCTGATGGGACTGCGGTACCCGCGCGGCACTGCTGCTCCGCCGCCGCGGGCGATCCAATGATGTGCCCGTTCCCTTCTTTCCGGTGTTTTCCTCTTGCGGTGTTGCACTTCCGGTACTGCTTTTACTGCTACTTCTCCTGCTTCGAACGTCACCGGCTGGAACCCTTCCACTGATCGGCCCCAGCACGCGTAACGCCGCTGGTCACTGGCCGGAGCCCCGTCGAAAATCGGCTCCGGCCACCTGACCGCTTCCGCACTGCGTGACTTGCCAGTGCGCTTACTGCAACTTCGTTTACTTCAACTGCGTTACTGCAACTGCGTTTACTGCACGGTCCCGGTCGAAACCCGTTCGTTAAGCGGCTTCGTCCTGCTTGACCGTCTTGTCTCACCTCACGGGCAGTTCGTCATCTCCCGTGCCTGATTGACGTTGTCTCTCTTGTACAAGAAGGATGCTACCCATGATCGGCACCGAATGTCTACCCCGGGTGGCATAGATTTTCTCCGACCTAGGCGCACGGTCGTGTTTCCGCTATACTCGTCGGCGAGTACTCGTCCACGAGGAGGTCCAGGGTGAAGCGGCGGAAGGTGTCCAACATGCTGGGCCTCGCCGTGCTGGCCACGTTGTGCGAGCGGCCGATGCACCCGTACGAAATCGGCAACGTCCTGCGGGGGCGCGGCAAAGAGGGCGACCTGAAGATCAAGTGGGGCTCGTTCTACACCGTGGTCGGCAACCTCGAAAAGCACGGCTACATCGAGGCGGTCGAGAACGTGCGGGACGGGGCCCGGCCGGAGCGGACCGTCTACCGGATCACCGACCCCGGCCAGGCCGAGCTGGAGGATTGGGTCGCCGAACTGCTCGGGACGCCCGATCCGGAGCCGACGCGGTTCCACGCTGGGCTGTCGGTGATGCTCGCGGTCGGGCCGGACGTCGTCGACCAGCAGCTGGGGCACCGGATCGGCGAGCTGGAGCGGATGATCGACGACCGCGTCCAGATGCTGGAGGAGGCGCGAACACAGCTGTCCCGGCTGTTTCTCGTGGAGAGCGAATACCAGCTGGCGATGTGGCGCGCGGAGGCCGAATGGGTCCGCGGGCTGCGCGAGGAGCTGGCCTCCGGAGCGATTCCGGGGGTCGGGGAATGGCGGCACTACCGGGAAACCGGGGAGCTGCCCGACATGAGCGTCTTCGTCAAGAACGAAGGCGAATGAAGAGGTCCCGGAGGAGGTGCTGGCACACCGCCGCCGGGACCGGGAACCGTCGAACTGGAAACCGCTGGTGCGGAATCTGTCCTCAGGCTGCGTCGAGAAGGATACCGGCCCCGCGGCAACCGGTTCGGTCTCAACCGAACGGGGAGAAGCACATGGGGAACACCCAGGTCAAACGTCATCGCACGAAGCTGCTGCCGGAGATGGAGGGGCCGGTCGCCCGGGCGTACGCGCGCGGGCGCCGCACCGAACCGCAGCTCGTGCAGTACCGCGAATCTGCCGAAATGCTGGCCGCGGACCTGGCCGAGGGCACTGACCTGCTCGAGGTCGCGCCCGGTCCGGGTTTCTTCGCGGTGGAGCTGGCTCGCACCGGGCGGTGCAAGGTGACCGGGCTGGACGTCAGCCGGACGTTTGTCCAGCTGGCCAAGGAGTACGCGCGGGAACAGGGCGTCTCGGTGGACTTCCGCCGAGGCGACGTCGCGGCGATGCCGTTCGCGGACGGCTCGTTCGACTTCCTGATCTGCCAGGCGGCGTTCAAGAACTTCGCCGACCCGGTGGACGCGCTCGACGAGATGCACCGGGTGCTGCGGCCCGGCGGCGTCGCGCTGGTGCAGGACTTGAGCAAGAGCACCACGGACGCGGAGCTCGACGCCGAGGTCGCGCGGATGGATCTCGGTCCGGTGGCCACGTTCACCACCGCCCGTACGCTCCGCGGGCTGCGGCGGCGGGCGTACACGCCGGAGCAGTTCAGCGCGACCGTCGCCGAGAGCAAGTTCCGCACCTGCGAGGTGACCCCGGACGGGATCGGCCTCGAGGTGCGGATGCGCAAGGCGTGACCTGAACAGCGGGTGTGCCGCCGAGGGGGCGGCACACCCGCTGTTCAGCAGGTCAGCGCGGGGCCATCCGCAGCGAGCCGTCCATCCGGACGACCTCGCCGTTGAGGTAGTCGTGGTCGATCAGCGACAGGGCGAGCTGCGCGTACTCGTCCGGGCGCGCCAGCCGCTTCGGGAACGGCACCCCGGCGGCGAGGCCGGCGCGGAACTCGTCGCTGACGGTGGCGAGCATCGGGGTGTCGACGATGCCGGGCGCAATCGTCAGCACGCGGATGCCGTGCGAGGCGAGGTCGCGCGCGGCGGGCAGCGTCATCCCGACCACGCCGCCCTTGGACGACGCGTACGCCACCTGCCCGATCTGGCCGTCGAAGGCGGCGACGGACGCGGTGTTGATGATGACGCCGCGTGCGTCGTCGGCCAGCGGCTCGGTCTTCGCGATCGCCTCGGAGGCGATGGTGACCACGTTGAAAGTGCCGATCAGGTTGATCTGGATGACCTTCGCGTACAGCCCGAGGTCGTGGCGGCCCTTCTTGGACAGGATGCGCGCGGACGGCCCGATGCCGGCGCAGTTGACCACCGTGCGCAGCGGTACGCCCGAGCCGGCCGCGGTGTCGACGGCGGCCTGCACCTGGTCCGGGTCGGTCACGTCGGCCTCGACGTAGGTGACGCCGTCGACCTGCTCGGCCTTCTCGATCGAGGGCGCGAGGTCGAGGGCGAACACCCGCGCGCCTTTCGCGGCCAGTGCCTTGGCGGTCGCGCCGCCGAGACCGGACGCGCCACCCGTGACGAGCGCTGCGGTGTCGGTGATCTGCATCTTCAGCCTTCCTCCTGCTCTCAGGTGCCGCGGTGCACCTCCGCGCCCAGGTTAACGCTCGTTCGCATGCGCGCCGGAGTGTGTCGCCTCACCCGCTGTCTCGTCGCGAGGAGTATTCGGTCGCGACCGCTTCCGTTAGCACTGAGGTCAACTCCGGCTGTCACCTTCAGCACCATGAGCTCAGCTCGGATCGTGGTGGTAGGGACGGGATACGTCGGATTGACCACGGGGGCTTGTCTCGCGAGCCTCGGGCACCGCGTCACCTGTGTGGACGTGGACGTGGCGAAAGTGAACCGGCTGTCGGCCGGCCGCGTGGACATCCTCGAACCAGGACTGGCCGAATTGGTCTCCCGCGGACTGGCGAACGGACGGCTGTCGTTCGTGGTCGGCGCGCGGGAAGCCGTTCGCGGCGCGGAAGGTGTCTTCCTCTGCGTGCCGACGCCGATGGGCGCGGGCGGGTCCGCGGATTTGCGTGCGGTGGAGGCGGTGACCGCCGAGATCGGCGACGTGCTGCCGCCGGGCTGCGCGCTGATCACGAAGTCGACGGTGCCGGTCGGCACCGCGAAACGGATCCGTGCGATGGTCGGCCGCGACGACGTGCCGGTGGTGTCCAACCCGGAGTTTCTGCGCGAAGGCACTGCGGTGCAAGACTTCCTGAACCCGGACCGGATCGTGGTCGGGTCGGATTCGCACGCGGCGGCCGCGTGGGTCGGGCAGTTGTACGGCGATCTCGCCGCACCGATCGTGGTCGCCGACGCGGCCAGCGCGGAACTGGTGAAGTACGCGGCGAACTGCTTCCTCGCGCTCAAACTGTCCTATGTGAACTCGATTGCCGAGCTGTGCGAACGGCTCGGCGCGGACATCGACCTGGTCACCGAGGGCATGGGCTACGACCGGCGGATCGGCCGCACGTTCCTCAAGCCTGGCCCCGGATGGGGCGGTTCGTGCCTGCCCAAGGACACCAGCGCGCTGGTCAAAGTCGCCGAGTCGGTCGACTACGACTTCCGGATGCTGACCTCGGCGATCGACGAGAACATCGCCCAGCGCGACCGCATTGTGGCGAAGATCGCCGGCGCCTGCGGCGGAACACTGGCCAACGCGCGGATCGGCGTACTGGGCCTGGCGTTCAAGGCGGGCACGAACGATCTGCGCGATTCCCCAGCGCTGGCAGTGTCTTCGGTGCTGGGTGCGCTCGGCGCGGAGATCACCGCGTACGACCCGGCGGTGTCCGGCGGCATTGCCGGGATGACCGTCGTGGACGATCCGTACCAGGTCGCCAAGGACGCGGATGTTGTTGTGGTGCTTACCGAATGGGCCGAGTTCCGCAACCTCGACTGGGTCGCGATCGCGGACGCGATGGAAGGCGACGACGTCGTCGACACCCGCAATCTCCTTGACCCGGGCATGATTCTCGACGCGGGGCTGTCCTGGCAGGGCGTCGGACGGCCGCGCGCGGCCCGGCGGCGAGTGGCGATTTCCTGATTGGAGATTCGCGCGGGCTGGGTTATGATCTCCGGCGGCATCGCGTGTCGGTCACCGGCTGGGTGAGGCATGGAGGTGCTGGGATGCCTTCTGGAGGCATTGCTTCGTGTCCCTTTCTCTTGAACTGAATCATCTGATGGTCCCGTCCCGGAACAACCGGGAATCCGCCGAATTCTTCGCGACCCTGCTGGGGTTTGAGATCGGCGAGGAATGGGGTCCGTTCATCCCCGTCGAAACCAGCAACGGCGTCCGGCTGGACTTCGCCACGATCCCGGACGGGGATCGCACCCTGCAGCACTACTGTTTCCTCATCCCGGAGGACGACTTCGACGCGTTTTTCCTGCGGCTGAAGGAATCCGGGGTCGAGTACCACGCCGGACCGGGCGGGCAGGGCCCCGGCGAGATCAACCACAACCACGGCGGCCGCGGCGTGTATTTCCTTGACCCGGGCGGAAACGGGATCGAGGTCATCACCCAGCCGTACGAGCCGGAACGGAAACGTCCGGCCAGCTGGTAAGTCCTTTGCCGACGGACGGCGGGCGGGTCACAGCGAAAGCGAGGCCCACCCGCCGCCCGCGGCCAGCAAGGTCCGGACGCCTTCCGCGTGGTCGGCGAACGCGGCCAGATCGCCGTGCAGCAGCGCGGCGCGTTCGGAATCAAGCGGATCCGCATCGTCGCGCCACAGTTCGAGCGTCCAGTTGGCGGCCAGGAGCATCGAACGCACCAGCCCGGCGACCGCGGAATCCGGCTGGTCGTGCGCGGCGAGAATCTCGTCGCACGCGGCGAAGCAGCGTTCGAGTCCGCGGACGGCTTCGGCAGGCGTACCGTCCCAATCCGGTCCCGGCCAGGCGCACGAGCCCAGCGCGAGCCACAGCTGCCAACCGGCGGTCAGCTCGGCTTCGTCGCGGGGCGTCCAGTGCGCGGCCATTCCTTGAGTGTGCGCCCCGGCGGCCGGTTTGCCGCCGGGGTTTTGGCCGAGGTCACGTGCGTGGCTGTTCCCACAACCAGAACTCGATCCCCTGGTCGTCGGCACAATCCGCCGTTCGGCCGTACGGCTGGTTCTCCACCTCGCCGGACCGGCCGCCCGCCTCGCGCACCCGGCCGAGCGCGGCTTCGAGGTCGTCGACGGCGAACATCAGCTTCCATCCGCTCTGCAGTTCCGACCCGCCCCACAGCCCGCCGGGAAGACCGTCGCCTTCGATGCGCCACGCGGTCGGCAAGCTGCCCTGGTGGAACTGCCAGCCGAGCACCGCGCCGTAGAACGCCTTGGCCCGGCCGTCGTCGGGCACCTGGAAGGTGAAGTACCCGGCCTCGCCGTGCCGATACGTGCGCTCCCCGGGCGTTTGCGCGCTCGGGGCGGCCTTTCCGATCAGCCAGCGCTGGCCGTACGGGTCGCGGATCACTCCGTTCAGCCCGTAGCCGCGGTCCTCGACCGGACGCAGCAGTTCCGCGCCCAGTTCCACCGCCCGCCGCGCGGCGCCATGCGGGTCGGGCACCTCGACGCGCACCAGCGCGCCGCCCTCGGGAGCGACGACGTTGCCCAGCTCGGGGAATTCCTCGGCCAGCATCAGCACGCTGTCGCCGATGTCCAGCTCGGCGTGCCCGACCCGGCCGTCGTCCATGACGATCGGGTCGGCCCGGCGGCGCGCGCCGAAGACCTCGACGTAGAAATCGATCGCGGCCCGGGCGTCGGTCACGACCAGGTACGGCGTCAGCGCACCCGCTCGGGCCTGCTGGGTTTCGGTGGTGGTCATCTCCGCTCCGTTCAGGATCAGACGGCGGAGGTCGTCCCGCAGCTGGTCGGCGAAGGCCGGATCGGGGTCGGCCGGAGTCGAGGGCAGCGCGAGCGCGTCGAACGGTTCAGCCATCACGTCCCTCCTTCTCCTGGTAGCTGCGGCGAAACGCGGTCTTGGCCCGCGTCAGCAACGCCTCCGTCGCGTGGATGGTCCGGCCCAGATGCGCGGCGACGTCGCGCACCGGAAGGCCGTCGACGTACCGCAGCGTGAGCACCGCCCGATGGGAGAACGCCAGCGCTTCGAGCACCTGCCGCGCGCGCAGGGCGTCGAGCTGTTCGTCCCAGGGATCCTCGACGTCGCATCCGGCGTCGTGCACGAGCCGCAGCCCGCGCTGTTCCCGTTCGGCGCGCCGCCAGTGATCGGCCAGCTTGTGCCGGGCCACCCCGATCAACCAGGGCGTGCTCACCGGCGGCGCGTGCTCCTTGCGGCAGGCGGCGACCGCGCTCAGGAACGTCTCCGAAGTCAGTTCCTCCGCCAGCACGCGGTTGCCGCACCTCGCGAGCAGGTAGCCATAGACCTCCGGCAGGGCCTTCTCGTAGAGGCCGAGCAGCGCGAAGGCCGGGTCTGGCTGCACCCGAGGTTCCGTCACATCCCCATCGTCGTCCGGGAGCGGGGTTTTCCGTCGGTCGAATTTCTCAGCGGGGATCGGGCAGCTTGCGAGCCAGCCCGGTCACCAGCAGTGCTAGTGCCGCCAAGATCCCGATGACCAGCACAAACGCTCCTTGATAGCCCATCGCGCCGGGCACGCTCAGGCTGGCGAAAAGACTGCCGAGCACTGCGACGCCCAACGCCAGCGACGTCTGCTGGGTCGTGGTCAGCACGCCGCCGCCGACACCCGCGAGGTCGGCAGGCACTCGCGAAAGCACCACCCGGAACAGCGTGCTCATCGCGAGCCCGTTGCCGATGCCGATCAGCACCATCGCCGGGGCCAGCTGCCAGATCGACAGGTCGGGCCAGTCCAGCAGCGCGGTGCCGGCGAGCGCGATCAGGCCGACCGCGAGGATCGACCCGCCGATCGGCACGATCTTGCGCCCGAACCGGGCGACCAGGTGACTGCTGACCAGCGACGTCGTGAAGTACGCGACGGCCATCGGGGTCAACGCCAGGCCAGCGCCGAGCGGACCGAGGTGAAGGCCGTTCTGCAGGGTCACCGCGTAGACGAACATGAACGAACCGAAGGTGCAGAAGAACGGCACCGCGACAGTGAGGCCGTGCCGCACGCTCGCGGTGCGCAGCAGGGCTGGCGGCAACAGCGGAGTACCGCCCGCAGCCTCGAGTTTCCGCTCCACCCGGGCGAAGCCGTAGGCCGCGAACGGGAAGATCACCAGCAGCGCGATGCTCCACCACGGCCAGCCGAGCGCGCGGCCTTCCATGATCGGGATCAGCAGCGACAGCAGCGAAACGGCCAGCAGCACGGTGCCCCAGCGGTCGACGCCGAGCGGGTTGCTCGCCCGGCTGTCCGGCACCGTGCGGCGCGCGAGCAGGAGCCCGATGATCCCGATCGGCACGTTGACCAGGAAGATCGGCCGCCAGCTCAGGTCCCACACGTTGGCCGCCACCAGCGCGCCGCCGAGCAGCTGCCCGACCACGGTGGCGATGCCGCCGGTCGCGCCGTAGAGGCCGATCGCGCGGGAGCGGCGTTCGCCGGACGTGCCGGCCTGGATGATCGACAACGCCTGCGGCAGCAGCAGCGCCGAAGCCGCGCCCTGTGCGACGCGCGCGATGACCAGCGTGCCCGCGTCGGGAGCGACGCCGCAGGCCAGCGAGGTCAGCGTGAACAGCGTGAGGCCGAGCAGGAAGAGCCTGCGGCGGCCGAACGTGTCGCCGAGTCGACCGCCGAGCACGAGCAGCACCGCGTACGCGATGCCGTAGCCGGCGACGATCAGTTCGAGGGTCGCGGTGGACGCGCGCAGGTCGGCATCGATCGTGGGCAGGGCGACGTTGACGATGAAGAAATCGATGATCGGCAGCGCTGCCCCCAGCAGCACGGTGATCAAGCCGGCGGACGTGAGTCCCGTCCTCGCCGGCGTCCCGACAGCAGCGGTGGCCGTCGCCGGGGCAGGGGTGGTAGTCGTCATGGGTACTACGTTCCGCCGCGCGCGACCCTGGTACCAGGTGTGCTTTTATCCTGGTACTGCGACTACCTGGTAACAGGGTCGGCGGTGTGCTTACCTGGTAGTCGTGACCACTGGCATCGAAGACCGCCTGCGCCGGACCGAGTTGGGCGAGTTCCTCCGCAACCGGCGCGGGCGGATCACGCCCGAGCAGGTCGGCCTGCCGCTCAGCGGACGCCGCCGCACGCCGGGGCTGCGCCGCGAGGAGGTCGCGCAGCTCGCCGGGGTGGGCGTCACCTGGTACACGTGGCTCGAACAGGGCCGCGACATCAACGCGTCCGAGCAGGTGCTCAGCGCGATCTCCCGCACTCTCCGGCTCGATCCGCACGAACACGTGCACCTGTTCACCCTCGCCGGCGCACCGGAGCCGGTGACCGAGAAGAAGCACTGCTCCGCGATCACCCCGTCGATGCGGGACATGATGGTCCAGCTGGAGCCGTTCCCGGTCGCGGTCCGCAACGCGCGCTTCGACGTGCTCGGCCACAACGCCGGCTACGACTGGCTGATGGGCGGCGTCGACGCGATCCCGTACGAGGAACGCAACACGCTCGTCCAGTGCCTGCTCAATCCGCAGTGGAAAGAGCGGATGGTCGACTGGGAGCAGAACGTGCCGCGGATGGTCTCGTCCTTCCGCGCGGCGATGGCCGAGCACGTGGGCGAGCCCGGCTGGAAGTCGCTGGTCAAACGGCTTCGGGCGGAGTCGCCGTGCTTCGAGGAGCTGTGGAGCCAGCACGACGTGAACACCGAGCTGGCCAAGACCAAGCGGTATCTGCACCCGGAGGCGGGCCTGCTGACGTTCGACTTCACCTACCTTTACGCAGGCCGACGTTCGGAAATCCGGATGTCCGTCTACACCCCGGCGAACGACGAGACGCTGGAGAAGCTGCGGGAGTTCGTGCCGGCCACGCGGTAGTACAGGTGGGTCACGCCTTCGCCAGGGGTGACTTCGGGCGTGCCGAGGCGCACCGGTCCTAGTCCGAACTCGCCGAAGAACGGCACCCCGCCGCCGAGCAGCACCGGCACCAGATCGATCCGCACCGCGTCGAGCAGTCCGGCCTGCAAGCACTGCCGCGCCATCTCGCCGGAGTTCACGCCGACGTCGCGGCCGTCGGCCAGTTCCTTCGCCCGCGCCACTGCGACTTCGATGCCTTCGGTGACGAAGGTGAACGGCGAGTCCTCCCATCCGGCAGGCGGCTGATGCGTCACCACGACCACCGGCCCTCCGAACGGATGCGTCCCGCCCCATCCCGAGGTCAGGTCGAACAGCCGCCGTCCGACCACTATCGCCCCGGTCGATTCCAGCTGTGCGCGCATGACCTTCGCGCTGGCCGGGGACATGCGCAGCGCGCGTCCCGGCTGCGCGGTCGGCACCTCCTCGGTACCGCCCGCCATCCAGCCGAAAAGCAGATCGAATCCCGATTCGCCCGGTCCCGCCACGAAACCGTCCAGCGACATGCTCGCCCCGGCCACTACCTCGCCCATCACCGTCTCCTTTTCCGTCGTTTGCCCATGGAACGGAGCCAGTTGGACGTCCTCGACATACTGCGCCACGCGTAGTCCGATCCCGCGCTTCACGACGGACGCGCCCGGCGGTCTTCCCCGGTAGTTTCCGCACCATGCACTACTGGTGGCGGGCGCGGAACCCGTGGTTCGGGCGGGTGTTCCGGACCTTCGTGGTGCTCGCCTTCGTGCTCGGCGGCTCCAGTGCGTCCGGCCGCTGGCAGCACGCTCCGCACCCGCTGAGCCCGCTCGGCGCCGCGTGGCTGGCCGCGACCGTGCTCACCCTGCTGCTCGTCCACCGCTACCCGCTGCCGCTCTTCGTGCTCACCGCGGCCTCGGCGTACGCGTACTACCTGTCGCCCGAACCGGGCGGGCCGGTGATCATCGTCCCCACTGTCGCGCTCTTCGTGCTCACTCGGCGGAAGGGTCCGGTGGTCGCGGGGAGCACCGGGGCCGTGGTTCTCACAGCGGCCTACGTCGTCCACATCATCCTTGCGCAAACGTTTGCGGTCAGTGCCTGGGCGCTGTTCTCGGTGGTCTGGATGTCCGCCGTGATCGGCATCGCGACCGCGGTCCGGTTCCAGTTCGCGGCCGTCGCTGCCCGGCGCGAGCAGGCCGACGAGCACCGGCACCGGATGGCCGAGCAGGAGCGGCTCCGCATCGCCCGCGAGGTGCACGACGTCGTCGCCCACAGCCTCGCCATGATCAACGTCCAGGCAGGCGTCGCCGCGCACGTCGCAGACCGGCGGCCGGAGCAGGCGAAAGAGGCGCTGCTCAACATCAAGGCGGCCAGTGCGTCCGCGCTCAACGACCTTCGCGCGACGCTCGCCGTGCTGCGTTCCGGCGAGAACCGCGCGCCCGCGCCGAGCCTTGCGCAGGTCGAAGAGCTGCTTGACCACGCGCGCACCGCTGGGCTGGAAGTCGAGCTGCACGGCGAAGCCGGCGAGCTGCCCGCGCCGGTGGACGGCGCGGCGTACCGGATCCTGCAGGAGTCGCTCACGAATGTCGTCCGGCATGCCGACGGGGCACAGCGCGTCGAGGTCCGCTTCGAGCGGAAGCCGGGCACGCTGGTCCTGACCGTGCGCGACGACGGCCGCGGCACCGCCCAGCCGACACCCGGGCACGGACTGCGCGGCATGCGGGAGCGAGCGACGGCGCTCGGCGGCACCGTCGAGGCGAGTGTCACCGGGCAGGGTTTCCAGGTGCGGGCGGAACTGCCCGTGGAGGGGGAGAAATGACCATCCGCGTCGTACTGGCCGACGACCAGGCCCTGGTCCGCGCCGGATTCCGGCTGCTGCTCGACACCGAGGACGGCTTCGAGGTGGCCGGTGAGGCGAGCGACGGCGAACAGGCCGTCGCGCAGGCGGTCGAACACCGGCCGGACATCGTGGTGATGGACATCCGGATGCCCGGCACCGACGGTCTCGAAGCGACCCGCCGGATCACCTCGCACCCCGATCTCGCCGGGGTGAAAGTGCTGGTCCTGACCACTTTCGACGTCGACGAGTACGTCTACGAGGCACTTCGCGCCGGGGCCAGCGGCTTCCTGCTGAAGGACACCGAGCCGGTCGAACTCCTGCACGCGCTGCGCGTCGTCGCGGCGGGGGAGGCGCTGCTCGCCCCGACCGTCACGCGCCGGCTGATCGCCGAGATCGTCGGACGGCCGGAGCACCGGCGGATCGACACCTCGGCCGTGCAGGAGGTGACCGAACGCGAACGCGAGGTGCTGGCGCTGGTCGCGGGCGGGTTGTCGAACGACGAAATCGCCGCCCACCTGGTGATCTCCACGGCGACAGCGCGCACGCACGTCAGCCGCATCATGACCAAGATCGGCGCTCGCGACCGGGCGCAGCTCGTGGTGCTGGCGTACGAATCCGGCCTCGTCACCCCGCGCCGCTCGTGAGTGGCGCTGCCGGTTAGAACCGGCCGCGCCACTCACGAGGGCTCGCACGAATGAGCTAAGCCGAGAGTGTGAGTTACGCCGTGTCGGTGAACGTCCTCCCACCCCCGCACGCCCTACAGGCAGAGCATCACCTTCAGCGAGGGGTGTGGCGGAAGGAGTTCCCGTGGCGTGGGAGATCGTCGTGGTCGCCGCGCTGGCCCTGGTTTTCCTGGTCCGGCTGGTAGCGCAGCTCCGGCGGAGCTGACGGTCGGCGACGCGGCGGCATCGCCCGGCGCACCGGAGGTTCGGCGGTGCGGTCGACGCCCGATTCGACGGGACGCGCCCGGTGCGCGCCGCCATTCGCGCGAGGTGTCGTCGCGCGCGGAGCGTCGTTCGGCGGCGGAGCACCGTTCCTCGGCATCCGCCCGTTCGGCACTGGACGCGGCCGAGGCGCCGGACGACGCGGCGGCACCGGTTCGGCGGGAATCCTCGGGATTTCGAGGGTCACTTCGGTGTCGTCGACGAGCTGAGTCTTTTCCCCTGGCGTTTCGACCGGCGGTTCCACCGGAGGTTCGGGCGTCTCCGGCGCGGGCGGAGGCGGCTTCGGCCGATGCGACAGCCGCCGCGCCAGCGAGTGGCTCGGCCGCTCCACGAACCGGTAGCTGAACTCGACCACCCCGAACACCGCCGGGATCACGATCAGCAGCGCGATCGGCAGCGGCACCGCCGGGCGCAGCAACTGCAGCAGCACGAACGTGACCAGCATGTGCAGCAGGTAGATCGAGTAGCTGCGCTCGGACAGCATGGTCCAGATCTTGCGCTGCTTCAGCCGGTCCTCGGCGAACATGCCCATCAGGAAGCAGGCGACGGCGAAGGCCAGCGCGAGGTTGTACGAGCTGTCCACGCGGCCGACGTCGATGATGTCCGCCAGCACGTACAGCGACCACGCGCAGCCGCCGTACAGCGCGCCGGTCCACAGCGGGATCTGCTTCTTGGTCGTCGCCCAGACGACCTGGCCGATCAGCATCGCGGGCAGGTACGAGACGTTCACCGCGAACAGCGACCACGACGGTCCGAACTGCGACCGGCTCATCATCACCACGAAGACGAACGTCAGCTCCACCGCGATCCCGAGCCACACCCACCGGCGCAGCAGCGGCAGCACCGCCATCAGCAGCAGGTAGAAGATGACCTCGACGATCATCGTCCAGGCCACCGGCACCAGCACGACCTGCGGGAAGATCAGGTAGTTGACCAGCGTGGTGTTGGTGAGGACGGTGAGCGGGTTCAGCGTCTGCGCCTGCCCGGTCGACGGCGGGTGCAGGTTCACCAGCAGCAGGAACACCGTCAGCAGCACCACGAACAGCATCGGCGCGTACACCCGGATGAACCGGTTGAGCGCGAATCGCCCGGTACCCTGGCGCAGCGCGATCGGCGTTACGACGAAACCGCTGACCAGGAAGAAGAACGGCACCGCGATCTGCCCGATGCCCTGCTTCGACATGTGCATCGGAGCGCTCGTGAGCGCCTCGATGAAGTCGACGTACGGGGCTTTGTCGTTCTTCGCGATGATCCACGGATGGGCGATGTGGCTGTAGAAGACCAGCAGCGCGCCGAGGCCGCGACCGATGTCGATGAAGACGATCCGGGTTTTCTTCGGCGGCGAAAGCTCGGCCAAGGCAGCGGAATCCGGCTCGGCCAGCGTGATCACCCCCGTCTTCCGCTACCGACAACCTGGTGAAGGTTACCGCCTCGCACCCCCGGCCCGGAGGTACTCCCCGGAATTGGCGGTAAGCGGGGGATAAGTCACAACACCCGTTCTGGCCTCGGATTATGTGGTCGCCAGGTACGATCAGGCAGGAATTCGTCCGGTTCACGCGAAGTAGTTCAGGAGTTCGGGGAGCGTGCAGCAGTCCAGTCTCGACGGAGCCGTCGAGCGTTCGCCGACCCTGCGTGCCGCGTTCCGTCAAGCCGCCCCGGCGATCAGCCTCTACCTGCTGTTCCAGATCCTCGCGTTCGGCGTGCTGTGGATGATGAGCTGGAAGGCCGACGTGTCGCCGGGCCGGTTCATCGACAACTTCGACGCGAACTGGTTCCTGTCCGTCGCGCAGCACGGCTACGACCAGCCGGTCACGCTCGGCACCGACGGGCTGCCGGTCGAGAACAGCCTGGTGTTCTTTCCGCTCTACCCGGCGACGGTGGCCTTGCTGGCGCTGGTCGGAATCCCGCCGCTGGCGGCCGGGGTGACGATCTCGCTGCTGGCCGGCTGCGCGGCGGCGTGGGGGCTGTTCGTGCTGGGCCGCGACCTGGCCGGACCGCGCGTGGGCCTGCTGGTCGCCGTGCTGTGGTCGATCGGGCCGGGTTCGACGGCGCTGCATCTGGCGTATTCGGAATCGCTGCTGATGGCGCTCGTGGCCTGGACGTTCGTGATGCTCGCGCGGCGCGAATGGCTGGTCGCGGGCGGGTTCGCGGTGCTGGCCGGGCTGACCAGGGCGAGTTCCGGCGCGTTGATCGCCGCGGTCGGCATCGCCGCGCTCATCGCGATCTTCCAGCGGCGCGACGGCTGGCGGCCGTGGGTCGGCGGGCTGCTCGCACCGCTCGGACTGCTGGGCTACCTCGGCTACGTCTGGATCCAGACCGGCCGCCCGGACGGCTGGTTCTGGCTGCAGAACGCCTGGCAGATGCACTTCGACTTCGGCGTCTTCACCTGGACCCAGGTCCGCGACGGCCTCACCTCGGACGACGCCAGCTGGATCACCGTGACCGCGCTCGTCGTGCTCGCCGCGGTGGTGCTGCAGTTCTGGACCTGGGCGACACGGCTGCCGTTGCCGTGGCAGATCTACGGCACGCTCACCGTGATCATCGCGCTGTGCTCGTCGAATTTCTTCCAGTCCCGCGCGCGTTTCCTGCTGCCGGCGTTCGTGCTGACCGTGCCGGTCGCGCTCATGCTGGCGAAGCTGCCGAACCGGGTACTGGCGGTGCTGCTGCCGGTAATCACCGTCGGAAGTGCTTGGTACGGCTCATTCCTGCTGACCATCGCGCACGTGGCGCCCTGAGCCGCCACGTGCGCGATCAGCTCAGGGCGCGAGCCAGAGCGTGACGAACTGCTTCTCGTCCGCCTTGGCCGCGGCGATGATCGCCGAGTCTTCGAGCACCTCGTCGGCCGGACCGTCGTCGGTGACCACCTTCGGCGTGTAGCCGAACGAGCGGTACCCGGCGAGCACGGCGGCCGGGTCGTCGCCCAGCTCCGCGATCGCGCCCGGGTCGAACTCGCACACGACGTGCGGCCGGTCGCGGCGCAGCACCTCGGCCAGACCGGCCAGCGCGCGGTGGTCGCGGCCCTGCAGGTCGACCTTCACCAGGCTGATCCGCTGCTCGGTCACCTCGGGCACGGCGTCCAGCCGCACCGCGGGGACCTCGACGCCGGAGCCGTCGGTGGTGACGCGGTTGTCGCCGCTGTTGCCCGGGGTCGCCTGCGCCAGGTGCACGGTGCCGGGCTCGTCCCACGCGGCCGACTCGACCACGGTGACCAGCTCGCCCGCCGCGGCGGGCAGGTTGACCTCGACGTTGCGGCGCAGGTACGCGGCGTTGACCGGGTCGGCCTCCACCGCGATCACCCTGGTCACTTCCGGCGTGGCCCGCAGCAGCCGCAGCGTGTGGTAGCCGACGTGCGCGCCGATGTCGAGGAACGCGCCGCCCGCCAGCGACGCCATCAGCTCGGCCTCGCTGTCCTCCCAGGACCGGTGGAACAGGATCCACGGGAGCATGACCTCGTCGACCGGCATCAGCAGCGCGCCGACGTCGCACTGGACGACGTCCGCCCCGCGCGGCACCGGAGCGTGCCGGAGCCGGGCGGCGTCCCGCATCGCGCTGACGTCGAGGGTCACCCGCTGGATGGCCTTCTCGTCGGCGTCGAGCCGTTCGTCGCGGGTCGCGAACATCTTGTGCACGGTCCCCGCGGCGGTTTCGACCTGAGCGCCGACCCCGTCGTAGCCCTCGGCCAGCTTCGCCACGTCCGCTTCGAGATTGCGCAGCGCGAGGTCCGTTTCCGGGGTCTGCCGGCGCAGCTCGTCGACCGTGCCGCGCAACGCTTCGAGCCGTTCGCCGAGTGCGCGCGTGGACAGCGCGGTTCGGCGAGACTCGTCGATGTTGCGTTCCAGGCCTTCGATCCGGTCCAGCAGCCGCCGGTTGCTTTCCTCGGTGGCGCTGAGCAGCGCGCTCATCACGTGCCGCTGGTGCACGTCGTAGTGGTCGATCGCGCGCAGCACGGCCTTGCGCAGCGCGGGCGCGAGGGGCAGCCGCGACGGCGCGCCCGCTTCCGGACGCCAGCGCAACGCCTCAGTCGCCTGCTCCAGCGGGCTGAGCGGGTGTTCCGGAGGCGGTGTCGCAGTGCGCTGCCGCTCCTGCCAAGCCGCGTGCGCCTGCTCCAGTTCGCGCCGCATCCACTCGGCGGCGGCCGTCATCGACCGCTCGCGCAGGATGACCTCCCGGGCGCGCTTGCCGCGGGCGGTCGCCTCGGCCGGGTCGTCGGCGATCTGCACCATCGCGGCCGCGGCGGCGTCCAGATCGGGCTCCGCCCAGACCGCGTCGGAGTGGTACGGGTAGTTGCCGTCGCCGACCGGCACCAGCCGGTACGGAATCGGCCAGCCGGTGGACGCGTCGAGGAATTCGGTGGTGCTGGAGTAATCCGTCGAGACCACCGGCATCGCGCGCGCCATCGCCTCGGCGACGGTGAGCCCGAAGCCCTCGCTGCGGTGCAGCGAAACATACGCGGTGCTGGTCTCGTACAGGTTGTGCAGTTCCGCGACGCTGAGGTAGCGCTCGATCAGTTCGATCCGCTCGTCGCCGCGGACCACCGCGCGCAGCCGTTCGGCGGCCTGCGGGTGCAGCTTCGCGTTGATCGCCTTGACGGTGAGCCGGACGTCCTCGCGGCCGGGGAACGCCCGCTGGAACGCTTCGACCGCGCCCCAAGGGTTTTTGCGCTCCGCGACGCTGTTGAAGTCGAAGGCGAACAGGAATCGCACCGGTTCGCCCTTGTCCCGCGCGGGCGGGGACGGCTCGCCCGGATCGCGCACCGGCACCGGAATCGTCTTGACCGGGATCGGCGAATGCTCGGCGAACGCGCGGCGGCAGAAGTCGCTGACCGTCCAGACCTCGTCGAGCATTCCGAACGCTTCGTGCTGCCACTGCGGGAAATCCTCGAGTTCCCAAGCCCAGAGCCCGATCCGGTAGCGGCCCGCGCCGACCTCGGGGTGGTTGGTCAGGATCGTGCGGGTCTGGTCCGCGTTCACCGCGAACACGCTGACCGGGAACCGCGGATCGCCGACCGTCGCCGGCCGTTCGATGCCGGTGCGGTTCGAAACCGCCTTCTCCTCCAGCACGGTGGCCACCGGCACGCCGCCGGTTTCGATCGCCTCGAGCACGATCCGGCCCATCTCGCCGAGCCCCAGCTCAGCGGTCAGGTAACCGAGCAGGTTCACGCCGAACTCGTCGTGCGGCGGACGGGTCGCGACCGGTTCCGACGGCAGCGCCCACTCCGGCAGCCCGGCCTCGGAAACGCCGGACCCGGTGCACCAGTGGCGGAAGGCGTCGGCGTCGTCGCCGTAGGGGTGCGGGAACGCCATCTGCAGGTCGATCCGGGACGCCCAGATCGCGTGCGTCAGCCGGTTCAACCCAGCCGCGGCCTGGCCCTGGTCCTCCGGGGTGGCGAGCCATTCGCGCAGCGCGAGCCCGCCGTCCTCGGCGTAGGCGTGCGGCGGCGCGGGCTTCTTCTTGCGCTCGGACTTGATCCAGCCCTCGCGGAAAACGCGCCGCGCGAGCTTCGGCACCGGCGTGCCGTCCTGGAAGTCCTTGAAGCCGTAGGGAATCGAGTCGAGCGACTCGGCGTACCCCGCTTCGCGCAGCTTCGTGCCGTACGAATCGCAGATGGCGCGAAGGTCGTCGTTGTGCGACAGCAGCACGCGCGGCTTGCGCGCGCAGTGGAAGCTGAGCAGCCACGGCTTCTCGGGCCGGTAACCGCTGAAGTGGAAGAACCGCAGCTTCGCGCCGCCGGCGGTCAGGTCGCCGTCCTTGTCACGGCCGATCGGCCGCTCGTGGAGGTTCCAGTACGCGACGTCGAATCCAGGATCGGTGACGACGTGGTGGCGGAACAGCGACGGCACCTGGTCGACCCAGCGCTGGTCGGTGAACAGCTGCTGCTCCGGCGCGACGATCGCGTCGTGGCGCAGCCTGCCCGCCCAGAAGTCGAGGAACGGCCCGGCGCCGCGGCCGACGCCGATGAAGCCGAGGTTGAACATCCCGGTGCCCATGATCACCGCGTCGTCCGGCTCCATGCCGTCCTGCGGCAACGGGGTCAGGAAATGCGGCGCGAGCACGATGTCGTGCTCCTTGGCCAGCTCGGCGACCTCGGGGATCGGCGCGAACAGCTCGATGTCCGGGTCGAGGTAGATCGCGGCCTCGGACTCTTTCAGCAGCTCGCGCAGCAGGTACGGCTTGACCGACGTGGCGAGTTCGGTGACCGAGTACGCGGTCGCCATCCGCAGGTAGTCGTCCTCGTCGATGCCGAACGCGGCCGGGCCGACGACGGTGAGTCCGTCGCCGGCCCGGTCCGACTGTTCGCGCGGGGCGTCGATGACCGCGATGACGAAGCGGCCGCCCGGATGGTGCTCGAGGTAGGAGCGGGCCAGCACGCGCGCGGCAGGCACATAGTTGCGGGCGACGATCGTGCAGGCGGTGGTCCCGGGCTCAGGCATCGGCGGTCAGTACCGTGAGCTGCTGGTTCAGTGCGGTGGTGAAGTCGGTCTTCGTCTGGCCCTTGCCGGACACCTCGACGCGGACGATCACGTTGCCGTGCGCGTAGTGCCCGCGCGACTGGGCCGACTGGCCTTCCTTCGCGTCGATCGAGGTCGCGTACACGCCGTTCGGGGCGGTGGTGTCGCGCTTGGCCCCGTTCGTCGTCTGGACCTCCATCAGCTTCTCGGCCGCGGTCTTCGCCGCGGTCGGGCTGCTGGCCTGTGCCAGGAAGAGCGTGATCAGGTTGCCGTCCTCGAGGTGGTACACGACGAACTTGACCTTGGACGCGCCCGCCGCCTGGTAGGCGCTCAGTTCCTGCGGGTTGAGGTACTGCAGGGTGTCGACCTGCGAGAACGACGTGATGTCGTCGTGCGTCTCGGCCTTGCCCGGCATGCTCGCGACGCCGAGCGGGTCCGGCGGCTTCGGCGCGGCCGAACTCTGCGAGTGCTGCGCGGTGGTCTGCTCGGTGCCGCCGCCTCCGCTGTCGCGGCCCCACAGCCAGTACGCGCCGAAGGCGATGCCGGCCAGCACGATGACCGCGCCGACGATCGCGCCGATCTTCTTGCCGTTGCTCTTCTTCGGCTTGTCAGTGAAGTACTCCGGGCCCTGGCGGACCCATTCGGAGTCGCCCCCGGACGGGCCGAGCGGCGGAAGATCCCCGCCGCCCCACGGCGGGGTCTGGTCGCTCTCGGCCGCGTTCCACGGCTGCTGCGGGAAGCCCCCGGGAGGCGAGGCAGGCGCGCCCTGCGGGAACCCGCCGGGCGGGGAGTAGTGCGCCTGCGGCTGGTGCTGCTGCGGCTGCACGACCTGAGTGCGCTCGGGACCGGCGTCCGCGGGCGGCTGCTGGGTCTGCCACGACTGCACGACCTGGGTGCGCTCGGCACCGCCGTCGGCGGGCGGCTGCTGCTGTTGCGGGGCCTGCGGCTGCTGCTGCGGCACGCCGCTCGGCGGGCTGACCGGGGCGATCACCTGCGTCGAGTCCGCGCTCTGGTTCTGCGGCGGCGGGGCGGGCTGGTCCTGCTGGCCGACAGCCGAGGACAGCACCTGATCACGCCGGATGCGATAGTCGTCCGCGGAGAGTCGCCCTGACGCGAGCTCCTCGTCCAGCCGGCGCAGCTCCTCCTGCCAGGACACCAGGGCCCCCCTTATCTGTCGGCATGGCGACGGTCAATGCGTCGTCGCTACCCGATTGTGTGTGACGACGTGGACATTGTGCACGGGTGCGACCCCACGTGACCTGGCGGGTCGCCTTGTGCGCCGGGGTGCGTTCAGCTCGCGGGCAGCGCGGCCGCGACCTTCGCGCGGATCTCTTCCATCCGGGACCGCAGCGCCGCCGGATCCTGGCCGACCGGCCCCGACACGCCGATGCCGACCGAGACGCCGCCGGAGGTGTACCAGAAGGCCAGCACGCGTCCGGCCGGGCTGCTGCCGGTGTAGAGCAGGTCGGTGGCCGCCGGGCCGAGCGGGCTGCTGTCGAACCCGCCGGTGACGAGGTTCTGCCGCAGCCCCTGGACGAGCTGACCGGCCTGCGCCTTCGACGGCGTCGGGACGGCGATCAGCGTCGTGCCGCCGTCGGTGCTCCCGTAGGCGTGGAAGACGAGCTGGTCCGCGCCCGCGGCGCGCATGAGGTTCGCGTCGGCGTCGGAAACCGCCTTGGCCTGGACAGCCTTGTCCAGCGCCATGGTGGAGTTTTCCGGGCTCGGCGTGCCTTGCAGCGCGGGCAGCTTGTCCTCGAGCGAGGGCGGCTGGGTGTTCGGCGCGGACGACGCGGCGGGCGGTTGTGCTGCTGTGTCGTTCGAATCGTTCTTGTTGCCGAGGAACCAGATGCCGCCGACGACCAGCGCCAGCACCACGAGCACGGCCAGCGACAGGAACAGCCAGGTCGGCTTCGAACGGCGCGGTTTGGCGTCGTCCTCCCAGAGCCGACGCGGTTCCGGCTGGTTGCCGTTCGCCGGGATCGCCCCGAAGACCGCGGTGGGCCGGTCGTCGGCGGGGCTCGGCGCGGTCGTCGGCCGGTCGGTGGAGAACGGGGTGCCCGGGGTGTGCGCGAAGGCGGGCTGGGTCTGCTCGGAAGCCGGGGTCGCTGGGGTCGCCTGGGGTGCTGGGGTCGCCTGGGTCGCCGCCGCGGAGTTCAGGAACGACTCGACCGCGGGCGGTTCCGGCGCGGGCATCGCCGGGTTGGTGCTGGCCCATCCGACGACCGGCTGGCCCGGCTGTTGCTGCTGGCCCGGCTGTTGGCTCGGTTGCTGGCCGGGGGTGTGCCACTGCACGGGAGCGACGCCCGGCCAGGTTCCCGGCTGCGCGGGCATCTGCTGCTGGGGCTGATGCGGCGGGGGAGGGCTGGCCTGGCCCGGCATGCTCGGCGGCGGCGTGGCCGGGCTCTGCGGCGGGGAGAAGAACGGCGCTGCCTGGCCGGGCGAGGTCGCCTGGCTGGGCGAGGGTGCCTGGCTGGACGAGGCTGCCGAGTTGGTCGAGGCCGACGGATTGGTCGAGGCTGCCGGGTTGGCGGCGCCCTGCTCCGGCGTCGTGGCACCTCCGGGCGGGGTGCCCGGCGATGCGATGCTCTCTGGCCCCACCCGGAGTGTGGTCGACGGATCGTGCTCGGTCATCGTCGCCACGACCTGCGTAGTGGCCGCGTCGTTCTCGGCGGAGGTGTTCGCGGCCGGGGTGCTCGGCTCCGACGCTGCCTGGCTGTCCGATCCGGAAGGCGTGGGAGTCGCCTGGGCGGCCGGTGTGCTCCAGGTGGGTGACCCGCTGGTCGGCGGCGCGTCCTGCCGCAACGGCGACGCCACGGGCGAAGCCGCCCCGCCGCCCGACGCCTCGGCGAGCAGTTCGTCGCGCTGGCGGCGGTGTTCGGCGTGTCCGAGGCGGCCGGCGGCCAACTCCGCGTCCAAACGGCGGAGCTCTTCCTGCCAGCTCATCACGCAACCCCCTGTCACCGGTTCGGGCGATAGTGTTCCACGCGCCTCGGCTCCGTGGGGCTCAGGTGCACAAGATCAGCCGCGATCTGCCCAGATCAGGCACCCGCTTCGCGGTCCGGCCGCGCGAACTCGCCGCGTCCGTACGATCGGGGCATGTCCTCCGCGCGCGGTGCGCTCGCCGCCCTTGCCGTGGATCGGCTCGCCGGTCTCGACATCACCGCTGCCGAACTCGTCGAGGCTGGGGCGCGAGCCGTCGGCGAGGGCCTCGACGCGCCCTCCCTGCCGGAACTGGCCGCCCTCGACTACCACGACCACCAGGCGGTGTCCGACGCCTTCTCGCACGTGGTCGAGGAGTTGGGCATCGAACTCCCGGCCGACGCCACCGCCGCCCAATGGCAATTGCTCGGCGAACACCTCGGCGAGATGGTGCGCGGCGACGTTCCGCTCGCCCAAGCCGCGAAGAGCGTCAAAGCCTTCGACGGACGGCTCGGCCACCCGGCCTCGCTCTCCGAGCTGCGCCAGTGGCTGGCGATGCTCGCGACCTGGATTCCGACCGACGTCACGCCGGTCAGCTACTGCGAGGAACAGGTGCTGCAGCAGGCGCGGGCGGTACTCGCCGGTCCCTGGCCGCCAGTCACCCGTTAAGCGGCAAAAACTGTCGTACATATGTTCTAAAATTGGCCGTGTACTGGGGAAACCATCCACCGGAAGGCGGCCGCCCATGACTAGTTCCCAGCAGGCATACGTCACGCTGCCCACGTTTGTCGGGTACAGCGCCAGCAAGGGCCCGTCGCGTTCGTCGTTCGTCCGCAGGCAGCGCCGGTTGTACGAGGACCCGGCCCGGGCGGCGTTCAACTACTACCGGCGCGCGGCGAACGCGGTCCGGGCCGGAAGGGCGGCGCGGCAGGACGAGGTGGCCATGCGCGCGCTGGTCAACAACGCCGACGAGCGCACCCGCCCGCATTACGCGGCGATCGCCGAGGGCTGGCTGCGCTACCTCGGCAGGCGCGATCCGAAGCTGGTGGAGGTCGGACGGGCGAAGTTCGAGCTCGGCGAGCTGGAGATCGGCATCAGCCCGCAGCTGGGGTTGCGGAAGTCGAACGGCCGCAAGTTCGCCACCTGGCTGTACTTCAAGGAGGAGCCGCTCACCCGGGACGCCGCGCAGCTCGCGTTGTGGCTGCTCACCGAGGGCATGCCGGATCTGCTGCCGGGCGGAGAAGCGCTGGTCGTGGACGTGCGCCGGGCGAAGGAGTTCACTTTGTCGGCGCGGGACCGCGAGCGGCTGCGGCCGTGGGCGGCCAGCGAGGCGTCGGCGTTCGTCACGCTGTGGCGCGCCGCATAACGGCTGCGTGCATGACTGGCGGGGGCGTGGGGTAGAGGTAGCTGCGGACCGGGCGGTGTTTCCCGGTCCGCAGGCCACCCGGTCGAGTGACAGCTTGGCGCTCGGCTCCGGTGGACTGGACAATCCCGGCCCCGGACACGAAGCTTTCGGCAGTTTCGAGCCCGGTCGATGACTTCGAGGTCGACAAGTGAACGCTGCTGCAGCCTGGGAGCCGCTCTCGCGAGTGGCTGACGAACCCGCTTGGTATTGGGTGCACGACAAGCTCAGGTTCTGGCCGAGCACCTTCGCGCACGACTGGCCGGGTTTCCATGAGCCGCGCCCTTCGGCGGCCTGGGATCTCTCCACCGGCGAGTACGACCGCGCCTCGGCGGAGTTCCGCCTGGGTCCGTACGCGGTCGAAGAGCACGACGTGGCCCGCGCGGTGCTGGGCGCCCTGCAGGAGACGACCGCCGAGGACGAGTGGCTGTGGGTCCTGCACTGGCAGCACCAGTCGTTCAAGTTCTGGCCGCACCGCATGCAGCAGAACGCGGCCTGGCCGGTCTCGGTCTTCCCGCGCGGCGACTACCACCTGTTCCTCGCCGCCGATTTCAGCTACGGCACCCTCGGCCACCCGTGGGAACGCACCCTGTGCGTTTTCGGCGACAAACTGCTCCCGGCGGTCGAAAAGCACGCCGACGGCATCCTCACGAACCAGCTGCGCCGGGACGGCCAGCCCTCTGCGCTGACCCGCTGAGCACCGCCGCTGCTACCGTCTCGCACGTGTTCGAATACCACGGCTGGGTGACCATCGCCGCCACCACGACCGGCGACGACGACGCAGCTCTGCTGGAGCGCATGGTCGAGCGAGTCCACCGCTCCCTGCGCGACGCCGCGATGCTGGACCTGGTCGACCTGCGCTGGAGCGCCGGCCTGCCCATGCTCCATCTGGGTGGTCTAGACAAGCACGGCGGAGCCATCACTCCGCAACTCCTGGAAACCTTCGCCCGAGTAGGAGAACTGGCCCCCGGCTCCTACGGCCTCCTGCACATCTGGGACGACCAGCACCCAGAACACGACAACGCCTTCCAGGTATACCGAATGGCAAGAGGCCAATTAACAGAACAAAAAGACCCGCACCTGTCCCCCATAGCCCCCACAGCCCTAGACACCTACGAGCTATAAAAAACAAAGCCACCAAAACCCAACACGGCAAGACCCTGAGGTTCGACCCGGAGCTTCAACTCTGCCTCTTTTAGCTTGCTGCGCAAGCAAACGCGCCCCACCCCCCACCGGCACCCACTAGCACCGCGGGGGTCCGGGGGGCTCGGCCCCCCGGGTGATACGGCGAAGGGCCTGTATCCACGCTTTTTGTGGATACAGGCCCTTCGGAACTGAGCGGATGACGGGATTCGAACCCGCGACCCTCACCTTGGCAAGGTGATGCGCTACCAGCTGCGCTACATCCGCGTTAACCGCTTGGTGCTCGGTGTTGAAGACACTCTATACCGTCGCCTCGGTGACACTTTCGGGGGCCCCGACATACGCGTGGACCTGCTGAGATGCGGTGCTTGCGCGTCACGCCGAGCGCACAAGGGGTGACGACGGGCGCTCTGCTCCGTATGGTGTCCCCAATCGACTTCAGTGGTGAGTCCTTCGGGGGAGGAGGTGCCTTGCCGGATGACCGAGCTGGGCACGGCGCCGCCACCAGCGGCCTCGGAATCCGACGAGCAGGCACTTTTGAAGCGGCTGCGCGACGGCGAGGATGCCGCGTTCGGGGAGTTGTTCGAGCTGCACGCGGCGGCGGTGCGCAGATTGGCGCAGAGCCTCGCCTCCGATCGCTCTGAGGCCGAAGACATCACCGCGGAGACCTTCTTCCGCGTGCTGCAGGCGTTGCGCCGCGGTGCGGGTCCGCGGGATTACATCCGGGCTTATCTGCTGACGGTCGCGCGGCGGGTGTCGTGGGAGTGGCACGGCGCGCGGCGCGACGTGCCGGTGACTGACGACGAGCTGACGTTCCGGGCCGGCGCTGGGGTGGACACGCCCGCCCGTACGGCCGAGCACACGTTGATCACGACGGCGTTCACGAGCTTGCCGGAGCGGTGGCGCACGGTTTTGTGGCAGACCGAGGTCGAGGGCGAGCAGCCGTCGATGGTGGCTCCGCATTTCGGGCTGTCGGCGAACGCGACGGCGGCGTTGGCACGGCGCGCGCGGCAGGGGTTGCGGGCGGCGTATCTGCAGGCGCATTTGTCGGTGAACCGCGGTCCGGAAACGTGTCGCGCGGTGGTGGAGAAGCTGGGCGGGTTCACCGCGGGCAGCGTCACCGGCGCGGAGGCGGAGCGGATCAAGGCGCATTTGCTGGGGTGTCCGTCGTGCCGGGCGACGCAGGACGAGCTGCGGGATGTGTGTTCGTCGCTGCGGGCGCATGCCGGGGTGCTGGTGCTCGCGGTGCCGGCGCTGGCCGGGATCGGGAAGGTCGGCGGCGCGTTCGCGACCGTGAAGAGCGTGGTGTTCGGCTCGAAGGTGAAGATCGGGCTGGCGCTGGCGTCGACCGCGGCGGCGGGTGCGGTGAGCCTGACCGCCGGTCCGCTGGTGTTCGGGTCGCATCCGGTGCAGGACGTCGGGTTGGGCGGGGGTGCGCCGGAGCTGGCGTTGCAGCCGCCGGAGCAGCCTCCGCCGCCGGCGCAGCAGGGTCCGCGGATCATCGCCGGGAAGCTGTACGGGAGCGCTCGGCCGGCGCGCGGCGCGGTCCATCCGGGTGCTTCGCCGCATCTGGGCGCGGCCGAGGTGCCCCATCTGGCGCCTGCGTCTCAGCCGGTCTCCGATGCGCAGTCGGCGACGTCGGATTCGGCCGGTTCGACGCCGCGCGACGATCTGCCCGGCCAGGAGACCAGTCATTCGGGTTCGCCGATGACGAGCCGGTCGTCGAGCACCGAGTCGCGGGCGGATCTGGACACGTCCACCAACTCGTCGAGCCCGGGCGTGCTGAGCACGACGACGGACGACACGAAGTCGACTTACGCTCCGCCGCCTTCGTCGTATGTGCCGTCGCCGGATTCATACGTGCCGCCGTCGGTCACGACGCCGCCGACCGGGTCGCGACACGTCGCGCCTGGCGGTCCGAAGTCGTCGAGTTCGGCTTACTCGTCCGGCTGCCCGAAGTCCTCGAAGTCTTCGGGGCCGGCTCGGTCTTCGGAGCCCGCCAAGTCTGCCCGGTCCGCCGAGCCGACCAAGCCTTTGGAGCCGGCGAAGTCGTCGAGGACGGACTCCACGTCCGGGAACGATGTCACCGGTTCGGCCGATTCCTCAGCGGACGCAAGCTCCCGAACAGCCAAAACCCGGCAAACCGCCAGTAACTCTCAGTGAGCACCTCGCGCTCGACGGCACGGTCACGGTAACGTTGACCGAGTTCGACGTCGCCCGGGAGGCAACAGAATGAACCGGCTGGTGCGCGGCGAAGACGGTCGCCATTGGGTGGTCCGTGCCCAGATGGAATGGCGGGCTCCCGCCACCGCGGACGATTTCGAGCACGACGTCGCAGGCAGTTACGGACCTGGCATCGCGATGATCGTGGTCATGGTGTTCCTCGTGATCGCTTTGGTGGTCTGGACGCCCGATGTCGTGAAGGTGCCCGCGTGGGTGCTGCTGGCGTTGCTGCTGGTGGTGCTGTTCTTCCCGCTGCGGTGGATCCTGCGCCGTCCGTGGACGGTGGTCGCCGAGACCGAGGGCGACGTCGCGGGAGACCGGCCGTCGGAGCGCTGGGTCGGCACGATCCGCGGCATGTTCACCGTGTCCGGCGAGGTGAAGCGGATCTCGAAGACGATCCAGAAGCATTCGCTGCCGGACTTCGACGGTCCGCTGCACCCGGTCGAATAGGCCTGGCCGGAACGGGACCGGCGCGCGAGACTGGTGCCATGCCCGAGTTGCCCGAGGTCGAAGCACTGGCCCATCACCTGCGCGAACACGCCGTGGGGAGCACCGTTTTCCGGCTCGACGTCGCGTCGCTCAGCGTGCTGAAGACCGCGGTGCCGCCGTACACCGAGCTGCATGGCCGCGAGATCACCGACGCGACGCGGCGCGGGAAGCATCTGGATGTCGTCCTTGGCGACTTGCACCTGGTGGTGCATCTGGCGCGGGCCGGTTGGCTGCGCTGGTCGGACGGGTTGTCCCCGGCTCCGTTGAAGCCAGGGAAGGGGCCGATCTCGCTGCGGGTGCATCTGGAGTCTGCCTCCGGGCCCGGCTTCGATCTGACTGAGGCGGGGACGAAGAAGGGTCTGGCGGTGTGGATCGTCGCGGATCCCTCCGAGGTGGCGAGCGTGGCTCGGTTGGGGCCGGATGCGCTGGCGATCGATGCTTCGCAGTTGCGGGAGTTGTTCCAGGGGAAGGGGACTCGGCTGAAATGGGCGTTGACTGATCAGTCGTTGATCGCGGGGATCGGGAATGCTTATTCGGACGAGATCATGCATCGGGCGAAGTTGTCGCCTTATGCGACTGTGGGGAAGTTGGACGAGGGTGCGTTAGAGGTTTTGGCCGAGGCGATTCGCGAGGTGGAGACGGACGCGGTCTCGCGGTCTGTGGGGCAGAAGGCGGCGAGGTTGAAGGGGGAGAAGCGGTCGGGGTTGCGGGTGCATGCTCGGACTGGGCTGCCTTGTCCGGTATGCGGGGACACTATTCGGGAGATTTCGTTTGCGGATAAGTCGTTTCAGTATTGTGCGACTTGTCAGACTGGGGGGAAGCCGTTGGCTGATCGGCGGATGTCTCGGTTGTTGAAGTAGGGGGTGCGGGGGCGGCTCGTCGCCTGGGGGCGACATTGCGCCCGGGTGGGTGGGGGCACCCCGAAGCCCGATTGTGATGACGGACGGCGGGTGCTTGTCAAGGCGGGAAAGATGCCTTGACAAGCACCCGTCGTCCGCATTTTTGGCTTCGTATCGGGGTGCGGGGGTGGTGTGGGTGCTTGGTGAGTTGGGTGCGTCTGCTGCGGTTTGGTGGTGGTGGGGGGGAAGGACTGCTTGGGGCAGCTAGGTCCGTGGAGGTTTCTCGTGCGGTGCGTAGATGTCCGTGAGGGGAACCCTCACGGACGCTGATTCCCTCAGGGGGTCCGTCACGGCCTCGCTGGTCTTGCGGGGCAAGGTCGCTGGTCGGTCTCCACGGGTGCCGGTTGGTCTTGGGGCGAGGCTTGCGGTTGATCTCCACGGGTGCCGGTTGGTCTTGGGGGCGAGGCCTGCGGTTGGTCTCGATGGGCCTCGGTTGGTCTCGCGGGGAAGGTGCCGTGAGGCTGGCGGGCAAATCCACTCCACTTGCTCCTGCCGCCCCGTCTGCTTGCTCCTGCCGCGCGTGCGGGGAGGTTCCCTCGCGACGCACCCGGAGCCATCGGATCTTCGTGCGCTCCGCGTGCAAGGAGCCAATCCGGTCTAGCAATCGGGCCACCCGGCCACCCCATCCCCAAGAACCCTCATCCGCACTAGCAAGCAATGAAGGGACCCCTCACCCCTAACCATCCGTAGTCATGAACGGTCCCTTCACTCCACCCACCGGCGACACACAGCCACCGTCACCACCCGAATGGCGCAAGATCCTTACGCTCACCGGGAGTGACGGTAGGGTTTGCCCACCCTCGGCGTCGCTACTGGACAGAAAGTGGGAAGCAGACCTTGCACCCGGTCGGTCGAGCGCAGAGCATGGACGGCGTGTCCGACTTCCCCTATGCGCTGGTCGTCCCGTGGGTCCTGGTCGGCATCCTGGTGTTCGTGGTGCTGGTCCTCGCCTTCCGGGCGCGCCGGCCCAAGGGCGTCATCCAGGACGCCGTTCTGCAGGCCGTCCACCGGATGTCCAAGGCCACGCCCAATCTCCGGGCGGGGCTCGACGAGGAGGCCGCCAACCGCATGACGGCGGAGCTGCTCGAGGTGCTCGACTGTCTTGCCGTCGGCATCACGGACAGTGAAGGCACGCTGCTGTCCTGGGCTGGCGAGGCCACCGACCACTATCTGGACGTCGTCGAGGACATCGGGACCGCGTTGCGCAAGCATCGCCGGGCCGTCGCTGATCACAACAAGATGCCGTGCAATCACCGTGGCACTTGCAAGATGAAGACCGCCGCGATCGTTCCCATTCTTGTTGAGGGCGAGGCTGAGGCGACGCTGATCGTCGTCGGGCGCACGCGCGGCAAGCTGGTGCAGATGGCTGAAGCCGTGGGGCAATTCGTCTGCACGCAGTTCGAGCTCGCGCGGCTGGAAGAGTCTCGCAATCAGTTGCAGCAGGCGGAAATCAAAGCCCTCCGCGCACAAATCTCGCCGCACTTCGTCTACAACGCGCTCAACACGATCTCCGCGCTCATCCGCACCGATCCGGAGGAAGCGCGCGAACTGCTTCAGGACTTCGCGGACTTCACGCGCTATTCGTTCCGCACGTCCGGCATGTACACCACGCTCGCCGAGGAACTGCGCAACATCGACCGTTACCTGACCATCGAGAACGCGAGGTTCGGCGGCAGGCTCGAGGTGCGGATGAAGATCGCGCCCGAGGTGCTCAGCGTCGTCGTGCCGTTCCTGATCATCCAGCCGCTCGTCGAGAACGCCGTCAAACACGGCCTGGCCAGCAAGCCGAGCGGTGGCTGCGTCACGGTGATCGCGCGGGACGACGGGCACGAAGCGCTGATCACGGTCGAGGACGACGGCATCGGGATGGACCCGCGTCAGCTCACCGATCTGCGCAACGCCCACCGCACTGGCGCGCACGTCGGGCTCGGCAACATCAACCAGCGCATGCGACAAGTGTTCGGCGAGGATTACGCGCTCACCGTCGAAACCGCGCCGGGTGCCGGGATGAAGGTCGCGTTGCGGGTGCCGAAGTTCAAGCTCGGCGTGCGGCCGAACATGCCGGACTACTCCGCGGACGTCCCGCAGCAACCGCCCGCGCCGGTCGAGCCGGATCCGGAACCCGACGGAGTGCACGGCTCGCGTTCGGGAATGCTGCCCGCGCACTGAACTGGTTAGCCTGGGCAGATGAGCGTGACCGACAAGCTGACTTCCCGCCTTCCCCTGCTCGGCGACCGGGGTGACCGCAAGGACGTGGTCGCCGTGGTGAAGCTGCACGGCGTGATCACGCCGACGCCGTCGCCGCTGGCGCGTGGCGCGATCAACCTCGGCGCCGTCGAGTCCGCGCTCACCAGGGCGTTCGCGCACGACCGGCTCAAGGCGGTCGCGCTGCAGATCAACTCGCCCGGCGGCGCGCCGACGCAGTCCGGCCTGGTCGCGGAGCGGATCCGGCAGCTGGCCGACGAAAAGGGCGTGCCCGTCCTCGCTTTCGCCGAGGATGTCGCCGCGTCCGGCGGGTACTGGCTCGCCTGCGCGGCCGACGAGATCTACGCGCACCGGACGTCCATGGTCGGCTCGATCGGCGTCATCAGCGGCGGGTTCGGGTTCACCGGGCTGCTCGAACGCTTCGGCATCGAGCGCAGGCTGCACACCGCGGGAGCGAACAAATCGCGGCTCGACCCGTTCAGCCCGGAGAAGCCCGAGGACGTCGAGTGGCTGAAGAACATGCACAGCCAGCTCCACGAACTGTTCGTCGAATGGGTCAAGGAACGCCGCGGCGACCGGCTGACCGATTCCACCGATTTGTTCACCGGTGACGTCTGGCTCGGGAACAAGGCCGTCGACCTCGGCCTGGTCGACGGGCTCGGTTCGCTGCGCGAGATCGTCACCAAGCGGTATCCCGATGCCGAGATTTCCGTGGCGGAGCCGAAGAAACCACTGCTCGCGCGGCTCGGGATCGGGGCGCCCGCGGCGGCGAGCGCGGTGCTGGACGCGATCACCACGAAGGCGGCCTGGTCGCGTTTCGGCCTGTGACAGCTGGTGAGCGGCGGCTCCGATACGCCACTCACAAGCGGCTCTCTCGGCTGGGGTCTGGACAATGCACCTCGCAATCGGCAGGATGCGTCTCACTGTGAGTGCTCACGACGACACCCGGAAACTCATCGTCCTTGCCGTGGACGACGAGCTGGCCGGGCTGGACGAACTCAGCCACGGACTCCAGAACAACCCGCACATCCACCGCGTTTTCCAGGCCTCGGACGCCTCCGACGCGCTGCGGCTGTTCTCGCACGACGACCCGGAACTGGCTGCCCGGCGGGCAACCGGCCTGCCGACGGTCGACGCCGTGTTCGCCGACATCGACATGCCCGGCCTGTCCGGGATGGAGATGTCGCGCGTGATCGCGGCGATGAACCCGTCGCCGGTACTGGTGTTCGTCACCGGGCATGCCGAGGAAGCGGTGAACGCGTTCGACCTCGGCGCGGTCGACTACGTCCTGAAGCCGTTCCAGCAGGACCGGCTCGACCGTTCGGTCGCGCGCGTGCGCGAGAAGCTGGCCACGGTCGCGGGCCCGCCCGCCGGCCAGGGCGGCGCCGAGCCAGTGAAGAACGACGACGAGGTCATCCCGGTCGAACTGGCCGGCACCACGAAGCTGATCCCGCGTTCGTCGGTGCGCTGGGTCGAGGCCCAGGGCGACTACGCGCGGTTGTTCACCACCGAGGGCAGCCACCTGGTCCGGATCCCGCTCGCCCAGTTGGAGGAACGCTGGGAGAAGGCCGGATTCGTGCGGATCCACCGGTCGTTCCTGGTCGCGCTGCCGCTGATCACCGAAATGCGGATGGGCCAGGGCGGCTACCAGGTCGTGATCGGCAACGAGGAGAAAGTGCTTCCGGTCAGCAGGCGGCACACCCGGGCGCTGAAGGACCGCATCGTCGGTTCCGGCCGGGGCGGCTAGCCGTCGATGTCCTCGCCCGAAGACCCTTACCACCGGCTCGAGAACGGAGTCCGCAAACCGGACCCGACGCTGGGCGTGCGGCCGGAGGACCGCGCGGTGGTCGAACCGGTGCCGCCGGCTCCCGAGCCGGCCCCGCGGTCCAGCGAACCCGCGCACGTGCGGCCGAAGCGGGAACGCGTGGTGCTCGCCGATTCGCGGCAGTCGTCCGGGCGGATGCGCGGGCGCGTCGAGCTGGAAGAACAGACCAGCTGGGGAAAACTGCTGGTCCGCGACCTGGTGAAGGTGCAGTTGCGGACGTCGGTGTGGCTCGCGGTGCTCGTGCTGGTCGTGCTCGGGATGCTGCCCGCCTTGTTCTACTTCCTCCCGGCAGTCGCGCGGTTCACCGTGATCGGCATCCCGATCCCGTGGCTCGTGCTCGGCCTGCTTCCGTTCCCGTTCCTCTTCGCCGTCGGCCTCTGGTACAACCGGCTCGCCGAGCGGCACGAACGCGACTTCGTCGACATGATCGAGAACTGACCCGCGCGGGGGATGCGCGCCCTGGTGGCGGCGCGTCGCGAAACCGTGTGGTCGTGCGAGGATTCACGCCGTGCAGCTGACCCCGTGGACGTTGACCGGCTTGGCGCTGGTCGCCTTCGCGACGTTCTACCTTGGCTTCCGTTCGTCGCGCGGTGCCACCAGCACGCACGATTTCCTCGTCGCCCGCCGCACCGTGCGGTCCAGCCGCAACGCCGCGGCGATCTCCGGCGAATACCTGTCGGCGGCGTCGTTCCTCGGCGTCGCGGGCATGGTGCTGAAGCAGGGCGCGGACGCAACCTGGTACCCGATCGGCTTCACCGCCGGGTATCTCGCGCTGATGCTGTTCGTCGCCGCGCCGCTGCGCCGTTCCGGCGCGTACACGCTGCCGGACTTCGTGGAGGCCCGGCTCGGTTCGATCGGCCTGCGCCGGTTCGCGACCGCGTGCGCGGTGTTCATCGGGATCCTCTACATGGTCCCGCAGCTGCAAGCCGCCGGTTTGACGCTCGCGCAGATCGTTCCGGTACCGGCGTGGGCGGGCGCGCTTCTCGTGATCGTCCTGGTCGCGGTCAACGTGATGGCCGGCGGGATGCGCGCGATCACGGTGGTCCAGGCGTTCCAGTACTGGCTCAAGCTGTTCGCGATCGCCGTGCCGACTTTCGTGCTGTGCATGGTTTTCTTCGCCGGCGGCGGCCCGGGCGGAGTGCGCGCGCTCGGTGCGCCCGCGCCTCCGGTGTTCCCGTCGGACACCAAGGTGACGGTGCAGACCGACGTCACCGTGAAGGTCACCACCGAGACGTTCTTCTACGCACACGGCCGCATTGACGACGGTCCCGCGGGCGGCATGGCGCGCTGGTCGCCGCTCGTGCCGCACAAGGTGTCCTCGGGGACGACGCTGGAATTCGCCGCGGGCACGCCGGTGCCGATCGTGAGCGACGCGCCCACGTCGAACGACGCGTGGCTGCATCCGGCGTCGAGCGGCATCAGCGACCTGCTGCAGACGTACTCGCTGATTTTCGCGCTGTTCCTCGGCACCATGGGCCTGCCGCACGTCCTGGTCCGCTTCTACACCAACCCCGACGGCAAGGCCGCGCGCCGCACCACCGTGCACGTGCTGCTGCTGCTCGGGCTGTTCTACCTGTTCCCGACGATGCTGGGCGCGCTCTCGCGGATGTACGTGCCGCAGCTGCTGCTCACCGGCAACACCGACGCGGCCGTGCTGCTGTTGCCGACTGCGGTGTTGCCAGGTTGGCCAGGACAGATCCTCGCGGCGGTGACGGCGGCGGGTGCCTTCGCGGCGTTCCTCTCGAGCTGCTCAGGACTGCTGGTGAGCGTGGCCGGGGTGGTGTCGACGGACCTGCTGCCGGGCCGGGTCAAGGACTTCCGGGTCGCGACGCTGCTGGTCGCGGTGTGCCCGATGGCGCTCACCCTGATCTTCCGCACCGAGGACATCTCGCTGTCGATCGGGATGACGTTCGCGCTCGCCGCGTCGACGTTCAGCCCGCTGCTGCTGCTCGGCATCTGGTGGCGCAAGCTCAGCTGGCCGGGCGCGCTGGCCGGGATGGTCGTCGGCGGCGGGCTGGTGCTCGGCTCGCTGGCGTACAACATCGTTTGCGAGTACACCGGAGACAAGATGCCGTGGTACACCGTGCAGCCCGCGCTGATCTCGGTGCCCGCGGCGTTCCTGGCGACCTACGTGGTGAGCCGGCTGACCCGGTCCGGCCGCCCGGAACTGGTGAACGACATCATGCTGCGCCTGCACGCCCCCGACCCGCTCGGCCTGATGCGCGACCGCGCGGTCGCCCGCTTCGGCCAGGCCGACGAGAAGCTGCGCGCCGGCCGGGGACGGCACCGCAAGGCGTAGCGGTTAGCGTTCCTCACACGCGTACAACGTCCTGACATGGGAGCATGGAACCTGTGGTGAGCCCTGCTGAAATTCCGACCGCCGAAGTCCGCGACCTTCCCGCGGACGTCGCACTGCTCGACGTCCGCGAGGACGACGAGTGGGCCGCCGGGCACGCCCCCGCCGCGGTGCACATCCCGCTCGGCGAACTGCCCGCGCGAGTCGGCGAACTCTCCGAATTCCCCGAGGACAACCCGGTCTACGTCATCTGCCGCTCGGGCGGTCGCTCGGCGCGCGCCACGGCCTGGCTGAACGCCAGCGGCTGGGACGCGGTCAACGTCGCGGGCGGCATGGGCGCCTGGGCTCGCGAAGGCCGTCGCATGGTGGGCGAAAACCCCGACGCTGAACCCGAGGTTCTCTGACGGATGCCTGCCCAGTCTGTTCCCGAGCCGCCGGAATCCTCGGATCCGGCGTCCTTCGTGCCTGGCTTCGGCCGGGATGAGGGGGACGCTGGGGACAGTTCCCGGCGGGGGGAGCCTTCTGGCGCGCCGGACGCTGATGGGTCTCAAGCGGCTTACGGGCAGCCTGGTCCGGGCGTGAGTCCGGCCGGGCTGGCGGCAGGCGCTCCGCAGGGGAATGGGCCTGGTACCGGCTGGGCTGGTTCGGCTTCGCGGCCTGGCCAGTCTGGTGGCGTGGAGGCAGGGTCAACTGGCGGCGGGCAGTTCGGCGCACAGTCGTATCCCGCGCAGCCCGGTGGCGTGAATGCCGGGCAAGCTGGCGTCGTCCAGCCTGCCCCGCCGTCGCAATCCGGCGCGCAGCCGCATCCCGGCCAGCATGGCGGCGCTGCCGGGTATGCGCAGCCGGGCGTGGCTTCGCAGCCCGGTTCCACCAGCGGCGGAGCAGGGCAGGTCCAGCCGGGAATGCCCCCGTACCCCGGCCACTGGGCGCAGCCGCAAGCCGGTGCCGCGCACCCCGGCCAGCAGTTCGCCACTCCGTACCAGCCGCAATACCCCGCGCCTCCGCACTACCCGGCGCAGGCGTACCAGCAGCATCCGGGATACGCCCGCCCGTTCACCGCCGCCCCGCAAGGCGCGATCCACCGACCGGTTCAGCACCAGCCGCAGCCGACTCCGCCGAAGCGGGCGGCCAAACTGCGCTGGGTCGCCTCCCCGCCGCCGAGTGCCGTCCGCCGTCGCCGTGCCGTGCCCGCGACGCCCTACTCCGGCCCGCCGTCCTACCCGGTGCCGCCGCGTTGGGGCTTCCCGAACCTGACCTGGCGGCGTCCGACGAACGTGCCCGGCACCGCGTCCGGCGAGATCCGGCCGATCGACCGGATTCCGGTGCTCGCGCGGAGCCTCACGACGATCCTCTGGACGTTCGCCGTCCTCGCGGTGATCGCGGCGGTGGCGGAGGTCTGGCGGTACGCGCTCCTCGTCGAGAGCCGCGATTCCGCGCTGAATACCAGCGTCGTCGGGTTTTCCGACGCGTTCGTCATGCTCGCCGGGCTGCTCACCACGATCTTTTCGCTGCTGCCGGCGGGACTTTCGGTCTGGTGGCTGCTGGTCGCCCGGCAAGCCGCCGCCGACGAGGCCGGGGAAGCGCCGCCGCGGCCGGTCTGGCAGGTGCTCGTGGGCGTGCTGGTGCCGGTCGTGAATCTGCCGCTCGCGTTGTCCGTGGTCAGCGAGCTGGAGCACGCCGTCCTCCGCCGTCCCCGCGATGTTCGGCCGAAGCCTTCCCGGCTCGTGCTCGGCTGGTGGGGCACATGGTTGGCGAACTGGGTTCTGCTGGTCGTCACGATCGTCTGGCGAATCCGGCCGGGTGTGCAGGCGATGGCGGACAGCGTCCTGCTGGTCGCGCTCACCGACCTCGCCGCGGCCGCGCTCGCGATCGTCACCGCGCTGGTGATCCGGCGGTTCTCGCATCTGCTGACGCCGATCGCCCCGGAACGGCTGCGCGACCTCCGCGTGGTCAAGATCGAGGGCGCGCCGGAGCCGGAGCTGCGGACCGCGCGTCCGGTCGGCGCCGCGCGTTAGAGGTCGCCGAGCGCCGGTTCCAGCTGGCCGAACGCGACCGCCGCCGAGTCGCGGATCTGCTCCACCAGGTCGTCCAGCTTGACGTCCTGCCAGGTCAGCTGCCAGACGTCGTCGAGAAGAAGCCGCAGCACTGACGTGAGGTGCGCTCCGGCCGTCCGCGACAGCATCTCCCGGTCCGGGTGCCGGTCGAGCAGCGCGGCGACGAGCTGGGTTTCCCGGTCGGCGTGCATGTCCCGGAGCGCGGACGTGAGGCGTTCGCTCTGCCGCACCATCCGCACGAAGGACACGTCCGCGAACCCGAGCAACGCGCTCGTCTTGTCCAGTTCGGCGAAGAACTCGTCCCGCACGACTTCGAGCGCTGGTGTCTCGGGATTGGCCCGGACCAGGTCCGCCGGCCAGTCCACGAAATCCATCCGGATGTCGAAGACCAGGTCTTCCTTCCGGCTGAAGTGATTCGTCACGGTCATCTTGGCGACCCGCGCCGCCTCCGCGACCTCGGCGATCGTCACCTGGTCGAACCCGCGCTGGATGAACAGCCGCGTCGCCACCGACGAGATCGTCTGCCTGGTCTCCAGCTTCTTCTGCTCCCTGAGGCTCACCCCGGCCAGTGTACTAGGTCCGACCTAAAATTGTGCTTGACCTATTCACTAGGTCCGACCTAATCTCAGGTTCGACCTAATGAAGGGGGTGACTCGACTCGATGACTACGCGGCTTCCGGTCTCCGATTCCGGCCTTCGCAGGCTCGGCGGGGTGCTGATCCTGGGCGCGGTGCTGTCGATCCTGGACGCGACGATCGTGTCGGTCGGGATCGGCGTGATGGCGCGTGACCTGGACAGTTCGCTGCCGACCGTGCAGTGGGTCGCCAGTGCGTACCTGCTGGCCGCCTCGCTCACCATCCCGCTGTCTGGCTGGCTCGCCGACCGGTTCGGCGGCCGTCAGGTGTGGATCGCGGCCGTCGCGCTCTTCACGCTGGGCACGGTGCTGTGCGGTTTCGCCTGGTCAGCACCGGCCTTGATCGCCTTCCGCGTGCTGCACGGCCTCGGCGGCGGTCTCATGCAACCGGTCGGCCAGGCGATTTTCGCCCAGGCGGCCGGTCCTCGCCTGGGCCGGATGATCGGCGTCGTCACGCTGCCCGCGACCGTCGCGCCGGTGCTGGGCCCGATGCTCGGCGGCGCGCTCGTCCAGGATCTTGGCTGGCGCTGGCTGTTCTTCGGCATCGTCCCGTTCGGCGTCGCCACCTTGCTGCTCGCCGTCCGGGTGCTTCCTCGCGAGGAACCCGCCGGCACACGCGATCCTCTCGACGTCCGCGGCCTCCTGCTGCTCCCGCCAGGGCTCGGCGCACTCGGCTACGGCCTAGGCGAAGGCTCCAACACCTTCGCCATCGCCGGTGCCATGCTGCTGATCGCCTACGCCTGGCACGCCCGTCGCGTGCAAGCGCCTTTGCTCGACCTGAAGTTGTTCGCGCACAAGGCTTTCACCGTCGCGAGCGCGAGTACCTTCTTGCTGGGCGCGTCGCTGTACAGCTCGATGCTGCTGCTTCCGCTTTACTACCAACAAATCCAGCACACTTCCGCCCTCGCCGCCGGACTCCTGTTAGCCCCACAGGCGTTGGGCTCCGCCGTCGTCCTCATCGCGGGCGGCAAACTCTTGGACCGCTTCGGCTCGCGAACAGTCATGCTCACCGGCATCGCACTGTCTCTCGTAGGCACGATCGCCTTCACCCAACTCGGCGATTCCCCAAGCCCGACCCTGTTGACAGTTTCGCTGCTGATCCGTGGGTTCGGCCTAGGCGCGACGTCCACCCCCGGCATGACAATGCTCTACACCTCGCTGGAACGCACCCAAATCCCGCGTGCAGCGAGCGCGATCAACGTCGTCAACCGTATCGGCGGCTCGCTGGGCACAGCGTTGCTGGTAGCCGTCCTGCACGCGCAACCGTCTGGTGCCGCCGCGTTCGGTACTACGTTCACCTGGGCGCTAGGCCTTTCCCTGCTGAGCATTATTCCCGCCCTCTTCTTCCCGAAAGGAACCCACGCATGACGCTGCGCCTCCTGGCCGTGCACGCCCATCCGGATGACGAATCAAGCAAAGGCGCCGCGACCCTGGCCCGCTACGCAGCCGAAGGCGTCGACGTCCTGGTAGCCACCTGCACCGGCGGCGAACGCGGCGATGTACTCAACCCAACTTTGGACCGAGAGGACGTCCGACGGGATCTGCCCGCCATCCGACGTCGGGAAATGGCTGACGCAGCAAGGATTCTCGGCGTCCACCAGACTTTCCTGGGTCACGAGGATTCAGGCCTGACGGAACCCTCTCCCACTGGAAGCTTCGCCGAAATCCCCTTGCCCGAAGCCGCAAAACCGCTGCTGGACCTGATGCGGGAATTCCGTCCACAGGTAGTGATCACCTACGACGAAACCGGCGGTTATCCACACCCCGACCACATCCGCACGCACGAGATCACGACCGCCGCCTTCGACGAGTCCGACGACGGCACCCCGCGCAAGCTCTACTACCTGGCCACCCTCAGCCGATCCTGGTTCGAAGCCATGCACGAGGCGACCCTTGCCGCTGGCCAAGAGTCGATGATGGGCCCGGTCCTGGAAGAACTGCCGCCGGCCGACGTGCTCACCGTGACCACTCGCATCCGCTGCGAAGACCATTTCGCGACCCGGGATGCCGCGTTGCGCGCGCACGCGACGCAGATGGATCCGGGGCACCCGTTTTTCGCGCACTCGCGCGAGATCGAGCGAAAGGCGTGGCCATGGGAGGACTACCACCTGGCCCGCACGAACGGTCCCGTCGAGATCGGTGCCGGGTTGGAGGACGACTTGTTCGCAGGGTTGCGGTGACGGCGGCGCTACGCGGGGAAGGGCTCTCGGCGGCTTGTGCGAACGCGGAGGTGGTTTCGGTGGGTGCGTCGCGTTGAGCCGGTGGGGGCCGGGCCGGGTCGCGGGTTGCGGTGAGTGTGTTGCCAGGGAAGCGGCTTGGCTGGCGGTGCCAGTTCGAAGACAGAACTGCCGGTGCCAGTTCGAAGAAAGAGACAGCGGCCGTTCCGCGTTGAGTGCGCGTGCCGGGCCGTTCGCGGGTTGTGGCGAGTGTGCGTGCCGGGCTGTTCGCAGGTTGTGGCGAGTGCGCGTGCAGGACCGTTCGCGGGTTTGTGGCGAGTGCGCTTGCCGGGAAGCGAGTCTTGGCTGGCGGTGCCAGCTCGGAATTAGGTGCCGGTGGGCGCACCGCGATGCGATGTCGGTGGGCGCACCGCGTTGTCGTGGCGGACGACCCTGCTGGGTGCGTGGTGATAGCGCTGCCGGGCGACCTTGGTAGGCACGTGATGATCGCGCTGCCGGGCGACTCGCGGCTCGGCTGCCTGCGAGAGCTCAACCGAGGTCTCGGCGGACGCACCGCACTGCGACGACAGCCGACTGTTCGCGGGTTTGCGGCAAACGCCCTGCAGCGGCAAACGCCCTGCACCGGAAGCGGATCCCACCCGCCCCACGCGATTATCCAGCACTCACCACCCCACCCTGCGAACCCGCGAACCCCGACCCGCGAACCTCAGGCAGTCACCGGCAAAGTCCGCAGCCCCCGGATCACGAATTCCGGCCTCCGTTCCGGCGGCGCCGCCAGCCGCAACTCCGGAAGCCGCTTCGTCAACGCCGTCAGCGCGGCCGCGATCTCCACCCGGGCCAGCGGCGCACCGACGCAATAATGAATCCCCATCCCGAACCCGAGGTGCGCGTTCGGCGACCGGCCGATATCCAAGGTGTCCGGAGCGTCGAACACCTTCGGGTCACGCGCCGCGGCACCCAGCAGCGCCCCGATCTTCGAGCCCTTCGCGACCCGGTGACCAGCGATTTCCACATCCTCAGTCGCCGTGCGTTCGAACAACTGCAACGGCGAGTCGAAGCGGATCAGTTCTTCCACAGCCGAGTCCAGCAACGTTGGGTCGGACCTAAGTCGCTCCCATTCCGTCCGGTGGGTCAACAACGCCGACACCCCATTGCCGATCACGTTCACCGTCGCCTCGTGTCCGGCCATCAGCAGCAGGACTGCGGTAGCGACAACCTCGTCGGGAGTCAGTTCGCTCGCGGTCAGGTCTCGGACAATTCCGCGCGGGGAGTCGGCGACAACATCGCGCAGGTAGGCAACAAAGTCAGCCGCGGCCTGCTCAGCGGCGTCGCGGCCGTCTTCGGAAAGGCCGTATTCGTACATCTTCACGATGGCGTTGCTCCACGTCACCAGCTGCGAGCCGTCCGACGTCGGGACGCCGAGCAGCTCCGCGATGACTGCCACCGGAAGTGGCTGCGCCAGGTGCTCCAGCAGGTCCGCGCTGCCGTCGGCGGCGATTTTCGCGGCCAGGGTGTCCACCATGGACTCCGCGAGTTCCGCGACCATCGGCCGCAGCCGCTGCACGTGACCCCGGCCGAACTCGCTCGCGATGACGCGGCGGAGGCGGGTGTGCGCGGGAGGTTCGTTCTCCAGCAGCGAGTTGCGGTGCAACAGGTTGAACGACGCGAACCGCTCCAGCGGCTGTGCGTCGGTCCAGATCCGGCCTAGTCCGCGGTGCCGGAGGACTGCGGCGGACGCGGCGTGCGAAACCGTGATCGCGATGCCGAGGCCGTCGTGCTGGTGCACCTCGCCTTCGGTGCGCAGCGCGGCGAACGCGGGATACGGGTCGGCGAGGAAGGCGGGATCGCGAGGGTCGAACACGAGCAGACTCTAACCCGCGAGCCTGGGCGGCCGGTCGCTTCGATAGCGTCTGACCTTGAGTTCGCTAGGAGGCTGAAATGGGTAAAGGCGCGCGTAAGAAGGGTCCCAAGCCGGACCGCAAGCCGAAGGTGCGCGACGTCTTCGTCGGGCAGCCGTTCGAGGGGCTGGCGGCGGAGCCGGAGCTGATCGCGCTGCGCGAGTTCGTCCCGTCGGCCACGGCGAAGCTCACGCTCGCCGACAGCGGAGACGTCACGCTCGGCACGGTGCTGCCCATGGCCGCCGCGGCGTTCGTGCGTTCGGACGGCGAGCGCTTCCTCGGCCTCCAGGTGCAGACGCGTTCCTCCGACATCAGCCGCGACCTCGGCCGCGCGCTTCGCTGGCTGCTCGACGCCGGACCGGGCGACGTGCTGTCGGTGCCGGACACGACGTCGCCCACCGACCCGGACGAGCACAACCGGCTCCAGGACCTGCTCGTGCCGAGCGCGGAGCTGGAGGTCGCCCTCCACAGCGACTTCGCGTGGTGGCTGCCCGAGGACGCGGACGCGACCGGCGACGTCGCGGTGTCCCTCGAGCGCGCGAACGCCGCGATCATGCCCACCGACCGGCTCGGCTCCGGCGCGTACTGGGTGCTCGCCGGCGAGAAGGCGCACCTGCGCTGGGTCCGTCCGGAACCGGAGAACCTGCTGCTGCAAGCGCTTGCGCGGCTGTCCGCGGCGGGCACCCTCGGCCTCGGCGAGGGCACTCGCTACGCCGGGTCGTTCCGCGCGCACGGCCTGCTCGTCCCGGTCTGGGACCTCGACCCCGAGGCGCACGCCCGGGAGTGGGCCGAGCCCAAGGACCAGCTCGGCGCCCGGCTGGACGAGGCGCTCAAGTCGCTCGACTCCGAGCCGCTCAACGCCACCGAGCGGCGCGCCCGCGACGGTCTGATCGGGCGGCAGCTCACCATTCGCTGACGTATCCACATGTGGACAACTCGACCTGAGTTGTCCACATGTGGGTAAGTCGATGGGACGATCTCAGCGTGATCCTCCACATCTGCACCCGCGACGAGTGGGCCGCCGTGCCCGCCGACGGCGAATACCGTGCGCCGTCGCTCGAGGACGCCGGATTCATCCACTGCTCGGACCCGGGCACCGTCGCCCTGCCCGCCAACGCGCTTTTCCGCGGCCAACCCGGTCTGGTGCTGCTCGAAATCGATCCCCGGCTGGTCGACGCACCCGTCCGCTGGGAGGACGGCGCGCCGCCGGACCCGCGCGGAATCCAGTTTCCGCACATCTACGGTCCGATCCCGCGAAACGCTGTGGTCTCGGTACACGATTTCCCCATTGACTCCGACGGCTCCTTGAAGCTGCCCGAGTCGCTTTCCGTGCGCTGACCTCAGTTGTCCACAGCTACGGAAAGTAGCGACGGAGACGGGACAACCCTCGGGGGCGCTCATGCGTGGTGGGGATGACGAGGAACCGTCGCTCGACGCGGTCATCCGAGGAAGGGGCGATACGGTGACAGCTGCCGCGTTGCCCCTCGCGAGCGGAGATCCGTCCTGGGCCGGGCCGCAGGCGGAAGCCGTCAACATCACCGCGGACTTCGGCGATTTCGTGCGCGAGGCCCTGCCCGGGCTGCTTCGCTACGGCCACGTGCTCACCGGAAACCCGCACGACGCCGCGGACCTCGTCCAGACCGTGCTCGAGAAGATGGGCGCACGCTGGTCGTACGTGCAGCAGAAGACCGGCGACCCGCTGGCGTACGTGCGGCGTTCGATGGCGAACGCGCACGTCAGCCGCTGGCGCCGGACGCGGCGGGAGAACCTCGTCGCGGACCTGCCGGAGACCAGCCCGAGCGCGCCGAAGGATCCGTTCGAGCACGAGCCGTTGTGGCAGGCGCTGCGCGACCTCCCGCCGCGGCAGCGCACGGTGATGGTGTTGCGGTACTACGAAGGACTGTCCGAAGTGGAGATCGCCAAGGCGCTGGACATCAGCCAGGGGACGGTGAAAAGCCAAGCGAGCAAGGCGATCGCGTCCTTGCGGGCGAAACTGAGGAACCAGGAAGGAGGCGACGCTGGGTGAGCGAGTCCGAAGATCTGGAACAGCGGCTCCGCGCCCTCCTCGCCGACGACCGGCTAGCCGTCCGACCGGCCGAAGACGCCGCGTCGGTCATCGTGGCGGGTGCGCGGCGACGGCGGCGCAGGCAGCGCGTCCTGACGTCCGCGGCCGGGGCGGCCTGCGTGCTCGCGGTCGCGTCGGCCGGACTGGTGGTGATTCAGTTGCGCACACCGCCCGCGGCCACTGACTTCACCGCCCAGCAGGTCGCGTCGGCCCAGCCCACGGTGCCTTCTTCGATCCCCGAGCCTCCTTCGAGCGCCGAATCGACGCAGGTGCAAGCGCCGGTCGAATCGACGCAACACGGTACGGCCGAACCGCCGGTGCCGCCCGCGCATCCGCACCACACGAAGCCGGCACCGCCGAAGACCACGCCGACGAAGGCTGCTTCGGGAGCGTTGGTGACTGCGGACGGCTTGGGTGCGGTGAAGCTCGGCATGACCGAGCAGCAGCTCACGGCCCAGGGCATGCAGCTCACGACGGTGAAAGAGTCGGCTGGCTGCACCTACTACGACGTCAGCGGTGCTGGTGTTCCCGCCGCGACAGCCGTCGTCTCGCCGGGCAACGGCGTGGTCGCGGTGAAGCCCGACGGTGCGGCGCACACCCCGGAAGGCATCGGCGACGGGACGCCGAAGGACCAGGTCGCGTCGACCTATCCGGGCACGTCGGAGTCGGGGAGTGCGCTCGTGTCGCCCACTGGCGACCAGGGCGCGTATCACTTCACGCTGGATTCGGACGGGGCTGTCCAGGCCATTGAGGTCCGGGCGAAGACGCAGGACTGCGCCAGCTGAAAATTCCGGCGAGCCGATGTCGATCTGGCCGCCCGCCGCTCGTGTAGCGGGTGACGGGCCGGTTCGCGGTCCGCGGAAGCGGAAGGACATTCCCGATGCGTTCGATCAGCGTCATCCTGAGCACCACCCTTGACGGCGTCGTGCAAGGCCCCGGTCGCGACGACGAAGACACCCAGAATGGGTTCGACCTAGGCGGATGGGGCAACGGCTATGGCGACGACGTCCTGGCGCGCGAGATGGGGAAGGGCATGGACCGGCCTGGGGACATGTTGTTCGGCCGGCGCACCTGGGAAGACTTCGCCACCGCGTGGGGGCCGCGGACGGACGGGAACGTGTTCACCGCGCACATGAACGCGGCGACGAAGTACGTCGTCTCCACCACCCTCGACAACGCCGGCGCCTGGCAGAACTCGGTGCTGCTGCGCGGCTCGGCGGTGGAGACTGTCGCGGAGCTGAAAGCCTTGCCCGGCAAGGATCTCGCGATCATCGGCAGCGTTTCGCTCGTGCGCTCGCTGCACGCCGCCGGACTGGTCGACAACTACACGTTGCTGATCCATCCGCTGACGCTCGGCCGGGGCGCGCGGCTGTTCGAAGGACCCGCGCCGCTGACCAAGTTCACGCTCACCGGAAGCGTCGCGACCACCACCGGCGTGCTCATCGCGCACTACGAGCGGCGCTGAAGTTGTCCACCAAGTTATCCACATGGGGAAGCCCGGTTGTCCACAATGGGGACAACCGGGCTTCCGGACGTGCTTGAGCGTTACAGCGCGCCACCCGCGACCGGGGGCATCCCGGCGTCCGCGCCGGCGTCGCCGACGGCCTCGCGGTGCAGGAACTTCTCGATCTCGTAGACGTTGTCACCCGCGCGGCGCGCGACCGTGACGAGCGTCGACATCTGGGAGATCTCCTCGACCTGCTCCTTGAGGAACCACTGGGTGAACTGCTCGCTGATGTAGTCCTCCTCGGCACGGGCGGCCTTCGCGAGCGCGGAGATGTCGGCGGCCACCTCCTTCTCCTGCTCCAGGGCGAGCTCGATCAGCTCGAGCGGGGAGGAGAAGTCGTTGCGCACCTGGCCGGTGCCGGGAATCTCGACGTGGTGGTCCCGGTCGAGCATGTACTGGACGAGCGCCATCGCGTGATTGCGCTCCTCGACCGACTGCTTGTAGAAGTGCTTCGCGAGCTGCGGCAGGTCCTCGTTGTCGAACCAGACCGCGAGCGCGATGTACTGCTGGGAGGCGTTGAACTCGTTGTGGATCTGCGCCTGCAGCAGTTCGTAGAACTTGGAGCGCGGTTCTTTCTTCGTAGCGGCCATGTCCATCACGGTACGTCAATGTCCGATTGTTTTCCACTTTTGGCTGGTGATCTCCACCCTATTAGGGTTACCATTCCTCAAGAAGGAAACACTTATTTTGGTTAGCCTTCCCTTAATGCGTTTACCCTTATTAAGGAAAGGCTAACTTCGCCCGCGCGGGGGTCAGGACCGCTTCGGCGGGGGATCGCGACGCACCGGGCACGACATGCAGCGCGGGCCGCCGCGTCCGGATCCCAGTTCGGACCCGGTGATCGGCAGCACCTCGATTCCCGCCGCGGTCAGCCGTTCGTTGGTCTCCGCGTTGCGTTCGTACCCCACGACCACGCCAGGGGCCAAGGCCAGCGTGTTGTTGCCGTCGTCCCACTGCTCGCGCTCCGCGGTGACCGGGTCGAGGCCGGTGTCGATCACCCGCAGCCGGTCGATCTCCATCGCTTCCGCGGCGGCTTCGAGAAATGGCGTCGGACCGGCGACTTTGACGCCGCCGTCGCCGGTCGGCTTGATGGTGAAAGCGGTGAGGGAATCCCGCGCGAGCGGATACATCACGACGGCGTCGACATCGACCATCGTGCAGACGGTGTCGAGATGCATCGTCGCGCGCGATTGTTCGATCGGCACCGCGAGGACGGTATGCGCGAGTCCGTCGGCGAATACGGAACGGGCGAGCGATTCGGCGCCGGCCGGAGTCGTGCGTTCGCCGACGCCGATCGCGACGACACCGGGCGCCAGCAACATGACGTCGCCGCCTTCGATCGGCGCGGAATGCGCGCCGTAGGCGCGGGCGGCGTGGCGGAATCGCGGGTGGTAGGCGTAAATCAGGTCGAGCAGCGCCGTTTCCCGCCGCCGCGCGGGCATGGTCAGCGACGAGATCGCCACGCGGTCGCCGATCCACGCCGACGAATCGCGGGTGAACAGCAAGTTGGGCAACGGATCGACGGCGAAGTCGCGCGGATTGTGCATCATCCGCACCAGGGACGCGCCCTCGGCGGACGGCAGCTCCTCGAACGTCATGCCCGCCATCAGGACTTCGGCGAGCGTGGGCGCGTCGACGCTCGTTAGGTGCGACCTAAGCGAATCCGCGAGGTCGTTGCCGAGACGGCGTCCGTCCACGGCGGCGTGGACCCCGGCGGCGTGCGCGCGCTGATCTTCCAGCGCGGTGCGGAGAACGTCGGCCAGCAGCAGCACTTCGACGCCGCGGCCGCGCAGGACGTCGGCGAACGCGTCGTGTTCCTGTTGCGCGCGGCTCACCCACGGGACGGAGTCGAAAAGGAGCTTGTCGTTGTTGCGGGGAGTGAGCCGTTTCAGCTCGTTTCCCGGCCGGTGCAGCAGGACTGCCCGAAGCGGCCCGACTTCGCTGTCCACCCTGGGAGGTGCGGTCATCTCGCTCGTCTCGCTCACGAAAGGTGAGCCTAATGAGCGGGCATCACGGGAGCCAGGAAAGACGGCCTTTCAGCAACGAATAGCCGACGAAGGACACCACATCGAACAAAGTATGCGCGGCGATGAGCGGCCACAGCCGGTTGGTCCGCTGCCACACCCGGCCGAACACCAGCCCCATCACGAGGTTGCCGACGAACCCGCCGAACCCTTGGTACAGGTGGTAGGAACCGCGCAGTACCGCGGCTCCGAACAGCGACGCGTTCTCGCGCACGCCGAGTTGGCGCAGCCGCGTGAGCAGGTAGCCGATCACGAGCACTTCCTCGGCGAAAGCGTTGCCGAACGCGGAAAGCGTCAGCGCGATCGGCCGCCACCAGGTATCGCCCAAAGTGGACGGTTGCACCGCGAGGCTGAACCCGAGGCGATAGGAGATGAAGTACAGCGCGATCCCGGGAATGCCGATCAGCGCGGCGATTCCGACGGTGACGAGCGCGTCGGAGCGAATCCGGCGGCTCAGCCCGATTTCCCGCAGTTTCAGCCCGGCCCGCCACAGCAGGTACAGCCCGAGCCCGCCCCAGCCGATCAGCTGCGCGGCGCTCAGCAGTTGCTGGAGCAGGTCCAGCAGGCTCGCGGCGGCGCGGGGAACGTTGAGCTGCACTTGCTGCTGTGCCAACGGGGTCGGGCGCAGCAGAGAGTCCACAAGGGACAGCAGACTGCGCGCACCGGACAGCCCGAGGGTGATGCAGAAAACGAGGACCAGCTCGATCTTGATCGCACGCCGCTCGCGGGCGTCGGTGACCGGAGCCGGGAACGCCGGAAGTGCCGGATTGAGCCAGGATCGCAGGCCTGAGGGCCCTCCGGAACGCTCTGTGGTGCGCATGAACGCACGCTACCGTCGGGGTATGCCGAGGACTATCGCCACCAACACGAAGGTCGAGCGCGCCGAACTGGTCGCGTTCCTCAAGCCGCGTCACCACGCGATCCTGGTGACCACCCGCGCCGACGGACGGCCGCAGCTGTCCCCGAACACGTGCGGCGTCGACGACGAGGGCCGGATCGTCATCGCGACGTATCCGAAGCGCGCGAAGGCGGTCAACCTCCGGCGCAATCCCCAGGTGTCGGTGTGCGTGCTGTCGGACGAGTGGAACGGCCCGTGGGTGCAGGTCGACGGGACCGCGGAGGTGATCGATCTGCCGGATTCGGTCGAGCCGCTGGTCGACTACTTCCGCAGCATCTCCGGCGAGCACCCGAACTGGGACGAGTACCGCGAGGCGATGCGCAAACAGGGCAAGAGCCTGATCCGGATCACGATCGACCGCTGGGGCCCGATCGCGACCGGCGGGTTCCCGCCCGAGCTGGCGGACGACTGAGGTCCGTGAAGGGGCCCTTGAGGGAATCTGATTCCCTCAAGGAGTCCTTCACGACCAGTCATTCCTCGCCGTGCTGGTGGCGGAGGAACGGGCAGCCGAGCAAGCGCCGCAGTTCCGCGGCCAGCTGCGGCGGGCTGTCGACCGTCCGGGAGAACGCCAGCCGGACGTCGTGGTCGCCCGCCGCTGATTCGACGCGCAGGCGCAGGCCGTACCGGTCGAGGCCGAGCGGGCGGATCCGGCCGCCGCGCAGGTTCGCGGGCAGGTGCCGGGCCAGCTGTTCCACCACGTCCGGATGGTCGCTTTCCAGGTGTCGCAGCCAGTCGGCCTCGTAGTCGTGGAACGGGTCCGGCGGGGCCGCGCTGAACATGTGCGGCCGCAGCGAATGCGTGCCCTCCGCGTCGGCGAGCACCAGCGACGCCGGGGTCAGCCGGAGCAGCGTGAGGCCGTGGCCGACGTCGAGGAGCCGGTGGTCCGGCCGCTGCTCGGCGATCGACACCGCACGCGCGCGGGCCGACACCGCCGTCAGCGGCCGGAGCCATCCGGTGATCCACAGCAGGCCGCGGACCGGTTCCCGCAGCGCTACCGGGGCGTGGTCGGCGAGCTCGACCATGACGGCGAGCTCGCCGCGCTGAGCCTGCCGGGACGCGCACACCATCGGGTGCTCGTCCGGCAGAAGAATGCTGACGCTTCCGCTGTGGTGCACGTGATGCAGGACTGGCTCGACGCGTTCGGCTTCGCAGCCGGCGTTTTCGACGGTCGGCATGATCGTCGCCGGGCCGCCTCGGGTCGCGATCGTCTTCGCGCGTTCGGCGGGGTTCGGCGCGGGCGGGCGGCGCACGGATACGGGTGCCTCGGTCACGGCTCACCTCCTACTTAGGTGAGCCTAACCTGAATTGCCGCACGAAGGGAAGAGTGCGCGCGAAGATCACCCACGGGGCGGGAAAGTGCTGGTCAGAGGACCGAAAGAAGGGTGAGGCCGGGCGGATTCGGCGGATTGGACCGGTTGATCCGTTCCAGAAAGGCGCTCGAGATGCGTCCGCAGAGCGAACGATTTTGTCCTCTTGCCGTACGCTACTAGCGTGTCAGTCGTGTCAAGCGCTGTGGAACTCACGCCCCCCGGCCCCCGTGGAATTCCTCCCCTGTTCGCGCGGCTCGTCGACGACTCGGCGCTCTTCCCGCCGGCGGACGTCGCGATGCCGGAGGCGCTTCGCGCGCACTTCGCGTCGCGCGGCGGGGAACACGCCGGGGTGCTCGGGGTTTTCCTGTGCCAGGCCTCGCGGCTGCCCGAGCTGATCACCGAGCTGATCAAGATCAAACCCAAGGAGCCGCTGCCGCTGTCGCTGATCATCGACACCGGGCTCGGCGGCGTTCCGAAGGCGATCTCGATCGTCGAATCGCGCAGCGAGCTGCTGTCGCTGCGGATGGTCGAGATGCCCGCCCCGTCCGACGTCGACGAGGTGTGGCTCGAGCGCGTCTCGGAGTTCGTGCCCGAGGACGTCATCCGGGTGGTCGAACCGCGCCGCGGCGTCGGCTGGCTGGACGGCGTCCGCAACGTGATCGAGCACGGCAGCTGGCCGAAGATCCGCTGCGGCGGCAAGGCGGGGGAGAACTTCCCCAGCGTCGACGAGGTCGCCGACTTCCTGTCCGTGGTCAGCGGCTCGCCAGGGGCGTCGTTCAAGGCGACGAACAGCCTGCACCGCGCGGTCCGGCATGTCGACGCGGAGACCGGCTTCACGCATCACGGCTTCTTGAACCTGCTCGTCGCGTCGGCGCGCTGCCTCTCCGGCGGCGACGTCCGCGAAGCGCTGGAGTCGACCGACGGCAAGGCTCTCGCCGACGAGGCGCGCGCGTTGCCGGAGCCTGCTGCGAAGGCGGTGCGAGAGCTTTTCGGGTCTTACGCGGCGGCTTCGTTCGCCGAGCCGGTGGCCGACCTGGGTGAACTCGAGCTGCTGTGAGCACGGAGGGGTCGCTGACCCTCGACCGCGGTCTGGCGCTGCTGCAAGCAGTGGCCGATTCGGGCGAGCAGGCGGCGACCATCTCCGAGCTTGCGGTGACCATCGGCGCGAGCCGCGCGGCGGTGTACCGGCTGCTGGTTCCGTTGGCTGAACGCGGCCTGATCTGGCGAGACGGCACGAAGGTGCGGCTCGGTGTCGGAGTGCTGCGGCTGGCCGGTCAGGTGCTGCCACAGCTGCGTGAGGCCGCGCGGCCGGTGTTGCGCGAGCTGGCCGAGAAGGTCGGCGCTACGGCGCATCTGACGGTCGCGCAGGGCGATCACGCGCAGGCGGTCGCGGTGGTCGAGCCGTCGTGGACGAGTTATCACGTGGCTTACCGGGTCGGCAGCAGGCACGCGCTCGCCGCGGGTGCGGCGGGTCGGGCGATGGCGTTGCGGCCCGGTGGCACTGACCGGTGGGCCGTTTCGACCGGCGAGATCGAGGCTGGCGCTTCGGGAGTGGCCGCGCCGGTGCGCGGCGTTCCCGGGCTGCGGGCGAGCGTCGGGGTGATCTCGTTGGAGCCGTTGGTTTCGGACGAGGTCGGGCCGTTGGCGCTGGAGGCGGCTGGAAAGCTCGCCGAGGTGTTGCGGACCTAGCGGCGGGACGCGGCGACCAGCGGCCGGACCATGGTCAGCAGCAGCGCCAGGTCCACCGTGAACAGCAGCCGCTCGAACAGCCCGAGCGTCACTTCCTGCTGTGCCGGCCCGGTGATCAGGGTGAACACGAAGCCGCCCAGCACCACCGCCACGCTGGCGAAACTCGCGACGGCCAGCCGGCGGATCGTCGTCCGGCGCGGCTCCCACGGGCATGCGCGACCGCCGCGTCGGGTCAGCAGCCAGGCGGCGGTGGGGAGCGCGAGGAACGCGGTGAGGGCGGCGGCGTTGTGGAGCTGGCCGTCGAAGGACCTGGCTTCGCCGTTGGGGTCGACGGGGACTGTCGCGCAGATCGTGAGGCCGGCGCACCAGACGCCGAGCAGGATGACGACTGCGGGCGAGCGGCGAGCCTTGACGAGCCCGGCCAGCAACGCCAGCGAACCCAGCGCGAGGGCCAGGCACATGAAGGCGAACAGCCGCGCGGCCGAATGGTCGCCGAGCCTGCCGTAGACGTACTCCGACAGCGTCTGCCAGACCGGGCTGATTTGCGCGGAGAGCCGCAGGTGCAGGTCCGTCGCGATGACCACGGCCGCCCCGATGCCGATCAGCGCGAGCCTGCCGTGCACCGGCGAAACCGGAGACACGGCGGCGCGTGAAGTCGTCGGCACGGGCGCTCCTCGGCGGTCATGGCGGAGGCCATGGCGTCACCGGGGGTTCACCTGGTCCTCGTTCGGGGGTTCCGAAGAGGTTACCTGGCGTTCCTGTGAAACCGCGGTTACCAGAGCAGCTGGGCCAGCGCGAACGCGGCGAACCCGGCGAAGACGAACCCGGCGACCCGCTGGATCAGCTTCGGCCGGATCCGGTCGCGGATCTTCGCGCCGATGAACACCGCCAGCCCGGCGACCGACACCAGCGCGACGAACGCACCGACGCCGACCGCGAACGGGTTGCCGAGGCGGGCGACGAGGCCGGCTGTCGCCAGCTGGGAGGCGTCGCCCCACTCCGCGGCGAAGAGCACGCCGAACGACGTGAGGGCGGAGCGCAGGAACGACACCGGCCCGGGTCCGGTCCGCGACGCGTCCTCGCCCGCTTCGCTGCCTTCGCTGAAGCCTTCGCGCAGGAGCAGGAACGCGCCGACGCCGAACATCGCGGCGACCAGGACCGAAACAAGGGTTTCCGGCAAGAGCGTGAGCAGGCTTCCGAAAGCCACCGCGATCACACATTGCACGGCGAACGCGACGCACACTCCGGCGAATACCGGCCAGGCACGGAAACGAGTGGTGAGCACCAGGGTCGCGACGAGCGTCTTGTCCGGCAGCTCGACGGCCAGTACCAGGCCGAACGCGCTGAACAGAGCGATCAATGCGGGAGACATGGGTTCGTGCTCACCCCTTTCACTGCAACGATAAAGGGGAGGTTCAGAAAACCGCAAGCTGATGGGTTTCGCGAATTGCCTGATAAGGGCGGCAGAATGCTGTCTGCCGGTCCGCCGGATTATTTTTTTCGGTGCGCCGAATTCTGTTTTCCGGCTACGGTACGGTGCGGGTCATGTCTGCTGACCACGTCGTCGTCACGACCACCGTCGACTCCGAGGCCGCCGCGCGCACCATCGCCGCGAGCGCCATCGAGGCCCGGCTCGCCGCGTGCGCCCAGATCGTGGGGCCGATCACCAGCGTCTTCCGGTGGGAGGAAGAGGTGCAGACGGCGGCCGAATGGCGGGTCGAATGCAAGACGGCCGCGGACCGGTCCGGCGCGCTCGAGGAGTTCCTGAACGTGCGGCATCCGTACGACCTGCCCGAGGTCATCGTCACGCCGATCATCGGCGGCAGCCCGCGGTACCTGTCGTGGCTCGTGGAGGAGACGCGCTAGCCGCCACCTGATCGGGGGTAGCTCGGTCCGCTCCGGACGCTGGGTTTCGGCAGGTCGGCAGGACGTTGGTCCCGGCTTGTTCAGGACGTGTTGAACTGGCTGGCCCGGGTGTCCGCGCGGAGGATCGAACCCGTGGATGTCCTTGAGCTCGCGCGGTGGCAGTTCGGCATCACCACCGTCTACCACTTCCTGATGGTCCCGCTGACCATCGGACTTTCGGTGCTGGTCGCGGCCATGCAGACGGCATGGGTGCGCACCGGCAAACTGCGGCACCTCAAGATGACGAAGTTCTGGGGCAAGCTGCTGCTCGTCAACTTCGCCATGGGCGTGGTCACCGGGATCGTGCAGGAGTTCCAGTTCGGGATGAGCTGGAGCGCCTACTCCCGGTTCGTCGGCGACGTGTTCGGCGCGCCGCTCGCGATGGAGGGCCTCCTCGCGTTCTTCGTCGAGTCGGTCTTCCTCGGCCTGTGGATCTTCGGCTGGGACCGGCTGCCTCGTCGTGTGCACCTGGCCTGCGCCTGGGCGTTTTCGCTGGCCACGATGGCTTCGGCGTACTTCATTCTCGCCGCGAACTCGTGGATGCAGCATCCGGTGGGCGTCGAGTTCGTGAACGGCAAGCCGACGATGAACTCGATCGGCGCGGTGCTCACGAACAACACCGCGCTCGCCGCGATCCCGCACACGCTGGCCGGCGCGTTCTCGGTGGCGGCGGCGTTCCTGGTGGGCGTGGCCGGATGGCATCTGTGGCGTAAGCGCTCGGCCTCGGACGAACACCGGGACGTCTGGCGCTCGTCGCTGCGCCTCGGCGGCTGGGTCGGCGTGGTGGCGTTCGCGGTGCTGGCGATCACCGGCGACATGCAGGGCAAGCTGATGTTCGAGCAGCAGCCGATGAAGATGGCGTCGGCGGAAGCGTTGTGCCACACGGAAAAGCCGGCGAGCTTCTCGATCATCGCGATCGGCGACGTGGCGAACGCCAACTGCGAGGACGTCAAGACGTTCAACGTGCCCGCGCTGCTGTCTTTCCTGGCGCACAACGACTTCTCGACCGAGGTCAAGGGCGTGGAGAACCTGGTGACCGAGTACCAGGCGAAATACGGCACGAACTACCCGAACGACCCGGCGCTCGGATCGCTGGCGGGCAAACCGATCGACTACGTGCCCAGCCTTCCGGTGACGTACTGGGGCTTCCGGATCATGATCGGCTTCGGCGCGGTCTCGGCGGGCATCGGACTGCTGGCCCTGTGGCTCACCCGGCGCGGCCGGATCCCCGGGGGACGCTGGTTCCCGCTGATGGTGCTCGGCGGCATCGCGACGCCGTTCATCGGCAACAGCGCTGGCTGGATTTTCACGGAGATGGGTCGGCAGCCGTTCGTGGTCGCGCCCAATCCGACCGGCGTCGAGGGCATGTGGATGTTCACGGCGCAGGCGGTGTCGAAGCTGACCGTCGGCGAGGTGCTGACGTCGCTGATCTCTCTGACGGTGCTGTACGCGGTGCTGGGTGTGGTGGAGCTGTACCTGATGCGCAAGTACATCCGGGGCGGGGTGGACGCGGTGATGCCGCCCGCCCCCTCAGCCAAAGATTCGGACGGTTCGGATGATTCCGATGACCAGGCGCTTTCGTTCGCCTACTGACCCGGTGGAGCGGGCCGGGGTGCCGCCAGAAGACCCGGAGGGCCGGGTCTGGGCGCGGCCCGCTCCACTGGCCTGGACAGGGTGTCCGGGCGCTCCTGGAGAGACCGCTGGTGCGATGGAAATGACGGAGGTGGAGATGAACGCGACGCTGGACAGGGCCCCCGCAGTGCTGGACGGGCAAGCCGCTCCCGCGACGCACCGGTCCGCCGCTCCCACGACGAACCCGTCCGCCGCGACGACGCACCACCTCACGCCCCCGCCCGCGGAACCGAGCGACCTCACCCCAGCTCATCCCGCCCGGATGCACCAACCGACGCGAACTCTTTCCGCAGCCCCTTCCCGCGCGAACGCAGCCCCCACCCTCACCGGGGGGACGCCCCGTACCCAGCGTGATCGCGCGGTGGCTCTCGCGGGTTACCCACAGCAAATCTGTGGACAACTCGTCGGGTTGTGGATAACTCAGGGCCATCGTGGGGACAACCCGGTGGCCGACCGGATGACGCCGGCGGGTGCCGGGCGAGGTGAGTGGGCATGACACTCGAAACGCTGTGGTTCGCGATCGTCGCGCTGTTCTGGCTGGGATATCTCTTCCTCGAAGGGTTCGACTTCGGCGTCGGGATGCTGCTGCCGGTGCTCGGGAAGACGAACACCGAGCGGCGCGTCCTCGTCAACACGATCGGGCCGGTCTGGGACGGCAACGAGGTCTGGCTGATCGTCGCGGCCGGGGCGACCTTCGCGGCGTTCCCCGGCTGGTACGCGTCGCTTTTCTCGGGCGCGTACCTCCCGCTGCTGGTCGTCCTCATCGCGCTGATCGGGCGCGGCGTCGCGTTCGAGTACCGCGGCAAGGTCGACTCCGAGCGCTGGCGGCGTGTCTGGGACCGCGTGATCATCATCGGTTCCTGGGTTCCGCCGCTGGGCGTCGGGCTGCTGCTCGCGACCACCGTGCTCGGCCTGCCGCTCGATGCACAGGGCAACCGCGTCGGGTCGCCGTTCGAGTCCGTCCGGTGGGACACGCTCCTGGGCGCGGTCGCCATCGTCGGGTTCTCGCTCGTGCACGGTGCGGCATTCCTCGCCCTGAAAACCACCGGTGACCTGCGGGAACGTGCGCGCACGCTGGCGTTGCGCATCCTCCCGGCCGGGCTGCTGCCGCTGATCGCGTTCCTCGTGGTCGTCCAGGTCCGCGAGGGCAAACTGTGGACGCTCATCTCGCTGGTGATCGTCGTCCTCGCCGCGGCGGTGGCCTGGCTGCGGCTCTACGTCGACCGCGATGGGCAGGCGTTCGCCGCACTGGCGGTCGTCATCACGGGTGCCGCGGTGACCTTCTTCGGCGCGCTCTACCCGAACGTCCTTCCGTCCACATTGGACCCGGCGCACTCGCTGACCATCATGAACACCGCGGTCAGCCACTACACGCTGACGGTGATGACCTGGGTCGGCGCGTTCGGGGCGCCAGCGGTGCTGATCTACCAAGGTTGGACCTACTGGGTTTTCCGCAAGCGCATCGGCGTCCAGCACATCCCGGCGGCGCACTGACTATGACTGAACTTCCCGGCCGCGCACCCCTTTCCGCCACCGGGTCCCCCATGGACCCAGTGCGGCCGGGCAAGGGTCCGCTCGGCGCGCTCTCGGCCTTGGGGCCGGCCGCGCGCCGAGCGCTGATCCTGGTCGCGGTGCTGTCGTTCGGCAACGCGGTTTTCCTTGTCGGACAAGCTTTTCTCTTAGCAGACATCCTCGCGGACGTAGTCTCCCGGGGGCTGGGGGAAGGGGGCCGCACCGTCCAGTTGGCTGTCCTGTTCGCGCTCGTCGTGGGCCGCGCGGGCACCAGCTGGGCGGTGCGGGTTGTCTCCGCACGCGCCGCCGCGACCGTGCAACGCGACCTGCGCGCCCGCGTCGTCGATCACGCGTTGCGCCTCGGCCCGGAATGGCTGGCCCGACGCGGCCACGGCGAACTCACGACGCTCGTCACGCGTGGCCTCGACGCACTCGATTCCTACTTCCGCGAGTATCTCCCCGCGCTCGTCACCGCCGCGGTCGTCCCGCTCGCGGCAGGCGCGGCGATCCTGTGGACAGATTGGCCGTCGGCGGTGATCATCGCCGCGACGGTCCCGTTGCTGCCGATGTTCGCTGTCCTGGTAGGGAAATTCACCGCCGACCGCGTCTCCGGCGCGACGGACGCGGTACACCGGATGTCCGGTCTGCTGCTCGAACTGGTGCGGGCGCTGCCAGTGCTCACCGCGTTCCGGCGGGCTGACGCACAGGCCGAAACCGTACAGAAACTGTCGGAACGGCATCGTCGCGCGACGCTCAAGACGTTGAAGGTCGCGTTCTCCTCGGCGTTCGTGCTGGAACTCGCCGCGACGCTGTCGGTCGCGCTGGTTGCTGTCGTGATCGGAGTCCGGCTCGTCTCGGGATCGCTCCCGCTGGCGATCGGACTCGGCGTGCTGATCCTCGCTCCCGAGTGCTACCAGCCGATTCGCGCGGTCGGCGCGGCATTCCACGCGAGCGAGGACGGGGTGGAAGCGGTCCGCCGGGTGACCGCGGTGCTCGCGGAGCCGGTCCCGGCCGAAGGAACGCGCACCGCACCCTGTGGATCGTTGGTTGTGTCCGACCTAAAAGTCGCCCGGCGCGGCGGATTCGCCCCGGACGGCGAGAGTTTCGAGGTCCGCCGCGGCCAGATCGTGTGGCTGCGCGCACCGAGCGGTGGCGGCAAATCGACAACGCTGGCGACACTGCTGGGTTTCGTGCCGTCCTACGACGGGTCGGTCATGGCCGGTGACGTCCCGCTCGCCGAAGCCGACCTCGAACGGTGGCGTGCCGGCATCGCGTGGGTTCCGCAGTCGCCGGTCTTCAGCGGCGGCACTGTGCGGGAAGAGCTTGCTGGACCTGACGTCGACGCAGTGCTCAGCGAACTGGGTTTGCACGGTCTCGCCGACCGTCCGGTCGACCGGCTTTCCTTGGGACAACGCCAGCGCGTCGCCGTCGCTCGGGCGTTGCTGCGCATTCAAGCGGGCGCGTGGTTGCTGCTGCTGGACGAGCCGACCGCGCACCTGGACGACGTCAACGCGCGGCGGGTGTTGGATGCCGTCGAGCGAGCTGTCGAAAACGGGGCCGCGGCGGTAATCGCTGCGCACGAACGTTCTGCCGCGGTGGCGGTTGCGGACTCAGCTCCTGACGTGGTCGTTGAGTCCACTTCGGACAGTCCCGATGCGCGACCGATTCCCTGGCGCATGCTGCTCGACCGACGGCTCTTCTCCGGTGCCTTCCTGGGTGCCTTGGCGCTCTTGGCCGGGATCGCCCTTACCGCGACTTCCGGTTGGCTGATCGCCAAAGCGTCCTTGCAGCCGCCGATTCTGACCTTGACCGTCGCCGTCGTCGGGGTACGCGCTTTCGGACTGGGACGGGCCGGACTCAGGTATGTCGAACGGCTCGTGACGCACGACGCCGCCTTCCGGATCGCCGGACGGTTGCGGGTTCGGCTGTGGAATGCGTTGGTGCGGTTGGGTCCGGCGCGCAGCCTCGAAGCCGGGGAGAGCCAGCGGCGACTGGTGACGGATGTCGACACTGTGCGGGATTTGCTGCCGCGAGTCGTCTCGCCGCCGATCGTGGTCGGGTTGGTCGCGGCCGGGGCTATCGCGGTGCAGACGATGGTCTTGCCGTCGGCCGGTTTGGTGCTGGCCCTGACGGTGTTGGTCGGTTTGGCCGCACCAGCGATTGCGCTGCGCTTGGAACGCCGCGCGACTTCGGCCCTCGCGGCCGGACGGCGTGACGTCGCGGCGCGGGTCTTGGTGCTGTTCTCGTCGGCGGCGGAGTTGCTTGCTTACGGCCGGGCGGCTTCGCGTCGCCGCGACCTGGCCTCGACGGACACTCAGCTGGCAGCCGACACCCGACGGCAGGCGTTCGGTGCGGGCGCGGCGGATGCGCTGATCACGCTGGTGACCGGGGCGGCTGCGGTGGTCAGCACGATGCTGGCCGCGGGGGCGGTCGGCCGCGGGGAGCTGGCGGGCGTGATGGCACCGCTGCTGGCGTTGGTGCCGTTGGCGTTGGCGGAGGTTTTGGCGCTGCTTCCGCAGGCGGCGGTGCATTGGGACACGCTGCGCGCGGCTCGGGTTCGGCTTGGTGCGGTGGTTGGCGAGCCGGAGATCGGGCGGTCGCAGGGTGCGGGCGGTTCTGCCGGGCTCGAGCATGGAGCGGATTCGAAGGCTGCGGACGACGGCGGAGCTGTGCGCGGCGGTCGGTGCGTGATGGATGCTGCGGTCGCCGGGGTTGGCGGGACGGCGGGAAGTGGGCAGTTCGCGACGGATGCTGCTGCCGCCAGGGCTGGCGGGACAGCGGGAAGTGGGCGGCTCGCGATGGATGCTGCGGTCGTCGGGGTTGGCGGGATGGCGGGAAGCGGTCGGCGCGCGATGGACGCTGCTGCTGCCAGGGCTGGCGAGACGGCGGGAAGCGGGCAGTTCGCGACGGATGCTGCGGTCGCCGGGGTTGGCGCGACGGCGCGAGGCGGGCAGTGCGCGGCAGCCATCGGGGATGGCGGGGCAGCGCCGAGGGAGCAGCTCGCGACGGACCTTGCAGGGATCGAGGACGTGCGCGAGGAAGCAGTTCGCGCGGTTGCCCGACCGGCGGGAGTGCGGGACGAGGTCGTTCAGCCTGGGGGTGAACCGGGCCTGGACCGGCCAGCCGCGGTCCGGTTGCGGGGTGCTGAGCTGGGGTGGCCTGGCGGGGAGGCGGTGCTGAAGGACGTCGAGTTGAGCGTGCCGACCGGGGCTTATGTGGCGGTCGTCGGGCCGAGCGGGGCTGGCAAGTCGACGTTGGTGGCGGCCCTGCTGGGGTTCCTTCAGCCTCGAGCGGGCGAGGTTGTTGTGCCGGGCAAGGTGGCTTGGGCGCCGCAGGAGCCGATGTTGGTGTCGACGACTGTGGCGGAGAATGTGCGGCTCGCGGATCCGCTGGCGGAGACGTCCGAGTTGCGGCGGGTGCTGGATCAGGCGCAGTTGCCGGACTTGGATTTGGCGACGGTTCTCGACAGTGCCGGGGCTGGGTTGTCCGGCGGGCAGGCGCAGCGGGTGGCGCTGGCACGGGCGTTGCTGGCGGCTCCGTCGGCGGAGTTGGTGCTGCTTGACGAGCCGACGTCGCATCTTGACGAGCCGACGGCGCGGGCGTTGCGGGCGATGTTGCGTACGGAGCTTGCTGGACGGACGGTTGTCCACGTAACGCACAATGCGGACGAAGAGCTGCAAGCGGACATGGTTTTCGAGGTTCGGGACGGGCGCGTCGTGCGGCGGGCGTTGCCGCGGGTGGCGGCGTGACGGAGGGTTGTTGGTGACGGTCACGATTTCGGGTCTGGGGCTGGGGTCCGCGCTAAGGTCGGAGTTGCTCATGGACCCGACACTCGCCGCGCGCGCCCTCTCCGCGGCTACGGAGATCACCAGCACCGCGCTGTCCGGGGACGACCCGGAAGCGGTGCTGGAAACAGTCGTGGCCAGGGCTGTTGAACTCGCGGACGCGGACCTCGGCCTGGCGATGGTCAGCGCCGACGACGGGCGCGTCGTGGTCGAGGCGGCGTATGGGGTCGACGGGTTGCTCGCGGAGGCGCCGACGGGTGACGTCGAAGGCGGACCGGTCGGGGAGTTGCGCGGGCTGACGCTCGAGACGGACTCCGCGGCGGGTCAGGTCGCGCGCGGGAGCGAGCCGATCGCGGCGGAGGACTTCATCGTCGATCCGCGGACGGCACCGTATGTGCCGGACGAACTTCGCGGGTACGGGCCGTTCGCGGCCGCGCCGTTCGGGTCTGGCGGGCGGGTGCTTGGCGCGCTCACGGTGTATCGACGACAGGGACGCGAGCCGTTTTCCGCGGGCACGGTTGAGATGCTCGCGGCGTTCGCGGCGCAGGCCGGGGTGGTGCTCGCGCTGGCGGAGGGGGCGAACGCTCGGCATCGCGTGACGCTTTACCAGGAGCGCGAACGTATCGCCCGCGAGCTGCACGACGTGATCGTGCAACGGCTCTACGGCACCGGGATGCAGCTGGACCGGGTCCGCCGCAACATGCGCAAACGCTTCGCGCAGGCCGACGGGGCCCGGCTGTCCGACGCGATCGACCAGCTGGACCAGACCATCGAGGAAATCCGCGGCACCGTGCGCGCATTGCGCTCCCCGGAGCCGCGCCACGACCCCGGCACCCCGACCGACCTCGCCGAATCCGCGCGCGGCGAAGTGCGCATCGCCGGCGAGTTGCTCGGGTATCCGCCTACCCTGGAGTTGTCCGGCGAGTTCGCCGACATTCCGGCTGAGCGGGCCGACCACATCCGCGCTGCGCTGCGCGAGGCACTGTCCAATGTGGTCCGACACTCCGGTGCCAGCGAAACCCGCGTGACGTTGACCCGCGACGCTGAGGGCGTGAAGCTTCGCGTGCGGGACAACGGATCCGGGGTTCCGCAAGGGGTGGCGACCCGGGGGCTTCGGCATCTCGCCGAGCGTGCTGATGCTGCTGGTGGGCGGTTTTTCCTCAATTCTTCGCCTAGTTTGGGGACGCTTGTCGCGTTTGATCTGCCGCTGGGGTGATCACGTTGTGGTGCAGGGGTTTGGTAGTCGCATCGTGGTGACTGCATTGCATCGACACGCGTGCGGCAACGTCGTGCGGTGCCTTGGAGCACGGCCGCGGTGACGTTTCACGGTGCGTGGCATTGCGCTTCCCGCAAGGAAGTAGCTCGTCGCTGCGGTTGGCGACGCGGTCAAACTGCGGTACAGCTATCGCGCTGCACGGCTGGTAAAACAGTCTCGCCGCAAGGGAAGTGCTGCAGCGCGACGGCACTGATCGCAGCTTCAACTCGACGTCTGCAACGGACCGCCACGCCCCAGCGTGCTGCCACGTCGCAACAGGTCGCGACGCTGCAGCGTGCTGCCACGTCGCAACAGGTCGCGACGCTGCAGCGTGCTGCCACTCAGCAACGGGCCGCGACGCCGCAACCGGCCGCGACGCCGCAACGGGCTGCCATGCCGCAAGAGGCCGCCACGCCGCAACAGGCCGTGACGGTTTGCCCTGCATCGACCGCAGCAACCGCATTGCCATGTCCTGCAACGCGATAGCCCGCCTGGCATCGAGCCTGGGCGGCAGTTACCGCGCCGCGACGAGCACGTCGCGGTAACCACATCGCCAACCGAGCTGTCATTGCGTCGGACTCGTCACGTCAGCCGCGCTGCGTAACCTGCACTGTGTCGTCGACCCCGCGTTGCGGCGACCTAGTGCCGCGCCGAGACGCCACGTCGATCCGGCATGGTGCCGACCTGGTGCTGTGCCGAAACGTCGCGCCGAAACGCCACACTGAAACGCCACACTGGCCCAGTGTTGCGGAGACCTAGCACTGTTTCGGGCCGCCACCTCAAACCCGCTGCCTAAAACCCAGCCACCGCGCAACCGTCGTATCGAATCCGTCGCCTCGGAATCGCAGCGAACGCACTGCCTCTGTCCCGAATCGCTCGCAGCAAACACGCTGTCTCAACCTCGCGCCGCTGTGAACCCACCGCTGTGAACACACCGCGCACCAAGAGATTCAGCCTTCACGAGTCATCGAACACGCTCCTTCCCCACGTTTCCGCCTGCCACCGAGCCGTCACCCATGGTATCGAGAAATCGAACATCTATTCGGCACTCAATTGGGTGAATCAATCCACGGCAGTCGGCTACCCTCAGCTTCGTCTGGGACGCCGAGAGCCCCGTCCGCAGCAATGCGGGCGGGGTTTGGGCGTGGAATCAGCAGGAGTCAGTCGCGCGCAGCGAAGAAAGCGCGGATGTCGCCGGCGAGGAGGTCGGGGCGTTCCAGCGCCGCGAAGTGGCCGCCTTCCTCGAAGCGGCTCCAGTGCACGATGTTCGTGTTGTCGCGTTCGGCGAAGGTCTTGATGGTCTGGAAGTCGTCCTTGAACACGGCCACGCCGGTGCGCGCGTCGCTCACCCTCGGTTCGGCCTCCGCGCGGGCGTTCTCCAGGTAGCTGCGGCTCATCCCGGAAGCGGCGTTGGCGAACCAGTTCACGCTCACCTCCAGCAGGATCTTTTCCAGCGGCACAAGCGAAGTGCCGTTGCCGAAGGAGTTGAACAGCTCGCTGTAGGCGAGTAATCCGATCGGGGAGTCACTGAGGCCGACGGAAACCGTTTGCGGGCGCGAGGCGTTCATCGTGTTGTAGCCACCAACTGATTGAAACCACTGCATGTGCGCGAGACCGGCGTGGTCGGCCGGGTCGAGGCGCTCGAACTCGGCCGGGTCGCCGGACGGGAACGAGAACAGCTGCAGGACGTGCAGGCCGAGGAAGCCCTCCGGGTTCAGCAAACCGAGCTCCCGGGCGGTCATCGCGCCGTTGTCCGAGCCGTGGATTCCGTAGCTCTCGTACCCGAGGCCGCGCATCAGCCGGTCGTACGCGGCGGCGACGCGGGCGACTGTCCAGCCCGACTCGGCGACGGGCTGCGAGAAGCCGTAGCCGGGCGCGTCGGGGACGACGACGTCGAAGGCGTCCTCGGCGCGGCCGCCGTAAGCGACCGGGTCGACGAGGCGGTCGATCAGGTCGAGGTAGTCGACCGACGAGCCGGGATAGGTGTGCGCGAGCAGCAGCGGCGTCGCGCCGGGGTGGGCGGAGCGGACGTGGATGAAGTGGAACGTCTGGCCGTCGATCTCGGTGGTGAAGTGCGGGAAGGAGTTGATCCGAGCTTCGGCGGCGCGCCAGTCGAAGCGCCGCCACGCCTCGATCGCCGTCCGCAGGTAGGCGTTCGGGGTGCCGGCGTCCCAATCGTCGGTCGGCGACGGCTGCGGCAGGCGGGTGCGGGCAAGGCGGTCGTGCAGGTCCGCGAGTTCGGCGTCGGTGATCTCGACGGCGAAGGGGCGGAGGGTGAGGGAGGCGGTTGCGTTCGTCATGAGAAGAACACTAGGAGGCTAATAGGTAGGATCAGTTCCTAATAGAAAAAGGAGTTTCGATGGCCGATCCGACGGCGCGGTTGCTGGCGCTTCTCGCACTGCTTCAGAGCGCGGCCGGGCGGAGTGGCAGGGAGCTGTCGGAACGCCTGGGCGTCTCGGCCCGGACGATCCGGAACGACGTCGAACGGCTGCGTGACCTGGGCTATCCCGTCGAGGCGACGCGCGGGAACGTCGGCGGCTACCGGCTCGGTTCTGGCGGGAAGCTGCCTCCGCTCCTGTTGGACGACGAGGAAGCGGTGGCGGTCACGGTCGGGCTGCGGGCCGCGGCGGGCATCTCCGGGATCGACGAGGCAGGCACCCGGGCGCTCGCGAAGCTGGAACAGGTGTTGCCGGCGAGGCTGCGTCCGACGGTCGACGCTCTGCGGTCGACGATCGACCGCGGTCCGGAGAACACCGGCACCGACGCGCCTGATCCGGAGGTCGACGGAGCCGTCTTGCAGGAGGTCGCGCGGGCGATCCGGCACGTCGAATGGCTCCGGTTCGACTACGCGGGCGAGTTGCGGCTGGTCGAGCCGTACCGGTTGCTCAGCTGGCAGCGGCGTTGGTACCTGGTCGCCCGCGATCCGCAGGACGGCAGCTGGGCGACCTACCGCATCGACCTGATGGAGCCACGCATGCCGACCCGCCGCCGGTTCGAGCCGAATCCCTTGCCTGGCGGGGATTACACGGCCTTCGCGATGCGCACGATCGCGGCGAGCGGCTGGCTCGTGCACGCGCGCCTGCGCATCGACGCTCCGGTGGAGAAGGTGCTGGCACGGATCAACCCGACGGTCGGCGTCGTCGAACCCATCGGCGAGAACCAGTGCGTCCTCGTCACCGGCGCGGACAGTCTGGACACGGTGGCTGTCTACATTGGAATGTTGATGATGGACTTCACCGTCGAGTCGCCGCCGGAGCTGATCCCGTTGCTGCAGCTGCTGTCCGAACGCTACGGACGCGCCGTCGCGGGAAGCTGATTCACTTGCCGCGCCGGGCAATCCACGCCGCGGCCTGGGTGCGGCGCTGCATGCCGAGCTTCGCGAGCACGGACGTCACGTAGTTCTTCACCGTTTTTTCGGCGAGGAAAAGACGTTCGGCGATCTCGCGGTTCGACAGCCCCTGCCCGATCAGCTCCAGGACGTCGCGTTCGCGATCGGTGAGGGCGGCCAGCTCGTCGGTCGGCGGATGGCGCAGCTTGTCGAGCACGCGGGCGGTGCTGACCGGGTCGAGCAACGACCGCCCGGCGGCGACCTCGCGGACCGCGTTCACCACGTCCTGACCGCGCACCTGCTTGAGCAGATAACCCGAAGCCCCCGCCATGATCGCGCCGACCATGGCTTCCTCGTCGTCGAACGCGGTGAGCATGAGACAGGCCGGCGGATTCGGCTTGGACCGCAGCTCGCGGCAGAGCGTGATGCCGTCGCCGTCGCCGAGCCGCACATCCACGACCGCGACATCCGGCTCGACGTGCATAGCCACCGCGAGCGCCTCTTCAACGCTCCCGGCCTCGGCGACCACTTCCAGGTCGGCCTCGTCGCTGAGCAGGTCGCGCAGGCCCCGCCGGACGAGTTCGTGGTCGTCTACTAGCAGCACCTGGATCGGCATATGTCCAGGTTACGGGGCATGGGGCGGTTCGTCTGCCGGTCGTGCCGCACGACACCAGCGGGTGACGTCGCCTCCGTCGGACACGGCCGTTCGAGTGGATCATTGTCCGGAATTGTCACAGTTCAGGGCTGAGCGCCGATCATGTCCCCAGTGTCGCCGGACAGGAGGGACAGCGGCAGCGCTTTCGCCGCGCCTGCGGGTCTGTCATTCTGTACGGCTCGTCGCAGAACGGCGGGCACCTGGCGATACCGGGTCCGGAATACCGTTCTGGCGAGGGGAAGCGGGATGACCGCGCAGATCGATCCGCGGCGGCTGGCGAAGGTCGCCGAGGCAGCCAGCGAGTGGCGCAAGATGCTGATCGACTTCAGTACTTCGAACACGATGCTGGCGTTCAAGAACACCAAACAGGGCTGTCTCGACCTCACCGATGCCGACCCGGAGGCGCTCGGCACCGTGCTCAGCGGCGAAAAGGCGGTCTTGCGGAAGCTGTTTCCGGACCGGGAGCGGCATCGCGACGCCTGTGTACGCGCTCGATCGCTCAGCCGGAAGATCCAGATGTTCGAGGAGGAACAAGGGCTCGAAGTCGGCCGGATGGCGTTCGGGTTCGTACGGACTGCTCCGGAACAGCACAAGGGTGCCAAGCCGGTGCTGAAGCTGCGTGCCCCGCTGCTCATCCGTGCGATGGCGGTAAAGGCCCGCACCGCGTCCGAAAGCGACTACACGCTCGAAGTCACCGACGAGGCCGAAGTCAACCCGATCCTGCTGCACGTGCTCAACGAGGAGTACGGCGTGGCCGTGGATCCAGCGGAGTTCGCAGGACACGTCGAATCCGTGCTTGCCGAGGAAACCGGCCATCGCGAGCAGGCCGAGGCGGTGTTTCGCGCGCTCGCTGAAGCGGCGGCCCGGCATGGCATCGAACTCAGCTTGGAGAACGCGGTCGTGCTCGGCGTTTTCAACTACGCCAAGCTTCCGATGGTCGAGGATCTCGCCGCCGCTACCGAACTGCTCGCGAGCCACGACGTCATTGCCGCGCTGGCTGGCGACGAACAGGCTAAAGAGGCGCTGCTCGGAGAGGCGGCCGGGTTCGTCCCGCCCGCGGTCGACGAGTTGCAACCGGCGAGCGAGTTCCTGGTGCAGGACGCCGACTCTTCGCAGCACCGGGCGATCTCCACCGCACTGTCCGGGCGGCATGTGTTCATCGAGGGGCCGCCCGGTACAGGCAAGAGTCAGACCATCGCGAACATCATCGCCGGGGCCGCCGCCACCGGCAAGAACGTGCTGTTCGTCGCCGAGAAGCAGGCGGCTATCGAGGCAGTGCTGAACCGGCTGGCCGCGGTCGACCTGGACGGTCTGGTCCTCGACTTGCACCAGCAGAAAGCGACCAAGCGCGAGGTCGCGAAGCAGCTCGGGGACAGCTTGGAGAGGCTGCAGCAGCAGGGCCAGGTCGATAGCAAAGACCTGCATGCCCGGTTGGTCTCCGCACGGCAACGGTTGCTGGAGCACTCCAGCGAGCTGCACCTGCCCCGCCGGCCGTGGGGTCTGAGCGGTTACGAAGTGCGGGAGCGGTTGCTGGCCCTTGGTCCGGGTCCGGAGATCAGTGGTGTATTCCAGGGCGGACAGTTAGCCGCGTTGACCGGCGACGTGGTCCAAAGACTGCAAGGCCAACTCCGGCAATACGTCGAACTCGGCGGGCTGCGGGTCGCTGCGGAGACGACACAGTGGTGCAGGGCGGAAATCCGGACCGAGGAGGATGTCCGCCGAGTGCTCGTGGAGCTGGACCGGCTGGCCGGGAAGACTCTGCGCGAGGGCAAGAACGACATGCGGGCGCTGCTTGGCCGCGCCGGTCTGGCCGAGCCGCCCGGCATCGCGGGTTGGCAGGTCATCCTCGAACTGCTGGACGAGGTCGAACGCACCGTGCAAGCGTTCGGACCCGACATCTTCGGCATGCAGCTCGATGCCTTCCATTACGCGACCGCCGACCGCACCACGCGCGCGAAATACCCTCAGCAGCTGCCCTGGCGTAAACGTCGGGCACTGGTGAAGCAGTTGCGCGCGATGTCGGCCCACGGCATCCGGAAGCGAACTGAGCTGCATGTGAGGCTGACACAGATAGTCGATCAACGACGTCGGTGGCGCGAGCTTGGCGGTGCGCACGCTCAGCCCGCTCACGTGACCGGGCTGAGCGAGATGATGGCGCAGTACGCGGAGCTGCGTCGCCAGCTCGCCGTGGTCGCGTTGTCCGCTCGGCGGCCTGAGCTGGAAACCGAATCCACTCCCGAGGTGGAACACCGGATTGACCAGCTGCAGCAGGATCGCGACCTGCTGTTTCGGATGCCGACGCTGACCGCACTCTCCGACGAGTTCCGCCAGCTCGGTCTGAGCGGCTTGATCGCGGAGATCGCCAAGCTGAACCTCGGTTCGGAGCAGGCGTGGACGGTCTTTTACCGGATCTGGCTGCGGTCGATCGACGAGGAACTCAAGCTGACAGTCCCCGCGTTCCGTGAGTTCGTGGCCGATCGGCAGAACCGGGTGTTAGGAGAATTCCAGAAATCGGACGTGGCACACCTGGAGAACTCGGCGGCGCGAGTGCGCAGGCAGGTGGCGCGGCGGGCGATGGAGGCCAGGGACGCCTTTCCCGATCAGACGCAAATCCTGAAGCGGCAGGCAAGTCTGCGATCTCGGCATCTGCCGGTCCGGAAGCTGGTGGAGCAGACCTCCGAAGTGCTTCTCGCGGTCCGGCCGTGCTGGGCGATGTCCCCGCTCGTTGTGAGTCGCATGCTCCCCGCGGAGCGCCTGTTCGACCTGGTGATTTTCGACGAAGCGAGTCAGATTCGCCCGCACGACGCCATTACCTCGGTCATGCGAGGGCATCGGCTGGTCGTCGCGGGGGACGAGGAGCAGCTGCCGCCGACGGACTTCTTCGAAAAGGCCCTCGTCATCGACGAAGGGGACGAAGAAGCCGAGGGAATCCTCTCGGACTACGAGTCGGTGCTTACCGCGCTGCGTCCGATCGTGCCGGATCGGCAGACGCACATGCTGAGCTGGCACTACCGCAGCGCTGACGAACGGCTGATCGCCTTCTCCAACGAGAAGATTTACGGCAATGGCCTGGTCACTTTCCCCGGCGCGCATCAGGACAGTCCGGTCATCCTTGAGGTGGTGGCCGGGGAAGCGTCGCCGGGACAGCGTGGTTCGTCTCCGGCGGAAGTGCAACGGGTGGTCGAGTTAGCGCTCGACCACGCACGTACGCGTCCCGGGGAAAGCCTTGGGGTGATCACTCTCGGAACGACGCACCAGGCTCGGATCGAACGGGCGCTGAGCGAGGCTCGTGCCCAGCATCGCGAACTCGACGATTTCTTCTCTCAGGAGGCCCCGGTCGGCCGGAGGTTCTTCGTGAAGAATCTGGAAAGCGTCCAAGGCGACGAGCGGGACGCCATCATCCTCAGCGTCGGCGTTGCCCGTGACGCGGCAGGGAGGATCAACCGGCAAGGCTTCGGTGTCCTGAACCGCAGTGGCAGCCAACGGCGGCTGAACGTCGCGGTGACCCGGGCCAAGCGAAGGATGACGGTGGTCTCGTCGTTCACCGCACACGACCTTGCGCCTTCGGATCGCATGACCGGCACGGAGCTGTTGCGCCAGTACTTGGAATTCGCCGCCTCGGGCGGCCAGATCAATCAGGTAGGGCAACAGGAACCAGTCGGGCTCAACGGGTTCGAGAAGGCCATCGATGCGGCGTTGCGGGCTCGTGGGATTCCGGTGTACCCGCAGTGGGGCTTCTCCGGATACCGCATTGATTTCGCGCTCGGGCATCGCACCGAACCTGGCCGCATGGTTTTGGCGGTCGAAGCGGACGGCGACCGCTACCACCGCTCGGCCAGCGCGCGGGATCGCGACCGGCTCCGGCAAACGCATCTGGAACGGCTCGGCTGGCGGTTCCGCCGGTTGTGGTCGTCAGCGTGGTTCGCCGATCCGGCAACGGAAACTGATCGCATCGTGAAAGCGTGGGAGCAGGCAATGGCCGAACTGGACGCGGAGCCAGCCGCGCCGCCTCCTCTGCAGGTGCCGGTCAGCCAACCTGCTCAAGTCGCTGCGGAGCGCGGCTCGCGGCCGCCCGTTGTCCCTGGCCTGCCCATCCAGGAATACAGCGAGCGAGAGCTGATCGAGATCTGTCGGTGGTTGATGTCGGACGGGTTGCTGCTCGACCGTGATGCCCGGTTGAAACAGGCGATGGACGAACTCGGGTGCAAGCGGCGCGGACGAAAGATCGTGGAGCGCCTCGGCAGGGCCATCGAGATCGCGCAGGATCTCGCGAACAAGGAGGAGGACTGATGTTTCCGCTCGACGCGCGGACTGTCGGACGGCTCGCCGAAGCGATCGCCGACATCGGCGGCCCCTACGAGAAGCGCGGGTTCGAACTCGCGGAACTGCTGGAGCGCGCGGGATGGGCGGATCCGCCGGAGTACGACGGGTCCGCGCGTATCTCGTGGTTGCGGGAGCAGATGGAGGAGCGCGCGGACAACCGGGCGGAAATCGAGCGATTGCTGTGCCGGGTGTGCGACCCGATCGAATACGACGACGGGGCTGTGATCGCCGAAGAGTTCCGGACGACGGTGAACGAGAAGCTGGCTCCCGAAGGCTTGGCAGTCACCTATGTGTCGGGTCGGCCGGTGGTCGGGGAGATCAAGAGCGACGGCGATCGACCGACGTTCGCGGAGCCTGCGGACTTCCGCCGGCGGATCGAACGGCTGATCGCCGACCCGCGGACGGTCGACACGCTCGTGCGACGGCTGGATGAGACCAGGATTTGCGAGTCTGGCGGTGCCTACACGATGGCTGTGATCGGCATTGGCAGCCTGGTCGAGGGAGTGCTGCTTCAGCTGCTGCTCGAACGGGACGAGGAGCTGTCCGCACAAGGGTTCCCGGACGCGCGTGCGAAAAACGGACGCAAACCTGCTGAGCGGGTCAGCCTTAAAGAACTCATCGACATCGCACACGGCAAGGACTGGATTCAGCTTGACGCGGCGAAGTTCGTGGACACCGTCCGCGATTTTCGGAACTTCGTGCACCCGCGCAAAGAACTCGCCGACCGGCTGCAGCTTGATCGCGACACGGTGATGATGTGCTGGGGTCCGATGCACGCTCTGCTGAACGACCTTGAGGAAAATGTTCAGGCGCTGTGATCATCGGGCGAACGGCGGTGCTTTCCGGCACCGCCGCCAGGCCCCTATTTGTCGCAGGCTGTTCCGTCGTGGTCCCGGTCGAGGCCTGGGCGGTAGCCCGGTTCTCCGATCTTCATCGGAGCAGCACCCGCGGCGGTTGCTTCAGCGCAGTTCTTGTAATAGACCTGCGCAGGCTTCGGGTCGGGCCGCGGCTGTTCTTCGGCCGGCGGCTGCGGCGGCTCTTCGTGGGTGACCGGAGGCGCGGGAGGAGCCGGAGGCGCTGGCGTCGGCGCGGTGATCATTCCTTTGCACGGCTCGGCCCATAGCCCGGCGGCCGTTTGTTTGGCAGCCGACTCGGCGGTGGCCAATGCAGTTGACGAGACGTTGGCGGCGAGCTGGGCGTGGCCGCTCTGCAGCGCGCTGGTCGCGTAGTCGGAGCCGTCGGCCAACGTGAGTGCCACGCCTGCGGTCGCGTCCGTTGTCACCCGCACCGCGGCATTGGTCAGTTTGAGTTTCGCCCACGCAAGAGTTTCGGCTGCGTAACAGTTGTTTCCGGTGGCCACGGTGATGCCGAGGACTTGAACGGTCCGATGCGAGCCGTCGGTGCCCGCGATGACGACTGTGGCACCGTCGTTCACCGATTCCACGGTATACGAGATCGGCGGCGTCGTCGAGGTGGTGGTCGTGCTGACCAGCGTCGATGTAGTGGGCGTGGGTGGCATAGGTGCCGCTGCAACGGCTGGTGTCGGCTCTTGCGGAGCCTTGCCGAAGATCGCGCCCAGGACGAAGAGGACGGCGAAAACACCGAGGGTGATCGTGAGCCACTTCGGCATTCTCTGCCAAGGGCGAGTCGAGGTCGGGTCCATTCGGGAAAATTCCTCGTTCCGGAAGTTCGCGTGCCGAAGGGTATTCGCGGAAGCCCCGTTCGGCGTTACGCGCCGGACGCGCAACTAGCCATCATCACGCGAATTGCGGATTGGCGGGGTAACGGGTTCGTCACGAATCGAGGAAACCAGGGCGGAGCGGTGACGAAACGACCTCTCCTTCCGATGGTCTTGCCGACCCCAGGAGAAAGCGTCCACGATGACTGAGCTGATCGAACCGCTGTCTTTGACTGCGGACGGGCAGGTGCCTGCCCAGGATATTTCGTTCGTCGCGATCGATTTCAAGACCACTGGCCTCCGCTCAGGACGGGTCGTGGAGGTCGGGGCGGTGCGGTTTCTCGGAGACGGAACAGTGCTGGGGGAGTTGACGACCTTGGTCGCCCCTGGGGAGCAGGCCGGTAGCGGCCGGACCAATCTGCACCGGGTCACTGCGGCGGACCTGCGCGACGCTCCGGCGTTCGCCGATATTCTCGGCCCGTTGCTCGAGCTATGTCGAGGTGCCGTGCTGGTGGCAGCCGACCTGGCACAGACTTCGAGCTTTCTCGCTGTCGAAACAACACGTCTCGGCGTACGGCTTCCTCCCTTGCCTGGGGTTTCACTCGCGGATGCCGCGCGGGCAGCGTTGGAACTGCCCAACTATCGGCTTGGCACGATCGCCAGCGCGCTCGGCATCGCCGACTTTCCGGCGTATCTCGCGGGACCGTCCGCGCGTGCCTGTGCGCAGGCAATCGCCGCCCTCATCGGAACGCACCGTCTGCGGCTCCCCGTGGCACCGAGCTATGCGATGTTGCCTCGCTACGCGGCTGGCGCTCCCGCTGTGCGGCGTCGGGATGAACTGGTGGACGAGAAGGGCTGGATGGCAGGAGCGGTCGACCGGGTCGGCCTCGCGGACGGCGATCGGGCTTACCTTGACCTGCTCGCGGAGGCGGTGGGCGACCAGTTTCTCTCCGAAGAAGAGGCCTGGACGTTGGCCGGTCTCGCGGCTGAAGCCGGGATGTCCGACGCGGAGGTGCGTCGGGTGCATGCCGAATTCGTCGCCGAATTGCGCCGGGTGGCGGAATTCGATGGGGTGGTAACAGCTGCCGAGGAACGGGAGTTGCGGCAGGTCGCGGAGGCGCTTGGGGCAGCTGATGCGGTGGCCGATCTTCGGGTCACCTCCGCTGGCCGGAAAGCGACGAGGGTATTGGTGCTCGGCACGACCGCAGGGGCCGACCAGGTGCGAGCACGGGTCTTGGCGGAGGGGTTACAGCTGGCCAAGAAGTTGACTGCTTCGGTCACACACCTGGTCTATGACACGGACGTGCGCGAGACCGAGCCGCGGCTTGCCCGGGCGGGAGAACTTGGTGCGCGAGTCGTCAGGCTTGATGAGGCGTCGGCGGTGCTCGGGTTCGGCAGCGCGCCGACTGAGAATGAGCCGGCAGTCGAGGAGAGTCGTCCGCAGGCGGCGAGCCGGACCGAACGGTTCGCCGTCGCCCAGGCAGTGCCGGCCATGACCCCGCCGGGCAAGGTGACCATCGGGCGGGTGCTGATCGGAATCGGACTCGTCCTGATGGTCCTCACCGTCGCCGCGATGTTCGGCGGTGCGGGGGTGGGGCCGGGGATCTTTCTGGCCGTGTTCGCGGTCGGTGCGCTGGTCGGCGGCTGGTACCTCGACGAGACGAAGCGGGCGGCGGCCGGTTCACCGGGCTAGCGGAGGGAACCTCTTCTCGTTGCGGTCCACCTTCGCGTTCGCCGCTTCCAGCAGGTCGATTCCCAGAACGTCCGCCAGCCGGACGAGATACAGCATGACGTCGGCGATTTCGTCTTGGACGTTGAATTCCTGGGTCGGGTCCGCGCGCCAGTTCGCGGCCTCCTCCGGCGTCAGCCACTGGAACAGGGCGATCAGTTCGCCTACTTCGCCGGACAGGGCCATCGTCAGGTTTTTCGGGGTGTGGAACGGTTCCCACTCCCGGGCGGCGGCGAAGTCGCGGAGGCGCTGGGTGAGGTCGTCTAGGGTCACTGGACCTGACTATCACGCGCGGTGCTCACCTGGGGTGTCCGGGTTGGGCCGAAAAGAGTACGCCGTTGGCCCACACGCCGGTTACGGGCCATACGGCAGACTGTTCCCGTGAGCGTCCCCGACCCGGTCGAGTACACCGCCAAAATCGGTGCGGTTCTCGATACTGTGCGGCGGCTGCTCGACTCCGGCAGCCGCGCTGATCTCGCGCCGCTCGCTCGGCGGGCGGTGGACGACATCGTGGGCATGCTGGAGCAGCACGGCGACCTCGCGGCGGACCTCGAGGAGCGGCTTGACCAGGCGGTCGCGTTGTACGCGCGGGCTTGTGCGGCTCGGCCGCCGGAGCCGGGGCAGCTCGCGGACTGGGTGCTGGAGGCGGCGTTCAGCGGGCGGGCGGTCGCGGTGGCGGATTTCGCGGCGGCGCTCGGGGAGGGCGGGCTCGCGCGGATGAAGTCCATTGTGGACGAAGTGTTGCGCGTGAAGCAGCCCGAAAAGGTCGAGATCGCGCGGCGGCTGCAGGAGGAAATCGCCGAGGCCAGCGGGGACGTGGACGGGCTGGTCGCCATTCTCGCGGCCAAGCCGCCTCGGGTGGACGTCAGTCTCAAGATTGTCCGGGTGTTGCGGGCGGCCGGGCGGCACGGCGAGGCGATTGCTTACGCGGCGCGGGTGCTGACTCCGCAGCGGGCGGGGGCGCGGCGACGGGTGGAGGGGCCGCGGGCGGAGAAGCCGGAGCGGGTGGAGAAGTCGCGGCGGGTGCGGTCGGAGGAGCCGCAGCAGGCAGAGACGCGGGTGCGGGCGGAGAAGCCAGAGCGGGTGGAGGAGCCGCAGCGGAAAGAAGCACCGCGGCGGAAAGCGGCACCGCGCCAGGCGGAAACCCCGCAAAAAGAAGAAGACTCCATACCGGAATACCGCGAGCGGATCGAGCAGCTGATCGCTCAAAAAGAAGCAGGCGCGTACCGGGAAGCCGCGCAGTGCCTCAAAAAACTGCGCACCCTGCACAAGCAAGCGGGCACGGCGGAGGAGTTCACCGGCTACGTCGCCGAGCTGGTGAACGTCCACCGCCGCAAAACCCGGTTGCTCGCGGAGATCCGGTCGGCCCGGATCGCGCTTCCGAAGGGCTAGATTTCGGCCAGGGCGGCGCGGTAGGCGTCCAGGTCGTAGTCCAGCTGGTCTTCCTCCTCGGTTTCGGTCAACTGTCCTTCGAGGACAGTCACCAGGCGCTCGAGGACATCGGTACGGGAAAGGTCCTGCTGCAGCAGGTTCTGCGCGGCGGTCCACACTTCGGCGGGCTCGTCGTCCCACAGCTGGTCCACAATGGACGTCTCAAGGGCGAGGCGGAGGCCGTCGGCGCCGTCGAATTCCTCCGCGGCCAGCGACTCGTGGTACTCCGGGTGCGCGCCGATCACCAGCAGCCGGCGCTGTTCCGGGTCGCCAGGGTCGAGGTCGGTCAGTTCCTCGTCACCGATCACTGTGGACAGTTCGGGCACCGCGAAACGGCGGCGGGCCACCACTTCCAGGGCTTCCTCGGCGGATTCGGTGCCGTCGAGGTAATCGCTGAAGTCGTCTTCCTCGTCGTCGTCCGAGAGGTATTCGCCGAGGTATTCGGTGACCTCTTCCAGCAACGCCGCGATCGCGACTTCGGACAGTCCGGCGCGAGCGGCGGCCCAGCTTGCCCAGGACAGCACGACCGGCGCGACGGCGTCCTCGTCTTCCAGCTCGTATTCGCCGTCCAGCAAGGATTCGAGGAACCGCGCCAGCTTTTCCGGGCCGACGCGCAGCGGTGCGGCCGGTTCGGTGCGGCAGCCGTGGTCCACCAGCAGGGTGGCGATTTCGCGGGCGGCGTCGGCGTCCGGCAGGTTCGTGTCCGCGAGGAATTGGGAGACGGCTTCCTCGCGCTGCGCGGCAGTCCACTCGGCGACCGGCGGAACCGCGGAAGGCTCCGGCAGCGAACGCGCCCAGGTCAGCGCGATGGCGTGGAATCGCGTGTAGTCCTCGCCGACGTCCGGCTCGTCCAGGCTGTCCGTGGCCGCGATCCCGGACACCAGCAGCCGGTGCGCGTCGGCGGGCTCGATCTTGTCCAGTACGACCAGCTCGCCGTCTTCCTCGACCTGCGAGCGCATTTCGGCGAGCACCTCGTGCGGCTCCTCGATGACCACCAGGTCGCGCACCCGGCCGCCCTCGGTGAAGTCCAGCAGCGCGAGCAGGCCGAGCGAGTGGTCGCCTCGGGAAAAGACGCACAGCAGCGACGATTCGTCGCCGTAAACATCCCCGGTGCGCCAGCATTCGCCGACGCTGACCTGCCCGACCTCGGCGGCCCACTCCGGCTCCGGGATGCCGCGGCCGAGCACGACGCCCAGCGCCTCGGCCGCCGCCGAACGCTCCTCTTCGGACTCGGCCAGTACCTTCAGCGCGGCCAGCAGCGCCGCCGCGCCGGGCGTGATCTTGCGCTGCGCGAAGGCGATCAGCTCAAGCCCGAGCTGGCTTTCCGGCTCGTCCTCCACGACGACGTCCCGCCACTGCCCGACGACCTCGGAACCGAGCAGGTCGATGTCGAACGGACCGGGCTCGGCCGCGACCGCGGAGAAGTCCCGCAGCACGTCCTTGAACAGACCGTTGACGCTGGGGGCGGTGGGTAGGGAACTCTTCTTGCGCGCGCGGCTCACCGGACTCATGCCGCACATCTTGCCTGGACCCGAAGCTCAGGCCTCAGCTGGTCGGCTCCGCCGTGCTGCGTGCCTTCAGCCGCCGTTCGCGCAGCGCGTCGTCGAAGTCGACGACGAACGCCCCCGCGGCCATCGCGACCAGCAGCGTCAATCCCAGTACCGCGCCGACCCAGGTCAGGACGATAGTCAACATCGTGGCCTCCTTCGCAGGTCAGGTGCGACTTCCTGCTGCTTTCAGGGTCGCTTGCGGAGGGATGCGCGGGTATCGGCCAAGTGGTTACGAAGACGCTGGCCGATCGGTCAATTATCCGACCTTTGTGCAGAGCGAGACCGGTGAGGCGCGTGTGGGTGAAAGTCAGAGTTTCCGCAGTCGAACACGGTTGATGGCGTGGTCGGCGTCCTTGCGGAGCACGAGCGTCGCACGCGGCCGGGTCGGCTTGATGTTCTCCATCAGGTTCGGCTCGTTGATGGTGCGCCAGAGGTGCCGCGCTTCTTCGCGGGCCTCGTCGTCGTCCAGGCCGGCGAAATGGTGGAAGTGCGACGCCGGGTCGGCGAACGCGGTGTGCCGCAGCTTCAGGAATCGCTCGACATACCAATGCTCGATGTCGTCTATGTGCGCGTCGACGTAAATCGAGAAATCGAACAGATCCGAGACAGTCAGGCTCGGGCCGGGCTGCAGGACGTTCAATCCCTCGATGATCAGGATGTCCGGCCGCTCCACGACCTGCTCCTGGTCCGGCAGGATGTCGTAGGCCAGGTGCGAGTACACCGGCGCGGACACCCGCTCGGCCCCGGACTTCACCTCGGTGACGAACCGCAGCAGCGCGCGCCGGTCGTAGCTTTCCGGGAAACCCTTGCGGTGCATGATCCCGCGCCGGGTCAGCTCGTCGCGCGAGTAGAGGAACCCGTCCGTCGTCACGAGGTCGACGCGCGGGTGGTCGGGCCAGCGGGCGAGCAGGGTGCGCAGGATCCGGGCGGTGGTCGACTTGCCGACCGCGACACTGCCCGCGACGCCGATCACGAACGGCGCTTTGGTGTTGCGACAGTCTTCGCCGAGGAACGTCGTGGTGGCCTCGTACAGCTGTTGCCGGGCCTTCACCTGGAGGTTGATCAGCCGCGAAAGCGGCAGGTACACGTCGGCGACCTCGGCGAGATCGATTTGCTCCCCGAGCCCGCGGAGCCGGACCAGCTCGTCCGCGGTCAGCGGCAGCGGAGTGGAGCTGCGCAGCTCCCGCCACTGTTCCCGATGCAGCTCTACATAAGGGCTGAGTTCACGGACCCGTGTGGGCATCGCACACTCCTCGGCCGTCGCCTGCGCTGGCTCCGTCTGCGCTACTTCCGTAACGCCGTATCAACGGTAGGGCTTACCGCGCGTGAACGCGCTGTGATGTGATGCACGCACCCCTCAACCGGCGGGGATGCGATCACCGAAGGTGACCGTTGGCTCCGAAAACTTCCTGCCATGCCGCGGCGACCTGCCGGGCGCAGGCGGCCGGGGCCACGCCGCCGACGCCGGTGCCGAGACCGGGCATCGCGATCGTCCGGACCGCCGAGGCGACCGGGCCGGAATCCAGCTGTCCGCGCTGCCACTGCAGGAACACCGCGCGCGCCGCGAGATACGGGTGGACGGTGTCGGCGGGCAGCCGTTCGCCGGGCTCGCGCATAGTCGGCGCGCTGATCAGCCACGCCGGTTCGGACTCGCCGGTCGGGACGATCACCGACTCGCCGATCGGCAGCTCACCGCCGTAAGAAGCCAGTACCGCGCTGCGCACGCTCTGCTCGATGCCGGGGAACGCCCGTGCGTAGACCGCGTCGATCCCGCCGCGCATCCAGCCGTAGGAGTTGGCCGGGCTGACCACCGCCTGCGCGGCGATGTCGAGCACCGAACCGCGGTGCACCCGTACGGAGCCGCCTAAACCCGCCACGGCGGAGGTCCACGCCGCGGCCAGCGGTTCATCGACGGCGCACAGCACCAATTCCGGCGTTCGGGGAGAATCCGGCGAAACGGCTTCCCCGTGCCCGGCGTGTGTGCCTGAGTCGGCGGTCACCGTTCAAGCATGGCAAAAAACGCCACCCGGCGTAACCGGTTTAGCCACCGGCTGTCCGAGTGAAAAGCGCCACGCACGCGGTCGCTAGCCTGGCTCTCGTGTTGCGGATCGCGTATTTCGGCCCTCAGGGCACGTTCACCGAGCAGGCCGCCCGCGCGCTCGCGCCGGGCGAGGACCTGACCCCCTACGAGACCGTCCGGCTGGCGCTGCAGGCCGTCCGCGACGGTGCCGCGGACGCCGCGTGCGTGCCGATCGAGAACTCCGTCGAGGGCGTGGTCCCCGCGACGCTCGACGGGCTCAGCGACGGGGATCCGCTCGTCGCTACGGCCGAGACGATCCTGCCTATCCACTTCAGCGTGCTCAAACGGCCGGGCAGCGGCGAAATCCGCACCGTCGCGAGCCATCCGCACGCGCTCGCCCAGGTGCGCGAGTGGCTGGAGGCGAATCTGCCGGACGCCACCCCGGTCGCCTCGTCGTCCACCGCGGCGGCTGCGGTCGGCGTGGTGGAGGGCGATTTCGACGCGGCGGTGTCCGCGCCGGTCGCGATCGAGCACTACCCGCTGGAGGAGCTGGCGACCGGCGTCGCCGACGTCCGCGACGCGCAGACCCGGTTCCTCATGGTGCGTCGCCCGGGCGAACTGCCCGCGCCCACCGGAGCCGACCGCACGTCGATCGTCGCGGCCGCGGTCAATCGCACCGGGACGCTGTCCGACCTGCTGGTGGAGCTGGCCGGTCGCGGGATCAACCTGACCCGGATCGACGCCCGGCCGACGCGCAGCAACTTCGGCGAGTACCGGTTCTTCATCGACTTCGAGGGCCACGTCGCCGAACCCCGGATCATCGACGCGATGACCGCCCTGCGCCGACGCTCTCACCTGCGCTTTCTCGGTTCGTACCCGCGGGCCGACGAGGTCGCCGCGACGATCGAGGAGGGCGCGGGGAACCAGGATTTCCTCGACGCCCAGGCGTGGGTCGGCGCGGTTTTGAAGGGAGAGGGCGCATGAGGTTGCTGCTGGTCCGGCACGGACAAACCGAGGGCAACGTCCGCCGCGCGCTCGACACCGCGTTGCCTGGTCCGCCGCTCACCGAACTCGGCCGGGAGCAGGCCGCGGCGCTCGCTGAGCAGCTGAAATCCGAACCGATCGTGGCGGTGTACGCGTCGGAGGCGGTGCGTGCGCAGCAGACCGCGGCACCGCTGGCCGAGGTGTTCGGATTCGACGTGCAGGTGATCGAGGGGGTCAAGGAGGTCGACGCCGGGGACCTCGAGGGCAACACCGACCTGGACTCGATCGGCATCTACCTGCGCGTGGTGAAGGCGTGGACGGAAGGCGAGATGGACGTCTCGATCCCCGGCGGGGAGACCGGCACGCAGGTGCGCGACCGGATGCTCGGCGCGGCCGACGAGCTGCGGGCGAAGCACGAGGAAACGTCGCCGGACGGAGTGGTCGTGCTGGTCAGCCACGGTGGCGCGATCCGGCTCGCCGGGGAGTGGCTGGCCTCGAATGTGCCCGCCGAGCTGGCGAACGAGGAGTTGATCCCGAATACGAAGTTCGTCGAGCTGGAAGCCCGGGACCACGGGTGGGAGTGCCTGCGGTGGGTGGACACCCGCCTTTCGTGAGCGGTTGATCACTCGTGCGGGGAAACGCTGAGTGAACCCGCATCCGGTGGGGAACTCACCGGATGCGGAGCAACCCCGTCCGGACCTGGCACGTCCTCCGGAAGAGGTTCCACCCAGTTCGGCGTTCACCAGCACAGCGAGGCGAGTGAGATGGCAAACACGAAGAAACCGTGGTTTTCCCTGGTCTTCCTGTCCGCAGTGGGCGCGTCGGGTGCGCTGCTGCTTTCCGCGTGCGGCCAGGGCGCTCCCGCCGCGAGCGGCCCGGCGAGTTCGGACACCCCGTCGAGCAGCCCGATGTCGTCGGCGTCGTCCGCCGCGTCGTCCGCTCCTTCTTCCGCGTCGTCCGCACCCAGCGGAGGCTCGGCACCGGCCGAAAAGCCGCCCGCCGACAACGGCCTGTGCAAGGCCGGCGACGTTTCCCTGTCGCTGGGCGGCGGCGACGCCGGCGCGGGTTCGGAGTACCGGCCGCTGCTGATCAAGAACACCAGCGGCAAACCGTGCACCATCCAGGGCTTCCCTGGCGTGTCCTACGTCGGCGGCGAGAACGGGGCGCAAATCGGCCCGGCCGCCGATCGCGACGGCGCCAAGGGCGCGCCGGTGAAGCTGGCTCCCGGCCAGTCCGCCGCGGCGGACCTCCAGCTCGCGCAGGTGCGCAACTTCGACCCGGCGGTCTGCAAGCCGACCCAGGTCAAGGGCCTTCGCGTGTACCTGCCGCAGGAGACGGCGTCGAAGTTCGTGCCGCTCGACGGCCTCGGCTGCGCGGGCACGAACATCCCGGGCAAGCAGCTCGGCGTGAAGACCGTGCACAAGGCCTGAGGCGAGGCTCTGCGCGTGGGGATCAGCCCCGCGCGCAGAGTTGTTCCGCCTGGACGACCGCGGCTTGCCCGTCGCGGTTGTCGAAGCGGCTGGCGAGCACCATCTTGTTCACCGCTTCGAGGCTCTTGGCCAGCGGCTGGTAGGTGCCGTCGAAGGTCGCCGCCGCCTTGGCCAGCTCCATCGCGCCGGTGACGCGGTGCACCGAATCGTCGGACATCCGGGTGAACTGCGCCGCGTCGACGCCACCCGTGGTGTCCGGGATGTGCCCAGCGCGAGCGAAAGCGGCGCACGCGGCCGCGGCGTCGACATTCGCTCCGGCGCGCTGGCCGGACAACCCCCACAGCAGCCCGACCACGCAGGTGCCGAGCACGAACCCGGCGACGGCGGCGAGGACGAGCGGCCGTCGTGCGGCGGAAGGCGGCGACTCAAGGTCGGTGTCACGGTCGTCGTCTGGCAGCGGCGGAGTGTCGAGTGCAGTCATCGCATACCTCCGGCGGCCGGGGTGAGGTGCTATTCCAGCACCAAAACCGCGCCAGATCACTGCTGCGAACGGACTCCGTCTCCGGTCGAAGCCGTTTTGTCATCGAGCGGGCGTCCGCGCAGCGCGAACAGTGCGTAAGCGGTCACGAACAGCAGCAGAACGCCGGAAGCAGTGAAGGTGTCGCCCGCCGAGCCGAGCAGCTTCGTGAGCAGTCCGCCTAGGAGCGCGCCGAGCGGAATCGCGCCCCAGACGACCGTCCGCCAGACCCCGAGCACGCGGCCGAGCAACTCGCCCGGCACGAGCGTGTGGCGCGCGGTCGCGAGCACCACGTTCACCGCCACCACCGCCGCCGCGAACACGCCGAACAGCACCGCGGACACCACAGGCTGGCGCACCAGTCCCATGCCGCCGAAGCCGAGCGCGCAGAACAACACCCCGCCGACTAGGACAGCCCGCCGTCCGATGCGCCGGACCAGCCGCGGCGTCAGCCCGGCTCCGAGCAGGCCTCCGGCACCGCCGACGAACGCGAAAGCGCCGAAGGTGGCGTCGGACAAATGCAGGTCTTCCAGCGCGTACAGCACCAGCTGCGCCTGGGCCAGCTCGCTGATCAGGCTGAGCAGGCCGGCGATCGCGAGCAGCCGCAGCAACAGCGAATGCCGCCGCAGCCAGCGGAAGCCGTCCGCGAAATCCGCCCGGATGTGCGTTTTGGTCTCCTGCCGCGGCCGGTAGCTGCCCGCCATGCCCAGCAGCAGCGCGGCGCCGACCGCGAAACCGACCGAAGAGAGCAGGAACGGGAAGACCGCGAACATCGCGAAGGTGGCGCTGCCGACCGGGCCGCCGAGGAACGTCTGGCCGACGATCTCGCACGCCTGCAGCTTGCTGTTGGCGCTCTCCAGCCGGTCCGCCCCGACCAGCGCGGGCGGCAGCACGTTCGCCGCGCTCTCCGCGACCGTTTCCGCGATGCCCACGAGCAGCGACGCGACGTAGATCGTCCAGATCTCCATCGTGCCGAACGCGAGCAGCGCGGTGACCCCGGCGACCACCAGCGCGCGCACCGCGTTCGCGGCGATCATCGCCTTCTTGCGGTCGATCCGGTCGACGAGCGTGCCCGCCGGGATGGCGAACAGCAGCCACGGGAGGAACTGGACCGCCGACAGCGCGGCGATCTCGACCGGGTCGCGGGTCAGCGTGGTGGCCAGCAGCGGGAAAGCGACCTTGGCGATGCCGTCGGCGAGGTTCGACGTGCCGCTCGAAGCGAGCAGCCAGCGCAGCCGGCCGTCCGTCGTCCGATGCGACACAAACCACCTCACGGGAACAGGAAACTGCCTGATCAGGACAGTCTAAAGAGATCAGGCGCGTTCCGTGACGCTTTGGTGACCTTCGGTGGTTTCCGTGGTGGCGCTGCGTTGTTGATCAGAGAAGAGCAACGGGCCGGCGGGGTTCCGCCGGAATCAGCCCCAGCCGAGTTCGTGCAGCCGCTCGTCGTCGATGCCGAAGTGGTGGCCGAGTTCGTGCATGACGGTGATCAGGACTTCCTCGACGACGTCGTCCTCGGTGTCGCAGATGTCGAGGATCGGCTCCCGGTAGATCGAGATCCGGTCCGGCAGCGCGCCGCTGTAGTGGCTGGTGCGCTCGGTGAGCGCGATGCCGTGGTAGAGCCCGAGGATGTCCGGTGCTTCCTCGTTGAACTCCTCGACCAGCACCACGACGTTGTCCATCGCCGCGGCGAACTCCGCGGGCACCTGGTCGAGCGCGTCGGCCACGAGTTCCTCGAACCGGGCCTGGCTCATCTCGACGGGCACCGCTTCAGTTCCCGCCGGAACCCGAGCTCGGCGGCGGGCTCTGCTGCTGGCCGGACGACCCGGAGGACCCGCTCTTCACGCTGCCGGTGACCGCCTGGAACCCGCTGCCGTCCTGCAGCGTGGCCGCGACCTTGCAGTTGACCTTGGTGGACCCGGCGTCCCAGCTCTCCTGCTCGCGCGAGTCCCAGCCCAGGATGAGCTTCTTCGCCGACAGGTCGGAGCTGCCGGTGTAGTCCTTCGCGGCCTTGTTGCACTCGGTGTCGAGCCAGGACTTCTGGTCGTCCAGCTTCGGGTAGCCGTCCTTGAAGTGCGAGGCAAGGTCGAGCGTGGCGATCATTTCGTAGGAGTGCGGCTTGCTGCAGTCGACCGGGTCGCCGACGCCCTTGCCGACCAGCGCGAGACAGGTGCCCGGGGCCCACACCATCGACTGGTCCTGGGTCTTCGCCGCGCCGGTGGTGGGCTGCAGGCCGCCGCCCGGACCGGCGAACTGCAGGCCGCAGCGCAGCTGGCGGTCGCCGCCGGACCACTGCGCCGACGTGGGCCGCAGCAGGTTGGTGGTGAGCTTGCCGTACGGGTCGAGCGGATGGCCGAGGTACGGCCGCACGTCGCTGTTGCACTGCTGCTGCGCGATGTCCTGCCACTGGTCGAGGCTCGGGAACGGAGCCTGCTGCGGGAACTTCGCGCCGATGTCGACCACGGTGGTGACCTCGAACAGGTGCGGCTGCGCGCACGGCACCTGGTGCGCGTCCGAGGCGTCCTTGGCGTTCCAGGTCAGGCAGGTGCCCGGCGGCGAGTGGAACGCCTGCTGGGCGGCCTCGCTGAGCTTGCCCTCCCCGCCGCCCGCGCCGCCGCCGGCGAGCGTGTCGGTCCAGGAGAAGGCGACGCTCAAGGCCAGCGCGATGACCGCGCCGAAGAACACCCCGGCCATCACCACGCGGGTGGTCAGGGTCTGCATACGCGAAGGGAACCGCTCCGAGCGTTGAGACATCGATACCCATGATGCCCGCGCCGCATGAACCGCGCGTGTGCCGGGTCGATTAGGGTGGAACACGGGGTTTGCAGTGCTGGGGGATTACGGAGCGCACATGACGCAAGACGACAACAGCGGCGTGCAGCCGCCCGAGGAGCCGACCAAGCCGGGTTCGATGCGTTTCCAGGACGCGAACACGCAGCCGCGGCAGCCCTCGGTGGCCGAACAACGGGCCCGCAAACAGGCCATCGCCGACCAGGAACGCGAGCGGCAGGAAGCCCTCGCGGCGCGGGAGGCGGCCGACGCGAAGGCGGCCACGAAACGCAAGATCCTGATCGGCAGCGGGGTCACTGTCGGTCTCGTCGGGCTGGTCGCGACGTTCTACACGATCGCGAAGCCCGCCGAGGTCACCGCGTCCTGCGTCACGTCCGACGGGGTCATTCAGGACGACAAGTACTGCGACGAGAACTACGCGATCAGCAACGGCGGGCACTACAGCGGCGGGTTCTGGTTCATCCCGATTCCCGGCGGCGGGTTCACCCAGTACCGCTACAACTACGGCGGCACCGGGAACATCGGGCAGCACGTCTCCGGCGGCAGCTACACCGCGCCGTCGGGCAACACCAACGTTTCGACCAAGTCGGGCACCAGCGTCCAGCGCGGCGGGTTCGGCATCAGCGGCAAGAGCGGCACCTCCGGAGGCACCGGCGGGACCGGCAAGAGCGGAGGCTCGTAGGTGTATCGGGACCGGCGGGAACCGCGCCGCGACTGGCAGCGGATCGTCGAAGAGCAGGGCCTGGTCTACGGCACCCCGGCACGCGACGGCACCGGCAAGCCGCGGCCGTACTGGGACGAGTCGGTGCACTATGTCTTCGACATGGACGAGGTGCTCTCGCTCGAGGCGGACGTCGAACTGCTGCATTCGATGTGCCTGGAGGCCGTCGACAACGTCGTGACCACCGAGCAGTACCAGCGCTTCGGCATCCCGGAGTGGGTGTGGCCGCACATCGCGGAGTCGTGGAAGCGCCAGGACCCGCACGTCTACGGCCGCTTCGACCTGCGCTACGACGGCAAATCGCCTGCCAAGCTGCTGGAGTACAACGCGGACACGCCGACCACGCTGCTGGAGGCGTCGCTGCTGCAGTGGCACTGGAAGACCGACGTCTTCCCGGAAGACGACCAGTGGAACTCCATCCACGAGAAGCTGGTGGAGCGCTGGGCGGAACTCGGCGGCAAGCTGCCGTCGAACGAACTGCACTTCACCTGGTCCGCGGCCGACCCGAGCGGCGAGGACCACGTGACCACGGCGTACCTGCAGGAGACCGCCGCCGAGGCCGGGCTCGACACGGTCGGGCTCGCGATCGAGGAGATCGGCTGGGACCCGGTGCTCAAGCGGTTCGTCGACCTCGCCGAGGCGCAGATGTCCACGGTGGTGAAGCTGTACCCGTGGGAATGGGTGGTCGACGAGGAGTTCGGCAAGTTCGCGGTGGAGACCATGCCGCGCACGCTGTGGGTCGAACCGCTGTGGAAGATGCTGCTGTCGAACAAGACGCTGCTCGCGGTGCTGTGGGAGAACTACCCCGGGCATCCGAACCTGCTGCCCGCGTTCGCTGACGACCCCGGCCTGCTCACCGAGTACGTGCGCAAGCCGAAGCTCGGCCGCGAGGGCGCGAACGTGCAGATCGTGGCCACCGGATACGAGACGCAGACCGACGGCGTGTACGGCGCGGAAGGCTACGTCTACCAGGCGTTCGATCCGCTGCCGGAGTTCGACGGGTACCGGCCCGCGCTCGGCGCGTGGATCGTCGGCGACCAGTCGGCGGGGCTGGGCATCCGCGAGACCAGCGGTTTGGTCACGGACGACGGCGCGGCGTTTGTGCCGCACCGGATCCCGGAGTCGTGATACAACCCTGGATGTCCGATTCCACCGGCTGAATTGGCCATCCAGGGAGACCCCGTGACCTCGACGCTCGCGCTGCCCGCAACGTTCGGATCCGACCTCGTGCGCGGGATCGGCGCGATCCTGCTGTACGGCATCGTCGGCCTGCTGCTGATGTTCGCCGGCTTCTACGCGATCGACTTCACCACGCCGGGCAAGCTGTCGAAACTCGTCACCCGCGGTCTGCCGAACGCGGTGATCGTGACCGCGTCAGGGCTGCTGTCGATGGCGTTCATCGTGGTCGTGGCGATCTACAGCTCCGCGAGCGACCTGACCGCCGGGCTGATCACGTCGCTGGTCTACGGCCTGATCGGCGTCATCGTGCAGGTGCTGGCGGTGCGGCTGCTGGAGTGGGCGACCCGGATCGATGTCGGGTCCACGATCCAGAGCGAGAAGTTCGCTCCGGCGAGCATCGTCGTCGCGGCGGCGCACCTCGGGCTCGGGCTGGTCGTCGCGGTCGCGATTTCGTAGCGTTCGCGCACTGCCGCGCGGTCCCGTTCCCACTAACGTGGGAACCGTGCGATTGCTCAGGACGCCGGAAGACCGGTTTGCGGATCTGCCCGACTTCGCGTTCGAACCTCAGTACACCGACCTGTCCGACCCGGACGGCGGCCTGATCAGAGTCGGCTACGTCGAGGCGGGACCCGCCGACGGGCCGCCGGTTCTGCTGCTCCACGGCGAGCCGAGCTGGTCGTTCCTCTACCGGAAGATGCTTCCGGTGCTGGCCGACGCCGGGCTGCGGGCTATCGCGCCGGACCTGGTCGGGTTCGGGCGGTCGGACAAGCCCGCGGAGATCGCCGACCACAGTTACGCGCGGCACGTGGAGTGGATGCGCCGGTTCTCGTTCGACGTCCTGGGGCTGAACGGCGTCACGGTCGTGGGACAGGACTGGGGCGGGCTGATCGGGCTGCGGCTGGTGGCCGAGAACCCGGGACGCTTCGCCGGCGTGGTCGCGGCCAATACCGGGCTGCCGACCGGGGATGTGGACATGCCTCCGGTGTGGCACAAGTTCCGGGAGGCGGTGGAGGGCGCGCAGATCCTGGACGTCGGGCGGTGCGTGCAGTCCGGCTGCCAGACCGCGCTGCCGGAAGACGTCCGGGCGGCTTATGACGCGCCGTTCCCGAACGAGATGTACAAGGCCGGGCCGCGGGCGATGCCGGGGCTGGTGCCGACGCGGCCGGACGACCCGGCTTCGGACGCGAACCGGGCGGCTCGGGCTGTGTTGACTGAGCTGGATGTGCCGTTCCTGTGCGCGTTTTCGGACGGGGATCCGATTACTGGGGCGATGGCGCCGATTTTGCAGCGTTCGATGCGCGGGGCGGCTGGTTTGGACCATCCGACGATCGCTGGGGCTGGGCATTTTCTGCAGGAGGACGCGGGGGAGACGCTCGCCGAGCACGTGGCCCGCTTCGTCCGGCGCTGACCGGCTGCCGTGCTGGCGGAGTTCCCGCACGGGGGTCAGTTCAAGTAGGCCGCGGCCAGGCGAGGCAACCTGCGCCGCATCTCGTCGGCGTCCTCGTAATCGAACTCCCAGTCGGGGTCGAGCGGCGGGTACCGGATGGTGAACGAGTCAGCGGGGAGCTCCTCTCCGGTCGCGTCGATGTGCGCGCTTGAGGCGAGGCCCAGGGTGGCTTCGCACTCCAGTTCTTCGCCGCTGCCCGCGGCCTCGCGCGCCGCGGGCAGGTCGGCCAGTTCGTCCGGGGCGGCCACGATCCGCTCGAAGACCTCCCGGCCTTGCAGGACCAGCCAGCCGCGGAAGTAGTCGAAGCCGTCGTCTGAGCAGCCGCCGTTGGCCAGGTAGGCGGCTGCCCACAGCGGGCCGCGGTAGGAGTCGGCCAGCAGGTCCCAGACGATCTGCTGGGCGGCCACGATCTCCTCCCGCGGACGCGCGGCGAGCAGGGCGCAGGCTTGTTCGGCTACTTCGTAGCTGTCCTCCGGTGCGGAGGCCTGGCGGCGTGCCTCGTCGATCAGCGCCCAGAACTGTTCGGTGTTCACGAGCACGGATCTTCGCACCGGGGTACGACAAAATCGCCGGAGCGAACGGTCAGGACAGCGCGGCCAGGGAGTCGAGCAGGATCTGCAGACCCTCGGCTGCCTCGGCTTCGGTGAGCGTCATCGGCGGTCCGATGCGCAGGACGTTTTTGTGCAGCCCGCCCTTTCCGATGAGCAGGCCGCGGTTTTTCGTTTCTTCCAGCATTTGCTTGGCGGCGCGGACGTTCGGCGTCGTGGTGCCCGGTTCGACGAGTTCGACGCCGATCATCAAACCCTTGCCGCGTACCTCCCCGACGAACGGGCTGTTCGCCGCGCGCAGGCCGCGCATCAGCTGGTCGCCGCGGGCTTTGCAGTTGGCTTGCAGGTCGTGGTCGTCGATGTAGTCCAGGACGGCCAGCGCGCCCTGCATGGACACCGGGTTGCCTCCGAAAGTGGAGAACGACTCTGCTTTGAAGCAGTCCATCACGTCGCCCCGGGCAACCACTCCGCCTACTGCCAGGCCGTTTCCCAGGCCCTTCGCGAAGGTCATCATGTCCGGCACCACGTCGTGGGCCTGGATGCCCCAGTAGTGGTCGCCGGTGCGGCCCCAACCGGTCTGGACCTCGTCGGAGACGAAGAGGATGCCGTGGTCGTCCAGGACTTCCTTCATCGCCTTGAACAGGCCGTCCGGCGGGGCGCTGAAGCCGCCGACGCCCTGGATCGGTTCGGCGATCAGGCAGGCGACGTCGCCCGCGGTGGCGGTTTCCAGCAGCTCCACCAGGTCGGCAACGCAGGCGTCGATGTAGGCCGCGTCGGGCAGGTCTCGGAAGGGGCTGCGGTAGCGGTAGCCGCCGTGGACGTAGTTGACCTTGATCGGGCTCAGCGAGGACGCGGACCAGCCGCGGTTGCCGGTGATCGCGACGGTGCCGAACGACCGGCCGTGATACGAGTTCCGCATCGCCAGCACCTGGTTGCTGCGGCGGTACTGGGTGGCGAGCATCAGCGCGGTGTCGTTGGCCTCGCTGCCGGAGTTGGTGAAGAACACCTTGGCGTCCGGGATGCCGGAGCGCCGCGCGATCCGCTCGGCCAGCTCCACCTGCGAGCGGATCAGGTACAGGGTCGAGGTGTGCAGGACGCCGGTGTCCAGCTGCTTGCGGACCGCGTCGCTGATCTCGGAGATGTCGTAACCCATGGCGTTGGTGAGCACGCCGGCGAAGAAGTCGAGGTAGGTGCGGCCGGTGGAATCGGTGAGACGGCGATCCTGCGCGTGCACGATTTCGATCGGCTCGTCGTACAGCAGGGACATCCAGGACGGGAGCACCGCGCGGTGGCGCGAGAGCAGGTCGTCGGTCATGTGAGTTCCCTCCGCTCCGGGTTCTAGCGAGTATGGGGAGCGCGGGAAACGGGCGACAACGATCAGACTGTCGGGTTGTCTTCGGGGCGCCGCACAGTGTGTACGGGAAACCGCGTCGAACTCGTGGCTGGCCTGCGACTACCCTTCTGTGCGTGATTGACCCCAGGACTCTGCGCGAAGACCCGGAAGCCGTGCGCGCGTCGCAGCGTGCCCGTGGCGAGGACGAGGGAGTAGTCGACAAGCTGCTCGACCTCGATCAGCGCCGCCGCTCTGCGATCGCCACCGCCGACAAGCTGCGGGCCGAGCAGAAGTCCGTGTCCAAGCAGGTGCCGAAGGCCTCTCCGGAGGACAAGCCCGCCCTGCTGGCCCGCGCCAAGGACCTGTCGGCGCAGGTCAAGGCCGCCGAAGTCGAGCAGAACGAGGCTTCTGAAGAGTTCGACCAGCTGTTCCGCATCCTGCCGAACCTCGTGCACCCGGACGCGCCGATCGGCGGCGAGGACGACTTCGCGGTGCTGAAGACCGTCGGCGAGGTGCCGTCGTTCGACTTCGCCCCGCGCGATCACCTCGAGCTGATGGAAGGCCTCGGCGCGCTCGACATGGAGCGCGGCGCGAAGGTGTCGGGCTCGCGGTTCTACTTCCTGTCCGGCGTCGGCGCGCAGTTGCAGCTCGCGTTGCTGAACATGGCCGTGGCGCGGTCGATGGCGAACGGCTTCACGCCGATGATCACCCCGTCGCTGGTCCGCCCGGAGATCATGGCCGGCACCGGCTTCCTCGGCGCGCACTCTTCGGAGGTGTACCGGCTGCGCGACGACGACCTGTACCTCGTCGGCACGTCGGAGGTCCCGCTCGCGGGCTACCACTCGGACGAGATCCTCGACCTCGGCTCCGGTCCGCGCCGCTACGCCGGCTGGTCGTCCTGCTACCGCCGCGAGGCCGGGTCGTACGGCAAGGACACCCGCGGCATCATCCGCGTGCACCAGTTCGACAAGGTCGAGATGTTCGTCTTCGCCAAGCCGGAGGACGCCGAGGCCGAGCACGAGCGGCTGCTGGGCTGGGAAGAGGACATGCTCGCCGCGATCGAGGTCCCGTACCGGGTCATCGACACCGCGACCGGCGACCTCGGCACGTCCGCCTACCGTAAGTACGACTGCGAGGCGTGGGTCCCGACGCAGGAGACCTACCGCGAGCTGACGTCGACGTCCAACTGCACCACGTTCCAGGCCCGCAGGCTGTCGGTCCGCTACCGCGACGACAACGGCAAACCGCAGACGGCCGCGACGCTGAACGGCACGCTGGCGACCACGCGCTGGATCGTCGCGATCGTGGAGAACCACCAGCAGGCCGACGGTTCGGTCCGGGTGCCGGTGGCGCTGCGTCCGTTCCTCGGCGGGCTCGAGGTGCTGGAGCCGGTCAAGCGCTGAACTTCGCGAAGGCGAGACAACCTCAGATGGAATCTCGCAGAGCACTGGTTCCTGCTCTGCGCAAGGCGGGTTCGCTGGCAGCAGCGGACTACGCGCTGGCTTTCGCGGTGCTCGCGACCGCTGGCTGGCTGCTCTTCACCGCCGAAAAGGGGACGCACGCGTCGTTCCGGTTCGGGCTGATCTGCATCGGCGGCGCGGCGTTCTGCCTAGTCGTCAACGGGGTCATGCTGATCCGGGGGCGGGACCGGCGGCCGATGTTCCGGTCGGCGGACGCGCAGTTTCTCGCGACGCTTCGCCAGGGCTCGCTGCGGATCTGGCTTTTCGGGCTGCTGCTCGCGGCGATCGGCTCCGGCGTCGTGCTGCTGGTGCCGAACTCGCATCCCCTTCGGCCACAGGTGAGCGGAACCACGATGGCCATCGCGATCGCCGCCGCCGCGGTGGTCGTGGTGGCGTCCGGGGTGTCCGCGCTCGTCGTGCGGCGTGCGGTGCCGAAGCCGTGATCGCCGGGTCGTTCCTCCCCGTTCCGCAGGTGCGGAACGGCACTGGTCAGTAGGGTGCGGAGCGGAGGAGGCAGCTGATGAGGTTCAAAGGTGCGGCGGTCGCCCTGGCGGCGGCCGCGATGCTGCTCGCCGGGTGCACGCAGCAGGTGAGCGGCGTGGCTTCGCCGGTGCCTGGGCAGGGGCCGGTCACGCCGGTCGTCGACCCGTGCGCGCTGCTCGACGCGAAGCAGCTCGCCGGGCTGGGCTACAAGCCGCAGGGCAGGTCGGTGAAGGCCAGCAAGGAGCAGCGCGCGCCCGCGATGTGCCTGTGGACGGCGACGGACACCGAGCACACGATCGTCATGTCCGTCGGCTGGTCGGTGGACCTGAGCCTCGACGACTACCTCCAGGGTGCCATCAAGAAGGCCGATCCGGTGCAGCTCGGCGGGTTTCCGTGGACGCGCTACGCCGGCTTCATGGGCGGCAGCTGCGACCTGTACACCACGCTCGGGCCTAAGTCGTTCGCCTTCGTGAGTGTGTCCTTTTCGGACGAAGCGCAGGCGTGCGAGCGCGCGAAGAAGGTCGTCCCGCAGGCCGCCGCGCATCTGCCGGGCGGACAGCCCGCGCCGCCGATCGCGCCGAGCACCCCGCCGGAAGGCACCGCGCCGACCGGGCCGCTCGCGTCGGTCAACCCGTGTCAGCTGCTGAAGCCGGAGCAGGCGCAGCAGTTGAAGATGGTGCCGAACGGCGAACTGGACAGCTCCAAGGTCATCTCGCCGAACGTGACCTACTGCCTGTGGAAGGACACCGACGGAGACGGCGGGCAGAAGCCGTTCGAGGTCTGGGTCGGCCCGGATGTACCGCTGAAACGCTGGCCCGGCATGGAGGTCGCGCCGACCGAGCAGATCGACGCGAACGGCCGGAAGTGGTCGCTGTTCCCGAACTTCAACGATTCCGGCGGCGTGATCTGCGCGGCCGGGCTCGCGGTTTCGGACACCGCCTCGATCCAGATCGTCAGCGGGCAGCTGTCGGACAAGACCAAGGCATGCGACGCCATCAAGGCCGGAATCCCGATGGTGTCGGGGAATCTGCCCGGCTGAACCGTCTACATAGGACAGATCGGACGGCTCAGTCGGTCACCTGGTCGGCGATGTACTTGGCGATCTCCAGCGCGCTCGTCGCCGCCGGGCTCGGCGCGTTGAGCACGTGCACCTGGTCCTTTGTGGACTCGATGAGGAAGTCGTCCACCAGTGAACCGTCCGGCCGCAACGCCTGCGCGCGCACGCCGGAGCCGTGGCGCACGATGTCGTCCTCGGTGACTGCGGGCACGAGCTGCGCGAGGCTGGCGGCGAAGCGCTTCTTGGAGAACGACCGCAGCACCTCTTCGAGCCCCGTCGGGTACGCGTACTTGCGCGCGAGCTTCCAGACGCCGGGGAAACGGGCGACGTCGGCGAGGTCCTTCACCGACACGTCCGCCCAGCGGTAGCCCTCGCGGCGCAGCGCGAGCACGGCGTTCGGGCCCGCGTGGACGCTGCCGTCCAGCATCCGGGTCAGGTGCACGCCCAGGAACGGCAGCGTCGGGTCCGGCACCGGGTAGATCAGGCCGCGCACGAGGTGGCGGCGCTCCGGCTTCAGCTCGTAGTACTCGCCGCGGAACGGCACGATGCGCGCGCTCGGCGTGATGCCGGCCATTTCGGCGACGCGGTCCGCGTGCAGGCCGGCGCAGTTGACCAGTGCGTCCGCGTGCAGCACCTCGGTGCCGGTGGCCACCTCGACGCCGCCGCCGCGAGCCGGGCGGATGCCCAGCGCGGGCGTGTTCAGCCGCAGGTCCGCGTCCGCCTCGTCGAGCAGCCGCACGAGCGCCGCGCACACCGCAGGGAAGTCGATGATCCCGGTCGACTCCACGCGCAGCGCGGCGACGCAGGACACCTCCGGCTCGTACTCGCGGGCCTCCGCGGGGGTGATCCGCTTGGCGGGCACGCCATTGGCCTCGGCCCGCTCGGCGAGCGTGTCCAGCGCGGGGATCTCCTCCTCCCGCGTGGCCACCACGAGCTTGCCGCACACCTGCACGGGCACCCCGTACTGCCGGGCGAAATCCACAATGGACCGGTTGCCGCCGACCGACATCCGCGCCTTGAACGAGCCCGGCTTGTAGTAGAGCCCGGCGTGCACGACATTGGAGTTGTGCCCGGTCTGGTGCGCAGCCCAGCGAGCTTCCTTTTCGAGCACCGTCACGTCCTGCCCGCGCTGGGACAGCTCCCACGCGACCGACAGCCCGACGATTCCCCCACCGATCACCACGACGTTCCGCACGGCAGGGAAGGCTACGCGCTTCGGTGCGGCGCTGCGTACCCCCCGACGGCGTGGTACCTGTTCACTGAACCGGGGACAATCCGGCCAACGCGAGCCGTTGATGCGGTTCGAGCTGCTTACCGGCGGTGTAAGCGGAGGTGAACCCGGCGGGTCCGAGAGCCTTCTCCGCGGCTGCGGTGACCTGCGCGACATCGTGCTGGCCGGGCACGGCGGCCCCGCGCACCGCGGCTGCCGCGCCGAGCAGAGCGGCGGCGTCGGCGAACCGGCCCTCCTCGGCGAAGACGCCGGCGACGCCCTCGAACGCGGTGGCCAGTGACCCGTGGTCATGCCAGCGGTGCGCGGTCTCGACCCCGAGTCGCATCCGGCGGCGAGCGTCCTCCGGGCGGTGCTCAGCCACGTCGATCCAGCCGAGCGCGATCGACGCCGCTGCCCGCACCATGGCGGCCGAGAACGAGTCCGCCGTGCATTCGGCGAGCGCCTGCTCGGCGAGAGCCCGCGCGGCGGCCAGATCGCCGGAGCGGCGGGCGAGGCCGGACAGTCCGACGTGGCCGCTGCCTCGCGTCTCGGGCATCCCGGTGCGGTGGGCCAGTTCGACGGTCTGCTCGTAGTCGGCCTTCGCGCCGTCGAGGTCGCCGCGCAACGCCCGGCTGTCGCCGCGGCGACACAGCAGGTCCGCGTAGTCGTCGGTCGCGCCGAGCGTCTGCATGAGCGACAGGGACTCGGTCATCGCAGCAAGCGCTTCCTCGTGACGGCCGCGCAAAACCAGCAGTTGCGACAGGTGGTCGAGCGCCATCGACAGCCCCCAGCGTTCGCCGAGTGCTCGGTAACGCGCTTCGCCCTCTCGCAGGCCGCGCTCGGCTTCGTCGAGTTCTCCGGCGAGCACCGAGCGCAGACCGTCGCCCATCGGCACGAGCGCGGTGAGCCACGGGTCGGGGTGGTTTTGGAGCCCGGACAGCCGAAGCCGCGCATCGTCGTCCTCCGGAGGTCCGAGCACGACGCCGGACAGCATGAGCATCATCGGATGCTCCGGGGTCCAGGAACTGTCCACTAGGTACTGCTCCACATAGGACCGATAGTTCGCCGTCTCGGCGGCTTCGGGGGCACCGGCCATCGCGGTCAGCAGGCACATGAGGAATTGCTCGCGGTGCCCTTCCGGCGGTTCCGTTTGGCAGTGGCGCACGATTTCCATCGAAAGCGCCGCGCCTTCGTAACGTCGTCCGCGCAGCCACCAATACATCGACAGCGCGGTGGCGATCCGCAAGGCGGTCGAGGGATCCGCTGCGGCCGACCAGCGGAGCGCGGCCACGATGTTGTCGTACTCGGCGTCGATTTTCCGCAGCCAGTCCAGCTGTTCCGCGGTACGCAGCTTCGGGTCGGCTTCCTCGGCGAGACGCAGGAATGCCTGTGCGTGCGCGTGCCGGAAGCGTTCGGTCTCGCCGGCGGCGTCGAGCTTTTCCGCGCAGAACGCGCGGATCGTCTCCAGCATTCGGTAGCGCCCGCTCGAAGGTTCCACGAGCGACTTGTCGGCGAGTTCGGTGAGCAGGTCGACGGGGACGTCGCACACCTGCTCGGCGTACGCGAGCGTCGCGCCACCGGTGAAGACGGTCAGGCGGCGGGCGAGGCGGCGTTCGTCGTCATCGAGGAGGTCCCAGCTCCATTCGACGACGCCGCGGAGCGAGCGGTGCCGTTCGTCGGCGGTGCGGCTGCCTCGGGCGAGGAGGCGGAAGCGGTCGTCGAGCCGGGCGGCGATGTCGGCGACGGGCAGCGTGCGCACCCGGGCGGCGGCCAGTTCCAAGGCGAGCGGAAGGCCGTCGAGTGCGGTGCAGATCCGTACGACGTGGGCCGCGATTTCGTCGGTCAGCCGGAATGCGGGGTCGCTCGCCCGAGCGCGGTCGAGGAACAGCCGTACCGCGGGATAGGTCTCGGCGGCTGGATCGCCGGGCGGCGGAACGGCCAGGCGGGGGATCGGCGCGAGTTGTTCGCCGGTGATGCCGAGCGGTTCCCGGCTCGTCGCGAGCACTCGCAGCCCGGGGCAGGCGGGCAGCAGCTGCGCGACCAATCGCGCTGCCGCGGCGATGACGTGTTCGCAGTTGTCCAGCACCAGCAAGGTCGCCTGGTCGCGCAATGCCGACACAAGCCGTTCGACGGGATCCTGGCGGCCGCGAGCCCCCTCGCGCAGGCCTAGCGCGGTGAGGACGGCCTGCGGGACGTCGTCGGCGACGTGCGGGGCCAGCTCCACGAAGACGCAGGGTCCCGCGTCCGCCGCGGCTTCGATGGCCAGCCGCGTCTTCCCGGTCCCGCCCGGACCGAGCAGGGTGATGAGCCGGGCCTGCCGCAGGAGATCGGCGACCTGCTTCAGTTCATTGTCCCGGCCGACGAAGCTGGTGAGCTGTGCGGGCAACGGCGTCGCGGCGTTCGCGGACTCGCCGCGCAGGGCGGCCAGATGCGCCTCGGTGAGGTCTGGACCAGGGTCCGCGCCCAGCTCGTCGGCGAGCGTGCGGCGGGCGTCCTCGAAGGCGGCCAGCGCCTCGGCGGTCCGGCCGGCCGCGTGCAGGGCGCGCACCAGCTGGGCCTGTGACCGTTCGCGAAGGGGGTTCTCGGCGACGGCTGTGCGCAGCTCGTCGAGGACGTCGGCGGCGCGGCCGAGAGAGATCTCCGCATCGACCCGGTCCGCCGCTGCCTCGGCGCGCAGCTCGTTCAGCCGGGTGGTTTGGACCTCCCAGACCGGCACAGCGGGGACGTCCGCGAACGCCGGCCCGCGCCACAGCGCCAGCGCCTCGCCGAGCAGATCGCTAGCCCGGGTCGGGTCGCCCGCGGCAAGTTCGCGACGGCCTTCGGTGGCCAGTCGTTCAAAACGATGAGCGTCCACTTCGTCCGGTTCGATCCGGAGGCGGTACCCCGCCGAGGTGAGTTCGATCGGCAGTTTCAGCGCGCTGCGCAGCCGGGAGACCTGTGATTGGAGCGCGTTGGCCGCGCCGTCGGGCGGTTCCTCGCCGTAAAGCCCGTCGATGAGCCGCTCGGCGGACACGAACCGCCCGGCGTCCGCCGCGAGCAACGCGAGCAGCGCCCGGCCTCGCGGGCCGCCCACGGCGACCGTCCCGCCCGCGCCGTCCCACGCGACGACGGCCCCCAGTACCCCGATCCGCATCCCGCGAGCCTATGCCCGGATCGGGTGTTTACCCGTGGGTTCTGTCCCCGAAACAGGCGTCGAGCGCGACTTCTATACACTTTGGCGCGACCCCGCGCAATGCGGGACACCCCGATGCACAGGAGATCTACAGTGGGCGAACCCGTCCTGCTCGGGAAGCCGACCGTCGGCGACGAAGAGCTCGCAGCCGTCGCCGAAGTGTTCCGTTCCGGCTGGCTGGCCGGCGCGGGCCCGGCGTGCCGTCGCTTCGAGGAGCGGTTCGCGCAGACCACCGGCACCGCGCACGCTCTGACCACCAGCAACTGCGGCTCCGCCCTGTTCCTTGGCCTGAAGGTGCTCGGCGTCCAGCCCGGCGACGAGGTGATCGTCGGGGACTACACCTTCCCGGCGACCGGCCACGCCGTGCTACAGGCCGGCGCGAAGCCGGTCTTCGCCGACATCCGCCCGGACATCTTCAGCGCCGACCCGGCCTCGATCGAAGCGCTCATCACGCCGCGCACGGTCGGCATCCTGGCCGTCGACGTCGCGGGCCAGCCCGGCGACTTCGACGAGTACCGCGCGATCGCCGACAAGCACGGCCTGTGGCTGTTCGAGGACGCCGCCTGCTCCGCGGGCGCGACCTACCGCAACCGCCCGGCCGGCAGCCTCGCCGACCTGGCCGCGTTCTCCTTCCACGGCCGCAAGGGCATCACCGCGGGCGAGGGCGGCGCGCTGGTCTCGAACCGCGAGGACCTGATCGCGCACGCGCGCAAGATCCACACCTACGGCATCGAGCCCGCGTTCACCCGCGAAGGCTCGCAGGAACTGCCGATCCCGACGTTCCACGAGCTCGGCTGGAACTTCCGGCTGTCGGACATCCAGGCCGCGATCATGGGCGTGCAGCTCGACCGGCTGCCCGACCTGCTCTCCGCCCGCCGCTCGGTCGCCAAGCGCTACCACGAGGCGTTCGAGGACGTCGACGCGCTGACCGTGCCCGTCGAGGCGCCCGACCGCGAACACCCGTGGCAGGCCTACCTGATGACGGTGGCCCCGGAGATCAGCCGCGACGCGCTGGCTCTGCGGATCCGCGAACAGGGCGTGCAGTGCAACTTCGGCACCTACGCCTCCCACTTGCAGCCGGTGTACGGCGAGCAGCAGCCGCTGCCCGTGTCCGCCGACGCTTTCCGCCGCCAGCTGGCGATCCCGATGCACGCGGAACTGACCGACAGCGAAGTCGAGCGCGTGGTCACCACCGTGCGCGAAGCCGTGTCCGCCCTTTCCTGAGCCGCCGACCTTCCTGAGGAGAACCCATGTCCGACAAGAAAGTTTTCTTCACCGGTGCCGGCGGTTTCATCGCCTCGCACGTGATCCCGATCCTGCTGGAGAAGGATTACTCGATCCGGATCTTCGACAACATGACCCGCGGCGACCGTGACCGCGTCAACGAGTTCGTCGCCACCGGCAAGGTCGAACTGGTCGAGAAGGACGTGCGCTACGGCGTCGGCGTCCGCGAGGCCATCCGCGGCTGCACGCACGCGATCCACTTCGCCACCGTGTCGATCAACAAGTCGGTCGCGGACCCGGGCGAGTCGATCGACATCAACATGGTCGGCAACAACAACGTCTTCTCGGCCGCGGCCGACGAGGGCGTCGAGCGCCTGGTGTTCGCCTCCACCGCCTCGGTGTACGGCGAGCCGGAGCGGCTGCCGATGCACGAGGACGACAAGCTGAACCCGCTCACCCCGTACTGCATCTCCAAGCGCGCGGGCGAGGACATGCTGGGCTTCTACGAGCGCACCAAGGGCCTCTCCTGGAACGCGCTGCGCTTCTTCAACGTGTACGGCCCTGGCCAGAAGATCGAGGCGTACTACACCTCGGTCATCAACCACTTCATCCAGCGCCTGCGCGCCGGCCAGCCGCCGATCATCGACGGCGCCGGCGACCAGTCGATGGACTTCGTGCACGTGACCGACCTCGCCAAGGGCGTCGTCGCCGCGCTGGAGTCGGAGCAGTCGAACATGCCGATCAACATCGGCACCGGCATCGACACCTCGATCGCCACGCTGGCGAAGATCCTGATCGAGGCCGTCGGCGTCGACGTCGAGCCGGTCTTCAACAAGCGCGACGTCCTCGTCTCCCGCCGCGCCGCGGACATCACCCGCGCCCGCGAGGTGCTCGGCTGGGAGCCGACCATCACCGTCGAAGAGGGCATGCGCGCCTTGGTGCGGGACTCCGAGTGAGTACTTCCGTCGGCGCGTCTTCCGAGGGGAATGCGTAATGAGCACTGCGGGCCCGGCAGAAGGAAAGCCCATGCGGATCGTGGTGGTGAACAACTTCTTCCCGCCGCGAGTGGGCGGAAGCGCGCACATGTCGGCCTCGCTGGCCGCCGAGTACGCGGCCGCCGGGAACGAAGTGCTGGCGATCACCGCTGCCTACGGTGACGCGCCGGCGGAAGAGGAGCGCGACGGATACCGCGTCGTGCGCCTGCCCGCGGTGAAAATGCCGCAGCTCGGCCTGTCGATCGACTTCGACATGACGTTCGCGTCGATGCGGCCGGGCAACTGGCGGCGGCTGTGGAGGCTGCTGAACGAGTTCAAACCGGACGCGGTGCACCTGCACGGGCAGTTCTTCGACCTGTCCTGGATGGTCGGCATTTACGCGCGCCGGCACAAGCTGCCCGTTCTGCTGACCATTCACACGCTGCTGATCAGCGAGAACAAGATGTACGGCCGGGTGTTCCGCGCGCTCGACGCGATGCTGGTCAACCCGGTGCTGAAGTACCTGCGCCCGCGCTACATCATCCTCGACAAGCAGGGTGTGGATTACTGCGTCCAGCGCTACGGCACGAGCGACGACAACTCCGAGTACTTTCCGATCGCGGTGGACACCGGGCATTTCGCGAAGCCGGTGACCAAGGACGTGCGAGCGGAACTGGAAATCGGGGACGCGCCGCTGATCGTGTCGCTCGGGCACGTGATCCCGCTGCGCGACCGGCTGCCGCTGATCGAGGCGCTGCCCGCGATCCTGGAGCGGCACCCCGGGCTGCGCGTGGTGGTCGTCGGCCGGGTGTATCACGACGCTTTCCAGCAGCGGGCCAAGGAACTGGGCGTTTCCGACGCCCTGATCGTCACCGGCGCGGTGCCGAAGGCGGACGTGCCCGCGTACTTCGCGGCCGCGGACATCGTCACGCACGACCTCAACGGCGGCTGCGGCACCGCGTCGCTGGAGGCGATGCTGTCCGGCACCGCGACCATCGCGTCGGTCACCGAGGACAACTACCCCGGCATCGAACTGCACAACGGCGAGAACATCCTGCTGGTGCGACCCAACGATGCCGAGGCGGTCGCGACCACGGTGCTGTCCCTTTTGGACGATCCGAAGGAACGCGCGCGGATCGCCGAGCGGGAAGCGTCGATGGTCCGGGACAACTTCGGACTGGACGTAGTGGCCGAGGAACACCTGCGGGTGCTCACGAAACTGGTGGCGGACAACTGATGTTCTTCGACGACGAGCGCAGCAACCGGCTGCGCCCGATGATCCTGAACGACCTCGTCACGCAGTACATGAACGACGCCGAGCGGGCCAAGTTCTTCGGCCTGCCGGAGTCGTGCCGCGTGCGGGAACGGGCCAAGATCGTCAGCCCGGACAACCTCACGATGGGCGAGCACTGCTGGGTCGGCGAGGGCGCGGTCCTCGACGCGAGCGGCGGGCTGGAAATCGGCGAGCACACCAGCATCGGGCTGAACACGCTCGTGTTCACGCATTCGAGCTGGCTCGCGAACATGGCGCTGGAAAACCATTCCGGCAGCGATCTGATCGAACGCAAGCCGGTGAAAATCGGCAAGGGCTGCTTTATCGGCGGCCTCGTGGTGATCATGCCGGGCGTCACGATCGGTGACTTCGCGACGGTGCAGCCGAACTCGGTGGTAGCGAAGGACGTCCCGGCGCGCTCGCTGGTGGCGGGCAACCCGGCGCGCGTGTTCCAGCGCTACGAGGAGGAGTACATCGAGGCGGAGGTGAAGCGGGTCCGCGAGGAAAACGCCCGCCGCCGCGCGCTGTCGGACGACCCGTCCGGCTGGGGCTCCCCGTCGGGTGACTTCAGCGGGAAGTGATCCGGACACGGTGCGTCACGCGCTGGCGGATGCTCCGGGTAACATGGGACACTGCTCTCAGTCACTGTCGGTGAAGGAGAAGCCATGAGTGTCCTGGAATGGCCTCACCACCTCCTGACCCTTGACGACTGGGCGGACCTTCCGGCGCACCCGGAGGTTCGAGTCGAGGTCGTCGAAGGGGTCCTGTCAGTGTCGCCGCGTCCGATGTCGCTCCACCAGCTGATCATCAGCAGATTGCCGTATCTGCTGACGATGCAGCTGCCGCCGGAGCTGGTGGCGGTCGGGGAATTCGAGACGGTGCTGGCCGACGTCCCGCCCACGGTGCGGGTGCCGGACGTGCTGATCGCGCCGTCGGACCTCATCGAAGCGAATATCCCGCGGATCGGGGCGAGCGACGTTTCCCTGGTGGTCGAAGTGCTTTCGCCTGCCACCAAGGAGGTCGACCAGGGTGCGAAGCTGTTTGAATATGCCGATGCGGGGATCGAGCATTACTGGATTGTCGATCTGGATTCGCCGATCAGCATGATCGCGTATCGGTTGATCGACGGGGATTACGAGAATTTCGGCGAGTATTCCGGCGGGGTGGAGCTGGAGGTCGCGGGGGTTCCGGTGAAGTTCGATCTGAACTCGTTGATCGACCCGCGCGCCCAACGCTGACTCTCGCGTCGTGCTGCCTCTTGCTGATGGGGCGGGCTTTCCGGAGAATCTGGAGCCTCGATGCGAGGTCGTTGACGGGAATCTTGTCCCGTCGCCGCGTCCGATGTGGTTTCACCTGCGGTCCGTGACGCGGTTGGCCTTCCTGCTCGACGAGCGGCTCTGCCCGGAGATGAGCGCCGGTGCCGAGGCGGAGCTGCTCCTGTGCGAGACCCGCTGACGATCCGTGTCCCCGATGTCGTGGTGACCTCCGCTGAGGTCGCGGAGGCCAACCCGGCTCGCATCGCGGCGGCCGATGCCGAGCTGGTGATCGAGGTGCTTTCCCCGGGCACCAAACACGTCGATCTGGGTGCGAAGCTTTTCGAGTATGCCGATGCGGGAATCGAGCATTACTGGATTGTCGATCTGGATCCGCCGGTGAGCATGATCGCCTACCGGCTCATCGACGGTGATTACGAGAATTCCGGCGAGCATTCCGGCTCCGTCGAGCTGGAGGTCGCGGGCGCACCGATCAAGCTCGATCTGAACTCGTTGATCGACCCGCGCGCCCAACGCTGACCCCAAGCACCTCCCCGAACACCATGCGTCGCATTGAGACAAGACTGACCAGCCATTACATCGACGCACGTCTCCCGCCCCCGTAACCTGGACAGCAGGACAACCGGGAAACAGGGGTGAGACGGTGCGCGGGGACGACGAGTTCGCCGACTTCGTGCGGTCCTGTTCCGCCCGGCTCACGCACGCGGCCTACCTGCTCACCGGCGACCGTCATCAGGCCGAGGACGCCGCGCAAACCGCCTTCACCCGCACGTACGCGGCCTGGCCCAGGGTGCGGCGGAAGAACCCCTACGCCTACGCCCGCCGCGTGCTGGCCAATCACGTCATCGACATCTGGCGCCGGCCGATCCGCGAATACGCCACCGAGGAGATGCCGGAACCGCCGAAGGTGCCGGACATCTCGCACGCTGTCACCGATCGGGAATGGCTTTCCGACGCATTGGCCCGGCTCACCGCCCGGGAACGCGCCGTGGTCGTGCTCCGGCATTTCTTCGATTTGCCCGAACACCAAGTGGCCGAGGAATTGGGCGTGTCCGTCGGCACGGTCAAGAGCACCAATTCCCGCGCGCTGGCGAAGTTGCGCGTCGACGGTGACGCGCTGGTCGGGGAGGTGAGCGCGTGACCGACGAACTCGAGCGGTTGCGCGCCGCGCTTCAGGAAGCGCCCGAGGAACCCTTTGCCGAGCCCGATCTCGACCGGATCATCAAAGAAGGCGGCCGGATTCGGCGTAGGCGGCGGTTTCTGACTTCCTCCGGCGCGGCGGTGGCTGTGGTCGCCGTGGTGTTCGGCGCGGCTTGGTTGCGTTCGCCGGGCGGTGCGCCGGAGCAGGTGCACGCGGCGGCGTCACCCGCGCCAATGGTGACGAGCGTGGCTTCGTCGACACCAGTCGCGGCTCCGACATCCGCTGAATCGCGGCCGCTCGGCGAGGTGATTTCCACCGGCACCTACACCGACGGCGCGGAACTTGTCTTCTACGCCACGAAAATCGACGACCCGGACAATCTGCCGGCTGTCCAATTCGGAGTGATGGCGAGCCTGTACGAGCCGGACGGGGACCTGCGTCCGCTCTACCTCGCCAACGAAGCCGACGGCAAGGACCGCTCGTTCGGCTTCCACGCGACGTCCGGCGGCACGACCGTCTCGGACATCTGGGTGCCGGTGTACGGCTACTTCAGCGGCCCCGCCGCCCGCATCGAGACCACAGTGGACGGTCGCACGGTTCCGGCGCACACGGCGCGCTGGAGCGAGGATCCCGAGGTGGTCGTGTTCTGGTTCGACCAGGACGACGTGCCGTCCGCCGAGCGGGCGACCCCGCTGGTCGCCTACTCCGCGGACGGCAAACGCCTCACCAAATAATCAGGCGGCTTCGGTCAGAACCTGCGCGACAACCTCGTGCGACGGCAGGATCAGCGCGCGCTCGACGTCCGCGTCGACCTTGCCCTCCAACAGATCCACGAAGCGGTCCAGCTGGGTCGCCAGCGGCTCGCGCGCGGTGATCAGTTCCGGGATCTCGATGACGGTCTGCTGCCGGTAGCCGAGACCGTCCTCGGTGACCGAATCGTGCGAGATGTGGCGGTAGATCGTCACGTCGCGGCGCAGCAGGTCGATCTCCACCATGCGGTCCAGTTCGGACACCATCAGCGACCGGACCTTCCGCTGCGCCAGCCGCGAAGCCGACACCGTGGCCAGGCCGGTGGGGAACGACAGCACCGTTTCGATGGTGTCCTCGGCCCCGGAGACCGACTGCGGGTGGAAGTAGCCCGCGCTGGAGGTGACCCGACCCGGCGTCGCCCCGCCGAAGAACTGGATCGCCAGGTCGACGTCGTGCACCAGCAGGTCCCAGGCGACACCGGTCTTGATCCGCGGCGCGTACGGGCCGTGCCGGCGCGCCATCAGGTGCACCGGTTCGTTCACCAGCGCCCGCGCGGTCATCACGGCCGGGTTGTAGCGCTCCAGGAGCCCGCACATCAGCGGGACGTCCTTTTTCGCCGACAGGGCAACGATTTCCTGTGAGAACTCGAGGCTGTTGCACACCGGCTTCTCGACCAGCATCGGCTTGCCCTGGCCGAGAATCTCCTGTGCCAGCTCGTAATGCACCTCGGTGGCCGAGGCGAGCACCACCGCGTCCACATCGGACAGTGAGCCGATTTCCGGCGTCCACTCGGTTTCGTAGCGGTCGGCGACCGCGCGGCCGGCTTCCTCGCGCGGGTCGATCACGCGGGCCAGGTCCACCCGGTCGTTCTGCGACAGGACACGCGCGTGCAGCGAGCCCATGTTGCCGGTGCCGACGAGTGCGATGCGGTGCGTCATGCGCCGAGTACCTCGCGAACAGTCTCGATGATCTGGTCCAGCTCGGACTCGGTCAGGTGCGGGTGCACCGGCAGCGAAAGCGCCTGCGCGGCAACGGCTCCGGCCACCGGGAAGTCTTCGACGCGAGCGTCCGGAATCAGCGGGTGCCCGCGGTAGCACTCGTAGTCGAACACGATCTTCGGGTAGTAGATCCCGTTGCCGATGCCCTTTTCGGTCAGCGCGGAGGCGAACTCGTCGCGCGAGAGCATCGCGTGCGGGCCGACCAGCACGGTGTACTGGTGCCACACGTGTTCGCGGCCGGGCAGCACCTGCGGCACCTCGAGGCCCGGCGTGCCGGCGAGACCCTCGGAAAGCCGCTTCGCGTTGGCCTGGCGGGCCGCGGTGAGCTGGTCGAGCTTCTCCAGCTGCGGGATGCCGACGGCGGCGTGCAGGTCGGTCATCCGGTAGTTGTGGCCGGCCATCTCGTACTGGTAGCGGGCCTTCATGCCCTGATTGCGCATCACGCGCAGCTTGTCGGCCAGCGCGTCGTCGTCCGTGGTGATCACGCCGCCCTCGGCGGTGGTCACGTTCTTCGTCGCGTACAGCGAGAAGCAGCCGATGCCGTACGAACCGGCCTTGCGGCCCTCGAACGAGGCGCCGACGGCCTGCGCGGAATCCTCGACCACGTGCAGCCCGTGCTCCGCGGCCAGCGGCGCGAGCTTGCCCATGTCGGCGGTCTGCCCGTACAGATGCACCGGCATGAGCACCTTGGTGCGCGGGCCGACGGCGGCCGCGACGGCGTCCGGGTCGATCGCGAAGTCGTCGCGGCGGATGTCGGCGAACCGCACGGTCGCGCCTGCTTCCAGGATCGCGTTCAGCGTCGCGACGAAGGTGAACGGCGAGGTGACGACCTCGTCTCCGGGCTGCAGGTCGAGTGCCTGCAGTGACGCGACCAGTGCGGTCGTCCCGTTGTTCACGGCGATGGCGTGTTTCGTCCCGGAGACGTGCGCGAACGCGTCCTCGAAACGTTTGACCATCGGGCCCTGGGCGATAGCGCCGGATCGCAGCACTTCGACGACCAGGTCCTCCGCAGCACGGACGTCGACCACGGTAATGGGGATCATCTGCAGTCTCTCGCTCTCGGCGGGCACTTTCGGCGCGTCCGGTACAGTCTTGCCTCGGCATGGCACGAGCCCCCGAGTTCGGTGCAGTCAGCACAGACGCGGGCGTCACGATACTCGCCGACCACAAGTGGGCTTCCGGCTACCGTCCCGGCTCCGGCGGGAACTGAACAGGTAAGGCTGAGAACACGCGAATGAGCAGCGCACGCATCCTCATCACCGGCGCCGGCGGATCTGCCGCCTACAACTTCCGGGACGCGCTCGCCGTCGCCGGAAACGACTACGAAGTCGTCGGCACCGACGTGAAGCCCTTCCACCTCGAACTTCTCGACGTCGAGGCCAAATACCTGGTCCCGCCGGTGAGCGACCCCGGGTACGCCGACGCGATCAACCGCGTCATCGAAGCCGAGCGCATCGATTTCGTGCACCCGCAGCCGGACGTCGAGGTCGGCTACCTCGCGGAGAACCGCGACAAGCTGAACGCGCCGACGTTCCTGCCGGACGCGCGCGCGATCGCGTTGTGCCACGACAAGATGGCGTTCAACGCGCACATGAAGGCGAACGGCGTCTCGGTGCCCGAAGCCATCAAGATCGATTCGCCGGACGACCTCAAGGGCGGGCTCGAAGAGCTGCTCAAGATCAACCCGCGGGTCTGGCTGCGCGCCATCCGCGGCGCCGGCTCCCGGGGCAGCCTCCCGATCAACTCCTTTTACCAGGGCGACGCCTGGATCGACTACTGGCGCGGCTTCCGCGGCCTCGACTACGGCGACTTCATGGCCAGCGAATACCTGCCGGGCGAGGAGTTCGCGTGGCAGAGCCTGTGGCACGAGGGCGAGCTGATCACCTCGCAGGCGCGCTCCCGCATCGAATACATCTTCGGCAACCTGACCCCGAGCGGGCAGAGCTCGTCGCCGTCGGTGGCCAAGACGGTCAACCGCGACGACGTGAACAAGATCGGCGAGTCCGCGGTGCGCGCGGTGTCCGACAAGCCGCACGGCGTGTTCTGCGTGGACATGAAGGAGAACGCCGCCGGGGTGCCGATGGTCACCGAGATCAACGTCGGCCGCTTCTTCACCACCAGCAACTTCTTCGCGCACGCCGGGCTGAACATGCCCGACATGTACATCCAGCTCGGCCTCGGCAACGAACTGCCCGAGCGCCCCGAGGTCTACAACCCGCTGCCCGACGACCTGTACTGGGTCCGCATGATCGACATGGGCTACAAGCTGGTCAAGGAAGGCGAATGGGCCTCGAAGCGGATCTGACCGGGCGGAAGGTGCTGGCCTTCGACTTCGACGGCACGCTGTTCCGGCTGCCGGTCGACTTCGGAGGCCTGCGCGCCGAGCTGGGACTGTCCGCTGAGGACAAGCTCGGCGAGCTGTTCCAGCGCTGGCTCGACGAAGGCGATACCGCCCGGCTCGACGTGGTGACGCGGTTCGAACGCGCCTCCGTGGCGGACGGGGCATTCACCGACGGCGCCCGCGAAGTGCTGGCGGAGCTGGCTTCCGGCTACCGGCTCGCGGTGGTGACGAGGAACTCACGGCTGTGCGTCGAGGACGCGCTGGGCAACCTCGCCGGGGGCCTGCACGTCATAGGGCGGGAGGACGTCCGCCGTCTCAAGCCGGATCCGGAGGGCGTGACCGCGGTGCTCCGGCACTTCGGCGCGGCTCCGGAGGAGGCGGTGCTCGTCGGCGACACCTTCCACGACGTGGAGGCCGCGCACGCCGCGGGCGTGCTCAGCGTGGTCGTGCGCAACGACTCGCTGAAGTTCCGTCCCGAGGGCGCGGACCATTACGTCGGGACGCTGCGTGAACTGCTGCCCGCACGCGCGGGCTGAAATCCCACGGTTGGTACCGTCGATAGTGGTCACCACCCCCATTCGAGAAGGAAGTGCCGGGTAGACATGGCTGTGCAGGACAAGCTGAAGGAAGTCTTCATCGACGCTCTCCAGCTCGACGACGGGGTCGACGTCGAGAACCTGAAGTACCGCGACATCGAGGCGTGGGACTCGGTCGGCCACATGGCTCTGGTGGCGGCGATCGAGGACGAGTTCGAGGTCGAGTTCGACACCGACCAGGTGATCGACATGAGCAGCTTCAAGGTGGCCGTGGACATGGTCAAGGAGCTGCAGGAGAAGGCGTGAGCACGTTCGCGGGGAAGGTCGCCCTGGTCACCGGTGGTACCAGGGGCATCGGCCTGGCCACCGTCCACGCGCTCGCCGAGGCTGGGGCCACCGTGGTGCTCACCGGCCGCGATGAGACCGCCGCCAAGGAGGCCGCCGCTTCGGTGGGGCCCTCGGTCAGCGGCCGCGCGCTCGACATCACCGACGCGAAAGCCGTCGCCGCACTGGTCAAGGAAGTGACCAAGGAGCACGGCAAGCTGGACGTCGCGGTCGCCAACGCCGGGATCATGGAGGGCGGTCTGCTCGGCATGATCCGCCCGGACGACGTCGACCGGACGCTGTCCACGAACGTCGCAGGCACGCTGCACACCGTGCAGGCGGCCGCGCGAGCCATGATGCGCAAGAAGACCGGCGCGATCGTGGTGCTGGCCTCGGTGGTCGGCGAATACGGCAGCGCGGGCCAGACGGTCTACGCGGCCTCGAAGGCGGCGGTCGCGAACATCGCGCGCTCGGCGGCGAAGGAACTCGGCCGCTCCGGCATCCGGGTCAACGCGGTCGCCCCCGGCGTGATCGAAACCGCCCTCACCGAAAGCCTGAGCGAGGACGCCCGCGCCTCGAACGTCGCCAAGACCCCGCTCGGCCGCCTCGGCCAGGCCGCGGAGGTCGCGGCGGTGATCCGGTTCCTGGCGAGCGACGAGGCGTCGTTCGTGACCGGGCAGGTACTGGGGATCGACGGAGGCTTGGTGCTGTGACGCTGGTGGGTGCGGGTTCCCGGCTGGTCGACGTGGCCGGGGGCCGCACGCTGGACGACGCGGAGCTGTCCGCCGAGCTGAGCCGGAAGACCGACGAGCTGGCCAAGCTGCCGGCGGGCGTCGTCTTCGCGCGGATGTCGGTCGATCTCGACAGCGTGCTGACCTACCTCGGCGCGTTCGAGGGCGGCCGGGCGATCGCGCTGATCGACCCCGCTTTGGACGCCGACGTGCTGACCGGGCTGGTCGAGCGGTTCCGTCCGGCCGCCGTGCTCGCGGCGTCCGGCGACGCGCCGTCCGGCTACACCACCCGAGGCACCGACTGGGTGCGCGACTCCGCCGACGGCGTCGAGCCGCACCCCGACCTGGCCGTACTGCTCCCGACCAGCGGATCGACCGGCAACCCGAAGCTCGTCCGGCTGTCCCGTGAAGGGCTGCTGGCCAACGCCGAGGCCATCGCGCAGGTGCTGGAGATCGACGCGGACGAGGTCGCGCCGACCTGTCTGCCGCTGCACTACAGCTACGGCCTTTCGGTGCTGAATTCGCACCTTTTGCGCGGTGCGACTGTGGTTATCGAACCTTCTGGTGTTTTGGGTCGTGGATTCTGGGACGCAGTGAAGGAACACGGCGTGACCTCGCTGTCCGGCGTGCCCTATCACTACGAAATGCTGCGCCGGCTCAAGTTCGACCCGGCGAAGTATCCGACTCTGCGCACTCTCACCCAGGCGGGCGGGAAACTGCGGGACGAACTGGTCGCGGAATTCAACGACAAAATGCTCGCGGTCGGCGGCCGGATGTACGTCATGTACGGCCAGACCGAGGCGTCCCCGCGGATGACCACGGTGCCCGCGGAGCGGCTCGCGGACAAGATCGGCTCGGCCGGCCCGGCGCTGCCCGGCGGCGCGTTCGCCATCCGCCGCGACGACGGCGAGGAAACGACGCACCCCAAAATTGTCGGTGAGGTCCTTTACCGTGGGCCCAACGTGATGATGGGTTACGCCGAGGACGAAGCGGGACTGAGCGCGGGCGACGAATACGGCGGCACGCTGGCCACCGGGGATCTCGGGTATCTCGACGACGAGGGATACCTGTACATCACCGGCAGGCTCAAGCGGATCGGCAAGGTGTTCGGCAACCGGGTCAGCCTGGACGACCTCGAGCAGGCCGTGCGCACGGCCGCGGTGGGCATCGACGTGGTGGCCGCGGTGGCTGCGGGCGACAAGGTCGTGCTGTTCGCCGAACTGCCCGAGGGCGACGGCGCGAAGGCGATCTGCAAGGACGCGTCGCGGGCGCTGGCGGAGCGGTTGCACCTGCACGCCAGCGGGTTCGACGTGCGTCCGATCGACACGGTGCCGTTGCTGGCCAGCGGCAAGATCGACTACCGGTCGCTGGAAGGACGGGTATGAGTGTGTTCACGCGCTCGTTAGCGCAGCGGGAGGCGGCGCTGCTTCCCGAGCTCGCGGAGCTGACCGCGCACCACCGGGCGAATTCCGCCGGGTACGAGCGCATCCTGTCCTCGCTCGGGTTCGCGCCGGACGCGTCGTTCGCCACGATCGCCGACCTGCCGTGGCTGCCGGTGCGGATGTTCAAAACGCACGACCTGAAGTCCATTCCGGACGCCGAGGTCTTCAAAACCCTCACGTCCTCGGGGACCACCGGGGCCGGTGCGTCGCGGATCTACCTGGACAAGGAAGCGGCGGCCGCGCAGACGAAGCAGCTCGGCGCCACCTTGCAGGAGGTGCTGGGCGGCGAGCGGCTGCCGATGCTGATGGTCGACACCATCGGCATCATCAAGAACCGCCGGTCGTTCTCCGCGCGCGGCGCCGGCGTGCTCGGCATGGCGAACTTCGGCCGCAAGCACACCTACGTGCTGGACGAGAACGACAAGCCGGACGTCGAGGCCGTGCGGAAGTTCCTCGCCGAGTACGGGGACCGGCCGTTCCTCATCTTCGGCTTCACCTTCATGGTGTGGCAGTACCTCTACGAGGTCGCCCGCGAGCACAAGCTCGACCTGTCGAACGGCATCCTCATCCACTCCGGGGGCTGGAAGAAGCTGATCGACCGCGCGGTCGACAACAGCGAGTTCCGCCGCCGGTTCAAAGAGGACACCGGGCTCACCCGGATCCACAACTACTACGGGATGATCGAGCAGATCGGCACCGTGTTCCTCGAGGGACCGTCCGGGAACTCCTTGTACTGCCCCGATTTCGCCGACGTCGTGATCCGCGACCCGGAGACGTGGGAAGAGCAGCCGGTCGGCAAGCCGGGCGTCATCGAGGTGGTGAGCACGCTGCCGCGGTCGTACCCGGGACACGTGCTGCTCACCGAAGATCTGGGCGTCTGCAACGGAATCGACGACGGCGACTGGCCGGGCAAGCACTTCTCCGTGCTGGGCAGGCTGCCGAAGGCCGAGGCCCGCGGATGCTCGGACACGTTCACCGGAGCCGCCGCGTGAGTGCCTTGGAACAGCGTTTTCCGCTCGGCGACTCGGTTTCGGTCGACGCACTGCTGAACGAGCTGCGCGAGGAACCGTCCGGCGGCAGGCTGACCGTCGGCGATCCGCGGGTGGTCGAGTTCGTCACCAAGTTCGCGCGCAAGCTGCTCGCGCCCGCGCTGGCCCGCCGGTTCCCGGAGCTGGCCTCGCTGGGTTTCTTCCTGCGCAAGGGAGAACTCGCTAAATCACTGTCCACTTTGGAAACCAGCGGCGATTCGCTGCGGTTCCCGCGCGGGCTCGTTTTCCACGTGCCGCCGGCCAATGTGGACACCATTTTCGTGTACTCGTGGGCGCTGTCGGCATTGGCGGGCAACAGCAACGTCGTGCGGGTTTCGTCGCGCTCGGCCGGTGCCGCGGAAGCCGTGCTGGAAGCGTTGAACGCGGCGCTCGAAGACGTGTCGCCGGAAACCGCGGCCGCCATCCGGGCCACCCAGCGAATGGTCACCTACGACCGCAGCGACGAGGTCAGCGGCGCGTTGTCGCTGGCCGCGGACCTGCGGGTGATCTGGGGCGGCGACGCTTCCGTCGCGGCGCTGCGGAAGTACCCGCTGGCCCCGCACGCGCGCGACCTGACGTTCCCGGACCGCTCGTCGTTCGCGATCGCGTCGGTGCGCGGCTGGCAGGAGGCCGCGCCGGAGCAGCGCCGGGCCGCCGCCGAGGGCTTCTACAACGACTCGTACTGGTTCGACCAGGCCGCCTGCTCGTCGCCGCGCGCGGTGTTCTGGGTCGGCGATTCTTCGGGTGCGCGGGCCGCCGGACAGGAGTTCCGCGAGCTGCTCGCCCAGGTGCTGGTAGCGAAACAGCACGTCACCGAGCCGGCGATGGCCGTGCAGAAGCGGGTGTCGGCGTACGGCGCGGCGGTCGACGGGCTGGTGTCGTCGATCCGCTTCGACGGCAACGCGCTGGCGACGCTCGAGCTGGCCGACGCCAAGGTGATGCCGCGCGAATGGCTGGGCGCGGGCACGTTCGCGAACGCCTCGGTGGCGTCGCTGGACGAGCTGGTGCCGATCGTCCAGCGCAAAGACCAAACGGTGAGCCAGTTCGGGTTCACCCGCGAGGAACTGACCGGATTCGTGACGGCGCTCGCCGGACGCGGGGTGGACCGGGTCGTGCCCTTCGGGTCGGCCCTCACGTTCGCCGGGGTCTGGGACGGCTACGATCTGCTGTCCGAGTTCAGCCGGCTGGTCACGGTGCAGGCCTGAGGAGCTGAGAGGCAGTGACGACCGTTCGTACGCAGAGCCCGGGGGACGACGCCCCGTCCGCTGAGGACGCCCCGACCACCGGAAAAGCCCGCAAGTCCACCAAGGCGCGGGTGCTCGACGTCGTGCGCTGGGTCGCCATCCTCTTGGTGATCGGCTTCGCGGCGAAGAGCCTGGCGTCCAACTGGAACGAGTTCTGGCACACCCTGGCGGACGTCGCCTGGCAGTCGTCGGTGCTCAGCCTCGTGGCGCTGATGGTGGCGATCCTCGTGTCCGTGTGGGGCTGGCAGGTGCTGGTCGACCACCTGGGCGGCAAGCCGGTCGGCTACGCCCGCGGCGCGCAGATCTGCCTGGTCGGCTCGCTCGGCAAGTACGTGCCCGGTTCGGTGTGGGCGTACCTGCTGCAGATGGAGCTGGGCCGCAAGGCGGGCCTGGCGCGAGCCCGGATCTTCACCGGCTCGCTGATCCAGCTCGGCCTCGGCGTGGTGTCCGCGCTGGTCGTGTCGCTGCTCGCGGCCCCGGCGCTGTTCAGCAACAGCCCGCGCGCGATGTGGCTGTTCGTGCTGATCCCGGTGGGCCTCGCGCTGCTGCACCCGCGCATCCTGAGCTGGGGCACGTCGCTGGTCCTGAAAATCCTGCGCCGCCCGCCGCTGGCCGAACCGCTCGGCTGGGGCGTGGTGCTCAAGGCATTCGGCGCGTCCATGGGCGCCTGGGTGTTCCAGGGCGTGCACCTGTGGCTGCTGGCGAACTCGGTCGGCGCGCCCGGCTTCAACGGCCTGATCCTGTGCATCGGCGCGATGGCCGTCGCGATGACGGTCGGCACGTTCGCGTTCATCCTGCCCAGCGGCGTCGGCGTCCGCGAGGTCGCCCAGGTCGCGGTGCTGACGGCGAGCGGCTTGACGGTCGGACAGGCAACGGCGTTCGCGGTGGCTTCGCGGGTGATGTTCACGGTGGCGGACCTGCTGACGGCCGGGTTCGCGGCGCTGGCGGCGAAGCTGGCGGCTCGACGGGAAGTGCCGGCGGTCTGATTCAGACTTGAGAAAAAGGGAGGCCGCCCGGGCTTATCGCTCGGGCGGCCTCTTTTTTTGCGGGGTTAGCCTACGGAACCAATCGGCACGAATCCGGTGCCGCGGTCACGTGGATTTCGGTGTTCCAGCCGGCGCCGACCGGGACGCCGGCGCTGTCGTCAGCGGAGCCGGGAGCCCAGGTGTCGGTGTTGGCCGAGTACCGGTACCACCGCAGGACCGGGCCGACACTGCCGTCGAACGGGCTGTGCCCGTAGGAACCGCGGCCGTAGAGAAGGTCCGCTCCGGGGGAGAAGATCTCACTGAATCCTCCCCAGCCGGTGCCGACGAGTTTGTCTCGCTGAACCCATTGTGCGGAGGCGAAGTCGTACTGGAAGCGGTACAGGTTTCCGCCGGGAGTCCGGGCGTAAAGCACGCCGTCGCCTGCCGCGGTGATGGAGTCGTACTTGCTCCAGCCGGTGTCGAGGACATCGCCGACGCCGTTGACCCACGAGTTGGTGGCGTCGTTCCAGATGAACGCCCGAAGCTCGCCCTTGTCGTTGATCGAGATGATGCGACCGGCCTGGTCGACGGTCACGCGGTTCTGGTACTCCGGCGTGAGATAGCGTTCCCAGCCGCCGCCGACCCCGTTGCCGCCGCTCCAGGTCGAGCCGGTCCACACGAAGCGCTTGAGCGCGCCGTTGGGGAACTGGTCGCCCGAGCCGTTGTTTCGATGGAGATCCCAGATGGCGCCGCCCTTGCCGGCGAGCAGACGGCCGAACCAGCCCGAGCCGACCGAGTGAGCGGGCTCTTGCCAGCTGGCCTGCCCGGTGGCCGGCGTGTTGTGCACGTACCGCCACAGGCTTCCGTCGGTCCGCGCGGCCCAGATCGCGGCTCCGGCCGGGCAGGCCACTGGCGTCGGGACGGTGTTCTGCCGGATCCAGTCGGCCAGGTCGTCGACGCGCGCTTCGGTGCTGCCTTGGCGCGTTTCGGTCACCGCGAGGCAGCCGTGCTGCCACGAGCGGCTGTTGACTGCCGCCAGTTCGACCTTGCCACCCACTGTGCGCAGGGCCGGTCCGCCGGAATCGCCGAGGCAGGTGTCCGAGCCGCTGGCCGAGGTCATCGCCGCTTCGGTGGGGTTCACCGACGACACGGCGAACGCCGCCATGGACGGCCGGGCGGGGACCCATTCGGTTGCGGTGCGGCCGAAACCGGCCAGCTGAAGCGTTTCCCCGTTCGTCGGCGCGGTGGTGCTCACCGCGACCGGCGTGATGCCGGTGGCGGGCTTGTCGAGCTTCGCCAGCGCGACGTCGCGGTCGGTCCTGCTGACCACCCGGACGATCTTGGCGGTGGTGCCCGCACCGGTGTTGACGTCGACGGCACCGACGCTGACGGTCGCGTTCTCCGTCGGAGTCCCGTTGACGCCGGCGGTCAGACAGCCCTTCGAGGTGATGACCCATGACGGGTCAATCAACGCGGCCGAGCACGCCTTGCCGGGCGCGGAGATGCGGGCGAGATAGCCCGCTGTGCCGACAGGCACCACAGTGCCGCCGGAGACGGCGTTCGCGGGTACGGCGGCGAGCGCTCCGCCGCTGAGCAGAGCGACTGACAGCGTTATGAATCTGGCGGTTGGTCTGTGCACAGGGGTCCTCTCGTTGCTGAGCCTGCTCATGCCGCGACGCTGAGCTGAAGCAGCGTGGTGGGGGCGTTGTTGGGACCCGCGCCGATGCCGACCTGGGTGCTTCCGCTGGGATTGACGTCGACCGTGGAGTGCTGACCGGCGTCGGTGGTGACCTCGGCCTTGACCCGGTGGCCAGTCCCGCTCGCCTGGCCGTCGCCGCGGATTTCGTAGACGGCGGGGATCCGCAGTTCGAGATGCCCGGTGGGGGCGAGGACCTTGAAGCAGACCAGGCCGTCCGTTCCTACGTTTTCGGTGGAGTGCACCTTGAGGACACCGATATTTCCGGCCGGCGGCGTCGCGCAGTCCGCGAAAACAATGTGCCCGTCACCGGAAATAAGGGTCACGTGGTACTGCGCCTCAATTGACGCGGCACCCGGGTATGCGTAGTTCTCGACAATGGGCTGCGGTTCATCGGTTGCTTTCGCGCTTTTATCAGACGTTGCCTGGGCTGTCCATGCGCCAAATGTCGCAATGGCTGCGGCCAGGCCGACGACGACTACGCTAGTGACTCTTATTCGCATCTTCGCCCCGTTCGGCAGAATCTGGCTTATCGTCGATCCTCTATCGAGGGCAAGGTTCGGCTGTTACCGGAAAAATTAGTGACGAATGTCGCAGTCGAGATGGCCTGTTTCGCCTGCGCCCGGGGCATCTGTCGGCACTCCGAGATCTGACGGCGGTGAACGCGGAACGGTCCTGGACCGTGCCCGCATCCTGTTTTTGATTAATCGGCTTCCGGTGTTGTTGCGCGGTGTGGAACTGTCCGGCTCTTGGTCGTCCGTGATCGCCCCTCTGCCGCCCATGACATTCGGTAATGTGGATAGACTGGAGAGAGGGAGCAGTACGCTTCCCGGCTCGACTGGTCTGTGGCAGCTCTGGGGAGGGTGGCTCTGACGTGCGTATCATCCCTTGTCAAGGGGAATATTTTCGGCGCGGTGTGCTCTGGCCGTCCGCTTCGGGGCGGTCGGACGCCCACAAGGGTGTGGGCAGGGCGCAATAGCGCGAAGAGCCCATCTGTTTTCGCAGGCGGCATCGAAAGCGTATTTCCGGTGCCGTTACATCCTATGGCTAACTTACGGGTAAATTTTGAGATACGAAGAATATGCCGGCTCGGGCGTCGAAGACCGGCGTACCGAGACTCCCCATGAAACCGCTGGCGACCACGCGGCCGAGGAAGATCCGGCCGGGAGAACCTCGCGAAGAAGGCCTTCCTGGCGATGGTTGCTGGCGCTTGGCGCGGTGACGATCTCGCTCGCGCTGGCCGTTCCGCTCGCCCCGGTGCGGTCCGACCAGGTCGACGTGAGCTGGCCGAAGGCTGGGCAGCCGACCGCGTCCACGGTCGCGATGTTCATGCCCTACCGGCCGTTGCAACTGGACGTGTCGCTGTCCTGTGCGGCTGTGTCGGCCTCCGGGAGATCGGCCCCGGTCACGGCGTTCGCTACGTTCCCGCCGGACGCGGACGGTGCGCGTCAATGGGGAATGTCGCTGGTAGTGCGCGACCAGCAGCTGTTCCTTTCGGTCGCCGACGGTGAACACGCGCTGGGAAAGGCACCGTCCGCAGACTGCTCCTATCGGGTGCACGCCGAAGACCGGCAGTTGACGGTTTCCGTGGCCGACGGTGCTCAGACACGGGAACTGACGCGGATCGACACCCTGGTCCCGCAGGTGGTCGCGTTCGTCACCGACCTGCCGCCCGAGCGGGCAGCGGGCGCGGTTTCGGCACACGCGCAGGCTGACGCGCGATTCCAGACCTCTCCCACGCCGCTCAAGCTGATCCTCATGATCGGCTGCGCGCTGGGCGTGCTCGCCTGCCTGATCGCCGGATTCCGCTTCTTCGGCAAGCGCGACCGGCCCCGCGAGGTCGACTCGCGCAGGCGGCGTGCGGCCGATCTGGTGTGGACCGGGCTGGTCGCGGCCGGGATCGTGGCGTGGGGAATTCTCGGTCCGCAGAGCGTGGACGACGGCTGGTTCCTCGGCATGCACCGGAACTTCGACGCCGCCGGATTCGCCGGTGACTACTACATGTCCTTCAACGCGGCGGAAACTCCCGCGGTAGGACTGCAGTACTTGTTCGCGCCGCTGTTCCAGTTCTCCTGGGCTCCGCTGTGGGTCCGGGTCCCGGCGATGCTGGCCGGTCTCGGGATCTGGGTGCTGGTGCTGGGCATCGTGCGCCTGGTGCGCCGCTATACCGACCGGCCGCGGGTGCCGCACTGGCTGCTCGCCGCCGCGTTCTTCGTCGCCTGGATGCCCGGGGGCGCGGGACTCCGGCCGGAACCGTTCGTGGCGTTGTGCGTGGCGGTGAGCGGCTACGCCGCCGTTCGAGCGCTGTTGACGAACGCTCCTGCCTGGCTTCTCGTCGGCGCGGTGGCGGCGGGGCTGTCGTTCACCGTCACGTCCACCGGATTCCTTGCGGTGATCCCGCTCGCCATCGGCCTGGTGCAAACGTGCCGCCGGCTGACCGGCTTGCGCGACCGGGTCTCCCTGGTCGTCCTCGCTGTGGCCGCCATGACCGTCGCGGTGCCGATCGCTTTCCAGGCCACGGGTCTCGGCGGCTTCCTCGACTCCGCCGGCGCGCGCTACTGGTACGGCGCGGACCTGAGCTGGTACCACGAGTTCAACCGGTACCAGATGCTGCTCGGCGGCGGCATCTCCGACGAGTTCCTGTTCGAGCAGCACCCCATGCGCAGGCTTCCCGTCCTGCTCGCCATCGGCCTGACGGTCATCGTGCTGGCGCTGCGGCTGCGGCACCGGGGCGGGAGCACTTTCTCCGGTCCGTTCGGCTGGCCGTTCGCCTGGTACGGCCTCGGTCTCGCGACGCTGGTGTTCACGCCGACGAAGATCGGTTCGCACTTCTTCGCGCTCGCGTTCTTCACCGTGCTGGTCCTGGCCTTCGGGCTTTCCGGGCTTCCGCGCGCATTCGCCCGCGAGGACGTCGGCTGGGTCGTCCGGCTCAGCGCGTTGTTCCTCGTTCTGCTGCTGACCAGCGTCTCGTTCAGCGGCATCAACTCGTGGTGGGCCTACGGCCGCCTGGGGATGCCCGAGCTGAACAAGAAACTCCTGCACGGCGTCCTCGCCAATCCAGCGCTGATTCTGGCGGCCGGTGCGGCGACAGCGGGTGTGCTCATGCTGATCAGCCGCCGGTATTTCGGCAGGGCGCGCGACGCCGCTCCGGCCCCGGTGCGCTGGATCGGCTGGACCGCGGTCGCCATCGCCGGGCTTTCCGTCCTGCTGATGCCGCCGCTCACCGCCGGCCTGCTCGCCAAGGCCGCGGTGAACCAGCACGACCGTGGAGCCTGGTCCACGGTCGCGGCCAATCTCCATTCCGTGACCGGTTCGACGTGCGGTGCGGCCGACGCCGTCCGGGTCGACGGCGACGGCGCCGACCGGCCGCTCAGCCAGGTCCTCGCCGAGCAGGACGGACCGACGCTGGTGGACTGGCCCATTTCCTTCTGGTTCCCGTGCGCGCGGCTTCCGCAGCTCGCCGACGGTCTGCTCGAACCGCCGGCGACCGTCGTCGTCGCACCGGGTCCGTACCGCTTCGACGGCGACCTCAGCCGCATCGCCAAGCCGCACGGCGGCGCGTTCGCCCCGATGACCAAGGTCGCCGCCTACCGCGAACTGCCGTCGCGGCTGATCAACGACCCGGAGCTCTCCGGTTTGCTGCTCGCGGTCGACTACCGGTACCCGGTCGGCGGGTACGACGTCCGCAAGACCACGGCCGATCAGCCTGGCTGGCACCGGGATCCCCCGTACGCCAGCCGGGATTACACCGGCCAGGCCCCGCCCTCGTCCTGATCGGATCCAGAGGTACTGAAAAGGAGGCCGCCCGAACCCGGGCGGCCTCCTCATTTTTCAGCAGACGAGTTCAGCTCACGGAACGAGCCGGCACGAGTCCGGTGCCGCTGTCACGTGGATTTCGGTGTTCCAGCCCGTACCGATGCTGGTGCCGTTCGTGCCCGTCGGCAGCCAGGTGTCGGTGTTCGCGGAATACCGGTACCAGCGCAGGACCGGGCCGTCCGTGCCGTCCCACGGACTCGGGCCGTTGGCTCCTCGGCCGTACAGGATGTCGGCCCCGGGCGAGAAGATCTGGTTGAAGATCTGCCATCCAGTGCCGACGAGCTTGTCCCGCTGAGTCCACTTCGCCGCGGCGAAGTCGTACTGGAAGCGGTACAGGTTGCCGTCCGGCGTCCTGGCGTAGAGCACGCCGTCGCCGGCACCGGTGATCGAGTCGTACTTCGCCCAGCCGGTGTCGACAGTTTGGCCGTTGGCGTTGACCCACGTGTTCGCGGCGTCGTCCCAGACGTAGACGCGCAGCTGGCCCTGGTCATCGACGATGAAGAGGCGGCCGGCCTGATCGGCCGTGACGAGGTTCCGGAAATCGGCCTTGAGGAATCGTTCCCAGCCGGAGCCGACCTGCTGGCCGCCGGTCAGCTTCGTGCCGTCCCACTTCCAGCGCCTGAGGATGCCGTTGCCTGCCGGATCGGTCGGGACAAGCTTGCGGTGGATGTCCCACAGGACGCCGTCCTTGCCGGCGACCGGACGGCCGTACCAGCCGTTGCCGCTGGAACCGGTCGGTTCCACCCAGCTCGGCGTGCCGTTCGCCGGGTCGTTGTGAATGAATCGGCGCAGGTTGAAGGTCGTCGTGTCGTTCCAGATGACCGCTCCGTTCGGGCAGCTCACCGGGGTCGGGACGGTGTTCTGCCGGACCCAGCCGGCGAGGTCGTCGACCCGTGCTTCGATGCTGCCCTGGCGCGTTTCGGTCACCGCGAGGCACCCGTGCTGCCACGACCGGCTGTTGACGGCCACGACCTCCGCCTTGTCGCCCACCGTGCGCAATGCGGGGCCGCCAGCGTCGCCGAGGCAGGTGTCCGCGCCGTTGGCGGACGTCATCGACATGTCGGTGGCGTTCACCGACGAGACGGAGAACGACGCGATGGACGGCCGGGCGGGCACCCATTCGGTTGCGGTGCGGCCGAATCCGGCCAGTTGCAGGGTGTCGCCGCTCTTCGGTGCGGTGGTGGCCAGCGCGACCGGCGTGATTCCGGTGGCGGGCTTGTCGAGTTTCGCCAGCGCGACGTCGCGATCGGCCCTGCTGACCACGCGGACGACCTTGGCGTTCGTTCCGGCTCCGGTGCTGACATCGACCGCGCCGACGCTGACCGTCGCGTTTTCCGTCGGCGCGCCGTTGGCGTTCGCGGTCAGGCAGCTTGCCGAGGTGATGACCCACGAGGGGTCGATCAGCGCGGCCGAGCACGCCTTGGTGGGGGTGGCGATTCGCGCGAGATAGCTGGAAGTGCCGACGGGCACAGTGGTTCCGCCGGAGACCGCGTGCGCCGGGAGCGAGGTGAGCACGCTGCCGGTGACCAGGGCGGCGGAAAGGACCAGGATTCTGCTGGTTCTTCGAGGCACAGACGTTTCTTCCTTCACCGAGCGATAATTGACTGCGGATGCGTTGTCCATAGACTGAATGGCGCAATTTCGGCTGCTGTGTCGATGGCTTCCCCCTCGAAGTCGTCTGCACGAGTCAATTCTTTTCGATTGACCGGATTGACTATCGATGGGTGTGCGCAGGCATTACCGGGAAGAAGTGTGACGCGAAACACTGTTCCGGTCATCGGGAAACGGCACCAAAAAGAAACAGCGGCAGGATTTCGAAAAATCCTGCCGCTGCAATCGAATAGCCTCAGCGATTCAGCTGGTAAATCACCGCGTCCTCGTTGCGGTAGACCTCTTTCAGGAACGGAAGCCCGTCCAGTCCGATCAGGCCTTCATTCGCGTACGCGGGCTTCGGCGGCGCAGCCGGGCGGCCCAGGATCACCCAGCGGACGTTGAGCCGCTCCACCGTGGCACGGACCGCGGGATTCGTTTCGTAGTCGCGGAAATGCGCGGCGAGCAGCACGGCGTCCGAGGGCGGGTTGGAGCCGTCGTCGTGGGCGGCGACGGTCCGGACACCGCTGAGTGCGTAGGTCCACGGTGTGCCGTCGTAGCGGTCGTTCATCGCCCACTGGCCGGGCTTGGCCAGCTTGCCCAGTTCCACCATCGCGCGTTCTTCGCCGGGCGTGATGTTCTGGGTGCGTGGGTCGGGGCTGTGGTAGCCGCCCGCGACTACTTCGCTGTTGGTGCGGGTGTACAGGCCCTTCGTGACCCCGACGAACGCGAGCAGCACCACCGCGGCGAGCGCGGCCGGCGGCACGCGCGAGGGCAGTCGTTCCTTCAGCCACTCGTGCAGCGCCGCGACGCCGTGGCCCGCGATGAACGACAGCGGCACGATCGCCATCGTGATGAACCGGTACGGGTCGTCCCACCACGGCCGCGACAGCGCCATGACCAGCGGCGAGTCCGAGGACGCCACCGCCATGTAGAACAGGCCGGTGATCAGCGCGGTCAGCCCCATCCAGCGCAGGCCGCGCAGCCTCGCGAAGAAAATGAAACCGACGAACAGCGCCGCCGACAGCCAGATCTGCGGATGCGGTTCGAAGTGCTGGAACCCGAGCAGCGCGCCAAGTGCGGTCGTCGCCCGCCATTCGCTGGGCCAGCCGAGATAGCCCCAGCTGCTCGCCTGCCCCAGCGCGCCGAACAACTGCATCGACGCCACGAGAACCGACACCGCCGCGATCGGCAGCAGCGCCAGCAGGTCCTTGCCGATCGAACGCCACCGCTCGATCCAGCGCTGCACCAGCAGCGGCCCGGCGAACAGGATCGCGCCGAACAACGCGGACGAGTGGACGCACAACAGGCCGATCGCCCCGAGCATCAGCACGAAGCCGGTGTCCAGCGCGACCCGGTCGAGGTAGCGGCGCAGCACCACGGCGGCCAGCGGGGTGAGCGCGATGCCCACCAGGAACGGGAACAGCGGCCCGCGGTTCATCGACTCGTACAGGCCCATCACCGGCGCGGCCGACGCGAGCGCGACAGCACCGGCCAGCACGGCGCGGCCGCGGAACGCCCGCACCATCACCGCGAGCGAAAGCGCCAGCAATCCCGGCAGCAGCGCGGTGTTCACGTCGAGGGTCAGCGGGATCGAACCGCCGCTGAGCGTGTACTGCACGGAGGCGAGCAGGTGGTAGGCGTTGGGGTAGAAGGGCGGTGAACCGTCGCCGTACCAGTTCAGCCGGCTCATGCCGAAGAGGCTGCCGTCGCCGCTTTCGGCGATGTAGCGGATGCCGTTGGCCGCGTACGGCGCGTCGCCGCCCTGCGCGATCGCGCCGAGGTGGCCCATGCCGTGCACAGCGGTGTAGAACCCGATCGCGGTCGCGAGGACGACACACGCGCCGACCGCCCAGTTCGCCCGCGGCTCCCAGACCCGGGGCTCCGGCTCGTACGGCCACCGGCGCACGGTCAGGCGTCGGAGTCCGAACGCGACAGCCGCGAAGATCACCGTGGTCAGTGCCAAGGTCCAGGCGTTGAAGGGCAGCCCGATCGCCGCCGTCCACGGACCCGCGAGACCGGCGATGGCGTAGCTCAGCAACGGCGTCAGACCGGCGAGCAGCCAGCCGCGCAGACCGGCGGCGACACCGGTGATGAGCCCGGGGATTCCGAGCACGAGCAGGCAGCAGGCAATGCTGGCTGCCACGGACAGCAGGGTGGGTTCGCTCGGCACAGTCTTCCTCAGGTCACGGGACATCCGCCGGCCCCCGAAGTGGCGGATTGGAATCAAACCCCAGACTAGCGGGCACCCATATACACCCGAACGGCTGATGTCGGCGGAGCGCGGCCGCGCGCTTGACTGGAACTGGTGAGGAGCGGTCCGCCAGGGGTCGGCCGGACGGGTGAGGGGCGCGGGAGGCAGGGGGCGCGTGGTTTACGCGGTCGTGGGGGGATGGCTGGCGCTGGCCGCGCTGGTCGTCGCCGCTTGGCGGCGGATGGGACACGACCGGCGGTGGCGCGTCGGGGTTCTCCTTCTCGTTCTCGCGTTTTCGCTGTCGCATCAGCTGTTGTTCGCCACTGCCACCGAGGACGCGTACGTCAGTTTCCGGTACGCACAGAACATCGCCGACGGTATTGGGCCGGTTTTCAACACTGGCGATCGCAGCGAGACGTACGCGAATTTCCTCTGGCTCGTGGTCATCGCATTGCCGCGCGGCGCATTCGGTGCGGAAGTGCCGTCCTCTGCTGTCGTGTTGAGCAGCGCGGCCGCGTTGGGATGCGTGCTGATGGCGTATTTCCTCGCCAATCGCATTGCCGCGCTCGCGTTGCCGGACGGGATCGAGCCGCGGCGAGCGGTCGGGGTCGCGGCGGCGTTGCTGACCGCGGGCGCGAACGGGCTCGCGGTGTACGGGCTTTCGGGCACTGAGCTGCCGATGTTCGCGTTGCTCGTGCTCTGTGTCTCGTACGCGCTGGTGGCGGGCCGCCCGTTGGTGGCCGGGGTGCTCGTGGCCAGCGCGGTGATGACGCGGCCGGAAGGGCTCGTGCTCGCTGTCGTCGGCGCGGGATGGCTCGTTTTCGCGGCGGCGCGCGGTCGGCACACCTGGTGGGCCCCGGTCGGTTTCGTGCTGGGCGCGCTGGTGTTCCTGGCTCCGTGGACGGCTTGGCGCGTCACCTACTACGACCGGTTCGTGCCCGACACGGGCCTGCCGCCCGGCCCGGATTGGCCGTACCTGGGCGGCTTCGCCTTGGCGCACTTGGGTTTCCTCGTCCCGGCCGTGGCCGTGGCGGGATTGGCGGCGAACCGGGGACGCGCGGCGGAAGCCCGGCCCGCGTTGTGGCTGCTGCTGGCGCTCGCCGCCGGGCATACCGCGTTCGTGGTCCTCTTCGAGGAGGATCCGGGGCTTTCGTGGCGACTGCTCGTGCCGGTACCGCCGTTGCTGGCGGTCGCCGCCGTAGCCGGATGCGGCGTCCTCACCGGGGCGCCGAGGCCGCGAGCGGTTTCCCGGGCGGTTCCGGTGGCGACCGCGGCGCTCACCGGGGTCGCGGTGGCGGTCTCTGTGCTCAGTCCCGAGGTGCTGGCGCGCGTACAGGCCTGGAGCACTCAGGGAGCGCAGCTGGCCGAGGTCGGCGACTGGCTTGCCCGCTACCTGCCGCCGGGGTCCGTCGTGAGCGCCGGATCGCCGGGATTGCTCGCGAGCCGCGCCGGGACGAAGGTGCTGGTGGTCGGGCTCGACGCGGAACGGTCGACGCTCGCCGTGCCCGGTCGATCGGGGTACGCCAGTCGCCAGGATTGTGCCGACGACCTGCCCGCCTGGTACCGCGTCGCGACCTTCCGGCGCATCGGGACGCCGTTCTGGATCTCGGTCTACCCGCGCGCCGACGACGCCAGCCGGCTCGTCGACGAACTCGACCGCGCCCCGGACTTCCACTACGTGTCCTGCCCCTGAAGTGTGGCGGAGCCGACCCGCGCGACTTACCGGCGGGAAACCTACGGTCCCGTAACCTGGGTCGCATGGCTGATCTCGTGTACCCGCCCGTCCTGGTTGCCGCGCGGCTGATGTTCCGGCTGCTCGACAACCGCCTCCGGGTGACCGGCGCCGAGCACGTGCCCGCCCGCGGCGGTGCGGTGCTCGCCTGCACGCACGTCAGCTACCTGGACTTCATCTACTGCGGCCTCGGCGCCCGTCCGGCCAAGCGGCTGGTGCGGTTCATGGCCAAGCAGGAGATCTTCAGCAACCCGGTCGCCGGGCCGCTGATGCGCGGCATGCACCACATCCCGGTGGACCGCGCCGCCGGGCAGGCGTCCTACGACGAGGCGGTGGCCCGGCTGCGCGCGGGCGAGGTCGTCGGCGTCTTCCCAGAAGCCACGATCAGCCGGTCGTTCACCGTGAAGGACATCAAGACCGGCGCGGTCCGGATGGCCGCCGAGGCGGGCGTCCCGGTGATCCCGATGGCGCTGTGGGGCACGCAGCGGCTGTGGACGAAGGGCCGCCCGAAGGACCTCACCCACCGGCACGTGCCGATTTCGGTGGTGATCGGCGAGCCGATGCGTCCTGGCCCGGACGACTCGTGCGAAGCGCTGACGACGGACCTGCGCGCCCGGATGTCGGAGCTGTTGGAGAAGGCGCAGGCGGAGTACCCGGAGGCGCCGGAGACCGACGCCGAACGCTGGTGGCTGCCCGCGCACCTCGGCGGCAGCGCGCCGACGCCCGAGGAAGCCGCCGAGCTCGACCGCCGCTAGCGAGCGCTCTCGTGCCGCTCCGGACTTGCGCGACGCAGGTGGTCCGTGAAGGGCTCCTTGAGGGACTTTCTGCGGGCGCTTAGAACCAGCGCTCCAGCACCTGCGCCACGCCGTCCTCCGCGGCCGGTCCGGTGATCTCGTCCGCCACCGCCAGCACCGTCGGGTGGCCGTTGGCCATCGCGACGCCGTGCCCGGCCCACTGCAGCATCTCGACGTCGTTGGGCATGTCGCCGAAGGCGATCACCGACGACTGGGGCACGTCGAAGCGTTCGGCGATGTCCGCGAGCCCGGTCGCCTTGGTCACGCCGTGCGCGGACAGTTCGATCAGCCCGCCCGAGGACGAGTACGTGACGTCCACCGCGCCGTCGAGCACCGCTCCCACCGCTTCGGCCATCTCCTCCGACGTCATCCCGCGCCGGCTGACCAGCAGCTTGATCGCGGTTTTCCCGAGCACCTCGGCGCGCGGCGCGATCCGGCTCTCCTCGTCGCCCCACGGGTTGTGGTACTCCGGCTCGATCACGAAATTGCGCAGTTCGTGGTCCACCGAGCCGGTGCCGACGCGTTCCGCGGCCAGCCGGCAGCCGGGCAGTGCTTTGTCGAGCGCGGAGGCCAGGTCGTGCAGCAGCACCGGCTCGAGTTCGCCGTGCACCGCGACCACCGTGTCGGCTCCGATGTCGAGCAGCACGGCTCCGTTGGCGCACACCGCGTACCCGGTCAGCCCGAGCGGCCCGGCGATCGGCGCGATCCAGCGCGGCGGGCGGCCGGTGGACAGCACGAACGGGACGTCGTCGGCCAGGACCCGCTGGACGACCGACACTGTGCGCGGCGTCACTTGTTCACTGGGGCCGAGCAGGGTGCCGTCGACATCGGACGCGATCAACCGGGGTTTCTCCACGCGTCCCATTCTCCCGGTCGCCGCCCGTTCGAGCGAATGTCAGTGCTGGACGTTACGGTCAGCCGCGTGCGAGCAGGCATCGTAATTCTTCCTGAAGACCGCTGGTGGGCGGCCGAGCCGAAATGGCGCGCGGCCGAGGAGTACGGCTTCGACCACGCGTGGACCTACGACCATCTCGGCTGGCGATCGCTGGTCGACGGGCCGTGGTTCTCCGCCGTGCCCACCCTCACCGCGGCCGCCATGGTCACCTCCACGATCCGGCTGGGCACCTTCGTCGCCTCGCCGGTCGCGCGGCATCCCGTGCCGTTCGCGCGCGAGCTGATCACCCTCGACGACGTGTCCGACGGACGGTTCGTGCTGGGCGTCGGCGCGGGCGTGGACAGTTCGCGCTACGACGCGCAGGTGCTCGACGCGCCGGAGCTGACGGCGCGGCAGCGGGTCGACCGTTTCACCGAGTTCGTCGAGGCCCTCGACGGGCTGCTGATGACCGACAAATTCGACTTCTCCGGCGAGTACTACTCCGCGCGCGGCGCGCGGAATCTGCCCGGCACGGTGCAGCGCCCGCGGCTGCCGTTCCTGGTCGCGGCCAACGGCCCGCGCACCATGACGCTGGCCGCGCGGTTCGGCGCGGGCTGGGTCACCACCGGCCGCGGCGGGGACACCCTCGACGAGTGGTGGACCGGTATCGAGGAGCTGGTCCGCACGTTCGACCAGCGGCTCGAAGCGGCCGGTCGCGAGCCGGCGGGCATCCAGCGGTACCTGAGCCTCGACGCGGCGCCGGTGTTCTCGCTCAGCAGCGTCGCGGCGTTCCGCGAGGCCACCGAGCGGGCCCGTGAGCTGGGCTTCACCGACGTCATCGTGCACTGGCCGCGCTCGAGCGGGCCGTACGAGGGCCACGAGTCGGTGCTGGAAAAGGTCGTCGAAGAAGTGCTTCCGGGCCTCAAGGCCGAGTAATGCCTCGTGACCGCGGCGGGGAGGCCGCGGTCACGAGGTTCACCTGATGATCGTGTAGATCTGCGCGCCGGGATTGTCGTAGACGAGGCGCAGGAAATCGCTGCCCCGCAGGTCGCGCAGCCCGGGGGAGAGCGGCGCGTCCTTGGCGATCGAGCCGCTGCCCACCAGCACGTGGTGCACCTTCAGCCGCTGCACCGCCTCGCGAACGCGCAGATCGAGGTCGTAATCGCGGAAGTGCAGCGCCAGGTATGCCGCGTCCGGCGAGATCGGGCCGCCGCCGTCGTAGTGGCCGGCCACCGGGTGCACGCCGGTCAGCGCGTACATCCACGCGGTGCCGTCCAGCCGGTCGTTCAGCACCTTCTGGTCCGCCGGGATGCCCATCCGGCCGAGGAAGTCCATGGCCGCGATCTCGTCCGGGCTGACCGGCGGCGTGACCTCGCCCTCCGGCCCGTTGTAGTACAGGAACGACACCGCGGTGGCGTTCGCGGTGCGGTAGAAACCGCCGGTGAACACCGCGGTCAAGGCCACGACGACCGCCGCCGCCGCGACTCCGAGCCGCGACACCACCTTCGGCCGCGCCTTCGCCCAGCTGACCGAGCGGATCAGCTGCGCGATCCAGCGCTGCAGTTCCGCCATGCCGTGCCCGGCGAGCAGGCACAGCGGGATCGCGGCCAGCGCCATCAGCCGGAACCGGTCGTTCCACCACGGCCGCGACAGCGAAATCACCAGCGGCGACGCGCCGTAGGACGTGACCAGCACGAACAGTCCGGACAACCCGATCGCGGAGATCATCAGCCAGCGCAGCCTGCCGAGCGAGCGGAAGCTCAGCACGCCGACCACGAGCAGCACGGTGAGCCAGAGCTGCGGTTTGTGCAGCACCTGCTGGAAGGTGGCGAGCATGTTCAGCGCCGACATGACCGGCAGATCCGAGTTCCACGGCTGATACGGGTACGCGCCGTTGGTGAAGCCGATCGCGCCCAGGATCTGCAACGAGGCGAGCGCGAGCGCGATCACCATGACCGGCACTGTGCGCACGATGTCGCCGCCGATCACGCGCAGCCCGCTCCGTCCCTCGGGCACACCGTCGACGGGAAGCTTGCGAAGCGACCGATACCAGCGCTGCAGCACCAGTGGCGCGGCGAAGAGCGTGCCGCCGAACAGCGCGCTCGAATGCGCGACGAGCAAGCCGTCGACGGTGAGCGCGAGCACTATGCCGGTGTCGACGCCCGGACGTACGAGGAAGCGCTGCAGCGAGACCACCATGAGCGGTGTCAGGACCACGCCCAGCGCGTACGGCAGCAGGCCGCTCGACACCGACTCGTACGCGCCCGTGGTGGCCGCGGCGGCGATGAGAGCCGCGCAGCCCGCGAAGACCGCACGGCCGCCCATCTGGCGGACCAGCGCGACCATCGACAGCGCGAAGATGCCAGCGACCGGCATGGTCACGGCGTTCAGCGTGACCGGGATGCTCGTGCCGGAGATCTGGTACACCAGCGCGGCGACCAGGTGATAGCCGTTCGGGTAGAACGAGCCGTCCGGGTACCAGTTGACCTTGCTCATGCCGATGAGCGAGCCGTCGCCGGTGTCGGCGATGTAGCGGATGCCGTTCGCGTGATAGACGGTGTCCCAGCGTTGGAAGACCGCCGTCGTCCCGCCGCGCGCGGACAGCACCACGGCGATCGACAGCGCGGTCGCCACCACGACGCACGCGGCGACCGACCAGTGCGCCCGCTTGCTCCAGACGACCGGGGGCTCCTCCGCGCCGGGCTTGATCCAGCCGCGCACGAGGCAGAGCCTGCGGATCCCCCACGCGATCCCCGCCAGCAGCAGAGTGCAGGCCGCGGCGGTGAGGACGTTGTAGCGGAGGCCGACAGCCGCCAGCCAGGGCCCGCCAAGACCGGTGACGGCGTAGCTGAGCAGCGGCGCTAGTCCGGCCAGGGCCCAGCCGCGCGCTCCCGCGGCCCTCCCGATGATGCCGCCCGGGACCACCAGCACGGCCAGGTAAGTGGCGACCGCGCCGAAATAAGTCCAGAAGGTGTCTGGTGCAGGCATGCTTCTCACTTGTGTAGTGCGGGTAAAACCCGGCGGGATGCCGAGGTCGGTTCGGGAGGCGGTCGCACGACTGCGTACCCTGAGCGCCCGTGAGCGAGCACACGAACTCCGCCAAGATTACTGAAGACGACTTTCGCGGTTACGACCTCGTCGTCGTCGGGTCCGGTTTCTTCGGCCTGACCATCGCCGAACGGGCCGCGGCCGAGCTGGGCAAGAAGGTCCTGGTCCTCGAGCGCCGCCACCACCTCGGGGGCAACGCCTACTCCGAGGTCGAGCCCGAAACGGGCATCGAGGTGCACCGCTACGGCGCGCACCTGTTCCACACGTCCAACAAGCGGGTGTGGGACTACGTCAACCGCTTCACCGAGTTCACCGGCTACCAGCACCGGGTCTTCGCCCGGGTGAAGGACCAGGTCTACTCGTTCCCGATGAACCTCGGCCTGATCAACCAGTTCTTCGGCAAGTCGCACACGCCGGACGAGGCGCGCGAGCTCATCGCGAAGCAGGCCGCCGAGTTCCGGACCGAGGACGCGCAGAACCTCGAGGAGAAGGCGATCTCCCTGATCGGGCGCCCCCTCTACGAGGCGTTCATCCGCGGCTACACCGCGAAGCAGTGGGAGAACGACCCGAAGAACCTCGGCACGAACATCATCAACCGGCTGCCGGTCCGCTACACCTTCGACAACCGGTACTTCAACGACACCTACGAGGGTCTGCCGGTCAACGGCTACACCGCGTGGCTCGAGAAGATGGCCGAGCACGAGAACATCGAGATCCGGCTGAACGTCGACTACTTCGACGTCCGCGAGCACCTCCCGGCGGGCATCCCGACCGTCTACACCGGGCCGCTGGACCGCTACTTCGACTACTCGGCGGGCCGGTTCACCTGGCGCACCGTCGACTTCGAGTCCGAGGTCGCCCAGACGGGGGACTTCCAGGGCACCTCGGTCGTCAACTACAACGACGAAGAGGTCCCCTACACCCGGATCATCGAGTTCCGCCACTTCCACCCGGAGCGGGACTACCCGAAGGACAAGACGGTCATCTTCCGCGAGTACTCGCGTTTCGCGAAGGAAGACGACGAGCCGTACTACCCGATCAACACCGCCGAGAACCGCGAGAAGCTGGAAAGCTACCGCGAGCTGGCGAAGAACGAGGCGCGCGAGAAGAACGTGCTGTTCGGCGGACGGCTGGGCACGTACAAGTACCTCGACATGCACATGGCGATCGGGTCGGCGCTTTCGGTGTTCGACAACAAGATCGCCCCGCACTTCACCGACGGTGCGCCGCTGGACGGGTCGATCGATGCTTGAGAAGACTGCGACCTCCGGGGTCGAACCCCGGACCCCAGCCGGGGGGCAAGCCCCCCTGGACCCCCCTGCGCAAGGTGAAGTGGCCGTGCTCTCCCGCACCCAGAAGGTGCTGAAGAAGCCCGGCACGGTGCAGGTCGCGCGGGGAATGTCGCTGTTCGGGGAGCACAGCGCGGGATGGTTCGCGCTGGGCTTGCTCGGAGCGGCGGTGGACCGCGACCGGCGCAAGGACTGGCTGGTCGCGTCGGCCGGAGTGGTGGGCGCGCACGCCGCGTCGATCGCCGTGAAGCGCGTCGTGCGGCGGCGCCGTCCGGACCATCCCAGCGTGGAGGTTCTGGTCGGCACGCCGAGCAAGCTGAGCTTCCCGTCGTCGCACGCGACGTCGACGACAGCGGCGGCGGTGCTCTACTCCGGATTGACCGGGCGTAACCTGGTCCCCGCCCTGGTACCGCCGATGCTCGCCTCGAGGCTGCTGCTCGGCGTTCACTATCCGACAGACGTTCTGGCCGGAGCCGCCCTGGGAGGCGTCGTCGGCGGTCTGATCCGACGGAAGCTGACCAAGAAGCGATGAGCGAAACGACCGACGAGCGAACCGAAGACGCGTCCGGTACGGCCGAATCCGCGCAAGCGACGGAATCGGCTGCCGAAAAGACCGACGTGGCCGAAGAAACCGAGAAGTCCGAGAAGGCCGAGGCTCCGGCTTCGACCCCGGCTGCCCCGGCTGTCAGCTCCGGCCCGAGCCCAGTGGGTCTCGTGCTCGGGGTGATCAAGACCGCGCGGCCGAAGCAGTGGGTGAAGAACGTCCTCGTCTTCGCGGCGCCGTTCTTCGCCTTCTCCAAGGCGACGAACCGGACCGAGCTGGTCATCGACGCGCTGATCGCCTTCGTGGCGTTCTCGCTCACCGCCTCGTCGGTCTACCTGATCAACGACGCCGTCGACGTCGAGGCCGACCGGGCCCACCCGACGAAGCGCAACCGCCCGATCGCGGCGGGCATCGTCCCGGTCCCGGTGGCCTACGCCTCGGCCGTGGTGTTCTTCCTGGCCGGTCTCGCCGTGTCGTTCGCGGCGGACTGGCGCCTCGCGATCGTGCTGGCGGTCTACGAAGCCGTCCAGCTCGGCTACTGCTTCGGACTGAAGCACCAGCCGGTGGTGGACCTGGCGATCGTCGGCTCGGGCTTCCTGATGCGCTCGGTGGCGGGCGGTGTCGCGGGCGGCATCGCGATGTCGCAGTGGTTCCTGCTGGTCACGGCGTTCGGGTCGCTCTTCATGGTGGCCGGCAAGCGGTACGCGGAGATCATGCTGTTCGAGCGCACCGGGGCGAAGATCCGGTCCTCGCTGAAGAAGTATTCGGCGAGCTACCTGCGCTTCGTGTGGGCGACGTCCGCGGCGATCCTGATCATGTCGTACTGCATGTGGGCGTTCGAGATCCGGCAGGCCGAGCACAACTCGGTGTGGGCCGTGGTGTCGATGATCCCGTTCGTGATCGCGGTGCTCCGCTACGCGGTCGACGTGGACGGCGGCACCGCAGGCGCGCCCGACGAGATCGCCCTGAAGGACCGCGTGCTGCAGGTGCTCGGCGCGACCTGGGTCGTGACCCTGTTCCTGTCGTTCTACCTGTGAACGGCGCGCGGATTTAAACAGCTGGGATTCAGCTTCTCCACAGCATCGACGGTCACCCTCAGGGGTGGGAGCCGGGACACCCCGCCTCCCACCCGCTCAGCCCGGAGGACCGACGATGAACGACAACGAAAACCCCTCGTCCGGCGAGCGCGCCGGACAGGAGCCGACTGAACAGTTCGGCCGGGCCGGGGACCTGGGCGGAGCTTCTGCTGGTTCGGCTGGTCAGCCGGGCTCGGCCGCTTCGGCTGGTCAGCCAGGGTCGGCCGAGGAAGCCGCTCGGTCGGGGCAGCCTGGGCCGTCTGCCGAGCAGACCAGTCAACTGGGCCAGCCCGGGCCGCCTGCCGGGCAGACCAGCCAACTGGGCCAGCCTGGGCCGTCCGCCGGGGAGACCAGTCAACTAGGCCAGCCCGGGACGTCTGCCGAGCAGACCAGCCAACTAGGCCAGCCTGGGCCGTCCGCCGAGCAGGCGGGCCAACCGGCGTCGTCTGCCGAACAGGCGGCTCAAGCGGGTCAGCAGGCCGGACCGGCCGCTCAGCAACCCGCCCAGCCCGCTCAGCCCGGCCAACCTGGCCAATTCGCCCAACCCGGCACGTGGGGCATGCCGCTGCCGCCGCCGAAGCAGAGCGGTTTCCGCCGGTTCGTAGCCCACCGGGCGACGCAGCTGGTCGCGGTGGGTGTCCTGGGACTGGCGGTCGGCGGCGGAATCGTCGGCGGCGTCATGGCCGCGACGCACCACCCCGGCCGCCCCGGCATGAGCCAGCACCAGGGCGGCCACCGCTTCAACGACGGCGGTCCCGGCCAGCGCCACCGCGTTCCGGACGGCCAGAACGGCGGCAACCAGAACAACGGCCCCGGCTTCGGCAACCAGAACAACGGCCCCGGGTTCGGCAACGGGAATGGCGGCAACATCGGCTCCGGGAATTGATCGAGCCTTTCGCGCAGAATCCCTGCCCTCGGGACCTCATTCGCTCCGCAGGGCCGGGTACAACACGGTCGGATGCTCGGACAGCCCGGCTTTCGCCGTCGCGCTGTCCGCGTCCGCGATGATCTCGATTTCCCCCGCTTCCAAGCCGTCCAGCGCGAGCCGGACGACCTCGGCCGGGTCGTTCTTGGGGATGTCGAAGCCCGCCATCATGTCGGTGTCGGTACTGGCCATGACCAGGCCGCTGACCAGCGTGCGCTGGGCCAGCAGTTCCAGCCGCACCGAGTTGGTCAGGCTCCACGCCGCCGCTTTCGACGCCGCGTATCCCGCCGAGCCCGGGTAGCTCGCCCAGGAAAGCGCGGACAGAACGTTCAGAACCGCGCCATCCTTCAATCCTGGCGCGAATGCGCGGATTACCCGCAGCGGGCCGAAGAAATTCGTCTCCATTTCCCGGCGAATCTCGGCGAGGTCGCCGGTCACCAGGTCGGTGAAGCCGGCGATTCCGGCGTTGTTGATCAGCAGGTCGACGTCCGGGGCGGCGGCCGCGGCGGCGGCGATCGAGCCGGGATCGGTGACGTCTAGCCGCAGGGACACGGCGCCGTCGAGGTCGACCGGGCGGCGAGCGGTGGCGTAGACCTTCGCCGCGCCGCGGTCCAGCAGGGCGCGGACGAAGTGGGTGCCGAGTCCGCGTGCGGCACCGGTGACCAGTGCGGTTGAGCCTGCGATCTGCATGAGGGTTCTCCTGGGAAAAGCCGTCGGAAGGGGACACGGCTATCCTGGATCCTGACGTCGGTGTCAGGTTCTCGTGTTTGTTGTGCGGATCACTCTGCGGAGGTTCGAAGATGCGGATCGGCGAGGTGGCGGAGCGCGCCGGGGTCAGCGTGCGTTCGCTGCGCTACTACGAGCAGCAGGGGCTGCTGGAGTCGACGCGCACGTCCGGCGGGCAGCGCCGGTACGGCGAGGACGCGGTGTCGTGGGTCGGGCTGATCCAGCAGCTTTACGCGGCCGGGCTGTCCAGCGCGACTATCCGCGAGTTGATGCCGTGCCTGCACGCGGGCGTCAGTACGCCGGAGTCGCGCGATCGGCTGCGCGCGGAGAAAGCCCGGCTGGACGAATACATCTCCGGTCTCGAACGCACTCGTGAGCGGCTGGAGGCGATGATCGAATTGGCGGAGGCACCGAATCCGCATTGTCCGGTCGTGCTGGGCTAAAGCGCGGCGAAGGTGTCGTTCAGGATCTTCACGATCGCTCGCGGGGTGCCGGGGATGAGTTCGGTCCGACCGTCGGTCGTCCGGTAGGTGAGAATTCGGCCGGATTTCACATCTGCGGCAAGAATCGGGCCGCCGGTGAGGTGCCGGCCGTTCGCGCGGCGAGCGACATAGAGCTCGTGCGTGGCGTCGGCGGGCTGGTTCAGGGTCGAGGCGAGATATTCGTGGCTGTTGGTCTCGTCGAACGGGTCGGGGGCCGAGTCGGCCGCGGACGTGACCGAAACGGACCGCACGGGCGCGCCGGGGATTTGCGGAAGCTTGTCGAAAAGTGTCGTGGCCAGCCGAGTCGGGGCGGCCGGCCGGATTTCTATCAGGCCGTCCTGCGCGGATACCAGAATCGCGGCTTCTTCTCGTTGCGCGACTATGACGGTTCGCTGGATTCCGCCGCGTAATGCCGACCAGGCGAAGTACTCGCGCTCGGCGTCGGCGAGTACTCGCAGAGTGGTGCGCAAATACGCGGACGGCGCGTCGTTGTCCGCGAGACCGAGCCGGGCGAGGAGAGTGACGGTTGCGGCGTGAAGTTCGCGGTGTGCGCCGGTTTTGACCCAGACTCTTCTCGCGCGCAGCATCGGATGCTGTTCGCCGAGGTCGAGCATGTCCCAGACGGCCGAGAGTGCTTCGACGGGCAGGGTCACCGGTTGCTCGACGTCCACCCGCGCCCCCTTCTTCCAATCGCCATTAGCACGGTAGCCGATTGATTACCCGCGTGGTGTTGGTGTCTGCAATTGAGAACAGGTAGCAATTGCGAAAAAGCCGCCGATGACTAGACGCAGACGCTATAGGCATGAATGCTCTGATCATTCTTGCTCTGGCCTTGGCGGCGGTAGACGTGTGTGATTAACCGACGATGGCCAAGCCTCCGCTCTCCGCCGCGACTCGCATCATCGGCGAACGCGTGCGCGAATTCCGCACCGACGCGGGGCTGAGCCAGGAACAGCTGGCCGAACTGGCCGGAGTGCACTGGACGTTCGTGAGCCAGGTCGAACGCGGGCTGCGCAACATCAATCTGCACAACCTGCTCAAATTCGCCGACGGTCTCGGGGTAAATCCGGCTCGGCTGGTGGACGGCCTGCGCCCGCCGTCCGAGGATCAGTCCACTGTAGACGGACGCATCACCTGACGCAGCGTGCCTTCGCGGAACAGCAGAATCTGCGTGATCACCTGCAGTCCGACGAAGAACGCGATCGAAAGCCCGGCGTCGAGTGCGGGGACGTCGTCGACCGGCAGCGTGTACGCCATCCCGATGCTCAGTCCACTGTGGACCAAGCTGCCGACGCCCCACACCACGGTCAGTGCCCGCCACGCCCGGCGGAACGACGGACGGGCCTCCCACGCCGAGTCCAGCCGGGAGCCGCGGCCGGGCAGCAGGGCGCGGGCCGCCTGATACGTCGTCGGATACTGGCCGACGACCAGGCTCGCGAGCAGCCAGACCCCGGCCAGCGTGCTGAACCAGGCACCGCGCACGAGCATCAGCCGGGCGTCGCCGGTCATCAGGGTGGTGGCCAAGCCGACGGCGAGGAACATCAGGACGAGCAGGCCGATCCCGTCCACGCGACGCCGGGTGACCAGCGTGTACAGCACGCGCAGCGCGGGTGGCAGGCCGCTGAGCAGCAACGCCCACACGGGCGGGACGTCGAAGGCCCGGAGCAGGTAGTAGCCGCCGACTGGCGCGCCGAGGTCGATCAGCAGCGCGGCCAGCGACGAGCGGAATTCGTTCCCCATGCCCCGAGTCTCGGCGCGCGGGCGCCGTCAGGGCATCGTCGAGCTGGTCAGCCCGGCATCCACCGAACGGTGGAGGCCGGGCCGCGAAAACGTCAGACCGGGAGCTTGCGGAAGATCGGCCGCGGCACGTGCCGCAGGATCGACATCACCAGCCGGAACTCCGACGGCGACCAGACGAGGTCCTTGCCCTTGCGCGCGGCCTCGACCGCGACGTCGGCGACCTGCTCGGCGGTCCGGGTCAGCGGAGCGTCCTTCATCCCGGCGGTCATCTTGGTCTTGACCTGGCCCGACCGGACGACGGTCACCTGCACGCCGTGCGGCGCGAGCGCCTCGCCGAGGCCGAGGTAGAAGCCGTCGAAACCGGCCTTGGTCGAGCCGTACACGAAGTTCGACCGGCGGACCCGCTCGCCCGCCACCGACGACAGCGCGATGACCTTGCCGTGGCCCTGGGCCTTCAGCTTCTCCGACAGCGCCACGCCGACCGACACCGCGGCGGTGTAGTTGACCGTCGCCAGTTCAACGGCCTTGCCGTGGTCCTGCCACAGCTCCTCGGCCTCGCCGAGCAGACCGAACGCGACCACCGCGACGTCGATGTCGCCGCCGGCGAAGGCCTCGTCCAGCACCTTCGGGTGCGACGCCAGGTCCTTCGCGTCAAAGGCCACAGTGGACACTTCGCCGCCGAGATCCTTCAGGCGCTGCGCGGCTTCCTCCAGCCGCGGCGAAGGACGACCGGCCAGCACGACCCGCAGCGGCTTCTCCGCGAGGTACTTCTCCGCGATCGCCAGCGCGATGTCGGACGTGCCGCCGAGCAGCAGCAGGGACTGGGGGTTACCGACCGCGTCGATCACAGTGCGAGCCTCCGGCTCATGTCAGAGGCGAAAACGCCTTCGGGGTCAACGGAAGCGCGCACCTTGCGCCACTCCTCCAGCCGCGGGTACATCTTCGCGAAGGTCTCGGGCGAGGTGCGCGAGTCCTTCGCGGTGTAGAGGCGGCCGTTCGCGTCAAGGACCATCTCGTCCATTTCCTCGCAGAACCGGCTGAGCCCGTTCTTGATCGGGAAATCGACGCTCAGCATCCAGCCCGGCGTCGGCCAGGACATCGGAGCCGGGTTCGCGTCGCCCATCCGCTTGAACACGTTCAGGAACGAGTAGTGCCCGGACCGCGAGATGGCTCGGCAGATGCCCTTGAGCTGGTCTTCCGCGCCGAACGGCACGGAGAACTGGTACTGCAGGAAGCCCTTGCTGCCGTAGCCGCGGTTCCACTCGCTCAGCATGTCGAGCGGGTGGTAGAACTGCGTGAGGTTCTGGATCTTGCCGCGCGCGCCCTTCTTGGGCACGGTCTGCTGCCACAAGTTGCCCATCATGGTCGAGGTCAGCTTGTTGACCAGCCCGCTGGGGAACACGTCGGGCAGCGTCAGCAGCTGCGGCGCGTCGAAGCGCAGCGGGTCGTTGCGCAGCTTCGGCGGCAGCTGGTCGAGCGTGGCGAGCGAACCGCGGGAGAACGTGGCGCGGCCGAGGCGGCTGTCGGACGAGATCAGGTCCGGCACCGCCATCGAGTAGTCGTAGTTGAGGTCCGAACCATCGGTGAAGAGCCCGAGGGTCTCGTCGAGGTTCGAGGTGCGGTCGGCGTCCACGTAGAAGTACGCCGTTTCCGTCTTCTTCATCCGCACCGTCGCGCGGACGATGATCCCGGTGAGCCCGATCCCCGCCACCGTCGCCCAGAACAGCTCCGAATCCGGGCCCTCCGGGGTGAGCGTGCGCACGGATCCGTCGGCGGTGAGCAGGTCCATCGACACCACGTGGTTGCCGAAGCTGCCCGCCGAGTGGTGGTTCTTGCCGTGGATGTCGTTGGCGATCGCGCCGCCGATCGTCACCTGGCGGGTGCCCGGCAGGACCGGGACCCACAGGCCGTACGGCAGCGCCTCGCGCATCAGCTTGTCGAGGCTGACGCCCGCGTCGAGGTCGACGAGGCCGGAGTCCGGGTCGATCGAGTGGATGCGGTCGAGCACGGTCATGTCGACGACCAGGCCGCCCGCGTTCTGCGCCGGGTCGCCGTAGGACCGGCCGAGGCCGCGGGCGATGACCCCGCGCGGGCCTGCGGAGGCGACGGCGCGGGCGATAGCGTCGACGTCGCGCGTGCTCAGCACGTCGGCGACGGTCCCGGCGGTGCGGCCCCAGCCGGTGAGCGTGCGGCGCTGTGTCTCGGGTGCTTGGGTCACGCGGACCAGGGTAGCCACGCCGAACACCGCCCGGAACGTGACCCTGAAGTGCCCGCTTCTACACTTTGCGCATCAAGGCACAAGCGTCCGAGCGTCGAAGTGGGTAATACGGACACTGACGCAATAGGCCGAGAAGGTATTCCAAGTGGTGGCTACAGAACCGCAGAGTGACCAAGCGCAGCAGGCGCCCGGGGGCCCCGGACTGCTGGGCCAGCTGATCCGCTTCGCCCTGATCGGCGGCTTCTGCGCGCTGCTCGACCTGGGCACGTACTCGCTGTTGCGAGCGGTCGGCATGGACGCCACGCCGTGGGTGGACATCGCGCGCGCGATCAGTTTCGTCGTGGGCACGACCACCGCGTTCTTCTTGAACCGGCGCTTCACCTTCGCTGCGGGCAAGCGCGAGGGGAACGCCCAGGTCGGCGGGTTCGTTCTGCTGTACGCGGTGACCTTTTTCGTGACGATCGGCGTGAATCGGCTCATGCTGAACGTGCTGCCGGAGATGGCGTGGAAGGCCACTCTCGCCTGGGTCGTGTCCCAGGGGACGGCCACCGTGATCAATTTCGTGATGCTCAAGTGGGTCGTGTTCCGTGTACGGCCGGTAAAGGAGAACTGAGTTCGATGCCCGGTAAAGCAGCCCCGGTCGCGGAGGCGGCCCCCGCAGGCCAGACGCGGTTCGCCGAACACGCCCCCGAAGGCAGGCTCACGGCCCAGCGCGGGCTGTACGCCGGGCCGGCTCCCATCGTCAGCAAGGACATGTACGCCGAGGTCGTGCAGGGCAACGCCCAGCGCGATCGCGGCAGCGTGACGCTGGAGCCGTCCGCGAAGGTCACCGGCAACACCTACTTCGGCCGCTTCCCGGCGAGCTACTGGCAGCGCTGGACCACGGCGGCCGAGGTGAAGCTCGAAGCCGTCGTCACCGGCGACGGGCTGCTGTCGCTCGGCGCTTCCGACATGCTCGGCGACCCGCGCGTGGTCGACGCGGAGCAGGTCTCCGGCGCGAAGGGCGCCAAGGTCGAGCTGACCGGCAAGCTGGACAAGTTCTACGACGGCGGCGCGCTGTGGCTCGACCTCGAGACCGAGGGCGGCCAGACGCTGCGGGTCGAGCAGGTCCGCTGGACCGTCGACGCGCCGGAGACGATCCGCCCGACCGCGGTCACCATCTGCACGATGAACCGCGCCGACGACTGCCTGAAGAACCTCCAGGCGCTCGCCGCGGACGTGTCCTCGCTGGACACCCTCGACGCCATCTACGTCGCCGACCAGGGCACCGACCTCGTCGAATCCCGCGAGGGCTTCGAGCAGGTCGCGAAGGACCTCGGCGAGAAGCTGCACTACATCAAGCAGCCGAACCTCGGCGGCGCGGGCGGCTTCACCCGCGGCCTGTACGAGGTGGCCGGGCACACCGCCACCGAACACGCGAACGTGCTGTTCATGGACGACGACGTGCTGCTCGAGCCGGACCTCGTCGTGCGCATGACGGCGTTCTCCAACCGCTCGGCCAACCCGATCATCGTCGGCGGCCAGATGCTCAACCTGCTGCACCCGAACCAGCTGCACGTCGGCGCCGAGTACGCCCGGCTGAACACGCTGGAGCCGGGACAGCCGGTGCAGCACTCGCTGTCCACCGCGGACCTGCTCGGCGTCGACGAGGACGGCAACCCGAACCGCCAGGAACGCCGCCTCGACGCCGGGTACAACGGCTGGTGGTCGTGCCTGATCCCGTACGAGGTCGTCAAGGCGATCGGCTACCCGCTGCCGTTCTTCTTCCAGTGGGACGACGCGGAGTACTCCTACCGCGCCCGCGAATACGGCTTCCCCACGGTGACCCTCCCGGGCGCCGGCGTGTGGCACGCGGACTTCCACTGGAAGGACTGGGACGAGTGGCACCGGTACTTCAACCTGCGCAACTCGATCATCACCGCCGCGCTGCACTCGCCGTTCAACCTGAACCTGCTCTCGCGCGTGCTGATGGCGCAGCTGGTGCGCTACCTGCTCGGCATGCAGTACGGCCTGTCCGCGACGCTGATCAAGGCGGTCGAGGACTTCCTGGAGGGCCCGGAGGTCCTGCGCGACGGCGGCGTCGAGGCGATGAAGGAGATCCGCCGGATCCGCGACGCCTACCCGGAGACCAAGCGGCACAAGGCCACTGACGTGCCGGGCATCGCGTCCAACGACATCGGCATCATCAACAGCGCGCCGCGGCCGAGCATGCAGCGGCTCGTGCTGATCAAGCGCATCCTCGACAAGGTGCTCGGCCGCAGCCGCTTCGGGCTCGGCGCGGTGCCGATCGACGAGGCGCACTGGTGGCACATCGCGCTGTTCGACACCGCCGTGGTCACCGACGCGTCGCAGGAAGGCGTGCGCGTGCGCACCTACGACAAGGTCAAGATGTTCGACCTGGCCAAGCGCGGCGCGAAGGTGATCAACCGGCTGCGCAAGGAAGGCGCGGGCGTGCAGGAGCAGTACAAGCGCGCCATGCCGGAACTGACCTCGCGCGACAACTGGAAGCGGCTTTACGAGCTGTGATTTTCTGAGCTGGTTCAAGAAGGGCGTCTCGCGTTCGGCGAGACGCCCTTTTTGTCTTTTTGGGTAGCTTGGTTTCATGGCCGACCTGGTTTCCCGTGCGCGCGCTCTCGCCGACGACCTGTTGTTTCCCGCGGCCGCCGAGGTGGACCGGCTGGGCGTGGTGCCGCGGTCGCATTTCGACGCGCTCGCCGAGGAAGGCTTCTACGGTCTCGCCGCGCCGGATTCCGGGGTCGACCTCGATCAACTGGTCGGCGTGCTCGAAGCGCTGGCCGGCGGGTGCCTGAGCACGGCGTTCACCTGGCTGCAGCACCACGGTCTCGTCGCCGGGCTGGCCGCGACGGACCGGGAAGACCTGCGCGAGCGGTATTTGCCGGACCTGATCAGCGGACGGCTGCGCGCCGGAGTCGCGTACGCGGGCGTGATCCCGACGCCGCCGAGGGTGCGGGTTGAGCGGGTCGACGGCGGCTATCGGTTCGACGGCGAAGCGCCGTTCGTGAGCGGATGGGACGCGATCGACCTGCTGCAGCTGTCCGGTCGCGAAGGCGACACGGTGGTCAATGCCCTGGTGTCGCCGATTGTCGGGCACAGCCTGGTCGCCGAGCCGTTGACGCTCATGGCCGCGCAAGGCACCGCGACGGTACGGCTGAAGCTCGACAACCACTTCATTCCCGACGAATCGGCTTTCGCCAAGGTCAGCCACGACAAATTCGTGGCAGGCAATACGTTCGCGGCGCGGCTCAACGGGTGCGCGCCACTCGGATTGGCCGAGCGTTGCGCCACTTTGATCGAGGCGGCAGGGGAGAAGGAAACAGCGACGGCGTTGCGTTCCGAACAGGACGAAATCCGGCGTCGGCTCAACGCTGGTCTCGCCGACCCGGCCATGCTCCCGGCCGCCCGCGCGGCCGGGGCCGACCTGGCGTACCGGTCAGCGGGCGCGCTCGCCGCCGCGACGGGCAGCCGCGCGGTGCTGGCCGGGGCGCACGCCGGACGGCTGGTGCGCGAGGCGACGTTCCTGCTCGTGGCCGCGAGCAGACCGGAGATCCGCGCCGGGCTGCTCGAACTCGCCCGTCGCTAAACGGACAGGCCGAATTTGCCCTTTCGGCTCAGATCGTCGACATAAGCGGCTGCCACGTGGACGAAATTCACGGAAACAGCGTTGCCGTCCCGGGTTTCGAGCGAGTGGACGCCGCCGTGTTTGAGGAGGTCGGGGAGCTTTTCCTGGACTGTCTCGGAACTGTCGGCGGTGAGCGGGAAGATCAGCGGCTCTCCGCCTGCCGAGAGGTGCAGGACCAGTGCTGGTTTGGGATCTGCCATGCCTCCATGGCAGCAGCGGGTGATCATCGGCGGCAAGAGCGGTTCGCCGACAGCGGATCCGCTCAGAGCGGAAGGGCGTCAGGCGGTTTCAGCGAGCCGGTCCGCGACAGTGCGCGGCTCGCGGCCGAGAAGCTCAGTCAGCAACGGACCCGATTCGGCGAAATAACCGGCCCTGGTGGCCTGATACCAGGTGAGCATGAACCGGGCCATCGGCTCCGGGACACCGCTCGCGATCTGTTCGGCAACCCATTGTTCGTCGTCCAGGACGACGCGATTGACGGTGCGACCGGTGAGGCCGGAAGCGATCTTGGCGAAATCGTCGAAAGCGACGGCGGTCGGAGCGGCGAGGGTGACGGGGCCGTCGACGGAGCGGTCGCCGGCGAGGAGGGCCGCGGTGGCCTCGGCGATGTCCGCGCGGTCGGTGTACGGGACGGGGCCGTCTGCCGGCTGCGCGATCTCGCCGGTCCGCTGCCACGGGCCGAGCACCTGGTCGAGCGGGCCGTAAGCACCGTTGCGCAGCGCGGTCCAGGCGACTCCGGAGTCGCCGAGGATCGCCTCGGTGGCGAGGTGGAGGTCCGACGGCCGGTACGGGTTGCCGGGGGCGGCGCCGTGCTGGCTCGTGTAGAGGATCCGCCGGGCACCGGCCGCGACGGCCGCGTCGATGGCGCGTCTGTGCAGGCCGACCAGGTCAGCGGAGGGGTCGTTGCCGGAGATCAGCAGGACCTGCTCGGCACCGGCGAAAGAGTCGCCCGGATCCTCGTAGGAACCCTGCCGTACGCGGACGCCGCGGTCGGCGAAGTGCCGCGCCTTGGCGGTGTCGCGGACGCTGACGCCGATCTGGCCGGCGGGTAGGCGCTTGAGGAGGTGCTCGACGGTGGCACTGCCCAGCCCGCCGGTAGCGCCGGTGACAACGATCATTTTTCCTGGTCTCTTCCTCGGGGTGTAAGTTGACTACCCGGGTCAACTTCTTCAGCCGCCGACTTTAGGTAAGCTGACCAAGGTAGTCAACTTACGCTGAGAGACGAGGTCGCGGTGCCCGCGGAATCCCGGCTGCGCGCCGACGCCAGGCGCAATTCCGAGCAGATCCGAACCGCTGCGATCGGTGCCTTCCAAGGCCGCGGCCTGACGGTCCCGCTGGAGGAGGTCGCCGAGGCGGCGGGAGTCAGCAAAGCCACGATCTTCAACCGGTTCGGCGGTCGGATCGGGCTGATCGAGGCGGTCGTCGAAGAGGTCGTCGCGACCGAGCTGTTCGCGGTCATCGACCGCATGCGGACCATCGACGACATCGGCGAGCGGATCGGCTGCTACCTCACCGAGCTGCGCGATCTCCAGTACCGCCAGCCCGCCGTCAACGACGTCCTGCTGCAGACCTATCCGAACTCGCCGCAGCTGATGGAGATCTGCCGGGTCGGGAGCGAGGCCAACGAAGAACTCGTCGCGGCGGCGCGGGCGTCCGGTGCGGTGCGGCCGGAGTTCACGGCGGGCGACCTGCACGCCTTCGTCGTCGACACCGCCCTCGCCCTCAAACACGGCGAACGGCCTCCCCGGGCCGCCTACGACCGGCGCACCGCTTACTTCCTGAACGGAATCCGAACACCGCGCTCCGGATGACGCGCCCTTGGCGCCGATGGCCGCGACAGTGCGGAGTGGACTACGGTTTCGCCGGGGAGAGACCGGATTTAGGGGTGGGTCGTGCCGTACACGTTGACGCTGTCACCGGCAGCGGTTGATCTCCTGCTGGCGGAACTCGGCCTCGGCCGCGCGCCGGTGCCGTTCGTGGTGCCGCACATCGGCATCACCGGCGAGGAACGCGCCGCGGTGCGCGACGCCGTCTTCCGCGACCTCGACAGCCGCGGCCTGCTGCGGCGCGGGACGGTCGACGACGACGTCCAGATCGCGCTCGCCACGTTCGCCCGGCCCGGCCTCGCGGTGTCCGCGGCGGCCAAGCTCGGCGACGAGCAGCTGTTCGCGCGGGTGGCGTCCAACGGCCAGTTCGCGGTGCTCGTCTGCCAGCGGGACGGGATGTTCACCTTCGAGGAGGTCCGCCCGACCGGCATCGTCCCGGCGATCGTCGACCTGCTGCCGCTCACGCCCGCCGCGGCGGGGCAGTCGGTGACCGTCGCGCGGCCGTCGAAGCAGCCGGTGCGGGGCGACGCCTACGACCCGTTCGCCGGCGTCAGCGGCCCGCGCACGCACAATCCGCAGCTCAGGGCTGTCCAGCGGATCTTCGAGAAGCCGCGGCTGGCGGTCGGCCAGTTCACGCCGTACGTCAGCGACGGCAACGGCCACGAGCGGGCGCTGCCGTCGCTCGCGTGGTTCGACACCGAACTCGGCCGCTACCTGCTCAGCACGCGCGATTCCAGCGACGGCAACCGCTGGCTCACCTACGCCCCGGCGGACAATGCCCGTCTGGCCCAACAACTGTTCACCCAGCTTGAAGGCTATTCGGCAAACGCCTGACCGGAGCGGCTCGCGTCGGTAAACTCCGGCGCATGAGCACTGATCCGCTGGCGGCAGGCGGGCTAAACGCCAAGGGCATCGCCGAAGCCGCGGCCGAAACGCACAAGCTGGCCGGCACCGCGAAAGCCGGCGGGTTCAGCATCGACGGCGACGCACTCGGTGACCTGCGCAAAGCGCTCACCGACATGGTCACGCGCCTCGAACGGCTCAAGCCGCAGACACAGGCGCTGACGACCGCGCCGAAGCTCGGCAGCCACCCGTACGGGCACACCGTGGCCGAGCACGACCGCAAGAGCGGCGCCGACGCGCCCGGGGCGGCGCTGGACGTGCTGGACCAGTTCGGCCGGATCCTGAAGGAGGCCGACGAGGCCCTCGCGCGCGCCGGCGGGGTCTACACCGAGAACGAGAGCCAGGCCATCGACTCCCACCGCACCGTGAAGGGCAGCACCGAATGAGCACGCCGCAGCCGGGGCTCGCGCCGTCGGACGCCGACTACCTCGGGCACCCGCATCAGCAGCTGAAGTCGTACGTCGAGACGAATCTCGACGTGGAGCAGGTTTCCTCGGTTTCGCACGCGTACACCGAGGTGCAGAAGGCTTTCGAGGATTTCGCGACGCAGCTGGGCGAGGCCGTCAAGAAGGCCGCGCACGCGTGGAGCGGCGAGGCCGCGGCCGGTGCGCAGGCGTATTTCGTGAGCCTCGCCGAATGGGCCGAGGCGAATGGCCAGAATGCGAAACTGGCCGCGCAGATCGTCGAGGAACAGGCGTCCGCCGCGCAGGTGGCGAAGCACTCGATGCCGGACGCGGTCCCGTTCGACTGGTCTGAGGAATTCGACAAATGGTCGCACGCGAGTCCGCTCGAAATGAGCAATGAGATCGACGCGACGCTGAAGAAACAGCAGGACAGCCGTTCCGCGCACGAACAGGCCGCGGAAACGATGTCGAAGTACGACGCTTCGCTGCACGAGACAGGGTCGAAGCAGCCGGCGTTCGCGCACCCGCCCAAGTTCGGTGTCGCGGCTGGTGGCGGCGCCGCGGTGGCGATGCCGACGGGGCCGCACCACGACGCCGCTCCTCCGGCCGGGCACGCGGACGCTCCTCCGGCCAGCCCGGCGCCCGCTACCTCCACCGTCGGTTCGGCGACGGACGCCGGCGGCGGTGCCGCGGCCGGGCACGCGGCGGCCAGCGCTCCGACGGTCAGCGGCCCGAGCCAGTTCACCGGTGCGGTGCATCAGCCGATGCCGGACAGTTCGGGCTCGACCACCGCTGCCGGTTACGCCCCGGCCGCGGCACAGGCCGCTGCAGGCGGCGGCAACGCCGGGTCCGCCGGAATGGGCGCGATGCCGATGGGCGGCATGCCGATGGGCGGAGGCGGCGGAGGGTTCGGCGCCGACGAGGAACACCAGAGCAAGGTCGGCCGCGGCGGTGGCTCGTTCGGCCCCGGCGACGGCGCGATGGAGCCGGGAGCGGCCGATGTCGCGGCCGGGGGAATGGGCGGCGCTCCGGCCCGGCCGGGCATGGGCTTCGGAGCCCGCCCGTACGACGAAAGCCTCAACCAGCCCGCGTTCGTGATGGAAATCGAGGACGACGACGAGGTGTTCGGCGGCGGACATCGCTCCGCGCCGCCGGTGATCGGGGAATAACTCGGGAGTCCGTTGTGGACGGTGGGGTCAGCGCACTGTCCACAACGGACTGACCGGCTCAGTACCGGTAAAACTTCTCCGCGCGCCCCTGTCGCACCAGCTTCAGCCACTGCAAGAACGCCTTCGGGTCCCGCTTCACGCCCACGAAATACAGCCCGAAGCGCAACACCTCCAGCGCCCCGATCTTCCGCATTCCCGGCTGGGACAGCAAATACCCGCGGTTGCGGTACGTGTAGTACCGCTTGACCTCGTTCTCCGGGTCCTGCGCGTGGAATTTCCCGCCCAGCATCGGCTTGAACTCGTCCGAGCCGTCGGGGTGCAGGTAGGTCGTGCGCAGCGACGTGCCGAACGGCAGGCCGGACCGCACGAGGCGGCGGTGCAGTTCCACCTCGTCGCCGCGGAAGAACAGGCGCAGGTCGGGCACACCGGTGACGTCCAAAGTGGACGAACGGAACAGCGCGCCGTTCATCAGCGACGCGATGCCGGGCAGGAAGTCCGTGCCCAGTTCGGCCGACGAGCGCTTCCAGGTGAGGCCGCGGCGCAGCGGGAACGCCAGTTTCGCCGGGGCGTCGATGTTGGCCACCACCGGGGAAATCTCGGCGAGCCCGCGCTTTTCGGCTTCCTCGAGCAGGATCTCGAGCACGTGCTCGTCCGCGGGGCGGCCGTCGTCGTCGGCGAGCCACACCCAGTCCGCGCCGAGCGACAGCGCGTGCAGCATGCCGAGCGCGAAACCGCCGGCGCCGCCGAGGTTCCGGTGCGACGGCAGGTACGTGTACGGCAGCGGGTAGGCCTCCACCACGTCCCGCGCGGACTTGTCCGGCCCGTTGTCCACCACCACGAGGTGGTCGACCGGCCGGGTCTGGGCGGCGATGACTTTCAGCGAGTCCGCGAGCAGCTCGCGCCGGTGCCGCGTGACCACCACGCCGACGACGGCGCCCTCGGGCAGCTCTCGCGTCTCGCCGGTCATCATTCCCCGCCGTTCGTCGTGGTCGCGGGCTCGATGCCGAGGCGCTCGAGACCTTCCTGGCTCATGTTCTCGAACGGGTCGCGGCCCTTGTACTGGGTGAGCACCTCGCGCAGCGAACCCTGCTTCTTGACGTGGCCCTCGTCCATCCAGATCGCGGTGTCGCACAGCTCCATCAGGAACTCGTCGGAGTGGTTCGCGAACACCAGGATGCCGGAGCGCTTGACCAGGTCCTTGAGCCGGTCGCGGGCCTTGTTGAGGAACGCCGCGTCGACCGCGCCGATGCCCTCGTCGAGGATCAGGATCTCCGGGTCGATCGAGGTCACCACGCCGAGCGCGAGCCGCACCCGCATGCCGGTGGAGTACGTCCGCAGCGGCATCTGCAGGTAGTCGCCGAGTTCGGTGAACTCCGCGATGTCGTCGACCCGCTTCTCCATCTCCTTGGCGCTCATGCCGAGGAACAGGCCGCGGATCAGGATGTTCTCGATGCCGGAGATCTCCGGGTCCATGCCGATGCCGAGGTCGAACACCGGCGCGATCCGGCCGACGATCCGCGACGATCCGCGGGTCGGCTCGTAGATCCCGGCGAGCAGCCGCAGCAGCGTGGACTTGCCCGCGCCGTTGTGCCCGACGAGACCGACCCGGTCGCCCTCGCGGAGGCTGATCGACACGTCGTGCAGCGCCTCGATGATCGGCACCTTCTGGTCGGAGCTGATCTTGCCGCCGACCTTGCCGAGCACGCGCTTTTTCATCGAACGCGTCTTCGCGTCGAAAATCGGGAAGTCCACGTACGCGTTGTGGACGTCAATGCTGACCATCTGTCACACCCAATACGAGACGCGAGACCGGTAATTGCGCATGGCGACGAGGGCGAGCGCCCACCCGACCACGGTGAGCCCGCCGACCACGACCCAGCTGGTCCAGCTCACCGCCTGTCCGATGAGCGGCGACCGCACCACCTGCATGTAGTGATAAAGCGGGTTCAGCTTGATGATCGGCAGCGCCCACGACGCGCCGTCCCGCGGGCCGCCGGACAGCAGCTGGTCGACCGGCCAGACGATCGGGGTGCCGTAGAACATCAGCTGGATCAGCGAGTTGATCAGCTGCGGAATGTCGCGGAAACGCGTCGAGATGATGCCGAGCAGCAGCGCCGCCCAGCCCGCGGTGAGCGCGAGCAGCATGAACCCGGGAATGGCGAGGAAAATGTTCCAGCTCAGGCCGGGGTGGCAGAACTTGTCCGGTACGCACGCGCCGTTTTTCGACCCGAGCGAATACGGGGAATCGAGCGCCGAGAAGAAAATGATCAGCAGCACGACGTAGACGATCATGTTGTGCGCCAGCAGCAGCGTCTGCCGCCAGATCGTGCGCAGCACGTACACGCTGATCGGCGCGGGGACCTGTTTGATCAGCCCCTCGTTCGCGATGAACGTTTCCATGCCTTCGGTGAGGCAGCCCTGGATGAAGCCCCAGATGATGAAGCCGGTGGAGAGGTAGGGCAGGAACACCTCGATCGGCGTCCGGAACAGCTGCGAGTACAGCAGGCCGAGGCCGAGCGCGATGACACCCTGGCTGATGGTGATCCAGAACGGCCCGATGATGGACCGCCGGTACCGCTGCTTGATGTCCTGCCAGCCGAGGTGGGTCCACAGCTCGCGGGAGGCCAAACCGGTCTTGATGTCGTCGATCGCACGCCCGAACGTCTTGCTGTCCGACGACGGTGGAACCGGAGTCGAGACATCGGGTTCGGCTGCGTGAACCGTGCTGGTGGCATGCACGTGGACGAGGGTACCGATGGGACGCACCGGCCTCGGCTCGCCCCAGCCCGACCGCACGGCGGCCGCTGTGCGGATGCGGGCGATACGAGCCAGGTGTCTCCTGGTGTCCTGGTAGTTTCTTCCCTTATGACTGCTGCTCTCGGTGCGGCGAGCCTCATGGTCGACCTTCTTTCGGCGTATGCGGACCGGCCGGACCCGCGTTCGGTCGCCGTGGTCGGCAACCAGCCGCTGGAGCCGGACCCGGCCCGCGCCAAGGCGGTGGACGACTGCGACCTGGTCATTCGGGTCAACGGGTTCGTTGTCGACGAACCGGACGGACCGGACATCACCGGCCGCAAGGTGCACACGGTCGTCTTCAACCGGGCCGTGCGCGCCACCCGGCACGTGTTCCGCGACTACCGCTCCCGGCTGTATCTGCTGGTCGAGCCCGGTCGCCTGCACTGGGAGCCGGAGGCGCTGCCCGGCTGGTGGCCCTCGGACCTCGGGTTCGTCCCGGTGTCGAACCGCGACGTCGTGCTGCCGCTGTCGGACGCGCTCGGCCTGCCGACGCGCACCGAACCCACCTGGTCGACCACGGGTACGCTCGCGGCCTGGATCGCCCGCACCTCGTTCCCCGAGGCGCAGCTGGTGCTCACCGGGTTCTCGTTCATCGACAACCCGGAGCAGACCTCGTGGGAACACGCTGCCGGGGATTCGTGCATCGTGGGACCGGAGCACCAGATCGCCGCCGAGGGCAGGCTGCTGGAGTCGTGGACCCGCACCGGCACCACCACTTTGCTCCGCTGAAGCCCACCGGCACTCGTCGAAGGAACTCCCGCCATGCCCTTCACCAAGTTCAGAAACCTGTTCGGCTCCCGGATCGCCCGGATCGTCGATTATCGCGTCGAGGAGCGGACGCGCGACGTGCTCCAGGACTTCGAGACCCGCATCGACGAGCTCGAGCACTGCACGGTCGACCACCGCCGCCGGCTCGCCGAGACCGACGAGAAGCTGGACACCGCGCTCGGCGACCTCCGCTGGATCCGCGGTGAACTGGACCGGATGATCCCGCACGTCGCCGCGCAGGAAGAGCAGCTGGAGACGCTCCGGGAGAAGCTCGCGATGGCTCCGCGCACGGACGACGCCGGCGCTCTCGAAGCGCGTTCGCTGGTCGAGGAGATCCAGCGGCAGCACGCGCAGATCCGCGTCCGGCTGGCCGGGATGGCCCGGTACGAGGAGCGGTTGAGCCGTCTCGAGAACGCGAAACTCACGCCTGCGCAGTGACGTCCGTCATCGCCCGCGACGCGACCGAGGCCGATGCTGAGCTGTTGCTGGCCTGGCGCAACGACCCGGCGACCCGGCAGGCGTCGCGGTCTGCCGGCGTGATCGATCTGGACAGTCACCTGCGCTGGCTGCGCGGCGTGCTCGCGGCGTCCGGCCGGATCCTGCTCGTGCTGGAGGAAGCCGGGAAGCCGGTGGGCACGGTGCGGTTCGACGACGAGGGCGACCGCGAGTGGGAGGTAAGCATCACGCTCGCTCCGGAAAGCCGTGGCCGCGGTCTGGCGCGGCCCGTGCTCGACGCGGGCGAGCAGACCCTGGCTGCTCGGACGGACGCGGTGGCCGTGCTGGCCGCGGTGCACGAGGAGAACGCGGCGTCGGCGGCGTTGTTCGAGCGGGCTGGTTACCTGGAGGTCGCGCCCCCCGCCGACGGCTTCCGCCGGCTGCGCAAGACTCTGCACTGACCCCCACCGGAAGGACGCCACCCATGTCCGAAGTCCGCATCGGCAAGCACCTGCTCGGCCCGGCGCAGCCGCCGTTCGTGATCGCGGAGATGTCCGGCAACCACAACGGCGACCTGGACCGCGCACTGGCCATCGTGGACGCGATCGCCGACTCCGGCGCGCACGCGGTGAAACTGCAGACCTACCGTCCGGACACGATCACCGTCGACGTCGACGGCCCGGCGTTCCGGATCGGCGACGGGCATTCCCTGTGGGGCGGGGAAAATCTGTACAAACTGTACGAAAAGGCCCACACGCCTTGGGAATGGCACGAGCCGATCTTCGCTCGCGCCCGCGAACGCGGCCTGGAAGTGTTCTCCAGCCCGTTCGACCCGACCGCGGTGGAGCTGCTGGAGTCGCTGGACGCACCGGCGTACAAGATCGCCTCGTCGGAGATCGTCGACCTGCCGCTGATCGAACTGTGCGCGCGCACCGGCAAACCGCTGGTGATTTCGACCGGAATGGCGAACGTCGCGGAGATCGACGCGGCCGTCCGCACGGCTCGTTCGGCAGGCAACGACCAGCTGATCGTGCTCGGCTGCACGGCGAGTTACCCGGCGTCGCCGACGGAAAGCAATCTGCGCGGTTTGCCGTTGCTGGCCGGGCTTACCGGGACGCTGGTCGGCTTGTCGGACCACACCCCGGGTCTTGGCGCGCCGGTCGCCGCGGTCGCGTTGGGCGCGGTGGCGATCGAGAAGCACGTGACGCTCGCGCGCAGCGACGGCGGGGTGGACTCGGAGTTTTCGCTGGAGCCGGCGGAATTGGCCGCGTTGGTGACGGAGACCCATCGGGCGTGGGAAGCGCTCGGTTCGCCGGTGCTGGGCCCGCGCGAGAGCGAGAAAGAAGGGCTGCGGCTGCGGCGTTCGCTGTACGTGGTGGAGGACGTTCGGGCCGGGGATCCGGTTACGGCGCAGAACGTCCGCTCGATCCGCCCGGCCGGCGGGCTCGCTCCGGCGGAGATCGTGAACGTGCTTGGGCGGACGTTCCGGGTGGACGCCGCCAAGGGGACCGCATTGACTTGGGATTTGATCTAGGCTCGGTTGCATGGCAGGCGAGAAGTCCCGGAAGGCGTTGCTGGCCACGCTCGGGGTGCTGGGGGCGATCCCGGTCGCTTCTGGGCTCACCGGCATTCTCGGCGGGCCGGAACGCGCTCCGGGCGGTGCCGCGACGACGCCTAGCGTCGACAGCGAGTACCGGTTCGTGAACACGTTCTGGGCGGCGGCTGGGGTCGCGTTGTGGTGGTCGATCCGTCGGCCGGAGAAACGTGCGGCGACTACTCGGGTTGTGTTGGGGACTGCTGCTGTGGGTGGGTTGCCGCGGCTGCTTTCGGCGCGGCGGGCTGGGGTGCCGCATCCGGTGTTCCGGGCTGCGACGGTGCTGGAGCTGGCGGTGGTGCCGGGGGTGTTGTTGTGGCACGCGAAGGTGATTCGGGACGGTCGGGGTGCGGAAAGCTTGAACGCTGAGCTGGCAGCCGCGTCGGACCGGAGCTAGGCCGCGCCGGCGTTTGGCTGAACGTCACTTGCCGAAAACCGTGTACTGGCCCCGAGTCGGAGTCAGGCGGCGGAGACCGCGGCAGGCTGTGAAATATTGTGAGACAGCGCGGGGCAGCGGGGCCATCGCGAGCTAGCGTGAACCCTGCTGACCTGCGCTTACGGTCTCTGTCGGGCGAATTTTCGGGCCTCCGGCCTTCTGATCCGTAGTCAGATGCCGAAGAACCCGCGCACCCCGTCGATCACCCGGTCCACGTCGGCATCACTTAGCGACGGGAACAACGGCAGCGAAAGCTCCTGCTCGTAATACGCCTCGGCATTCGGGCACAACCCCCGCCGATAGCCGAGATCCTCGAACACCGGATGCCAATACGCCGGGATGTAGTTCACCTGCACCCCGATCCCCAGCCCCCGCAAGTGATCGAACAGCGCTCGCCGCCGGCCGTCCAGTACCCGCAACGGGTACAGGTGCCACACCGGATCCGCGCCCTCGCGGCGAGGCGGCGTCAGGGCCCCATCGACATCCGCGAGCGCCGCGTTGTACCTCGCGTGGATCTCGGCGCGCCGCAGCTTGAACTCCGTCAGCCGCGTGAGCTGGCTGCTTCCCAAGGCGCACAGGACATCCGGCAGCCGGTAGTTCAGGCCGAACTCGTGCACCTCCTGGTGCCACGCGCCTTCGTCCGGGTACCGCTGACGCGATTTGTCCCGGACCAAGCCGTGGTTGCGGAACGCTTGTGCGCGCCCCAGCAACTCCTCGGACCCGGTGACGACCGCGCCGCCCTCGGCGGTGGTCAGGTTTTTGGTGGGGAAGAAGGAAAACGTGGTCAGATCGGCAAGAGAGCCAACCGGCCGTCCTTGCCACGAACCACCGACAGAGTGCGCGGCGTCTTCCAACAACAGCGCGTCGGCGTCGTGCGCGATCTTCGCCAAGACGTCCAGTTCGGCTGGGTGCCCGGCGTAGTCGACGGCGGCCACCACCTTCGTGCGGCTCGTGATCGCGGCCGCGGCGGCGTCGACGGACAGGTTGCCGGTGTCGGGCTCGACGTCGGCGAACACCACCTTCGCGCCGTGCAGCGCGGCGGTCGCCGCGGTGGCGACGAAGGTCATCGGCGACGCCACGACCTCGTCACCCGCGCCGATTCCGGCTGCGGCGTACGCGACGTGCAAGGCCGCGGTGCCGGACGTGACAGCCACGGCTGGCGTGCCGCCGGTGTGTTCCGCGAGGTCTGCCTCGAACTTCGCGACTGCGGGACCCGTGGTGAGCCAGTCGCCACGCAGGACCGAAACCACGGCCTCGATGTCTTCTTCACTGACAGACTGGCGGCCGTACGGAAGAAATTCAGGCATATTGCTCGACCAGTTCGCGGAGTTCGTCGGCCTCGAGCCACAGGTCGTTGGTGTCCGAGCGGTACGCGAAGCCTTCGGGCACCTGCTCCCCGGCGGTGGGCGATTCGTAGCCCCAGCCGGCGAGGTGCGGCTGGACGACGTACCGGTCGGTCAGCCGGAGAGTCCGCCGCGCGTCGTCGGGGGCGATCATCTCCTCGTGCAGCTTCTCGCCCGGCCGCACGCCGACCTCGTGCATCGGCGAACCCGGCGCGATCGCTTGCGCGAGGTCGACCAGCCGCATGCTCGGGATCCGCGGCACGTACAGCTCGCCGCCGGACATCTGGTCGAATGAGTCGACCACGAACTGCACGGCTTGCGGGAGCGTGATCCAGAAGCGGGTCATCTCCTTGTGCGTGATCGGCAGCGACTCGCCCTGCTCGGCGAGCTTGCGGAAGAACGGGATGACGCTGCCGCGCGAGCCCATCACGTTGCCGTAGCGCACCACGGAGAACCGCGTCGGGTGCGCGGCCGCGTAGTGGTTGCCGCTGATGAACATCCGGTCCGCGCACAGCTTCGTCGCGCCGTAGAGGTTGATCGGGCTGGACGCCTTGTCGGTCGACAGCGCGACGACCTTCTTCACGCCGGTGTCGATCGCCGCCTCGATCACGTTCTGCGAGCCCGTGACGTTCGTCTGGACGAACTCGAACGGGTTGTACTCGCCGGTGTCGACCTGCTTGAGCGCGGCGGCGTGCACCACGTAGTCGACGCCGTGCATGGCGCGCTCGAGGCGGCGGCGGTCGCGCACGTCGCCGATGAACCAGCGCAGCCGCGGGTCGTCGTTGAACAGCTGTCGTGCTTCGTACTGCTTCAGCTCGTCGCGGGAAAGCACCACGAGCCGGCTGGGGTTCAGCTCGGCCAGCGCATAGGCGATGAACGCCTTGCCGAAGGAGCCGGTCCCGCCGGTGAGCAGGATGCTGGAACCATCCAGCTCGGACATCGATGACCTCCGCGATCGGGGTTCGTGGATCGGCGCGGGGCGCCGCAGGCCATCATGTCACCCATGCGTGCAGGCCCTGGCGTCAACGCCGTGATACAGGCCCGGTCGTCGTCCACCCGGCTGCCGGGGAAGGTGCTGCGGCCGCTCGCCGGGCGGAGCGTGCTGGGCTGGGTCGTCCGGGCCGCGGCGGCTGCTCCCGGCGTCGACCAGGTGGTTGTCGCGACCTCGGAGGACGCCTCCGACGACGCGGTCGCCGCCGAGGCGGAGCGGTGTGGCGCGCACGTCGTCCGGGGACCGCTGGACGACGTCGTGGCCCGGTTCGGGCTCGCGTTGTCGCAGCATCTGGCGGACGCGGTGATCCGTCTCACGGCGGACTGCCCGCTGCTCGACCCGGCCCTGATCGGCCGGCTGGTCGCGGTATGGCGGGCCGAACCGTCGCTGGACTACGTCTCGACCACGCTCGTCCGCACCCTGCCGCGCGGTTTCGACGCGGAGCTGGTGCGCGCGGAGGTGCTGGCCGAGCAGGTGGCGACCGCGACCGGGGCGGATCGCGAGCATGTGACGTCGGCGATCTACCGGCAGCCCGACCGGTACTCCTGCACCGGCGTCGTGGTCAGCCCGGCGGCTGACGACCTGCGCGTCACTTTGGACACGGCGGAGGACTGGGAGCTGATCTCGGCTCTCGTGGCCGAGCTGGGCGACCAACCGGGTTCGTGGCGTTCGGTGGTGTCGCTGCTGCGCTCGCGGCCGGATTTGGTGGCGTTGAACTCACACGTCGAGCAGAAGAAGGTCGGCCAGTGAAGCTGCTGCTCCGGGCGGACGCTTCGCCGACCATCGGGGCTGGGCACATCTCCCGGGTGGTCGCCTACGCCGAGCGCGCGGTCGCGCGGGGCTGGGACGTGCACTTCGCCGGCTCCACGACCAACGCGGAGTGGCTGTCCGCCCGATTCGACGAGCTTTCGGTACCGCGGTTGCCGGTTTCTCCCTTGGCTGACTTGGTTTCCGGCTTCGACGCGGTGCTCGTGGACCACTACGGGATCGGCGACGTCCGTGCCGAGGTCAACGCCGCCGGCGCTCGTCTGGTATCCATTGAGGACGATGTGTTCGGCCGTCGTCCGGCGGATGTGGTGGTGGATTCGGGCTTTGCGCCGGGTCCGCGTCCCGAGGACGGTTCGGGCTTGCTGCTGCGAGGTGTGGAGTACACGCCGCTTCGAGACGTCGTGCTGCGCGCGCGTTCGCGGCGGAGCGCTTCGTCGCCATTGCAGGTGACGGTGGTCCTGGGCGGCGGCGCCGAGTGGGCTTCGACGGTTTCGCTGTTGCTCCAGGCGCTTGCCGACACGGGATTGCCTTTCGCGGCAGACGCTTTGGTCCGCGGTACGCCGACCTTGCCGTCCACTGTGGATGGACAGGTGATCCGGGTCGCCGCGCCGCACGCCGGACTGTTGGACCTGCTGGCCGGGACGGATGTCGCGATCAGCGCGTCCGGGGTGACGTTCCTGGAGCTGTGCTGCCTCGGGGTGCCGACGGCCGCGGTGCGGCTGGTGGACAACCAGGCGGCCGGGTATCGGGCGGCGCTGGAACGAGGCCTGGCGTGTGGCTTGGGTTCGGCGGATACCTTGGGTGCGCGGCTGCCGGAGGCGACGGAGACATTGCGGCAGTTGCTGTCGGACGCTTCGCTGCGGTCACGGCTTTCGGAGGCCGGGCGGTCTGCTGTGGACGGCCGGGGAGTGGACCGGGTGCTGGACGTTCTGGCCGGGTTCTGATCGAGGACCGAACCTGTCCGCAATCCCTCGTAGCTTTTCCTCATGACCGAGACCCCGTTCCGGATCCACCTCCCGCAATCCGACCTGACCGACCTCAACCGTCGTCTCGCCGACACCCGCTGGCCGGACCCCTTCGAAGACCCGGCATGGGAGCTGGGCATTCCGGTGGCCGAAGTCCAAGACCTCGTCGACTACTGGCGGCTCGGTTTCGACTGGCGCGCGCAGGAAGAACGCATCAACGGCTTCCCTCAGTTCACCACCACGATCGACGGCGCCAACGTCCATTTCCTGCACCTGAAATCCCCCGAACCGGACGCCGTCCCGCTTCTGCTCACCCACGGCTGGCCCGGCTCCGTCGTCGAATTCCTCGACCTCATCGGCCCCCTCGCCGACCCTCGCTCGTACGGCGGCGACCCGGCCGTCGCGTTTCACGTCGTCGTTCCGTCCGTGCCCGGGTTCGCCTTCTCCGGGCCGACACCGGACCGCGGCTGGGGCCCGGCGCGGACGGCGCGTGCTTGGGCCGAGTTGATGACTCGCCTCGGGTACGAGAGGTTCGGCACGCACGGCGGTGACTGGGGCGCGTTGATCTCCCGCGAACTCGGCCTTCAATTCCCCGACCGGATCATCGGCGCGCACGTGACGATGCTGCCGTCCGCGGTCGCTCGCGACGAGGCTGACCTCGCCGGGCTCAGCGGGGCGGAGCTGGCGAAAGGGCAGCGGTCGCTGGAGAAATCGCGGGCCTTCCAGCAGACGGGCATCGGCTACGCGATGATCCAGTCCACCAAGCCGCAAACGCTTGCCTACGGTCTCACCGACTCCCCGGCGGGGCAGTTGGCCTGGATCGCCGAGAAGTTCCGTGCCTTCTCGAACACCGACCACGACCTGATCGACCGTGACGATCTGCTCGCCAACGTTTCGATCTACTGGTTCACCCGCACCGCCGCGTCGTCCTCGCGGATCTACGCCGACCAGGACGTCCAGTGGGGCGCCGAGTTGCCGTCGTCGACGGTGCCGACCGCCGTCGCGGTGTTTCCGGACGACATCGGGCTTCCGCTGCGGTCACTGGCCGAGCGCACCGATCGGATCGTGCGGTGGACGGAATTCCCGAGCGGCGGGCACTTCCCGGCGCTCGAAGAACCCGACCTGCTGATCGGAGATCTTCGAGCGTTCTTCTCCGCGGTGAGCTAAAGGTGCGGTAGAAGTGGTTCCGTTGCGGGGACGCGGGCGGTCCGCTGCCGAGAGGAAGGGGTGGTCAGCGTGCAAGCTGCCAGCCGGCTGGCTGAATTTCGGAGGACTTCAAAGCCGTGGCTGCCACGTTTCCGACCGGTGCCTTCGGCGAGCGCATCTACTTTGTCTCACCGATCCGGAGTGCGGGCCTTTACTCGAACCTCGACGAAAAACCGCGAAGGTACGAGCAGTACTGATTCGAAGAGAGCGGCCGCCACCGTGGCGATCGGGAACCGTCACGTTCCCGATCGCCTCGGAGAGTCTCCGGAGACGGACCAGCGCCGTCTTAGAGGTACTGCCCAGTCCCCGTGATGCCGTGCCCGTGCCCCTCGCCCGGCTGCCCCACCGACCCCGACGAACCAGCGGGCAACCCGCGGCGCATCTGCTCCAGCTGCACCCGCGCGGCCATCTGCTGCGCGAACAGCGCGGTCTGGATGCCGTGGAACAGACCCTCCAGCCAGCCGACCAGCTGGGCCTGCGCGATCCGCAGTTCGGCGTCCGAAGGAGTCTGGTCCTCGGTGAACGGCCGCACGAGGCGCTCGAGTTCCTCGCGCAGTTCGGGCGCGAGCGCCTGCTCCAGTTCGCGCACCGACGTCTGGTGGATCTCGCGGACCCGGTTGCGGCTGGCGTCGTCCAGCGGCGCGGCGCGGACCTCTTCCAGCAGCTGTTTGATCATGGTGCCGATGCGCATCACCTTGGCCGGTTCCTCGACCAGGTCCCCGACGGTCTCGTTGTCCTCGCCGTCGGGGGCGATCTGCGCGGTGCCGACCGGAACCCCGTCCGGCCCGACGACCACCACGTGCGGCGCGTCCGTTCCGTCCCCGGTCGCGCCCGTTCCCCCGAAGTTCGGCTCGCTCATGTGCTCCATCCCCGTCGCTGTTGGCGGTCCTGACCCGAGCCTAGCGGCCGTTCGGGCAGTTCTGCCCAACCCCGCGGCAACCGCGAAACCGCACGTCCGTACGGTGTCCCCATGGCGTTCGACGTCGCTCGTATCCGTGGGCTGTTCCCCGCGCTTGGCGACGGCTGGATTCACTTCGACGGCGCCGCCGGAATGCTCGTGCCCGAACAGGTCGCTTCGGCCGTTTCGACGGCGATGCGGGCGCCGGTGTCCGGGCCGGGCGGAGCCTTTCCGGCCTCCCAGCGGGCGGAAAGCATCGTCACCGCGGCCCGCCGGGCCGTGGCCGATCTGGTCGGGGCGGACCCGGCCGCAGTCGTGCTCGGGCCGAGCGCGCCAGTGCTGCTGCGCAGGCTCGTCGACGCGCTCGCCGAGCGCTGGACGATAGGCGACGAGGTCGTCGTCTCCCGGCTCGACGAAGAGGCCAACATCGCGCCCTGGCGGCGTGCCGCGAAGCGGGTCGGCGCGGTCGTGCGGTGGAGCGAGATCGACATCGAGACCTGCGAACTGCCCGCGTGGCAGTACGAGAACCTCGTGTCCGCGCGGACGAAAGCGGTGTCGGTGACGCTGGCGTCCGGGTCCGTCGGGACCCGGCCGGACGTGCCGACGGTGATCGAATTCGCCAAGCGCGTCGGCGCGCTCGTGGTGGTCGACGCGACCTACGCGGCTCCGTTCGTGCCCCTTGACCTGCAAGAACTCGGCGCCGACGTCCTGGTCGTCTCTGCTCCGTCGTGGGGCGGGCCCGCCGTCGGCGCGCTGGTGTTCCGCGATCCGGAGCTGCTGGAACGCGTCTCGTCGGTGTCGCTCGACCCGACCGCCACCGGTCCCGCGCGCCTCGAACTCGGTCCGCACGCGTACCCGCTGCTGGCCGGCCTCATCGCGTCCATCGACTACCTCGCCGGCCTCGACGACGCCGCGGCCGGCTCGCGTCGCGAACGCCTGGTGACGTCGCTCGGCTCGGCCAAGTCGTATCACGCGGGGCTGCTCGCGCAGCTGTCCACGGAACTGCGCTCACTGCGGCACATCATGGTGATCGGCGACGCGATGCGCCGGATCCCGGCGCTCGCGTTCGCCGTGGCCGGCGCGAAAGCGTCCCAGGTCGCTGAATACCTGGCGTCGCAAGGCTTGTGCGCCTTCGCCGACGACGGCACCAGCGGCGTGTTCGCGTCGCTGGGCGTCGGCGAGGTCGGCGGAGCGGTGCGGATCGGGCTCGCGCACTACTCCAACGTGTTCGAGATCAACCAGCTGGTGCGGGTGCTCGAAGAACTGCGCTGAGGCGCCGCGTCACGACTTCGCGGCCAGCAGGACCTTCCCGAAGATGCTGCCCTCCTCGAGCATCCGGTGCGCGGACGCGGCCTCGGCCATCGGCACCACGTGGCCGACGATCGGCTGCACCGAACCCTGTTCCACCAACGGCCACAACCGATTCCGGACATCCGCGACGATCGCCGCTTTCTGGTCCAGCGGACGCGACCGCAGCCCGGCCGCGTACACGCTCGCGCGTTTGCCGAGCAGCTTGCCGATGTTCAGCTCGCCCTTGATCCCGCCCTGCATGCCGATGACGACCAGACGGCCGTCGGCGGCGAGCGCGTCGACGTTGCGGTCCAGGTACTTCGCGCCCATGTTGTCGAGGATGACGTCGGCGCCCTTCGTCTCGGCGCGCAGCACCTCGACGAAATCCTGTTCCTTGTAGTTGATCGTGAGATCGGCACCGAGCTGGCGGCAGCGTTCGAGCCGCTCGGCCGAACCCGCGGTGACCGCGACGGTCGCGCCGAGTGCCTTGCCCACCTGGATCGCGTGCGTGCCGATACCGCCCGCGCCGCCGTGCACCAGCAGCACCTGGCCTTCGTCGAGGCCGGCGTGCATCACGACGTTCGCCCACACCGTGCAGGCCACCTCGGGCAGCCCGGCCGCGGAGACCGTCTCGATCTCGCCAGGCACCGGCAGCAGCTGCCCGGCCGGGACCGCGACCCGCTCGGCGTACCCGCCGCCGGCGAGCAGCGCGCACACCTCGTCGCCGACCTGCCAGCCCTCGACGCCCTCGCCGAGTTCGGCGATCGTGCCGGAGCATTCCAAGCCGAGAATGTCGCTCGCCCCGGGCGGCGGCGGATAGTTGCCCTGGCGCTGCAGCAGGTCGGCGCGGTTGACCGCGCTGGCGGTGACGTCCAGCAGTACCTCGCCGGGGCCCGGTTCCGGATCGGGGACCTCGGTCCATTCGAGCACGTCAGGGGCACCGGGTTCGCGGATAGTGATCGCGTGCATGCGCCCGACTGTATCCCGGGTCAGCCGAGATCGTTGGTGCTGAAGGTGTTGCAGCGCGCGGGCTGGCCGGTCTGGTAGCCGGTGGTGAACCACTTCTCGCGCTGCGCCGAGGTGCCGTGCGAGAAGCTCGACTTGTCGACGTGGCCGTTGCCGAGGTTCTTCTGGATGTAGTCGTCGCCGATCCGGGACGCGGTGTCCAGCGCGCGCGAGATGTCGTCCTTCGTGACGTCCTGCACCAGCGGTTTCCCGGAGCTGGTCGGGGTCGTGCTGGCGTGGTTGGCCCAGACGCCGGCGTAGCAGTCGGCCTGCAGTTCCAGCCGGACCGAGCCGGACGTCGGTCCGGTGCCGGTGCCGCGTTTGGACGTTCCGGTGAGGTTCTGCACATGGTGGCCGTATTCGTGCGCCAGCACGTACGCCTCGGTGAACAGCCCGCCCTGCGCGCCGAAGCGGGTCTTCAGCTCGTTGAAGAACGACAGGTCGATGTACACGTACGAGTCGGCCGGGCAGTAGAACGGGCCGGTGTCCGACGTCGCGCCGCCGCAGCCGGTGCGCACGCCGCCGGTGAAGAAGCGGGTGGTCGCCTTGCGGTAGGTCTGCCCGGACCGGGAGAACTCCTGCGTCCAGTAGTCCTGGATGGAGTTGACGACCGCGACGATCGCGCAGTCGTGATCCCGGTTCGCGTCGGCGCCGGTGCGGCATTTCTTCGCGAGCGTGCCGGAGTCCAGCTGCTGCCCGGACTGGACGTCGCCGAGCCCGACCCCGCCCACCGCGGGCGACGTGCCGGTGCTGGGACCCCCGCCGAACTGGGAGAACAGGAAGTAGATGACCAGGCCGACGATGCCGAGCCCGCCGCCGCCGATGGCCACGCGGCCGCCGATTCCGCCGCCGCCTCCGCCGCTGCCGCGCATGTCCTGGATTTCGGAGGAGTCCAGATCCGCGTTGTCGTCGAATCGCACGCGGAAAGGGTAGCCGCAAAGCCGGGAACGTGGCTGGGTGCGGCCCCTGCGCTGGGGGCCGCACCCAGGTACTACCGAGGTTTCGTTGACAGCGGTTGGCCACCGGCCGGGCAGGCGTCCGGCGCTGCCTTCGCGGTGCCGAGGCCGCGAAGAGAAGCAGCGACATGACGACGCCGGGTGCGCGTGGCCGATGCCGGAGCGCACGGGGTGCTCGTGCTGTTCGCAATCGCGACCGAACCGGAACGGGGCCGTGCCGATCGCGGGGTCACAGCGGGCGGTCAACCGCGGGAACTACCTGCCATGCCACCACCTGGCCTTTCCCGGTGGGAAACGGGGTCCGGCGTGCCCTTCGGCGCGCTCCGGGAATCCTCGTCGTCCCTCCGCTGTCTCCCGAGGATGCGCTTCTTCGCGCCGAGTCTCAACCTTTTCGTAACCCTCCATTGGGGGAAGTTCGCCTGGAAATTTCACGGCGGGCCGAAACGGCAGCGGCGAAACCGGCCTTCTACGCTTCCGGGCATGAGCGATGACCAGGACGTGCGCTGGCTGGACCCGGCCGAGCAGCGCGCCTGGCGGGCCTACATCGTCGCGTCGCTGCGGCTGCGCCAGCGACTGCACCGCGAACTGACCGAAAGCCACGGCATCTCGCTCGCCGACTACGAGGTCCTGGTCTGCCTGAACCTGGCTCCGGGCCGGTGCACGCGGATGACGGAGCTGGCGGCGCAGCTGGGCTCGACGAAGAGCAGGCTGTCGCACCAGATCGGCAAACTGGAGGCGGCCGGGCTGGTCACGCGCCGCCCGGACCCGGAAGACAAACGAGGCGTGCTGACCGAACTGACCGACGCCGGCCAGCACGTACTGGACAAAGCCGCGCCGACGCACGTGCGAGGCGCCCGTGAGCACCTGATCGACCTGCTGACGCCGGATGAGCAGACCGCGGTGGCCACGGCGTTCACCCGGGTCCTCGAACACCTGGACGACGTCGAAGGACGGCGCGATACCCTGACCGGGAAGGAAGCGTGGCAGAGCGGCCGAATGCAGACGCCTTGAAAGCGTCCGTAGGGAAACCTACCGGGGGTTCAAATCCCTCCGCTTCCGCTTGAGGTGCGTTCCGGCCCCGGGTTCCGCGTTCGTGCGGGCCGGGGCCGTTTTCTTTCGGCGGGTCGAGGCTGCCGAGCAGTCAGCTGGGTCTGATCCGAGTCCCGTTCTTCCCAGAGGCGAGCGTCGCGGCAAGCCTCAAGGCTTTGCGCGGCACCGTGTCCGGTGTGTCCGCAACGGGTCCCGCTCGCCGCTGGAGTTCGTTGAAGACTTCGCCCGTCGATCGACCGGGTGAACGCTGAGGTGTCCAGCCGTCCAGGCGCGGGACCTTGGCTTGCGTCGCGCATCGGCTCAAGACCTGGGGCGGCGATGCCGGTTCCCCTCCTCCGCCGTGACAGATTCGGGAACCTGCGTCCGGCTGTCGCGCGGGTACGCTGGCCGTGCTGTGCGCCGGGTTCCCGTGGAGTCTTCCGTCATTCGCGACGTCGGCTACGACGCCGCGAAGTCGGTGCTGGAGATCGGGTTCCGCAACGGCAGCGTCTATCGCTACCACCTCGTGCCCGCGCGGGTGCATCGCGCGCTGATGGCCGCCGAGAGCCCGGGGCGTTACCTCAACCGGGAGATCAAGCCGAAGTTCCCCGGGCAAGCCGTGGAGTGATTGCGGCGTCAGGCTTTCTCGGCCTCGCGCAGGGCGATCCTCGCCTGGACCTCTGGGCGGCGCAACGGCGGCACGGTCGTCGGCGGCTGGCGGCGTTGCGGGAGTTCTTCCAGCAATCGCGCGGTGATCTCGGCGATTTCGGCGACCGCCGCTTCGAACGGTTCGCGCGTCGCGTCCGAAAGGGACTGCACCCCGGTCACTTTGCGCACGTACTGGCGTGCCGCGGCCTCGATCTCGTCCGTGGTGGCGGCGGGCTGCAGGCCGCGGAGCGTGGTGATGTTTCGGCACATGTGCTTCAGGGTACGTCTCTGCGGCTGACCGCATCACACTCTAGGGCCAACCTCGTTGACGGGGCCCGAGATCGCCCGGCAACCTTGATGAAGTGCCCCTCAGACCGCGTGCCCCCCGGCTCAGCCGCCCCGTCCCGGAAGTTCCCGCCGACACCCCGATTCCCGAACAGGCCTGGCACCGCGTTCCCGCCGACGAACTGGTCACGCTCGTTTCCGTTGTCCTGATGGCACAAGGCTTTCCTGAAGACCGTGCGCGTCCGGCGGCGGAAGCGTTGTGCCACGGCGATCTCACCGGCGCGCCGGAAACCGGCGTCGGCGAGTTGACCCGAGTGCATGTGCCCGCGATCGAAAGCGGATTCGTCAGTCCTGGCGCGCAGCCGTTGCTGATCGCGGACCGTGGAGCGGCGGCGCTTGTCGATTACCGGCGTGCGTCCGGGCTGTGGGCGGTCGGCGATGCGATGGATCGTGCGGTGCAGCGGGCCGGGCGGTTCGGCGTCGGGCTGCTGTCGTTGCGCGGGGTCGGACCGTTCGGGCGAGTCGGGCATCACGCGGCGCGGGCGTTGCCGCACGGGATGATCGGGATCGTCATGGCCGCGGGCGGGTATGCCGATCAGCCGGTGCATCCGCTGGGGATGGCCGCGCCTGCCGGGGCTTATCCGGAGTTCGTGCTGGATATCGATCTTGCTGATACCGCCCGGAATCCGCAGTTCGCCGGGTTCGCGTTGATGGTGGATGTGCTGGCCGGGGTGTTGTCCGGGGTCGCTGATCATGAGCATGACACCGGGTTGCTGGTGCTGGCGATCGCGCCTACGACGTTGCGTAGCGCGGATGGGTTTTACCGGGCGGCCAGTGCGGTGTTCGGGAGCATGCTCGGGTGGGAGGGCGGGACGCCGGTTCGGTATCCCGGGTGGCGGGAGGCTCAGTATTTGGAGCAGTGCCGGGCGTTGGGGGTGCCGTTGCCTGGGGCGGTGCGGCGGGAGTTGGATTCGCTGGCGTTGAAGTTGGGGAGGGCGCCGTTGACCACGGTGGGGTGAACTGCTCGTCGCCTGGCGGCGACATTGCTGCGGTGTTGCGTGGGGCACCCCGAAGCCCGATTGTGCTGACGGTTCGGGGGTGCTTGTCAAGGCGGGAAAGATGCCTTGACAAGCACCCCCGAACCGCAGGGAGGCTTCGTATCGGGGTGTGGGGGAGGGGCTGGGTGCCTCGATTGGTGGGGGCGTTGGCTGCGGGTGCACGCTCCGCGTGCAAGAGGGCGCGGGGCTGAGTGCGTTGGCGAGTTTGTGCGCGGGGCGCGTTGGGTGCCTGGCTAGCTGGGGCGCGCGGGTGCTGGTTGGGTGGGGTGCCTTGGGTGCCTGGTGAGTTGGGTGCGTCGGCTGGGGGTGTGCGCGGGTCGCCTGGCCAGCTGGGGCGCGGCGGGGTGCCGGTTAGGTGGGCTGTGAGGGGAACCCCGAGGGAATCAGAGTCCGTGAGGGCCACCCTCACGGACGCCGGAGCCAGGGGGTCAGTGCTCCAGGGAGACGCGAGCTTCCTCGTTGCCGACCGCGACCACGTCGCCGTCCGCCAGCTGGCGGCCTCGGCGGGTTTCGACCTCGCCGTTCACCGTGACTTCTTCTGCGTCGATCAGGTCTTTCGCGTGCGAGCCGTTGTCCGCGAGGTCGGCCAGTTTCAGGAATTGGCCCAGCCGGATCGGTTCCCCGGTGATCGGGACGTCGCGCGTGCTCATGGGCCGCATCATGTCACGGCATTGTGGTTGCTCGGTTGTAGAGATCGGTGATCTGGTCGTCGAAATAGCTCGAGTACGACACGTCGTCCGTATACCCGCCTGCCTCGTAGCCGCCGATTACGCCGACGACTGTGCCCGTTTTCGTCTCGGGGGAGGGGTCCGCTACCAGTGGGCTGCCGCTCGTGCCGGTTGCGAAGCCGGGGCAGTCGAGGCGTATTTGGTGTGCGTCTTGCTGCTGGGTGTGTGTTTCGCAGGTGGCGACCTCGTCGACGCCGTCCGGGTAGCCGGCCACGGTCACCGGGCGCGCGAAGGGGCCGTTCGTGCCCAGCTGGTTGGCTCCGGTCACCGTTTCGAGGGGCTCGGGGGAACCCTCCTGACGCGCGGTCGCGAAACCGACATCGAGGTTTGGATCGGACGAATCGATCCAGCCTTGCGCGACCAGTTCGCCGCCGACCTGCCAGTACCCATAAGGCGCGACGCCGTCGTGGAAACCTGGCGCGAAGGTGACATTGGCCAGGTAGCCGCCGCCTTCGCCGTCGTGGATGCAGTGCGCGGCGGTGAGCAGCTCGTCCCCGCGCGGGCTGTGCACGACGCTCGCGGTGCAGTAATGCGAGCCGTCGACGAACAACGCGCCGATGGACGCTTGGATTGGCTTCGCCGGGGTCGACGAAGGGAGCGTCGGCTCCGCTGCGTGCTCAGCGCACGCCACGATGGTCCCGCTCGCACTCAACAGTGCGAACAGCCCGATCACCGTGCGCCGCATGCCACCTCCTGGTCTGGTCCTCGTCACTAGTATCAGAGAAAGCGGTGAGACCAGGGTGGGGAGACGATGAAGGACTTCTCGAACAAAGTCGCAGTGATCACCGGAGCGGGCTCGGGCATCGGCCGGGCGCTGGCGCTCGAACTCGCGTTGCACGGCGCGCTGCTCGAACTGTCCGATGTCGACGCCGAGGGCCTTGACGGCACCGTGCGCGAAGCCCGCGAACGCGGTGCCGAGGTGCGGGGCCATTCGCTCGACGTCGCCGACCGGGCCGCGGTCCTCGCTCACGCCGAGGACGTCGTGCGGGAGCACGGGCGGGTCAATCTCGTCGTCAACAACGCCGGCGTGGCGCTGGGCGCGACCGTCGAGGACATGACGTTCGAGGATTTCGACTGGCTGCTCGGCGTCAACCTCGGCGGCGTCGTGAACGGCACGAAGGCATTCCTGCCGCACCTCATCGAGTCTGGCGACGGCCACGTCGTCAATATCTCCAGCGTGTTCGGATTCGTCGGAGTGCCTACGCAGAGTGCCTACAACGCGGCGAAGTTCGCCGTTCGCGGATTCACCGAGTCGCTGCGTGAAGAAATGCTCGCGGCGCGGCATCCGGTCGGCGTCAGCTGTGTGCACCCGGGCGGGATCAAGACCAACATCGCCCGCAACGCCCGCGGCGGAACCGGCGGCGACCAAGCCAAGGCGGCCGCCGGATTCGACAAAATCGCCCTTACCACACCGAAGAAAGCAGCCGAGACCATCCTGCGCGGCGTGCGCAGGCGGTCCGCGCGGATCCTGATTGGACCGGACGCGTACGTGATCGACGCGATCCCGCGCGTGCTCGGTTCGGCATACCAGCGTCCGCTCGCGGTTTTGGCGCGCCAAGGGCTCAAGCGCGTCGACCGGAACGGATAACGCGCCGCGACTGTCCGCATTCTTCGATCACCCGATGGAGTTGCATTTTCGCCGACCGCGCGAAAATGCAGCAGAATGCTGCCAGTCCACTCGTGTGTCCGCACCCCGGAGGTAGCCCTCGATGCTGCGCCTTGCCGAGCGCCGTTTGGCCGCGCCCGCTGACCGCGCCTCCGGGGAACTGGTCGATCGCACCGGCATCATCGCCGCGAGCCTGCCGCGCGGGCCGCGGCTGCTGGAGGAAGCAGCGCCGGAGACGAGCTGTGAATCCACCCAGCAGATCCCGGTGATCGCCGGATGCGCGCCCGCCGAGGAACGTCCGCGCGCGGTGGCGTCGCGGCGGCGGTCCCGCGTGTGGGTCGGTGCCGGGGTGGCGGTGGTCCTGGTCGGACTCGGCTGGCTCGCCGGGGGCTTCTTCACCGGCGCGCTTCCCGGGCAGTCCTCGGACGACGCCGTCGTGCAGGCCGAGCAGCGCGTCCCGATCGCGGAGCAGCAGATCCCGGTCCCGCAGACGATCACGCCGCAGGTGACGCAAACCGTGCCGCCGGTCACGGTGTACGTCCCGGTGCCCTCGCACGACACCCCAGTGCGGCGGCACAACCCGATCCGCCCGACCACCCCGCGCGCGACGGCAGCTCCGGCGGCCCCGGAGCAGGCCGATCCGCGGGCGGACCTCGAGACGTCCACTCCGAGCAAAACCCCGCAGCGGTCGGGAATCGACCAGTTCCTCGACTGGAAGCCGTGGTTCGACGCGGCTCAGCGGATGTCCGGCGGGCACTGACCTCGGGTCAGCCGATCCAGCCGTATTCGTGCTCCGGCCGCCCGGTCGCGCCGTAACGAAGCCGCATTTCCACCGCGCCCGATTCCGCCAGTGCGGTCAGATATCGCTGCGCCGTGGCGCGGGCCATGCCGAGCTCGCGGGCCACTTCCGCGGCCGACAGTGGCGTCGGCGAACCGCGCAGCCGCTCCGACACTAGGCGCGCCGTCGCACTTGACTGCCCCTTCGGCGTCGCCGCGCGGTCCTGGTCGTGCAGAGCGCGGAAAGCCCGGTCTACGTCGTCTTGGGACAGTGGACGTTCGGTCGTGACCAGGCTGCGATAGCGGGCGTACGACGTGAGCCGTTCCGACAACTGCCGCGTCGTGAACGGTTTGATCAGGTAGTTCAGCGCGCCCGCGCGGATCGCGGCGGAGATGGACGCGGCGTCGGTGGCCGCGGACAGCACGATGGTGTCCGTTTTCAGGTCGGGCAGGACGGAAAGGCCGGGCTCGTCCGGCAGGTAGACGTCCAGGAGCACCAGGTCCGGGGCCAATTCCCGGACCCGGGCGCGGGCTTCGGCGGCGGTGTGCGCGACCCCGGCGACGGTGAATCCCGGTACCTCCGACACGAATCCCGCGTGCACGCCGGCGACGCGGAAGTCGTCGTCCACGATCAGGGTGCGGATCATGCGTCGGTCTCCTCGGGTCGGTCCAGCAGGCCGGGAAGTTTGGCGACGAACAACGCGCCGGTCGTCGCACCGCCGGGATCGGCGAGCCAGACGTCGCCGTCGCGGGCTCGGGCGGCCTGGCGGGCCAAGGCCAGCCCGAGGCCGTGACCCGGACTGAGCTTTGTGGACACTCCTTCGTCGAAAAGCCTGTCCCTCAAGGTCTCGTCAATTCCAGGTCCGGTGTCTACAACGGACACGTGCAAAGTGGCACCATCGGCCAGCAGGCCGACTTCGACCCACGCTGGACGTCTCGGGCCCATGCGGGCGGCGTGCAAGGCGTTGTCGACGAGGTTGCCGATTACGGTTCCCGCGGCGATCGGGTCGGTCACCGAGGCGGGCACCCAGGCGTCGTCGGCCAGCCTCAGTTCCATGCCTTTTTCTTGCGCCTGCTCGGTTTTCGCGACCAGCAGGGCTTGCAGGTACGGGTCGGCGACCCGGTCGTCGAGCGGTTCCGCGCGCGAGGCGGTGGATTCGGTGAGGGTTTGCAGGTATTCCTCGGCTTCGGTGTGGTGGCCCAGCTGCAGCAAGCCGGACAGCGTGTGCAGGCGGTTCGCGAACTCGTGCCGTTGCGCGCGCAGGCCGTCGGACAGCGAGCGGATGCCGTCGAGTTCGCGGGTGAGAGTGTCGAGGTCGGTGCGGTCGCGGAAGGTCAGCACGGTGCCCAGCGAGCGTTCATCTCGTTGTACGGCACGGGAATTGATCACCAGGACTCGGTCTCCTGCGACGGCCAGGAGGTTGTCCACTGGCCGTCCTTCCGCGACTGCCTTGTGGACTCGCGGGGACAGGTCGAGGTCCTCCAGCGGCGTGCCGACGGGTAGCGGGGTGTCGAGGAGGCGTTCGGCTTCGTCGTTGCGGACGGTCACCCGGTGTTCCGCGTCGACGGCCAGGACGCCTTCGCCGATGCCGTGCAGGACGGCTTCGTGTTCGTAGAGCAGTTCGGTCAGTTCGTGGGGTTCGAGGCCGTGGGTGACGCGGCGCAGACGGCGGTTGAGCAGGGCGGACGCCCCCGCGCCGATCAGAAGTGCGCCGCCGCCGAAGACCATCGTCAGGATGAACAGCCGATTGAAGTCGCCAGTCAGCTCTCCGATGCGGTAGCCGACACTCACCTCGCCGACGACCCGCGAACCCTGCTTGATCGGGGTCTTGCTGCGCACGGACGGCCCCAAGGTGCCCGCGTTGAACTCGCTCACCACGTCGTTGCCCGCGATCACCTCCTCCCATGGCGAACTCACCCTCTTGCCGACCGCGGACGGCGTCGGGTGCGCCAGCCGGATGCCGTGATCGTCCGTGATGACCACGAACAACAGCGCGTCGTCCGTTTGCGTTTCGGCTTCTACTCGCTGCTGGAGTTCCGGGTTGGGCTTCCGGGAAGCCGCGCCCGAGATCACCACCGGCTCAGTGGCGACCGATTTCGCGATCGCCAGCGCCCGCTCGCCGTACTGTTCGGACAGCGTCGTGCGCAGGAGCCAGCTGATCAGCGCGACGCCGAGGCCCACGACGAGGACCACCACGCCGATCTGCAACAGCAGCACCTGACGGGTGAACCGCATCCGCGGAAAGAGCGCCCACTTCGGCATGCCAGGGAACATACCCCCAGCTCAGCGCTGTGCGCTAAACGAGCAAAACGTGGAGAACGCGCAGAGCGCACGCAGAACGTCGACAAGCTTCTCGCGCCGCTCACCCGAACTTAACCTGCCTCGAGCGAGTCCCCACCGTGACGAAGGAGTCACCTCGATGGCCCCACTCATCGAACTGATCGGCGCCACCAAAAGGTTCCCGAGCGGATCAGGTTCTGTCCACACCGCTGTCCGCGAGCTGACCATGACCGTCGAACCAGGGGAGTTCGTCGCCGTGGTCGGACCGACCGGGTGCGGCAAATCCACCACGTTGTCCCTGGTCTCCGGGTTGCAGCCGCCGTCGGCGGGCCGGGTCGTCGTGCACGGCTCCGACGTGAAGTCCATTCCGGACGGCGTCGGCTACATGTTCCAGACCGACGCGGTGATGCCGTGGCGTTCGGTGCTCGACAACGTCGCATCCGGGCCGCGCTTCCGCAGTGTGTCCAAAGAGGACGCTCGGAAGAAGGCGGCGGACTGGATCGGTCGCGTCGGACTGGCCGGGTTCGAGAAGTATTACCCGCACCAGCTTTCCGGCGGTATGCGCAAGCGCGTCGCGTTGGCGCAGACTCTGGTCACCGAGCCGAAAATCCTGCTGATGGACGAGCCGTTCTCCGCGCTCGACGTCCAGACTCGCGCACTGATGCAGGACGAACTGCTGCGACTGTGGTCCGGCACCGGTGCCGCGGTGATCTTCGTGACGCACGACCTCGACGAGGCGATCGCGTTGGCGGACAAGGTGGTCGTGCTGACCACGAGCCCGGCGACGGTCAAGGACGTCTTCGAGATTCCGCTGGAGCGTCCGCGCAAGGTGGAAGAACTCCGGCTGACCGAGGAATTCCGCAAGATCTACTCCGACATCTGGGAATCGCTGCGCGGCGAGGTCGACAAGGCCCGCCAGAAGGGAGCGACCGGTGTCGCTTGATCTGACTGTCGGCCCGTCCAACCCGAACCCGCGGATCGAGGACGAGGCAAGCATTATCGCGCGGCAGAAGACGCGCACCGCCGCGCGTCGGCGCAACATCTGGCTGCTGCGGCTCGCGATCGTCGTGGTGTGGCTCGGCAGCTGGGAAATCGCCGGGCGGTTCTGGATCGACCCGTTCTTCTATTCGATGCCGTCGAAGATCTGGGAACGGCTCACTGAATGGTTCGTCGCCGGAACCGATTTCGGCTCCATCTGGTATCAGATCCTGGTCACCGTGGAAGAAGCCGTGCTCGGTTTCGTCATCGGTGCGGCGCTCGGCGTGCTGCTGGGCGTGGTGCTCGGACGCAGCCAGTACCTCTCGGACGTGCTGGCTCCGTTCATCAAGGCAGCCAACGCTTTGCCGCGTATCGTGCTCGCGGCGTTGTTCGTGATCTGGTTCGGCCTCGGAATGTCCTCGAAGGTCGCGACGGTCGTCGTGCTGGTGTTCTTCGCGGTGTTCTTCAACGCGTTCACCGGTGCTCGCGAGGTGGACCGCAATTTGATCGACAACGCCCGCATCCTCGGCGCGACCCGCTGGCAGGTGCTGAAGTCGATCGTGCTGCCCAGCGCGACTTCGTGGATTCTTTCTTCGCTGCACGTCGCGTTCGGTTTCGCGCTGATCGGCGCCGTGGTCGGCGAGTACACCGGAGCCAAGGCGGGTATGGGCTTCCTGATCGCCAACGCGCAGGGCACCTTCGACACCGCCGGGGTCTACGCGGGCATGCTGATCATCACCGTGGTCGCGCTGCTGGCCGAATGGGGTATCAGCACGCTGGAATCGCGGCTGTTGCGCTGGCGTCCTCAGGTGTCGGCCCAGGCGAGCCAGGGGATCTGACATGCGTCTCAAGAGGACACTCGCGGTCGCGGCGGCCGCGCTCGTGGCCGTGGCCGGGGTGAGCGCCTGCCGGGATTCCCGGGAGATCGACCTCGGCAACGGCGGGCGGCCGCACATCAAGATCATGGTCGGCGGACTGTCCAAAGTGATCTATCTGCCGGGTCAGCTCGCGAAGCAGCTGGGCGAGTACCAGAAGCAGGGGCTGGACGTCGAACTGTTCGACCAGCCGTCCGGGGCCAACGCGGAAACGTCGCTGCTCGCCGGTGAGGTGCAGGGCGTGGTCGGGTTCTACGACCACACGATCGACCTGCAGGCCAAGGAGCAGTGCATCACCAGTGTGGTGCAGTTCGCGAATGTGCCCGGGGAAGCGGAAATGGTCGCGACCCCGAAGGCCGGCCACATCAAGTCCGGCGCGGACTTCCGCGGCAAGAACCTCGGCGTCACGTCGCTGGGTTCGTCGACGGACTTCCTCACCAAGGCGCTCGCCAGCCGCGGCGGGGTCGGCAGCAAGGACTACACGCCGGTGAAGGTCGGGGCCGGGCAGACGTTTATCTCCGCCATGCAACAAGGTTCGATCGACGCCGGCATGACGACCGACCCGACCATCGCGCAGCTGACCAACACCGGGCAGGCCAAGGTGTTGTACGACATGCGCACGCCGGAAGGCACGCGCGCGGCACTCGGCGGGTTGTACCCGGCGAGTTCGCTGTACATGAGCTGCGAAATCGTGAAGCGCTATCCGGACGTCGTGCAGAAACTCGCTCACGCGTATGTGAATTCGCTGCAGTGGCTTTCCACGCACACCGCGGAGCAGGTGGCCGATCTGATGCCGCCGTCGTTCGCGGGCGGCGACAAGGCGTTGTACGTCAAGTCGCTCAAGGACAGTCTGCCGATGTTCACCAAGGACGGCCGGATGGACCCGTCCGGCGCGCAGAACGTCTTGAAGGTGCTGGGTGCTTCTTCCAGCAACGTCAAGCCCAAAAAGGACAAGATCGATTTGTCCAAGACGTACACCACCCAGTTCGTGGACGCCGCGCACGCCCGTACGGCGCGGTAGTCCACTTCGGAAGGAGTCCGTGCCGGCCCGCCGCCTCCCCTGGCGGGCCGGCACGGACTTCCGTGTACACAAAGGAGAATCGGGACATTTGGTGAAGTTTTCCCCAGATGCGAATACCCTTCGAAAGTAGCTACCAACTCGGGCAAGCGAAATTCAACACTGGTACGCGCAGGCACTCCCGTGACCAGATTGGATGCCCATGAGTTCACGATCTTTCCGTCGTCCCCTCGGATTGCTGGCGGTCGGCGCGTTCGCGGCCGCGACCCTCGTCGCCGGCGCGGGAGCCGGGCCCGTCACGTTCGGCAAGCACTTCCACGGGAACCACTACTCCGGCGGAAACTGGGGCGGCTACGTCAGTTTCGGCAGTTTCACCACCGCGACCGCGGGCTGGACCGAACCGTCGGCGACCTGCAATTCCAGCAACGACCTTTTCGCGCCGTGGGTGGGCATCGACGGCGACGGATCGTCCTCTGTGGAGCAAACCGGCGTCGCGACCGATTGTTCCAGCGGCAGCCCGCAATACCAGGCGTGGTACGAAATGTACCCGGCCGCGCCGGTGTACTACTCGGCGAGCGAGGCGCCGGTGAAGGCGGGCGACCACATCACCGCGACCGTCACGCGCAGCAACAACAGCTACAAACTCGACCTGAAGAATGACACGCAGGGCTGGACGAAGACGACCACGCAGTCGCTGAACGCGAAGCACTCGTCGGCGGAGGCGATCATCGAATCGCCGTCCGATTCGTACCCGGCGATCAACGGCGGCGTGAAGTTCGACGGGGTCAAGTTCGACGGCAAGAACCTCGCCGACACCAGCCCGCAGGGCCTCAACGCCGACGACGGCGGCAGCGCGACCTGGGTCCCCGGCGCGATCGGCTCCGACGGCCAGAGCTTCTCGATGAACCGTCAGTAGTAAAAGGTCGTGAGGGGAGCCCTGAGGGAATCAGAGTCCCTCAGGGTTCCCTTCACGGACGTTCGAAGCGGTAGGCGCGTTCGACCCGGGTGACCTGGACGTCGAAGGAGCGGTACCACTCGGCGCGGCCCTGGTTGCGGGTTTCGGTGTGCTCCAGATTGGTGCGCCACGCGGTGATGGAGTCCTCGTCCCGCCAGTACGACACGGTGATGCCGAGCCCGGATTCGTCGCGGACGGAGTTGATGCCGAGGTATCCGGGCTGCTGCGCCGCGAGTTCGTTCATGGTGGCGGCGCGCTCGGCGTAGCCGCGGTCGCCGTCGGTGCGCCGGGACGTGAAGATCACCGCGTAGTAGGGCGGTTCGGGAAGCTCCATGGCCGGAGATATACCGGGCGGACGCGCGCGAATCCAGTGGGTTTCAGCCCTGGAGGCCGTTGACCGCCCAGGCGAACACCATCAGCGCGAGCAGCAGCGAGATCCCGGCCTGGACCATCATGGTCATTTTCGCCCAGATCCGCAGCGGCATGACGTCGGTCGGGCTGAACGCGGTGGCGTTGGTGAACGAGGTGTAGAGGTAGTCCAGATAGCGCGGTTCCCATTCGTCCTTGGCCATCGACGGGTCGCTCATCTGCGGAAACTGCAGGTCGGGGAAGTCCGCCCGGCCCGCCGCGCGCCTGGCCGGGCCGCCGCGGTCGAACTCCCAGTACCAGAGCGAGAAGACGACGATGTTGGTCCAGTAGATGACCACGCCGCTGATCAGCACCTGCACCGCGTGCCCGCGTTGCGCGCCCTGTGCGATCCCGATCACCAATTGCACCGCGGACGCGCCGTTGAGCACGCTGACGACGGCGAGCGCGGTCAGCGCCACCATCCGCTCGACGATGTTGAACTCGCTGAGCCGGCCGGGGTTGAGCAACAGCAGCGCGATGATCAGCACGGCGGTCAGCGAGGGCAGCAGCCACCACGGGTGCAGCACCATCTCGTCGGGCAGGGCGAGCTGCAGGGCGAGGGTCCCGATGACGACGGCCGTCGCGGGCCATCGGGTCTCGCCTTTGGTCGCCCGCCGCCAGGCAGGCACTGATTCGTCAGCCACCTGGACAACGGTAGGGCGCAGGCCGCGGGTTGGCGCGTCGCAGCGATAGACGGGCAGCGCGGTCGAAGAGGACGAACCGGCGTCAGGGTGACGGAACGCTCGGCAGCTTCCTCGCGACGTCCGTGCGGCTTCGCGCGCCTAGTTTGCGAAGCACCTTCGCCACGTGTTGCTCCACCGTGCGCGGCGACAGGAACAGACCGTCGGCGATCTGTCGGTTTGTCCGGCCCTCCGCGAGCATCTCGGCGACTTCGCGCTCTCGCGGGGACAGTTCGCGACCGTAGCCGCGACGGCCGCGCTGTGACGGTGCCCAAGCACCGTGTTCGCGAAGCACGTGATGGCAGCGGCCAGCGTCGCGCGTGGCACCGAGCTGTGCGTACGCAGCTGCGGCCTCGCTGAGGGCGGCCGTCGCACCGTCTTGGCCTGCTTCGAGGCGACAATGCGCTGCGCGTTCACGCATGCCTGCGGCGAGGTACGGCATCGGCAGTTCTGCGTACGAGTCGGCGGCGGTGTCGAAGAGCGTCGCGGCGGCGAGGTGTTTCGCGCGGGCGTTCGTTAGGACAGCGCGGCCAGCGTGCAGGGCTGCGGCGGCGAGAGGTGCGTCGCGGTCTTCGATGCCGCGCGCGAACTCTTCGACAAAGGCGTCAGCGTCGTGCCAACGGTCTGCGCGCGTGTACGCCTCCGCTGCAGCTGGGACGAGCGACGCTGCCCAGACCCACACGCCTTTGCGGCGCGCGGCGTCGACAGCGACATCGGCGGCTTCGCAGGCTGCGGCGACGTCGTCGGTCGACAGATGCACGCCGATCAACACCGAAGCCGCGCACAAGACAACGGGGATAGGGCCTTCGCCCGGACGGTGCGCCGAGGCGTCGGCCAAGTGTCTTCGCGCTGCCGCGAATTCACCGCGCACTGCGGCCAAGCCACCCAGCACCAGCGACGTTTCCATGACGATCGCGCCCAGCGCAGGGTGCCGCGTGCGGACGTCTTCGGTCGCCCCGGCCAGGCCGTCCCATTTGCCGCGGAACCAGGCGAGCCGCACCTCGGTGCCCTCGATCAGGCCTTTCGGGTACAGCGCGCCAGCTTCGGAAGCCCGGCGCAGCCCCTCGGCGACCAGCTTTTCGGTCCGGTCGAGGTGTCCGGACCAGGACTGCGCGTCGGCGAGATTGCACCACAGGCGGGCCAGTTGGACGCGTTCGGCGACGCTCGGCGCGGTGTCCGGCATCGCCTCGAACTCCGCCCACGCCGAACCGTCGCCGATGTGCGAGGCGGTCGCGACGCGGTCTCCGGTGAGCGTCAGCCGAAGCTCGGGATCGGTCAGTCCGGAGTGGACTTCCCGGGCACGGCGCATCCACTGCTCGTGCCACGACAGCGGGGTGAGCCCGTCGAACGGCAACGCGAGCAGGTTGATCCCGCGCACGGCCAGTTCCGGCCGGTCCGACAGTTCGGCGACGGCGCGTTCGACCGCCGCGCGACCCTGCTCCAGCCGTCCGGCGACGCGGACCAGCAGCATGCCCAGCGCGAGCCGGATCGTCCCGTGCACGGCCGGCGGGAGCGGGCGGTCCTCGAGCACTTTCTCCAGCGTCAGATGGACATCCGGCCGGAAGACGCGCAGCGCGACGTCGCTGAGCTTCTTCGCCAACCGGCCGACCGCGTCCTCGTCCGCCTTCGCGACGATCGCCTGCAGCAGGTCGATCGCGCGTGCGGTGTCGCCGTGTGCGATCGCCTCGTCGGCAGCTTCTTCGGCGTAGTGCCGCCATTCCTCGACGCACCCGGCGGCGTGGGCGTGCGCGGCGAGCAGCGACAGGGATTGACCTGGCAGGTGCATTGCCTTGGTGTGCAAGAGTTTTCGTTCAAGCGCGCTAAGGCCATCGTACACGGCCTTGCGCGCGAACGGGTGCCGGAAGCCGTAGCGATTGTCGTCGACCTCGTCCAGCAGGCCACCGGGCACCACGATCTCGTCCTCGGCCAACCCGGCCAGCTCATTCAACACCGACAGTTCGGCGGGGACGTCGAGCACGGCCGCGGCTTTGGCGAGCTGTACGGCGGATTTCGGCAGCGCGGACACCTGCCTGGACACCGATTCCCGAAGCGCGGCAGGAACTTCTAGCCGTTCCAGCGCTGACTCGGTCAGCTCGACACCACGCAAAGCGCGGAGAGTTTCCTCTGCGACAAAAGGAATCCCGGCGGTAAACTCATGCAGCTTCACCGCGAAGCCAGCGTTGATCCGGGGCAAATCCAGAAGGTCGCAAGCCATCGCAGAGACCGCCGCGGCGTCGAGCGGTCCGAGCGTGACCTGCGCGCTGTGCACCCCTGGAACGCTGCGAACGCTGGACTCCCCGGTGCGGCAAGTGGCGACGACGCCCAGGTCCGGCGGCCAGTCAACCGCGAGAAACCGCAGCAGGTCACCGGTTCCCGGGTCGGCGTGATGCAGATCGTCAATGAGCAGGACAGTCGGCCCGCAGGCAATCAGCAGTTCCCGGAATGCGCGGAACACCCGATGTCGTTGTGCGCCAGCGTCCGGCAGCGGCTCCGGCGCGGGAGGCAGAACGTCGGCCAGTTCCGGAAGAAGTGGTTGCAACGCACCGGAAACGGGGCTCAGCGGCCCGAGCCTGTCCCCGGCGGATCGCAATGCTTCCAACACCGGGCCGTACGGAAAGGGCTCGGCCAACTGCGGGCACGCGCCGCGCAGCACCCTGATCCGGGAAAACTCCGGCCGCGCGGCGAGCTCGGCGAGCAGCCGGGTTTTGCCCATTCCCGGCGCGCCCTCGACCAGCACCGCGGCGGGCCGATGGCGGAGAACTTCAGCGACGGCGGCGAGTTCGCGGTCGCGTCCGGCGAATGCCGCCGGTCGCGGACGCACGGAAACCAACGTCGGAACGGCCGGCCACATCACGACCTCCCCAGCGAGCGTCTTGTCCGTTTCGCCCGGAGCTTAAGCAGTGCGCGGGGCGGGGTAAACCGACTCTCGACGGGTACGCGGGCACGCTACTCACACGTCTGCCTCCGTACGGTCACCAAATGGCAGAAGAAAACCCGGCGCGCGGTCACAAAGAGTGCGAAACCTCGCGGAGTTCCCCGGTTCAGTGGAACAACCCACGGACGCCCGCTCCGGCGGCGAACGCTCGGTAGTCGCGCAAGTCCCTACTTAAGGATTGCTCCGCTACCTATTCTCGCGGCCACTTATTGCAGTGAATTGGACCGCCGCCGCACCCTTCGAGGCCGGGGGGAACCGAACGCGAGGGAGAAGCATGAAAGCCATCAGATTCCTCGGTGCCGCAACCGCTGCCGCGGCGGTCGCGGCGATCTTCGCCGGTGTCCCGGCCGCGAGCGCCGCCCCGCTCAACCCCGACATGGTCCCGGCGATGCAGCGCGACCTCGGCCTCACCCACGGCCAGGCACTCGCCCGGCTCGCGAACGAGGAGGCCGCGACCAAGGTCGGCGCGGCACTGGAGAAGGCTCTCGGCGAACGCTTCAGCGGCACGAGCTTCAACGCGGCGACCGGCAAGGCGGTGGTCGCGGTGACCGACGCGGCGCTCGTCGACCAGGTGCGCGCGGTCGGTGCCGAGGCGCAGGTCGTCCGGTTCAGCGCCCGGCAGCTCGACTCGACCGTGCAGAAGCTCAATGCCCAGGAGAAGGCCGCGCCGAAATCGGTCACCGGCTGGGGCATCGACACCGCGAACAACCGGATCAGCCTGACTGTCCTCAAAGGACAGCGCGGCGCGGCGGAGCAGTTCGTCCGCCAGTCCGGTGTGGACACTGCGGCGGTGAGCGTGACAGAAACCTCCGCGGTGCCCAAGGCGCACTACAACGTGCTCGGCGGGGACGCGTACTACATCGGCAGTTCGTCCCGCTGCTCCGTCGGATTCTCGGTGAACGGCGGATTCCTGACCGCCGGCCACTGCGCGGCGCTCACCGGCGGCGGCGCGCTGTCGGGCTACAACCGGGTCGCGATGGGTCAGTTCTCCACCTACCGCTTCCCCGGCGCGGACTACGCGGCCGCGCGGGTCAACAGCAACTGGACCCCGGTCGGCCAGATCAACAACGGCACCCGCGTCGCCGGTTCCACCGAGGCCGCGGTCGGCGCTTCGGTCTGCAAGTCCGGTTCCACCACCGGCTGGACCTGCGGCACGATCCGCGCCAAGAACCAGACCGTGCGGTACCAGGAGGGCACCGTGACCGGCATGGTGCTCACCAACGCCCGGTCCGACCACGGCGACTCCGGCGGTTCGTTCATCAGCGGAAACCAGGCACAGGGCATGGTTTCCGGCGGCGACACCGTCAACAGCTACTACTACCCGGTGAACGTCGCGCTGTCCGCGACCGGCACGACGCTCGTCCGGGGCTGACGTCCGGGGGAGGAGTGCCCGCACCGGCGACGGTGCGGGCACTCTTTCGTTTCAGGATGGCGCGGAGGAATCGGTCGCGGAACCGCAGGCCGCGAGAGGAAGGCGCTCGCGAGCACTGCGGCACTGACGGCAGCTCGGGTGAGCTTGGCGGGTGACATCCCGATCGGTACTGTGCTCCGGCTTACAGTGAGTCCACATGCGACAAAGGCGGCTCGAGTGCCTCCAGCGCACTCGAACCGCCCCTGTCCTCATTGCCGCGGGATCGGCAGGTCTTCTCACACGTTGCTGATCTCCTCGATCAGCCCGTCGATGTCGAAGTGCTCGCTCTCGGCTCCGAGCGGCACCAGGTCGTAGGAAGAGTCCAGGAACGCCTCGAGGTCGGCGCGCTCCAGTTCGAACGACGCGTAACCGTCCGGCGACTCGATTTCCAGCGTCAGCAAGGCTTCGTCCTCGGACAGGTCCGGCCGGATCCGCACGTCGCCGATCCCGGTCGGCTCGTCCAGCCCGGTCACGAGCAGGTCGCGGGCGAACGTCCACTCGATCCACCGGCCGCGTTCGGTCCGGAACGCCACGGTGACCGCGTAAGGCTCCGACACGTGGAAGGAGAGGCGGGACAGCACCGGCGTAGTGCTCTCGTTCAGCAGTACGAACTGGGTCTGGTGTACGGCGTCGGTGGTGTGCACGGGCTGCTCCTGGAGTCCTCCGGTCGTTCGCGCCTCGCGAACTGGTCGGCAGGGAGATGATCGACTGGGGAGCACATGACGTCGTTCCGCCGACGTTCACGCGATCGGTTGCATCAGGACGCGAACGCGTAACGCCGGACACAGAACCCTTGCGTTTCCGCCGAGGTCAGGAAAGCGGCAGCGTGAGGCCCACTTTGACCCGGTCCATCGCCACGCTCGTGGTGAAGTGCCGGACGTTGGGGTTGTCGAAGAACGTCCGCCGCGCGAAAGTCTCGAACGCCGCCATGTCCGGGCAAGTGACCACGAGGACGAAATCCGCGGTGCCGGTGACGTAGTAGCACTGCTGCACGCAGTCGTCGGCGAGGACCTGGGTGCGGAAACCGTCGAGCACCGCCATGCTCTCGCGCTCCATCTCGACCATGACGACGAACGTCATGTCCAGCCCGAGCGCGGCCGGGGACAGCACCGCGATCTCCTTCTCGATCACTCCGGCCTCGCGCAGCCGTTTGATCCGCCGCTGCACGGCCGCGGCGGACAGGCCGACTTTGGACCCGATGACCTCGGCGATCGTGCGGGCGTCGTTCTGCAGGCAGGACAGGATGGCGAGGTCAAGCTGGTCCAGGTCGGGAGTGCGCACACTTCAGGCTAACCGGGCGGACCGACAAAAAGCCTCGCAATTACCACGCTGCTCAGCAGCCGATCGCAATACCTCCTATTGAGCGAATGTGGAAGAGGTCTCTTAGTGACGTGGAACACAACTGGCCGGTCTACCCAGGGGTAGGCCATACAAGGGAGGCAACCGGCGACGTCCGCCAACAAGCCGGTCTGGGAGGTTCCGCCATGAGTGCTGTCCGGTCGCGCCACCGCGCCGCCGTCGTCGCCGGACTCGGCGGCGCGCTGCCCGAGCGCGTGGTGACGAACGACGAGATCGCGGCCCGCCTGGACACCACCGACGAGTGGATCCGCACCCGCACCGGGATCAGGGAGCGCCGCGTGGTCGCGCCCGGCCAGTCCACAGTGGACCTCGCCGAGGAGGCGGGCCGGGCGGCGCTCGGTCCGGACGGCCACGCGGACGCCGTCGTGCTCGCCACCTCCACTGCCGACCAGCTGTGCCCGGCCACCGCGCCGCAGGTCGCGGCCCGGCTCGGCCTCGGCACGGTGCCGGCGCTCGACGTCAACGCCGTGTGCAGCGGCTTCGTCTACGCGCTCGCGACCGCCGCCGGATTCATCGCGGGCGGAATGGCCGAGCGGGTGCTGGTGATCGGCGCGGACGTCTTCACCTCGCTGATCGACCCGGACGACCGCACCACGGTGCCGATCTTCGGCGACGGCGGCGGCGCGGTCCTGCTGCGCGCGGGCGAGCCCGGCGAACGCGGCGCGCTGGGCCCGTTCGACCTGCACAGCGAGGGCGAACAGGCCAAGCTGCTGTGGGTCGAGGCGGGCGGTGCCGCGCAGCGGGCGCCGGAGAACCCGAAGGACCGGTTCATGGTCATGCAGGGCACGGCCGTGTTCCGGCAGGCGTGCGCGCGGATGGCGGAATCCTCGCGCGCGGTGCTGGAGGAGGCGGGCTGGATGGTCGGCGACGTCGACCGGTTCGTCGGGCACCAGGCGAACATCCGCATCCTGCAGGCGACCGCGAAGCAGCTCGGCATGCCCGCGGACACGGTGGTGTCGAACATCGACCGGGTCGGCAACACCAGCGCGGCGTCGATCCCGCTGGCGCTCGCGGACGCGGTCGCCGACGGGACGCTGACGCCGGGGCACAAGGTGCTGCTGACGGCGTTCGGGGCCGGGCTGACCTGGGGTTCGACAGTGCTGACCTGGCCCGAGCTGTCGTGAGTGGCAATTCCGGTGAGAACCGGGATCGCCACTCACGAGCTACGCGTACTCCGGCAGCGCGATCGCTTCCGAACGCGGCTTCCCGAACCGTCCCGCGGCCTTGCCCAGCCGTCGCGCCAACGGCGTGCTCGCCATCCGCAGCGCGGCGTGGATCGCGGTCCGATGCGCCTGCGCCCGCGGCATCGTCACCTGTGGTGCGCCGGGGAACAGCCGCTGTGCCTCGGTGACCAACGGCCGCATCCGGTGTTCGTACTGGCCGAACGCGGCCTGTGGGTCTTCGTTCGTCATGAGTTCTCCGGCCAGGATGTACGCGCCGGTGAGGGCGAGCGTGGTGCCCATGCCGCTGACCGGCGAAGCGCAGTAAGCCGCGTCGCCGAGCAGCGCGACCCGGCCTTGGTGCCACGTCGGCAGTTTCGCCTGGCCGACGTCCTCCAGGTACAGCGAGCCATTGTCCATTTCGGCCAGAACGCGCGGCCCCTCCCAACCGACGTCGGCGTACGTCTTGCGCAGCACGGACACCGTGTCCTCGGGGGTGAGCCGGTCCAGTCCGCGTACGTCGGACAGGAAGAACAGCCCGGCGCGCATCGTGCCGACGTTGTCCGGGCGCAGGAACAACATCCGGCCGCGGCCGCAGAACATCGTGCGCCACCAAGCGTTATCGGTCGCGATGCGCGGGAGCGCGAGATGTGCGGTGTAGAGCCCGAGTTCGTGCGGACGTACGTCCGGCATCAGCATCGCGCGGGTGCGGGAACGCAGGCCTTCGGCGATGACCACGGCGTCGAAGCGCTGGGTCCGGCCGCTCTGGAAGTCGACGTCCACGCCGGCGCCGTCGTCGTGGAGCGCCTGGATCTGGTCGCCGAATCGATACGTCGTCTCGCTCGCTGACTGCTCATACAGCAGTCTCGACAGCTGGCCGCGCAGGATTTCGATCTCCGCGGTCCCGCCTCCGGAATCGCCCTCGCCGGCGCGGAACTCGGCGACGACGCGTCCGTGTTCGTCCACGAACTGCGTGCCGATCTCGCCGGTGTGCGCGGCGCGGACGGCTTCTTCGAGCCCCATCTTGCGCAGCACCTGGCGGCCGATGCCCCGGATGTCGACGTTCTGGCCCTCCTCGCGCAGATGGTCGAAGCGTTCGACGATGGTCACGTCCCAGCCGGACCGCGCGAGCCGGGAAGCGAGCGCGGGGCCGGCGATGCTGGCTCCGGAGACGAGAAGACTGCGACGGGTCATGATGCTCCTCCTTGCCGTTGCTCAAGTACCTAGTTAATCTATCTATTAGTTTGTCTACTGACAAGGAGGGGCGCGTGGACGAGAACCAGGCAGCGCTCGAAAACGTGAACGCGACGACCTTCGCGGTGCGGGACGTCATCGAAGCCAGCCGCGACCTGATGGCGCGGATGGCGAAGAGCGTCGGAATGAACGCGAACGACCTCACCGCCATCGCGCTCCTCAACCACTACGGACCGATGGGTCCGGTGGAATTGGGCCGCCGGCTCGGGATCAGCGGCCCGTCGGCGACGACGCTGGTGGACCGGATGGAAGAGGCCGGTTACCTCGCGCGCGTCCGCAGCGACACCGACCGGCGCCGGGTGGCGGTCACGGTCACCGAGCAGGCCCGCACGGTCGCGACGGCGGTGTGGTGGCCGGCGATCGAGAAGCTGGATGCGGTGTCGCGCACGCTCAGCGAGTCGGAAAACGCTGTGGTGCGGGACTTTCTGGCCCGGATCACGGAAGCGATGAACGAGGGGCGGGAGTACTAGGTCGTCCAGGTCCGGGTCTCGCGGTGGCGGCCGCGCAGGTGGAGTTCGCCGTGCAGCCGCCAGTGTTCCCGTTCGCCGCCGAGCGCGGACTTCACCGTCGTTTCGCTGGCGAGCACCCGCGACGGCACGGCTTTCGCGTGTTCGGTGAGCCGCGCGGCTTCGTTCACCGCGTCGCCGATCACGGTGTACTCCAGGCGGCTCGACGCGCCAAGCTGCCCGGCGAACACCTGCCCGGTCGCGACGCCGATGCCCAGGTCCAGTTCGCCTTCCGACACCACCGCGTCGCGGATCGCGCGGGCCGCGGCGAGTGCCATCGTCGGGCCGTCGGACAGCCGGGTCGGCGCGCCGAAAACGCACAGCGCGGCGTCGCCCTGGAACTTGTTGACCAGCCCGCCGCGAGCGTCCACAGCGGACACCACGCTCGCGAAAAACCGGTTCAGCTTCTCGACCAATTCCTGCGGCGGGGTCCGTGACGCGAGCGCTGTCGAGTCCACGACGTCCACGAACAGCGCGGTGACCTCGCGGACGTCGCCGGAGAGCGAAGCGCCGTATTCGAGCGCGTGCCGGGCGACGTCGGTGCCGACGTGGCGGCCGAAGAGGTCGCGCATCCGGTCCTGTTCGCGCAGGCCGGCGGCGAGATCGTTGACTGACGTCTGCAGCATCCCGATCTCGCTGGAATCGTCCACGTCGACGTGCACGTCCTTGCGCCCGCGCGCGATTCCGTCCAACGCGATCCGCAGCCGGTGCAACGGCGCGGCGACCGCGCGGGACAGGAGCGCGGTGCCGATCGCGCCGGTCGTCAGGCCGGTCACGGACAGCACGATCAGGCTCGCTGTCGGGTTGCCGTTGCGGCCGAGATCGGGCGGCGTGGTCACCAGCAGCACGCCGATCAGCGGCACGCCGCTGGCCAGCACCCACGTGACGACCAGCCGCGTCAGCACGGTGACCGGCAGCGAACCGCGCGGCGGCAGCACGTCCAGCGCCATCGTCATCACCGGCCGTGCGACCCATTCCGCGGCCAGATAAGTGAGTCCGACCGTGGTCAACCCGCCGAGCCCGATGGTGAGCGCGATGCCCGCCGCGTCGCCGATCGAGCCGAGGACTCCGGCCAGGATGCCGAGCGCGAGCGCGCCGATCAGCCAGAGGGTGCCGCTCACCACCGCCATGTCAAAGGGCAGCCGCAGTGCCCGTTTGGCCTCGTCCGCGGTCGGCGGGCGGCCGATCGTGAACCACACCACGGTGCGGCGTTGCAGGTAGGCGGTCCAGAGCGTGCCGACGATCAGGGCCAGCGCGACCACGCCCGCCGCGGTGACTCCGAGCACCCAGCCGCGGTCGTCGACGTCCTCCGGCAAACCCTGCAGGAGCAGCAGCAACGCGACGACTCCGGCACCGGCGACACTCGATCCGACGCCGAGCGCGGCGAAGCCCAGACTGGTGCGCAGAACCAGCCGGAACCTCCCCGCGATCATCGTGCGCACCCGCAGATCGTATGGGGTGGCGGCACCGGGAGCGAAAAAAGCCGTCGCCCTCGCGGTGCGGCGATGGTTAGCGTGGCCGTATGCAACCGCTCGACCCCGCAGAGATCCGCGCCTCGTTCGTCAATTGTTCCCGCGGGGAAGCCAAGTCCGTCACGCTGCCGGTGGACGTCCCGTGGGAGAAGCGAGACTTCCTCGGCTGGCGCGACGTGAAGGCACCCGGCCGGGCGTACCTCGTCGTGTCGCACGGCGACGAGGTGATCGGCCTGTCGCTGCGCGCCGCGCCGCCGGCGAAATCGCGGCTGCGCAGCAACATGTGCGCGTTCTGCTCCACGACGCATCCGCTCGCCGACATCACGCTCTTCACCGCCCGGCTGGCCGGAAAGCCCGGTCGCGACGGCAACACGGTGGGCACGTATTTGTGCGCCGACCTGGCGTGCAGCGCGTACCTGCGCGGCGAACTCAAGCCGGCGGTGCCGCAGCCGAAGGAGTCGCTCTCGGAGGAGGAGCGCGTCGAGCGGATGAGCGAGAAAATCGGGCGGTTCGTGGCTCGGGTGCTGGAAACCCGGTAACCGCCGTGCGGGTGCTGGTGACCGGGATGTCCGGAGTGGGCAAAAGCAGCCTGCTCGCTGAACTTTCCCGGCGCGGGTACCGCACGGTCGACACCGATTACGGCGGCTACACCAGCGACGGACTCTGGCGCGAGGACCGGATCGACGCGTTGTTGTCGACGCCGGAGCCGTTGTTCGTGTCCGGCACGGTCTCGAACCAAGTGCGGTTCTACCCGCGGTTCACGGACATTGTGTTGCTGAGCGCGCCGCGCGAGGTGCTGATCGAACGGCTGACGACGCGAACGGGCAATCCGTACGGGAAGCACCCGGACGAGCTGGCCGAGACGTTGGGGTATCTGGACGAAGTGGAGCCGTTGCTGCGTTCTTCGGCGACATTCGAGGTGGTGACCACGGTGCCGGTGTCCGAGGTCGCCGACGCGGTGGTGCGCCGGGTTCGCTAGAGGTTCAGAAGTCCCACTCCGCGATCCGCCCCATCTTGCGGATCATCGGGAACAGCGCCGACGCGCGCAAGGCCAGCCGGGACGTCGCCGGGATTTTCGCCACCGCGTCGTCGGTCGCCCAATCGGTCGCGTCCAAACAGGACACCAGGCGGAGGCCGTAGCGCTCCAGTTCGTGCGGATCGTCGATGCCCCAATGCAAAGTCGCCCCCGCGCGGCGGACGACCGGGTTGATCACCTGCGCCTTGATGCCGAGGGAGCTGAAGAAATCGGCCACGATCCGGCCGGACGGGAACGTGCCGACGAGCCTGCGGACCAGTTCGGCGCCGGACTCCGCGGTGAGGTACATGGTGAGGCCCTCGGCCACGATCAGCGCCTCGCGGTCGCCGGGAACCTGGTCGAGCCAGCCGAAATCGGTGACCGACGAGCCGATCGTCGAGTACCCCGGCCGCTGCGGGTAAATCCGGCCGCGGACGTCGACGACCTCCTGGTAGTCCACGTCGAACCACTCGACCGACGGCGGCGGGTCGAGCCGGTACACGCGGGTGTCCATGCCGCAGCCGAGGTGCACGACGATCGCGTCGGGGTGCTCGGCCAGCCAGTTGCCCGCCATCTTGTCGATCGCGCGCGCCCGGATCGCGACGGAGACGGCGGCGTTCTCGTTGACGCCTAGCTTGCGGAAGTCGTAGTCGATCTTCTTGACCGCTTCGTCGGCCGCGGTGTCGCCGAGGATCGGGTCTTTTCGGCGAGCGTCGAGCGCGCGGGCGTACAGCGTGCCGAGGTTGGTCGCCTTCTCCTCGGTGAAGTGCACTTTCTCCACGGTCAGCCCCTCGGTGTCACGGTCTTCACAAACTTGTGAAGACTGTAGCGCTGATTGTCGGGCGCGGCAGTATCCGGATGCTGCGGGTGCTGATTCAGGAAGACGCGTAATCGTGGGCGTAGGTTTTCGCGTCCAGCAAATGCTTGAGGGTGATCTCTCGAGCGGCTGCCGCGTCCGAACGGCCGATGGCTTCGAGGATCGCGCGATGCTCGGCCACGGCCTTGCGGATCTGCCCAGGCAGCCGAAGCGCGGCCCGGCGCTCCTCGCCGACCAGGGCGAGCACCGAACGGAGCAGGTCAGCGACGTCGTCATTGCCCGCGTTGCCGGCGATCACCCGGTGGAACTCGGCGTCGGTCGCGATGACGCGCAACATGTCGCCGTTCGCCGCGGCCTCCTCCATTTCCGCGACGTTGTCCGCGAGCCGCTGCACGACGCGCGGCGTGTGCTGCCGCGCGAGCCGCTCGGCCAGCGTCGGCTCGACGGTCGCGCGCAGGTCGAACAGCTTTTCCACCAGCTGTTCGTGCTCGGAAAACCAGCTGCTCAGCGGGCTTTCCTCGGTGCCTTGCTCGCGGACGTAGGTGCCGGACCCCGCGCGGATCTGGACGTACCCGATCGAATCCAGGACGCGCAACGCCTGCCGCAACGACCCGCGGCTGATGCCGAGTTGTTCGCACAGCGCGCGCTCCGCGGGCAGGCGCGAGCCCGGCGGAAGCTCGCCCGAATCGATCATCGCGCGCAGATGGTCGACCGTGGCGCTCCAGACCTGGTCGGTTTCGTGGGCCACGCCGCCCATCCTGGCAGCTGGCGACCCGAGACGCGGGAAATTGTCGGTGGCGGGTGTCACCATCGTCGAGGAGGGAAGGGAGGGAGCATGCCCGCGAAGTTCAAAGACCTGGCGTTGGACGCTCTTGATCATCAAGGCTTGGCGGACTGGTGGTGTTCGGCGATGGGCTACGTCCGCCGGAGCCCGCCTGGCGAACGCCCGCCGGACTGGCCGGTCGCGATCGTCGACCCCGGCGGCGAGGGACCGCTGATCTGGCTGAACCCGGTGCCGGAACGCAAGACGGTGAAGAACCGGATGCATCTCGACGTGTGGGGCGATCCGGAGGAGCTGAGGGCGGCCGGGGCGCGGATGGTGGCGGAGCGGGGCGGGGATCGGGAGTGGCATGTGATGGCGGATCCGGAGGGGAATGAGTTTTGCGTTTTTGAGCGGTGAGGGGAGCGTTGGCTGGAAGGGAGGGGGTGGCGGTCGCTGGGGCGGGCAGGGGTGAGTCGGCTGTTGGCTGGTGAGGCAGGGCTGCTCGGCCGTTGACCGGTGGGACGGAGTGAGTCGGCTGCTGAGGCAGGGCGACCCGACCGCCAACCGTTGAGCCATCGCAGGCGAGCCCCCGCGATGCCTTCGAGTGTCTGACCGGACACATCGCGTCGCCGACCGCCGAGGGTCCTGCTTAGGGTCAGCGGGTGAGTGCTTTATGACCTGGTGGCATGCCGTCGTCATCTTCATCGCCGGGGTGTGGGCCGGGACCATCAACACCGTCGTCGGTTCCGGGACCCTCGTGACGTTTCCGGTGCTCGTCGCGCTGGGGTATCCGCCGGTGACCGCTACGACGTCGAACGCGGTCGGGCTCGCGCCGGGCACGATCAGCGGCGCGTACGGCTACCGGCACGAGCTCGTCGGGTACTGGCCGCAGGTGGTGCGGTTCGCGGTCGCCTCGTTCTTCGGGGCGATCGGCGGCACCATTCTCCTCCTGACGCTGCCCAAGGACGCCTTCGAGAAGATCGTGCCGGTGCTCGTCGGGCTGGCGGTCGTGCTCGTGATCGTTCAGCCGAAGGTCTCGAAGTGGGTGCAGAAGCGCCGCGAGGCCAACGGGCGCGAGCATCACGCCGGGCCGCTGCTGTTCGGGCTGCTCTTCGTCATCGGCATCTACGGCGGCTACTTCACCGCCGCGCAGGGCGTGATGATGATGGCCGTCATGGGCATGTTGCTGTCCGAACCGTTGCAGCGGCTCAACGGCGTCAAGAACGTGCTGTCCGCGGTCGTGAACATCGTCGCGGGCACGATTTACGCGTTCGTCGCGCCGGTGAGCTGGCCGGTGATCGGGCTGCTCGCGCTCGGGTCCACGATCGGCGGGCAGCTCGGGGCCAGGATCGGCCGCAAGCTGCCGCCCACCGTGCTTCGCGGCGTGATCGTCGTGATCGGGCTCGCCGCGGTTGTGCAGCTGATCCTCAAATAGCCTGGAATTCCTTGGCCGCGGCCAGGAACAGGTCGTTCTCCTCCGGAGTCCCGATCGTCACCCGCGCGCCCTCGCCGGGGAACGGGCGCACGATCAGCTTCCGGTCGAGCATGTGCTCGGCGAAGGCCGCGGTGGCATCGCCGAGCGGGAACCACACGAAGTTCGCCTGGGTCGGCGGGATCTCGTAACCCATCTCCAGCAACGCGTCCCGCACGCGGGTGCGCTCGGAGATGATTTCCCGGCACCGGGCGAGCAGTTCGTCCTCCGCGTCGAGCGACGCGATCGCCGCCACCTGCGCGATGCTGTTCACCGAGAACGCCACGTACACCTGCTGCAGCGCCTGCGCGATCGGCTCCGGAGCCACCGCGTACCCGACGCGCAGCCCGGCGAGCCCGTACGCCTTCGAGAACGTGCGCAGCACCGCCACATTGCTGTGCGTCCGCGTGAAGTCGACGCCGTCCGGCACCTCGGGATCGGTGACGAATTCCTTGTACGCCTCGTCCAGCACCACGAGCACGTGCGGCGGCACGGCTTCGAGGAACCGCTCGATCTCGTCGCGGTGCAGCACGGTGCCGGTCGGGTTGTTGGGGTTGCAGACGAACACCAGCTTGGTGCGGTCGGTGATCCGCGCCAGCATCGCGTCGAGGTCCAGCCCATGCTCCGGCGTCAGCGGAACCTTCACGCCCGTCGCGAGCGCCACCTGGACCACGATCGGGTAGGCCTCGAACGACCGCCAGCCGAACAGCACCTCGTCGCCGGGACCGCACAGCGCCTGGATCATCTGCTGGCACAGCGAAACCGAACCGCAGCCGATCGCGAGCCTTTCGGCGGGGACGTCCAGCCGCCGCGAAAGCCGCTCGCGCAAAGCCTGGGAACCGTTGTCCGGGTACCGGTTCACTCCGGTTACCGCAGCCGTGATCGCCGCCTGGACGCTCGGCAGCGGACCGCCGGGCACCTCATTGCTCGCGAGCTTGACGGCCCCTTCGATCGTTCGGCCAGGGACGTACTTCGGCAACGAATCGAGGTCAGGGCGGGGGGCGAGGGACGGCATCGTCGGAACTCCTCGGTTTTCACGGGACGACGGGGTCACCGTATCTCGCCCCGGCCGATCCGGGAAGGTTCCCAATGTTCACCCAGAGGTGATTGCATGAGGCGATGACGTCGACGACCACCGTGGATCACCAGCGTACCGACGGCAGCGCCCTCCGCTTGACCTTCGCCGAACCCGACGGCGCGCTTCGCGGCGGCCTGGTGGTCCTGCACGAGGGCGACGGGGTCACCGACGGCGTCCTGCTGCTGGTCAAAAGCCTTGCCGGCGAAGGCTGGCTCACCGTCACGCCGCACATCGAGTCCGGCGAACAGCTCACTCAGCGCGATCTCCTCGACGCTACTGACCGCACGCTCGAATGGCTCACCGACCGAGGCGTCGAAGCTGATCTGCGCGGCGTCGTCGGCTTCGACCTCGGCGGCACGGCGGCGCTGGTAGTCGCCTCGCACCGCAAATTCGGCGCGGCGGTGAGCGTCGGCGGCCAGGCGGTGGCGGAACTGCCGAAGCTGCTGGAAATCGCCGGTCGCGTGACGAGCCCGTGGCTCGGCATGTACGGCGACGCCGGCGACGAGGCGGGCGAGGCCGAGGTGGAGCAGCTGCGCGAGGCCGCGGCGTCGGCGAAAGTCGCGACGAACGTCGTGCGCTATCCGGGCGCGAACCACCGCTTCGACGCCGACCCCGGCGCGGCGGAAGAGGCTTGGCAGCGCACCCTTGCCTGGTTCGACGCGCACCTCCGCTGATCTCCGGCAGCACCCTTGACGGGTCGCTGCGCAAGCGAATAACGTTCCGATCCGGATCGGAACGTTATAGTGAGAGGAACCATCCGTGAAAGCGGTGCTTGTCGAACCCCAGCAGCGGCTTGTCCTGGCCGAAACCCCCGACCCGGCCCCTGGCCCAGGGCAGGCGGTGGTCGGGGTCGAGGCGATCGGCGTGGGCTACGTCGACATCATGTATCTGCGGAACGGCGTCACTTCGGTGCCTGGTGTCGAGGTTGTCGGCCGGACCGAACAGGGCCAGCGGGTGCTGGCGTTGATCCTTTCCGGCGGCTACGCCGAGCAGGTCTCGGCCGACACGGACCAGCTGTACCCCGTGCCCGAAAACCTCGATCCGGCCGACGTGGTCGCCCTCGGCGTGAATGCGATGGTCGCGGAAGGCGCGGTGCACCGGACCGCAGTGGCTCCAGGCGAGCGAGTGCTCGTTCGCGGGGCGAGCGGCGGGATCGGCGTGCTCGCGACCCAGATCGCCCACGCCCGCGGAGCCGAGGTCACCGCGGTGACTTCCTCGCCGGAGTACGGCGAACGGTTGCGGACGCTCGGTGCGGCGAAGATCGTCGACCGCACCCGCGAGCGTCCCGAGGAGACTTACGACGTCATCATCGACACCGTGGCCGGCCCACAGGTTCGCGAGCATCTGGAACTGTTGCGCCCCAACGGCCGCTATGTCCTTTGTGGAGGAACCGCGGGCATTCCGGAGCCGGAAGCCTTCGGGCCGTTGATGAGCAACTTTCCGACGTCGCCGACGCTGTTCGCGTTCAGCCTCACTTCGGTGTCGTCGGAAGAACGCCGGAAGTCGTGGGACCGCGTCCTCGAGCTGGTCTCTGGCGGCCGGCTTTCCGCCGTGCGCGACCGGACGTTCCCGCTCGGCGAGGCCGCCGCCGCCCTCCGGCACGTGGAGCACGGGAAATCGTTCGGTAAGGTCGTTCTGCTCAACGAATAGCGGGAGAATCCATGGCGCGCCAACGGGACGAGCGGATCGACCACGCCGTGCTGGCCGCGGTGTGCGAACTGGTCCGGGAATCGGGCTATTCGGCGTTGACCATGGAGGCCGTCGCCCAGCGCGCGGGCACCACCAAACCCGCCATCCGCCGCCGGTGGAAAAGCCAGAAGCACGTGGTGGTCGCGGCGCTGGCGGAGGCGCGGATCGGGGTCGCGGAGATCGACACCGGGTGCACCCGGTGCGACCTCGTCGGCCACCTCGAAGCGCTGCGGACCGGGCTGGCCGACCCGGTTTTCGGGCGCGTTCTCCCGGCGCTGACCGCCGATCTGGCGGACGACCCGGAACTGCGCGAAGACTTTCTGGCCACGTTTTGGGCCCCGCGCCGGGAAGCCTGCCTCGGCACCTTGCGCAAGGCCGAGGAACGCGGCGACCTCCGTCCCGGTCGGGACGCCGAGCTGCTGATCGACCTGTTCGCCGCTCCGGTCGTCTTCCGGATGCTGTTCGGCCACCAGGAGCTGACGTCCTCCTTCATCGAGGGCGTCGTCGACGCGGTGCTGGCCGGGGTGGGCGCGGTCGAAAAAGGACGTTGCGAGCATCGCGGGGTTAGCATCGGCGGGTGACCGAGAACGCCGCTGTTCCCGAGGTGCTCTGGCGACCCGACCCGAACCGGGTCGCTGACACGCGGATCGAAGCCTTCCGCCGGTGGCTGCGCGAGCAACGCGGCGTCGACCTGGCCGATTACGACGACCTGTGGCACTACTCGGTCGAGCACGGTCCGGAGTTCTGGGCCGCGGTCGCGGAGTTCTTCGGCGTGCGGTGGCACGAGCAACCGCGGGAAATCCTGTCCGGCGCGATGCCGGACGCGAAATGGTTCGACGGCGGCGCGCTCAACTACGCCGAACACTCACTGAGCCCGGGCACCGGCGGCGCGCCGAAGGCCGACGACGAACTCGCGGTGATTTTCCACCGCGAGGACGGGCTCGCCGAGCAATTCACCTACGGCGACCTTCGCGCCCACGTCGCCGCCGCGCGGGCCGCGTTGCGTGCTTTCGGCGTCGGCAAAGGAGATCGCGTCGTCGCGCTCGCGCCGAACTGCCCGCAGACGCTCATCGCTTTCCTGGCCACCGCCAGCCTCGGCGCGATCTGGTCGTCGTGCTCTCCGGACTTCGGGATCCGCGCGATCGCCGACCGGTTCACCCAGATCGAGCCGAAGGTGCTCGTCGCGGTGAACGGATACCCCTACAACGGCCGGAAATTCGACATCCGCGACACCGTTCAGCAGCTGAGAGAACAGATTCCGTCGCTGGAAGCCACCGTTTTGGTGAAATACTTGGGAGACGAGACGCTCGACGGCGTCATCGACTGGAACGCGATGCTCGCCGAACACGCCGGCGGCGAGCTGGCGTACGAGCCGGTGGAGTTCGCGCATCCGTTGTGGATCCTGTATTCCTCGGGCACGACCGGGCTCCCGAAGGGCATCGTGCAGGGCCACGGCGGCATCGTCGTCGAACACTTCAAAGCGCTCGGCCTGCAGAGCGGGCTCGGTCCGGGCGATCGGTTCTTCTGGTTCACCACCACCGGCTGGATGATGTGGAACTTCGTCGCCTCCGCGCTTCTCGTCGGAGCCACGATCGTGCTGTACGACGGCAGTCCTGGCCATCCGGACCTGAACGCGCTGTGGCATCTGGCCGAACAGCACCGCGTCACCTACTTCGGCACGTCCGCGCCGTTCATCCAGAGCTGTCTCAAAGCGGGCCTCGCCCCGGCCGAGCGCTACGACCTCAGCGCGTTGCGCGTGGTCGGCTCGACCGGTTCGCCGTTGTCCTCCGAGGGATTCCGCTGGATCGCCGACGCGATCGGCCGGGACGTGCAGATCTGCTCGGTCTCCGGCGGCACCGACCTGTGCGCGGCGATCGTCGCGGCCGCGCCGGACGTGCCGGTGTGGCTCGGCGAACTGTCCTGCCGCGCGCTGGGCGTGGCCGCGGCGGCGTTCGACGACGACGGCGAGCCCGTGGTCGAGGAGGTCGGCGAGCTGGTGATCACCGAACCGATGCCGTCGATGCCGGTCTCGTTCTGGAACGACCCGGACGGTTCCCGGCTGCGCGAGGCGTACTTCGAGACGTATCCGGGTATCTGGAGGCATGGCGACTGGGTCAAGATCACGCGCCGCGGTTCGGCGGTGGTCTACGGCCGCAGCGATTCGACGCTCAACCGCGGCGGCGTCCGGATGGGCACCGCCGAGTTCTACCGGGTCGCGGAAGGATTCGCCAAGGTCGCCGACTCCCTGGTCATCGACACGTCGGCGGCGGGCAACGAAGACGGGCGACTGCTGTGTTTCGTAGTACTCACCGACGGCGTCACACTTGAAGAAGTGGAGCCTGACCTGCGGAAAGAGCTTCGCAACGCACTGTCGCCACGACACGTACCCGATCGGTTCATCGTCGTTTCCGAGATTCCCCGTACGTTGAACGGTAAGAAGTGCGAAGTACCAGTGAAGCGGATCCTCTCCGGAGTCGCGCCGGAGAGGGCGGTGAGCAGGGACGCGCTGGCCAACCCGGCCGCGCTGGCCCCCTTTGTGGAGCTCGCCGCGCACTGAACGCGCCAACGGGGGGAAGCATGGCAGGGCCGTGCGTGTTGCACGCGTGGTGACGGGGACACGCGCGCAGCACACTTGGCAGGCGGCCGGCGTCACGTCGGTCGTCGCGATCACATGGGTGACCAGGCTCGCCGGCCTGCTGACCGTCGTGTCCACGGTCGTACCGGTGGGCCGCGACGTGCGCGGGCACGTGGCGAAATGGCTGGAACTGCCGAGCGAAGCGACTACTGCCGCGGCCGCTGTGGCACTGGTCACCGGTGTGTTGCTGATCATGCTCGCCGCCGGGCTCCGCCGCCGCAAACGCCGCGCCTGGCAGCTGGCGGTCGGCTTCGCGGCGCTGTTGGCGTTGTCGCACCTCGGGCTTCGGCACGTGTTCGGCGCCGGCGTGGTGTCCGTGGTGCTGCTCGCCGGACTTCTCGGCACGCGGCGGTACTTCATCGCCCGCCCGGACCCGACCGTCGGCCGCTGGCGCGCTTTGCGGGTGCTGCTGCAGCTGGTGCTGGCCGGTTTCGTGCTCAACTTCGCGCTGCTGTCGGTCGCGCCCGCCCGGATGCTCGATCCGCTGAGCTTCGCCGACCGGCTTTCCCAGTCCGCGCTCGCGCTCACCGGCGTCAGCGGGCCCGCGGTGTTCCACGAGATGTGGTTCGAGGACCTGTCCGCGTCGATCGGGCTGGTCTTCAGCATCACCGGCGTGCTGGTGTCGGCGTACTTCCTGCTGCGCTCGGCCGAACCCGCGCCGGAACTGTCCGACGACGAACTGACGCGGCTGCACGAGTTGCTGAAGCAGCACGGGGAACGGGATTCGCTGGGCTACTTCGCGCTGCGCCGCGACAAGTTCGCGGTCTTCTCCAAGACCGGCAAGGCGGCCGTCACGTTCCGCGTGATCGCCGGGGTCGCGTTGACGTCGGCCGACCCGCTCGGCGACCACGAGGCCTGGCCCGGCGCGATCGAGGAGTACCTGGACATCTGCCAGCGCAACGCCTGGGTGCCCGCCGCGATGGGCGCGTCCGAGCTGGGCGCGACGGTGTGGGCCCGGTTCGGCCTGGAGGTACTGGAAATCGGCGACGAGGCCGTCGTCGACACCAAGACGTTCACGTTGGAAGGCCGCGTGATGCGCGGCGTGCGCCAGGCAGCGTCGCGGACGAAGCGGGCCGGCTACAAGGTCCTGGTGCGCCGGGCGGAAGACCTGCGCTCCGGCGAGTTGCCCGAACTGGCGCACCTGGCCGCCACCTGGCGAGGCACCGAGACCGAACGAGGGTTCTCGATGGCGCTGGGCCGCATGGGCGACCACGGTTCGGTGATCGTCACCGCGGAACAGGGCGGCCGCGTCCGAGGCGTGCTGCAGTTCGTGCCGTGGGGCGAGCGGGGCCTGTCGCTGGACGTGATGCGCCGGGACCGCACCGTCGACAACGGCGTGAACGAACTGATGATCTCGGAGCTGCTGCTGTACTCCCGAGAGCACGGCATCGACCAGGTGTCGCTGAACTTCGCCGCCTTCCGCGCCCTGATGGAACAGGGCCAGCGCATCGGCGCGGGACCAGTCGCGCGCCTCTCGGCGAAGGTCCTGCATTTCTTCTCGCGCTGGATCCAGATCGAGAGCCTCTACCGGTTCAACGCCAAGTTCCAGCCCCGGTGGGTGCCGCGTTACCTCGTGTACCCGGGCGTCGGATCGCTGCCCCGCGTCGGCATCGCGACCTTCGAGGCCGAGGGCCTCGGCGGCCGTTCGCCCTGGTTACGCAGGGTGCTGCACCGTTGAGGGGGGTGCCTTCCGGAGGGGGTGGAGGGGTGTGTAACCTATCTGAGCAGTGGTCGTTGGGACCCAGGAGGCTTCGCCTAGTCTGGTCTATGGCGCCGCACTGCTAATGCGGTTGGGGGTAACCCCCCCTCCCGGGTTCAAATCCCGGAGCCTCCGCTGGTGCCTGTTTCGGCAGGTGCTAGATTAACAACTGAACACGCGCCCGTAGCTCAGCTGGATAGAGCATCTGACTACGGATCAGAAGGTCAGGGGTTCGAATCCCTTCGGGCGCACTGTCTGGTCGAGACAGTAAACAACGGTCCGGGAGCTTTAGCTCCCGGACCGTTGTGCATTTACGCCTTCTTCAGCCGATCCAGCACTGCGCGAGTCTGTGATTGCGCGATCGACGACAAGTCGTCCATCTTCAGCGGGTCCTCGCCGGGGGCGCGGTGGACCGCGACCTGGATCTCCACCGAGACATTGCTGTCCTGAACCCCGACGACGTAACTCGCGCCCGGCCCAGGCTCCGTGACCGCACCGGCGCGCCAGTAATTGCGCGTGCCGAGCCCGGCGGTCGTGCCGGCGGTCCAGCCCTTCGACGGGCCGGTGTTCCACTTGTCGTAGGCCGGTGGCTGGCCCGCGGACGTGAACTCGACCTGGACGCCGATTCCCGCCTCGTTGGTGGCGACGCCGTCGGTCTTGGAGGTGCTGGTGTAGCGGAGACTGCACGTCAGGCCGCCGCCGTAGCCGCCGCTTGGCTGGTCTTCCCGGTGCACCGGCGGGGTCGGGGTGGTGGACCATTTCGCCAACGGCTTGGGGTCCAGCAGGTCGCAGGCGTTGGAGATCCCGCTCATCGAGTACTTGCCCGGCGGCGCGGTGGGCGAGGTCGTGGTGGCGGGGGCGGGGGTCGGTGCCGGTTTGGCTTCGGAAGGGGAGGAGCCGCCGCTGAGGGACAGGCCGGTCGCGATTCCGATGCCTAGGACCACGACCAGTCCTATCGCACCGGCCACGATCAAACCCGTTTTGGGGCCGGGTTTCGGGGGCGGCGGGTAGCCGGGGTGCTGGACCCAGCCCGGAACCGGTTGTCCCGCAACGGGATCGGGATGCCGGCCGCCAGGGGAGTCGGTCACTGGTTCCCTTTCAGTCCGTTCAACGCCTTCCGGGCCTGCGCTTCGGCGATCGGCTGGACTTCGGTGCGGTGCACCTGGGCGACGTCCCGGCTGCGGCTGAAGTTGAGCCGGACTCGGACCGAGACGTTGCCGTCCAGTACACAAAGGACGTAGCGCGTGTCCGCGACCAGGTCGCCGAAGACCTCGGAGTGCCAGAAGCCCTGGGTCCCGATTCCGGTGATCGGACCGGACGCCTTGCCCTCGCCGGTTTTGGCGAGCGTGCCGCGTTTCCAGTTCTCGTAGGAGGACGGCGCGGTTCCTTCGGTGAATTCGACGTCGAGGAGGATCTCGGCGGTGTCCAGGGCATTGCCGCTGGAGTAGCGGATCTGGCAGCTCAGGCTTCCGGAGCTGGTCTTGCTCGGACGGACTTCCTCGTGCTTGGGCGGGCCGGCGGGAGTGGGCGACCACTTCCGCAGCGGGGCGGGATCGACGAGATCGCAGGCGTTGCCGACATGGTCCATCGAATAGCCCGGCGCGGCGACCGGCTTCGGCGGCGGATCGGAAGCCTGCCCGGCGACGACGCCGACGGCGATCCCGGCTCCCAGCACTGCCACCAGCGCGGCGGAGCCGCCGATAATCCAGCCGGTTCGCCGGGGTTTCGCGGGAGGTGGCGGGTATCCGGCTGCGGCGAACGGATTCGTCGGCGGCTCGATGCGGTCCGGTACCCGCGAGTCGTCGCGGCCGTTGTCGGTCATCCCCCGCAGCCCTCCGCCCGATGAACCGGGCACCGTGACCTGGCTCGGCCCGACTATATCTGCCCGTTTCGGCCGAGGCGAGACACTGATCACTTGCGTCCCGGGCCGGATGCAACGCTCCCGCTCCGTGCGGGGACATGGGGTTGTGACGACAGTTTCGGATCAGGGGCGGGGGTGGGGGATGTCGGCGGAGCACGATGCCGACGTCCCGGGCGTCCCCGGTGGCGACCAGGAGCTGTGGGCACGAGCCGCGGCGGGCGAGGTCGCGGCGTTCGGAGAGTTGTTCGACCGGCATGCCGGCGCGGTGTGGAACTACGCCTACCGGCTGACCGGTTCCTGGGCAACGGCCGAGGATCTGGCCTCGTTGACCTTCCTCACCGCGTGGCGTCGCCTCGGCGAGGTGACGCTGGTGAACGACAGCGCACGGCCGTGGCTGTACACCGTGACCGCCAACCTGGCTCGTCGGGAACAGCGTCGGCTCGGCCGGTTCGCGGCCGTGCTGCCGCGGCTGCCGCGCACCAACGTTGTGCGCGATCACGCTGAGGACGTGGCCGATCAGATCGACGCGGACCGACGGCTGAAAGTCGTGCTGAGCGCGGTCGCGAAGCTGCCTCGGGCCGAACGGCGGGCTGTTGAGCTTTGTCTGCTGGGCGGTTTGTCGACCGCGGAAGCGTCCGCGGTACTCGGGATCGCCGAACCGAGCGTGCGCGCGCGGATTTCGCGGGCGCGAACCCGGCTGCGCGCGTTTCTGCGAGACACCAGCGAGGAGTTCTGATGGCCGACGATCTCAACCTGCCGCCCGACCGGCCGATGCCTGATCTCCTGAAGGAATCCATGTGGAACCGCCTCGTTCCGGAACTGCGCGCACGACGGCGCCGGAAGCTGGGCCTGCCGCTGGCGGTCGCCGCGGGAGTCGGCGCGCTGGCCTTGGGCGCGACGCTGGTGTTCTCGCCGGTGCACGACGCCAGTCCGGACCCGACGCGGGTTCCGGCTGCCGCCCAGCCGGATACCGAGGATGCGCGAATGCTCAAGTCCTGCCTCGACAACGCACCCTCTCTTGGCGCCGAGTTGCCTGACCGGGGAAGTTGGCGCTCGACGCTCAAGATCGATCAGGACGCGGAATGGAGTTACCTCGTCATCCGCAACGCCTCGCTCGCGGCGGCCTGCATGTTCTGGCACCGACAGGGTTCCGGCGTTGACGGCTGGAACTCCGGCGTGATGGTCACCGACGCCAGGGACTGGACCCACGGGCGAGAGGGCTACGCCTTCCTCAGCGCCGCCCGCCCGATCTGCGGTTTCACCAGCGTCAGCTATCCCTACCGGTCGAGCGTCGTGTTCGGGGTCGCCACTCCCGAGGTGACCAAAGTGGAGATGTACGGGCCGGACGACTCGATGACTCCCGCCTTGCTGAAGGACGGCACTTTCGTCGTGAAATTCGTCGAGGGCGGTTCTCCGCGTGACGATTACCACCGAAAATTCCGAGTGACCACACGCGACGGGCAAGTCCGCGACGTTCCGGGGAGATAGCGCCGGAGCGGTCGGCTCACGAAGACTTCTGCTGGGGGAAACGCAATAATGGCACTGGGTTTGACGACGCCTCGATCAGGTCGCGAACAGCTGGTTCCCGTCCGAAGACGGGTGGATTGGCTGTTGCTCGGAGTGGCGGTCGCGTCGGCATTGTTTTTTGTTGTGGCGCACAGTCATCTGATCGACGACACCTATATCACCTTGAGCTACGCGCGCAATCTCGCGTTCCACGGAAATTGGGGACTGCTGGCCGACAGCACCTCGAATACGGCGACCTCGCCGCTGAACGTGCTTTCGCTTGCGGCGCTGACATTCGTGCTGCGGGACGCGGTTCTCGCCGCGGGCGTGTTGTATGCGGCCTGCCAGGTGCTGCTGGTGCTGGCGCTGCGGAGGCTGGGTGCGGCTGCCGGGCTGCCTCGCTGGTTCCCGGTTCTCGCGATCGCCGCGTTGACGGTGAACCCGCTGCTGGTGTCGTCGATCGGCATGGAAGTCGAACTCGGCGCGGCCGGACTTGGCTGGCTGCTGGTCTTTTCGGTGGAACGGCGGCCGTTCGCTTTCGGCCTGGTGGCTGGTGCGCTGGCCTTGGTCCGGGTCGATCTGCTGCTTTTCGCGGGCGTGATTTTCCTGGTACGGCGGCGATTCTGGGTCGACGGCCTGCGCAGCGTGCAAGGCGCGGCGCTGATCGCGATGCCGTGGTTCGCGTTCAGCTGGATCGTGCTGGGAGCCGCTGTTCCGGACACGCTCGTCATCAAGACCTTGCAAGGCGCGCGAAATGCTTGGGGGAAGTGGGAATTCGGCAACGGCGTCGGACTGTACTGGCAGAACATGCCGGGACAAACGGTGCTCGCGTTCTCGTGCGTCGGGTTGGCGGCGTTGGCCGGGGTGCGCTGGCTGGTACTGGCGTTGCGCGGCGACGCGGCGCTCCGCCGGCTGCTCCCGTTCGCGGCGCTCGCTGCGGCCGGAGCAGGGCACAGCTTGGCGTACGTTTCGTTGAAAGTGCCGCCGTATCACTGGTATTACGGCCCTGGAATCGTCGCGGCGACGCTGTTCGTCTGTGCGGTCGTGGCCGGCTCCGCCCGCCGAATCGAGCGCGCGGCCGGGACGGCTGTCGTCGTGGCTTTGGTCGGTGCCAGCGTGGCCGGTTACGCCGGGGCCGGTCTGCCGCGCGACTTCGCCCCGTTCACGTCGAACTACACCACGAGCGCGCAGTACGCCGAAATCGGCCGTGAAGTAGGCAGGCTGGCGGCCGGGAGAACGGTCGCCAGCGCCGATGAGATCGGAGTGCTGGCCTACACCTGCGACTGCGCGATCATCGACGTCTTCTCCGACCGCGGCCGCATGCCCGGGGCGATCACCGACCCGGAAGCACGGGCCGGGCATCTGTCGCGTGGACTGCTTCGGGTGAACTTCGCGTTCTTCGACTACACCCTGCGGCCGCGCGGGCTGGACCTCGCATTGCGGCGGGTTTGGGGTCCGCCGCCGCCGGATTACCTTGCCCACTGGACGATTTCCGCGCCGCTCTACGGGAGAGCCGAGTTGTACCTGGTCAATGCGCGGTAAAGTTCGGTCATGGCGGACCTGGCTCCCTTGCGCGGCGAACGGCTCGACGGGGCTGCTCAGGAAGCTGCCGCGGTGCGAGGCGAGGTTTTCGACATCGAATGGCCGGAACCGCACCGGAAATGGATCGCGACGGTCGAGGACACTTCGGCGGGCGGGGTTTATTGGCTCGGACACCGGACGGACGCGGGCGACCGGGCAGTGCTCGTCGGGAAGACCGCGGACGTTCTCGACGGTCCGCTCGGAAAGCTGATGAACATCGTCGAGCCGGTCGCCACGATGCCGGAGCGCAGCCGGGTCGGGGCGGCGGTGCGGCAGTACCTCGGCGAACAAGCCAAGCGGAGCGAGTGCTGGCCGCGAGTGCGGTGGACTGTGCGGGACACCACGGTGGACGCGGCGGTCCTGCACTTCGCCGGGGCGTGGCTCGCCGTGAGCGATCAGGTGGCCGACGCGCGTCTCGTCGCGATCGGGAGCGGGTTTTCCCCGGCGGGACTGCGGTTCAACGGAATCAGCGGTGAAGAGTACGGAGTGGACTTCACCGCACCGTTGACGGTCGCGCAGGCACATCGGTTGCCGGTATGGCAGATGCCGCAGCCGGAGACGCCGCACGCGGATCTCCAGCGGTTCCTGGTCTGAGACACCTCCCGTTCACCTGCCCTGCTTAAGGTCGGCCGCATGTTGCGGGACGTGCGGGAGTACATCGATCGGCTCGAGATCGACGGGCATTCGGTCGGCGAGGATCACGATGACGATCCCGTGTTGATCGACGCGTTCGGCAAGGCTGTCGACACCTGGCGGGAGAACTATCCCTACGACGAGCGCATGCCGCGCGCGGAGTACGACGAGACGAAATACCTGCTGCAGGTCGAACTGCTCAAGCTGCAGAACTCGATCAGCGAGACCGGCAGCCGGCACGTCATTCTCTTCGAGGGGCGCGACGCCGCGGGCAAGGGCGGCACCATCAAGCGGTTCATGGAGCATCTCAACCCGCGGCACGCTCGGACGGTCGCGCTCGCCAAGCCCAGCGACCGGGAAGCGCATCAGTGGTATTTCCAGCGCTACGTCCAGCATCTGCCGACCGCGGGCGAGATGGTGTTGTTCGATCGGTCCTGGTACAACCGGGCCGGGGTCGAGCAGGTGATGGGGTTTTGCTCGCCGGACCAGTACGAGCAGTTCATGCATCAGGTGCCGCTGTTCGAGGAAATGCTGGTGGAGAGCGGGATCACGGTCACGAAGTTCTGGTTTTCGGTGACCCAGGCCGAACAGCGCACGCGGTTCATCATCCGCCAGGTCGATCCGGTGCGGCAGTGGAAACTGTCTCCGATGGACCTGCAGTCGCTCGACAAATGGGACGACTACACCGCGGCCAAGGAGGCGATGTTCCTCCGCACGGACAACGATCTCGCGCCGTGGATCACGATCAAGAGCAACGACAAGAAGCGCGCTCGCCTCAACGCGATGCGGTATTTCCTGTCGCGGTTCGAGTACGAGGGCAAAGACGAGAACGTGGTCGGGGAGCCGGATCCGCTGATCGTGAAGCGCGGGCGGGACGCGGTCGGCGACTGACGCTGATCAGTCCAGCACGTCCGGTTCCTGTTCGACGATCAGCTCCTCCAGCAAGCGGAAGTTGTTGCGCGCCATGTTCGCGCTGCCGAACTGGCGGGCGGCGAGCGTGGCTTCTTCGGCGGTCATGACGCGAGGCGTACCGGCGGCTTCGGCGAGGAGTTGCATCTGGCAGGCGCGTTCCATGGTGATGAACCACCACGCTGCCTCCCCGACGCTTCGCCCGACGGTCAGCAATCCGTGGTGGCGAAGGATCGCGGCGCGTTTCGACCCGAGCCGGGCGGCGATGCGGACGCCTTCGTCGCGCTCCAGGACCAGGCCTTTGTACTCGTCGAAAAGCACGTGATTTTCATAGAACGCACAGGATTCCTGGACAATCGGGTCCAGCAGGCGATTCAACGCCGACCAGGCGCGCCCGTGGATCGTGTGCGCGTGTGCGACGGCGACGACGTCCTCGCGGGCCTCGTGGATGGTCGAGTGGATCGCGAAGGCGGCCTTGTTCGTGCGCCGCGTTCCTTCGACCACTTTTCCGTTCTCGTCAAGGAGAAGCAGGTCACTGACCTTGATCCGGGAGAAATGCACGGCGTACGGGTTGACCCAGAACCGGTTCGGGAACTCGGGATCCCGCGCGGTGAGGTGCCCGGCGATGCCCTCGTCGAACCCGTACCGGGCGAACAGGCGGAAGGCGACGGCGAGCTGACGTTTGCGCTGCGCTCGTTCGGCGGCGACGGAATCCAGCTGCTCGGGCAGGGTGTCGAGGTCGAGTTCGGCTACCGGGGCGTCGGTCATCAGCATCTCCCACTGTTGCCTGTCTGGCAATCAGAGTGCCTCTGAGACATAATGCGTGTCAAGCGATGACGACGAGCACTTCCGCGTCGGGTGCACCGCGCAGGGTGTGTTCGGTGGTGCCGGGGAATTGGGCCGAGTCACCAGCCGTGAGCAGGTGGGTTTCGCCGTTCAGGGTCAGTTCGAGCTGGCCGCTGACGACGTGCAGCCACTCTTCGCCGCGGTGCTGGGTCGGGCGCGGGGGGACGGATTTGTCGCGCAGCGTCACCAGGGTCGCCTCAACGCCGGACGACGGAGGGGACAGGTGGGTCATGGACGCGTCGTTGGTGCCGTACGTGATGGCGTCCGCGCGCCTGACGATGGGCGACCGGCGCTCTTCGGAAGCGGCGAGATCGGCGACGCTGACGTCCAGCACCCGCGCGAGCACCACGAGCGTGCCGAGGCTGGGCACGCGCTGTCCGCTCTCGACGCGGGACAGGTAGCCAGGGGTGATGTCCGCGGCAGCGGCGACCTTCTCCAGGGTGAGCCCGCGTTCCAGGCGAAGCTCACGCAGGCGTCGCGTGATCCGCTGCTCGGCTTCTTCCGCCTCCTGGCTCATCCCCACACTGTAAGCGGCTCAGCCGGCGAGGAACTCCAGCCGGTTGCCGACCGGGTCGAAGGTGTGGAACCGCCGCCTGCCGTGGATTTCCGCCGGATCGGCCCAGGTCACGGGCCGTCCGGCGGCTTCGATCGCGGCGGAGACGGTGTCCACGTCGACCACGAAAGCCGGGTGCGCCTTGAGCGCCGGACGGAAATCCGCCTCGACACCGACGTGCAGCTCGCCGTCCGGACCGCCGACCCCGGGAACCCGGAACCAGCATCCGCCGCGTGCGGCCAGCAGCGGCGGCTTCGGCAGTTCCGGCCAGCCGAGCACGCCGGTGTAGAAGGCGCGTTCCTCGTCCTCCGCGCCCGCTGGGCAGGCGACCTGCACGTGATGGATCATGTCCCGAAACCTACGCCAGCTCAGCGGGCTGCGGTTCCGGGAACGCGTAGAACCGCACGGCCAGCTGGCGTCCGTCGGCCGGGCCGGACTGGCGGGCGGCGTAGCGGTGCACCAGTTCCAGGTACTCCGCTTCGAACTCCTTCAAGTCCTTGAAGCTCAGCCGCATTCCGGCGCGGCTCCCGGCAGTCCAGCCGTCGAAGGTGTCGCGTCGCTCGGCGGCCCAGGCCATCAGCCGCACCTCGCGGTCGTACTTCGCGTCCAGGTAGGCGGCGAGCTTGGGACGGTCTTCCTCGGGGAAGTCCTCCGGCTTCGCTTCGTTCGTGCTCTGCGGAACGGGGTGCCAGCGGCCGTCGCGGGTGCGGCGGGTGTACCCGGCGTGGGTAAGAGTCAGCAGCGCGGCCGGAACGTCGATGGAAGGGAGTTGCGCGCGCAGTTCGGCCGAGGTGGCGGGCAGGAGCCGGAGCATCCGCTGGTAGTTCGGGTTCGTGTGCACGGCGATGTCGCGCATGGTCAGCGGCCGTGGCCGTGCGTTGCCGGCGAGCAGCGCGCGGGCCCGCAGCATCAGGAACACGGCGATCGGCAGTTCCGCGAGCAGCGCGGTGCCGAGGCTCGCCCACTGGTCGGGGCCGCCCCAGTCGAGGACGACGTCGAACCAGGCGTCGCAGCACAGCAGCGCCGCGGTCGCGGCCAGCATCGGCACCGCGGCGCGGCTGCGGCGCATCCCGAGCAGCACGGACGCGGCGAAACACAGCAGCAGGACGATGTCGAAGCCGACCCAGGCGACCCGCCACTGGCTCGTGTCGAAATGCTCGGGCAGGGTCAGTCCGAGGTAGACGGTCCACGGCACCAGAAACACCGCGATACCGGCGAGGATGGCGAGAAGCACGCGTCTGAACACTCGATCGACGCTAGCCGCGCCCGAGCCGGGGAACATCCGGGAAGATCCCGGAGATCTGCCCCGAGAACCCTGTGTCTACTGTGGACGGTCGGCGGCGAGCGCCTGCCAGTGGTCGGCTTCGGCGGTCGCGCCGCGGGCGCGCAGCATCCGGGTCAGGCTCAGCATTCCCTGCACGTCGCCGGTCTCCGCGGCGACCCGGAAGCAGCGTTCGGCCTGCGCCAGGTCGCTGCGGGATTCGGCGAGGTGGCCGAGGTTGGTCAGCGCGGGGATGCTGCCGTGCTCGGCGGCCTTGCGGTACCAGGCCGCAGCCTCGCCGTCGTCGCGGCGGTTGCGGGCGAGGACACCGAGGTTGGTCATCGCCGCCGCGTCACCCGCCTCGGCGGCTTCGAGGTACCAGTTCTCCGCCTCTTCGAGGTCGCCCCGCCGATGCAGCAGCAGCCCCAGCCGCACCTTCGCCTCGACGTGCCCGCCCTTCGCGCCGCGACGGAACCACCGCTCGGCGTCGCCTTCCCGGTTGGTCCGTTCCGCTTCCCGGCCGAGCAGGCAGGTCGCGGCGAGTTCGCCCGCGTCCGCCGCGGCCCGCCACCAGTGCGCCATCTCGTCGGGCGCGCCGAGTTCTCGCAGGACGACGCCGAGGTCCAGCATCGCCGTCGAGTCGCCGTCTTCCGCGGCGCTGCGGCACCAGCCTTCGGCGTCGGAGTACCGGCCGTCTTCGACGAGCAGGTGGCCGAGCAGTCCGGCCGCCTCCCGCACGCCGGCTTGGAACGCGGCGGCATACCAGTGCTCGGCGTCGTTGAGGTGCCCCTGGTTTTCGCAGGTCCGCGCGTATCCGAGCATGCCGTGCGGCTCACCGGCTTGCGCGGCTTCGTGATACCAGCGGGCGGCTTCGTCCTCGGAGCCGCGCTCGGCCAGCAGGTGGGCCAGCGCGGTCATCGCGATCCGGTCACCACCCGAGGCGGCCCGGCGATACCACTGTTCGGCCTCCGCCGAATCGCCGCGTTCGCGCAGGTCAGCAGCCACGCGCGTCATCGCGACGACGTTGCCGCCCTCTGCCGCCTTCCGGCGCAGGTAGTCGTCGACGCGTGTGTTCCACTTCCGCAGCCGCCCGGGCATCTCGGACCCGCTCCTTTCCGGCCCCCCACTGAAGACAATCGTTCGCGCGGCCGAGGACGTGACACCTTCGCGAGCGTTATCCACCCCCGCTGAACTGGGCTTTTTCGTTGGCGGGCAACAACTGGTCCGACGTGGTCCTTGCCACGCCCCGGGCGCTGCCGAGAGTGTCTGCGCGATTACCGGCCCGGCGACAGGCATACTCCGGCTCCCGAACTCCCCGCCCGAGAGGATCCCGCGCACCATGGCCCGGCCGTTCCCCACCAAGCGCACCGTGCTGCTCGCGGTCGTGTTGCTCATCGCTGTCGCCGGGTTTTGGTACGGCCAGCGCGAAGTCGGCGACACCAAGTCCGAGGCCGCGCCGGCGTCCGCGGCGGACGCGACGAAGCAGCTGTCCGAACTGAAAATCGGCGCCCGCGGCACCATGACCGGTTATTCGCGCGACAAGTTCAAGCACTGGGACAGCCAGGGCGACAGCTGCGACACCCGCGAGGCCGTCCTCAAGCGCGCGGGCAAGGACGTCAAGGCGGGCAGCGACTGCAAGCCGACGTCCGGTACCTGGCTGAGCGTGTACGACGGGCAGACCTGGACCAAGGCGACTCAGCTCGACATCGACCACATGGTCCCGCTCGGCCAGGCCTGGGTGAGCGGCGCGCGCGACTGGACCCAGGAGAAGCGCGAGCAGTTCGCGAACGACCTCACGCGCCCGCAGCTGTTCGCTGTGACGGCGAGCGTGAACCGGCAGAAGAGCGACAAGGCTCCGGACGAGTGGAAGCCGCCGCTGGTGTCGTTCTGGTGCACGTACGCGACCGACTGGGTCACGGTGAAGCACTACTACGGGCTGACGATCACGGACATGGAGAAGAACGCGCTGCAGGACATGCTGAAGCGCTGCCCAGCGTGACAAGCTGGGCGACATGGCGACTTTCGCACTGATCCACGGGGGCGGCGGCAGCGGCTGGGACTGGCACCTGGTCGCCGCGCGGCTCAAGGCGTCCGGGCACGAGGTCGTGGCACCGGACCTGCCGATCGAGAATCCGCGGGCCACGTTCGCCGACTTCACCGGCACCGTCGTCTCGGCGATCGGCGATGCGCGGGACGTCGTCGTGGTCGGCCATTCCTACGGCGGGTTCACCGCGCCGCTCGTGGCGGAACGGGTCGGCGCGCGGCTTCTCGTGTTCGTCGCCGGGATGGTGCCCGCGCCGGGCGAGGCTCCGGGGGAGTGGTGGGGCAACGTCGGCTTCGAGTCGGCCGAAGGCCTGAGCACCACTGAGCAGTTCCTGGCGGACCTCCCCGCAGAGCTGGCGGAGGAGAACGAGCGGCGCGGCCGGGATCAGAACAGCGCCGAGTACAGCGTGCCGTGGCCGGGCGAGCGGATGCCGGACGTGCCAACGAAAGTCCTGCTCTTCCGCGACGACCGGTTCTTCTCCGCCGATCTGCTGCGCCGGGTCTCGCGCGAGCGGCTGGGGATCGACGCGGACGAGATGGCCGGTTCGCATCTCGCGCTGCTGAGCCGTCCGGACGAACTGGCCGACCGCCTAATGGCCTATTACGCGGCAGTGGCTGGCTAACCAGGCGTTGTCCCAGTTGCGACATGTCACAACCGCGACACCGAGAGGTAGTGACGTGAACCCCGGCTCGCCCCGAATCTTGTGCGATGACGTGGAGATCACGAGCCATCACTCTCGGCTGCACGGGCGCACTGGTCGCGACACTCGGCCAAGCGGTGCCCGCGGCGGCCGAGCCCGCGAGCGGTTCACCGGCATCCGGTCCCGGTGAGCGGCACACGGTCACCTTGCTCACCGGTGACGTCGTGCAAGTCGAAAGCGTCCAAGGCGGACGGCAGATCGCGACCGTCCGGCCGGGCAAGGGGCGGGAGAACATCCGCTTCAGCCAGTCCGAAGTGGACGGAAAGCTGCAGGTCGTCCCGGCCGACGCGGTGTCGCTCGTGGCGGACAAACGCCTCGACAAAGCGCTGTTCAACGTCACCGACCTGATCGCGCAGGGCTACGCCGACGAGTCGAGCCCGACGGTGCCGATGATCGCGCACTACGCCAAGGGCGTCTCGATCGCTTCCGCGCCGGCGTTCGCCGCCACCACGCAGGGTGCCGAACTGCCCAGCGTCAACGGCCGCGCGGTCCGTGAAGACAAGAAGCGCGCCGGTGAGTTCTGGCAGTCCTTCACCGGTCCGCGCGCGGCTTCCGGTGCGGTGGAACGGATTACGCTGGACCGCAAGGTGCACGCGTCGCTCGACCGCAGTGTCCCGCAGATCGGGGCGCCGGAGGCGTGGGCTGCCGGGTTCGACGGATCCGGCGTCGCCGTGGCCGTGCTCGACACCGGCTACGACCCCAACCATCCGGACCTCGCGGGCAAGGTCGCCAAGTCGGCCAACTTCTCGACCAGTCCGGACGTCGTCGACCGGTTCGGGCACGGGACGCACGTCGCGGCGACCATCGCGGGCAGCGGCGCGGCCGCGGGCGGCACGCGCAAGGGCGCCGCTCCGGGCGCGAAGCTGTACGTCGGCAAGGTGCTCGGCGACGACGGGACGGCCTCGTCTTCCGAAGTCCTGCAAGGGATGGAGTGGGCCGCGAACTCCGGTGCCAAGGTGATCAACATGAGCCTCGGCGGCGGCGCGACCGACGGCACGGACGATCTCAGCGTCGGCCTCAACGAACTCACCGCCCGTACTGGCGCGCTGTTCGTGGTCGCCGCGGGCAACGACGGCCAGGAAGGCGCGTCGACCATCGGCACGCCGGGCACTGCGGATTCCGCGCTGACCGTCGGCGCGGTGGACCGCAAGGACGAACTGGCCCCGTTCTCCAGCATGGGCCCGCGGCAGGGCGACCAGGCCGTGAAGCCGGACATCACCGCGCCTGGCGTGGGAATCGTCGCGGCGCGCGCGGCGGGCACTTCGCTTGGCGAGGTGGTGGATCAGTACTACACCGCGGCGTCCGGCACGTCGATGGCGACTCCGCATGTCGCTGGCGCGGCGGCGATCCTGTCGCAGAGGTATCCACAGTGGACTGCGCAGCAGCTCAAGGACGGCTTGGCCAGTACGTCGAAACCTTCTGCCGGGCTTAACGCCTTCCAGCAGGGTGGCGGCCGGGTGGACGTCGCCGCCGCGGCGGTGCACCCCGGAGTTTTCGCGACCGGCACGCTGAACCTCGGCCCGGTCACCAAAGACAGCGGTCCGGTGCGCAAGGAAATCACTTACGCCAACACGACTTCCGCGCCGGTCACCCTCACGCCGAAGCTCGACCTGCGCCGTGGCGACGGTGCCACGCCGGGTGACGCGGTGAAGCTCGACAAGTCCACTGTGGAGGTTCCGGCGAACGGGACCGCGACGGTCGCGATCACCGTCGACTCGGCCGCGCTGGTGCCGGGCAACTACACCGGCAGCGTTCTCGTCGGCGCGGTGCACACGACGGTCGGCCTGGTGAAGGAACCGCCGAAGCACAAGGTGACCATCAGCGGTATCGGCCGCGACGGCAAGGCGTACCCGATGGATCTCCAGCTCTTCGGGGACGACATGCGGTACGACATCGTCCGGACCATCGTCAGCGACCATCCGTTCGTCACCGAACTCCCGGAGGGCACCTACTACGCCCGGGGGATGTTCCACACCGGACTGGCTCCGGACGAGGAACTCGCGATCGTGCTCAATCCCGAGTTCTCCATCACCAAGGACATGAACCTGGTGCTGGACGCGCGGAACGCGGTGCCGGTGGAGATCAAGACGCCGCGGCCGTCGACGCTGGAAAACATCATCAGCAGCTACGCGCACCGCGAATTCGGCTCGCGCAAGATCTCGAACTACGTCATGGAATTCCCCGGGGTCCGGCACATCTACGTGACGCCGACGCAGAAGGTCAAGAACGGAACCTTCGAATTCGGCAGCCGGTGGCAGCTCACCGCGCCGATGCTGACCGCGACCACGGTGCCGTGGCTCGGCCTTAAAACCGAACTGTTCTACTACGCGTCGTCGCCGACGATTTCCGGGTTCAAGTGGCTGGACGTCGTTCCGGTCGACGCGAACAAGCCGGAGCAATATGCCAAGGCGCGCGGGAAAATCGCGGTGGTGACCCCCGCGAAGGACGGCACCAACCCGGAGGACGCGGCGAAGCTGGCCGCCGCCGCGGGCGCCGCGATGGTGATGGTCGTCAGCCTGCCCGACGAACACACGTACGCACATTGGCAGCCGCGCGGCAAGCGATTGGCGATTCCCGCCGTGCGAGTCACGAACGAACAGGGCATGAAGCTGGCAGAGCGTGCCAAATACGGTTTCACCAGCATGTTCCTGCAGGGCACGCCGGTGAGCCCGTACCTGTACGACATCATGCAGGTGACGCACGACCAGATTCCGCAGAAGATCGTCTATCAGGTCAGCGACCGCAACAGCGCGACTGTCACCGCGAATTACCACGCGACCGGCAAGGACGAGTGGCTTTCCGAGCAGCGGTTCGGTTGGCGGCCATGGGAAAAGACCGCGATCAACCAGTATCAGCGGTACGCGCACACCGGAACGGCTCGCGAGGAGATCGTTTCGACCGACGAGACGATCTGGCAGCACCGCGTGAACAACAAGCTCAGCTGGGACACTTTCCAGCCGCTCGCGGTCGGCATGCTCGAACAGCCGCACACGCTCAACCCCGGACAACGGTCGACGGAAAACTGGTACGCGCCAGTGGTCCGCCCGGCGATCCCGCGCGGAGCGGGACTGGAAACGTCGCGCACCGGCGACACTTTCGCCTTCCGCATCCCGGAGTTCGCCGACCCGGAGACCTCGCACTACGCGTTCTCCGAAGCGGAATTGGGCGACGATCAGCCGGACCAGGTGAGCGCGAAGCTTTACCAGGACGGAAACCTCGTCCAGGAAGGCCCGGCGGCGTGGGGCAAGTTCCCCGCTTCGGCGGACCCGGCGAAGTACCGGCTCGACCTGTCGCTGACCAAGTCCACTCCGGACTGGGCGTACGGCACGCACACCGAAACGTCGTGGACCTTCGGGTCGAAGCGGCCCGCCGAAGGCAAAACGGACCTGCTTCCGTTGCTGCAGGTGGATTACGGCGTGCAGACCGACCTGACGCAGAAGGCGCGCGCCGGGCGTTCGCTGCCGGTCGAGTTCACCGTCCGGAACCAGGACGGCATGGCAGCGCCCAAGAATCCGCAGCTGGCCGTCGAAGTGTCCTATGACGACGGTCGCACGTGGACGAACGTCAAGCGGATGGACAGCATCAGCGACGGCCGCTTCCGCGCCGTGGTCGACCATCCGCGGCTGGACCGGACCAACGGCTTCGTCTCCCTGCGCGTGCACGGGTCCGACACCGACGGGAATGCGGTGCAGCAGACAGTAATCCGGGCCTACGGGCTCTCCTGAGAAAGAGGCAGCCGGATAACCCCTCGCGGTTATCCGGCTGCCGCAGGCTCGTCGAGCCAGCCCTGCCTGCTGACCTCCCACGCCAGCTGCATCCGGGTCTGCACGTTCATCCGGGTCATCAGGTCGTGGATCCGCCGCTGCACGGTCCGCTGGCTCACCGCGAGCCGCGTCGCGATCGCCTTGTCGGTGACCCCCGCGACCAGCAACGACAACAGATGCAGCTCGTCCCGGTCAGGCCCGGCACCGCCGGGGGCGTCCTGCGGAGTTCCGTCCGCGCGCAACGGCCACGCGCGTTCCCAATAGCTCTCGAACAGCGCGATCAGCGCGGCCAGCAGACTGCTGTCGCGGATCAGCGCGGCGGTCGGTTCGCCGGAGCCGTCGAGGTTCTGCACCAGCGGGCACAACGCGATGGTGCCGTCGGCGATCGCCAGCCGCACCGGCACCACGGTCGACGACCGCGCCTCCTCGCCGTGCCGGATCCCGTGCGCGACGTTCTCGATCATGCCGGGCTCTTCCAGCATCGCCCGTTCGTAGACGACCCGGTACCGCACGCCGCGGGCGAGCGCGTCGTACTCGTCGGCGTTCTCGCCGGACGCCATCGCGATGTGCCCGGCGCGGCAGAACCACAGCAGTTCGTGCCGGGCGCCGACCTGGATGTTCGTCAGCTGCTGCCGGATCGCCGCGCTGCCGGTGATCACCTCGACCAGCTGCGTCGCGTCCCGCCGGCGCGCGCCGCCGCGGTACTCCTCGGCCATCCGGCTCACCGCGGTGCGCGCCCACTCCAGCGATTCCTGCCCGCGCATCAGCAACGGCCCGAAGGCGACGTCCGGCGGCGACGGGGCGTACCGCGGCTCTTCGCCAGCGACCAGGCTGACCAGCCCCTTAGCGTGCAGCGAACGCAGGATCGCCGACACCTGCGCCGGGCTGAGCCCGAGTTGCTCGGCCACCTGACGCGGTCCGGCGTCGAACATCCCGACGAGGAGCCGGTAGACCCGCTCCTCGTCCCCAGTCACCCCGATTGCGTCCAGCATCCGGCGAGCGTAAGGCACCGGCAACGGGAGCGAACGAGACAAAACCGGACAGCGCCGCCAGGGGACCCCTCCCGGCGGACCGGACTACAACCGAGCCAGCCGCTCCCGATCAGGAGGCTCGACGATGACCGACGATCCCCGCCCCGAGACGTCCCCCGGCCCGGATGACCAGGCATTCCCCGGCGAACCGCGGAGGCCGCTCGCCCGTCGTCCAGCGCTGTGGATCGGGCTCGCGAGCGCGGCGGCCTTCATCGCCGGAATCGTGTTCTTCCTGCTGCCGGTGACTGCCCTTTATTACCTCGACGGCAACGGAAACCCCATCGACGTCCAGACGATCTACGGCACGCGAAGCGACCAGATGCTGGGACTGCCCGCGAATATGTTCGGCAAGGGCGATCCGCCGACGGACACCACGAGCGTCCGGATCGGCTGCGGCACGGCGCTCAGCGCTCCGGAGGGCTGGCTGATCGCCGAGGCGCACGGCGAAGAAGGCTGCGCGGTGGCCGAACGGCCGCGGATGATCGCGGGCTGGCTCGGAGTCGGGCTGGGAGCGCTCGGCGCGGCCGGGCTCGTGGTGGGCGGCAGTCGTCAGCCGAGGCCGAACGCCGCCCAGACGCACTTCCCGCCCTCGGCCGGGTCGTAACCCCAGCGCCGGGACAGCGCGCGCACCAGCTGAAGGCCCCGGCTGCGCGTCGCGGACGGGGCGACCGGTTCTTTCAGCTGCGGAATGGAGGCAGAGGTGTCGAAGACCCGGATCATCAGCTCGCCGTGTTCGAGGCGGAGCTCGAGCCGGTCCGGCCGGTCCCCGTGCTCGAAGGCGTTGGTGACCAGCTCGGAGGTCGCCAGCAGCACGTCGTCGCGCACCTGGGCGGGAACGTCGAGCTGGGCGAGAGCGGCGCGAACCTGGGCTCGCGCGATGGCGGGCGCGGTGACGTCGTCCGGGAGCTCCAGGCGCACGGTGGCGGCGGCCGCCCCGGTGCTCCTGGTTGGCATCCTCGACGTCGTCATGGCTTCCGCACCTCCCGGCCGCTGTGCTCGCATGTGGTGTTTACCCAACTCGGCCGAAGGCGAATCAGGTGCCCTCGGTGATGTCAGTCTCGGCCAGTCCGGTACGGAGCTTTTTCAGGGTCGCGGCGAGCAATCGGGACACCTGCATCTGGGAAACCCCGACGCGGCGCGCGATGTCCGACTGGCTCATCCCGGACCCGAAGCGCAACGCCACGATCTTGCGCTCGCGCTCGGGAAGACTGTCCAGCATCGGCCGCAGCGCCTCGCGCAGTTCGGCCTGGCCGAGGTTCGCGTCCGGCGCGCCGAAGCGCGTGTGCGCGGAGTTCTCCAGCAGGTTGTCCAGCGAGGCCCCGTACCGGCCTTGTCCGGCCCGGAGGCCCTCGTAGACGTCCTCGATCGGCACGCCGAGATGGCGCGCGATCTCACTGGGCTTCGGCGCGCGGGACAGCCGCACGGTCAGTTCCTCGCGCGCGGCCGAGATCGTCGCGTTGAGTTCCTTGAGCCGTCTCGGCACCCGGACCGACCAGCTGTTGTCGCGGAAGTGATGGCGCAGTTCCCCGGAGATCGTCGGCACCGCGAAGGCCAGGAAGTCCGTGCCCTGCGAGGGGTCGTAGCGGTCGACGGCGTGGATGAGGCCGACGGTCGCGATCTGGACGAGGTCGTCCATCGCCTCGTCGCGGTTGCGGAATTTCCGGGCGAGGTTGCGCGCCAGTTCGAGATGCTCGCGCACCAGCCGGTCCCGGATCTCCTCGCGGCGCGGCGAATTCGCGGGCAGCTCGGTCAGCTCGTGGAACAGGCCTGCCACGTCGGTGGGCTTGTCGCCGCCGGCGGGGTTCGTCACGAGCTGGCCGCCTCACTCTCCCGGACCAGTTGCACCCGGGAGAGGTACCGGCCGTTGGCCGGGGTCACGGTGCGCCGCGCGGAGGTCGCGAGCGCGGTCAGCAGCTGCCAGGACAGACCGGTCTCGTCGCCGTGGTCGGCGCGGTCGGAGACCACCGACACAGTGACCTCGATCCGGCCCTCCAGCCAGGAGAACACGCAGGTCAGCTTGCCGTCGGCGGCCGAGGGCAGCAGCATCGAACAGGCCTCGTCCACGGCCATCCGCAGGTCCTCGACCGCGTCCAGGTCGAAGTCCTGCCGCATGGCGATGTCGGCCACGATGGTGCGCAGAGTGGGCACCACGTGCGGGATAGCCGCCGTCCGCACCTCGATGAGCTGTGCGTCCTCGCGCTCGAGCGGGGCGTTCTCCTCCACGTGCTGTCCTCTCTCCGGCGTGCCACGCCAGTCTTTCGTGCCCGATCTGCCACATGCCCGGGGGGTGAGCAAACCAAACCCGGGTTTGACCGCCGCGACCGGCGGGCATGTAGCCGTCGAGTGGTGCTGATCCCGGGAAAGGTGGGGACGACATGGCTGACGTGAGCCGACTGCCCAACGTGGTGGCCGAGGAGTGGGAGTGGCAGCTTCAAGGCTCGTGCCGCGGAGCGGACAGCAGCCTGTTCTTCCATACCGACAACGAGCGCGGTTCCGCGCGCGAGCGCCGCGAGTCCCGTGCCAAGGCGATCTGCCAGACCTGCCCGGTGCTGGCGCAGTGCCGCAAGCACGCGATGACCGTCGAAGAGCCGTACGGAATCTGGGGCGGGCTCGGCGAGATCGAGCGCCGCGAGCTGTTCATGCGCGAACGGCGAGCGAAGCGCAAGACGGTGTCCGCCTGAGCTGACCGATCCCCACGACCCGCGCGCCCACCTGCGGCGCGCGGGGTGCTGTGCGTCCGCCGGTAGCCCATGCGTGAAGGTGTAGCCATGTGCCGACGCGGCGGCGGTCACCCACTGGGTTAGGGTTGGGTCTCCAGATGCTTGGGACCGTGACACGGTTGCCTCTTGAGACAACAGGCGCGTACCGGCGCAGGAGCAGCGCCTGACGAGGAGAAACTGCATGCCCGCAGCCGACCAGAACGCCACTCCGCCCGGATTCGGCATCACGCTGGACACCGCGGCCGCCGAGCCGAGGGTCGTGGTCACGGGTGAGCTCGATCTGCTCACCAGCCCGCAGCTGCAGGAAGCTCTTGCCGGATTGATCGCGGACAAGAATTCCCGTCGCGTGGTGGCCGACCTCACCGGGGTGACCTTCTTCGACTCTTCGGCGCTGAACGTCGTCCTGCACGCCCAGCGGCAGGCCGGGGAACAGGACGTCGAACTCGAGGTCGTGCCGAGCCCGGCGGTTAGCCGGGTGATCGAGCTCACCGGCGTGGCCGAACACCTGAGCGTGTCGGAGGAACCTCCGGCCTGATCTCCCGATACGGTCGCGCGGACTGACGGCCTAGCTTGTGGCCGGATGAGCAAAACGGCCCGCGACCTGGGGGACAACCATCATGATGGGGCGCACGCACGCCCTGACCGGCTGGTGCGCGGGGCTCGCCCTCGCGCCCGCGGTCGGCGTCGGCTCGGTGCACCAGGCGGTGGTCTTCGCGGCCACCACGGCCGGGTTCGCGCTGTTGCCGGACCTGGACCATCCCAGCGCCAGCGCGACCCGTCTGTTCGGCTGGCTGACCGGCGCGCTGTCCTGGCTGCTGCGCCGGGTGTCTGCAGCTGTATACGCCCTGACGAAGGGCCCGCGCGACGAAAAGGTGACCGGCACGCACCGGCACCTCTCGCACACGCTGTTGTTCGCTGTCGCCCTCGGCGCGGCTACCTCCGCCGGCTGTTCCGCTGGCGGGGCTTGGGCTGTGCTGGGCGTGCTTTTGTTCGGCCTGCTGCTCGCCGTCGCCGCCCTTGGCGACTGGCTGCTGCTGCCCTACGGCGGTGCGGTGGCCTGGTGGTACTTCACCGCGCCGGACGACCGGGTGGCCCAGCTGGCGGACATCTCGGGCTGGCTGGGGGTGGCTGTCGCGGCCGGTTGTTTCGTCCACTGCCTCGGCGATTCGCTGACCGAGTCGGGCTGCCCGTTCCTGTTCCCGCTGCCGATCGCGGGGGAGACCTGGTACGAACTCCGCCCGCCCAAACCGCTGCGGCTGCACACCGGGAAGAAGGTGGAGACGCGGCTGGTGTTCCCGGTGTTCGCGCTGGCGGGGGTGCTGCTGGTGCCGGGGGTGTGGGATTGGACGGTGGCCGCGGTGGAGCATGTGTTCACTCCGGCTGCTTCGCAGACCGCGAATCAGTGAGACTCACGACTCCGATGCGATAGCGCGCTGATACCGCTCCCCGAGAACCCGCAGCGCTTCAACGAGTTCGGGCGGTTCCGTCACCGTGAAATCGACCCCGAGCGAACCGAGATGGACAGCAAGAGTCTCGACGCTGTCCGCGCCCGTATCCAGCACACAACGGTTGTCGTCGACCGGCGTGACAGCGCCGATAGCGGGATTGATCCGCTCCGCGAGCCGTTCCGCGGGCACCTGCACCAAGACCCGCGCGCGATAACGCCACGAGGCTGAAGACGCGCCCCGGCGTACCCGGTCGACGGCCTCCTCCGGAAGCGAGCGAGGAACGAACCGAGGGCCACCCGGGGTGCGCGGGCTGATCCGGTCCACCCGGAAGGTCCGCCAATCGGCCCGCTCGATGTCGAACGCGACGAGGTACCACCGCCGTCCCCAGTTGACCAGCTGGTACGGCTCCACGTCTCGCCTGCTCTCGGCGCCGTCGTGGCCGAGGTAGCCGAATCGCACGCGTTCGTGGTCGCGGCAAGCGGCGGTGAGGGTGCTGAGCACGTCCGCGTCCACCCTGGGGCCGAGGTCGTCCCTGGGCACCGCGACGGCGTAGCGCTGAATGGCTTCGACCCGCCGCCGGAGCCGGGCGGGCAGGACCTTCTCCAGTTTGGCCAGCGCGCGCAGCGAAGTCTCCTCGACTCCGTTGATCGTGCCTCCGGCGGCGGTGCGCAGCCCGATCGCCACCGCGACCGCCTCCTCGTCGTCGAGCAGCAGCGGCGGCAGCGCGGCCCCGGCGCCGAGCCGGTACCCGCCGACCGCGCCTCGGCTGCCGTGCACCGGATAGCCGAGGGTGCGCAGGCGTTCGACGTCGTTGCGGATGGTGCGGGCGCTGACCGACAGTCGGTCGGCCAGTTCGGCTCCGGTCCACTCGCGGGGTGTCTGCAGAAGCGAGAGCAAGCGCAGCAGCCGCGCCGAGGTTTCCAGCATTTTTTCAGTATCTCGCGCGAATAGGAACGTAGCTTGCCTAATCCGTTCCTACGGTGGGGACAAGTCAGGAAACGAACCCCCGGAGGAACACCCCATGTATCTCGTCATCGGAGCCACGGCCCACTTCGGACGTCAGGCAGTGGAAGAGCTGGTCGCCGCGGGCGCCCCGGTGCGGGCGCTGACCCGTGCGCCGGAGCGGGCCGGGCTCCCGGACGGAGTCGACGTCGTCCGCGGGGATCTGACCAAGCCCGAGACGCTGCCGCCGGCGCTGGCCGGTGTCGAGGCCGCCTTCCTGGTCCTCCAATACGGGATGGACGTCGCTCCGCTGCTCGCGGCCGCGGTCAACGCCGGGGTGCGGCGGCTGGTGCTGCTGTCGTCGGGCGCGGTCGTTCCCGGCGCCGAGCAACAGCCCGACGTCATCGCCCAGTACCACCGCGACGTGGAGCGGGCCGTCGAGGAGACCGGCATCGAGTGGACGTTCCTGCGGTTGCTGTTCCCCGCCATCAACTCGCTGACGTTCGCGATGCAGCTTCCGCACGGCGACGTCATCCGCGCGCCCTATGCGGAAGCGGCGTTCAGCGCTGTGCACGAGCGAGACGTCGCGGAGGTGGCCGCGCGGATCCTGACCTCCGGCGGGCACGCGGGACAAGCCTACGACCTGACCGGCCCGGAGTCGCTGACCCAGGCGGACCAGGTCCGGATTCTCGGCGAGACGCTGGGCCGCCCGCTCGTTGTCGAAGACCTCGATCCGGAACCCGTCCGCGAACAGATGAGCCAGTTCATGGACCCCGAATTCCTGGCGGCCCTGTTCGACCTCATGGCGCAGTCGGTCGGCAAACCCGCACCGGTCAACGATCTCGTCGAGCGGATCACCGGGCACCCGGCCCGCGGCTACGCCCAGTGGACCGCGGATCACCGAGCCGACTTCAGCAGCTGACCGGAAGGACCGCACCGTGACGCGAGTGCTGGGGCCGCGAGCGCTGGGACGAGCCCTGCTGGCCCGCCAGTGGCTGCTGGAACGAGCCGACGCGACCGTCGAGGAGGCGGTCGCGCGGCTGGTCGGCATGCAAGCGCAGGCGCCGTATGCGCCCTACTTCGGGCTGTGGAGCCGGATTCGGGGATTCGGCACCGCCGATTTGGCGGACGCGCTGACCGAACGCCGCCTGGTGCGGGTCGCCCTGATGCGCAGCACCGTTCACCTGGTCACCGTGGCGGACTATCGCGTCTTGCGTCCGTGGTCGCAGGACGCGCTCGACCGCGAACTCGACACCGCGTTCAAGGCGCCGCTGGCCGGTCTGGACCGTGCGGCCGTGGCGGAGTCGGGCCGGGCGCTGCTCCGCGCCCGGCCGCTTACTCCCAAGGAACTCCGCGCGGCGTTGCACGAGCGGTGGCCCGACCGCGACCCGCACGCGCTCGCCACCGTCGTGCGCAACCGCGTGCCGCTGGTGCAGGTGCCGCCGCGGGCGGTCTGGGGCGTCGGCGGCACCACCCGGTACGCGGAGGCGGCCGGCTGGACCGGAACCGAACCGGCCTCCTCCGCTGAAGCCGAACAGATCGTGCTGCGCTACCTCGCCGCCTTCGGCCCGGCCTCGGCCGCCGACGTGCAGACCTGGGCAGGCCGGACCCGGCTGCGTCCGGTGCTGGAAAGCTTGCGGCCGAGGCTGGCGGTTTTCCGGGACGAACGCGGGACGGAACTGTTCGACCTGCCGGACGCACCACGTCCCGCCGCCGACGCTCCCGCACCGGCCCGCTTCCTGCCCGAGTACGACAACCTGCTGGCCTCGCACGCCGACCGCACCCGGGTGATCTCCGCCGAAGACCGCAAACGCGTCATGACCGGCAACGGGATGCGTGCCCCTTTCCTGATGGACGGTCAGGTCGCCGGCGCCTGGAAACTCCGGCAGGACAAGACGTCGGCGACGCTGGAGATCGAGCCTTTCCGGACGCTGACCGCCGCCGAACGCGCGGAGGTCGAGGCTGAAGGTTCTCTCCTGCTGAAGTTCACGGCCCCTGGTGCGGACCACGACCTCCGCGGGGCTACTCCTCGAACCTAGGCGCGCCCGAGTAGTCCCGGGAGTGCACGATCCGTCCGTCCCGCACCGTCAGCACCATCGCGTACGTCGACACATACGGCTTGCCCTCGAACTCCCCGTGCAGGTCGTACTCCGCCACCAGCACCTCCGGATCGCCGGTCTCGTGCACGACGACCCGGTCCGCCTTGGTGATCCGACGGCGCTGCCCTGCCTCGTGAAAGCGTTTGCGCAACTCCTCTCGGTCGCGCGTCACCTTCGGCACGCCCGCCGGCGCGAACGGGATTTCGATCACGACGTCCTCGGAGTACAGGTCGGCGAGGTCGTCCCAGCGGTTGTCGACGGCCGCGTCGAGGAAGCGCTGGAAGACCTCTTTGGTCCCCATCAACGCGGTTGCCGCGCCGTGGTTCGGGTAGTCGCGGTACCGGGTGATCTCGCCGTCCCGCACGGTCAGCAGCCCGGCGGACGACGGGATCCGATAGCTGTGGCCGGTGTGCGGATTGCGGCCCTCGGCGACGAGTTCGACGGCGAACCCGTCCGCGGTTTCCGTAGTGGTGACCTCGACTCTCTCCAGGCCGATCCGGGCCGCGACGGTGCTGCCGGCTCCCAGCGTGGCCAGCACGGCGTCCCGGCCGGTCGAGCGGTGGCCGGTGAACGGGACTTCGTAGACGGCGTCCTCGGCGAGGACGTCAGCGAACGGTGCGGCGTCGAAGGCGCTCAGCGCGTTCGCGACGATCTCGGCCACTTCGGACACGGTGCGGGGCATCAGAAACCTCATTCGGGAAGACGGGCGGATAATCGGAACGGGGCACCCGCTTCCGAAGATACGGAGTTCTCACTCCGTTTGTCAACGACGGCTCGGAGATCTGGGACACGGTCAGAAGCGGCGGCGAACGTTCCGGGGAAGAATCGGACGACCGCACCACTTTGAGAGCAGAGGAGATGGCCGGTGGAGAAGCCTGCGCTCCGCGCGGATGCGCGGAGGAACCGCGCCCGCGTGCTGGCTGCCGCCGAAGCGGCCTTCGCCGTCGACGGGCTCTCCGTGCCGCTCGACGACATCGCGCGGCTGGCCGGCGTCGGCGCGGGCACCGTCTATCGGCACTTTCCCAGCAAGGAAGCGCTGTTCCAGGCAGTCGTGGTGGAGCGGCTGGAGCAATACGGCGTCGAGGCGCAGGAGTTGATCGACTCCGACGTCCCGGGCGAAGCGTTCTACGACTACTTCACGCGCGTCATCGAACAGGCGTCGCGTAACCGTGCGATCTGCGAAGCGCTCGGTGAGACAAGCGGGTCTGCGTACAAGGCCGAAGCAGCGGAGCGGTTTCGCGTGAACCTCACCGCGCTGTTGGAACGCGCGCAAGCCGTGGGCGCTGTACGAGCCGATATCGACGGCGAAGACCTGCGCGCGCTCATCGTTGGTGCGCTCGCGGTGGAGCGGTTTACGCCGGACAGTCGGCATCTCGTGCGCGTACTGCTCGACGGTCTGCGCAAGGTCTAGTCGCGGCGGCCGACGCGTAGGTGGATGCGTTCGCCGGACTTGCTGAAGAGGCTGAGGATTTCGACGTCGCCCTTGCCGGCGGCACCGAACCAGTGCGGGATGTGGCAGTCGAACTCGGCTGCTTCGCCGTGTCCCATGATGAAGTCGTGATCGCTCAGGCGTACGCGTAGGCGTCCGCGAAGCACGTAGAGCCATTCGTGCCCGTCGTGGGTGCGCAGGTGGATCTCTTCGTCGCGCGCCGGGATGATCTGTTTGTACGCGCGGACTTCTCCCTGGTGCCGAGACAGCGGGATCAGCACGCGCCCGTCCCGCTTGGCGGCCTGCTGAGGCACGCGCGGGTCGACGACCCGGGGCGCGGCGACGATCTCGTCGAACGGGACGCCCAGCGCCGCGGTGATCGGCAACAGCAGTTCGAGGCTCGGCTTGCGCTGCCCGGATTCCAGTCGGGACAGCGTGCTGGTCGAGATGCCGGTGGACCGCGCGAGGTCGGCGAGGCTGATGCCCTGCTTGTCCCTGGCGCGCCGCAGCCGGGGCGCGATCTGTTCGAGCACGGAGTCGACGGCGGGATGCTCGTTCATGCGGCGCAGTCAACCAATGCGTCCCGGAAACGGCAACGTTTCTTGCCGCTTCCGGTTGAGCTTTCCGATCCTGTTCGTGGAGGTGGTCCACATGGATCCGAGAACCCGCATCACCGACGACGTGCGCCTCGTCGACACGAGCAGCGGCCGACTGCCCGTCGGCGTGTACCTGCTCGCCTTCAGCTTGTTCGCGATGGGCAGCGCGGAGTTCCTTCTGGCGGGCGTGCTGCCCGCGGTGGCGGGCGATCTCCAGGTTTCGCTGTCCTCAGCCGGGTTTCTCATCACCGCGTTCGCGCTCGGCGTCGTCCTCGGCGGCCCGCCGTTCGCCGTGCTCAGCTTGCGCTGGCCCCGCCGCACCGCACTGATGGCCACCCAAGGAGTGTTCGCGGTCAGTGTCGCCGTCGGGCTGCTGGGCGACTACCAGGTCTTGTTGGTGAGCAGGGTGGTCTCAGGCGTTGCCTACGCCGGTTTCTTCGCCGTCGCGTCCGTGACCGCCATCAGCCTGGTCACCCCGGACCGCAACGCCCGCGCCTCCGGGGTCGTGGTCAGCGGCTTGAGCGTGGCGATGGTCGCCGGCGGACCAGCGGGCACCCTGCTCAGCCACTTCACCCAGTGGCGCGGCGGATTCTGGGCCGTCGTCGCACTGACGCTCGCCGGAATCGTCGGCTGCTCGCTCGGAATCCCCGCGGCGACCCGGTCATTGGCTCGGCCAAGCGTGTCGCGAGAGCTTGCCACGATCCGCAAACCGCGGCTCTGGGGTATTTACGGGATCACGATCCTGACCACGGCGGCGTACATGATCACGTTCAACTACCTCTCGGCCATGCTCGCCGAGATCACCGGCGTCCCCACGGTCTGGATCCCCGCGATCCTCGCGCTCTTCGGCATCGGCGCTTTCGTCGGACTGTCCGTCGGCGGACGCATCTCCGACCAGCGACCGCACACCGCGCTCGTGAGCGGAGCCGTCGCGATCGTGCTTCTTTCGGTGGTCATGGTCCTCGCGATCCACAGTTCGTGGGCGGTGATTCCCACGGTGTTCCTGCTCGGGATCGCTGCTTTCGTGGTGAACCCCGCGATCTACGGCCGGGTCTTCGCCATCGCGGCCGACGCTCCGACACTCGCTGGCGCGACCACGGTGTCGGCTTTCCAGCTGGGCATCAGCGCGACTCCCGTCCTAGCGGCAGCCGTGCTCACTCAAGGCACTGCTCTCACCTGGGTCAGCCTCATCGGAGCTGTCCTAGCCGCGCTTGCGGTTCCCCTAATCTTTCTTGACCGTGTCCTCGGCTAGCGGCAGATCGCGCATCTTGCGAAGCGGCGAAGCAACGAGAATCGCCGACGCCGCAAGGATTCCGATGCCGCACACGTACAGCGTGACCCGGGTTGTGGTGAGTTCCGCGATCAAGCCGCCGAGCAGACTGCCGATCGGGGCGATGCCGAAAATGACCGTCTGCGACACCGACGAGACCCGGCCCAGCAGTTCGTGCGGGGTGACCGCCTGCCGGAAGCTCGTCTCGAACACGCCGAGCACGATGATCCCGAAACTCGACCCGAAACCGCCCGCTACCCACCAGGCGAGGCCCCAGCCTTGGGTCGCGAAAGCGTTGAACAGGAACGAAACGCTGTACACGGCGGCACCGAAATACAACGCCCGCGCGGCTCCGAAGCGAGCGCCGAGTGTTCGGGCGACTCCGCTCGCGAGCAGGGCTCCGAGCAGCGAGATCGTGCCGAGCAAGCCGATCATGAACGGCGCGACATGCAGGTCGCGGACCATGAACACCATCGATACCGCCATGAACATCGACTGGAACAGGCTCGAAGCGGCACCGTGCATGGCGATCGCCCGCAGGAGCGGATTGCGCAGAACCGTCCGCAAGCCTTCGCCGATTTCTCGGCGGAGGTTCCGCTCAGCGGGCTCGGGCCGGACGTCCGGCGTGCGAATGCGGCCCAGCCACGCAGCGGACCACAGGTAGGTCAACGCGTCGACAGCCATCGCGCCCGCGCCGCCGATGAACTGCACGATCATCCCGCCGAGGCCGGGTCCGGCGATCGCGGCGACGGACAGGTTCGTCTGCAGCCGGGCGTTCGCGTCCGGCAGTCGGCCGCGCTCGACGAGGTTCGGCAGGTAGGTCTGGTGCGCGACGTTGAAGAAGACGGTGAACACGCCGGCCAGCAGCACGACGACGTACAGATGGCCCAGCGTCAGCGATCCGAACAGCGCGGCGAGCGGAACGGAGCCGATGAGCACCGCGCGGCCGAGGTCGGCGGTGATCAGCACCGGCCGGTTGCGCATCCGGTCGCACCACGCGCCCACCTGCAGCCCGAGCACCAGGTACGGCAGCGTGCTCAGCGTCCGCAGCAGCGAAACCTCGGCCACGGACGCGGCGAGCGTCGTGGTGGCCAGCAGCGGGATCACCAGGAAGTCGATGCGGTTGCCGACTTGGCTGAGGCCGTCGGCGAGCCAGAGCCGCCGGAAGTCCGGCGAGTGAAGAATCCCCCTCATAGGATTAGTGTTATATAAGTTGAGTCGGTAGATATCAAGTTGCACAGTGCGTAACGACGCCTATGATCAACGCGACGAAACCCTCGTAGCCGAGTGACCGTGCGGCGAGGAGGTGCCGGATGTCGGACACCGCTCCCACCTGGGGTTATGTCGTCGTGACCGGTCTCGCCGGGCTGGCAGGCGGCCTGCTCGTCGCCGCGCTGCTGGTCGCCGGTCGCACTCCGCGTCCGGCCGGAGAGTCGTCGCCCGCCCCGCCGCCCGTGCAGCAGGCGACGGTCACGGTGACCGGCCTCCCGCTGCCGCCGATCACCGTGACCTATCGCCCGCCGACGCCCCCGGCCCCGCCGCCGCGCACGACCACGGCCACGGTGTCGGTCACCCCGACCGTCTCGAGCCCGTCGGCGCCCCCGCCGACCACGCTGGGCCCGACCACCGGGTTCTTCCGCGACGAACGCTGAGCTCAGCCGACGTCGCGCCGCCGCCAGCCGGCCAGGCCCGCCGCCAGCACGACCGCCGAGACCGCCAGCAGCACCACGAGCGGCACCGCGGTGAACACCTCGCCGGGAACCTTCGGCGGATGCTGGAACGGCGAGACGTCCAGCAGCACCTGCGGGGCGTTGACCACCGGCCCGAACATGCTGATCAGCAACGCCAGCGCCGCCACGCCCCAGGCGGCGGTCGCCAGCTTCGGCAGCAGCCCGAAGATCAGCGCGGCCACCGCGACGATCACCCACGCCGCGGGCACCTGCACCGCGACGGCCGCGACCATGTTCCCGACCGAGCCCCCGACATCCCCGCTGCGCAGCCCGTTCGACAGCCCGAGCAGCACGCCCCCGACGAGCACGAGCAACGCGCTGCCGAGGAACGCGAACACGAGGTGGCTCGCCGCCCAGCGCAGCCGTCCGACCCGCGTGGCCAGCAGAGGTTCGAGCCGGATCGCGGTTTCCTCGGTGCGCATCCGCAGCGTCGCCTGCACGCCGTAGAGCGAGGCGAGCATCGCGAACAGGCTCACCATCGTCGCGAGGAAAGCGTCGACCATTCCGTGCGATCCGCCGAGCCGCTCGAAGATCTGCCTGGTCTGCTCGGTGCCCCCGACCAGGCCGGAAATGCCCTGCGCGATCGTCCCGAACAACGCGCCGCCGACCGCGAGCCCGACCAGCCAACCGAGCAGCGGGCCTCGCTGCAGCCGCCAGGCCAGCGAGGACGGCGACCGGAGCGACGGCGCGGCCTCGCCGGGGCCGAGCCGCGGCGGAAGCAGACCGACGCCGACGTCGCGACGCGGCAGCAGCACATACGCCACGGCAACCAGTACGAGCACGGTCGCGACGGGCAAAATCAGTACCCACCAACGTTCTCCGGCGAACGGCCGGATCTGCTGCGCCCAGCCGAGCGGCGACAGCCACGACAGCCAGTGCGCGTCGGTGGTCGAATCGCCCGCGCCACGCAACAGAAACGCGAGGCCGAGCACGGCCGTGCCGATGCCGTTCGCGGTGCGCGAGTATTCGCCGAGCTGTACGGCCACCGCGGCGACGCCGGTGAAGACCAGTCCGGCGAGCGCGGTGCTCGCGCCAAGCGCGACGGAACCCGATGCGGGAACCTTCGACGCCAGCGTGATCGCTTGCAGCACACCGATCAGCACGCTCGCCCCGCCGGTTACCGCCAGAGCGGCGGTGAGCGGCGCGTATCGACCGACCACAGTGGACGCCAGCAGTTCGGCGCGGCCGGTGTCCTCCTCCGCGCGGGTGTGCCGGGTCAGCGTGAAGACCGCCATCAGCCCGGTCAGCAGCGCCAGGAACCCGCCCATCCGCCAGGCGATGAACCCGCCCGCCGTGCCGAGGTTGAACGCCGGGCCGTAGAGCAGCGCGAACGACGGGTTCGCGGCAGCCGACGCGACGAGCCCGGCCCGGCTCGCGGCGGTCGGATAGAACTGGTCGTAGCTGCTGCTCGTGGCCACCGGGATGAGGCTGAGCAGGACGATCCAGATCGGCAGGATGATCCGGTCGCGGCGAAGCGCCAGCCGGACCAGCGGTCCGGTTCCGGTGAGCGTGCCGGTCATTTCCCCGCCTCGAGGTCGTCCGCGTAGTGGCGCAGGAAGAGTTCTTCGAGCGTCGGCGGCCTGCTTTCCAGGCTGCGCACGCCGATCTGGGTCATCTGGCGCAGCGCGTCCTCGAGCGAGCGGGTTTCCACGTCGAAGCGGACGCGGTTGCCGTCGACCTTGAGGTCGTGCACGTCGGAGAGCTCGGCCAGGCCGTTCGGCGGTCCGCACAGCTCCGCGGAGATCGAGGTGCGGGTGAGATGGCGCAGTTCGGTGAGCGTGCCGGATTCGACCGTGCGGCCGCTCCGGATGATGCTCACCTTGTCGCACAAGGCTTCCACCTCAGCGAGGATGTGACTGGACAGCAGCACCGTGCGGCCTTGCGCGCGCTCTTCCTGGATGACTTCCTGGAAGGTGGCCTCCATCAACGGGTCGAGGCCCGAGGTCGGCTCGTCGAGCAGCAGAAGGTCCACAGTGGACGCGAGTGCGGCGACGATGGCGACCTTCTGCCGGTTGCCCTTCGAGTATGTGCGGCCCTTCTTGCGCGGGTCGAGGTCGAAGCGCTCGACGAGTTCCTTGCGGCGTTTCTGGTCGAGCCCGCCGCGCAGCCTGCCGAGGAGGTCGATGACCTCGCCGCCGGACAGGTTGGGCCAGAGGTTGACGTCGCCGGGCACGTAGGCGAGCCGGTGGTGCAGGCTCGCCGCGTCGCGCCACGGGTCGCCGCCGAGCAGCCGGACCTCGCCGGCGTCGGCGCGAAGCAGTCCGAGCAGCACCCGGATCGTGGTGGACTTCCCGGCGCCGTTCGGGCCGAGGAATCCGTGCACTTCCCCCGCGGGAACCTGAAGATCAAGGCCGTCGAGGGCCTTCACCCGGCCAAAAGCTTTGTGCAGGCCGGAGATCGCAATGGCGTTTCCCATGACTCGGAAGCTACACTCTTTTCACGAAGTTGTGAAGTTTGGAAAACCTCTGGACCGAGTGATCTTCTGGAAACGGCTGGGAGAGGATGGATGGATGACGACGCCTGAGACAGAGCGTGACGAGGACGCCGTCCGCCGCTACGTCGAGAGCCTGGGCCTGGTGATGTCCCAGATCGGCATGCAACGTATGTCGGCGCGGGTTTTCGCGGCGCTGATGACGACCGACTCGGGACAGCTGACGGCCGCCGAGCTGGCGGAGCAGCTGTCGGTGAGCCCGGCCGCGATCTCCGGCGCGGTGCGGTATCTGGACCAGGTCGGTCTCGTCACGAAGGTCCGCGAACCCGGCGAGCGCCGCGACCACTACCGGCTCTACGACGACCTCTGGTACGCGACCTTCCTCAAGCGCGACCGCTTCCTGATCATGTGGCGCGACGCGACCACCGAGGGCATCGACGCCCTCGGCGAGGACACCCCCGCCGGGAAGCGGCTGGCCGAGATGCGGGACTTCTTGGCGTTCATGCTGGTCGAGGTCAACAACCTGTACGACCGCTGGCACGAGTTGCGGAAAAACCGCGACTAGCCGAGCTTGCCGAGGGTCGCGGCGAGCCGGTGTGCGAGGTCTGGGCGGGGTTCTCGTTCCTCGAAGGACGCCAGGAACGCTTCCTGGAAACACGCGCCGAGCAATAGCCGGGCTGCCGCTTCGACGTCGAGGTCGCTGCGCAGCCTGCCTAGCTCGACCTCGGCGGCGAAGTAGCCGGCGACGTGCTGGATCGGCAGGTCGGGGCCGTTTTCGAGACTGTCCCGATGGGTGCGGAGCAGATCGCGCGAGGAGAAGATCGAGATGGAGATCGGGAAGCTCGCGCAGTAGAAGGCCAGCGCCGTGGTGGTCAGCTCGGCGAGATTGTCGCCGAGTTCTGCCTTCCCGGGGTTTTCGGTGAGCCTTGCCGTGGTGGCGACAAGGTCGGGCAGCTCCTCTTTCAGTACAGCCAGGAAGAGCGCGGTCTTGTCGCGGAAATGCTTGTACAGCAGGGCTTCCGAGTAACCCGAGGCCTGCGCGATCGCCTTGGTCGTGGCGTGCGCGTACCCCTGCTCCCGCATGACCGTCGCTGCTGCGGCGACGATCTCTTCGCGGCTTCCCATGCGTGCTCCCTGAGGGCCTTCTCAGTGTGGTGAGTGTTCACTTACCCTAGCTGGTAAGTGTTTGCTCACTCCTGTCTGGAGGCCTCTCATGAAGATCACCGTCCTAGGCGCGAGCGGCCGGATCGGCGGCCTGGCGGTGCGGGAAGCGCTGGCGCGCGGATGGCACGTCACCGCCGTGGTCCGCGACCCCGCGCGGTTGACCGTCCCCGCGCACCCCCGATTGGACGTCGCGGTTCACTTCCTGACCGACCCCGGCCTGGCCGATGCGGTGACCGGCCGTGACGCTGTCGTCCTGGCTCTTGGCCCCACGGACCTCAAGCCGACGACGGTCAACTCCGACGGCACCCGCTCCGTGGTCTCCGCGCTGCGCGGTTCCCGGACGCGGTTCGTGGTGGTGAGCGCGTCCGGCCTGCCTGGGGATGGCGACAGCCTGTTCTCGAGGCTGGTGCTGAAACCGTTGCTGGGTGCGGTGTTGCGCAACGGATACGCCGACCTGCAACGGATGGAGTCGATCCTGCACGGGGCCTCGGACGTGCGGTGGACGATCGTGCGCCCGACCAGGCTGACGAACAAGCCCGCGCGGGAGCGGGTGCGCAGCGAGGTCGGGCGGGATGTGCGGCGGAGGTTCCAGATCCCGCGGGCGAACGTGGCGCGATTTTTGCTGGACGCGGCCGAGGACGATGCTTTGATCGGGAAGACGGTGTCGATCGCGCAGTGACGAGACTGTCTGCGATTGCCGACACCTGCGGCGGGAGTGCCCACGGATGCTGACGTGGGTGGCTGGTGGTTCTGTCGGCAGTTGCAGACATGTTGCTGGCGGCTTTCCCCAAACTATCCCCAGGGTTGTCCACAACTCACATCCCCTGTGGACAACTCCCTCCGCGAGCCCGGATCTGTCGTAGGCCCTCGTTACTGTCGGAGGCATGGCAGTTCTACGGCTGTTCCTTCTCTTCCTGATGGCACCCGTGCTCGTCGCACAGGCGGTGCGGGTGCGTCGGGCGACTCCGCGGCTTCCCGGGGCCGACGGGCCGATCGAAGGCACGCTCGGTTCCGGGCGACCGCTGCGGCTTACCGTGATCGGCGAATCGACGGTGGACGGCGTCGGTGCGCTCACCCACGCCGAGGCGCTCACCGGCCAGCTCGCGGCGGGGCTGGCGCGCGTGTACCCAGACCGCGAGGTGCGATGGCACGCGCTGGGCATCACCGGCGCGTCGGCGAGGGTCGTGCTCGACGAACTGGTTCCGCGCGTCCGGGCGGCGGACGTCGTGGTCGTCGTCCTCGGCGTGAACGACACCCTGGAGCTGAACTCGGCCGCGCGGTACCGGCGGGATCTGCTGTCGATCGTCGTCGAGGTGCGGCGGAGGGCCGGCGACGTCCCGGTCGTCCTCGCGGGCGTGCCGCCGCTCGCGAGTTTCCCGTCCCTGCCCCGGCCGCTGCGGGACGTGCTCGGCGCGCGGTCCGTCGCGCTCGACCGGGCGGCTCGCGAGTTGACCCGGCTTCCCGGGGTCACGCACATCCCGTTGGCGCCCGGATTGCTCCGTCCGGGAATGTTCGCCGCTGACCGTTTCCATCCCGGCCCGGACGGTTACCGCGCTTGGGCCGCCGCGCTCTCGGAGGGATTACCGATCGTCACTGACGGTTGGCATCCGGGGGAGGTGACACGGCCGTCCTGACCGGCGGGCCCGCAAAATTCCCAAAAACTTTGGCGCTCCGTGTATCTAGGCGCACTCTGGATGCGTCCTATGGGGCGAACCAAGGAAAGGGAGGGCCACATGCCTGCGGATCAGAAGGACGAGCGGCAGCCGGGAACCACCGTTCCGCCCGTCAAGACGAGCCCCGCACCTGGGGCGAACCGGGGAGTGCAGCCGGACGGCAACCACGAGCCGCTCGACGACACCGGTACTGCCAAGTAGCGAGACGGGCGACGCCCGGGAGCCGAGGGGGCTGCCGGACGTCGTCGGCCGGAGGGAGTTCGGGGAGGAATTCCCTTCCGGCGGGGCCCGACAGGGGAGCGGGCCCTCATGGGGGCGGGGAGTACCGGTCGGCGCGCGCGAACAGCCCGCGCTGGCCGGTGCGCACCCGCACGACCGCACGCTCCGCGTGCACGAGCGCTGACCCGGCGACCTGATCGGCACAAGGGGGCGATCAGGCCGGCGGCCGGCGCGAAGCGAGAGACGGACGTGACGACAAGGACTGGCCACACCGCCGGTCCAGCTCCGCTCGGCCCGGGTCTGGGGGACCCGGCCCGGCAGGACGGGTTTCGGAGGGGACCCGGCCGGCCGCTGAGCGAGCTGGAGCGGTGGGGCGGTCAGACCTCGCGGACCGGCGTGCGGGCTGGCGTGGTTGGGCGGATCCGGGGAGGGATCCGTTCGGCTGGCGGGCCTCGCGGGCTGGTTCGGCAGGACTGGCGGGTCGGCTTGCGGGCCCGTCCGGCTGAGCGGATCTCGGGGAGGGGTTCGCGGGGCCGGTGGGCTTTTCGAGCCGGTCCGGCTGGAAGGTCGGCTTGCGGTTCGGTTGTGGCCGGGCGGGTTCGGGGAGGAATCCGCCCCGCCAGACCGGGCCGGTGAGCCGACCTGAACTGTGCCGCTAACCGCGTCGGCAGCTGAGTCGGCCGGGTGGATCCGGGGGAGGGATCGATCCGGTCGACGGGCTGAGGCGGCGGGAACCGACGAAATGGCTGGCAGCTTCCGGGCCGGTGCGGAAGGGCGGATTCAGGGGAGGGATCCGTCCGGCCAATCCGGGTCGGCGGGGCGCGATGGGTCGTTGGGGGACTCATCGGGTCCGACGGAGCTGTCGGGACACGACCGTGCTGGAGGGGGAGCCCGGCCGGTCGTGTCCCGGCACCCGGTCGGGACCGCCGGGTCCGCAAGAGCCAGCCGCACCTGCGCAAGACATCGCCGCCCGTCCGGCGAACGGGCACGAAAACCGCAGCAAGACCCGCACAGCCGCCGCGTCAAAGAAGCACCGGAACCGCACCAAAGCCGCAGCACCGGAACCGCACCAAAGCCGCAGCACCGGAACCGCGGCAAGACCGCCCAAGCCGCAGCACCAAAGCCGCAGCAAGACAGCACCAAAGCCGCCCCCAACCGGCTCCGAGAAAAACCCACCTGAAAAAAAGTCAGAGATTGATGTATCCCAGAGCCAGTTGTCCGCTCCTCAACCAAGAGCCCACCCACGGGGCACACACCGTGCCCCTGCACACCGTCCGCATCACCGAACCCACCGAAAGAGCGCGCACAATTCACGATCGATCCGGTACCCGACCGGAGAGGCGACCCGCGACGAGCCCGGCCGTGCCGACACGACCGGTGGCTTGCTCGCCCAGGTCGGCCCACCTCCGGAGTGAGGCAGCTACGGTGACCGACGTGCACACCACCGAGGTAGACCCGCCCTGGGAAGGCCTGACCGGCGCCGACCTGCACGCCGCTTGCATGGAAGCGGCACAGGGCGGTGATCGGCGCGCCATGGCGAAACTCGTCGACGAGCTGACGCCGCTCGTCTGGCACGTCGCGCGCGCCAACGGGCTCGATCGGCAGCTGGCCGAGGACGTGGTCCAGACCGTGTGGCTCGCTCTGTTCAGCCAGCTCGCGAAGCTGCGCGACCCCCGCGCGCTCGCCGCCTGGCTGATCACCACGACTCGCCGCGAGGCGACCCGTCCCTACGGCAGGCGCACCCAGCCCGTGCCGCTGTCCGACGAGGTCGCCGCGACGCTCGAAAGCGATCATCCCGCGCCTGAGGAGGAAGCCGTCCGCGCCGACCGGGACCGCCGGGTCTGGCGCGCCTTCCTCCGCCTGCCCGCACGCTGCCAGGAGCTGCTGCGGCTGACCGTCCTCGCCGGCCGCGCCGAATACCGCGCGGTCGCCGAGGCTATGCAGATGCCGCGCGGCAGCGTGGGGCCCACCAGGGGCCGCTGCCTCGACTCGATGCGCGATCTGCTCGCAGGAGAAGGGGGTGCCCGGTGAGCGACAACATCGGCAGGCCGGGACACGGCCAAGCGATTCCGGACGACGAGGCCATCCTGGCCGATATCGGCCGGTTTCTCGACGAACTCGACCCGCCGCCGGACGATCTGGTGCAGCGGGTCCAGTTCGCGCTCGAGCTCGAGAACCTCGACGTCGAGGTCGCGCGCTGGGAGCGGCTCGACGAACTGGCGGGCGTGCGCAGCACGGCGACCGGCACGATCACCTTCACCGTCAGCGACCTGACGGTGATGATCAACCTGACCAAAATCGGGAAGGTGCACCGGATCGACGGCTGGCTCGCGCCCGCGGGCGAGTACGACGTGGAGGTCCGGGTCGCCGATCACGGCACGTTCGCGACGGCGACCGACGAGGGCGGCCGCTTCGTGCTCGAACGCGTCCCCTGCGGAACCACGCAGATCCTCGTGCACCTCGGCGCCGGCGCGCACCGCCGCACCGTCGTCACGCCGACCGTCGTGCTCTGAGAAACCCGGACGGGCGTTATGGAGAGTGGCGGAGGTGTGCTCCCATAGAGTCCGTGTCCGCGCCCGTCCATGATCGTACGATCGCGGCGGCGTCCGATCTGTACGCGCGCGGCCGGGCCGCCGCGTCCGACCAGCGGCCCGGCATCGCGGTGCGGTTGTTCCGCAGTGCTCTTACGCGGCTGGCGCGCGTCGCCGAACCGCTGCCTGAGCACCGGGAATTGCAGGTCCGCGTCCTGGTAAGCCTCGGCGCGGCCGAAGCCGAGGTCTCCTCCACCGACGCCGGTCTCGTGCACCTGGAGACCGCGCGCCAGCTCCGCGACCAGCTCCCGGAGAGCAAGGTCGCCCGCGAACTGGGCTTGTTGGTCACCGGCCAGCGCGCGGTGGTGCTGATGCGCGGCGGCCGGTCCAGCGAATCGCTCGCGGTGTACGACGCCGTCATCCCCGGAATCGAGGCCGAGTTCGACGACGGCCGCCGGACGCTGGTCGTCATGCTCTTGAACCGCGCGCTCGTGCAGATGGCGCTGAACCATCCGAACGCCGCGCAAGCCGACCTGGAGCGCGCGCTCGGCTTCGCCCGCCAAAACGGGCACACCTTGCTCGAAGGCAAGATCCGGCAAAACCTCGGCGACCACGCGCAGCTCATCGGCGACGTCCCGCAGGCGCTGTCCAGCTACGAACAAGCCGCGCGGATCCTCGTCACCGAATCGCCCGGTTCGATCCCGCTGATCCGGCTCGACCAAGCCCGTGCGCTGCTCACCGCGGGCCTCGCCGACGAGGCGGCCAGGCACCTCGACGAAGCGCTTCCGGAGTTGCGTGCCAACGGATCCGGCCAGCACATCGCGGAAGCCGAGGTCGCGCGGGCCGCGGCCGCGTTGCTGGAGGGCGATTTCGCGTTGGCGCGAAAGTCCGCGTCGGACGCACGCCGCCGATTTCTCCGGCGTGGCAACCGAACGTGGGCGGAGATCGCCGGTCTCGCCCGGTTTCGCGCGGAAGCGCAACAGGTGCTGTCGGACCGCGAAGGCCGCTCTACCTCTCGGCTGCCCGCCGAACTCGTCTCCATCGCCGAACGGCTGGCCGCGCTCGGACTGCGCGACGAGGCGGCGGTCGCGCGGCTCTTCGCGGTGCGATTGCTGATCCGCCGCAAGGAAATCGCCGAAGCCTCGCTCGTGCTCACACACGTGCCCGCCCCGCGCGCGACGTCGCCGGTCGACCACCGGATGCTGTTCCGGTTGTGCCGGGCCGAGCTGGCCGTCGCCGAGGACCGGCCGCGCGCCGCTCTCGCCCAAGCCCGCGCCGGACTGCGCGAGCTCGGCACGATCCGCGACCGGATGGGCGGGCTCGATCTGTTGTGCGGCACGGCCGTGCACGGCGAGGAGCTCGGCAGGCTGGCGATGCGGCTCGTGCTGCGCCGCGCGCGGCGGAACGCGGCGGGCGCGCGGCGGATGTTCGCGTGGCTCGAACGCACCCGGGCGCAGGTTTACCGCTACGAACCGCTGCCGGTGATCGAGGATCCGGTGCTGGCCAAGCACATCAACGAGATGCGGCATGTCCAGCGCACCATCCAGCGCGCCCGGCTGGAAGGCGAGCCGGTGAAGGCGCTCGAGCAGCGCTACACCCAGCTGCAGCGCGAGGCGAGCAGGCTCGGCTGGTACACGAGCCAGTGGGGCCGCCCGCGTCCGGTCGCGACGCCGGACGAGGTCGTCGCCGCGCTCGGCGATCGCGTGCTGGTGAGTTTGGTGCCGTACAACAACCAGCTGTACTCGTTGGTCGTCGACCGCGGGACGTTCCGGCTGCTCAAACTGGGGCCGCTGGACGACATCGTGGAGACCGCGACCCAGCTGCACGCCGATCTCGACGCGCTCGCGCCGGACCATCTGTCGCCGATCATGGCGGAGACGGTGTCCGCGTCCGCGCGCCGCCGGGCGGAGAAGCTCGACGCGCTGATTTCCGCGTCATTGGTCAAAACCCTCGACGATCGCGAGCTGGTGATCGTTCCGATCGGGCAGCTGTACGCGATGCCGTGGGGCGCGTTGCCGTCGCTGCGCGGGCATCCGGTGTCGATCGCTCCGTCGGCGACCGCGTGGATCACCGCGAAACGTCCGGCCGAGGACGGGCCGGTGCTGCTCGCGGGCGGTCCCGGGGTGCCGGGTGCGGTCGGCGAGGTGAGCAAACTGCGTTCGGTTTACCCGGACGCGCAGCTGGTCGAGGGCGACGACGCGACGAGCGCCACGGTCCTGACCGCGCTTGACGGCACCCGCTTGGCGCACCTGGTCGCGCACGGTGCGCACGAGCCGGCGAATGCGTTGTTCTCCCGCGTGGAACTAGTGGACGGCCCGCTGTTCGCGCACGAGACGACCCGGCTCGCGAACCCGCCGGAGCGGGTGGTGCTGGCCGCGTGCGAGCTGGCGATGAGCCACATCCGGCCGGGCGAGGAAGCGCTGGGCTTCGCCGGAACGCTGCTGGCGAGCGGTTCGCGGACGGTCATCGGCGCGGTGGCCCGAGTCGGCGACCGCGCGGCGGCCGACACGATGGCGGACTTGCACCGGCGGCTGGCGGAGGGGACTTCACCCGCGCTGGCACTGGCCGAAGCGGTGGCGGTGGACCCGATGCGGCGGCCGTTCGTGTGCCTCGGGGCTGGCTGAACACGCCAGGGGACCGCGGCGCGCGGCTTGCGGAGGTGTGGCGGGTGGGCTTGCGGAGGTGCGGCGGCGCGCGGCTTGCGGAGGTGCGGCGGCTTGCGGAGGTGTGGCGGCGCGCGGCTTGCGGGTGAGCGGCACGTGCGGCTGACGGTGAGCGGCGGGGCGCGGGTCTCATGAGTGCTGGTGCCGGTTAGAACCGGCATCGCCGCGCACGAGGAGGGTTACGGCGACGGGCCCTCGTGAGCGCTGGTCCCGGTTAGAACCGGTATCGCCGCTCACGAGACGGGCGGTTCTAACCGGCCGCCGCTCACGAGACGCGCGATGCCGGGTCAGCCGAGGAAGTCGGCCAGCGGCACCGGCGTCAGGCCGTCCTTTTTGGCCTGGGCGATGAAGGCTTCGTAGTCTTCCTTGAACGTCTTGCGGAAGTGCATCAGCACGATGTCGCCCGGACGGAGCTTGTCGCCGGACTGGAACTGGACGACGCCGTCGTTGACCGAAGCAGTCCAGAGAACGCTCGCGCGCATGCCGCACTCCGCGGCGGCCTTCAGCGTGTTCTGGTCGTAGTTGCCGAACGGCGGGCGGAACAGGCTCGGCCGCACCCCGAGCGACTTCTGGAAGTCGTCCGCGTCATCGCAGATTTCCTTCTTCTGGAAGTCCAGCGGTTTGCCCTTGAGGTTCGGGTGGTTGACCGTGTGGTCGCCGAGCACCGCGCCGGTCGAGTCCAGGATCGCCTTGAAGTACGCCTCGTGGCCCTTCACGTACCGGTTGTTCAGGAACAGCACCGGATGCCCGCCGGACTGCTGGATCAGGCCCTGCGCGGACGGATCCTTCACCGCGCCGTCGTCCATGGTGATGAAGACGTACGGCTTGTCGGTCTGGATGCGGCGGACCACGCCGACCTTGCCGTCCTGGATCGCCGGGGCCTTCTGCTGCACGGTGCCGAACGGGTACGGCCCGGGCGGCGGACCCGGCTTCGCGGCCCCCGGAGCGGGGTTCGCCTGTTCCGGGGATTGACTCGAATCAGGGCTGGAGCACGCCGACAATGCGAGCAAACCGGCCAATGCCGCCGCCAGCCACCGCTTCGCCATGCTGCTTCCTTTCCCTCGGGGTCACCCGAGGGGATGACGTCTGTACTCCGGTCTGAGTTGATCGTTGTGGTCCAACGCACCCCCGTCAGGCAGCACGATTGCCCGCTTTGGCCAGCTGGGTGGCGAGAAATCCGATCACGCTGCGCAACGCTGCGAGGGCGACGGGCCCCGTTCCGGGGATGCGTTCGGCGAACGAACCCGACCACCTGAGGTCCGTGCCGCCGTCGGCGTTCGGCGTGAACACCACCTCCGCACGATAGTCGTGAACCGGGCTGAAACCGTCGAATGTGTAGACGTGCCGTCGATCCGGTACGTATTGCAGCGTCCGCTCGTGCAACAGAACCGGCCACAATCCGACTTCTCGGACAGCGTCGACGCGGCCGTCGTCGCCGAGCGCCGACCACCGGGACTGCCAGACAAGCGGCCGCGCCCACGTCGACCACAGCGTCCCGTCGCTTTCCAGCCGGAACAGCACTGGCGGCGGCGCGCTGCTCACCTTGTTGACCTCGAACGAATACCTGCGACCCGGCATGAAAGCTCCTCGAACACGTTGTTGGCCGAGTGACAAATCAATCCCGGACGGCCCCCGTAGGTCAAGATGGTGCGGTGAGCCGCCCCGACTTCGCCGCGCCGCACTGGCTGACGCAGCTTCTGCGTTCCAAACCTGTTCCCATTCCGTGGAACATGGTCGCTCGCGCGGTGGTCGCTCTGGCTACTCCGCTGGCGGTCGCGTATGCGGCGGGCGACATCGCGGTGGGCGCGCTGATCTCCACCGGAGCGCTGCCGACCGTGCTGTCCGAGGCGGCCGGGGCCTACCGCTACCGCGCGCGTCGGCTGGGCGGGGCGACGTTCGCCGCCGCGGTCGGGTACCTCCTCGGGCTGCTGACCGGCGGCATGCTCGCCTGGTCGATCCCGGCGATTGTCGTCGTGGCCGCGGTTTCCGCGCTCATCAGCGCGGCGGGCAGCAACGCCTCGGTGGCCGGGCTGCAGATGTTCGTCTTCTGCGTACTCGGCACCGCGCAGCACGCGACCGGCGTACGCACCGAAGTGCTCTTCGGCCTCTTCTGCGCGGGCGCGGGCTGGGGCCTGCTGGTCGCCCTCGGCACCTGGACGCTTCGCGCGACGAGCCCCGAACGTACGGCTGTCGCGCAGGTCTACATCGAGCTCGCGGCGATGCTGTCGGCTGAAGACGAACCGACCTCGCGGGTCGCGCGCCACCAGTTGACCACTGCGATGAGCACGGCGTACGACCGGTTGCTGGTCGCGCGCTCGTGGCTGTCCGGTCGAGACGCCACGTATCGCCGGCTGCTGAACCGGCTGTCCGCGACGACGCCCGCGGTCGAGGCGTCGGTCGCGATGGTCAACGCCGGACAGCGCGTGCCGGACGAGGTGATCGACTACCTGACGCGCGTGGCCGCGTCGGTGCTCGCGAGCCAGCCGCTGCCGCCCGCGCCCGAACTGTCGGACGAGAACGCCGACGCGGTGGTCAGTGCCCTTTACGCCGGGCTGGCGCGGATCGGAAAGCTCGACGACCGCAAGCGCCGCAAGAAGGTTTCGCTGCTGCGCCGGGTGCGCGAGTGGGCGAGCGGGCTCTCCGGACCGCTGACCTGGCTGGCGACGCTTCGGCTCACGGTGTGCGTCGCGGTGGCCGAAGTGGTGGCGCTGATGGTGCCGTTCGAGCGGTCGTACTGGATTACGCTCACCGTCGGCGTGGTGCTGAAACCGGACTTCGGCTCGGTGTTCGGCCGCGCGGTGCTGCGCGGGATGGGTACGGTCGTAGGCGTCGGGATCGGCGCGGTGGTGCTCGCCTTCGGCGCGCGCGGCTGGGTGCTGGTGGCGCTGATCGCGGTGTTCGCCGGCGGGGCCGCGGTGGGGAAGGTGCGCAATTACGGGATGCTCGGCACGTTCGTGACGCCGCTGATCATCCTGCAGATGGACCTCGCGAACACCGGCAGCTGGACCGTCGTGCTGGCGCGGCTGGTCGACACCGTGATCGGCTGTGTGATCGTGCTCGTCGTCGGCTATCTGCTGTGGCCGGGTTCGCGGCGGCCGACCGTCGGCGGGCGGCTGGCGGACAGTTTCGACACTGTCGCCAAGTACGTCCAAACCGCGATGGTGCTGAACTCGACCAGCGAATCACGGCTTGCCCGGTCTCGGGCCCGGCGCGGGGCGTACCGCGCGCTCGCGGACCTGCGGACGGCGTTTCAGCAGGTGATCGTGGAGCCGTCGCCGGCGGGCCGGCAGGCGGTGGCGTGGTGGCCGGTGATCGCGGGCCTGGAGCGCGTGACCGACGCGGTGACCGAGGTCGGCGTGACGATCGGGGAGGGCGCGCCCGCCCCGTCGCCCGCGGACATCGAGTTGCTCACGGATGCGTTGGCGGAGCTGGCTTCCGCGGTCCGCGAGCAGCGGGACCCGGATTCGGTGCCGATGCCGGACAACCCGCGCCTCGCCGGGGTGGTGGACCAGCTCGGCTCGACCTTCGACGCGGTGCGCGGGCCGGACCTCGTGGAACGGTCGCCGCTGCGGCTGGTGCGCCGGTTCCTGCCGTACCACCGGCGCACCTGAGCCGCGACTCTGCGCCGAAGGCTGCCGTGCGCGGCGGAATCGCTGTAGCGGAAGTCCGTGAGGGGAACCCTGAGGGAATCAGAGTCCCTCAGGGTGGCCCTCACGAACCTTGGCATCGCGCACCGGGGGAACTCCTGCGCGCTGCTGAGAAAACCCCACCGGGTGCGTGGGATGCGCCGAACGCCGCATTGGGGCGCGACCCGACCCAACCCAACCTGGAGGCGGAGGGTTACTGCTGTCCGCCGGGCTGGCCGCCCTCGGGCTTCGGGCCGTCTTCGGGCTTCTCGCCGCCCTCATCGCGGCTGCCGGTGACCTTGCCGAGCAGGTCCTTCGCCTTGTCCACGCCGCCGTCGATCTGCGAGTCGTGGCCGCTGACCTTGGACTTCGCGAATTCAGCCGCCTTCTCGAGACCCTGCTCGAGCTTGCCGCTGTTGTCGCGGAGCGCCTCGGTCGCCTTGTTCTTGAGCTCGTCGAAGTTGATGCCCATCGAATGCCTCCCCGGGGTTGGGATTGAGAGGATTCAATCGTCACACACCAGGCGTTCCAGGCAAGTCAAGACACTTCGCCGAGTGCGACCGCTCCGTCCAGTCCGGTGATCCGGCCGCCGCGTTCGCCGAGCGCCACGAGCCCTTCGCGGGCGTCGTCGGCGGTGAGGTCGATGCGGACGCCGGACAACGCCGCGTCGCGAGCCGCTTCCAACGCCAAAGCGCCTTCGTGACCTGCGTTGATGGTCGCGGCGAGGCCGCCGGTGGACGCGAGCGAGCCGCGGGCGGCACCGAGGCGGCCGAGTGCGTCGTCGACGATCGGGAGCAGGGCGTCGCGGTTGCCTTCGGTCATGGCGCGCACCAGGTCCGGCGACGACCCGGCCACCCGGGTGCCGTCGCGGAACGAGCCGGCGGCCAGCGTCATCGCGAGCGGGCCGCCCTGTGCGCCGACCGAGGCGAGGATCGCGGCGAACAGGTGGGGCAGGTGCGAAATCCGGGCGACTGTCTCGTCGTGCGAATCGGCGGGCAGCGGGATGGCGTGCGCGCCGACGTCCAGCACGAGCCGGGTGACCTCGGCCCAGGCGGTGAGGTCGGTTTCCTCTTCGACGCCGACGACCCAGGCCGCGTCGCGGAAGAGCATCGTGTTGCCGGCCAGCCAGCCGGAGTGCGACGTGCCCGCCATCGGATGCCCGCCGACGTAGCGCGTGTACGGCGCGCGGCGGCGGACTGCGTCGAGCATCGGGCCCTTCACGCTGACCACGTCGGTGAGGATGCAGTGCGACGCGTGTTGCGCGACCTGCCGCAGCAGGTTCTCCACCGCGGGCAGCGGCACCGCGATGACCACGATCGCGTCCGCGGCCGCAGCCCGCTGTAGTGCGGCTTCGGCGTCGGTGGTGACGTCGTAGCCGCCGCGGCTCGCCGCGTCAGCGTCCACTTCGGACACTGTGGTTCCCCATACGGTCCTGCCGCTCGCCGCGGCGGCTCGCAGCAGGGAACCGCCGATGAGCCCGAGCCCGATTACGCATACGTCTCGCACGGGGCCATCCTGCCAGTGCGCGCAAGCGGCTACAGGACGGCGGCCAGCCGGGTGCCCTGGTCGATGGCCCGTTTGGCGTCGAGTTCCCGTGCTTCGTCGGCCCCGCCGACGAGATGCACCGGCACCTCGCCGAGCGCGCCGGCGAGGTCCCGCACGGATTCCTGGCCTGCGCAGACCACCACGGTGTCGACTTCCAGCAGCCGCGGTTTCCCGTCGACCGTGACGTGCAGACCGGCGTCGTCGATCCGGTCGTAGGAAACGCCGCTGATCTTTTCCACGCCCTTGGCGCGCAAGGCCGCGCGATGCACCCAGCCGGACGTCTTGCCGAGCCCGGCCCCGATCGGCGACTTCTTGCGCTGCAGCAGGTAGACCTGCCGCGGCGACGGTTCCGGCTTCGGCTTCGCCAGCCCGCCGGGCGCGAGCGCGGGGTCGGTGACGCCCCATTCGGCCATCCAGGCGTCGCGATCCAACGCGGGCGACGAGCTGTGCGTGAGGAATTCGCTGACGTCCACGCCGATGCCGCCCGCGCCGATCACCGCGACCCGCTCTCCGACCGGTTTGCCGTGCCGCACGACGTCGACGTAGGACAGCACCTTCGGATGATCGATCCCGGGAAGCGCGGGGACCCGCGGCGTGACGCCGGTGGCCAGCACGACCTCGTCGAAGCCGGTCAGGTCCGCGGCGGTCACCCGGGTGCCGAGGTGCACCTTCACGCCGGTGACCTCCAGGCGGCGGGTGTAGTACCGGATGGTCTCGGCGAATTCCTCCTTGCCCGGAATCCGCTGCGCGATCCCGAACTGGCCGCCGATTTCGTCGTTGGCCTCGAACAGTTCGACGTCGTGCCCGCGTTCGCCGAGCGCGGTCGCGGTGGCGAGCCCTGCCGGTCCGGCCCCGACGACGGCGACGCGTTTGACCTTCCGGGTCGGCAGCAGGTTCAGGGTCGTCTCGTGTCCGGCCCGCGGATTCACCATGCAGGACACGGGTTTCCGGCTGAACGCGTGATCAAGGCAAGCCTGGTTGCACGCGATGCAGGTGTTGATCTCGTCCGCCCGGCCGGTTTCGGCCTTGCGGATCCAGTCCGGGTCGGCGAGCAGCGGCCGGGCCATCGAGACCAGGTCCGCGTCGCCGTCGGCGAGCGCCTGTTCCGCGACGTGCGGCAGGTTGATCCGGTTGGAGGTCACCACCGGCACCGAAACGTGCGGCTTCAGCTTGCCGGTGACCCAGGTGAACGCGCCGCGCGGAACGGACGTGACGATCGTCGGCACGCGCGCCTCGTGCCAGCCGATGCCGGTGTTGATGATCGTGGCCCCGGCCGCCTCGACGTCGCGGGCCAGCGCGACGACGTCGTCCCAGCTCTGTCCGCCTTCGACGAGGTCGAGCATGGACAGCCGGTAGACGATGATGAAGTCCGGCCCGACTTTTTCCCTGGTGCGCCGGACGATCTCGACCGCGAACCGGCGGCGCTTCTCCACGGTGCCGCCCCAGGCGTCGGTGCGCCGGTTGGTGCGTTCGGCGAGGAACTGGTTGATCAGATAGCCCTCGGAACCCATGATCTCGACGCCGTCGTACCCGGCGTCGCGGGCCAGCGCGGCGCAATCGGCGAACGCGCGAATGGTGCGGTGCACGCCGTACGCCGTGAGCGCGCGCGGGCGGAACGGGTTGATCGGCGCTTTGCGGCTCGACGCGGAAACGCTCAGCGGGTGGTAGGCGTAGCGGCCGGCGTGCAGGATCTGCAGCGCGATCTTGCCGCCCTCGGCGTGCACCGCGCTGGTGAGCAGCTGGTGATTCTTCGCCTCGGCGGCCGTGGACAGCTTCGAGGCCAACGGCAACAGCCAGCCGGTGCGGTTCGGCGCGAACCCGCCGGTGACGATCAGGCCGACGCCGCCGCGAGCGCGTTCGGCGTAGTACTCGGCGAGCTGCGGAAAGCGGGACGCACGGTCCTCCAGCCCGGTGTGCATCGAGCCCATCAGGACGCGGTTGCGCAGCGTGGTGAAGCCGAGATCGAGCGGGGACAGCAGGTTCGGGTACTCGGTCATCGTCAGTCCTTCTCGTCGGCCTGCAACGCGGTCAGGATTTCTTCCAGCCACTCGACCTGGCCTTCTTCGACCCGGATTCCGCCGCGCAGCACGAGGTACTGGTGCAGCGGACGGCCGCGGAGCCGGTCCGGGGCGGGGAAGTCGCGCTTCTCGATCTGCCGGTACAGCTCAAGCCGCTCGGCATGCGCGTCGCGGTGCCGGGTGATCTCGGCGGCGACCGCTTCGGGGTCGCCGAACGACGCCCCGCGCAGCTTCACCGCCAACTCCTGCGGCCCAGCCTGCGGCGACGGTTCGGCAAGCCAGCGCCGCAGTTCGACGCGACCCGGCTCGCTGACGGTGTAGACCTTCTTGTCCGGCCGCCCGTCCTGGGCCACCACGTCGACGGCGACTTGGCCGGCCTCCTCCATCCGCTTCAGCACGCGGTAAATCTGCTGGTGGGAGGCGCTCCAGAACAGCCCGATGGACTTCTCGAACCGACGCGCCAGCTCGTATCCCGAGCCGGAGCGCTCCGACAGCGAGACGAGGATCGCGTGCTCCAGTGCCATGCCGGACAGTGTCATATGCAACTAGGTGCAGTGCAACTGAGTGCAAGCCAGGTCACCCGCAGAGGGGGCAAAACGGGTCGATCCGCTCGGTGAAGAGGATCAAGATGGAGGGGTGGATCCGGTTCTCGAACTGCTTGCCGAGCGCATCGCCGAGGGCAGCGTGCCGGGGCGGCGGACGGACGGCCGCAGGCTCGCGCTCGCTGTGGAGGGCGGCAGCAGCCGCGGCACGTATTCGAGTGGAATGGCGCTCGCGCTCGACGAGCTCGGGGCCGCGCTGGCGTTCGACGACGTGTACGGCGCTTCCGCCGGGTCGCTCAACGCGGCCTGGCTGTTGTGCGGGCGTTCGCGGACCGGCGTGCGGACCTGGTGGAACCCCGTGGTCATGCGGCGGATCATCAACCCGCTGCACGCCCTGCGCGGCCGGGCGGTGGTCGATCTCGAGTACCTCGTGCACCAGGTCTACTCGGTGCTCGAACCGATGGATTTCCCGGCGATCCTGGCGAATCCGGTCGGCTTCCATCCGCTCGCCACCGACGCCGAGACCGGCGAGTCGACCGATCTGCATCCGTTCATCGAGGACGTGGACGGGATCAAAACGGCGCTCGCGGCGTCGTCGTGCATGCCGGTGCTGGCCGGGCCGCCGATCGCGATGGGCGGGCGGCGGTTCGTGGACGCGGGGATCGCCGAGCCGCTGCCGTTCCGGACCGCGTTGGCCCACGGCGCGACGGATGTCCTGGTGTTGCGGACCCGGCGCGAGGACGAACTGCCAGTGCGGCCGCCGCGCGTGCAGGACGTTGTCGTGCCTCGGTTTCTCCGCCGCCACGCGCCGGGCACCATCGACGCCTGGCGCACGCAGTACCACCGGGATCTGGAGGATGAGCGCCAGCTGCGGGAAGATCCGCGGCTGGCGAGCGTGCGGCCTCCGCCCGGCGCGCCGGATGTTTCCGTGCTGGAACGGGATCCGGCGGTGCTGCGGCGTGCGGTGGAGCTGGGGCGGGACGCGGTCTACGCGGCGTTGGATGTCCTGCGCAAGGCGTCTTGAGCGCGGCTGCGGACGGTGAGTCGTTGGGTGACAAGAGAAATCGCGAGATAGAGCAGGATTGACGCGCCGCCGAGGCCTTTCGCTTCGTTGGTCGCGTCGATGGCGAAGTCAAGTCCTAAGTGGACGCCGAAGGAAATGAGCCATAGCACGGCGGTTCGCCAATTCCCTTGCCGCCACAGGGTTCCGTCGGCCCGCCAGATCCGCATGGTGTACCCGCGGGCCACGCCGAAACCGCCAGCGACCACGAGACTGCCAGTGAGCACCAGGATCGCTGCGGTCGTCGGCGTGGTCTTCGCGATCGCGACGCCGAGGGAGGCGGCCCCGAGCACGCTGATGACGAGCAGCACCACCGGTGGACGGTCGGCGCGGCGGACTTGAAGTTGTCGCCACATCAGCCAGGTCAGGACGACCAGGCCGATCAGGATGTTGTCGAAGGTGTTCGGCACAGCGCCAACAGTGCCGGGCCAAGCCGTCCCGCGCCTCCACCCGAGGGTGGAGGCCGGGTGGGAAAACCCCTGTCAGGCCTGCGGTTTGCGGGCCACGCCACCGATCACCCGCGACTCCGACGGGGTCTTCGCGAACACCGTGTCGGCGTCCGGATGCCACGCCGGCGCGTACACCAGGCCCGGTTCGAGCAGCGGCCAGCCGCCGAAGAACCGTTCGAACTCCGCCTTCGTGCGCAGGATGCCCGGGTTGGTGGTCGACTCGTAGTACTTGATGATGTCGACCAGCGCCTGGCGTTCGTTGTCGTCCACCGGGTTTTCGTTGGTCATCTGGGAAAGAATGAGCAACGAGCCCGGCGCGAGCTGCTTGCGGTAGAACTCGAGGATGCCGTCCGGGTCCTGGTCGTCCTTGATGAAGTGCAGCACCGCGTTGACGATCAGCGCCACCGGCTCGCGGATGTCGATCACGTGCGAATCGGCGACCCGATCCCACAATTCGGCCGGCTGCAGGAGATCGGCGGCCATCGCCTGGTGCCGGTCCTCGTCCGCGGTGTCGGCGAGCAGCACCTGCGAGTGCGCGAGCGCCACCGGCTCGTTGTCCAGGTACAGCACGGAAGTGTCGTGTTCCGGGCGCTCGTCGTCGGCCACCTCGTGCACGTTGCCCGCGGTGGGCAGGCCGGAGCCGATGTCGACGAACTGCCGGATGCCCTCGCGCACGCTCTGTCGCACCGCGCGGCCGAGGAACTGCCTGCTGGTGCGGCAGTAGTCGCCCATCAGCGGCAGCCGTTCGCGCACCTTCTCGGCGAAGATGCGGTCGATCGCGTAGTTGGTGGTGCCGCCGATGAAGTAGTCGTAGACGCGGGCCGCGGACGGCCGGTCCAGACTCGCTTCCACCGCGCGCAGTGCTTCGTCCTGTGTGCTCATCGCCGTCCTCACGCTCGCCCTGGCGCTCATGCTAACCATGGCGTCCGGTTCAGCTCGGCCGGTAGGACTCTCGGTAGGCGTTGACCGAAGCCGTCAGCTGATCCATCGCGGCGCGCATCCGGCCGAGTTCGGCGTTGTCCAGGTTCATCGCCGCTCCGACGTGCGGCGGGATCCGTTCCGCCTTGGCGCGCAACGCGTTTCCCTCTTCGGTAAGCCGGATGCGGACCGAGCGCTCGTCGTCGGATTGGCGTTCGCGTTTGATGAGCCCGGCCTTCTCCAGCCGCTTCAGCAGCGGCGACAGCGTGCCCGAGTCGAGGTTGAGCGCGGAGCCGAGTTCCTTGACCTGCTGCTCGTCCTGCTGCCACAGCGCGAGCATCACCAGGTACTGCGGATAGGTCAGGTCGAGCGGTTCGAGCAGCGCGCGGTAGAGCGCGGTGACTGCCCGGGAAGCCGAGTACAGGCCGAAGCACAGCTGGTCGTCAAGCAGCAGCGAACCGGTTTCTCCGGTGTCTGGGCTGGTCATCGGTGGCCTCCCGCGGATTTCTTCTTTCCAGCTCTCCATCCTCTCTCGCCGAGTCGGGAAGGGCAACTCAAGTGCTCTAGATCTCATTGTGTGCCATCTGGTTGTGCACAACTAAGTTGTGGAGTTATGTTTTGGGCAGTCCGCACGACGCAGCTACCGGAGGAAGTCATGACCGCGAACCCGCAGAACCTCGCCCTCGAGCCGGCCGCCCAGGCGTTCGCCGAGGCCACCGACCAGCCGCCGTACCTCTTCCAGCTCCCGCCCGCCGAAGGCCGCAAGGCGGTCGACGGCGTGCAGGACGGCGACGTCGAACTCGCGCCCGCCGACATCGAGACACTGACCGTCCCAGGTGGACCGAACGGCGACGTCGAGGTCCGGATCGTGAAGCCGCAGGGCGTCACCGGGCCGCTGCCGGTGCTCGTCTACATCCACGGCGCCGGCTGGGTCTTCGGCGACTTCCACACCCATGAGCGGCTGGTCCGCGAACTCGCCGCCGGAACCGGCGCGGCAGTTGTCTTCCCGGAATACAGCCGTTCGCCGGAGGTTCGTTACCCCGTCGCGATCGAAGAGAACTACGCCGCCGTGAAGTGGGTTGTCCGCAGCGGTGCGGAGAAGGGGCTCGACACCACGCGAATCGCGATCGCGGGCGACTCCGTCGGCGGGAACATGACTGCGGCGCTGACGCTCATGGCGAAGGAGCGCGGCGACGTGAAGTTCCTTCAGCAGGTGCTGTTCTACCCGGTCACCGACGCCGCCTTCGACACCGAGTCGTACACCAAGTTCGCCGACGGCTACTTCCTCAGCCGCGAAGGCATGAAGTGGTTCTGGGACCAGTACACGACCGATGAGGCACAGCGCGCCGAGATCACCGCTTCGCCGCTTCGCGCCACTGTGGAGCAGCTCGCCGGACTGCCGCCGGCGCTCGTGATCACCGGCGAGGCGGACGTGCTTCGCGACGAAGGCGAGGCGTACGCCGCGAAGCTGCGTCAGGCGGGCGTGCCGGTGACGGCGGTGCGGTACCAGGGCGTGATCCACGACTTCGTGATGGTGAACGCGCTTCGTGAAACGCATGCGGCGGAAGCGGCGATCACACAGGCGATCACGGTGTTGCGTGGCGCATTCGGCAACTAATCAGGGACTAACGGGCAATCCTGAGGTTCTGCTGAGTTTGACGGGGCCATTCTGGCGTGATCGACGTCACGTGATCACAACGAGAATGGCCCCTCAAACGTATCTAGAGCAGCGGGTCCCGCCTTCCGGGCGCGCGATCGGTCCTGGAGGTTCCCGTGCACCTGAGCCAAATCAGGTTGGATTCACCCGTCACGCTGACGGTGATCGGCGTGCTCGCGTTCGTCGCGGTCGTCTCGGTACCGTGGTTTTGGGACAAATGGCGCAAGCGCAAGCAAATCGGCCGCAGTGCCACCATAGTTGTCGCGCTGTGTCTGGTAATCGTCACGCTTGGCTTGACCGGCAATATGATCGGCGGATTCTTCCCGACGCTCGGCTCGCTGCTCGGAACCGGCGCGTTCGCCGCTGAGGGCATCGACGTCGAGGGCGGCGACAACGGAGTCGACCTCGGCCGGGCGCGCGACCTGGGCGTGGCGCACGCGCGAGTCGGCAAGGGGACCATCGCGCACGTGACGGTGACCGGACGGCGCACTGGGCTCACCCGCGACGTTACGGTTTACCTTCCGCCGCAATACTTCCAGCATCCGTACAAGTCGATGCGGTTCCCGGCGATCACCTGGATCCCGAACTACCCGTCCGGCCCGGAGGTCACCACCGCCCCGATCGGGTACCACTTGCCCGAGCAGCTTGACGCGGCGATCAACAAGCATCTGCTGCCGCCGGTGGTCGTGCTGATCCCGGACCCGACCGGAACGCCGAAAATCGGCCACGACACCGAATGTGTTGACGAGGTCAACGGAAGCCCCAACGACACCTACCTGTCCGCGGACGTCCGGGAGTGGGCGATCCAGCGCCTCGGCGTCAACCCGGACCGGCGGGCGTGGACGATCGCGGGCTGGTCGTCCGGCGGCTATTGCGCGCTGAACCTCGTGACGCGGCATCCGCAGTGGTACGCGCAGGCGGCGAGCGTGAGCGGGTACGAAAAGGCGCAAGTGGACGGTGAGACCGAGAATCTTTTCCGCGGCCGCAAGGACATCGAGGACGCGAACAATGTCAAGATCAACGTCCGGCAGCACCCGGCCCCGCTGGAACTTCTCGCGATCTCCGGGGAGAAGGAACAGAACGAAAGCCGCGCGGTCGACCAGATGCGCGCGGCCGCACAGGCTCCGGTGCAGTTCACGACGTGGCGCATCCCGGACGCGGGGCACAACATGAACACGTTCAAGGCGCAGCTGCCGGACGTCCTGACGTGGATCGGGCAGCGGATTCCTGGACCGTCGGCGCCAGGGCCGCGGGCCGACGTCACCGGCGGCGTGAAGCCGTGGCCGTTGCCGAGCACGGGCGCGCGCGGCGGGCTGACCGCGGTGGAGCAGTGACGCTCAGCGGATCCCGGGAAGGTGCTTGACCACCTCGGTGACCTGAGCTTCGGCGGTGTCGTAGCCGACCGAGCGGGGATTCTCGGTGAGGACCGTGACGAGGTACCGGTTGTCCTTGACGAGACCTGAGGTGTGCAGGATGCGCCCGGGGTTGCAGCAGGACCAGCCTTGTTTGACGGCCCAGGAAGCGTCGCCGAGAGCATCCGGGATGCCGAAGTACTGGCGGAATCCGTCGGCACCGTTCTCGGTGGCGTCGCGCAGCGCCCGCAGAATCGTGTCGCGCTGCTGGGCCGGCGCGCGGTCCATCAGGTAGCGGTAGACGCGCGTGAGGTCGGCGGCGGTGATTTCCGTGTCGCCCCAGCGTCCGGGGTTTTCCGGTGGCGTGGTTTCGGCGAGGCCCATCTCGGCCACTGCGTCCCGGACAATGCGCGTCTCTCCGCCCGCGACCCACAGCCGGTTGGCGGTGTCGTCGTCGCTGCGGGACAGCATTTCCTGCACGGTGCCCGGATTGGTGCCGCGATCTAGCGCGTCGAGGGCGATCATGAGCTTCACGAGGGACGCGGAGGTGTAGCGCCGATGCGCGTCGAGGGAAACCGGGGTCGTGCCGCTGGCCCGGTCGTAGACGACCACGCTGACGTGCCCCTGGGGGACGAGTGCGGCGAGTTCGGTCTTGAGGTCGGGGCCCTGCTGCGGCGCGGCGCTGCCGGTGCTCGGTTTCGGGACGGGACTGGAGCCGGGGGTGCTCGAATCGGGGGTGCTCGAGTCGCCTGCCGGGGAGATGACGCCGGACCCGTTGGCCGGCGCGGCGGCGGTGACCACTTGCCGGTACGGCCCGGCCTCGGTGACCAGAAACGCGATGACGGCACCGAGAATGAGGCCGGCCAAAAGGAACGAGTTCGCCCTGCGCATGCCCCGACTTCCCCGATCACCTGATCAGGGTTCGCCGAATCGGGCGGGTTTGTGGGATGGGTCTCGGTACCGGCGAGTACGCGTGACGGCCGGGTGGTCTGCGGGCAAGCAGGTGTGGGTCTCGGCTTCCGGCCGGGTGGATCAGACCACGGCGAGCCGGTCCACGAGCAGTTCGACCCGCTGCTCGGTGAACTCCCGCGGCAGCCGTCCCGCGCGCGTCAGGGTCGCGATCCCGTGCAGGGACGCCCAGAACAGCTCGGTGAACAGAGCCGGGTGGACGCCTTCGCCGGCGACCTCGCCGAGTGTTTCGAGCAGCGCGGCGAAGGCGTCCTTCAGCGGTTCCGGGGTGTCGTCCTGCGCGAACGCGAGGCCGCCGTCGAGCTGGAAGATGGCGTCGTAGACCGCCGGGTGCTGCTCGGCGAAATCGAGGTACGCGAGGGCGAGGGCGGTGACCCTGGCGCGCGGGCCGCCTCCGGCGCTCGCTGCGGCCCGCGCCGCCGCGGCCAGTTCGGCGGCCCCTTCGAGCGCGACAGCGCCGATGATCTCGCGTTTGCCGCGGAAATGGCTGTAGAGGACGGGCTGGCTGTACTCGATGCGCTCGGCGAGCCTGCGGGTGGTGACGGAGTCCCAGCCCTGCTGCTCGGCGAGCTCCCGGGCCGTCGCCACGATGAGGCGCTCGCGTTCCGCTTGTTCGCGCTGCTTGCGTTCGTGTACCGACATGAGGTGAGTCTAGCATTGCTAGACAACCGAGCGGCAGTAGTACTAGCATCGACTCATCGGCTAGCACTGCTAGATTTTAGGAAGGTCATCATGCTCAGCGCACTCGAGGTCTGCACCGTCGTGGTCGTCGGCGTGATGGTGGGGGTGGAGTTCTCCGTCGCCTTCGTCATCAACCCGATCCTCAACGGGCTCCCCGACGACAGCAATCAGCTAGGCCGCGCCCACGGTGGCCGGATGCTCGGCGCGATCATGCCGTTCTGGTACATCGGGTCGCTTGTCCTGAGCGCGATCTGGGCTGTCGCGGCGTGGGACCGCCCTGGCACCGGGCTCGTCGTGATCGGAGCCGGGCTGCTGGTGGTGAGCGTGGTGATGTCGATTCTGCTGCTCGTCCCGATCAACAACCAGGGCAAGACCTGGACTCCGGAGAACCGGCCCGCGGACTGGAAAGAGCAGATGAACCGCTGGGACCGCTACCACTATGTGCGAGTCGCGGTGATCATCGGTGCTTTCGCTTTGCTGGTCGCCGCGCTGGTCTGAGTGCGGCGGGGGTTGGGTTGGTCGTTGGGCCGGTCTGGGTGCGGCGGGGCCTGTTGGTCGCTGGGGTGGTCTGAGCGCGGCGGGGCCTGCTGGTCGCTGGGTGGTCTGAGCGCGGCGCGGGTCCTGCTGATCGCTGGGCTGGTGTGAGTGCGGCGGGGGTTGGGCTGGTCGTCGGGCCGGTCTGGGTGTGGCGGGTCCCGCTGGTCGCTCCACAGGTCTGAAGGCCGCGCGTGTCTGCCGATCGCTCCCGTTTCCGGGGCCGGAAGACCCGCCGCGCCCATTCTTCGGCTTCTTCTCTTCGGCTTCTTCGCCGCCAAGACCGCGAGCCGGTCCACCTCGTACCTCACGCGGGTCTCCGATCGGCTCAGCAGCCCCGACAGTCCGGCGTGCGTCGCCGATCTTGCCCAGCGGGCGGGTCCGGGGCGGCCGAATTCGGGTTTCGGGCCGGTCGGGGCGGGGGATCCCTTCAGAGTTGACCCACCGTCACCTTCGGTACGGAAGGACTGGAGTCATGGTTCGTGCGCATCGAGCCCGCGTCCGGGTGGAAGGGGTACAGCCCGCCCAGGTGCTGGCCATTTTGCTCGGGGTCCTGTTTCTCGCCTACGGCATCATCGGGCTCGTGAAGTCCGGGTTCGGGGATTTCACCGGACACGGTGTCACTCTGTGGCGATTTTCCGCCAATCCGCTGAACAACGTCGTCCACGTGGTGACCGGCGTGATCGGCCTGCTGCTGGCCTTGGGCTCCGGTCGCGCCCGGACGTTCGGCTGGCTGCTTCTCATCGGCTACGGCGCGCTGTTCGTCTGGGGCCTGATGCTCGCCGGGACGATCACCGTCAACCCGGTGTCCAGCCTGGGCAACCCGCTCAACCTCGCCGACGCGGACAACTGGCTGCACCTCGGCATCGCGGTTCTCGGTCTGCTGACCGCGGTTCTCCCGGCACGCCACGGGGTGCTGCTTCCCGAGGACGAGGAACCCGTCGAGGTCGACTCGGCCGCTCCGCCGCGTCGTCCCGAACCTGGCGGGCATGGCTTGGCCCACTAGCTGGTCCACAATGGAATAACCGCGCGGCGGGATCGCTTGCCAGGACGGAACTTCGTCTGGCGGCGTTCCCGTTTGCGCTTATTCTGCGGGGTTTTCCAGTGCCCGGTCCACCATTCGCCCCGCCGCGCCGACGTACTGCGCCGGGTCCAAGAGGTCGGCCAACGTTTCGGTGTCAACGACGGCCGTGACCTCCGGCGTCTCAGTGAGGACCTCTGACAGCGGACGGTTTTCCTCGATCGCCCGCCGGGAAGCGTCGCCCAGCAAGTCTTTCGCGCGGGCCTTGCCCATGATCGGGGCCAGTGCTGCCGACAGCCGTTCCGAGACAATCAACCCGTTGGTCAGCGCGAGATTATGCTGCATTCGGTCTGCGTGAATGTCCAAGCCCTGCACCATATCCACGGCCGTATGCGTCGCACCGCCAGTCAGGCGCAGGCATTCGCGCAGCAACTGCCACTCGGCCTGCCAGACGCCGGCCGAGCGTTCGTCTTCGGCCAACCCGGACTGCGTGACTCCCGCCGCCAGCACCGGCACCTGCAGCGCGGCCGACCGGATCAACGCCGACTGCACCGGGTTTTGCTTGTGCGGCATCGCCGACGACCCACCGCCGGTCGCCTCGGTCACCTCGCCGAGCTCGGTGCGAGCCAGCACCTGAACGTCAACGGCGATCTTGCCCAACGCCGTCGTCACCCCAGCCAACGCGGAAGCCAGTGCGGCCACCGGCGTGCGATCCGCGTGCCACGGAAGAATCGGTGCGGTCAAACCGGTTTCCTCGGCGAAGGCGGCGACGAGCCGTTCCGCGTAGTCGTCGGTGCCGTCGCCGTACTGGACGTACGCGGCCAACGTTCCCGCTGCACCCCCGAGCGACACCGGCAGCCGCACCTCAGCGATCCGGCGGGCGGACTCCTGGACGCCCTGTCGCCAGATCGCTGCCTTCAGACCGAAAGTCGTCGGGACAGCGTGCGCGGTGAGGGTGCGTCCAGGCATGACTGTGTCGCGGTGGGCGCGCGCCAACGCGGCGAGGGCGTCCGCGATCGCCGTGAGGTCCGCGCTGATCAACTGCAGAGCGTCGCGCGCGACGAGCATTATCCCCGTGTCGACGATGTCCTGACTGGTGGAGCCGCGGTGCACGTAATCGGCGACGTCTGGGACCTTTGCCGACAACGTGCGCACCAGGCTGACCACCGGGTTTCCGGTCGCACGCGCGTCACGGGCCAGCTGGACGACGTCGAGCTCGCCCTCGCCCAGCAACCGCGCGGCAGCACTGATCCGCTCGGCTGCCTCGGACGGCACCGTGCCAAGCCGCGCCTGCGCCCGCGCGAGTGCGGCCTCCGTTTCCGCCATGGCAGCCGCGAACGCCCGGTCACCGGTCACCGCTTCAGCCGGGGTTCCGGCGCGCACCGGGGAGAGCAGGCCGGAGTCAGGATCGGCGATCATGCCGTCCAGCATCGCACGCCGGGTGGCTTGGGGCGGGAGAGTCGCTGGTTACCGGCGGCACGGGTGGCTTCGACCTGACCGGGTACGAGCTTCTCTGACCGGGCACGAGGTTCTCTGACCGGGCACGAGGTTCTCTGACCGGGCACGAGGTTCCCTGACCCGCCACGAGCTTCTCTGACCGGCGCTGGAGACACTGCCGTCGGCTACTCGCGGCGAGGAAACGTGTCGGCGGCGCGACTCAGGCGAACCTGACAGAGAGAGCGCGGGGGCGACGGTTGCCGATCACCTGAAAGCAAACCTCGGTGCATCACCTCCAAACAGGACTCGAACGGCAGCCGTCTCACCGTCCCTTGGCCCCGTCCGTCACCTCCCTCAGCAGGTCCGCGTGTCCGTTGTGGCGGGCGTACTCCGCGATCATCGACAGCAGCATCCACCGCAGCGAGAACGGCTCTCCCGTGGTCTTCCCGACTCCCTGTGCGTCCAGAGAGGACGCGGCCGCCACGATCTCTCGGCTCCGGTCGCACTCCGCGCGCCACAACGCCAGTGCCTCGCCGAAATCGCCGTCCAGCCGGTCGAAGTCCTGGTCCGGATCGTCGTCCGAGTAGTGCAGCAGCGGGACGTCCTCGGCGGCGAACTGGATGCGGAACCACCATCGTTCGACGCCCGCCAGATGCCTGACCAGGCCGTGCAGCGACATTGTGGACGGCGGCACCGCGCGCGCCGACACGGCTTCCTGGCTCAGGCCGGAGCACTTCAGCTCGAGGGTTTCCCGATGCCACTCCAGGTAAGCGAGCAGCGTCTCGCGTTCGTCGGCGACGCGGGGGATCGGCGGGCGGTCGCTCTCGGCCACTTTGGCCAGATGCTTCGGAGTCTGTGTCATGAGACGAGCGTCTCACCCGCCACCGACAATTTTCGCCGCGGAGCCGCCGCATCGGGTGCACGGTAAACCGGCCGCGTACCGCAGTGGGCTAGGCCACACGGCGGACCCGGGTAGCTGGCGAATCCGGTCCTGTCGATGCGGAATTCAGGTGAATTCCGGTGTTGATCAGCACACTCAGGCACGGTTTCCGTACGGTGTTGTCGCTCCGTCAGAGGTATCGTGATCGGCATTCCGGGGATTAATCTTCTCGGCGGTCCGTGAACGCCCGCTCCGCCGAACAGCGGATGCTTCGCGGGGCCGAACGCACGAATGAAACGGTGAATACAGCGCCATGGTCGGAGCGAGTGTGCCGATGGTCGAGTCGTCGATGTACACCCACGCCGGTGGTCAACTCGACCGGCTGTGCCAGGCAGTGGGATTCGATCCCGAAGAACGCCGTCACCTGGATCTTCTCCGGTTGTTGCTCGGCGAGTCCGGTGAATTGACCACGGACGCCCCGGCGCAGTTCCCGTGCAATGTGGCGGACGACACCACGCCTGTTGAATTCTCGGTCGCATTCGACGCCAATGGCGAATGTGTGGTAAGGGTTCTCGGCGAGACCGTCGGGGCTCCGGACCCACGCGAGTTCCTCGCTCAGGTGGCCGGCGAGTACGGCCTGGTCACCGACCGGCTCGACGCGGTGGCCGACCTCTTCCTCCCGCACGAGGAGCGCCGCGGGCCGTTCACGCTGTGGTACTCGTTGATCTTCCGCAACGGCTCCGCGCCGAAAATCAAGGTGTACCTGAACCCGCAGATCAGCGGTCCGACGATGGCGGATTCCCTGGTCAGCGAGGGGTTCCGGCGGCTGAATCTCGGCGAGGCGTTCGACCCGGTCGTCGAGCACGCGCTGCGCCGCGGCGAGAGCGACAACTTCACCTTCTTCGCGCTCGACCTCGACGACGACCCGCTCTCCCGGGTCAAGGTGTACGTCTCGCACGACGCCGCCGAGGCCGAGGACGCGGTGCGCGCGGCGGAACTGGTGCCCGGCACGGACCCGATGCTGATCCGCGAATTCCTCGCCGTGCTCGGCGGCGGAAAAGGTCCCTTCGAGGGCCGTCCGCTGGTTTCCAGTTATTCATTTGTCGAGGGTATGGGCGGTACTCCGGGAAACTACAGTCTTTACCTGCCTATTCGGAGCTACGTGCCCGACGACGAGATCGCCCGGGCGCGGGTGCACGCCATTCTCGCGCAGTACGACTTCGACCCGACACAACTGGACAAAGCGCTGGCAGCGGTTTCGGAGCGACCACTGCGCGACGGCGTCGGACTGATCGCTCATGTGTCCCTGAGAATGGGCGAGTTCGGTTCCGGAATCACGGTCTACCTGTCATCGGAGGCTTATGCGGTAGCGCCGCCGAGAAAACGTCCGGTGCTCGGCCGGATCACCTGACGCGGTAGTTTTCGGCTGTCACCCACAACTGGAGGAAATACCCCGATGCGGACCTTCCCGCCGTACCGCGCCCAAGTCGTCGCCGAAATCCCGGTCACCACCCGTGCCGAACGGGAGCAGGCGCTCGCCGCGGCGGGCTACAACGCCTTCAACCTGCCCGCGAACAAGGTCAGCATCGACCTGCTCACCGACTCCGGCACCGGCGCGGTCTCGACCGCGCAGGAGGCCGCCGCGGCCGCCGCGGACCGCTCGTACGCCGGGTCGGATTCGTTCTACCGCTTCCGCGACGCGCTGAGCGACCTCACCGGATACCCGCATCTCCTGCCGGTGCACCAGGGCCGCGCGGCCGAGCGCGTGCTCTTCTCCAACGTGCTGGAGAGCGGCCGGATCTCGGTCAGCAACACGCACTTCGACACCACTCGCGCGAACGTCGAACTGCTCGGCGCCGAGGCGATCGACTTGCCGTGCGCGGAGTTCGGCGACCTCGACAGCCTCGAACCGTTCAAGGGCAACATCGACCTCGACGCCCTCGAACGCCTGCTCAGCGGCCCGGACGGCGCTCGCGTCGGCCAGGTGCTGCTCACCATCACCAACAACGGCGGCGGCGGACAGCCGGTCTCCATGGCGAACCTGGCCGCGGCGGCGAAGCTCGCGCGGGCGCACGGCGTGCCGGTTTTCCTTGACGCCGCACGGTTCGCGGAGAACGCGTGGCTGGTCATCCAGCGCGAGGCGGGCTACGCGGCCAAGACGCCGCGCGAGGTCGCGCGCGAGGCGTTCAGCCTGGTCGACGGCTGTGTCGCGAGCCTGAAGAAGGACGGCATCTCGCCGATGGGCGCGTTCATCGGCCTGACCGACCCGGAACTGGCGCAGCGCTGCGAAACCAACCTCATCGCCACCGAGGGCTTCCGCACCTACGGCGGGCTCGCGGCGCACGACCTCGACCGCGTCGCGAAGGGCCTGCAGGAAGTCGTCGACCCGCACTACCTCGCCGCGCGTGCGGGCGAAGCGGCTCGGCTCGCGAAGCAGGCCAACGAGGCCGGGGTGGACATCGTGCAGCCGCCGGGCATTCACGCGCTCTACCTCAACGCCGGCCGCCTGCTGCCGCATCTGACTGCCTCGAGGTTCCCGGGCCACTCGCTGGCCTGCGAGCTGTACCTGGCCGGCGGAATCCGTTGCGTGGAACTGGGTTCGCTCTACCTCGGCACGCTCGACGAGCAGAACGAGCTGATCACGCCTGCCCCGTTCGAGCTGGTCCGGATGGCGCTGCCGCGGCGCGTGTACACCCAGGGCCACTACGACTACGTGGCCGAAATCCTCGGCGACATCGCGAAGAACCCGGAGCAGGTGCCGGGGTACCGGATCGTCGAAGCGCCGAAGATCCTGCGACACTTCAATCTCCGGATGGCACCGGTCCACTAAGGACAGACGAAAGCGAACGAGGGGGCTCCCCGCGCCGGGAACCCCCTCGCTGGTCTGAAACCCGGCTCAGGCGGGCTGCGGAACCACCGTCATCGCGTGCTTCACCAGCCGGATCAGTGCGATCTTGCTCGAATCCCGTTGCCGCGCGTCGCACATCACGATCGGCACGCCGTCGGGCACCACGAGCGCCTCGCGGATCTCGTCCGGGGTGTAGCGCGGCGCGTTGTCGAAGCAGTTCACCGCCACGACGAACGGGATCTTCCGCCGCTCGAAGAAATCGACCGCCGCGAAGCTGGTCTCGAGCCGGCGCGTGTCGACCAGCACGACGGTGCCGATCGCGCCGCGCGCCAGGTCGTCCCACATGAACCAGAACCGTTCCTGGCCCGGGGTGCCGAACAGGTAGAGCACGTGCCGCGGCGAGATGGTGATCCGGCCGAAGTCGAGCGCGACCGTGGTGGTCTTCTTCTGCTCCACGCCGGACAGGTCGTCGACGCCGGTGCTCGCCTCGGTGAGCACCTCCTCGGTGGACAGCGGCGGAATTTCGCTGACCGAGGCGACCATGGTGGTCTTCCCGGCGCCGAACCCGCCGGCGACGATGATCTTGACCGGGGTCGGCACCGACGCCGCGGCGTCTTCAGAGCTTGATGAGGCCATCGAGAACCGCCTGGAGAGTTTCGTGGTCCGGCGCCTGGGCCGGCTGACGGGACGGGGCGCGGGTGATGACGAGGCCGCGGTCGATCAGGTCCCCGCACAGCACGCGCACGACGCCGAGCGGCAGCTTCACGTACACCGCGATCTCGGCCACCGACAAGGGTCTGCGGCACAGCTGCGTGATCGCCAGGTGCTCCGGGCCGAGCCCGACCGGGTCCGATCCCTGCTGCAGGGTCATCACCTGGGTGGAGAGGTCGAGCTGGTGTTCGGACGGGGTCCGTCCGCTGGTGATCGTGTAGGGCCGGACCAGCGGCCCGGCGGCCTCGTCGTACCAGCCGTCGTCGCTCATGTCGCCTCCCGCAACAGGTTCGCGGCCTCGCGCGGCGCCGAGGCCAGATAGTCGCCGACGCGCTTGACCAGCCGGTTCATCTCGTAGGCGATCATTTCGACGTCGATGTCCGCGCCGGCGAGCACGGCGAGGCACGCGCCCTGCCCGGCGGCCGAGACGAAGAGGTACCCGCGTTCCATCTCGATCATGTTCTGCAGCACCGGACCGCGGTTGAACTGCCTGCTCACCCCTTTGGCGAGGCTCTGCAGGCTGGACGCGATGGCCGAGAGCTGGTCCGAGTCGTCCTTGCTCATCCCGGACGACTTGCCGAGCAGCAGGCCGTCGGCGGACAGCACGATGGCGTTCTGCGCGCCGACGACGCGGTTGACGACGTCGTCGAGCAGCCAATTGAGATCAGGGGTGGAGTTCCCGTACTCGTTCATGCGGACAGACCCTGACTTTCGGTGTCGTGAGGTGTTCGGTCGTTATGAGTCATTTTGCCCGCCTCGCGCCCGGCGGGTGCCCTTGTGGAACGCCATCAGCGTCCGCGCCGTGGTCTCGCCCGCGTTGGTGACGTCCGCGTCGGGGGCCTCGGCGGCCGGGTCGTCCTGCAGCTGGGCGACGAGGTTCTGCTGCGGCTGCCGGCGCGGGAGCCGGGGCCGGTCGTCGCCCTGCAGCCGGCTGAGGTCCGGTTCGGCGGACGCGCGCGGTGCGGCCGGGACGTCCGGGATCTGGCCCGCGGACGGGGGATACGGCTCCGGAGTACGCGGGCTCGGCGTCGGAAGCGGGCGCGCGGGGTACGGCCGCGGCGTCGGCTGCGGCGTCTCCGGGACCGGTCGCTGGGCGCTTTCCTGCGCGGGCGCGCCGACCGGTGCGAGCACAGGGGGCTCGTCGGCTTCGGGCGCGTTCGCGTCGGCCAGGTGGTTCGACGGGATCAGCACGGTCGCCCGGGTGCCGCCGTAGCGCGACGGGTCGAAGGTGACCGTGATGCCGAGCCGGGAAGCCAGCCGCGCCACCACGAACAGGCCGAGGCTGGAGTCCGCGCGCAGGGCCATCGCGTCGAATTCGGGCGCGTCGGCCATCATCGCGTTAGCCCACTCGCGCACGCCTTCCTTCATGCCGAGCCCCTGGTCGGACACGTCGACGACGACGCCGCGCGCGACCATCCGGCTCGTCACCTCGACCTGAGAACCGGGCGGGGAGAACGACGTCGCGTTGTCGACCAGCTCGGCGACGAGGTGAATGGTGTCCGCGACCGCGGTGCCGACGATCGCGACGTCCGGCACCTGCTCGACCTGCACGCGGGAGTACTGCTCGGTTTCCGAGACGGCCGCGCGCAGCACCTCCATCAGCGAAACCGGTTTGCGCCAGCGCCGTCCCGGCTGCTTGCCGCCGAGGATGATCAGGTTCTCCGTGGTCCGCCGGGCACGGGCGGCGAGGTGGTCCAGCTGGAACAGCGACGCCAGCTGAGTCGAGTTCTCTTCGCGGCTTTCCATTTCGTCCAAGATCTGCAGCTGCCGGTGCACCAGGACCTGGTTGCGGTGCGCGATGCCGAGGAACACGTTGTGCACACCGCTGCGCGCCTTCGCCTCGCTCGCCGCCGCGTTGACCGCGGTGAGCTGCGCGGTGTTGAACGCTTCGGCCACCTGGCCGATCTCGTCGCGACCGTGGTCCAGCTTCGGCAGCTCCGCCTCGATGTCCACCGGGTCGCCGCTCTTGAGCCTGCCGACGATGTTCGGAAGCCGGTTGCGCGCGAGGTCGAGCGAGTCGTTGCGCAGCCGCTCCAGCCGCGTCATCAGGGTCCGGTCGACGAGCGAACGCGACACTCGCACCGCGACGATGATCGCGGCCAGCGAGGCGAGCAGGGCCACGATGCTGCCGATGATGGCGTTGCGCAGCTGCGCGTTTCCGGAGTCGATCGCGGCGGCGGAAACCTGGTCGGCCTGTTCGATGGTGAGCTGGTTCAGACCTTGCGCGACCTGCGCGGTCAGCGCGTGCCACTCGCCCGCCGACACCGGAACGGTGCTCTGGTCGCTGCTGGTCCACGGACCGTGCTTGATCAGCGAATCCTCGGCCGCGTTGAGCCGTTTCCACGCGTCGCTCGTCGAAAGCTGCTGGTAGTGCTGGCGCACCGCCGGTTCGAGGAACGGCGAGATCTGCGCCAGCTGCGTGCGGTAGTAGCCGACCAGCTGGGAGAACTGGACGAAGTCGTCCGGCACGAAGTTGTTGCCGGAGAACGCCGCCGACACCAGCGACGTCTCGCGCGACATCAGGTCGCCCGCCCGGAAAAGCGAGGTCGCCGAGATCGCGCCCTGCACCGCGGTCGCGTCGGGGACGATGCGCGCCTGCGTGTCGAACAGTGTCGCGGCGGAGTCGAGGACGCCGTTGTAGTAGGCGTTGACCTGTGCGCGGTTGATGCTGCGGAAGTTGACCTGCGAGCGCAGCACCGGAAGCTGGTCGAGCTGCGCCTTCAGCGCGGTGACTTTGCTGGCGATCTCGTCCGGCGCGCTGGAAATGGTGGCGGCGAAGGCTTCCTGCAGACCCTTCAGCTTGCCGTCGCTGTCCTGCTCCTGTTGCTGCAGCTGCTGCGGACCGGAACTGGGGCTGTCGAGGTATTGCAGGGCGAGCTGACGCTCTTGCTGCAGCGACGACAGCGCGGTGAGCGCCGGGATCGAAACGTCTCGCACCGAGCCCGCGACGAGCCGCACGTACAAGCCGTTGATGAAGAAGGCTGTCGCCAGCACCGCCCACAGCACGAGCAGGGTGATGCTCGGGATCAGGACCGTCCGGGTCAGCCTCTTCCGGATCGACTTGTCGTACGCCTTGCCGGGATCGTCCTTGTTCTCCACGATGATTCACGAACTCCTGGGTCACCCTCGGCGAGAGTGCGGACACGGCCGGGGAAGCGGACACGCCAGTGGGTGCGAGTGGTCCTCGTCACGGAAATCTCGGATCACCCTTCGTAGGCCCACCGAACGGAACAGCCCCGGTTTCTATCACGAACGGGGGCCTCGTGGTTCCGCTGAACGAGCAGCCGAACGCCGTCTTGACAGCGGTTACCGACGGTAGCGCCGAGTTCCCCCGGCGTTTTCCGAGGCCCCGGCCCTGACTGCGGATTTCGGACCAACGGGCTGGGCTGAATGAGTGATTCAAAAAGTGTCCGGACACTCAGTCAAGGTTCCGCGTGGTGAAACTGCCGACTAGGTGACATGTCGACAACCTGTGTCCACTGTGGACTAATGACTGATTCGCGGGGTCGGCCCGAGGAACGGGAGCAGTTCGGTGCCGTCCTGGAGCGCGGAGAGCGTGCGCAGGACTCCCGCGCCGCCGGTGGCGACGTCGGCGGACAGTCGTAGCAGGTGGGTGCCGGGGAAGGCAAGACCGCCGCGGAACGGGACCGCGTACCACGAAAGCCGGGTCAGGTGGCGGTCGATCGCGTCCTGGGTGCGCCGGTCCGGGGTGCTGCTGAACGCCAGTCCTGCGGCGAGCCCGCAGCGGCCGTTCAGCAGGCCGGGGTGGAGCGCGAACTCCCCGCGGCACGCGACGCGGAGTGCGGGCAGGCTGCGCGCGGCCTTCGCGTCGAGGCGGTACCGCGCCAGCTGTTCGGTGACGATCAGGATTCCGGCGCTGCCGATCCCGGCACCGCGTCGCGAACCCCGGTTGCCGTCGCGGACCGGCAGCGAGCCGTCCAGTGCGGGCACGCATTCCTCCAGATCGCGTTCGAGCGCCTGGTCGGCGAACGACAGCCAAGCCGGTTCGCCGGTGCGTTCGTAGAGCCGCAGGAACAGCAGCGCCGGGCCGGACCAGCCGTACAACAGCCCGGCCTGCGCCGTCGCGCCCGGCGGTTCCGCGGTGTCCAGCGCTTCGGCCAGCCGGATGCCGATGTTCAGCGCCTGCCTGCCGAATTCGTTGTCCCCGCGGGTCGCGGCGAAGTGCAGCCGGGTCAGGCCGATGCCGGCCAGCCCGCTCGCCAGGTCGTGGCCGACGGTCTGGTCCACCAGCGCGCGCGAGGCGGCGAGCAGAGCGGCCGAGGCCTTCCGATAGCCGAATTCCTCCAGCACGTAAGCGATTCCGTGGCTGCCGTCGTAGAAACCCGCGCGGCTGGGCTGTTCTCCCTCGACCGCGTCGAGGAGCCACTGCTCGTGTTCGGGGAAGCGGCCGACGCCCGCGACGTGCAATGAGTGCAGGACACCTGCCGCGCCGGTGCCGAAGGTGGCGCCGCCGACGCGGAACTGCTCGATGTCGCCGGGGAACAGGCGATCCGGGCGGTTCGGGGTCGCGCACGCGAGCAGTGCTTCGGAGATCTGCTTGCGCACCAACGTCCAGTCCGGACGCGGTTCGTCGAGTTCGGTGTGCGCGGGCTCGGTGTGCGGAGCGATGCTGTCGGCGTATCCGGCGGGCAGCGAGAAACGGCGTTCGGTGAGCTCAGCCGCCCAGCGGAGGCGTTCCGGCACCAGGTGGTAGAGCGGGGCCAGCGGCAGGAAAAGGCGCAGCCGCAGGGCTGTTTCGTCGCGGTCGAAGCCGATCAGCGACACTGTGCCGGTGCTGTCGACCAGGATGTTGTGCGGGTTTTCGAGGACGACGCCGCGCTCGCCGGCTTCGGCGACGATGCGGTCGACTTGCGCCAGCACGGCCAGCGCCTGTTTGCGGTAGGCGGCCAGGTCGCTTTCCGGGCAGTCGCGGCGGGTGAGCGGGTAATGCCGGGTGAGCCAGGCGTCCAGCGACACGCCGGGCCGGTACTCCCGCACCAGGTAGTGGCGCTGTCCGGCGAGGTACGCGTGGGCTTTCGGGATGCCGGGGATTCCGGCGAGCTGCTGGAAGAGGTCGTACTTCCGCTCCAGCCGGGCGACCGCGTCGACGCCGTTGCCGTCGAGCCCGGTGTAGGGCCAGGCCTCCTCGACGAGCACCTGCTCGCCACCGCGTTCGGCCAGGTAGACGGCGGTGCCATGGGCTTGGCGGAGTACCTCGGAGACGGGGTGCGGCGGCTCCGGCGCGTCGGTGTACTCCGCGACGCAGTCCGGAATCCGGACCCAGCCGGGCACGGAGAAGCCCGGGCCCTGGTGCTCCGGTTCGAGCGCGCTGCTCGGCCTGCGCAGCGCGGGCACGCGGGCGCCGCCGTACTCGGTCCACAGTTGTGTGAATCCGCCGTAATGCACGTGAATCGGGCATTCTCCGCAGCGGAGCGCGCCGTCGATATCCGGTCCGGGCTCGCCGGTGAGGAGTTCGGAAAGATCGCCGAGGATCCGGTCTAGCGTGTTATTGTCTGGTGGATAAATAGTCGCGATCGCGCCGGTTCCGCCGGTCGTCGGATATTCGGCATTGTGGTCGAGGAAAAGAGACCGGGAACGCAGGTGCCGGTGGTGCAGCCGGCGGGTCCGGCAGTACTCGCGGACGCGGTCCAGTACCCGGTCGGCGTTGCCGGGGGCGGCGGAAATCTCTACGGCCCAGCCTTGTTCCGGCAGCGCGGTGCCGGGCGGGCGGAGGTGGCGCCAGTGCTCGGTCTCCTCTACTGTCCACAGTGGACCATAGGAGGCGTCGGCGAGGTCGTCGGCGGATATTTCCCGTCGGCGGTCGAAGAACCACGGATCGGCGAGACAGAATGCCTCGTGCCGGACGTTCATAAAATGGGTCCCTCCGCGTGTGCTCTTCTCCGGTGCTCCGGCGACGGAAACTATTCCCGCACAGCTTGAGCGCCGCGCCAATCCGCCAATTCAGCGTTCGGCGGACCCGGGAGGGGCGCGGATAAAACCGGCACTGGCGAACCGAGAGTGAGTTACCGTCGCCCGGTCGAGCGGGATTTCCGTGGCATTCGGGAATTGACGGAATGCCAGGAACCCGTTCCGGTGAACGTGGCCCCGGCCACGCCGTCGGCCCCTCGCCCGTCCGGGGCCGTGGGACAGGCGGGTACGTTGAGCCCGGCGGGCAAAAGGAGGAACGGGTGATCGTCGGGTTCGCGATAGCGGTCGCTGGCTGCGCGGCGCTCGTCGCGCTGTGGAGTTTCGTCCAGGCGGCGCGCAAACGGCTGCCGGACACCCCGCTGCTCGTCGCGCTCGGCGTGATCGAGGTGCTGCTGGTCGTCCAGCTCGTGATCGGGATCGTGCTGCTTGCCGGCGGGCACCATCCGGGCAGCCTCGCGACCTACCTCGCCTACCTGATCGGCTGCCTCGTCGTGCTGCCGGTCGGCGCGGCGTGGGCCCTTGCCGAGCAGAGCCGGTCGAGCACGGTCGTGCTCGGCATCGCCTGCCTGGCGATTCCGGTGATGGTGCTGCGACTGAACGAGGTGTGGAGTGGAGCAAGCGCGTAAGACGGCCACCGGTCCCGGCCGGATCCTGGTCGCGGTGTACGCCATCTTCGCGCTCGCCGCGACGTCGCGGGCGGGCGTCCAGATCGGCACGAAGTTTCACGAGGCGCCGCTGGCGTACGTGCTGTCGGCCTTCGCCGCGCTGGTCTACATCCTGGCCACGATCGCGCTCGCCCGCGGCGGCCGGACGTGGTGGCGGATCGCGCTGGCTGCGTGCACGGCCGAACTGCTGGGCGTGCTGACGGTCGGCACCCTGAGCATTTTCGACCGGCAGGCGTTCCCGGACGCCACGGTGTGGTCGGTGTACGGGCAGGGGTATCTGTTCATCCCGCTGGTGCTTCCGGTGATCGGGCTGTACTGGCTGCGCCGGACGCGGGTCTGAGGAACAGTACGCGGAACTGTCCGTAGCGGCGGTGGCGGCAGAAGAACAGGTGGTCCCCGGCTACTTTCGCCGGTTCTGGTTCCCGGGCGCGGCCCTGATGATCGAGGCCCCGTCCCCACCGGAACCGCGGCGACGACGCCGCAGAAACGAGAGACCATGCGTTTGCGCACCTGTTTGCTCGTGCTCGCTACCGCGCTTGGCCTAGCCGGATTCGCCGGTCAAGCCGCTGCTTCCAGCGGGCCGTCCTCGACCCCGGCGATCATCGGCGGCGGCTATGCCTCCAATGCCCCGTGGGCGGCGCGGCTGTTCGTGAACGGGCAGCAGAACTGCACTGCCACGATCATCGCCCCGCAGTACATCCTCACCGCGAAGCACTGCGTCGCTTCCAGCGGTACGTACACCTTCCGCATCGGCAGCCTCGACCAGAGCAGCGGCGGCACGATGGCCACCGGCACCGCGATCACGCGCTACCCCGGTGCCGCTGACCTGGCCATCGTCCGGCTGTCCAGCTCGGTGAACGCGACGTACTCGCCGCTCGGCACGTCGACCGACGTCCGCGCCGGACAGACCGTGCAGGTCTACGGCTGGGGCGCGACGAGCCGCTGCGGTTCGGAGATCAACTGCCAGTCGCGGTACCTGAAGGTGGCCAACGTGCGCGTGACGACGCCGTCGTGCAGCGACTACGAAGGTGGCGTCGCGGTGTGCGCGACGTACGGCGACGGCATCACCGCCGGCGGCGACTCGGGCGGCCCGATGTTCGCGTCCGGACGGCAGGTCGGCGTCGCCTCGACCAGTGACCGGCAGAGCAGCACCGCCTACACCAACATCACGCGGTACCGCAGCTGGATCTCGCAGGTCGCCGGGGTCTGATCGGTCGCCGACGTCTGATTTTGTCGGTGGTCCGGCCTAGTGTTGGGAGTGCGCACCGCTTCCGTTGCGCGGAGGAGGAGAACGATGCCCGACAAGCTGATCCCTGGGCCGGACCACCCGATCACCGTTGAGCCCAACCCCGCGCGGGTGGTGGTCAAGGCAGGCGAGAAGACCATCGCCGACACCACCCGCGCGCAGGTGCTGCGGGAGGCGAGCTATCCGCCGGTGCAGTACATCCCGCTGGAGGACGTCGACCTGGCGATGCTGTCGTCCACCGAGCACAAGACGCATTGTCCGTACAAGGGCGACGCGTCGTACTACAGCCTGGCCGCGGTGCCGGACGGCGAGAACGCGGTGTGGGTTTACGAGGCTCCGTATGACGCGGTGGCTCCGATCAAGGGGCATGTCGCGTTTTATCCGGACCGGGTGGAGATCGAGGAGGTCGGCTGAGGGGGGTTGGTTGGCCTGCGGCTGATCGGGGCTCGGGGCTGGCTTCGGCTCGGCGTTGAGGCCGATGGGGTGCTGGTTCCGGTTTGCCGCTGATCCAGGTTCGGGGTCGATTCCGGTTTGGTGCCGAGCCAAGTTCGGCGGTTGATCCCGGTTCGGTGGTCGATCCGGCTGGTTGCTGAGCTTCGGCTGGTTGCTGAGCCTGGTTCGGTGCTGGTGACGGTTCGGTGCTGCTCCCGGCTCCTGGCTAGTCATGGTCTGGTGCTGATCTAGGTTGGTTGCTCGTCCGGGTCCGGAGGTACCCCTGGCCCGGTGCCAATCTCGGCTGGCCGCTGATCCTGGTCCGGAACTGGGTCAGCGGTCGACTTCGAGCCAAGACGCTTCGCCCGCCTCGTGCAGCGCGTTCCACAGCAGATTGAGCGGATGGCTGTCCGGGTACGAGGATCGTTCGCCGCGCCGGGCGAAGACGCCGACGAGCAGTTCGAGTTTCGGCTCGATGTCGTCGACGAGACCGATTGTGCGCAATCCTGAAGCGGCGTGCAGCCGGTTTTCGCCCGCGGCCTCGCCGAGCCCTTGGGTGACGAGCATGCATCCGCGGATGAGACCCGAACGGAGCAGTTCGAATCCGTATTGCGCGGAGTCGATCTCGGCTACGATGTCGAGCCGGTTGCGGTAGTCGGTGCCGAACCAGCCGCGCATAAAGTCGTTGATCACGCCGCCGCTGGGCACGACGAGCGGCAGCGTCGGCAATTCGCTGGTGCGCACGGACTCGCCGGGCTTCGGAGTGTCCATATTGGTCAGGATGCCGAGGCCGCTGCGCCGCCATTCGAGCACGTCGACGGTGTCGAGCGCGTTGGTCGTGACGACGCTGCCGCAGACCAGGTCCACGTCCTTGGCCAGCAGACGGTCGATCAGGTCTTTGGTGCGCACGTGGACGACGTTCAGCTCGATGTCGCGCGCGCGGAACTGCTCGGCCACGAGATCGCCGGCGTGGGCCAGGCTGCCGAGGGTGTAGCGAGTCGCGCCGACGGTAAGCGTTCCGCCGAGTTCGCGGCGGCATTCGTGAATGGTGTCCAGCCATTCGGTAAGAGTGCGGCGAGCCTGTTGGGCGACCGCGCGCCCGGTGTCGGTAAAAAGAACGTCACGGCCGCGTCCTTGGCGGTGCAACAATGGTTCCCCGCACAATTCGGAGAAATTGCGATTAAGAGTGTCGAGTTGTTTTTGCACACTGGACTGGTCGCGGCCGAGCGTGCGGGCGGCGGCGAGGGCAGTTCCGGTTTCCGCGACCGTGATCAGCGTGCGCAACTGGTCGAACGTCGTGTCGAGCAGCGCAGGTGAGGAGCGCAGGAGCCTGCTGAGCACGTTGAACGACGGCGACCGGAACGGGCTGGGTGCGGACATCTGCCAGGGCTCGCCTTCTGCATTCGCTTCTCGGACGACGAAGAGCCTAACGCGGCTCTTCTGATCTCGCGGCCAGTTCAAAAAATCTGCAGATTTTATCGGTGAACCAGTGGACGGCGCAAGCAGTCGGCGGGAAACTCCGTGACGCTTGATTCGATTGCTGATCCAAGGAGTTCGACAGAAGTGAGTTCGTACAGTTCCACCGGTGCGCGCCGTTCCCGCACCCTGACCGTCGGCGGGGGGCTGGGATTGGCCGGCGCGCTCAGCGGGCTGCTGTGGGGTGCGATGGTGCTGGTGCAGGGCGAGGGTTTGATTCGCCCCGCCGTGCAGGAATACCTGCAGAACGAGGGCCGAGAACTGGCCTCGAGCGGCCTGCTGACGGCCAATGACCTGACCGGAATCGCCATGACGTCGTTCAACAGCCGCGCGGCGATCTGGCTGGTCATCGGCCTGGTAACGCTGGTGTCGGCCGTGATGGTCCTCGCCGCGCACAACTGGGCGCGAGTGGTGCTGACGGTGTTCGCGGTCTTCGGCATCGGCCTTGGCCTGCGCGACCTGATCGACCTGAACCCGGCGCTGCTGAACGCCTTCGACGCTGTTGCGGTGCTGAGCCTGCTGGCGGTGCTCGTGGTGCAGTGGCTGCCGGGGGCCAACCGAGCGGTTCGGGCGCGGAAGAACGCGGTGATCGCGAGGAAGGCCGCGGCTTTCGCGGTCTGAGGTCTTTCGAGGACGCGGTTTTTGCGGGCGGCACGTTCTGAGGGGTCGTGCCGATTGAGGAAGCTGGTGTCTGAGGGGGAGAGTGCCTGTCGGGGTGAGGTGCCGGAGGGTGGCTGTTTGAGGGGACAGTGCTGAGGGCGGTGACTGTTTTAGGCGGAGCGTTGTGCGGAGCGATCGCGGGGAGGCGGATGCTTCGGGGGAGCGCGTCCGGCGGGGCGGTCATCTGCGAGGGCGGTGCCGGAGGGGCGACTGTCTTAGGTGACGGTGCTGAGGGCGATGGCTGTTCAGACGGAGTGTTGTGCGGAGCAATCGCGGGGAGGCGGATGCTTCGAGGGCAGCGTGTCCTGAGGGGCGGTCATCTGCGAGCGGTGCCGGAGGGGCGGTCGTGAGGGGGGCGGCGTTGGAGGCGCATCCGTTTGAGGGGGCGGATGTGTGAGAGGGACAGCGTCCGAAAAGGTCGATTGCTCGAGGGACGGCACCTCTGAGGGCGACTGTTCGAGGGACGGCACCTGAGGGCAGCGTTGAGGGACGGCACCGGAGGGCGGCGTCGGGGGACGGTGCCTGAGGGGCGACCGCTCGGAGGACGTTGCGGGAGGGGCGACGTTCGATGGGCCAGCCTTCGAGGGGCAGCGTTGAGGGACGTGATGCTTGAGGGGAGCGCCGTTCGAGGGGGAGTTCCGCCTCGTCGCCTGTTGGGTGGCGAGGCGGGACCGGGTCGCCAGCTCCGTTCCTGCCGCTGACCAGCCGCTACGGTGCGCCGTTGATCATGGCGAGCGGCGGTGCCGAGTCCCATGGCGAGTGACTGCGGCGAGTCCTCATGGCGAGTGGCGCTGGCGCGCCACTATGGCGAGTGACCGCAGCGAGTCACCATGGCTAGTGACTTCGGCGAGTTACCACCGAGGGTGACCGCGGCGTGTCACCACGGGGGCGACCATGGCGAGTCACCACGGCGAGTCACCATGGAGAGTAACCGCCGCGAGTGGACATGGCGAGTGACCACGGCGAACTGCTCCGGCGTTCGGCGAGGTAGGCCAGGTCAGCGGGTCTTGTGCCTCGCTAAGCCCCGAGAGTCGGTGGCGTCGGGCGCATTCCGGTTTCTGGGTCTACGGCGGTACCGTCGTCGGCGAAGAGGTCTACATCAAGAACGTACTTGCGTTCGTGCTCTTCGTCTTCTTCGTTCTTGCCGCGTTGCCCGCCGGGTGCGGCTGCGCCGGGCAGGCCCTTTCCGCCGGGGGCGCCGCGTTCCGCGTTGACTCGCGAAGCCGCGCCTTCGCTCGCGCCGGCTCCGGAGCGGGGGCCTGTTTCACTGCCCAGGCGTCCGGAACCTGGGCCGTTACCTGGGCGTCCGGGACCGCCTTCGCTGCCAGGGCGTCCGGAGCCGCCGATGTTGCCCGAGACGTTGCCAGAGCGTCCGGAGCCGCTGCCGAAGCGACCGGAACCACCGCCGAGGCGTTCTGAGATGCCGCCGAGACGGCCGTCGATGGGGGCGCTGATCGGTGTGACGCCGGGTTCGTTCACCGGGCCGGGCACCGACGGCACCCTCGTTCCGCCGCGCCACGGGTTGTCCGCGGTTGGTCCGGAGGCCGGTGGCGGGGTGTATCCGGAGGTGCTGGTGTGGTCGTTTCCCGTGCCAGGCAAGGCATTCGCGGGCGGGTAGCTGTGCGGGGAAGGGCCGCTGGGCCCAGTGCCCGGACTGAACGTCGACCCAGTCCCGCCGGTCGAACGATGTTCGGGGGCGACCGGTCCGGGCTGGGGCTTGGCGTCGGCGGAGGGGTGTTGCTGGATGGTCACGTCGCCGCCGTCGTACGTGCCGATCTTGCCGTAGTCGACCTTCAGCTGCTGGGTGTTTCCCTGGCTTTCCGAGGTGAATTTCTCATACGTATCAAGGTTTTTCTGCTGCGCGCTGTCGTGCTCCAGCAGCTTGGACATCACGTCCGCGTTCATCAGTCCCGCCGCGGGCGTCGGGCTTCCCGTGGGTGCGGGCGGGATCGAGGTCAGCTGATTCCGCAGGTTCTCGTGCATCGCGATGCCGGTGGCGTGGGTGTTTTCGTTGGCCGCGAACGCCTGGTGCGCGTCGATCGCCGAGGCGCGGACCTGGCGCAGCCGTTCGCTGATCAGGTCGGAGCCCTCGCCGCTCCAGCACGATTCCAGCTTCGTCAAGGTTCCGGAGAGGTCCTGGCTCAGCGTTTCCTGCTCGGTGGCCAGCTCGCGAGCCATGGTCACGCCTTCATGCCAGCCGCTGGGTTCGGAAGCCTGCACTTGCTTGACGATGTCCTCGATCGGCACCGTCAGCTCTTGGTGCTGGTCGAGGTACTGCTTGATCGGCTCCCAGAATTTCATGTCACCGCCCGGCCTTGTGCTTCAACGTGGTGATGACGTCGTTGGCGACATCGGCCGCGAGCGGACACGGGTCGACCTTCCCGAATTTGCTGCCGCCAGGGGTGACCTCGACCGCGAAAGACAGTTGGTCGGTGACACCGACGTTGACGTCGCAGGTCTGGGAATTCGGGCCGGGTTGAGTGCTGTAGGCGACGGCGGGGAAGCCCTGGATGGGCTGGAGCGCTTCGAAGCGCTTCATCTGCGGCCGGACGTTCACGTAGACGTTGCTGAGGCCGTCGTTGTGCTTGTCGAAGAACGACAGGCCGATAAACCCATGGGTGTCGGGGCTGATCCAGTCGCAGGCACGGACCGGGGAGGTGTCGGGCTTCCCCGGCACCGCGGAACCGAGCTGGTCGGTCAGTTGCTGCGGGGTGAGCGCCTGGCACGGATCGCCGGAGAGCACATCGTCCGGCAGCGGGTTTTCGACCTTCGGAGCGCCGCCATAGGGCAGATTCGGCGTCGGCGACGCGGAAGGGGTCGCGGTGCCGTCCGTGGGGGTCGAGCAGCCGACGGCGAGGACAGCGACGGCGAGCATCGCGACTGGCGTGCGCAGGTTCATCCGATTTTTCCTGGAGAGTGGGCACCGGGGTTGACGTTCTGGACGGTCTTGGTCTGGTCCTGCTCGTTCTGGCCGATCGCGGCGAGCGCTTTCCGGATCCGGTCGGCGAGCTCCTCGACGTAGCGCAATTGCAAGTCGATGTGCCCGCCTCCGTAGGAAAACGCACCTTGTTTTCCGTTGCCGTCACCGACCATCGCCACGTGCATCGCCGTGGTCGACGGGTCCTTCGACGGCGGCTTCATCGCGCACAGAGCGGTGACTTTGCGCTTCATGGAAAGGAGCCTGTCCTGGTACTCCAGCAGATCCTGCAGGATCTCCTTCGCCGCACCGGCGTCCAGCGAGAACCCGCCCTGGCGAGGCTGGGATTCCCACGGGTGAAAGACCGAGAACTGGACGTCCTCCCACACGCGAAGCCCTCCCCATGTTCGGTGTCATCAAATGCAGACAGCTAACAAAGTAGCTGATCACTCACTGCCTGTGTGACGTTCTCCGAAATGCGGAAGACGACTAGACATTAATGCTCTAGACGCAATTTCTATGTAAATCCAAGAATGCGCAGTTCAGGCCGACAAATGCCGTACCGCGGCCCGGTGGACGTCTGGCAGCAGCGGGTTTTCGTCGTCAGCTCGGCTGGCTACCACGATCTGGCAAGGGGCGATCCCGGTCGATCGGGACCGTCGGCAGGTCTGGGCGGGCGCTGATTCGGCAGTCGGTCAGCGGGAGTACCGCGACGGCCTGGCCCTCGGCGACCATTTCCAGCTTGTCCTCGTAGCTTTCCGCGAGAGGCGGGGCCGGGGCGCGGTGGTGCTCACGACATCAGTGGCGAACGTCCGAGGGCTGCCGCTGATGAGCGGGTACGCCGGAGGAGGTCGCGAAGGCGATGCTGTTCCTCGCCTTCGACGCCACCTACACGACCGGCGCGGAATCGGCGGCGCGTCGCAGCTCTAGGAAAGAGCCCGTTTCCACACCTCGGCGGCGCAGCGGCACAGCTCGGCGGGCTCTACCGCGGCCGGATCGAGCAGACACTGCAGTGCGACGCCGCGCAGCTGCCCGACGATGGCTACGGCGAGCTGCTCCGGGTCGGCATCGGCGCGGATGGTGCCCTCGGCGATGCCCGCCGAAATCTCCTGACGCAGGTCGTCGCGGAAGGCCTGGTCGCGTTCGCGGAAGATCGGGGCCAGTTCCGGCGCGGTCATCGATTCCGCCCACAGCACCAGAAAAGCGCGGCTCAGCACGTCCGGCTCGCTGAGCTGGGCGAGGTAGCCGTCGATCAGCCGCAACAGCCGGTCCAGGCCGGGCGGCAGCGAGTCGAGGCCGGGGACGAAACCGGTCTGCGTGGTCCTGGCGAGTTGTTCCAGCAGGGCCTGTTTGCCGCCGAAGTGGTGGGTGACCAGGCCACGGCTGTACCCGGCGCGTTCGCCGACGCGCGCCAGCGTCACGGCGCGCACGCCTTCCTCGACGACCAGCTCGGCGGCGGCTTCGAGCAAAGCGGCCGACGCCTGGTCGCGGCGTTCCTGTTGAGTGCGGCGCGTGGTCACGGGAAGAAACCCTACAACATACTTGCCAGCTGACAAGCAAGTATGCGTAGAGTGGGAGCGACGAGAGGGAGGAAGTCCGATGACTGCAGTTTTCGTCCACGGAAACCCGGAAACCGCCGCGGTGTGGGAGCGTCTGCTCGCCGAGCTGGGCGACCGGCCGGTCGTATGCCTGTCCCCGCCCGGATTCGGCGCGCCGTGGCCAGAAGGTTTCGGCGCGACGGCCGTCGAATACCGCGACTGGCTGATCGCCGAGCTGGAGAAATTCCCCGAACCGGTCGACCTGGTCGGCCACGACTGGGGCGGCGCGCACGTGCTCAACGCCGTCATGGCCCGTCCGGAGCTGGTGCGCAGCTGGGTCAGCGACACGGCGGGCGCGTTCGATCCGGATTACGTCTGGCACGACCTCGCGCAGGGGTGGCAGAAACCGGGCGTCGGCGAGGAAGCCGTCGCGGCGATGTTCGGCGCGCCGGTGGAAAAACGGGCGGAACGCCTGGTGCTGGGCGGAATGCACGAGTCGGTGGCCGCCAAGGTCGCCGAGGGGATGAACGACGACATGGCGCGCGCGGTGCTCCCGCTCTACCGCTCCGCGGCGCAGCCGGCGATCGCGGAGTTCGGCCGGGATCTCGAACGCGCGGCGGACCGTCCGGGGCTCGTCGTGCTGGCGACCGAGGACCATTTCGTCGGGACGGACGAGCAACGCCGCCGCGCGGCCGGGCGGGCCGGGGCGAAGGTCGCGGTGCTGGAGGGGCTCGGGCACTGGTGGATGACGCAGGATCCGGTCCAGGGCGCGCGAATCCTCACGGAGTTCTGGGAAGCGTCCTAATAGGACAGTTCAGGCGCGCGCGACGAGATGGAACACCCGGCTGAGCCGCCGGTACGGATCTCGTCGCGCCGCCTCCAGTTCGACCTCCGCGATTTCGGCGATCCGACTCTCCTCAGGGTCCAGGTCCAGCCAGTCGGCGAACAGCCAAACTCCGTACCAGGCAAGCGGTTCAGCTCCCTGTCCGACGAGCAGCTGCGACAGCCCCGCCACGGTGTCGGCGCGCGTGTCCACACCGAGGACGCCCCGCTCGCCGTGCGCGTCGAACGCCGTAAGCGCGTCGCTCCACCGTCCTTCCAAAGCAGGGAGGACAGCCAGCGTCTCGGCGTTGAGCGCCATCACCGAGACGATCCCGCCTGGCGCCGCGCAGGCGCAGAGCGCGTCGATCATCGGCACGGGATCTTCCACGTACATCAGCACGCCGTGACACAGCACCGCGTCGAATTTCTGACCGGCGACCGCGGCGACGGCGTCCTCGCCGCGGCTGCGTAACAGCCGGACTCGCTCGCGAACCTCCTCCGGTTCCGCGGCGAGACGCTCCCGCGCTTTCGCCAGCATCGCGTCGGACGAATCCAGCAGGACGACGTCGTAACCCAAGCGCGCCAACGGAAACGACTGATGCCCAGCCCCGCCGCCGACGTCGAGCACCGTGGCCGGCGGCGGAGGCAGGTGCGCCAGGAGTTGCTGATGCAGGACGTACGTGCGAATTCGGCCTTTGACGGTCGCGTACGCGCCTTCCACGAACGGACTCGCCAGTGCGGCCCAGGCGTCGGTCTCCATGCCGTTCATCCTGCTCCCGAATCGTGAGTGACGCGCGTCACATAAAGTGCATGTCCAGAACCCGCGCCCGCCTCCGACCATCCCCCGTAAGACCCCGAAACCACGAGGAGCAAGACGATGAAGTTCCTGATCAGCCTGCACATCAACCAGTCCGTCCTCGACGCCCTCACCGACGAGGAGAAGGAAGCCCTCGGCGACGGCGTCACCGCGTTCATGGAGTCGACGAAGAAGTCCGGCGAGCTGATCGCGGCCCAGGCGCTGGCCGATCCGTCGCAGGCCGTGGTGGTCTCGGTGCGCGGCGGGCAGCCGGTGGTCACCGACGGGCCGTTTCTCGAGTCCAAGGAGTTCCTCGGCGGCTACTACATGATCGACGTCGAGAGCAAGGAGCGCGCGATCGAGCTGGCCGCGCAGATCCCGGACGCCTCGATCGAGGGGCTCGGGGTCGAGGTGCGCCAGGTGATGTTCTCGGAAGGACAATTGGACGCGTGAAACCTCCCGCCGTCGAGGACCTGCTGCGCGAACTCGTGCCGCAGGTCCTCGGCGTGTTGGTGCGCCGCTACGGCCAGTTCGAGGGGTGCGAGGACGCGGTGCAGGAGGCCGTCCTCGCCGCTTCGCAGCAATGGCCGGTCGAAGGCGTGCCGAACAATCCGCGCGGCTGGCTGTCGACGGTCGCGTCCCGGCGCTATATCGACCAGTTGCGCAGCGATCAGGCGCGCCGCGAGCGGGAGCTGGCGAACGCCGTCGAGGCCGCGCCCGAGGTGCCGGACACCGACGACACGCTGCTCCTGCTGTTCCTGTGCTGCCATCCGACGCTGACGCCGGCCTCGCAGACCGCGTTGACCCTGCGCGCGGTCGGCGGGCTGACCACGGCCGAGATCGCCAGCGCGTTTTTGGTACCGGAGGGCACGATGGCTGCCCGGATCAGCCGTGCCAAACAGAGGATCAAGGCGGCGGGCAGCTCGTTCCCCGGCACGGAAAGCCCGGAACGGCTGAGTGTCGTGCTGCAGGTGCTTTATCTGATTTTCAACGAGGGCTACACCGCGTCCTCCGGCAGCGACCTGCATCGCGCCGACCTGGCGTACGAGGCGATTCGCCTGGCCAGGATGGTGCACGCGCGGCTGCCGGACGACAGTGAAGTGACCGGTCTGCTCGCATTGATGCTGCTGACCCACGCGCGCCGCGCGGCCCGCACGACGGCGTCCGGAGACCTGGTCCCGTTGGCCGATCAGGACCGCTCGACGTGGGATCACGCCATGCTCGACGAGGGCACTGAACTGGCGAAAGCGTCGCTGGCCGGTCCTGAGCTGGGGCCGTACCAGCTGCAGGCGGCCATCGCCGCGACGCACGCCGACGCGGCGACCGCGGAGGAGACCAACTGGCGGCAGGTGCACGCGCTTTACCTGATCCTGGAACGGATCGCGCCTAATCCGGTCGTCACGTTGAACCGGGCGATCGCGCTCGCCGAGACCGAGGGGCCGCGAGCGGGGCTGGCTCTGCTGTCCACATTGGACGGTGAAGAACGGATGGCGCGGCATCACCGGTTGCTGTCGGTGCGGGCGCATTTGCTGGAGAAAGCCGGGGATCTGCCTGGCGCGTACGAGAACTACCGGCTGGCGGCCAAGGCGACGGCGAGTATCGCGGAGAAGCGTTATCTGGAGTCCCGGGCCGCCCAGGTGCGCGAGTGAATTCTCCGCGACCGGCCTCGCGGGCCGCTCCCGAGTTCGAGTAGGTTGCGCTGCGTGTCCCGGACGTCTGCGAGCGTGCCTGACGAGGTCATGCACGTCTCGATCGTGGACCGGCTGTTCGCCCGCGCGGACGACGAACGGCCGTTGTTCACCCACCAAGATCACAACCGCGGCGTCGAGCACACGCTGACGTGGGCGGAGTTCGCCGCGAAAGTCCGGGTCGTGGCCGGACAATTGCGCCGGGTCGCGGAACCGGGCGAGCGCGTCGCGATCCTCGCCGGACAGGAACTCGCTTACCCGCTGGCGTTTTTCGGCGCTCTCGCCGCCGGGATGGTCGCGGTTCCGCTGATGCTGCCCGGCAATCGCGCGCAGGCCGACCGGCTCTCCGGCGTCCTCGCCGACTCCGGCGCGCGAGTGTGGGCGACGTCGTCGGCTGTCGCGGCGAAGGCGCGCGAGTTCAGCGATCCCGGCGATCTCGTGGTGGTGGACGAGCTGTCCGGACCGGGCGTGGACCCGGTTCGCGTGGACCCGGAAAGCCCGGCCTACCTGCAGTACACGTCGGGGTCGACGCGCGAACCGGCGGGCGCGGTGATCCCGCACCGGGCGATCGTCGCGGCGTGCTGGCAGGCCAGCCAGGCCTATGCCTCGGACGAGCAGACGACCTGCGCGGGCTGGATCCCGTTCTTCCACGACATGGGCCTGATCCAGCTGCTGTGCCTGCCCGTGTACGTCGGCGGGCGGTCGGTGTTCATGTCCCCGGCGGAGTTCGTGCACCGGCCGCAGCGGTGGCTGCGCCAACTGTCGGACTACCCGGCCGTCTTCACCGCGGCCCCGAATTTCGCCTACGACCTGGCGGCCGACGCCGGCGCTGAGGACGACCTCGATCTTTCGGACGTCCGGGTCGCGCTCAACGGCGCCGAGCCCGTCCGGCCGCGCACGGTCGAGCGTTTCCACGAGGTCTTCGGCCCGCGCGGGTTCCGTCCCGAAGCGCACCGTCCGTCGTACGGGCTGGCCGAGGCCACTGTGTACGTCGCGAGCGCGGGAGACGAAGGGCCGCGCGGCGCGGTGCTCGACCGAGAAGCCTTGGCCCAGGGCCGGGCCGTCGAAACGCCGGACGGCCAGCCGGTCATGTCCGTGGGACGGCCGGTCGGGCAGCTCGTCCGGATCGTCCACGACGGACACGAGCAGCCCGAGGACGAGGTCGGCGAAATCTGGGTGCACGGCCCGAACGTCGCGTCCGGCTACTGGGGACGCGGCGACGCGGAGGCGTTCAGCGGCGTCCTCGACGGGCTCGACGGCTGGCTGCGCACCGGCGACCTCGGGGTGCTGCACCGCGGTGACCTCTACGTCACCGGCAGGCTCAAAGACCTGATCGTCGTCGACGGCCGCAACTTCCATCCGCAGGACCTCGAAGCCGCGGCCGGCGAGGCGCATCCGGCGATCCGCCGCGACCGGGTCGCCGCGTTCGGCGTCGCCGACGAGCAGGGCGAGGGCGCGATGGTGGTCGCGGAATGGGCCCGCGGCGCGGAAGCCGAGGTCAAGGACGTGACCCGGGCGGTGCTGCGAGCGGTGTCGCGAGAGCACGATCTCACGCTCCGTGCGGTACACCTGGTCCCTTCTGGCGGACTTCCGCGCACTTCCAGCGGGAAGGTCGCCCGGTCCGCCGCCAAAGCGCGTTACGGTGGGGTGCGTGGGTGATCACTGCGCCGAGGTCACGAAGGTCGTCAGCGACACCTTCCGGCTAGACCCGGCCCTCGTCGTGCCCGACGCTCCGCTGGAGGAGCTCGGCATCGACTCGAAGGGCCGGATCCGGCTTCTCGCGGCGCTGGAGATCTACTACGACGTGTCGATCGATCTGGACGAGCTCGATCGGTTCACCGACGTGGAATCCGTGGCGGACGTGCTCGCGGAGGCCCTGGCAGCTAGCCGAGCTGAGGAGAAGCACTGAAATGAGCGGTGGGGGCGGGTACACCGCGACAACCCAAGCGTTGTCGAAGGCGTCGACGAACATCGGCGACCTGGCGGAAAAGCTGCTTGACGACAATCCGGACCTCGAACACTCCGAGCTGACCAAGGAGAAGTTCGGCCGGGTGCACCAGGCGCACGCCGACAAGTACCTCGAGGGCACCAAACAGCTGTGGGGCGCGCTCTCCGGCTACAGCAAGGCGCTCGAATCGTTCGGCACGAACATCAAGACCGCCGGGTCCGCCTACGGCAAGAACGAGGACGACCAGTCCGACAACATCAACAAGACCGGCAACGGCGTCGACGGGATCCTCTGATGGCGGACGACAAACAGCAGCCGAAGACGTGGCCGGATGTCAAGAAGCTCCTCGACAACTCGGCGGTGCCGCCGGAGCTGAAGGACGGGCTGCTCCGGGCGTGGGTGCACGAGCACCCGAATCCCCAAGGCGACGAGGGCAAGGACGTCGCGAAGTACATCCAGTCGTACGGGCGGACGTTCATCACCGTCCCGAAGAATCCGTTCGCGGCTCCGGGCGGTGCCCCGCCGCTCGAGCAGGTCTACGAAGAGGCCCGGCAGAAGGGCCAGCAGAACAGCTACAACCAGGACGAGAAGAAAAAGGCCGTCGACCAGGGCAAGGACGAGCTCGGCAAGAAGAAGCCGCCCGCCCCCGGCGAAGGCAAGGACGCCGCGGCCACCGGCACGAAGACGTCCGATGAACTCTTCGACCCCGCTGCGGCCGCGCTGAGGGTGTTCGAGACCTTCGGCGGGCTGCTCGAGAAGATCCCCGACGACTGCAAGGGGAACACGCGCAAGCTCGACCTCGACAAGGACATCCGCGGCCCGTTCGACGAACAGCGCGGGATCAGCTTCGAGAGTTTCGTCAACGACGCCATGCATTTCAAGCACAGCTCGGAAACCGTGAAGTCGACGCTGACCGAAACCGGCACCGAGCTGGGCACCCTGTTCGGGACCTGGACCGGAGCCGGGGCCGACGCGGCGTCGGACAAGTACAACGAGAGCATCCAGAAGAAGGCCGCGAAGCTCGGCGACGACCTCAACCACGCCAGCGAAGCGACGCTGGCCGCCACGAAGACGCTGTTCGACCTGTGCAAGGGGAAGGCCGACCAGGTCATCGCGCTGTACCGCGACCAGGTCGGCAAGGCCGACTACACGATGGCGCAGAAGGTCATCGCGGTCGCCAACGGCGAGCACGGCAGCGTCAACGACCTGGCCCAGATCGCCGGCTGGATGGACTACAACTTCGGCACCAACCTGGTCAACACCCTCAACGACCAGGGCTGCTGCGACGACGACGAGATCCAGAGCCACGGCAAGGACCTCGCCAAGCAGTGGATCATGAACCAGTTCAACCCCGACATGTGGGACAACGTTTACAAGGGGTTCGAGAAGGCCTGCAAGGACGCCAAGGACCTCGTCGACAAGGCCTACGACGCTCTTGACAAAGAGATGGGCAAGCTCAAGAACAAGTTCGAGGGCGCCAAGGACGGCGGGGCCGGCGGTTCTGGTGGTTCGGGCGGTCCCGGCGGCGGGGGTCCCGGCGGTGGCGGTCAGGGGCCCGGCGGGAACAACAAGGGCAACGGCAACGGTTCCGGCGGCGGCAACGGTTACGGCGGCGGTCAGGGCAACGGCAATGGCGGCGGCCAGGGCAACGGGCACGGCGGCGGTACCGGCGGGGGAACCGGCGGCTATGGCGGCGGGTCCGGCGGCGGATCCGGTTCGGACACGCCCCAGGGTGACCACACCGGCGGTACCGGCGGTGGTCCCGGCGGCATCGGCGGCGGTCCTGGCGGCGGCACCGGCGGCGGGTCCGGTTCGGGCGGCGGGTCTGGCAGCGGCAGCGGCTCCGGCGGGGGCGGAGGGAAGGTTCCCGATCTGGATATCCCGTCCGATTCGCCTGGTGGCGGCCCGCTCGGCGGCGGTTCGGGCGGCGGGACTGGCGGCGGCGGTCCGGTGGACGGCCCCCCGATCAAGACTGACTCCGGCGGCGGCTCCGGTCCTGGTGGCTCTGGTTCCGGTCCGGGTGGTTCGGGCCCGGGTGGTTCGGGGCCTGGCGGCGGACAGGACCAGCAGCAGTCCGAGGAAGAGGCCAAGCAGCGGGCCGAGCAAGAGGCCAAGCAGAAGGCCCAGGCCGAGGCCAAGCAAAAGGCCGAGGCCGCGATGGACGCGCTGAAGAAGGACTCGCAGGGCAGTCACGGCGGTGGCAGCCTCGGCGGTCCGGGCGGCAGCGAACCCGGTTCGACCGGCGGCGACGGCAAGGGTCCCGACGGCAAGGGTCCCGACGGCAAGGGGCCCGACGACAAGAGCCCCGGCGACGACAAGGCCCCCGGCGACAAGGGCGGCGGCGGTTCCCCCGGCGGCGGCGGTCCGGTCGACGGCCCGCCGATCAAGACCGATCCCGCCGACGGCGGTCCTGGCGGCGAGGACGGCAAGGGTCACGACGGGAAGCCGGGCGAGGACAAGGACCACGACGGCAAACCGGACGGCGACGGCAAGGGTCACGACGGCAAACCGGGCGAGGACAAGGACCACGACGGCAAGCCCGACGACGACGGCAAGGGTCACGACGGCAAGCCCGGCGAGGACAAGAACCACGACGGCAAACCGGACGACGACCGGGACGTCCTGAAGGTCAAGCAGGGCGACAAGACCTTCGAAATGTCCGAGCCGGACCACGACGGCAAGATGGACATCAAGATCGGCGAGGGTTCCGGCCCCGCCAAGGACTTCAAGATCGACTGGTCCGACGACAAGTCCGCGCACGACGGCGGGGACGGCCAGCACGGCGACGAGGTCCACCACCCGGGCGCGGACGGCAAGATCCACCTCCGCGACGGCGACACGAAGATCACCGCCGAGCGTCCGGACGGGCCGAACGGGCCGACCGTCGTCACGGTCGACGACGGCAAGGGCAACCCGACGACCTACACGCTCGGCGAGGAGGACAAGAAGCAGGGCGTGCACGAGCAGGACCACGTCCCGCAGCCGCCCGACGGCACCACCGGCCGCCACCACGCGGGCGACGGTCCTGGCCAGCACGGCGGCGACGGTCCGGGTCAGCACGGCGACCACAAGGGACCCGACGGCAACGGGCACGGCGGCGCCTCGCCCAGCAGCAGCCACCCGGTGCATCCGCTGCAGGGCGGGCCGGGTCCGGAGATCTCGCACACCGGCGACCCGTTCGGCGGGCACCCGGCAGGCGATCCGGCGCATCCGGCGGGAGGCGGCCCGGGGATCTCGAATTCGGACGCTCCGGGACACCCCGCGGGCGGTCCGGCCCAGCCGCTGCACCACGGCGTCCCGAGCGGGGCACCGGGTCATCCGCTGCAGGGCGGCCCCGGTCCGGAGATTTCGCACACCGGCGGTCCGGGCGTGCCCGCCGGCGCCCCGAGCGCTCCGCTGCACGGCGCACCCATGGTCGGAGTCGACAGCACGCCGGTCGTCGGAACCCAAACCGGTGGCGGGTTCTCGGCACCGGCGGGCGACCACCCCGGCGGCGGCCAGCAGGGGTCCGGCGGCAGCGGGATGCCCGGCATGGGCGCGATGGGCGGCGGCCACGGAGGTGGCGGCGGCGGTGGCGAGACCGAGCGGCGCGCGGCGTACCGGGTGGAGGGCGCGGTCTTCGACAACCTCGTCGAGCCCGCCAGCCGGATCACTGGTTCACTCGACGATGACGACGACGCGCCGATCATCCGGACCAGGTAGGAGGACGCATGAGCGAAACCGCCGCGATGAAGGCCGAACTGGACGCGCTGGTCCGCGAGCAGGCTGATCGCCGGGCGCTGCGCGAGCAGAAGGCCGAGGAGATCAAGGCGCAGTCCCAGGAGTACATGACGAAGCAGGCGCAGGCGGCCGAACGGTACGTCCAGCACCGGCGGGAGATGGGGAAGCGCAAGACCAAGTCCGGGTGGAGCACGGACCGGCCGAGCACTGAACCGCCCTCGGCGTTCGATTCCGACGAGTTCGGCAACGAGCCCGGTTCGGCGTCGCCGTTCGCGGTGACTCCGAATCAGCCCGCCCTGCGGAGCGAGGCCCCGCGCCGCCCGACGCGCCGTCCGCGTCCGGTGGAAGACGACGAGGACGACGACGCCTTCCTCAACAACCGTTGGCGCGATTGAGGTTCTGACCCGGGAGGGGGCTTCGCGGCCCCCTCCCGACGGTCAGATCCGGACCAGCATTTTCCCGACGTTCTCCCCGCGCAGCATCCCGATGAACGCGTCCACGATGCTGGAAAACCCTTCTGCCACAGTCTCATTCACCAACACGCGACCGCTGCGCACGTGCGGGATCAGGAATTCCTCGAACTCCTCGCGCGCGTCGAGGTGATTGCGCACGAGAAACCCTTCGATCCGAAGGCTTTTCCCGACGACGTCGAACAAATTGTGCGGTGCGCTCGGCGGCGTGCGCAGGCTGTTGTACTGCGCGACCGAACCGCACCAGGCGACTCGTCCGCGCTCGCGCAGGACGTCGATCGCGGCGGCCAGGTGATCGCCGCCGACGTTGTCGAAGTACACGTCGATTCCGTCCGGTGCCGCCTTCGCCAGCAGGTCGGCGACCGGGCCGTCGTGGTAGTTGAAGGCCGCGTCGAACCCGAGGTCGCGAGTCAGATGCTCGACCTTCGCCGCGGATCCGGCGCTGCCGACGATCCGTCCCGCGCCGAGCAGCCGGGCGATCTGCCCGGCCGCGCTGCCCACCGCACCGGCTGCCGCGGAGACGAACACGTCATCGCCCGGGCGCACTTGGGCGATTCGCGTGAGACCGACGTACGCGGTGAGCCCGGTCCCGCCGAGAATGCCGAGGTAAGCGCTCAGCGGAACGCCGTCCGCCGGGGTGATCGTGCGGACGTCGGCGGTGGTGACGACGGCGTGGGTCGCCCAGCCGTGCCGGTGAAACACCGTCGTGCCAACCGGCAGCGTTGGCTCCTTCGATTCGACGACCTCGCCGATCGTGCGGCCCTCCAGACCCGCGCCCAGCTCCCAGCCGCCCCACTCCATGAACTCGCGCATGTACGGGTCGACCGACAGGTACCGGTTCTCGACCAGCACCTGGCCGTCGGCGAGTTTCGGCAGCGGCTGGGTGACGAACTCGAAATCGGCGGCGCTGGGCGCACCCTCGGGGCGGCGAACCTGGCGGACGGCGGTAAGCGACACGGGATCTCCTTAGGGATGGCTCTGACCAGCAACTTAGGCACGGCGAAGCCATTGCGGCAGACCGCTGGATCGATGGACCGCGCCAATCCATGAATCCCGCTCATGGCCGCGGCTAGGCTGGTCGCATGGATGCTGTCGACCTCACGCCGGGCGAGCTGCGCCTGCTGCTCGCGGTGGAGCGCACCGGCAGCTTCACCTCCGCTGCCGCCGAGCTGAGTCTGACCCAGTCCGCGGTCTCGCACGCCGTCCGGACCTGCGAACGCAAGGTCGGCGCCATCCTCTTCGACCGCGGCCGAACCGGCGCCCGCCCCACCGCGGCGGGTGCCCGCGCGCTCGTGCACGCCCGGCTGATCCTGCGCCAACTCGACGTTCTCCGCGCCGAAGCCCGGGGCGCGGCAGCCGGAACCCTCACCGGCCCCCTGCGGATCGCCGCTTTCCGCAGCGCGGCCGCGCATCTCCTGCCCGCCGCGCTGGAACGCTTGACTGCCAAGCATTCCGGCTTGAAACCGCAAGTCCTGATCGTCCCCGAACTAGGCCGAGGCACCGCGGGCGAGGTAGCTGACGGACGCGCGGACGTCGCCATCGCCACCCTCGGCGAGGACGAAACCCCGCCGCCGGGTCTCGTCGCCGGAGAACTGTTCCGGGAGCCGTACTTCCTGGTAAACCCGGGCAGCCAGCCCGATCCGCGCGGCCTGCCGCTGCTCGACTGGCCGGAAAACTGCTCCTCCTACACCCGGTCCTGGTGGGCCCGGCAGGATTGGCTGCCTTCGGCGAAAATGGAGGTCGCCGACGACGGAGTGGTGCTTTCCATGGTGGCGCAAGGGATTGGCATGGCGGTGCTGCCGAAGCTCACCCTCGCCGCCATCCCGCCAGGAGTCGCGGTCACCCCGATCGCCGACCCGCCCACCCGGAGGATCGGGTACGTCGCCACTTACGCCGGTGCACAGTCCCTCGCGGTGCGCGAATTGGTGCACGAATTGCGAGCGGTGGCCGAGGTGCATGCGGTGTAGCGCCGGAATAGCGCGCCCGTGGGGTTAGTGCACCGGGGTGAGGTGCTCCCGGCCGATGACCTTGTCGCGCTTCCGAACAGTCAGGTCAAGCCCGGAGATCTCGTAGCTGTAGGCCCCGTTGGCCGCGGTGAATCCGGTGGAAGTCCGCTCGGCCGGGATCGAGAGGTGGTTGTCGGCCGTCGTCGGCTTGCCGTCGTTGACGCGGCCGTCGTAGTGGTAGGAGCCGTCCGAACCGACGCAAATCGTCACGGTGTGCTTGCCGGTGTCGTACTTGGCCACCAGCCCGGCTCCGGAACCGGAATCGGGCAGCCAGCGAGCGGCCTCCGACGGGCACGGGGTCGTGGCCGTGTTTTGCCCGGGCTGCCGAACCTGCGAACCGAGGTAGGCGAGAAAGCTGCTGCCGTAAATGAATGCCACCAAGCCGAACACGCCCAGCACCAACCACGGGACAACTCGGCGCTTCCTCCGGCGCGGGACATACGGTCGCGGGGTGACCGACGGGACCTTCGGCGCGGGAGGGGGGCGCGTCGGTGGCCGTGGCGGCGGCACCGGGGCCAGCGCGATCGTCGGCCGCTCCGGTTCGCTGTGCTTCGAATCCACGAACGCGAAGGTCTCCTCGGCCGCGATCGTCAGCGGTCGATGGTCGGGAATCGCCAGTTCCCCGGTCGCGCTTCCCGCCTCGCGGCCGCAAACGCGGCACATCGACTGTTGCGCGTAGTTGTTCGTGTGGCAGGAGTCGCACGACCAATCAGCCTTGTCCGGCATCGAATACCACCACCTCGTCGTCGTCTCCGGAGCGGAAGGTCACCCAGTGGTGGTCGTGGGGAGCACGGCGTACCGGAAGCAGTGCGAGCACCGGCGGCGACGGCGGTCCCGGCGGTCGCGGGTTCGGCTTCAGCGGTGCGGTCACCTCGTCGACCAGCCTCTGGAGCAAGACCCGATACCGCTCCGGAAACCACATCGGGAGCTCGACCAGTGCGTCCCGGCCCCAGCGCACGGTCAAGTCCAGCCGGAGAAGTTCCTGGCCGGTCAGCCCGGGTTCGATGGAGAGCGCCGCCGCCGCGCAGCTGCGGACAGGGATCCGGAGCACCGCCGGCGGCGCTCCCGGACGGGGGCGCTCGCAGATGACCAGCAACGCCCGGTCCCGGTACAGCACGACGTCCGGCCCTTCGATCGCCGGCGGCAGGGGGCGAGGGGGAGCTTCCGCTGGCGGAGGCACTACGGGGCGACGTCGGCCCGGCCAGCGGAAGCGCCGGCTCAAAGGCTGCTCGCGATCGTCGCGATGATCTGGTCCATTTCCCATTCTTCGAGCCCTTCCCCCGCGGTGGAGGGAAAGAACAGCGTGTTGTTCCAGTCGTCGGCGATGTCCTCCCACGGGTAGACCTCGGGAGCGAAGATCAAGAGCCGCTTGGCCGAGTTCTCCATGCGCGCTCCGCGCTGCTGCGCGTGGCCCCACCAAGCGAAGAGCTCGTCCAGCGAACCCGGTATCGACGACGGGTAACCGGCGGCGCCGCGCTGGCGCGGATCGCCGAGCCGATGCGCGGACGCGTCGGTGAAAACGACGATCACGTGCCTGCGCCGGTCGAGACCGGTCTCCCATTCGGACTGCATCGCGACGGCGAGCGCTTCCAGCCCAGACTCGGGCTCGTCCCCGCCGCCGTCCGGCCGAAGCGCGCGAACGGTGCGTTCGAACTCGTCCACCTTCGCCGGCACGGAAAGGAAATCCGTCTCGGACAACGCGTCGTCGGCGCGGTCCCCGAAATCGCGGAACGCGACGATCTTCAGCCGCAGGCTGCAGATCCGCCTGCCTTTGTCGGCCATCTCCTGCATGAGCTTGCCGGGGAAGGTCAGCGCGCTCGTCTTCACGTTGTCCAGGATGGGCCGCATGCTCGCCGTGGTGTCGATGCACAACACGATGTCGACCGCGTAGCCGAGATCGGTTGCGGTTTGCTGGGTCATCGGTTTCCTTTCGTCGGAACACGGCCGGTGAGGTTGATCCGGACTCGGCTGCGCGCGGCAGGCGCGTGCTGGGAGCGCAGCAGGGCCAGCACGTCGTTGATCGTGGGGCGGGCCGAGGGCTGGTCGTGCATCGTGCCGGACAGCAACTCGGCCCACTCCGCCGGCAGCGCCGGATCGAGTTTCAGGCCGGCGCCGGCGAGCACCGCCGCGGCGGGCGATTCGAACTCCTCCGGAAACGCGGGCGGAGCACCTGTCGAATAGACGTGAATCAGCAGTCCCAGCGCGAAAACATCCACCGCGGTGGTGAGCTGGGAAGACCGGACGCCCCGGTCGCCGCGGAGGTAGCTGAGCCATTCCGGTGCGCCGTAGTAAGGGTTTCCGCCGACTTCGCCAGCTTTCGGCGGCCGGCCCGAAACGTAGGAGTCGTCGAAGTCGATCAGCTTCGCGATATGCAGATCGCTGCCCGGCGGCCGGTGAATCAGCACGTTCTCCGGCCGGACGTCTCCGTGGACGATCTTGTGTTCGTGGAGAAGCGCGACGCTCTCGCAGAGGGTGTGCAACAGGATGGCGCGATCCGGTTGGGCCAGGTCCGCAGGCGCCACGTCCACCGGGTCGATCCGGTCGGTGATCTTGTAGTAGCGCGTTCCCTCGGCGAAAAAGGCCCGTGCCAGCACCAGATTCCCGGCGTGCGGATGGTCCGCGCGCAGGATATTCGACAGCTTCTCGTGTCGTTTCTCGAACTTCCGGCAGGCGGCGAGACGGCGTTTCTTGTCCTCGACGGATCCCATCGAGTCCGGACGCGGGCGTTTGGGTTCGAGGAACTCCTTGACGAAGAAATCCTTGTCGTCCTTGCGGGCGAACGCCCACATGCATTTGCCCGCGTTCGCGTTCGACGGCCGGGTTACGATCTCGTAGCCCCGCACAGCCGAGCCTAGTTTCACGAGTTGCTCCCTTCGCGTGCGGGAAGCCTGCGTTCGTAGTGCTCCCGGTAGGCGAGCCAGGAACGCTTTCTGGTCTCCACCAAGGCTGTTCGTCCGCTGGCGGCCGCCCGGCGCATCGGCTCGGCGTGTTCTTCCCGCAGCCGGTCGAACCGGGTCCGGAAGCTCGCGCGGACGGCGGGGAAATCCTCGAAGCCGAGTGCGACGATCGCGATCGACGCGTCGTCCTGGGTGTAGGACTGGACCTTTTCGGTGAGCAGAACAGACCAGTGCATCGCGTCCTGCGCGCTCAGCAACGTCTCCCACAGCGCGCACTCGAACTCCGCGGGAGTGCCGACGTAGCCGAAGAAACCGTCGGTCGCCGTGATGAGCAGGCACGGCAACCGGGCGGCTCCCCGGCTGCCGTGGATCTGGAACGGGCCGCCCGCCTGGACCAGGTTCGTCATCGGCGGGTCTTGCAGCAGCAGCTCCAGCGCATCGCCGGGCTCGGTGTCGTCGAGGCTGAGCTGCTGCAGCCCGCCTCGTGGTTCCGCCACGTAGCACCGGGAATCTCCGGCCCACAGAACCTGCCACGAAACCTGCCCGTCGGCCAGTTCGAAGATCAACCCGGCGAAGGTGGTCGGAAGCTCGCGCTGGAGTTTGCCCCGGATTCTCCGAGGTCGCAGCACACCGGTGCCCAGCCGGTTGCCGAGGTGTGTCGCGAGCACCTGCGGGGCGACGCCTGCCGACGCGTCGGTGAACCATTCTTCGACCAGGGCGCGGGCCCGGCGGGAAGCGAGCCAGGCTTGGGTGCGCAGCTGTCCGGACGGAGTCCGGCCCGCCGGGGCCCGGCCCGCGCCGCCGACCCCGTCGAAGACGGCGAGCAATCCGGACCTCGTCGGCCGGTGCAGGAGCACGAGGGGATCGGCGTCCTCTCCCTTCCCCGTGATCCGTTCCGTCCACACCGCGACCGCGGCGAGTGCTTCTTCGGTGTAGTGCCAGAGGCGTGCGGTGCCTCGCGCACCAGGAGGTACGTCCATGCCTCAGCTTTCGTTTTCCGGCTCGGCCGGCCGCATGCTGCCCCGGAGCCGGCTGGCGCGCTTCGAAGACGGCGCTTCGTTCTCGGCGGGCTCCTTCGCGGGCGGAACGTTGCCCTCGACGACTTTGGCTTCTTCGATTTCCGCTTTGGCGCGGGTTTCCAGGCTGTCCCGGAGTTTCCGCCGCTTGCCGGGCACAGCCTTGCTCCGGTCGAAGAACTCGCCGAGGACTTGTTCGCGCACCTCGGAAGCGCTGAAATCCTCCATGTCGGTGCCGGTGAAGGCGCGCAGCACGTCGATCTTGGCCTTCGTTTCGGCGGCGCGGTCGGCCCGTTCGCGGTCCAGGAGCGCCATCGGATCGCCGTCGTCGATCGACATGATGTGGGCGAGCATGTCCTCCCGGCTTCCGCCCGCGATCGGTCGCATGGCGTCGTAGGACAGCTTGCGCACCCGGATTTTTCTTTGCTCCGTCACGAAATCTTCGTTGTCGACCATCGAGACCGACACCGAGTAGGTGCTGAGCCGCACGGCGGGCGAATCGCGTGCCGAGTTGAGCCGGGCGGAGATCGCGTTCGCCGCGGCCGCGGGTTCCAGCACGTCGAACCGGGCCGCGCTCTCGCGGACGATCGCCGTGAGCGACGGCAAGAGGCTGGCAGTCATGTCGGTGACCTTGTTCAGCGCGATGGCGACGGGATCGGTGACCTGGCAGGCGAACTCGACCGTCACCCGGAACGTGAAGGCCGGATCGGCGCTCGCCACCAAGATCGTGAAAGACAGGCCGCGCGTGGCCACGTCGATCAGGTGCATCCGGCGGTAATTGCCGGTCCGCGCGTCCGGTACGCGCTCGCCGTGGTTGATCACGAGCGGTGTGCCGGTCGCCCGTTCCAGGACCATCGCGACGCCGAGTTCGGGCGAGCGCAGCGGGGCGCTGAGGCGCATGCGCCGGACCTCGTCGCAGGCGAGGACCGGGTTGTAGGTCTGGCTCATGATGCTTCTTCCTCGAGGTCGAGCAGGGTGTCGTGGAACTCGGCTGCCTGGTTCGACGGATCGTGCGGGTCGCTCGCCCAGGTGCGCAGGAGGTGCAGGATCCGCTCGAAGTCGGTCGTCCCGCGATCGGCGATTCCGGCCAGCACGTTGAGCACGGGATCCGCGGCCGAGCGGTCGCGGTCGGAAATGCGCACCCACGACCTCAGCGAGTCTTCGGCGAGGGCCCTGGCCGCCGAACTGGCCAGCGCCCGTCCCCAGAGTTCGGCCAGCACGTCACGGTGCCGGTGTTCTTCGCGCATCAGCAGCGGACGTTCACGCAGACCGGCTTCGGGCGCGACGGCGAACGCGAACATCGTCAGGGCTTTGACCTCGGGTTCCCCGTCTTCCGAACGCTCGGTCCACTCGAGCAGGGCCTGCAGCACCTCCTCCGCGCAGCCCGATTCGAGCAGTGCCTGGGTGCTGACGGCGACGGGTTCCAGCAGACCCCAGTCGCCGAGGCGGACGAGACGGCGCAAGACGCGCAAGGCACGCCGGGGGTTCTGCGTGCCGAGCTGCCCGCCGACCGCGAGGCCCGCGGTGATCGGCAGCCTGCGGATCTTGGGTTCGCCGACGAGTTCCGCCCACCGCTCGACATACGACCAGGCGATGCCGGTGTTGCCGGGGCTCTGCGTCCCCGCGACGTTGAGCCCGTACGCGGCGCTCTGCCGCAGCAAAGCCGAGTCGGACGTGGCCCAGTGCAGAAGGTACCCGTGCACGCCGTGCTCGAAATCGGTGTTCGCGAGAATGCCCGCGGCGTGTGCTGCCCTGGCCCGCACGTCCACGTTCGTGTGATTGGCGAGCTTTTGCAGCCAGCTCAGTATTTTCTCGCGGGCGCCGTCGAGTTCGAGCCACAGGATGTCGAGCACGGCTACCCGCAGGCGAGCTGATTTGAACCGCAGCCTGGCTCTGCCTCGTGTCTCGTCGGAATCGAGCTCTAGCCAGCTGCGCTCGGCGACGATCTTGCGGAGGTACCGCAGGGTCAGCGTCGCCGAACTGCCGTTGCTGAGTTGCCGGTGGAGGGCGATCGCAGCGTCCGCGACGTGGAGATAGCTGGCGTTTTCGAGCACCGCGGTGGCGAACACGAGCGCGACGTCCACGCTGCCCGGGTTCTGGCTGAGCCATTCCCGGACCTGCCCGGTCGGGTCGCGCAGTTTGTCGAGCGCCTTGCCGAGATCCTCCTTCTCGCGGACGGCATTGACCACGGCGCGCGCGACGCGAGCCGCGAACTCCGGATTGTCGCGTTCTTCGAGCAGCTCCTCCACACCGGCCGCGGCCAGATCGCCGCGGAGGGTTTCGGGGTCTGCCCAAGGGACCTCCCCGTCCAGCCGCTTGCGCACGATGTCCATCGGATCCGGCAGCTCGAGCTCTTCGACGACGAACTCGACGCGTTTTGTCGCGGTGGCAAGGGTTCCCGCTGCCGGGCCGGTCACGACCACGAGATGGCTTTCCTCGTCCTGCAGGCGCTCGGCGGTTTTCGCGAGCCAATCGTCGGTGAGCTTGCTCGCGGAGAACTTGCCGTCGCCGCTGTCCGGGTCCACGACCAGGTAACCGCTGCGCGGCTGGTGAATCCGCCAGCCGGGGTTGCCCAGGATCGAGGCGGGAAGGCGGTAGATCACCGCGTTCTCGTCGAGCACCTCCCGCAAGGTCGCCAGCGCGCGACTGAACCGTCCGGTGCTCGCCGCGTCGGCGATGATCAGCAGGTGGTTGCTGTGCAGCCGGTCCACACAGTCCTGGAAGTCGGGCGGCGGTGCGAAGTACTCGATCGCGGCGAGGTCCTGCGGCTCGGCCCGGCTTCTGCCCGACCGCCGCGAGGTGCTCCGCCCGCCCGGTCCGGCGATGAAGTCGCCGTCGGTGTGCACCTCGTGGAAGATGTTGAGGTTCGTCACGCCTTCCAGCCGGCCGGCGGCTTCCGAGACGATCTTGCTGAACTGGACGTTCAGCAGGTCCGAGGCCTGGCCGCGCAGGTCGTGGACCGCCTGGTCCCGATCCGAAGGCGGCGGGTCTTTTTCGGCCGAGGCAGGCTCGGGCGCCGGCGGTTCCGCCGGCGCCTTCGGAGCGTCCTCGGCCGGAGTCTCTTCGCTCAAGAGTCAGCTCCGGAGAGATGGTAGGGGGAAGGGAAGCCGGTCAGCGGGGCCCGGCGTGGAAGTCGCCGCGCACGTCGACCCGGTCGAACTGGTTGACCACGCCGCCCTGATGCGCGTGGCCGGTGAACTTCGGGCCGGCCGGAACGGAGGCGCTCGCCCGGTGCAATCCGGGGATGAGCTGTTCGAGCCTCTTCGCGAGGCGGTCGATGTCGGGCACGGCGTTGCGGAACTGGACCCGGGCGTCTTGCACATCGGCGAGCTGGCGAAGCGGAGCGGGAAGCTCCTCGCGCGAAATCCGCGGGGTGTCCAGCAGGACCGGAATGACGCGTTTCCCCAGCTCGAATGCGGTGGTTATCTCTCTCCGGACGAAATCCTGGGGATCGTCGAGCAGGCGGCGGCCGTCCGCGTCGCAGGCGTTCAGCCAATCTCGCCCGATCACCACCAGCAGAGCTTCGGAAGCCTTGACCGCGTCGAACAGGTATTGCTCCCATTCGGAGCCGAGCTCGATCGACTTGGACGCGAAAAAGACGGCATCCGGGCCGAACGCGCGCGACAGTTCGTGGTCGAGCAGCGCCACGCCGAACCGTTCGTCGGCCGTGCGGTAGTTGAGGAAAATCTGGTTCAACGAGGGGCCTTTCCTGGTCTGACTGGTTGCGTGCGCCGTGGCACGGGCCGGTCGGGGCGGAGGGGTCGCGGGGAGCAGAGAGCAATCTTTGGCATCCGAACGGCTGCTTGACAAGTCCTACTTGAGGGTAGGCGAGCGTTTCCTGTTTCCGATCGCCGACGGAGTTTTTGTCCAGCTTTTGACTACCGCTCCCCGTGCTGAAGTAATGATCTACGAAATCTGCCATTGGAGATCATGTGGTCGATTGAAATCGCACTATGCTGATCGTTCGTTTCCTGTTTCCAGTTGTTGCTTGGAACGTCAATCCTGATGGCTGAAGACTTCCGGTCGGGCAAGATGGGAAATCGACGAAGGGCGGTGCGCCAGGTGTCTTCCGTGCCGGAGACGTTCGGGTCGAGAGTGCGAGCGCTGCGGATCGCCGAAGGGCTTTCGCTGAGCGAGTTCGCCCGGCGGCTCTACTACAGCAAGGGACACGTGAGCCGGGTCGAGACCGGTGCGCAGGCTCCGTCTCCGGAGTTCGTGCGGAAGTGCGACGCCTTGCTGGGCGCCGGAGGAGACCTGATCGAACTCGCCGGCGAAACCGAGCGGGCTTCCCGGCCGACCGCGGCCGGGGCAACCGAGGAGGAGGTGTGGGTGATGACGATGATGCCGGACGGCGGTGGCGCGTTCAATCCGGTCGCGCGGCGAGACGTGCTGCTCGGCGGGATGGCGGTGATCGCTGGGCTCAAGGTGTCCGGCACCGGCGTCGTGTCCGTGGACGCGGAGGCGCAACTGCTTCAGCATCGGCGGCTGTTCGACGCCGCGCGGGCCCTAGGGCAGTCCTCCTCTCCTGAGGTCGTGCTGCCCATGGTGGTGGGGCAGGCGCAAGCGCTGCGGACACTCGCCGCGCAGGTGGACGGCCGGGCTTTGCCGAACGTGGCCTCGCTGGCGGCACGAACGGCGGAGTACGCGGGCTGGATGGCTCAGGAGTCAGGCGACGACGCTGCCGCCGCCTGGTGGACCGCGCGGGCGGTGCGCGTCTCCGGCGTGGCCGGCGACGACTTCCTGTCGAGCTACGCATTGGTCCGGCAAGCACTGATCGCGATGTACCAGGGGGACGGGGCGGAGACTGTCGCACTCGCGCAACGGGCGCAGGAGCGGAAGAACGTGCCGGCCCGAGTGCTGGGACTCGCGGCGCAACGGGAAGCTCAAGGACGCGCTCTCGTCGGCGATCCGGACGGATGCCTGCGAGCGCTCGACCGGGCGCGGGCCTGGCTGCAGGACCCCGACGGCATGCCGGACGGACCGGTGGTCGGCACGTCGCAGGTCGCCGACCCGGTGGGCGTCGCGACCGGTTGGTGCCTCTACGACCTGGGCCGCCCGGCGGAAGCAGCGGAAGTTCTCGACCGGGAGCTCGCGAGGATCCCCCTCGGCGCCGTACGCGCTCGTGCCCGGTTCGGCCTGCGGTTGTGCTTGGCGTATGCGGCGTCCGGCGAACTGGAGCAGGCGTGCCGGCTCGCACAGCCGTTGCTGGCGCAGATCGCCCAGCTCGGCTCCGCGACGATCCGGACCGATGTGCGGAAACTGGCCGTGGTGTTGCGGAGGTGGCACGCCCATCCCGACGTTCGCGCGGTGGGGCCGGCGCTGACCGCGACCTTGAGCGCGGCGAGATAGCCGGTTCCGTCCGGCCAGCGGATAGCCAGGCATCGGAGAACCCGCTTGGCCGTAATGCTTTTCCACGCTCTCGTCGATCCCTGACAAAGACCATCGTCCCCGGGAATTTGACAGTTCTCGCGCGCCCGAACGGAGGTTGTGCCTCTCCGCGCGGCGGCCAGACTGGAGGCACGCGGGATCTGTGCCCGCGGCAATGACCCGGAGCTGGTCATTGGTCGAGCCCATACCGGTAAACCGCCTGTTCGGTGCGTGGTTGCTGCTCGTCGTTCGTTCGGTCTGCCCGGCCAGGCGGGAGCGAAGGAGGACGGATGAGATTCGACGGAAAGACATCCGCTGCGGTATTGGCGGCCGTCGTGGGGGTGGTGATGTCGCTGGCCGGGTCGGCGGCGCTGGTCACCAAGGTGAGCGCGCCGGCGTGTTCGCCAGGCACCACCGTGACCACTGACGACGGCCCGGTGTGCGGGGTCGCGAACGCGGAGATCAAGTCGTGGCAAGGGATTCGTTACGGCGCGCCGCCGGTCGGCGAGTTGCGGTGGGCAGCGCCGCAGCGGCCCGCGCGCTGGACGGAGCCGTTTGCCGCGACTGTGGAGGGCAACGAGTGTCCGCAGCCGCCTGGCACCGGTCCGGGGTCGGCTAACGAGGATTGTCTCAACTTGACCGTCCGGGTGCCGGCCAATGCGGGGCCTGGTCCGTTTCCGGTAATGGTGCAGATCCACGGCGGCGGATTCCTGTTGTGGAAGCCGGCGGACGCGAGCCGTCTCGTGACCGCGGGGCAGGTCATCAGCGTCGAGTTCAATTACCGGCTCGGGATTTTCGGTTTCCTGGCGCATGAATCGTTCGGCGCGCATGCTGGCAACTACGGCCTCCAAGACCAGCAAGCCGCGCTCCGCTGGGTGCAACGCAACATCGCGAAGTTCGGCGGCGACCCGCACAACGTCACGATCTACGGCGATTCCGCGGGCGGTTCGAGCGTCTGCGCCCACACCGCTTCGCCGGCCTCGGCCGGGCTGTTCAAGCGCGGGATCAGCCAAAGCGGCGAGTACAACTCGCTGCTCGGCGTCGACATCATCTGGCAAACGCAGGACTGCAAAGCACAATTGCCACCGAGAAACAAGCGCGGCAAAAGGGAGCACGGTTCGCCGCGGCACTGGGTTGTTCCACCGCTGCCTGCCTGCGCGCGCTGCCCGCGGAGACTGTGCTCAAACAGGCCGACCACGGGAGAAAACCGGACAACGGCACAGTCGCGCCGATCGTCGACGGCAGGACGTTGCCGATGTCGCCCGCCGAGGCTTTCGCTACCGGGCACGTCAATCGCGTAACGCTGATGCACGGCGTCGACCGCGACGAAACTCAACTGCCGTTCGCTGAAACCGCGGCAGATTACGACAAATTCATGAAGCAACAGTACGGAAAGCACGCCGACGAGGTCCGCAAGACCTATCCGCTGAAACGGTACCCCGCCCCAGCTCCGTACCTCGCCTACCGGACCGCCGTCGCCGACTCCAACTCGGTCTGCCCCGCACTGATCAACGACGAGCGGCTGGCGCGGCACATCCCGGTCTTCGCCTACCAGGTCGACGACACCGATATACCGCCGCAATTCTTCGTCGACCCCGCCAAGCCGAACGGCGCCTACCACGTCGCCGAATGGTTGCTGATGTTCCCGAACGGCGTTCAGCTCACGCCCAATCAGCAAGCACTCGCCGATCAGCTGCTGACGCAGTGGGCGGGGTTCGCGCGCACCGGAAATCCCACCGTGGACGGGGCTCCGCAGTGGGATCCGTACACAAAGGACAATCCTGCCGTGATGGCGCTGAATGCCGCCGGGGACAGTCAGCTCACCACGGAAATCCCGCGCCAGCACCATTGCGCGGAACTCTGGGACCCGTTGACTCCCTTCAAACGCTGACCAGCCTTGCCCGGCCGGGACACTTGAATTCAGCAGTCAGGACAAGGAAAACCTGGCCGTACATCCGCATTATCGTCTCGCCGCAACGTTTTCCGAACTCTGACGCGCTGGTCAAGCAGGGGGCGACGTGGGCGGCGAAGCGAGTACGGCTGACACCGATCTCGCGGACAGATCGGCGCATTCCTTCCGTGCCGCGGTCTCGCTGTCGTAGTGGAATCTGTGGACCCAGCGGCCCGGTCTGATCGCCTACTGTCTCCTGATCGAGACCGCCGCGGTGGCTGCGGCCGCGAGCGCTGCCTGTACCGAATGCTTCTCCGGCCGGGATCTCCTCGTCTTCGGCCTGCTGGCCGGCTGCGGCTCATCTCCGGCATTCCGCGTGGTCTTCAACGCCGCCCTCATCACCGTCCCCGGGCTCAGCCCACCGGACCGCTCGCTTCGCACCCTTTTCGGCGGCTGGGGCGACAACCTGCTCGAGGCCGCGACCCTCTGCCTCGGCATCCTGACCGCGCTCGCCGTGACGACCATGGCCGAGCTGGCCCTCTGCGTCCTGCCGCCGCTGCTGGTCATCCACCGCGCGGTCCTCGTGGAACAGCTGGAAATCGCCGCGACCACCGATGAGAAGACCGGCCTCTTCAACACCACCGGCTGGCACGCCCTCGCCGCCCGCGAACTCGACCGTGCCCAGCGCACGGCCTCCAGTTTCGGCGTGCTGATGGTGGATCTCGACCGTTTCAAACGAATCAACGACGAGCACGGGCACCTCAGCGGCGACGCCGTCTTGCGCGCCGTCGCCACCGCGATCACCGGCGCGGTCCGCGAATACGACAGCGTCGGCCGTTTCGGCGGCGAGGAGTTCGTGGTTCTGCTGCCCGACATCCACCGAACCGACGTCCACGTCGTCGCCGAACGCGTCCGCGAGGCCGTTGAGCGGCTCGCCGTGGACGTGCCCGACCTGAACGGCACGAAGACGATCGACGGGCTCTCGGCATCGATCGGCATCGCGACCTATCCCGAGGCTAGATCCGCCGTCGACCGCCTCGTCCATGCGGCCGACCAAGCGCTCTACACCGCGAAGAACACCGGCCGCAACAAGGTCGTCAGCCGCGCCGACCCCGCCTGACCGGATTGCCCTCGCCACGAAAATGACATACGGTTCCGACACTGACACGTGATTCCGCAGAGGTGGCCGATGACCAAACGCGCACTGGTGCTCGGGTGTGGCGGCACGCTCGGCTTCGCCTGGACCGCTGCCGCTCTCACCGTGGTCGAGGACCGGCTGAGATGGGACGCGCGCGACGCGGACGTCTTGGTCGGGACGTCCGCTGGCGCGGAGATGGCGGCGTTTCTCGGCGCGGGCATCGGGGCAGGCGAGATCCTGGCCGCGCTGCGTGGGGAGCCAGCGGACGAGCGCGTCGTGCATCATCTCGCCCGGCATCCGGGCATGCTGCCGCCGTTGCCGACACCTCTTTGGCCTGGCCTCGGCCTCACCGCTGCGGCATTGCGCGGCCGGGTGGACCTGCTGGCGGGACTGGCCGGAGTGCTGCCGAGGGGCCGCGGCGACGCCGGATGGCTGCGCGATCTCGGTGCCGCGTTGGCCAATGCCGAGGGCTGGGTCGATCACCCGAAGACCTGGCTCGTCGGGGCCGACATCCGCACGGGGGAGCGGATCGCGTTCGGGAATTCGCACCGGACGGACCTCGCCGCCGCCATTGCCGCGTCCTGGGCCATTCCGGGATGGTTCCCGCCGGTCGCCATCGACGGCCGCGCGTACGCCGACGGCGGCACCGTCTCGCCGACGTCCGCCGATCTCGTCCTCCCGACCGGCGTCGAGGAGGTCGTGCTCATTCCGCCGATGTCCACCTCCGGCGGCGCACGCGGGCGCGGCTTCGCTCGCGTCGAACGACTCGCCCGGCGCGCGATGACCAGGCGCGTCGACGCCGAGGTCAAGCAGCTCCGCGCCGCCGGCATCCGGGTGCTGCGGATCGAACCCGGCCAGGCCGAGCTGGACGTCATGGGTCCGAATTTCATGGACCCGCGCCGCCGCGCCGACGTGCTCCGCGCCGGTCGCACCCTGACCCCGGCGCGCGTGCACGCCGCCATCGAGCAAGGAGCGACCCGATGACCTACCCCAAGATCAACCTCGACGGCGCGTCCGTCGCGATCACCGGCGGCGGTGCCGGGATCGGCCGTGCCGTGGCGAAGTTGTTCGCCAGCAAGGGAGCGCGGGTCGCGATCGGCGACCTCAACCAGGCGGCTGCCGAGGAGACCGCCGAGACGATCGGCGGCACCGCCCATCACCTCGACGTCGCCGACCGCGACTCGTTCGCGTCCTTCGTCACCGCGGCCGAGAAGGCCCACGGACCGTTGCACGTGCTGGTGAACAACGCCGGCCTGATGCCGAACGGCGGCTTCCTCGAACTCTCCGACGCCACCGACCGGCTGCAGATCGACGTCAACCTCGGCGGCGTCCTCAACGGCCTGAAACTGGCGCTGCCCGGCATGGCCGAACGCGGTTTCGGCCACGTCGTCAACGTCGCCTCGCTGGCGGGCAAGTTCCCGGTCAAGGGACTGGCCGTCTACAACGCCACCAAATTCGCCGTCGTGGGGCTGACGGCCGCGACTCGACTGGAGTTCGCGGAAGCGGGCGTCAGCATCACCGCCGTGCTGCCGTCAGCCGTCGACACCGCGCTCGCCTCGGGTCTGGACATGCGGCCGATTCCTAAGGTGCAGCCGGAAGACGTCGCCAGGGCAGTCGTCGATTCGGTGCACAACCGCCGCGCCGAAATCGCCGTCCCCGGTTACGTCGGCGTGCTCGCCACGGCCGCGGGAATCACCCCGGAGCCGGTCCTCAACCGTATCCGGCGGCTGGTCCACGACGACCGCGCGCTGCACTCGGATCGCCCGGAACGCACGGCGTACCGGGCGAATCTCGAGACACAGCAGGGATCTCGGCGATAGTCAGGCGACGAGGCGCAGCCAAGCCGCGGTGAGCGCCGCGTGCCCGGCCGGAGTCGGATGGACACCGTCGGCGGCCCAGTACTCCGGCCCGGTCGTCGCGGAAAGCTCGGCGAACATGCCGTCGGCGGCGAGCAAATGCGCGCCGTATTTGCGGGCGAGTTCGCGCACCGCCTGGATTTTCGGGTCCAGATCGACGCGCCACTTCTTCCGTTCCGCGACGCCGAGGCGCAGATCGCCGACCTCGATGTCGCCGCTGATCGGCAGCAGGAACGGTTCGATGAGGATCAGTTCGGCTCCGGATTCGGCCAGCGGCGCGAGCAGCCGGTCGTAACCGGCCGCGTACTCCTCGGCGGGAATGACGTAGCCGTCCGGATCGTACGAATGCCAGCCGACGTCGTTGATGCCGACGAGGATCGACACCACGTCCGGACGCGCGTCGAGGACGTCGGCCTGCCAACGGGATTCGAGGTCCATCACCTTGTTGTCCGCGATCGCGGAGTTCAGCCAGGTCACTTGACGCGCCGGGTGGCGAAGCCCCCATTCGCCCGCGATCCGCAGCGGGTAACCGAATCCGAGACCGTCTTCGCTCTCGTTTCGCTGGGCGTCGGTGATCGAATCGCCGGTGAACAGCACAGTGCTTCCCGGGCGGAAAGTGATCGTCATTGCTGCTCCTGGTTTTCGCCGAACCACTGAGTTTTGGCTTGGATGAACGATTCCGCGGAAAACTCGTGGTCACCCGCCCATGCGACGATGCCGTCCGGCCGGACAAGCACCGCACCCAATCCGAGATCGTCTTTCGCCGCACCGGCCGCGTAACGCAACTGGCCCGCTGCCTCGCGCAGACGCTGATCGGGACTGAAGTCGAGCACGACGCCGCGACCGTCCTGCATCAGATCGCCGAGGCGAATTCCTTCTGTCAGCTGAAAATCCGGGGCATAGCGGCCGATCAGCGGATGCTCGCCGCCGAGGTCGTAGCGGAGCGACGAGCCGGACATCTTCCCGTACACATAGGTCGTCCCGTCGCGGGTGTTCAGCAAGTCGCGGAGGACGCCTTGCACTGCTTGGCCGTGCGTGTCCGGTCGCATCGCCGCTGCCTGAGCACGAGTCCAGTCGAGCACCCAGGCTCCGATCGGATGGCGTTCGCGGGTGTAGGTGTCGAGCAGCGCTTCCGGTGCCTGGCCACGCACGACCGCCGCGAGTTTCCAGCCGAGGTTCAAGGCGTCGCTGATGCCGGTGTTGAGTCCCTGACCGCCCAGCGGGGAGTGGATGTGCGCGGCATCGCCGGCGAGCAGTACCCGGCCGCGCCGATACGTCGTGGTCTGCATCGCCCGGTCGGTGAAGGTCGAGACCAGGCGGACGCCGGTCAGCGTGACGTCGGTGCCGGACACTCGGCGCAACACGGTTTGCAGGTGCTCGAGGCTCGGCTGCTGCGTGCGGTCGAACGCGCCGTGGTCGAAGTCCAGCACACCGAGGTGACCCGGCGTGGGCATCTGGACGTACATCCCGGTCGGCGTCAGGCTGAATCCCGGGCTCAGCTTCTCGGGATCGGCGATGTCGACGAGCATGGTGTAGCCGGTGAACTGCGGTTCGGTGCCGACGAACTCGAAACCCGCCAGCCCGCGCACGACACTGCGCCCGCCGTCGCAGCCAATCGCCCAGCGCGCCGCGTACTCCCGCTCGCCAGCCCGCACGACCACGCCGTCCTCGCCCTGCTCCACAGCGGAAACCTCGACCCCGCGCCGGATTTCGACCCCCAGCTTGGCCGCCTGCTCGGACAGCACCGCCTCGATCGCGTCGAGGTTGGTCATCATGCCCCCGGGCAGCGAACTGGGCAGCCGGTAGGGAAGCGCGTCGAGGTCGACCTTGGCCGGATCGAGCACCATGCCCGCGAAATGGCCCACCGACCGGGGCCGATCCTCACTCGGAGCGTCGTGGACGTCCGACGCCGCCATCAGCGGCGGCAGCATCCCGCGGCGATGGAATGCCTCGATCGACGTGGCCGACAGCCCGCGCAGCCCGAGCGGCGCAGTCCGCCACAGGGAACCGGGCTCGGGCTCGCGTTCGAGCACGAGAACCGAACTCCCCGCGAGACCAAGCTCGCAGGCCAGGAACAAACCGACCGGCCCGGCCCCCGCTATTACTGCGTCATGCATGGCAAACCCCCTGTGTTCGCGTTCGATACGGCCACCCTGCCGACGGCCGCTCACACGGCCCGCACACGGCGCTCACCCGGAGGCACATGGCGCTGACCCGGGTGTTCGCGCGAAGATCGTCGAATGGACGGGAGCGCGCGGCTTCGGGTCACGCTGCTCGGGGCGTTTCAGGTGGTGCGGGGCGAGGCCGTACTGGCGGTGCCCGGCCGCCGGTTGCAGGGGCTGGTCGCGCGGCTGGCGCTGGCTGGCGGACGGACGGTCGAGCAGAGCGCCCTGGTCGACGCGATCTGGGCCTCGGACCTGCCCGCCGATCCCGCGCACGCTCTGCAGGCCCTGGTCTCACGGCTGCGTCGAGCCCTCGGCTCGGCCAGCGATGTCACGCAGTTCGGGGGCGGCTACCGGCTGACCGTCGACGCCGCCGACGTCGACGCGCTGCGGTTCGAGCACCTCGCCACCGCAGGTCGCCTCCGTGCCACGGCTTTGCTGGAGGCCGTGACGTTGTGGGGAGACCGCCCCGGCGTCGAACCGGCAGCGGTCGCGGCAGTCGAGCCCGCCGCCGCGACCCGGCTGGCCCGACTGTCGATCGAGGTCGTCACCGATCTCGCCGAAGCCGAGCTTTCCCAGGGCCGCCCCGACGCAGCCGCTGCCCGCCTAACCGCTCTGCTGGCCGGCCATCCCGTCCACGAGCGCGCCGCCGCGTTGCTCATGGACGCCCTCGCCGCCCAAGGCCGTCAAGCGGAAGCCTTGGCCCAGTACGAAAAAACACGGGAAACGCTGGCTGAGGTTCTGGGCGCCGATCCCGGGGCAGCGCTTCGCGAACGTCACCTGAACCTGCTGCGCACCGAACCCGTCAAGGCGACTAAGCCGACCGCTTTGCCCGCGTCGCTGACCAGCTTCGTCGGCCGCACCGACGATCTGGCCCGGATCGACACGCTGCTCGCCGCTGGCCGATTGGTCACCGTGCTTGGCCCAGGTGGTGCCGGAAAGACCCGCCTCGCCCTGGAAGCTGCCCGCCTCCACCGTTACCGCGACGGCAGCTGGCTGATCGACCTCTCGTCGGTCACCGAACCGACCAAGGTCGCCGCGGCGATGCTGTCGGCGATCGGACTCCGTGGCGCCGCGCTGTTCGAGCCCTTGGCCAAACCGGTCAGCGACCTGGAGGTACTGACGGATCAGTTGGGCGGCAAGGAAAGCCTGCTGGTGGTGGACAACTGCGAGCACCTGATCGACGCTGTGGCCCACCTCCTGTCGTCACTGCTGCTACGTTGCGTCGGCCTGCGGGTCCTGGCCACCAGTCGCGAGCCACTGGCGATCGACGGCGAGGCACTGGTCCCGCTCGGCCCGCTTCCTTTGCCAGAACTGGACTCTGACGTCGAGCAGGCCCGCGACACCGAGTCAGTGCGGCTGTTCACCGAGCGAGCATCCGCCGTGCGCCCCGATTTCGCCGTTGATGAGCGGAACCTCGACGACGTCCTGCGAATCGTCCGCGGCCTGGACGGCATGCCGCTAGCGCTGGAACTGGCCGCCGCCCGGCTGCGCACGCTTTCCTTGGCAGACTTGGCTTCCGGCCTGTCCGACCGATTCCGACTGCTCACCACCGGCAGCCGAACGGCCTTCCCCCGGCACCGCACGCTGCGCGCGGTGATCGCCTGGAGCTGGGACCTGCTCAGCGAGGACGCGCGATCGGTCGCGGAACGAATCTCGGTCCTGCCCGGCGGCGTCACGCCCGCCTCAGCCGCCGCGGTCTGCGCACTACCCGTCGATGAAGTCCAGGACCTGCTCGCGGACCTGGTCGACCGCTCGCTGCTCCAGCTCGTCCCCGGCCGATACCGGATGCTGGAGACCATCCGCGAATACGGCCTGGAATGCCTTGCCGGACAAGGAATCCTGGCCACCGTCCGCGACTTGGGCGCGCAATACTTCGCCGAACTGGCCGCCGCCAACGACCCGCTTCTGCGCGGTCCCCGGCAACTCGACGCCCTCCACCTGCTGACCGCCGAATACGACAACATCCTGGCCGCCCTGCGTCACCTCTGCGACACCTCGGACGCCGCGCTCACCCTCGCGCTCGACCTGACCTGGTACTGGCACATGCTGGGCCGGCACGCCGACTCGTCGTACTGGCTCGGCCAAGCGACTGCTCCGCCAGGCATGAACCACGACATCGCCGCCGGAGCGCTGCTGCTGGACGCCGGTGCCCCAGCCGACGAGGTGGTCACTCGCCTGCTGAACTACCCGGAGTTGCCGCCCTTCGGCGTACTGACCGCCGCCGAACTGGCCGCCCGCGCGGGAATCGACGCGTCGCCGCTCATCCAGCGGCTGGCCGACGGCCCGGACCGATGGCTGGCCGGACTGGCCCGGATCACCCGCGCCGAACTAGCCGAAAACGACGGCCACCTCGACCAGGTCGGCCCGGACGTCTCCGTCGCGCTCGACTGCTTCACCGACGCCGGAGACACCTGGGGCCTGGCCATGGCCCTCCCGATGCGCGCCCTGCTGCGGCAGTACGACGGCGATCTCGACGGTGCGCTGGCCGACCTGACCGAGGCCAAGCGGCTGGCCCGGGAATTCGGTTCGCTCAACCACAACGACGAGACCTTCATCGACCTGCGCCTGATCGACCTGCACGTCCGACTCGGCGAAACCGACCAAGCCGCGACAATGATCGCCGCAACCCGCGAACGCACGCTGCGCTCGACCATGCCCGAGACCGTCGTGCTGCTCGACGCCCGAGAAGCGAGCTTCCGCCTGCGAACCGGTGACCTGACCCGAGCGCGTGAGCTGATCGAGGCAGCCGAGGCCGGGCTGTCCACCCAGCTCCCGTTCGGCGCCGACCACGGACAGGCGTTGGTGAGCGCCGTCCGAGCCGAACTCTGCCTGGAGCACGGCGACGGCCCCGGTGCCGAAGCAGCGCTGGCCCGCGCGTACGCGGCCGCAGTCAACAGCAAGGACCTGCCGATCGTGGCCACCGTCGCGGTGACGGTGGCTGGCCTGGCCGAGCTGTACGGCCGCTTCCAGGACGGGGCTGTGATCCTCGGCGCGGCAGCCCGGTTGCGCGGTGCGCACGACTGGACTGACCTGCAGGTACGCACGCTGAGCAGCCGCGGCCGGCTGTCCCTAGGCGAGGAACGCTTCGCGACGGCGTACGAGAGCGGCTGGCAGCTGGCTGCGCCGACGGCGGTCACCCGAACCGATCCCGCACGGCTGCGCCGGAACGGTTCGTTTTCCGGATAGCCGGTGTTCGGTTGCGCCGCTAGACCGTTCCAGCTGAGCCCTGCACGGTGGAGACAACCAGATCCTTCCGGACCCAAGCGGACGGAAGCCGAGCAGTGAGATTCAGCGGTGACTTCGGGAAACTCTTCCCCTCGCGGCGTTGGCCACACAGACGACAGGGAGAACCCCGCTGATGTCCGAGACAACCGACCGGTCGCTGCGCCCCGGCGACCTGGCGATCCGATGCGGGGCCGTGGGCTCCCTCGTACTGGTGCGGCTGAGAGGCTCGCTGGACCTGGCCACCGCCGGCGACCTCGCCACCGTGCTGGACACGCAGCTGCGGAACGGCCGCGACGTCGTGCTCGACTGCGCCGGCTTGGACTTCATGGCCGTCGTCGGGATGTCGCTGATGATCGAAACCCACCGCGCCGCCAGCGTCCAGCAACGAAAGCTGATCGTCGTGACCGGAGGCAACCGGGCCGTGCTGCGCCCGATGCGCCTCACTCGGGTCGACGTGAGGCTCAACCTCGCCGCCACCATCGACGACGCCTGCGCCCAGCTCAGGATCAACGGTTTGGCCCCTGGCTGACGCGGGTAACCGGAGCGTCCTTGCACGGTGCCGCCGGGGCGCTGTCGACGTGGGACGAAGGGCCGCTTGCGTATGTCCGCTCCTGGGCGCGTGGTGTTCGAGAGTGATGATCTGGACCGCACCGAAGAGTTCCTCAGCAACTCCTACGCCCCCATGCGGATCGGCAGCGGCAGCCGCGACGCCGGTGCCCACATCACCCGCGTCGCCTCGGACACGGTCAGCGCCGACGAGCTGGACCTGCACTTCGACATGAGCTACGACGTCGATCCGCTGGGCCGGATCTGCCTCTGCGACATCGAAGCCGGAACCATCGAAGACCACAAGGTCGCCGGGTGGACCGAACCCGCCGTCTTCGCGCCTGGCGACCTGTTCTCCTTCGCCCCGCCCGACCGCCCCTACTCCGGCCGGATCTGCCGGGCTCGCTACAGCATCACCATGCTCGATCCCGCTGTGCTGACCCGCGTCGCCGGTGCCGAAAAGCCCGTCGAACTGCTCGACCACAACCCGGTGTCCGCCGCCAGCGCCCAGCACCTTCGTGCGGCCATCACTTACGTGCGCGATCAGGTCCTCGCTGCTCCGGACATCGCTGAGCACCCGCTGCTGGTCAGCACCGCGACCCAGCACCTCGCTGCTGCTGTGCTCGCAGCTTTTCCCACGACCGCGCTGGCCGAACGCGCTGGCACCGGCCTTGATGCGCATCCGCAAGCTTTGCGCCGCGCCATCGCGTTTATCGAAGCCAATCCCGAGCGCGACCTCACGGCCACCGACCTAGCCCAGGCGGCTGGCGTCTCGGCGCGGGCAGTGCAGTTGGCATTCCGACGGCACCTCGATACGACGCCGATGGCTTACCTGCGGCGTGTCCGCCTGGATCACGCGCGGGCTGAGTTGCGTGCTGCCGTGCCAGGACAGACGACTGTTACTCAGGTGGCGGCGCGTTGGGGGTATACGCGGCCCAGTGCTTTTACTGCGCATTACCGGGCTGCGTATGACGAGCTTCCCTCGCAGTCTCTTCAGGACGACCGCTGATGTCCACAGTGGACTAGCGGATTTCCCGGTCACGACTGTGGGGCGGCCGGAGATTCCCGGTCGCCCCACAGTCGGAAGAAATGCTGGGTCAGGGGTGGTAGATCTCCTTGACCTGGGCGATCTGGTCGTCGCCGCTCACCAGGATCTGGGCGAGGGCCGGGGTTCCGCCGGCGAGGGTGCGACGCAGCTGGTCGGCGTCGCAGCGGAAGGTGCCGAGGCCGTCTTCGCCGACGGTGGCTTGGTTGTCGTTCTGGCACAGGGTGGCCGCGCTCCACACGATGGCACGTTCGGCCAGCGGGAGGCGGTAGGTCTTGGTGTCACCCGCGACCGGCACGTACTCGCCGCGGCCCTGAGGGCGGACGAGGTGGAAGGTGGCCATGTTGACGCTAGCGTCAAAGCCGGTGAACTGCACGGTCTGAGTGGTGTTCGGGAACCGGCGAGGCTCCGGTGCCTTGTCGCGCCCCGACGGCCGGGTCTCGATCGTGTAGTCGGTACGGCCGTCCTTGCCACAGACACTGCCCTGAGGGTTGGCCTGGTCGCCGGAGCCGGCGCAGGTCCAGTGACCGAAAATGTCGAGCACGCGGTGACCGGGGCCTTCGCCCTTCGTCGGGATTTCCCGGTAGTACTCGGTGATCACCTTGAAGGCGTCGTCGCAGCCCGGGTTGGTGCCGGTGGTCGCCGACACCGCGATCACGTCCATCTGCGAGCCGCCGGGCGGGGTGACCTGCTTGCCGTTGAGCTTGCTGCAGTTGACGTCGCCGTTCGCCTTGCCTTTTGTGCTGCCCTTGGTGTTGTCGGAACCCCCGGACCCACCGGCGGCAGCACCCTGCGAAGACTGCTGGACGGCGGCGTCGTTCACCGGCGACCCGTTCCCAGCGGTGTTCCCGCTGCAGGCGGAAAGAAGCGCGGTAGCGGCGATCGCCCCTCCGATGATCGCCATCTTGACCGTCTTCTTTGCGGTGAATCCCATGTCCAGCGTCCCCTCTCGCGGCAATTGGTGAAGCTTTGCCCGAGAAGACGCCACGGCCCCGCGGAGGTTGTGCCAGACGGCCGCCACCACGCAACGCTGCCCGAATGGACGGCCGCACACGACCGGGAAGGCACGGCTCCGGTTAGTTGAGCAACCGGGAGGGCTGCGCACCTTGTTCCGGCACTGCGGTCTCGCCTGCTGCCGGAACAAGGTGCGGAGTAGTGCCGCGCAAGGATTTCCGGGCCGTCGCCCGTCCGCCGCGTCGCGCAGAGACAATCAGGAGGCGGCCCAGTCAAACCCGTCCGGATCGGTGAAGGACCCGGCATCGCCGCTGATCGTGAGCCGGTGCGATCCGGTGCCGTCGGGAGAGACTCCGGCGTCCTTGGCAAGAGCGCGGTGCCGGTAAAGCGCCAGCTTCACCGGACTCGTCCCAGCGGCGAACTCGACGTACCTTCGACCGAAGCTCTTCGCCACGTCGAGGCCGCGCTCGACGTAGAACCGTTTGCTGGCAGCCACATCTGCGGCGCCCAGCAGAAGCACGATCTCGTCGATCCGCCGGGTGGCCGGGCCGGTGTCCTTCTTGGCCGAGGTCGCGACCTTCCAGATCGTCCCGTCCGGGGCCTGGACGACCCCGCCGTGACCCCAGAGCGACTTCGCCGCGGCCTTCAGCGTCGTGGCGCCGGCGTCGATCGCCGAGCCGATGAGGCGGTCGACAGTGGCCGGCTGGGACACCGTGAGCGACAGCGTGAACCCGCGGAAGCCAGTCGTCGGCGCCTCCGAAGCCCGCAGGCGAATCTGCGTCTCCAGGCCAAAAGCGTTGGCGTAGAAACGTTTGGCGGCTGCGGGGTCGGCCACGTCGAGGGTGACGGATTCGATGGATGCCATGGCAGTCACGCGGATTCCGGCAGCGCTTGCCGGTCCCTGACCGGACTCACTGCCTGCTTCACCAGCGCACAGATCCGCGCCTCCGCTTCTGCCGTCACGTCGGCCAAGGCGAAGCCCGCCGCCCACATCGGACCGTCGTCCAGCGCGGCGAGGTCGCTGAATCCGAGCGTCGCGTAGCGCGCCTTGAACTTCTCCGCGCTCTGGAAGAAGCAGACCACCTTGCCGTCCAGCGCGTAGGCGGGCATCCCGTACCAGAGCTTCGGCTCCAGGACCGGCGCGCTGGCCTTGACGACGGCATGGACGCGCTCGGCCATGATCCGATCCGACGGCTGCATCTCGGCGATCTTCGCGAGCACGTCCCGCTCCGCCTGCGCCGCCTTGTCCGCACGCGAACCGCCGCGTCTCGCAGCCCGCAACTCCTTGGCATGGTCCTTCATCGCGGCCCGCTCTTCGGCGGTGAAGCCTTCGTGCGTTCTGTCCATAGCGGTGTCCCTTCCAGAATCTCAGTATCGGCACGCACCGTGCCGATCACGCGCCGATGATGTACTCGATCCCCGCGTCTTGTCAACGGCACGAACCGTGCCGATAAGATGGAGACATGGCCGACCAGCCCGCCGCACCGCGACGCAGAGGCGCCGCACGCACCGACGAACTGCTTCAAACGACCCTCGACCTGGCCGGGGAGGTCGGCTACGCAGGCCTGAACATCGAAGCGGTCGCCCGCCGCGCCGGAGTCGGCAAACACACGATCTACCGCCGCTGGCCCTCCATGGCCGCGCTCCTGCTGGACGCGCTGAGCCGCGTATGGACCACGGATCTGGACTACCGCGACACTGGTGACGTCCGAGCAGACCTGCGCGAACAATTCCTGCGCTCGGGCCCCGCACTCTCCGGCCCGCCGGTCGGCCCCGTCTACCGCGGGTTGATCGCCGAGGCGCAATCCGATCCCGCCCTGCGAGCGACCCTGCACGAACGATTCCTGCTCACCGTGGAAAGCCGAACCCTCGAACGGATCACCCGCGCGCAGCACACCGGAGAACTGATGGAGGACGTAAATCTGGAGTTCGCCGCCGAGGTGCTGTGCGGCACGTTGTACTACCGCCATCTGCTGTCGACCCGCGTGGTCGACGAGGGCACTGTCGACAACCTGCTGGACATGTTCATGGCCGCGTATGGAACGGCTGGGCGAACGGGCCCGGCTGCGGCGCGGTGATCTCTAGCGCTGCCTGAACCCGGTAAGCAGAACATCCCCGCTGGCCAGCGGGGATGTCGATCGTGGTGGGCCGCCTGGGGCTCGAACCCAGAACCTACGGATTAAAAGTCCGCAGCTCTACCAATTGAGCTAACGGCCCGCGCGCTCAGTCTAGCGGGCACCGCCCGGCCTCCCGCCGGGGTGGGTCCTCACCCCGGCGACGGGCGCCTCACCGCATAGACCGGACCCGTGTCACGAACCGTGCAAGATCCGCTGCGTAAGCCTCCGGCTGGTCCATCGCGATGAAGTGATGCCCAGCCGGATTGTCAACAGGCCAGTGCACGATCTCCGACTCCCGCTCGGCCAGCCGGCGGATCCCCGGCACCCCGCTGTACACCCCGGTCGGCACCTCCTTCTGCCCCCGCGGCCAGGCGAAACCGGTACCGGAATAGAACGACCACGACGACGTCCCGAAAGTCTCGGTGAACCAGTACACGCTCAGGTTCGTCAGGAACGCGTCCAGCATCTCGTCCAGCGGCCGACCACCGGCATTGAACTCGTGGAACTTCTGCGCCATCCACGCCAGCGCACCCACCGGGGAGTCGTTCCAGCCATAAGCGAACGTCTGCGGCGCGGCCCGCAGCAGGCCGTGGTGGTCGACGCCGTTCATCCAGTCCTGCGACATCATCTCGGTGAACGCGGCACGCTCCGCCGCGTCCAGATCAGGCACGTCGGCCTCAGCAGGAATGCCCAGGCCGGCGGTGATGTAGACGCCCAGTACCGGACCGACCCGAGCGACTTCCGGGGCGACGTATGCGCCGTAGTCCCCGCCTTGGACGACGTAGTCGCGGTACCCCAGACGCCGCATCAGCTCGGCCCACGCGCGGGCGACGCGAGACGCATCCCAGCCGGGGCCGGGGGCGGAGGAGAAGCCGAAACCGGGCAGCGAGGGGGCGACGACGTGGAAGTCCGAGAGGTGCTCGATCAAGCCCGCGAACTCGACGAAGGAGTTCGGCCAGCCGTGTGTCAGCAACACCGGCGTGGCGTCGGGCGCGGCGGACGGGACGTGCAGGAAGTGTAGGTCGACCCCGTCGATTTCGGTGTGGAACTGCGGGAATTCGTTCAACCGAGCCTCGTGGGCGCGCCAGTCGTAGCCGGTCGCCCAGTAGGACGCGACCTCGCGCAGCCAGTCGACCGGCACCCCGCGGTCCCAGCCTTCGCCGGGCAGTTGCGCCGGCCAGCGGGTCTGCGTGAGCCGGGCGCGCAGGTCGGCGAGGGCGGCGTCGGAGATGTCGATGCGGAACGGGCGAATGTTCATGACGAGAACGCTAGAGACCATGTAGGTCAGATATGGTCCTAGATCATGAGTGCGGCGCGGTTGTTGCAGTTGCTGTCCTTGTTGCAGACGCCGAGGCAGTGGCCGGGCAGTGAGCTGGCGGAGCGGCTGGGCGTCGAGGGCCGGACGGTGCGCCGGGACATCGAGCGGCTGCGCGAGCTGGGGTATCCGGTCGAGGCGACGATGGGCTCCGACGGCGGATATCGCCTGGTCGCGGGCAGTGCGATGCCGCCGTTGCTGCTCGACGACGAGGAGGCGGTCGCGATCGCGGTCGGGTTGCGGATGGCGTCGGGGCATGCGGTGACCGGGATCGACGAGGCGTCGGTGCGGGCGCTCACCAAGCTGGAGAGGGTCTTGCCGTCGCGGCTTAGGCGTCGGGTGAGCGTGCTGAGCAACGCGACGGTGCCGCTGCCGGTGAACGACGGGCCGCGGGTGGATCCGGAGTCGCTTACGGTTCTGGCGACGGCGATCGCCAACCGCGAGCGGCTGCGGTTCGGCTATCTCGCCAACGACGGCAAGGAGACGAAACGGCTGGTCGAGCCGCATCATCTGGTGTCGTCCGGTCGTCGCTGGTACCTGCTCGCGTTCGACAGCGACCGGGACGACTGGCGGGTCTTCCGGGTTGACCGCATCGAACGGCTGCAGGCCACCGGGGCACGGTTCGACCAGCGCCACCTGCCCACAAAGGACCCGGCGGCGTACGTGACCAAGAAGCTGCACACCTCCCGCCCGACGCATCGCGCGGTGGTCACCGTGCACGCGCCGGCGGACGAGGTGGCGCGGATTTGGGGCGCGGCAAGCGAAGTGACCGCGGTGGACGACCGCACCTGCCGCGTCGTCAGCCCGGCCGACACCCTGGAGTGGCTGGCGTTCCGGCTGACCAGCCTCGGTCGCGAGTTCGAGGTGCACGAACCGCCGGAGCTGGCGGAGCATCTGCGCGAACTCGGCGGCCGGGCGCTCCGCGCGGTCAGCCCTGGGTGATCAAGGCAGTCAACGATTCCCGCAGCTTCCCTGCCACCTCCACCGGCCGCCGGGACTCGCGATCCACGAACACGTGCACGAAATGCCCCTCCGCCACCAGGGTTTCCGACGCCGAGTACATCCCGATCTCGTACCGCACGCTCGACCGCCCGAGGTGCGCGACCCGCAGTCCGATCCGCAGCGTGTCCGGGAACGAAACCGAAGCGTGGTAAGCGCAACGCGATTCCACGCACAGCCCGATCACCGGCCCGGACTCGATGTCCAGACCGCCGCGTTCGATCAGCCAGGTGTTGATGACGGTGTCCATCAGCGAGTAGTGCACGACGTTGTTCACGTGGCCGTAGACGTCGTTGTCCTTCCAGCGCAACGGAACCGTCTGCCAATGCGGGTAGCTCACCACAGCTGCACCGAGTCGCGCAGAATCCCCGCCAGGTCCTTTTCGGACGGTGTGCGCGGCGCGGTGGCCAGCAACCGTTGCTGTTTCAGCGTTCCCTCCACGAGAGAGTCCACATCGGACTCCGTATAGCCGACCGCGCCGATCCCGGCGGGCAGGCCGATGTCGCGCATCAGCGTGGTCAGCACGGCCGGCAGGTGATCTGCGAAGTCGCCGGACCACTCGAAGTCCGGGGCCAGCAGCCGGGCGACGCGCTGGTGGCGTTCCGGGTTCGCGGCGAAGGTGAACCGGAACGCGGCGGGCGCGGTGAGCGAGACGGCCATGCCGTGCGGCACCATCGCTTCGTCGCCGGGATAGCCGTCGGGGTGGAAATCCCGGACCTGTCCGGCGATCGGGTACGCGTTGGCGTGCGGGATGTGCACGCCGGCGTTGCCGAAGCCGAGCCCGGCGAACGTCGCGGCCAGCGCCATCGCCTCGCGCGCGGCCAGATCGTCGCCGTCGCGCACCGCGGCGGGCAGTGCCCACGACAGCAGTTGCAGCGACTTCTCCGCGAACATGTCCGCCAGCGGATTCGCCCCGCAGTACGGCACCCGCTCCTCCGGCCGTTTCCGGCCGAACTCGGTGTAGGGCTTGGCGGTGTAGCTCTCCGCGGCGTGGCACAGGATGTCCATCCCGCTCGCCGCGGTGACCCCGGCCGGCTGGCTGACCGTGAGCCGCGGGTCCACGACCGCCAGCGTCGGGCGCAGCCGCAGGTGGCTGATCCCGCTCTTCACCCGCAGCGACAGCACGTCCAGCACGCACACCGTGGTGCTTTCGGAGCCGGTACCGGTCGTCGTCGGCACCGCGACCAGCGGCTTCAGCGGGTTCGCCGGCGCGCGGCCGCCGCCGACCGGCGCGTTGACGTAGTCCATCAGCTCGCCGTCGTTGCTGGTCAGCAGGTTGGCGGCCTTCGCGGTGTCGATGCTGGAGCCGCCGCCGACCGCCACGAACGCGTCGTACGGACCGGTGCCGCGCGCGAAGTCCACGGCCTTCTGCAGGCTGACGTCGGTGGGTTCGACGTGCACTCCGTCGAAGGTCTCGGCCGCGATCCCGTAGCCGCGGATGCCCTCGGCGATCCGCTCCGGCCAGCCGGTCGCCGCGACGACCGGGTCGGTGACGACGAGCACCCGACGCGCGCCGAACTGGGTCAGATCGTATCCGATCTCGTCGCTTGAGCCGGTTCCGTATTTGAGCGCCGGAGCCCCATAAGTGAAAACAGTCTCATGTTCGGCGGATGTCACGACGGCGTCCTCCCAACTGGTGGGCAGCCCAATCCGGCAATTGGCACAATCCCGCGACGAGTTGTTCAAGATCACTTGACGCCGGTTCACGGTGCCGCCCTAAGCTCTCCTCATTAGATACCAAGTGGGAACCACCGTCGCGCAAACGGCCGTACGCGTCTTGAACGAGGCCCGGGTCCGCCGGGTGTACGCGGTCGTCGGCGAGTCGTTCCTGGAATTGCTCGACGCGCTCCGCCGCGAGCGCGACGTCACCCTCGTTTCGGCCCGCCACGATTCGGGCGCCGCCTTCATGGCCGAGGCCGAGGGCAAGCTCACCGAACGCCCCGCCGTACTGCTCGCGAGCCGCGGCCCGAGCGCTGCCGCGCTGGTCATGGGCGTGCAGACGGCGTACCAGGACGAGACGCCGATGGTGGTGCTGCTCGAAACCCCCGCGCTCGACCCGGTGCTCACCGGCGAGGTTCCGGCCTCCGATTCGACCGGGATGTTCGAAACGGTCGCCAAATGGGTCGTCCGCGCGGACGACCCGGACGACGTGCCGCACCTCCTCGCCGAAGGTCTCGCCCGCTGCCGCGAAGGACGGCCGGGTCCGGTCGTCATCGGCGTGCCGAGCGACGCGTGGGGAGTGCCGTACGACTCGGCCAAACCGGCGGCGAAGGTTCGCCCGCCGGCCACCGGAACGCTGGGCCGTTCGGCTGAAGCTGTGGCGGGCCTGGTGGACGAAGCGCGCTACCCGGTGGTCATCGTCGGCGGGCGCGCGCGGTCGGCGCGGGACGAGCTGATCGCGGTGGCGGAGGAGCTGGCGCTCCCGGTGTACAACGCTTTCCGCCGCCAGGACGCCTTCCCGGAGAACCACGCGCGCTACGCCGGACACCTTGGCCTCGGCATCCCCGCACGCCAGCTCGACGCGCTCGAAAGAGCCGACCTCGTGCTCGCACTCGGCACACAGCTCGACGAAGTCACGACGCAGGGCTTCCGCTATCCGACTCCGCAGCAGACGCTTGTCCTTGTCGGCACTGGCATCGACGAACAGCGACGCCGCGGCCTGACGTTCCGTGTGGACACTGAGGTCGAGCCGTTCCTGAAGGAGCTGCGCGCGATCGCTTCGCCGCGTACGCGCAGAGCGTCGGCCGCGAACGCCGCCGTGCACACCTTCATGACGCCGCCGAACACAAGCAACAACACGCGCGTACATCCGGTCGACGTCGTGCGCGCGCTGCGAAAGCTCGCACCGGAGGACACCATCGTCACAAGTGACGCTGGCAACTTCGCGCAGTTCATGCACCGCTACTGGTGCTTCACCGCTCCGCGCAGCCAGCTCGGTCCGAGCAACGCTGCGATGGGGTACGCGGTGCCTGCGGCGGTAGCGGCGAAGCTCGCCGAGCCGCGGCGCGCTGTGGTCGCGATGGTCGGCGACGCGGGCACGCTCATGACAGGGCAAGAGATCGAGACCGCTGTGCGTTACCGCGCGCCGGTGATGGTGGTCGTGTTCCAGAACGGCCTGCACGGTCCGCTCGCGATGCATCAAGCGCGTACGCACGGACGGCTGTCCGGAGTAACCATCCCGCTGACAGACTTCGCGTCGTGGGCGCGCGGGCTCGGCGCGGCGGGGTACACGGTGGACGATCGCGAGCGGCTCGAGCCGATCATCGCGAGCGCGCTCGTCCGGCAGCGGCCCTGCGTGATCGACGTCCGGACAGACCCGGACGTAGTGACCCCGGACGTGCGGCTCAGCACGCTTCTCGGAGCCCCGCGCCCGTCGGGGACCTGAAATCTTCCTGAGAACACAGGGAAACGCCGGGAATGTTCGGTAGCTGACGGGGGTTGGCTCGGGTAACGTGACTGGTGTTCCCGGGGTTCGGCATCCGGACCCGGTTCGCTCGGCTGAGTTCGGCCGGCGTTCGGTTGGGGAAATTCCCGGGTGGACATGCTCCCCGGCTCGGTTCGCGGCCATTCGGCGCGTTTCAGGGGTGGGGACAACCGGTTTCGGCCGGATTTTGTCGGTGCCGGATGGCACCATCGCGGTCATCCCCCGCTTGGCGCGGGGAAGGAACGAGGGGAGTTCGTCATGGCCGACGAAATGGACGGGAAATCCCGTACCGCCGCGGCGACGGCTCGCGGCCGGGCCCGGTCCGCGCGGGCCGGTGCGCTGGTGTCCGTGGTGCACGAGGAGCCGGAGCACGGCGAGGCTGTCGAGGTGCCCGCCCAGACTCGCTCTGGAGTGGTTCCGGTGCTGTTCAGCGCCAGCGCGGAGGCGCACGACGTAGCCGTGGTCGCGTCCGACGAGGGCGCCGACTGGCGCTCGCCGTTCGGCGGACCGCTCCGCCAAGCCAGCGGGGAGTGACCCGGTCGCGCGAACTGGGGTGAGTCGGCTTGTCCGGTCCCGCTCCGCTGTGCTTTACTTTGGTTGGTCTCGATTTTTGTGTTCGTGGTAAAGCACGCTCGCAGAACTCAGCGGGCGTGATCCTCCCCCTTCGGGGAACACATCTCGCCCGTGTCTGGGCCCAGGACGTCGGTCGGCTTCCTGTTTTGGTGTTATGTATGGAGATTGTTTAGATGACTGAGGGCACCGTGAAGTGGTTCAACTCCGAGAAGGGGTTCGGCTTCATCACTCCCGACAACGGCGGCGGCGACGTCTTCGTGCACTACAGCGAGATCCAGGGCAACGGTTTCCGTACCCTCGAGGAGAACGCTCGCGTGTCGTTCGAGATCGGCCAGGGCCAGAAGGGCCCGCAGGCCACGTCGGTCAACCTGATCTGACCTGCGTCTAATCGCTAAGTCGCCACCACTCCCGGTTCCGGGGGTGGTGGCTTCTTTCGTCTCCGCCCCCGAATCGGCTCCGGCCCCGGTCCCACGATGCGGATTGTGTTGCCCGCCAAGGCTTTCTGTGCTGGGACGACCATGGTGGATCACCCGATCGTGGCCAGTCCGCGGGCTCGTAGGCTCCCGGACATGAGCGAAAACACTTATCTCGTCGCCGGGATGTCCTGCGGCCACTGCGCGCAGTCGGTCACCGAAGAGCTCACCGAGGTGCCCGGGGTCGAGAACGTGACCGTCGACGTCGAAACCGGACACGTGACGGTCCGCAGCGCCGAGGTTCTCGACGAAACGGCCGTCCGCGCAGCCGTCGAGGAAGCCGGGTACACCTACGAAGGGCTTGCTTCTCTCGTTTGAACGATGGGTAGCCACGCGGGAACCCAGGGTAGGCTCTGGCCGGCGTGGAGGCACGGCCGATGCAACGTCCGTGCAACCCTTTCCTCCGCGCGGCCGGACGCGTGTGCTGGTCCCCTGGCGGCAGCAGACTTGGGGGGTGCCCGATGGGGGCAGTCGTTGCGGGGATAGTGGCGAACCCTGCTTCCGGACAGGACATCCGAAGGCTCGTCACGCAGGCGTCGGCCGTCCCGGTCGAGGAGAAGGCCAATCTGGTGCGCCGGCTGCTGTCGGCGTTCGCGGTGACCGGCGTCGAACGAGTGCTGCTCTCCACGGACCTCGGCGGCATCTCCGCCGCCGTCCTGCGCGACCTCGGCCGCGATCCGCTGCCCGCGGTCGAGTTCTGCGACGAGGACACGCTCACCGGCTCCGCGCAGGACACCATCAACGCGGTGCGCAGGATGGTCGACGCCGGAGCCGGCGTGATCGTGTGCCTCGGCGGCGACGGCACCGCGCGGGTGGCCGCGAAGGCCTGCGGCGACGTGCCCTTGCTCGCGCTGCCGACCGGTACCAACAACGCGTTCCCGCAGGCCGGCGAGGCCACGGTGGCCGGGCTCGCCGCCGGGATGGTCGCGAGCGGCCAGGTCGACGCGGACCTCGTGACCCAGCGGGTCAGCATGCTCGAGGTCGTGACGAAGAACCGCCGCGAGATCGCGTTGGTGGACGTCGCGGTCTCGATGAACAAACACGTCGGCGCGAAGGCGCTCTGGGATCCGACCGCGCTCACCGAGCTGTACTGCACCTTCGCCGAGCCGGACGGCATTGGCTTGTCGAGCATCGCCGGACAGCTGTGTCCGAGTTCTCGTTCTAGCGCGGATGGCGTAGCGCTTCAGCTTGGTCCGGTTGAGAGTTCCGCGTACGTGGTGCACGCAGCGATCGCGCCCGGCGTGGTGCGTCCAGTGGGCGTACGCGGCTGGGGAGTGCTGCGTCCCGGCGTACGCGTCGACCTTGCCGCAGGTGGCGGTGTTATCGCGGTAGACGGAGAACGCGAGCTGGAGCTGAAGAACGGCGAAGGCGCGTACGTAGAACTGCGCGCAGACGGCCCGTGGTGCGTCGACGTACGCGCGGCAATGGCCGAAGCAGCAACCCAGGGGTTGCTGCGCAGTGCTGCTACAAGCGGAACCGGCGAGAAAGGCCGAAGCCACGGTCGCTGCGCTGGCTGAGATCACGTGCAGGTGACACCTTCCGGGTGTCGTTCGCTGCGCCTTGCCCGACCGGCTACCTTCTGCGAGTGGCACACGGGGAGGATCGGGGATGAGCAGCACTGCGACGCGGCCGGAAACGACTGCCGAGCCCCCTCCGGAGGAATTTCGGGGCCGCAGCGGAATCGCCGGGCTGCTGGACCTGCCCGGCCAGGCGGTGCGAGCGGTCGTCAGATCGAGCACCACCACGCCCGGCAAGCTGTCGCTGATCGCGGTCGCGCTGGTGGTGCTGTCGCTGGTGGCCGGGCTTGTCGGCGTGTTGTCGGTGAAAGACAAGGACAACACGATCAACGGCCTGATCGACCACCGCGAACCGCTCGCGGCGGCCGCGCAGCAGGTGTTCCGCTCGCTGTCGGACGCGGACGCGACCGCGGCCAGCGCCTTCCTTTCCGTCGGCACTGAACCGCCCGCGCTGCGGAAGCGGTACGAGCAGGACATCGCCGAAGCGGGATCCGCGCTCGCCCGCGCGGCGTCGGACACCGCCGACGTCGGCGACGCCGCCCACCAGGTGGACATCCTGAACCAGAAGGTCCCGGTCTACACCGGGATCGTCGAAACCGCGCGTGCGAACAACCGGCAGGGTTTCCCGTCCGGCGCTTCGTATCTGCGCGAGGCTTCGCAGCTGATGCGTTCGACGATCCTTCCCGCCGCGGACGCGCTCTACAACGCGCACACCAAGAAGCTTTCCGACGAGCAGGACAGCAGCAGCGACGTGCCGTGGGCGGCGGTCGCGCTGGTCCTCGTGCTCCTCGCGGCGCTCGTGGTCGCGCAGATCTACTTGACGCGCCGGACGAATCGCGTGCTGAACATCGGCCTGCTCGTGGCCACCGGCTGCATCGTGCTGTCACTGCTGTGGGGCGCGGTCGCGCTCGTCGTGCAGGGCAGCCTCGTCGCGACCGGGCGCACCGACGGCACCTCGCAGGTCGACATCCTGGTGCGGGCCCGGATCTACGCCCTGCAGGCACGCGCCGACGAAACCCTCACGCTGGTCGCGCGCGGCGACGGCGGCGCGTACGAGCAGCAGTTCATCAAGCTGGCCGAGAAGCTCGTCGGCGCCGACGGCAAGGGCGGCCTGCTCGGCCAGGCGCGCGACCTCGCGTCCGGCACCGCGGGGGAGAAGAAGATCGAAGCGGCGGAACAGGCCGCGCGCGAATGGTCGCTGGCCCACCTTCAGGTGCGCCGCCTCGACGACGGCGGGCAGTACCAGGAAGCGGTGGACTTCGCGACGAGCGTGAGCCCGAACAGCGCCGCCGCCGCGTTCGCCCGGCTCGACACGAACCTTCAGGCCGCGATCGACGTCTGCCGTCAGGAATTCCTCGACAGCACCAGATCCGGCGACAACGCGCTCACCGCGCTCGCGGCGGGCGTCGGCGTGCTTTCGGTGCTCGCGGCGGGCGGCGCGACAGTCGGCGTGCGAGAGAGATTGAGGGAGTACAGGTGATCCGGTCGCGGCACTTCGTCCGGACTGCCGTGCTCGCGGTGGTCGCGGTTCTCGCCGCCGCCTGCGGGACGGCGGACCAGCCGATAGAGGCCGCGCCGGTCACCGACGCGGCCTGGCCGACCCCGGCGGGCGTCGGCGGCCCCGACGCCGCGGCCGGCGGCGACTCCGACACCAGCTGCAACCCGCTGGCCAGCCTCGCGCCGAATGGTCTGGACACCTCCGGACCCAGCCTGCAGAAGATCAAAGAGCGCGGGAAGCTCATCGCGGGCGTCGACCAGACGACGTACCTCTTCGGCTTCCGGAATCCGAAGACCGGCAAGCTCGAAGGCTTCGACATCGACCTGGTCAACGAGATCGCCAAAGCGATTTTCGGCTCCGACGGGCACGTGCAGTACCGGGCGATCACGTCGTCGCAGCGCGAGACGGTGCTCAAGGAGCACCAGGTCGACGTGGTGGTCCGGACCTACAGCATCACCTGCGCCCGCCGGAAGCAGGTGCAGTTCTCGTCGGTGTACTACGTGGCCGGGCAGAAGATCCTGGTGCCGAAGTCGTCGAACGCGCAGTCGCTGACCGACCTCGCCGGGAAACGCGTGTGCGCGGCGGCGAAGTCGACCTCGCTCGCGAAGATCGCCACCGACCCGGCCAAACCGGTCGCGGTCTCGGTGCCGAACTGGTCGGATTGCCTGGTGATGCTGCAGCAGGGCCAGGTCGACGCGGTCTCCACGGACGACACGATCCTGGCCGGCATGGCCGCGCAGGATCCGACGGTGAAGGTCGCGGGCGACCCGATGACGCAGGAGAATTACGGCGTCGGGGTCCCGAAGGACGAGGAGGACCTGGTCCGCTTCGTGAACGCGGTGCTGGACAAGATCCGCGGCGACGGCACCTGGGCGAGCAGTTACCAGAACTGGGTCGGGGCGCGGCTGGGACCGGCGAATCCGCCGTCCCCGCAATACGGGTGACCGGCCGGTCTCGCGGCGCGGGCGCCGCGCAAGTTGTACTTTTTGAGCGGCAGCTTTGCCGCGGGGAGCTCGGGAGGTAGTTGTGTCGGAGGAGGCGCGCCGTCCTCGGCACGCAGCACCGGAGGGGGACGGCGACCAGGCGAAAGCCGCGGAACAGCCGTCCGGGCGGGGCGAGGCGGCCGACGCTTCGTGGACCCCGCCGCCGCCGGTGCGCTGGGACACCCCGGAACCGTCGGTGTCCGGGCGGCTCAACCCGCAGCCGGATCCCGACGCCGAGACGTTGATCAACGCCCCGGTGCAGCGTCCGCAGGGTGCTCAGGGCGGTCAGCCCGGTCAGCCCGGTCAGCAGGCGCAGCGGGGGCCGTCCGGTCCGGGCGCTCAGCAGGGTCAGGCCCAGCAGCCAGGACAGCCCGGTCAACCGGGTCAGGCAGGCCAGCCCGTTCAGCCGGGTCAGGCAGGGCAGCCCGCGCAGCCCGGCCAGCCAGGGCAGTCGGCTCCGGCGGGTCAGCCCGCGCAGCCGGGCCAGGCAGGACAGCCGCCGTGGGCGCAGGGCCGTCCGGCTCCGCGTGGCGGCCAGCCGATGCCGCCGCAAGGCCGCCCGCCGACGCAAGGCCAGCCGTACCCGGCCGCCGCGTCGGGGCAGCCCGCGCCGCCGTCCCAGGGCCAGCCGTATCCGCCGCAATCGCGCACCGGACAGCGACCGGTCCCGCCGAACCGTCCGCAGCAGGCGCCGCAGCCCCAGGGCGCGCGTCCGCAGAACCGCGCCACCGGCCCGAACTCCGGCCCGATCCCGATGGGCGCCGCGGCTCAGGGCCAGCGTCCGGTCGAGGGCGGGGAAGCCCCCACGCGTCCGCCGGGCGACCTCGCGCCGGTGGTCCTGCCGCAGTCGAACCAGCCGGTCGCCCCGGTCGACCCGGCCGCGCCGATGCCGACCAGCGTGCTGGCCAGCCCGACGCCGCACACCCAGAGCATCATGCCGCCGGCGCCGCGCGTGGCCCCCGCCGACGGCGGCCCGCTGCCCGACCACGGCACGGACAGCGTTCTGCCGTCCGGCGGCAGCGAAGGGCACGGCACCGGCACCCACGGTTCGCAGGGCTCGCAAGGCACCGGCACCGGAACCGGCTCGTTTCCCGGCACCTCCCGGCGCACCGGCTCGCGCGGCACCCGCCGCTCCCGGCGCGGACGGCTCGGCGCGGGTCTCATCGACGTGCCGCCGGTGCCGTACCGCGATCCGTCGACCGCGGTGCTGGCGAACCCGGTGGTGGCCGAGGACAAGCGGTTCTGCGGCAACTGCTCCGCGAAGGTCGGCCGCGGCAAGGACGGTCAGCCGGGCGAGCCCGAGGGCACCTGCGAGAAGTGCGGCACGCCGTTCTCGTTCGTCGCGAAGCTGAAGGCGAACGAGGTCGTCGGCGGCCAGTACGAGGTGCTCGGCGCGCTCGCCTACGGCGGTCTCGGCTGGATTTACCTGGCCAAGGACCACAACGTGTCCGACCGCTGGGTCGTGCTGAAGGGCCTCATCGACACCGGCGACTCCACCGCGATGGCCGCCGCGGCGAACGAGCAGCGGTTCCTCGCCGAGGTCGAGCACCCGAACATCGTCAAGATCCACAACTTCGTGCAGCATCCGGACGCTCAGACCGGCAACACCGTCGGCTACATCGTCATGGAGTACGTCGGCGGCCAGTCGCTGCGCCAGCTCGCGCTGCAGCACCATCGGGAAAGCAACCGGCCGGAGCCGCTGCCGATCGGCCAGGTCATCGCGTACGGCCTGGAGATCCTGCCCGCGCTCGGCTACCTGCACGGCCAGGGCCTGCTGTACTGCGACCTCAAGCCGGACAACGTCATCCAGACCCGCGAGCAGCTCAAGCTGATCGACCTTGGCGCGGTGCGGCGGCTCGACGACTACGAGAGCCCGCTGTTCTTCACCACCGGCTACAGCGCGCCCGAGCTGGCGTCGCACGGTGCCTCGGTGTCGTCGGATCTGTACACGGTCGGCCGGACACTGGCCGTGCTGAGCTTCGAGTTCGCCGGTTACACGCGTGAGTACAAGAACACGCTGCCGGGGCCGGACGCGGTGCCGTTGTTCGCGCTTTTCGGGTCGTACTACCGGTTCCTGAAGCGCGCTACGCATGCTGATCCGGATCGGCGGTTCATCGCCGCTGACGACATGGCGGACCAGCTGACCGGCGTGTTGCGCGAGATCATGGCGCTGGGCACTGGTCAGCCGCGGCCGGCCGCGTCGACGGTGTTCGGGCCGGAGAGCCGGACCTTCGGCGTTCATCTGGTGGTGCCTGAGCAGGGTGAGCGGGTGCCGTTGCCGGATGCTGCCGAGGTCGTGGCGGGGCTGCCGATTCCGCAGGTGGACACGGATGACCCGGCTGCCGGTGTGCTTGCTACGACTACTGCGCTTGATCCGCACGAGGCGATTGAGGCTCTGGCGACTGCGCCGCGTGAGTCGATCGAGGTGCGGCTGCGGATTGTCCGGGCCCGGATTGAGCTGGGCGAGTTCGTGGAGGCGCAGCGGCAGCTGCAGGCTGCGCAGTATTTGGCGATCCGGCATGGGTTTCCGCATGACTGGCGGATTGACTGGTATCGCGGGCTGATCGAGCTGGCCGGTGGGCGGCCGCGGGTCGCGCACGTGGCGTTCGATGCGGTTTACGACGATCTGCCGGGGGAGATCGCGCCGAAGCTGGCGTTGGCGGTTAGTGCTGAGGGCGTTGGGGATTACTTCGGCGCCGCGCGGTTCTATGAGCTGGTTTGGCGGACTGACCGGACGTATGTGAGTGCTGCGTTCGGGCTGGCGCGGGTGTATCTGGCGCAGGGTGCGCGGGAGAGTGCGGTGGAGGTGCTGGAAGGGGTTCCGGCTACTTCTACGCATTACGTGGACGCGCAGGTTGCGGCGATCAAGATCAAGACTCGGGCGCAGGGGGCGGGGACTGGGGAGCACCCGACTGTTACTGAGGGCGATCTGGTTGACGCGTCCGGGCGGTTGCAGCGGCTCAACCTTGACGCTGAGCGGCATACGCGGCTCAGTGCGGAGGTTCTTGAAGCGGCTTATGACTGGCTGAAGGTGCCTGGGCAGGCTCAGCCGGTTAGTGCGGCGAAGGTGCTGGGGTGTGAGCTGGAGGAGCGGGACGTCCGGTTTGGGTTGGAGCGGTGTTATCGGTCGTTGGCTCGGTTGACTGATGACACGGCGGATCGGATCGCGTTGGTGGATCGGGCTAATGCGATTCGGCCTCGGACGTTGACCTGAGGGGGCGCTCGTCGCCTGGCGGCGACGTTGCGCCCGGTCGGTTGCGTGGGGCACCCCGAAGCCAAGTGTGCTGACGGTCTGGGGGTGCTTGTCAAGGCGGGAAAGATGCCTTGACAAGCACCCCCAGACCGCAGGGAGGCTTCGTATCGGGGTGCGGGGGAGGGGCTGGGTGCCTCGATTGTTGGGGGCGTGGGTGCCGGCCGGGTTTAGGGCTGTGAGGGGAACCCTGGGGGAATCTGGGGTTGTGAGGGTGGCCCTCACGGGCGTCGAGGGTGCCTGAGCGGCCTGGTCAGGGGTTGATGTCCCACTCGCGTTTGTTGCGGCGGTGTTGTTCGGCGAGTTTCTCCAGTGCTTGGGGGTCGCCGTGGGTGCTGAAGTGTTCGAAGCCCACTGAGATGAAGACTGCGCGGGCGTTTACTGCTACTGGGCCGTCTGTGGCGTCTAGGTGGCCGTCTGCGCTTACGTAGATCTTGCGGCCGGCGACGCCGTCCAGTCTGGCCTCGATGTACAGCGTGGAGCCGACCGGGACTGGGCGGCGGAAGTCTGTTTCCAGCTTGCCGGTCACTGCGGGGCGGTGCAGCAGGTTTCCTACCGTCGAGCCGAGTGCCTCGTCGAAGGCGCACGCCAGCAAGCCGCCGTGGGCGAGGCCGGGGGCGCCCTGGTGTGCGGCGGTCACGGTGAACTTCGAGTGCACTGTGTAGCCCTCGCCGATGGCTGACCTCAGGTGCAGGCCGTCGTCCACGTCGTCGCCGCAGCCGAAGCATTCGGCGAAGTGGGCGCCTAGTTCGGCGCCGGGCGTGGGGGCTTTCGGGTGGATCTCCGGCGGCTCCACCGGCACTGGCGGCCACGGGCCGGAAACAGGACTCATGGGACGACGTTAACCCGGCGGAAGGACCCGTCGGCACCCGCCCTGACCGGCGCGGCCGCATTTCCTGAGCGCAGGGTAGTCGGAAAATTCCGCACGGTAGAAATTTCGCGACTCACCCTGCCAGCTTGGTTCAACGGGTCAAGACTGGGGAAATGTGCTCCAACGGATGGACCGGGACGTGTGCAGGAGGAGGTCACCGCCGGGATGAGTGAGCCAAAGACGGGGAAACCCGAGGTCGATCAGAGAACAGTCAAACGCGCGGTGATCGCGTCCGCGATGGGTAATGCGACCGAGTGGTACGACTACGGCGTATTCACCTCGGGCGCGATCGCGACGAGTATCGGAACACTGTTCTTCCCTGGCGAGGGCAACGCGGTGCTGAAATCGCTTGCCCTGCTGGCCGTCGGCTTCATCGTACGGCCGTTCGGCGGAGCGTTCTTCGGCCCATTGGGGGACAAGCTCGGCAGGCAGAAGGTTCTCGCGCTCACCATTCTGCTGATGTCCGGCTGCACCTTCCTGGTCGGCGTCCTGCCGACGTATTCAGGCGGGTACAGCATGGGCATCGCGGCTCCGATCGCGATCTTGTTGCTGCGGCTCATCCAGGGCTTCTCGACCGGTGGCGAGTACGGCGGCGCGGCGACGTTCATCGCGGAGTACGCGCCGACGAAACGGCGTGGTTTCTTCGGTTCGTTCCTGGAGATGGGCACGCTGGCCGGCTACGTGCTCGGCAACTCGGTCGTGCTGGTCACTTACCTGTCGCTGTCTACCGAACAGTTCGACTCGTGGGGCTGGCGGATCCCGTTCTTCATCGCTCTTCCGATCGGTGCGATCGGGCTCTACCTGCGGTCGAAGCTCGAGGACACGCCGGAGTTCCGCAGGCTCGAGGCGGCGGGCGAAAAGGCGGAGAAGGCTCCGCTCAAGGAGACCATCCAGCGCAACTGGCGGATGATCCTCAACCTGATCGGCATCGTGCTGCTGCTGAACATCGCCGACTACATGCTGCTCACGACGATGCCGACGTACTTCACCAACACCCTGCACATCGGCGACACCGAGTCCAGCTTGATCATCATCGGGGTGGAAATCGTGCAGTTCGCGCTGCTGATTCCGCTCGGTGCGCTGTCCGACCGGATCGGCCGGAAACCCCTGCTGCTCACCGCGGCCATCGGGTTCATCGTGCTGAGCTGGCCCAGCATCAAGCTGATGCAGAGCGGCAGCCTGCTGTGGCTGATCGTCGGCTTCCTGGTCGTGGCGATCCTGCTGGCGCTGATGCTGGCGGTCATCGGCTCGACGTTCCCGGCGATGTTCCCGACGCGCGTGCGCTACGGCTCGTTCGCCATCGGGTACAACATCTCGACGTCGCTGTTCGGCGGCACCTGCGGCGTGGTCGTCACGGCGTTGATCGACGGCACCGGCAACGCGGACTGGCCGGCGTACTACTTGATCATCGCCGCGCTCATCGCGCTGGTCCCGATCATCAAGATCCCCGAGACGGCCCAGGTCCCGATCGAGCAGATCGACACCGCGGACACCGGCGGGAAGCTGGCCGGAGCCAGCAAGTGAGCACCTGCTGAACTGACACGAAAACCGCCCTCCGTCCATTAAGGACGGAGGGCGGTTTTCGTGGTGAAGTCAGCTGTTCTGCGTCGCCTCGATCGCCTGCGGAGCGAAGCGCTTGCGGGCCCAAGCTGCCAGGCCACCGGCGACCACGACGGCAACAACGGTTTCGATCATCAGTGCAACGAGCACCATGGTGCTTCCTCCTCAGGTTCTCGGGCCGGCCAATCCTGTGCCGGCTGAGCGACTGGTTCGACGGCCGCTCCGGCCGCCACTGAGAACATCGCCCCGAAAGCCCGGGATATTTCGTCGAAAAGCCACTTGATCTGGTGACGTCCGCCACTCTTGCCACGAAAGCGTTTCAGCCGGAGGTCGGGCTGGGTAACGACGCGATTCCCGCAGGTGAACGCAGAGACGCGGGGGCCTGTTCGCTCGTGGTCGGATGCGCCCGCGGCGGTGGCGCCGGCCGCGAGGTTCCCGTCCGCTTGCCGGTCGGCTCTGTCGGCGGTTGCCTGCCCGGCGAGCCCGGGCCCACCTCCGGACCGGGTGCCGGATCCGAAGGAGTCTGCACGGGACCGTCCGGACTGGACGGGGCGGGCGAGACGGTGGCGAGTCCCGGTCCGGCAGGCATGACCGGCGGTTGCTCGGTCCCGCGGCTGCCCACCGCGAGACCGGCCACCACGATCACCGCGACCGTCGCGGCGGAACTGCCCGCGACCGCCCAGCGCTTGCGCTTACGGCGGATCGAGGCGCCGCGCACGATCACGTCGGCTGCGTCGACCTGCATCGGCGGGCCGTCCGGCGTCTGCGCGAACAAGGCGCGCACAGCCTCGGTGTTTTCGGAGTCATCGGAGACCATCTCGTTCACCTCCCTCCATGGACGGGCAGTGCCTCGAAATGCGGGCCCAGCCGGGTCCGCAGGGTAGCCAGACCGCGCGCGGCCTGGCTTTTCACCGTGCCGGTCCGGCAGCCGAGCGCCGCGGCGGTCTCCTCGACGGACAGGTCCTCGAAGTACCGCAGCACCAGCACCGCGCGCTGGCGCGGGGCCAACGCGGCGAGTGCCTGCTGGATCAGCTGGTCGTGCTCGGTCTCGGCGGCAGGAGCCGGGACGTCGGGTGGTGCGTCGGTGAGCCGCTCCCGTTTCCAGCGGCTGCGGCGGTTTTCCGCGAGGAAAGTGCGCAGCACGATTTTGCGCGCGTAAGCGTCGAGCGCGTCGTGCCGGGCCAGCCGCGGCCAGGCGAGGTACAGCTTGAGCAGCGCCGCCTGCGCGAGATCTTCGGCCCGGTGCCAGTCCCCGCACAGCAGGTAGGCAGTGGACCGCAGGCTGTGCGCGCGCTCGCCGAAGTACCGGGCGAACTCGCCGTCCCACGGCGAGCTCGGCCCGGACGCCGGACTGGAGCGGGAGGGCACCGGGTGATCAGCCCCAGACCGAGGGGAGGTGCAGGTCGCCGGTCGGGCCAGCGGGCACCGCGGTCGGGACGCGCTTGCCCGCGGCCTTCGGCGGCACGCCCGGAGTGGCGATCCGCGGCGCGCCAGGGGCGGCGGTGGTCTGACGGTCCGTCGGCGCCGGGGCCGGGGCGGCGGTGGGCCGCTCGGCCGGGGTCGTCTTCGTCGGGGCAGGCTGCGCCGACGGCGGGGCGTCCGCGGCGAAAGCGACCGCGCCGCCGGTCAGCGCGCCTCCGGCGAGCAGCAGCGAACCGATGGCGAGAGCGAAGCGAACACGCACGAGTTTCCTCCTGGTTCCACGAGCGCCGGGTGGCGCTTGTCTGCTCTAGTCATGCGGTCGGCGGACGCCGGGGTTGCATCGGGTTTTTTCTTTTTCCCGCCGGACAGGCGAACGGCCGGGAGCGTTCGAGAGCTCCCGGCCGTCCGGTGGTGCTTGTTCGGTTCTTGGTTACGCGGACAGCGCCGACAGCTTCGTCCACGCCGCCCAGTCGTAGGTCCAGTCGTTGTAGTCGCCGTCCTTCGCGCCCAGCTGCTGGGTGCTGCCGGAGATCTCCACCGGGTCGCCGGGAAGGACGCTGTCGAAGTAGATCTTCGCGTTCGCCGGAGACAGGTTGAGGCAGCCGTGCGAGATGTTCTTCTTGCCCTGCGCCCAGATCGACCCCGCGAGACCGTGGATGAACTCGCCGTTGTTGGAGATCCGGACCGCCCACGGCACGTTCACGTCGGTGTAGTTGTAGCGCGGGTTGCTCATCGAGTACGTCGAGTGCTTCGACATCACCACGTGCGTGCCGCTGTGCGTGACCCGGCCCGGGTCGGAGTCGAGGCCGTAGCTCACCGGGAAGTCCATGACCTGCTGACCGTCACGGATGACCTGCATGGTGTGTTCCTGGGTGTTGCCCTTGACGATCTGCGAGCGGCCGATGGTGAAGCTCGCGGAGACGTCCTGCTTGCCGTAGACGCCGTCGCCCATCGAAACGCCGTAGATGTTGGCCGAGACGACGACCTTCGTGTTCGGCTTGAAGTACTCCTTCGGCCGCCAGTGCACCGAAGTGTCGCCGTTGAGCCATGCCCAGGCGCCCTCGGTCTTCGGCGTGGTTTCCACCGACAGCGCGCGCTCGACGGAGGCCTTGTCCTTGACCGCGCTCGGGAACGTGAGCGCGATCGGCATCGCGATGCCGTAGGTCTGCCCGTCGCCGACGTTCAGGCTGCCCTGCATCTGCCGACGCGGTTTGACCGTGGTGAACGAGCCGTTGATCTGGACCTGCTTGCCGTCCTCGCCGGTGGCTTGGCCGGACCAGGTGTAGGTCTTGCCGTAGCCGAGGTCTTCGGTGCTGCTCCAGCTCTTCTTGTCCGGAGAGGGTTGCCCCTGCACCTGTTTGCCGTCGGCGTTGGTGAGCGTGACGGCCCCGATGGTGCCGTTGGCGACGGTCACCTTCGCCGGTTCGCCCGGCGCCACGTCGCCCGCCCCGGAAGCCGGCGTGATCGCCACGGCCGCCGCTTTCGCGGGCGTGGCAGGCGCTTCGGTAGGCCCGCCGCCCGCGGTCCCTCCCGCGTTCACGCTCGACCCGCCGCCGCTGCACGCCCCGAGCGTGAGCGCGGCGACCAAGCCCAGCACCGCGACGCCGGCCCGGCGGCGTGCGAAGTGTCGGATTGTCACACCGATCCCCAATCTCCCCTTAGTACCCCGAACACCCAGACGTCCCGAGATGCCTTCACGTTCACCGGAAAAGGGGTGACCAGCATCACACTGCGCCGAGTAACCATTACGGAGGCGGCTCGATCGACCGCGCACTGTGCATCACCGAACTGCGCTGGGTGTACTGGATCAGAGTAGCCGCGGGGTCCGACAGCGGTGCGTAGGCGGCGATACGACGTTCCGGTGATGCGCGCACGATGGAACCGATCCTTGCGATCAACGGGGTTCAGATTTGGTGAGATCCCGGTAGGCTGCTGACCAGGCCGTCGTTTTGCGTGTTCGTGGCTTCACACTCGCGGAACTTCTGACGCGAGCCGTGGGGCCGTAAAAGCTCTTCGCTCGTCTCGTTGGAACCGCCCGGGACGGCCGGGGTGCCGCTTCGGTGGCATTCGAAGCGGATCTGTTACGAGGAGTACAGCGGTGGCGCAAGGCACTGTGAAGTGGTTCAACGCGGAGAAGGGCTTCGGCTTCATCGCGCAGGACGGCGGCGAAGGCGACGTTTTCGTGCACTACTCGGAGATCGAGGGACGCGGCTTCCGCACCCTCGAGGAGAACCAGCGAGTGGAGTTCGAAGTCGGCCAGGGACAGAAGGGCCCGCAGGCCCAGAAGGTCCGTGCGATCTGAGTCAGGCCCGCGCGTTTTCTCAGGCCTGAAAGAAGGGCCCCGACGGGATTTCCCGTCGGGGCCTTTTTTCATTGCGGGTTCCGTTGTGGGGAATGTTTGAGGCCGCGGTTATCGCGGTTGATCCGGGGTGTTGGCGGGGCTGTGGTTCGGCGGTCGGTGGTTGGCGGCTTGGGCTGAGCCGCGGCTGGGGTGGTGAGTGGGGTGCGCCGCAGCTTGTTCGAGCACGGGCGGTTGGCGGGTCTGCCGGGGTTCGGGGAGTGCGGTTGCGGGGGTTGGTGGTTGGGGTTGGTTCGGCGGGCTCGGTGCGGGCTGGCTTCGGCGGGCGGGGCACGGATGGGCGACGCCGGATCGGTTGGTTGAGTCGACTGTGAGTGGGTGCGGCCGAGTTGACTCGATCGGGTGACCGTGGGGCGGGATGGCCGGGAGTCTGGGGTGGTTGCCGAGTTTGGCTGCTGGGTCGAGGGCGGTCACCTGAGTCGGCTGCTGGGGGGATCAACCGAGTCGGCTGCTGGGTCGAAGGCCGGGTCGGTCACCCGAGTCGGCTGCGTGAGTGGAGTGCAGGGGTGGTCACCTGAGTCGGCTGCTGGGTGGAGGGCTGGTGCGATCACCCGAGTCGGCTGCTGAGTGGAGGGGCGGGTCGGTCATCCGAGTCCGCTGCTGGGTGGAGGGCCGGGTCGGTCATCCGAGTCGGCTGCGTAAGTGGAGGGCCAGGGCAGGCACCTGAGTCGGCTGCCTGAGTCGAGGGCCGAGGGCGATCACCCGAGTCGGCTGCGCGAGTCGGTGTCCGGAGTCGGCTGCTCGATCTGGATGCTGGAGTCGGCTACTCGAACTGCAGGCCGGAGTCGGCTACTCAAACTGCAGGCCGGAGCTGGCTGCCCGAGCTGCGGCCGGGAGTTGGCCACCGAGGTCTTGCGGTTGGCAGCGCTCGCGGTTCTCGCTCTGGCGTGATCCGACGCCCGCCTTGTCCAGCGCGCCGCCGCGATGCCCAGCCACGCTGTGTCGCCGCCGTACCGCCGCGATGCCCGGCACGTCGCGTCGCACTGCCGGACTGCATCGCGGCCGCGCAGCCCGTCGAGTCGGGCCCCCCGGGTTATGCCGATCTTGTCGTGGCCGCCGCGAGTCGTGCCCCACCCGCGGCGAAACCAGGCGAACTATCAGCCGAATCGCCCGCTTCTCGCCGGACCCAAAACGTCGGGCAAGGCGAATCCGGCAGCGTCCCACCCAGCGGGACCTCGGCCTCCCGGAACCCCGGAAAAGGGAAAACCCCCGGCCGTCGGGGGAAGCCGGGGGTTTTCGTTCGGGGGGCGGGATCAGCGTCCGACGAGGGGCTGGTCGAACGTGTCCGCCGGGAAGTGGAACTCGTCGGTCATGGCGTCGGAGTGGCGGCGCTCCTGCGCGGAGGAGGCCTGGCCCTCCCACGAGAGGCGCTCCAGGATCCATTCCTGGGCCAGAGCCTGCGGGGTCAGGTTCCGGGCGACGGCGATGTCCTTGAGCTGCTGGCTCGCGATGAGGTTCATGCGCAGCTGGTAGACCTGCGCGTCGCCGAAGCGGCTGCCGGTTCCGGTGCTCTCCGGGTCGGAGTCCGGGGCGAGCGCGGCGAGGTAGCTGGTGAGCTCCTTGTCCTCGACGACTTCGTCGCCGGCGGCCTTGGCGGCATTGCGATGCCGCCCGCTCGAGACGGCTTTGAGATTCGTGCGGCTGCTGAGGCGGCCGAGGGAGGGAAGAGGCACTCCGACACGATAACGGTTCGGTCTCGGCAAACAAACCACTGTGAGCCACGACACACGCATTTCTGTGCTCGGCAAGCCTAATTCGATCACCTGTTCAGCCCAGTCGGTAAACGCATTTCGCGACTGTCTGTTGATCAGGAGTACGGAGAGTGGATCCGCAGGTCAGCGCCGGTGTGCAGAAATGGAGAGACCCCCGCGCCAGGGGGAGGAACGCGGGGGTCGGAGGGGATCTCCACAGGCGCTGACCGGGGGTGTGTCAGCAACACCGATTGTTGCACGAGTTCCGGGGATCGGCGAGGGGAAGCCGGGAGAAATCGTTCTGCGCGATCTTGGAATGCGTTACCAGGGAAGCTTCGGAGAGTGTTCACAGGTTCACTCTCCGGGGGGCTGCCGGTGCCGCTCGCCGCTGGTTAGCCTCGCGGCCAGTTGTTGCGAACCGCATGGAGGGGCCATGAGCGGATCGGTCGAAGTTCGTCAGTTCCTCCTTCGGTACGAAGGTGCCGACGGGGGAAGCACGTCACTGTCCGGCGGCGTGCCGGCGCAGCGCGGGTCGTCGGAAGGGCAACGGGTCTCCGACGACCAGGTCCGCCGAGCCCGGCTGGCCGTCGCGGCCGGCGCGCTGGACGTGGAGGACTGCGTGCAGTTGCTGGAGATGCTCGGGCTGAGTCCGGGTGACGACGGCGAGGCGCCCGTGCAGCGCTGACCCGGTCGGCCGCCAGTGCGTCCGTCTTCCGCGAGATCGGCTCAGGCGCGGGCCGGTCTTGGCGCGAACTCGTGTCTCGGTGGCCGGGGGCGCGGCTTGAGCGGGTCCGGATTCCCGGCGTGCCGGGGCGTCTCCGGCGTAGAGTGGCGTGGCGCACACCAATCGTCCGGAGCGGCTTCGGGCGGGCTGATCGGTGCCGCGTGGTGCGGTCAAGGTGTTGGCGCGGACGTTATCGCAGGTCGGAGGCTCGCTGACCGCTTAAGGAACCCCCGGTACAAAGCCCTTGGAACGTGCCCTATGCTTGTAATCGCTCCCAGGGGAACACCTGAGAGCGCGGTCGGTCGGTCCACCGAAACCGATCGGGCTCCCATCGTTCAGTGGCCTAGGACTCCGCCCTTTCAAGGCGGCAACGCGGGTTCGAATCCCGTTGGGAGTACGCAGTACCAGTAAGGCCCTGTGGCGCAGTTGGTTAGCGCGTCGCCCTGTCACGGCGAAGGTCGCGGGTTCGAGTCCCGTCAGGGTCGCAAGATCGTTCGGCTCCTAGCCGGCGTTCCCGGCCAGGTAGCTCAGTTGGTACGAGCGTCCGCCTGAAAAGCGGAAGGTCGCCGGTTCGACCCCGGCCCTGGCCACACCGTTACCTGCGAAAGAAGCCCTCATCCACCCGGATGGGGGCTGTTTCGTTTTTCGGCCGTCTCGGTTGCGGCTCCGCGCGGCCGTCCAGAGTGACGTTCCCCTGCTGCCGTTTGGGTGGCCAGGCCACGGCCATGCGGGGCTTGACGGTCGTGATTGAGGCGGTAGGCCGCGGCTTCGCTGAGCGGCTGCGGGGATGCCCGAGCAGGCCTCACTGCACCGACCTGGGGTCCGCTCTCGTTGGCGTCGCCATTCGGAAGCAGTCTTGTCAAACCTCCGGATCGCTCCCTAGCCTCAATAACATCTCAAAGGTCTGGACCACTTGGAGGTCGAGAATGCCGGGAGATGTGGGGCGTCGCAGCTTTCTTGCCGGGTCGGCGGCGGTGGGAGTGGGGGCGATGACTCCGTCGGGAGCTGAAGCGGCGGCCGCCGAGACGCGGTCCGGGGTGGCGGTCTACGCGAACAACGTCGGCTACGCGCCCGGCGCGCCCAAACGAGCGGTGCTCGCGGCCGGGTCTCCGCAGGCGATTCCGAGGTTTGCCGTCGTCGACGTCGTCACCGGGAAGGTCGTCTTCACCGGGACTCCGCGGCAGGCGGCCCAGGTTCCGGGATGGGACGACCGGAATTACTGGACCGCGGACTTTTCCGCGCTGAAGACCGAAGGCGAGTACGTCCTGCTCGCCGCGGACGGGCGGTCGCAGCCGTTCCGCGTCGATCAGCTGGTGCTTGAGCGCTACACGCTCTCCCATGTCGTGCACTACTTCAAGGGCACCCGCAGCTCGGACCGGTTCGATCGCAAGGACCGCGAAGCGCCGATCGGCCCTAACGCCACGCAGGTCATGGACGCACACGGCGGCTGGTACGACGCGACCGGCGACTTCGGCAAGCACTTCACGCAGCTGTCGGACCGCAGTTACTTCAACACTCTCCAGATCCCGCTCACCGCCTGGGTGCTGGCCAAGGCGTACCAGCGGCTTACGGCGCGCGGCGACACCAACTTCACCCAATTGCGCACCTGGCTGGCCGACGAAGCTCTGTTCGGCGCCGACTACCTGCGCCGGGTGAAGCTTGTGGACGGCACGTTCGTTACCTCGGTTATCCAGCCTGGGCCACCGAAAGATCCGAAGCTGCGGCATGTCCTGGCGAACGGCGACGGCGAGCCCGTCCAAGTGAACTACCGCGAAGGCGGAGGGGTCGCGATCGCGGCGCTGGCTGCTGCGACGACGCTGGACGCGTCGGGCGATTACTCCCACGAGGAGTACCTGGCGACGGCGGAAGCGGCGTTCGACTACCTGGAGCACCACAACGTCGAGATGACCAATGACGGCAAGGAAAACATCCAGGACGACTACGGCGCGTTGCTGGCGGCGGTCGAGTTGTATCAGGTGACCAAGAAGCCAGTGTACCGCGAGGCGGCGGATCGTCGAGCGCATAACCTGTTGCGGCGCTTGGTTTCCTGGAAGTCATACCGGGACTACTGGCGCGCGGACGACGGCGATCGGCCGTACTTCCATCCCTCTGATGCCGGGCTGCCGGTGATCAGCCTGCTCGCGTACGCCGAGATCGCTGATGCGCCAACGGTTTCTGAGGTGCTGAAGGTGGTGCGGCGGTCGCTGGAGTTCGAGCTCGCGGTGACTGCCGAGGTGCCTAACCCGTTTGGGTATGCGCGGAATCTTGTGCAAGATGGAGAGGGTAAGAGGTACAGCTCATTTTTCTTCCCGCACAACGTCACGCCGCGAGTGAAAGATCAGTGGTGGCAGGGCGAGAACGCGCGGATCGCGTCGCTGGCGACCGCCGCTCGGCTTGCCGCACAACGGTTTTCCGGTGATTTCGCGGGTCGTCTGCGGTCGTATGCGGCGGACCAGCTGAACTGGATCTGCGGCAGCAACCCGTACGGCGTGTGCATGCTCGACGGCAGCGGCCGCGAAAACCCGCAGTACAGCTGGCTCGGGTCGTGGCAGTTCCTGCCGACGGCGGGCGGAATTGTCAACGGCATCACCGGCTTGAACGAGGACGGCAGCGGAATCGCGTGGGACCGCGGTTACGTGGTCACCGGAAAGGACGACGATTGGCGGTGGGATGAACAGTGGTTGCCGCACTCGACTTGGTACCTGTATGCGGTCGCGGTGGGGGACTGAGCCCGGGTCCCGGAGCGGCGGGCGGTCGGCGGGTTCCGGTGGCGGTGCGGCGTGGATGTGCTGCTCTGGCAACGGCCGGTGAGGGGACGAGGCTGGCGAGGGAACAAGGCTCGTGAGGGAACGAAGCCAGTAAAGGGACGGGGTCGGTGAGGGAACAAGGCTGGTGAGGGGCCGAAGCCGGTGAAGGGATTTTCGCGGGAGGTCCGCAGGGATCCCCTCGCGAGCAGCTAGTTCGGCGTGACCGTGCCCGGCGCGAGCTGCACTGTGCCAAGTCCACTGTGGACGTTCGCGGTCGCGAGGTCGCGCCTCGAAGCGCGGCCATGCCCGGCACGAATCTGAACCGTGCCGGGCACGCCATGCACACCAGCTCGAGGCTGGAACAACCGCTAAATCAACGGCCCACGGAACTTGGCCGTCCCAGGAACAAGCTCCACCGTCCCAAGCCCGCCGTGTGCGCTCGCGTACGCCAGTTCACGCGAAAGATCCCCAACCCCGTTCGTCCCCGGTTGGGGCAGCAGGTTCAGCGTGCTCAGCACCCCGAGCGCGTTCCCGTCCTTGTCAAGGAAGCCGCTGCCGGAATCGCCGGGGATGCCGGGTGTCACCGTCAGTACCGTGTGGCTCCAGCCGCCGCCGGTGTCGCCGAGGCTGGTTCCCTGTTTGGGTGACAGCTGGGTGATGCCGCCGCGCAGTTCGGAGTTGCCGTAGCTCAGCACGGTGCCGAGTTGCTTCGTGCCGGCGGTGTTCACGCCGGTCGGGCCGCCCCAGAAGGGCAGGCTGGGGTTCACCTTGGACACGTCCGCCGGGTCGATCTTCACGAGGGCGAGATCGTTGTACTGACAGGTGTTCGCGTCCGCTTCGTGGCGGGACTGCATGGTCAGCCACGAGTTGTACACGAGCGTCCCGGGCTTGCTCGCCCCGGTGATCGAGACCGGGGCGCCGATCGGGAGAGAACCGGCGGAGCAGCCGTTCGTTTCGGTCGAACCGCCGGTGCCGGAGCAGTGCGCGGCTTGTCCGAGGAAGACGTCCGTTCCGTTGCTGTACACGAAGTTCGAGGTGCATTGCGCCCCGTTGGTGTGCGTCTGCACCCCGGGGTGCACGGCGGCGGTGTCCGCCGGGGCCCAGGTCGGGGCCGCTGCCCACGCGGTCGCGGGCAGCAATGCGGCGGCGGTCGCCAGTGCCGTCACCGCACTGGCCCGGGCCAGTGGTCGAGGGGTCTTCATCGGGCTCCCTTCGAGAAAGGCCAGCACTCACTCGGACGTGTGCTACTGACCGGTAGGCATCGCGGGGTACATCACACCAGAGAGTGGTGCCAGTCACAACCGTTGTGACCCTGGGTGACTGTTGACCTAAAGCTAGCTAGAGGTTGCAGACTGATCGCATGACTGGGGAATGGAACATCGAGGCAGCAGACGTCGACGCCTACCTCGCACGCGTGGGGCAGCGCCGGGAGGAACCGTCGGTAGCGGCGCTGGGGCGGTTGGCGCAGGCGCACGTCGAGACGATCCCGTTCGAGAACGTCGACGTAGTGATCGGCCGGCATCGCGGGATCGAGCTGGACGTCGTCAGCGAGAAGCTCGTCGGACGGCGCCGCGGCGGGTATTGCTACGAGCAGGCCGGGCTTTTCGCGGCCGTCGCGGAGCAGTTGGGTTACCAGGTGCAGCGCACGGTCGCGCGGGTGCAGCCGGGCAAGAGCGGGCCGTACACCCATATGACGCTGGTGATTACCGTTGAGGGGCAACAGTTTCTCGTCGACGTCGGGTTCGGCGCCGGGATCCTGGTGCCGATGCCGCTGATCGACGGGGCCGAAGTGGACCAAGCCGGGTGGACGCACCGGATGACCCTGCGCGACGGCTGGTGGGTGCTGCAGAAACAGGACGGCGACGGCTGGGAAGACCTGCACGAGGTCCTGCCGCAGGTGAGCAGCCGTCCGATCGACTACCAGGTGTTCCACCACTACACGTCGACGCATCAGAAGTCTCCGTTCACCGGGCGGATCGTGGTGATGCGGCTTGAGCCTGGCCGGTTCCGTCGGCTGCTCGGCCGCGAATACCAGGAGAGCCACCCGGACGGCACGGTCGAGACACGCACGATCGAACCGGTCGATCTCGGAAAAACGTTGGAGGATCTCGACGTCTTCCTCACCGGCGACGAGCTGGCAGCGCTGCTCGAGACTTACTGAAACAGCTCCGCGGCGGCCAGCGGCCGGCCGAGGTGGTAGCCCTGGGCCTGGTCGCAGCCCAGTTCCCGCAGCAGCGCCAGCTCTTCCGCCGTTTCGACGCCTTCCGCGACCACCGTCAGATCGACCGCGTGCGCCATCGCGATGATGCTCGTGACGATCGCGGCCGCGTCGCGCGAGTCGGCGATTCCGGTGATGAACGAGCGGTCGATCTTGAGGGTGTCCAGCGTCAGCCGACGCAGCTGGGCCAGTGACGAATAGCCGGTGCCGAAGTCGTCGATGGCCAGCAAAACCCCGAGAGAACGCAAGGCGGACAACACTTCCGCGGCCGCCGACGTATCGCGCATGAGCGCGCTTTCGGTGACCTCCAAGGTCAACGAGCCGGGCGGCAGGCCGGTGGTGGCGAGTGCGTCGCGGACCGCCGGAACCAGGTGCGGGTCGTCCAGCTGCCGGACGGACAGGTTGACCTTCAAACTCAGGTCGAGGCCCCGGCCGTTGCGCAGGGCGGCCAGTTCGCGCGTGGTGTCGCGCAGGACGTACTTGCCCAGCACGTTGATCAGTTCGCTTTCCTCGGCCAGCGGGATGAATTCCGCGGGCGAGATCGCGCCGTGTTTCGGATGGGTCCAGCGCAGCAACGCCTCGACGCCGACCATTTCGCCGGTGCGCAGGTCGACCACCGGCTGGTAGGCGGGCCACAGCTGTCCACTGTGGACAGCGTCGCGGAGGTCCTGTTCCATCCGCAGCCGGCGCTGCATGCGTTCCCGGAGAGCGACGTCGAAGAACTCGAACCGGCCCCGGCCGCGGGATTTCGCTTGGTACATCGCGACATCCGCGTCGCGCAGCAAATCCTCCGCACTGCGGCGGTCGTCCGGTTCGACGAGGACGATGCCCATGCTCGCGTCGAGGTGCAATTGCCTGCCGTGCACCGAAACCGGCTCCGCCAGCACGGAACGCAGGTGTGCGGCGAAGACGCCGACCTGCGCCTGGCCGGTCGTCGCGGACGTGACGACCACGAACTCGTCGCCGCCCAGCCTGCCGACGACGTCGTCGGGACCGGTGGCCCGGCGCAGGCGTTCGCCGGCGATGCGCAGCACCTGGTCGCCGACCGGATGGCCGAGGGAATCGTTGATCAGCTTGAACTTGTCCAGGTCGAGGAACAGCACGGCGGCCGCCTCGGCGCCGTCGCGACGGTCGAGCCGGTCCAGCACCAGGGTGCGGTTGGCGAGCCGGGTCAGCGGGTCGTGAGTCGCTTCGTGGGCCAGCCGGGCGCTGATCGCGCGCCGTTCGGTGATGTCGGTGAAGGACGTGACTACCGAGACGCCGTTCGGATCGTCCGAATCGAGCAACCGGGAGGTCAGCGACACCCACACGTCGCGGCCGTCGGGCCGGCGCAGGCGCACGACCAGGCCGTTGTGCGTGCTCCCGGTGCGGCGCGTGATCATGGACGGCAGTTCGTCGTCCGGGATGCGGTTGCCGTCCTCGTCGAACAGCACGAGCGTCGTGCACGGGACGCCGAGCAGCTTCGTCTCGGGGACTCCGAGGATGCGGCAGGCGGACGGATTCGCCGACTGGATCAGCCCGGTCGGGCCGATCACCAGTACGCCCTCGTCGAGCGCGGCGACGACCGTCGCGTAGTGCTGTTCAACGCGGCGACGTGCGGTTTCGTCGGTGCAGACGAGGAGGAAGCCGTCGACGGTCTCGGTCGCGGACACCCGGACCTGGCGCGGCGAGCCGTCCCGGCCGCGGTGGGTCTGCGCGGCGATGCCGTCGCGGATCGCGGCCGGGTTCGGGTCGATGCCGAGCACCTCGTGCACCCGTCGGCCGAGCGCCTCCGGGGCGGGCCAGCCGTAGACGGTCTCGGCGGCCGGGTTCCAGCCGGTGACGATGCCTTCGGCGGTGATCGTGACGATGGCGTCGCTGACGTGCGTGACCAGCGCTTCTTGCGCGCGGACGGCAGCCGCGGCGGCGTGCTTGACGGTGCTGTCGCGGATCACCACTTGGAACGACGGCGGATTCGAGTCGCTGGTGCGCACCGAAACGGTTTCCGCCACGAATTTGCTCCCGTCCAACCGTTTCAGCACCGCTTCGCGCGGTTCCGCGCTGGGATCCTCAAGCAGCTGCGCGGATTCGGCGGCCACGAAGTCCCCGAACTCGTGGCTGACGACCTCGTGCGCCGCCCGTGCCGCGAACAGGTCGAGCGCGGCCTGGTTGGCGTAGGTGACGACGCCGCCGGAATGCACGCAGATCGCGTCCGGGCTCTGCTCCATCAGCAGCTGGTAGCGGTCGGACAGCTCCGCGAGGTCGGACTTGTCCGGCGCGGTTTCCGCGACCGCCGAGGCGACGCCGAGCAGGCCGGTCGTGTGGTCCTCTTCGCCGACGGTCCGCGCGCGCAGCCGGATGCGGCGAGGGGTCCCGTCGGCGCTGTCCTGTGGCTGTTCGAGTTCGAAATCGCGGCCGGGCGGGGTGCGGCGGAGGTTCGCGGTGAGCGGGCGCAGCAGCTCGGTGAGCCGGTCGCACAGTTCTTTGCCGGTCGCGCCGGGGAGGCCGAGGACGGCGTCGAGGCCGGGCAGCCACGTGAGGGTCGCCGGTTCGGAGGCATGCAGGGAGAACAGGACCCCCGCGCCGGCGTCCGGCCGCAGGCCCGCGAGCTGGGCGCGCCGGGTGATTCCACCCGGTTCACCGGCCAGGGCGTCAGCCTCCATGGTGCTTCCGATCCCCCTTGTCGGCGTATGGCCCGTCGATTACACCACCGAGTGAAGCCTGTGTATATCCACACGGGGAGCCGCTTGCATCACTCGTCTGGACGCCGACGGCGGTGCTATCGGGCGATGCGGGGCACGCTGCGCAGTCGCGGACCCCATACGAGCAGGCCGAAGTGGGCCGCACAGGCATGTCCGAGGACCGTCACGACGGAGGCGAGACTGGCGGGATCGTCGGTCACGTAGACGCTGATAACGAATAGCTCAAGGGCCACGATCCCGGCGATCCTGGCCCGTCCGCGCAGCAGTGCGACGAGCACGCCGGCGGTGGTGAGGAAGCCGTAGCTGACGCCGATGTCGAGCCAGCGGCCCGCGGAATGCGGCAGGACGTCGGTGTGGATCAGGGCCATGACCGGCAGTTCGGTGGCGATCGTGGCGAGCACGTGCCCGCTGAAGAAGACCAGCGCCGTCCGCAGCCCGCCGAACCGCCGCTCGAACGGGGCGACTGCGATCGCGAAGATCACCGCGTACGGCAGCCAGCCGCCGTCGGCGATCCAGAACGCGCTGGTCAGAAGCGCGGTGAGGGGGTGGCGCGCCATGTTGTGCGCGTCGGTGCTGGAGACGGCGAGGAGTTTGCCGGTGAGCTTGGGGCTGGCGAAACGGATGAGCAGCGAGGTGCCGAGGAGGAGAACGAGGTAGCCGAACGTGAACGGCGTGGACCGCGGGCTGGGGACGAGGGCGAGCCAGGCTCGCTTCGGCCGCCAGGTCGCGGGGATGGCCAGGAAAGGAAGCCTGGGGGCGGGCTGGACGAGGTCGAGGGAACTGGCGGCCGGGTCGTTCTTGGCCAGCACGGCTGTCGCCGTCGGTCGCGAGGACCCTTCGATGATCTCGACCAACTGGGTGCCGCCTGCTCTGGTCGGGGCCGCTGCCGCGGTGGTGCTCGGCTCCGGCTTCCCGGCCATCGGGACGGAGACCGGCTGGGCGGCGGGCGTCCGTCCGCGCAGCCACGTCAAGGAGCGCCACTTCCGGGGAGTTCCCGTGGTGGCAGCACCGCGCGCCGGGCGGGGTGCCGGTTCCGGCTCGCGCAGCGACATGCGTCCAGAGTGGCTGGGCATGCTGGGATTTTGGCCAAGAGCAGCTGTGAATGCGCTGTGATTCACACCCGCTAGAGTGAGCACTCAGGGTAGAAGGTTTCGCCCGTTGTCACCCGTTCGGTGGGCTCATCCGGTAAGAATAGGCCACTCCTGGTGAAAGGTCTCGCTGGTGAACGACGAGGTTTCGGTCGCCGAGCTGTTGGTGCGCGAAGGACACGAACGACGGATCCCGCCGCCGTCGCGGTCTCGGTGGCGCATGGTTTCGGTGATGCTCGCGGTGATCGTCGGTTGCGGGGCGGCGGCCATGCTCGTCTCCTACGGGACCACGGCGAGCGACGGGGCCTCCCGGATCACCGAGATGCGCGTGATCGAGATGCCGGACCGCACTGGCGGCGCCGGCGGCGTCGACGAGACCAACCCGCCGACGCCCACCGGCGAGGAAACCGAAGGGGGCACGGTCGGCGTCGGGGATGCGCCTTCGAGCAAGGTGAACGTCAACCCGCTCGGCGAGCACAGCACTCCGAACCACCCGGCTGATTCCGCTCCGTCGCATCCGGCGTCGAGCGAACGGCCGGAGACCACCGGTCCGACCGCGCCGTCTCAGCCGTCGTCGAGCCCGTCGGCTCCGTCGAGTTCGAGCCAGCCGTCTTCGCCGAGTAGCCATGAGCCGCCGTGCGTCCTGAACATTATTTGTCTCTGACCTACATGCCGGGTGAAACCCTGAGCATCCGCTGAGCGTGGTCCGCGCGGGGGTGCCGAAACCGGCATGATCGGCCGCGTGCCGAATACAAAGCTGCGTGCCTGGCTTCTCGAAGGCGAGCACAAGCGCGCCCAGCAGATGACCGGTGGCAAGCGGGAGACCAAAAAGGCCGAACAGCCGTGGTGGAAGGTCATGTGCCTCACCGGCGTCGACTACTTCTCCACGCTCGGATATCAGCCGGGGATTGCCGCGCTCGCCGCTGGAGTGCTGTCGCCGTTGGCCACTGTGGTGCTGGTGGTGCTCACGCTGGCCGGGGCGCTGCCGATCTATCGCCGGGTCGCGCGGGAGAGCCCGCACGGCCAGGGGTCGATCGCGATGCTGGAGAAGCTGTTGTCCCGGTGGGGCGGCAAGCTGTTAGTGCTTGCGCTGCTGGGGTTTGCGGCTACTGACTTCGTCATCACGGTGACGTTGTCGGCGGCTGACGCTACCGCGCATGTTATTGAGAATCCGTTTGTTCCGGCTGCGCTGCATGGTGGGCAGGTCTGGATCACGCTGGTGCTCATCGCGTTGCTGGGGGCGGTGTTTCTCAAGGGGTTCGCTGAGGCGATCGGGGTCGCGGTCGTTCTCGTGGGGGTTTATCTCGCGCTGAACGTCGTGGTGGTGGTCGTCGCGTTGGCGCATGTGTTCGGGGCGCCGCAGCTTATTGTCGACTGGCAGAATTTGCTGGTGAGCGAGCATCCCAATCCTTGGTTGATGGTCGGGGTCGCGCTGGTGGTGTTTCCTAAACTGGCGCTGGGGTTGTCGGGGTTTGAGACCGGGGTCTCGGTGATGCCGCTGGTCCGGGGGGCTGCTGGGGACGCTGAAGCCGAGCCGGTGGGGCGGATTCGGAACACTCGGCGGTTGTTGGTTACCGCGGCGTTGATCATGAGCGCGTTCTTGATCACGTCCAGTTTCGCTACCGCGGTGTTGATTCCGCAGCGGGAGTTTCAGGCTGGGGGCAAGGCCAGCGGGCGGGCGCTGGCTTATCTCGCGCACAGCTACCTTGGCGATGGCTTTGGCACGGTGTACGACGCCAGCACGATCGCGATCCTGTGGTTTGCCGGGGCTTCGGCGATGGCCGGGTTGTTGAATATCGTGCCTCGGTACTTGCCGCGGTACGGGATGGCTCCGGATTGGGCTCGGGCTACTCGGCCGCTGGTGATCGTGGTTTCGGTGATCGCGTTTGTGATTACGTTGATCTTCGACGCTGACGTGGAGGCTCAGGGCGGGGCGTATGCGACCGGGGTGCTGGTGTTGATTTCGTCGGCTTCGGTGGCGGTTACGTTGTCTGCTCGGCGGCTTAAGCAGCGGGCGTTCTGGGGTTATCTGGCGATTACCGTGGTTTTTTTGTACACGACGATCGCTAACATCGTGGAGCGGCCGGAGGGGGTGAAGATCGCCGGGTTCTTCATCGGGGCGATTGTGGTGACCTCGTTGATCTCCCGGGCTACTCGGTCGTTGGAGTTGCGGGTCGAGAAGGTCGAGTTCGATGCGGCCGCGCAGCGGATCGTGGACAAGGCGGTGCGGTCGGGGGCGGTGCGGATTATCGCCAATGAGCCGGATGCCCGGGATGAGGCTGAGTATCGGGAGAAGGAGCAGGAGGCGCGGGAGGATAATCATATTCCTCGGGATAGTGCGTTGTTCTTTCTTGAGGTGACTATTTCGGATGCTTCGGATTTTGAGACTACGTTGCGGGTGCACGGGGAGAAGCGGGCTGGGTATCGGATTTTGCGGATGAAGAGTCCATCTATTGCCAATGCTATTGCTGCGGTGTTGTTGCATGTGCGGGATGAGACTGGGATGCAGCCGCATATTTACTTTGCTTGGACGGAGGGGAATCCGTTTAAGTTTTTGGGGCGGTATTTGTTCTTTGGGGATGGGGATGTGCCTCCGGTGACTCGGGAGGTGCTGCGGAGGGCGGAGCCGGATCCGCATCGGCGGCCGTTGGTGCATGTGGGGTGATCTCTGGGGCGGCTCGTCGCCTGGCGGCGACATTGCGCCCGGGTGGGTTGGGGCACCCCGAAGCCCATTGTGATGACGGACGGCGGGTGCTTGTCAAGGCGGGAAAGATGCCTTGACAAGCACCCGCCGTCCGCATTTTGGCTTCGTATCGGGGTGCGGGGGTGGTGTGGGTGCGCTGGTGGGTTGGGTGTGCGGGCTGCGGTTGGGTGGTGGGGGCGCGGGGCTTGGGCGTGTGGCGAGTTGGGTTCGCGGGGGCGGCTGGGTGGTGGGGTTAACGGCTCGGTGTGGCAGCTGGCGGGGCTGCGCTCCGGTGTGGAATTGGGTGCATGCGGCGTGCCTAATGTGGCGTGGCGTTCGGTGCGGGTCGCGGCGGCGGTGGGTGTGGGTAGTGAGGGGAACCCTGAGGGACTCTGATTCCCTCAGGGTGGCCCTCACGGACGGGTCAGAGGGTTGCGAGGGTGGTTAGGCGTTCGGCTAGCAGGTCGATGTCGGCTTCGGTGGTGCGGTGGTTCGTGATGCAGGCGCGGACGCACGCTTGGTCGCGGATTCTTGCGGGGCCTAGCATTGCGGTGCCTTCTTCGTGCAGTCTCGTGAGGAGTTCTGCGTGTGCTTCGGCGTTGCGGCCGGGCATTCGGATGCAGACTGCGGTGAGCGTCACGGGGTTCATCAGTTCCAAGCCTGGGGCGGCGGCGATGTGCGAGCCTAGGCGGGTGGCTAGGGTTAGGCAGCGTTCGGTGGCTGTTCGGAAGGCTCCGACGCCGAAGGTGCGCAGTGCGGCCCAGACCTTCAATGCCTTGAAGCTGCGGGAAAGTTGCGGTCCGTGGTCCATGTAGTCGAGCAGGTGGGCGTCGTCGATTGCGGTGAGGTACGACGACGTCGAGGAGAAGGCGAAGGCTGCGCGTAGTTTCGCCATGTCCTTGACCAGCAGGGCTCCTGCTTCCAGCGGGGCGAACAGCAGCTTGTGCGGGTCCAGGGTGATGGAGTCCGCTCGGGACAGCGGGAGCAGTGCGTCTCGGGTCGAATCGGCTAGGACGAATAGGGCTCCGTATGCGCCGTCTACGTGCAGCCAGAGGTTTTCTTGTGCGCAGAGGTCCGCGATGGGGCCGATTGGGTCTATCGAGCCTGTGGTTACTGTGCCTGCGGTGGCTACGACGCAGAACGGTTCTTTTCCGGCGGCTCGGTCTTCGGCGATTGCTTGGGCTAGCAGGTCGACGCGGAGCCGGAAATGGTCGTCGGCCGGGATTGTGCGGACGTTGGCCAAGCCGATTCCCAGGAGGGCGGCGGCTTTGACTACGCTGCGGTGTGCTTCGTCGGAGGTGTAAAGCACAAGGGGCGCGCGGTTTTCTTGCAGGCCGCGTTCGCGGAAGTCTGGTCTGCGGTCGGCGATGGCGGCGGTGATCGCGTCTTTCGTGGCTCCCGATCCGCCGCTGGTGAGGAGGCCTCCGGAGGACGGACCCAGTGCGAAGAGGTTGGTGAGCCAGTCCATGACGGAGCGTTCGATCACGTTGGCGGCGGGGGAAATCTGCCACAGGTTGCAGTTCTGGTTCAGTATCGCGGCGATCGCTTCGGCGTAGGGTCCGATGCCGTTCGGCGGGCCTTGTACGTAGGCGAGGAAGCGCGGGTGCGCGATCGTGGTGGTGTAGGGCACGATCCGGTCGACGACGTCGGCGAAGAATGCTTCTACGCCAAGGCCTTCTTCCGGGAACGGTTCGGCTAGCAGTTTGGCGAGGGTTTCCCGGTCTGCGTCAGGGGCAATGGGGCGACTAGTGAGTGAATTTTCGTAGCTGTCGGTGAACTGGGCCAAAAGTTCGGCCGCTCTGGCCCGTTCGGCGGCATTGAGAATGAGGGAAGTGCCGTCCATGCGCCCTCTTCTGTTCGAAGGTCTTTTCCGGCACAAGGTGGCATGGCCGAGAACGGCGGCGCAATGGCGAAAAGTGGGGAGCGGGACTTTCCGGCTGCTGGGCGGAATGCGGCGGGGAAAGAACTGCCCGAACGGCCGGGGAAGTCAGGGAAACCGGGCATGATCGGGTGTTGCGGCCGAACGGCGGTACCGGGGAAGGGCTGGGGGACAAGGGGTTTCGGTCGGCTCCGCGAGAAGGGGGCGAAGCCGACCGAGAAGGGGTCAGGAGAGTTCGTCGGTCAGGTCGCTGAAATCTGCGGTGTTCCAGCGTTCGGGGCGCATGGAGATCACGATGTTGTCGTTCTGCTCGGGAGTGGCTTTGACGTAGGCGAGCGCCGCGTCCTCGGGCAGGTATCGGCGCGCCATCTCGAGGCGGTCTTCCTCCGTCACCGCGCGGACGCCGGTGACGGGGCCTTCGACGGTCGCGTAGCGGATGGTCTTCGGGTCTTGCACGCACAGGGCGAAGCGGCCGGCGGCTTCGATCAGTTTCGTTTTCCGCGCACCGGGCGAGGTGAGCACGGTGACCTCGCCGCCGGGCGTGTACTGGTGCCAGATCGGGGTGGTGAGCGGTGCGCGGCCGGACTCCGCGGTCACGCTCAGCACGCTGATGATCGGTTCGGCGAGCAGGGCCTCGCGTTCGGCGGGCGGGATCTTGCTGACCATCTCGGGCTCCTTAAGGCCAATTGATTTGCCTTTAGCTTACGCATGCTCCGGGCGTTAAGGCCAATCCCTTTGCTTTAGGATGACGGGATGACTCGGCCGGGCGGACGCAGCGCGCGGGTGCGCGAAGCGGTGCACCGTGCGGTGATCGAGCTGCTCGCGGAGGGGGAGACGACTGCGGGGGTACCGCAGATCGCGGAGCGGGCCGGGGTGAATCCGACCAGCGTTTACCGGCGCTGGGGGAGTTGCGCGAGCGTCCTGCTCGACGCTGCGGTCGCTCGGTTGAGCCTCACATCGCCGGTGCCGGACACCGGGTCGCTGCGTGGTGACGTCGAGCAGTGGGCGACGGCGGTCGAGCGCGCGCTCGCTGACCCGGATGGCGCGGTGCTGGTTCGGGCGTTGATCACCTTCATCGGGACCAACGCTGATCCGATTGAGCAGCTGCTGTCGCGCGGCGAGGACCTGGAGCAGATGCTGACCGCGGCCGCCGCTCGTGGCGAGCCTGCGTTGGACCTGCAGGAACTGCTGGATTACGTGCTCGCTCCGCTGTACCTGCGGGTGTTGCTGAGCAGGCCGATCGAACCGGGGACCGGCGCAAAGCTCGCGGATCGGCTGCTCACGGCAGCAGGTCTTCCTCCCGCCGCCGGCCGAAGTGGTTGAACAGCAGGTTCAGCACGAAGGCCAGTACCGCGGCGACGGTGATCGGGCTGCCGCAGATCGTGCGCAGCCAGGCGGGGAAGTGCTGGAAGAACACCGAGTTGCCGAACCGGTCGAGCCCGAAAGCGGGCAGCAGGCCGACTCCGAGCGCCACTGAGACGACGAAAGCGTTGTGGTTGCCGGAAAAGTCGACCTTCTTGAGTGTCTGCACGCCGACGACCCCGACCATCGCGAACATCACCACCGCGACGCCGCCGACGACCGGCTCCGGGATCGCGGCGATGAACGCGCCGATCTTCGGCACCAGGCCCATCACCACCAGCATGCCGCCGGTCGTCGCGACCACCCAGCGGCTGCGCACGCCGGTCATCTGCACCAGCCCGACGTTCTGCGCGAACGCGGTGTCCGGGAAGGAGTTCATGAAGCCGCCGAAGATCGCCGACAGGCCGTCGGTGGCCAGGCCCCGGGAGAGGTCGGACGGCGTGACCGGCCGGCCGGTGATCTCGCCGACCGCGATCAGGTCGGCGGTGGTTTCGGTGAACGACACCAGCATCACCACGCACATCGACACCACGGCGGCGACCGGGAACGTCGGCGCTCCGAAGTGGAACGGCGAGGCCAGGCCGAACCAGCTCGCGTCGCCGACGCCGGAGAAGTGCGTGCGGCCGAGCGGAATCGCGATCAGCACGCCGGCGATCAACGCGACCAGCGGGCCGATCTGGCCGAGGAATCCGCGCAGCACCCGGGTGAACAGCACCACCAGCGCGATCACGCCGAACGCCAGCCCGAGGTTCGCCGGGTCGCCGTAGGACGGGTCGCCGGTGTCGTGCCCGCCGATCATGGCCGTGCCGGGGCCGAGCAGCGAGATGCCGATGACCAGCAGCAGCGTCCCGGACACCAGCGGCGGGAAGAACCGGATCAGCGCGGCGAACGGCCGGGCGATCAGGAGGCCGAAGACGCCGGAGGCGATCATCGCGCCGTACACCGCGGTGATGCCGTACTGCGCGGCGATCAGGATCATCGGGTTGACCACGGTGAACGTCGCGCCCGCGACCACCGGCAGCCGGACGCCGAACAGCCGTCCGATGCCGACCGACTGGACCAAAGTGGCCAGTCCGGCGACGAACAGGTCGGCGTTCACCAGCAGCGCGATCGACGCGTTGTCCAGGTGCAGCGCGCTGCCGATGACCAGCGGCACCGCGATGCAGCCGGTGTACATGATCGCCATGTGCTGCAGCCCGAGCAGAAGCAGTCGTCCGGCGGGAAGGCCCCGGTCGACCGGGTGCACGGCGTTCGTCATGAGCGGCTCCTTCGCTGTGGTCCCGCCGGATTATCGCTGCACATACCGCCGGTTTGTGTGTGACCATGCCAGACATGACTGCACGACCTCCTTTCCGTGCCGATCATGTAGGAAGCCTGCTGCGGCCGCCGGTGCTGCGCGAAGCGCGGCGCGACCACGCGGCGGGGGAGATCTCCGCCGAACAACTGCGAGCCGTCGAGGACGACGCGATCCGCGACGTCGTGAAGATGCAGAAGGCGGCCGGCCTGGAGTCGGCGACCGACGGCGAGTTCCGCCGCTCCTCCTGGCACATGGACTTCATCTACGCGCTCGGCGGCGTCTCGCGCAGCGACGAGCGGCTGCACGTGAAATTCCACAATCTGGCCGGTGACCTGGAGTTCAGCCCGCCAGGCCTGCAGGTCGACGGCAAGGTACGGCTGGATGAGCCGATCTTCGCCGAGCACTTCGAGTTCCTGAAGGCACACACTGACCCGGGCATCACGCCGAAGCTGACGATCCCGTCGCCGAGCATGGTCTATTACCGCGGCGGCCGGGCGGCGGTGAGCGAGACCGTGTACCCGGAACTAGACGAGTTCTTCACCGACCTCAGCGCGGCGTACGCGGAGCAGTTGCGCGCGATGAGTGCGCTGGGCTGCACGTATCTGCAGCTGGACGACACCAGTCTGGCGTATCTCAACGACCCGAAGCAGCGTGAGCTCGTCGCGCGCATGGGCGGCGACCCGGACACCATGCACCTGCGCAACATCTCGACGATCAACGCCGCGCTCGCCGGGAAACCGGCGGACCTGAACGTGACGACGCACCTGTGCCGCGGCAATTTCCGCTCGTCGTGGGTGGCGTCCGGGAGCTACGAGTTCGTCGCCGAAGCGCTGTTCGGCGAGCTGGCGGTGGACGGTTTCTTCCTGGAGTACGACGACGAACGCTCCGGCGGCTTCGAGCCGTTGCGGTTCGTGCCCAAGGGTAAGCGGGTCGTGCTCGGGCTGGTCACCAGCAAACGGCCGGAGCTGGAAGACCCGGACGCGCTGGTGCGGCGGATCGAGGAAGCGTCGCGGTATGTGGACGTCGACCAGCTGTGCTTGTCGCCGCAGTGCGGGTTTTCGTCCACTGAGGAGGGAAACGATCTGACCGCCGGCGAGCAGCTGCGGAAGCTGGAGCTGATCGTTTCGACGGCGGAGCGGGTCTGGGGTCGATCGTGATCACCTGCGTTGTCGACTACGTGATCGACCCGGAGAAAATCGCGGACTTCGAACGGTTCGCCGCCGAGTGGATGCGGCTGGTGCGGCGCGAGGGCGGGATTCACCACGGGTATTTCCTGCCCGCGGAAGGGGCCAGCGACGAGGCTCGGGCGTTGTTCAGCTTCGAAAGCCTCGCCGCGTACGAGCGGTACCGGACGTTGTTCGGAGTGGACCCGGAGTTCGTGGCGGCGGACCGGATCCGGGACGAGAGCGGGTGCGTGATCCGGTATCGGCGGACGTTCATGCGGCCGCTTTTGCCGGAATGATCATTCGAGGTAGCGCGACAGCTGGGCTGCCCCGTCCAGCATCGCGTGTGCTCGGGCGGTGAGCCGGGAACGCCAGGTGCGCAAGGCTTCTTCCAGCGGCGCGACCCCGCCCGCGTGCCGGACCTGCTCCAGTACCGTCGCGATCCGGGCGAGCGGGTAGCCGCCGCGGCGTAGTTGGTGGGCTAGGCGGGCGTCGCGCACCGCGGGAGGCGGGTAGCGGCGGTTTCCGGCTCGGTCCCGTTCCGGTTGGAGGATCCCGGCGGCCTCCCATTTGCGCAGCGTGGCGGGGTGCACGGACAGCTGGTGCGCAAGCGCGCCAATCGACGGCACGGTCTGGCGTACGTCCGGTTCCCGCGTCAGGTTTCGCAGCGCGTGCTCGACTTCGGTGAGGGTGCCGCGGTCGCGCAACAGCTCGGCATGACCCTCGTCGATCAGCTGGAATGCGGTGTCTTCCGAACGCTCGTTGACCGCGCGCAGAATCGCCGCCGCGCGGGCGTGGCCGAAGCCGGGGCGCAGGGCGAGGAAGGCGCGCAACGCTTGCGCGTGGTGTTCGGTGTAGGTCCGGTAGCCCTGCGGTCCGCGTTCGGCGGGCGGGAGGATGCCGTCCTCCTCGTAGTTGCGGACGGCCTGGGTCGACAGGCCGTGCTCGCGGGCGAGGTCTTTCGGACGCATCTCACCTCCGATTTGAGGGTTCCCTGCCATTTAACCAGGTGATTCGCGAAGAAGTGCCAACGGAGAGTTCAACGATACGGTCGAAGCAATGAAGACCTTTGACGACTTCCTCGCCCACCGCCGCCCGACCCTGCTCGGACTGGGGGAGCCCACGCATTGGACCGAGGCATTCCCGTTGTTCCGCAACGAAATCTTCCGGCATCTCGTCCTCGAACACGGCTACCGGTCGATCGCGCTGGAGAGCGACTGCCTGGCCGGACGCCTCGTCGACCGCTACGTGACCACCGGCGAAGGCGACCTCGACAAGGTGCTGGCCACCGGGTTCAGCCACGGTTTCGGAGCGTTCCCGTCGAACCGCGCGCTGGTCGAGTGGCTGCGTGACCACAACGCTGGCCGCAAGCCCGAGGACCAGGTCCGCTTCCACGGCTTCGACGCTCCCCTCGAGATGGCGAGCGCGCCCAGCCCGCGCGGAGTGCTCACCGAACTGCATGGCTTCCTGGCCAAGCATCTTGACGACGTGCCGCACGACGTCGCGACCATCGAACGGCTGGCTGGCGACGACGCGGCGTGGGCGGACGAAGCGGCGATGTGGGACGGGGCGAAGTCCAAAGGGGACAGTCCGGATGCGAGGGAGCTGCGGTTGGTCGCCGACGATCTCGCCAGCCAATTCGAACGCGCCCGACCGGCGTTGCCCGAAGGCGGCGACCTGCTCGCCCGGACCGCGGTCGGGCTCTGCCGCTACCACTCGCTGATGGCCGACACCTCGCCGCAGCGGATGGGCAGGCTCGGGGCGCAGCGCGACAGGATGATGGCGGACAACCTGCTCGCGTTGCCGGGCACGTTCGTCTCCGCGCACAACCAGCACCTGCAGCGTCGCGCGGCCTCGATGATGGGTGCGCAGTGGTGGAGCGCGGGCGCGCAGGTCGCTGATCGGCTTGGTGACCGGTATGTGTTCATTGCCACCGATTTCGGCTCCTCCGATGCGGTAGGGGAGCCCGCGCCGGGGACGCTGCAGGCGTATCTCGCCGCGACGGTTCAGGACCGTGAACTGGTCGAAACCGCCGGAATCGACTCGGAGCTGCCCGCGCGGGCCGGCGACGGACGCGGGTATCTCCCGTTCGACGCGGTCGAGGCGGCGGATGCGATCGCGTTCCTGCAGCGGGTGTGACCGCCGCTCCTCGACGATCTTGGCTGAGGTGTGCTCAGATGGAGCTGAGATGTCGGGAGGAGCGAGATGAGCACCGAGACCGTTCTCGTCGTCGGCAGTGGGCAAAGCGGGTTCCAAGCCGCGGCGTCCTTGCGCGACAAGGGGTTCGCCGGACGCGTGGTTCTCGTCGGCGACGAGCCGGGGGTGCCGTATCAGCGGCCTCCGCTGTCGAAGGCGTACCTGGCGGGCAGCGCGGGCGTCGAGCAGCTGGTGCTGCGGCCCGAGGATTACTTCGCCGAAAAGGACATCGAGCTGGTCCGCGGCCGGGTCGCCGCGATCGACCGGGACGCGGCGAAAGCCCGGCTCGAGGACGGTACGGAGCTGGGTTACGACCATTTGGTGCTGGCCACCGGCGCGCGCAACCGCGCGCTGCCGGTGCCCGGTGCCGACCTCGAGGGCGTCCTGACGCTGCGCACGCGCGCGGACGCCGACCGGCTGCGGGCTTCGCTGGACGCGGCGGGCGACGTCGTGGTGATCGGCGGCGGGTTCATCGGGCTGGAGTTCGCCGCGCACGCCGGTCGTCCGGTTACCGTCGTAGAGGCGCAGGACCGGCTGCTGGCGCGGGTCGCGTCGCCGGAGATCTCGGAATTTTTCGCCGAACATCACCGGACGGCAGGGCACACGCTGATTTTGGGCGTCGGGGTCACCGCGCTGCACGGGTCGGGCCACGTGGAGTCCGTCGAACTCTCCGACGGGCGACGGCTGCCCGCGGACCTCGTGGTGGTCGCGGTCGGCGTGCTGCCCGAGACGGCGCTCGCCGAGGCGGCTGGGCTCGAGGTGCGCAATGGCGTTGTCGTGGACGAACACCTGCGCACCGCGGACCCGAAGATCTTCGCCATCGGCGACTGCGCGTGCTTCCCGTGCGTACAGGCCGGTGCCGCGACTCGGCTGGAATCCGTGCAGAACGCCGTGGACCAGGCCCGATCGGTGGCTGCGGCGATCGCCGGGGAACCGGCGCGCTACGACAGCCTGCCGTGGTTCTGGACCGATCAGACCGGCGCGAAACTGCAGATCGCGGGCATTCTCGGGGCCGCTGACCGGACCGTCGTGACCGGTGACCGGTCCGCCGGGAAGTTCTCTGTGCTGTCCTTCCGCGACGACGTGCTGATCGCCGTCGAATCGGTCAACCGCCCACCGGACCACATCGCCGCGCGCCGGTTGTTCGCCGCCGAACCGCATCCGGCGTACGCGGATCTGGAGGCCAGTTCGTTCGACCTGAAAGCACACCTGAAGTCGCGCACCGCGGCTTGATCGGAGGTTCCGTTGCGCACGCAGGTCGCCGTGATCGGTGCCGGCCCGGCCGGGCTGCTGCTGTCGTATTTGCTGCACCAGGCGGGCGTCGAGGCTGTCGTGCTCGAAGCGCGCGACCGCGAGTACGTGCGGCAACGGGTGCGCGCCGGGGTGTGCGAGCAGCCGACGGTCGATCTGCTTACCGAGATCGGCCTCGGCGGCCGGTTGGCGGCGGAAGGCTTGCCGCACGAGGGTTTCTCGCTTCGGTTCGACGGTGCCGATCACCGGATCGCGCTCACCGAGCTGACCGGCAAAGCGATCACGGTGTACGGGCAGCAGGAGATCGTGAAGGATCTCGTGGACGCGCACGAGGCCGCGGATCTTCCGCTGCACTTCGAGGTTTCGGAAGTTTCTCTGTCCTCATTGGACACTTCACGGCCCGTTGTGCGCTATCGGGATTCCGCTGGGGTTGTACAGACCCTGGAATGCGACGCCGTGGCAGGCTGCGACGGTTTCCACGGTGTCTCGCGTCCGTCCATTCCGGACGGTGTGCTGACCACGTTCGAACGCGAGTATCCCTTCGCCTGGCTGGGAGTGCTGGCGCAGACGCCGCCGTCGCACGAGGAGCTGATCTACACCCATCATCCGCGGGGATTTGCCTTGCACAGCATGCGTTCCCCGGACGTCACGCGGCTGTACCTGCAGGTCGATCCGGCGGAGAACCTGGCGAACTGGTCGGATGACCGGATCTGGACGGAACTGTCGGCGCGCCTTGCGGTCGACGGGGAGTTCACCCTGCAGGAGGGGCCGATCCTGGACAAGGGCATCACGCCGATGCGCAGCTTCGTGACCGAGCCGATGCGCCACGGCCGGTTGTTCCTGGCCGGGGACGCGGCGCACATCGTGCCGCCGACCGGGGCCAAGGGGATGAACCTGGCTGTCGCGGATGTCGTGGTGCTGTCCCGGGCTTTGGTCGCTTTGCTGCAAGGGGATTCGTCGCTAGCGGAGTCCTATTCGGACACTTGCCTGCGGAGAGTGTGGCGGGCGGAGCACTTCTCGTGGTTCATGACGACGATGCTGCACGTGGACCCGGGCGCGGACGCGTTCGCTCGACGGCTGCAGCTGTCGCAGCTGCGGTACACGGCTTCGTCGAGGGCGGCGGCGACGAGTTTGGCGGAGAACTACGTGGGGTTGCCGTTCGCTTGAGGGTGCCGGTGACTGTGAGCGGCCGGTGTCGGATCGAGGCGCCGACGGATAACAGCCGTCAGCATTCCGGCGGCGATGGCTGCGGAGCCGACACCGAACAGCGGTGCGAGCGACAACGGCAGCACGCCTACGGCAAGCGACCCAAGACCAAACCCGCACGCCTGCACGGTGAACGACAGCGAGAAACCAGCTGACCTGCGATTCTTCGGCAGCAGTCGCTGGAGGTTGACCGAGGTCGCGGCCACCAACGGCCCAGTGCATCCACCGATCAGCGTCAGCGAGCCCACCAAACCGGGCCAGGCAAGGTCTGCTGCGAGCGCGAGCCCGCCGGCCGCTAGGCCGGCGAGGAAGAGCCGCGGGTCGCCAGTCTTCCCTCGCCACGCGCAGAGCAGGCTGCCCGCGATGCTGGCCGCGCTCAGCACGGCGATCACCGCCGGCGCGGCCGTATCAGGCGCGCCAAGGCGATGGACCAGCGGCAACGGCGCGACCTCGATCGTGGACAGCAGCAGCCCGACGGTGAACGCGCAGCACAGCCACGGCAGGCAGACGGTCAGCGGTCGCGGCGGGACATCATCGGCGACCTCGGCCCGTGGGTGCACACCCACGCGGCGCGGGACCAGCATCGCAGCAAGCAGGCACGCGACGGTCATGGCGGCCAACGGCGGCAGCGGTCCGGCCAGTGCGAGCAGGGCAACCAACACCGGACCGCCGATCAGGACGCATTCGAGGACAACCGCGTCGAGCGACACGGCCCTCGGCAGCTGCTGGTCGTCGACCACGTCGGCCAGCAGAGTCCGAAAGCCGCCGGATGACGCACCCGCCGTGGCACCGGGCACCACGACGAGCCCGAGCAGCAGGGCATTCGGCGCATGCGCGGACGCGGCAACTGTGATCAGCGCAAATCCGGCTGCGGCCAGCAGTAGCAATCCGGTCAGGCCGCGGGACACGCCGACGCGGTCCAGCAACCGTGCGAGCGGCACCGCGCCGGCCATCTCCGCGACGACATAGACCGACATCAGAACGCCGCCGAGCCGGTACGACCCAGCGGTAGCCGTGGTCAGCAGAGTGAATGCGAGAGGTGCCATCGTCGCCGGGAGACGGGCGCACTGGGCTCCAGCCGACCAGTGCCAATACGCCCGATAAGTGAACACTGACATGCGAATACGCTCGCCGGATCCCGCAGTGCGGCATAGTGATTCGGGTGGGACCGAATGTTGTGGGTCGGCCGTGATCGAGCTGGTCATGACCGCGGCGGGCAGTCAGCGCGTCCGGTTCGCGATCTCGCCGCTGGAGGAAGTACTCGGTGCCGTGCAGACCCTGCTGGGCGTCCGCGGACATCCGGCACATCTGCCGTGGGTGTCCAGTGCACCCGCCCTCGACGACCTCGGCATCCCCGAGTTGGCGGCGGTGCTGAATGCGCGGCACTACATCACGGAGTTCTTGAGCCCGCCTCCTGACGGTCCGGAAACGACCGCGGAAATGCAACTGAACACCGTTCGTACCACGCCGCCCTCCCAAGTCGCATGGGAACTGGCGATGGTCGACGCCGACCTGAGCGCCCTGCCCGACGACCCGGCCACCGCACGGGATCTGCTCGCCGACCAGCTCGAGACCGTCTGGAACGCACTGCTCGCACCGGCCTGGCCCACGCTGCGCGAACTGCTCGCCGCCGACATCGCACACCGAACGCGGCTTCTCGGCGAGGGCGGGCTCACGAAGGCGCTGGCCGAACTGCATCCGGGCGTAAGGCTGGCCGGGACGTCGATCCTCGTCGACGTCCGATCCCGGGAACGGCTGGACATCGACGCGCGCGGATTGCTGCTCATCCCGGCTGTGTTCGCGTGGCCGAATGTCGGGGTGGTGACCGTGCCGCCGTGGCAGCCCGCCCTGCTGTATCCCGCCCGCGGCGTCGCGTCGCTGTGGGCCCAGCCGACGGAACCGCCGGAACCGCTGACTAATCTCCTCGGCCGAACACGCGCGCTCCTGCTCGCTTGCTTGGACCGGCCCTCGGCAACCGTCGACCTCGCCCAGCAGTTGCGCCTCGCACCGGCGACAGTGTCCGCACACCTGACCACCCTGCGCGCGGCCGGACTTCTGGCCAGCGACCGCAGCCGGCATCGCGTGCTTTACCGCCGCACGGCCCTTGGCGACGCGGTGCTCCAGGCCAAGCCACTCCAGTGAACGCACAGATCGCGCCCACATTCCACGCCGACCTGGTCAACCAAGGGTTGACGCCACCGGATCGTCAACCTACAGTTGACGACATGACCGACTCAGTGAAACTCGACGACCTCATCAGCGCCATCAAGGCCAACAACGACAAAGACGCTCTCGCCCAGCTCACCGACGCCGTGTACGTCGGCCAGCACCTCGGTGACGTTGCGGACCACCTGATCGGCCACTTCGTCGACCAGGCTCGGCGCAGCGGGGCTTCCTGGACCGACATCGGGGCCAGTATGGGCGTGTCCAAACAAGCCGCCCAGAAGAGATTCGTTCCGAAGAGCGACGATTCATCCGGCGGAATACAACGGATGTTCGGCCGCTACACCGACCGGGCAAGGCACGTCGTCGTCGCTGCTCAGCAGGCGGCCATCGACGGCAAGAGCCGCGAGATCGACACCGTGCACCTGCTGCTCGGCCTGCTCTCCGAACCCGACGCGCTGGCGGCGGGAGCGATTGTCGCGCAAGGGATCACTCTCGACGCCGTCAAGGAAGCCGCCAAGGCGAAGCTGCCGGAGCCGGTCGACGACGCGCCTGATCCGGTGCCGTTCGCTCCGGCGGGCAAGAAGACTCTCGAACTCACCCTGCGCGAGGGGCTGCGGCTCGGGCACAACTACATCGGTACCGAGCACATTCTCCTTGCCCTGCTGGAACAAGGCGAGGGCGCGGGCTACGAAGTCCTTGCCGCGCTGGGGGTCGACAAGGAACAGGCCGAAACGAAGATCAAGGAATTCCTCGCCGAAATCCTCAGCACGTTGCAGAAATGACAGTGAGAAGGGCCCTCCCGAAACCGGGAGAGCCCTTCCACCGCACCAAAAATCAGGCCTCGACCTCAGACTGATCCCCGGCCCACAGCGTGTGGAACGAGCCGGGACGGTCGACCCGCCGGTAGGTGTGCGCGCCGAAGAAATCGCGCTGTCCCTGCACCAGCGCGGCCGGCAACCGGTCCGCGCGCAAGCCGTCGTAGTACGCCAGTGCGGTCGAGAAGCCGGGCGTCGGGATGCCGAGGCGGACCGCCGTCGAGATCACCGAACGCCACGAGTCCTGCGCGTTTTCGACCGCTGCACGGAAGCCGCCGGACGTGAGCAGCGTCGGGAGGCCCGGCTCGGCGGCGTAGGCGGACGTGATGTCGTTCAGGAACTTCGCCCGGATGATGCAGCCGCCGCGCCAGATCGAGGCGACGCGGCCCAGGTCGATGTCCCAGCCGTACTCCGCGGCTCCGGCCTGGATCTGGTTGAAGCCCTGGGCGTACGCGACCACCTTCGACGCGTACAGCGCCTGCTCGACGTCGTCCGCGAAGGTCTCCAGCGCGGACCCACTGAGCGGCGCGCGCGTCGGTCCGCCCAGACCGCGCGCGGCCGAACGCAACCCCGTGGACCCGGACAGCGACCGAGCGAAGACCGCCTCCGCGATGCCGCTGATCGGCACGCCGAGGTCGAGCCCGATCTGCACGGTCCAGCGGCCGGTGCCCTTCTGCTCCGCGGCGTCCTCGACCACGTCCACGAACGGCTTGCCGGACGCGCCGTCGACGTGCTTGAGCACCTGCGCGGTGATCTCGATCAAGTACGAGTCGAGCCGCCCGGTGTTCCAGGTGCCGAAGACGTCGGCGATCTCCGCCGGGGAGTAGCCCGCCGCGCCGCGCAGCAGGTCGAACGACTCCGCGATCAGCTGCATGTCGGCGTACTCGATGCCGTTGTGCACCATTTTGACGAAATGCCCGGCACCGTCCGCGCCGACGTGCGTGCAGCACGGTTCGCCGTCGACCTTCGCCGAGATGTCCTCGAACAGCGGCCCGAGCGACTCGTAGGACTCCTTCGACCCGCCGGGCATGATGCTCGGCCCGTGCAGCGCGCCTTCCTCGCCGCCGGACACGCCGGTGCCGACGAAGTGCAGGCCGCGCTCGCGCAGCGCCTGCTCGCGGCGGCGGGTGTCCGCGAAGTGCGCGTTGCCCGCGTCCACGATCACGTCGCCGGGCTCCAGCAGCGGCGCGAACTCCTCGATGACGGCGTCGGTCGGGCCGCCCGCCTTCACCATGATCACGATCTGCCGCGGCCGCTCCAGCGCGTCGACGAACTCCTGCGCGGAGTACGCCGGGATGAAGTCGCCTTCGTCGCCGAACTGCTCGACGAGCGAGCGGGTGCGCTCCTCGGAGCGGTTGTGCAGGGCGACCGTGTGCCCGTGCCGGGCCAGGTTCCGCGCCAGGTTGCGGCCCATGACCGCGAGGCCGGTGACCCCGATGCTCGCCTTCTTGCTCATCCGAAACCTTTCCGAAAACCTCTGCCGGATTCCGAGCCTAACCACAAAACCGGTGCTCACGAGAAGCAGCGGATCGGGCCCCCGTTCCAGGCCAGCATGTCCTTCAGCGGAGCCACCAGATCGAGTGGCGCACCCCACCCTTCGCCGTCGAGTTCGGCGTACGCCCGGTGCAGGTTCCCGGCGAGGCGCTCCTGTTCGGTCAGCTCGGCGAACCGGCCGAGGTCGGTCGCCTTCGCCTGCTCCAGCGGCGTGCGCTCGGCCGCCTTGCCGGTTTCCGCCGCGCGCTGGACGAACTCCAGGTAGTCGTCGACCAAGTCCACTGTTTCGAGTCCGCACACCGGGCCGTGGCCGGGCAGGATGACGGCCGGGTCGAGTTCGCGGATGACGTTCAGCGCGGCCCGCCACCCGGCGACCGATCCCATCAACGCGAACGGGCTGCCGCCGTTGAACACCAGGTCGCCGGCGTAGAGCAGGCGTTGCTCGGGCAGCCAGACCAGGACGTCGTTGGTGGTGTGCGCGGCGTTCCCGGGGTGGATGAGGTCGATCCGGGTCTGTCCGGCGTAGATGGTGACGGTGTCGTCGAAGACCAGGTCGGGCACGCGCAGTTCGAGCTTGCCCCAATCGCTGTCGGTGAAGACGCCCTCGTACCGCTGGATCCCGTCGGCCAGCAGCGTCTCGCGGGTCTTGCGGTGGCCGACGACGGTGGCGCCGCCGACGAGGTAGTTGCCGTTGGTGTGGTCGCCGTGGTGATGGGTGTTGACGAGCGTCGTGACCGGGCCGACGGTGTCGCCGACGGCCGAAAGGAGGGCGCGCGTACGCCGTTCGGTCGCGCATGTGTCGATAAGCACAGCGTGCCCGTCGGCGTCTACGAAGCCGCAGTTGTTGATGAACCAGGAACCGTCGGGCTGGACGTAGCCGAATGCGCCGTCTGCCAGCTGTTTGACGCTCGCCGCGCCGGGGGATCGATCGATCACGACGACACTATGCCGCCCGGCGCGCCTGCATGGGGCGTCGGCGGCTCAGCTGTGCCCGGAAGTCTCCTCTTAGTCCGAATGGAGTAGCCGAGATGTCCGCGGCGCCCGGAATCCACTGCTCCGGCAGGGTGACATGCCGGGTGACTGGCGTTCTCGTGCATTTCCTGAAACGCTGCCGGGTGTCATCATCGAACTCCGTTGGGTCGCAGTGGCCTGGGTGGTTCGTAGTTCGCGGTCCGGCGGAAAGCCCGTCGGCAGTAGTGTTCAGGAGAGCAAGGGGAGATGGCGAGCACCGTCACCTCGCGCCGCAAGCAGCTCGGCAACGAGCTCCGGCATGCTCGAAACGCCGCGAAGATGACGCAGCAGCAAGTCGCCGAGGTACTCGGCTGCACCCAGGGCAAGGTCAACAAGATCGAGTCCGGTGCGGTGGGGGTCAAGCTCGGAGATGTGCGGACCATGCTGAACGCGTTCGGGATCAACGGCGAAGAGGCCGACACTCTGATGAACCTGGCCCGGGCCGCGGCCGGGCAGCGCGGCCATTGGTCGGGCTACCGGTCGGTGGTGCCGCACTGGTTCCGCACCTTCACCGACCTCGAGCCGGCCGCCGCGGAGATCCTCACCTGGCACGGCGAGCGCGTCCCGGGGCCGCTGCAGTCCGAGCACTACATGCTCAAGCAGTTCACCGAGGCGGGAGCCACCGACGTCACGTCGCTGGTGCGCAACCGGCTCGACCGCAAGGCGGTGTTCGACCAGCAGCAGCCGCCGTACTACCGGTTCATCATCAGCGAGGGCGCGCTGCGCCGCGCGCCCGGCGGGTTCGCGCCCGCGGTGATGCTGGACCAGGTGGAACACCTGCTCGCGCTCGACCGGCACCCGCGCGTGTACGTGCATGTGCTGCCGTTCGGCGCGAAACTCGCCGCGGTGCCCAACGACTTCACGATCATGCGGTTCCCGGACCGCACGCGCGACTTCGTCTACATCGAACACTCCGCGGGCGGGCTGTACCTCGACGACGTGAAGGACTTCAACATCTTCGTGGACTCGTGGGACCGGCTGCGCGGTGCGGCTTTGGAGCGGGGCGAGACGCGGCAGTTTCTCAAGGAGCTGGCGGAAAGCTACCGCTCGCAGATGATGTGACCAGTGCTTCGAGCACGGGCACGGTGGCTTCGGCGGCGGGCAGGTTGTTGATCTCCGCCTGCATCCGTTGCGCGGCTTCGCGATAGCTAGGGTCGCCGAGGATTTTCGCGGCGGCTTCGCGGATTTCGTCCGGAGTGGACGTTTCCGGATCGAGTGCGTGCCCGACGTTCAGCGCGACGCAGCGCCGGGCGTTGCCGGGCTGGTCGGCGCCCATCGGGAAAAGCAGCGAGGGCAGACCGTGCGAGAGCGCGCCGATGACGCTGCCGGACCCGGCGTGCGAGATCATCAAATCGAGGCGAGGCAACAGCTCGGCCTGCGGTACGAACCGTTCCACCCGGACGTGCGCCGGTTGCGGTCCGAACTCGGCGGGGTCGATCTGGGTGCCGACGGTGGCGGTCACGTCGGCGTCCAATTGGCCTAATCCGGCGAGAGTGCGCTCGATGAGGTCGCCGGACTCGAGGTTGAAGTTGGTGCCGAGAGTGAAGTACACGCGCGGTTTTTCGGCGGGCTGGCGGGGCGCGACCGGATCTCCTTGGCGGAACGAGAAAGTGCCCGGCGGCAGTGGCGAGCTGGGGTCGCGAAAGGACGGCGGGAGCGGCGAAAGCACCTGACCGCGGGTGAGCATTTCGAGCTCCGGGTCGGCCGGCAGACCGTGCGCGGCGCGGGCTTCGGCGAGCGGTTCGGCGAGGAGTTCCTTGCGCAGCAACGTTCCGGCGGCGAGCACCAGGACGGTGGCACACGGCAGCTCCAGGACCTCGGCGGCGATCGCGGCGGAGAAGTCCACTTCGTCCCGGACGATCAGGTCCGGCCGCCATTCCCGGGCGATCTCCAGGAGCACCGGCACGTGTTCCCGCGTCGCGCGCCTGCCGAACAGCTCCCGGATTTCCCAGTCGTCGCGCGCCGGATCGACCGGCGGCATCGGCTGTCGCGTCGCCTCGAGCTCGCGCGGTTCGTTGACCGCGAAGGTCGTGTATCCGGCTTTGGCGAGCGCTGGCACGTGCGAACCGCCGCCTGCGACAGCTACCGTATGGCCGCGCGCGAGGAGCGCTCGCGCGACCGGTGCCATCGGATCCCAGTGGCCGCGACCGCCGACGAACGAGAAAAGAATGCGCATCCCTCGCAACCTAGTGGCCCGGATGTACCCGAGTCGTGGCATTTTCGGGCGATTGCCGGGGGCGGCGGCGCGCGGCCGCGGCGAGTGGGCACACTGGTACCCGCACGGAAGGGGAAGCTGATGACTCAGGCACCGGATCCGGAAGCCCCGGAGGGCGTCGACCTCGATCGGCCGAACGCGGCGCGGATTTACGACTGGTTCCTCGGCGGCACCGCCAACTGGGCCATCGACCGCGAGTTCGGCGAACGGGCGGTCCAGACCTTTCCGATGATCAAGACCATCGCCAAGGCCGGTCGCGAGTTCCTCGGCCGCGGCGTGCGGTACATGGCCGAACAGGGCATCGACCAGTTCCTCGACATCGGCTCCGGCGTGCCCACGGTCGGCAACGTGCACGAGATCGCCACCTCGGTGAACCCGAACGCGCGCTGCGTCTACGTCGACAACGAACCGGTGGCCGTCGCGCATTCGCAGATTCTGCTGGAACGAGACGGCGTCGCCGACCGGCACGCGGTGCTTCAGGGCGATCTGCGCAACCCGGCCGACGTCTGGCCGCGCGCGCTCGACACCGGCGTACTCGACCCGAAGCGCCCGATCGGGCTGATCATGGTCGGCGTGCTGTACTTCGTCGGCCGCGACGAGCCGGCGCTGGAGATCGTGCGGAAGTACCTGTCGCTGCTGCCGTCCGGCTCGTACTTCCTGTCCTCGCACCTGACCGACGACGGCGTGCCGACGAACGACGGCGAACGCCGCGACGCGATCCACAAGCAGTACCAGAAGTCGAGCACGCCGTTCCACTACCGCTCGCGGGCGGAGTTCGGGGAGTTCTTCTCCGGGCTGGAACTGGTGGAGCCGGGCATTTCGTGGGTGTCGGACTGGCATCCGGAAGCGGGCGAATCGACTGCGAGCGACCGGATGGCGGACGATCCCTCCTTCAGCGGCGGGATTTGCGCGCTGGGCCGCAAGCCCTGACGGGCCGGAGCCGCCCGGCTCCGGCCCCGGGCCTCATCCGGCGAGCTGGGCTTGGAAGATCGCCCGGTTGAAGTAGGCGCGGGCTTCGCGGATCAGTCCGTCCTCGTCGAGGTCGTAGACATTGATGCCGGACCAGTTGACCGGGACCCCGTTGCCGGTGACAGCCGCGCCGCTCCAGGAAACCGCGACCGATCCGCCGACGGCGTGCGCCTCGCGCGGGGTGAGCCCGAGGAACGGGCTGAAGTTCGGCAGCACCGAAGCGATGAACTCGCGAATCGCGGCGCGGCCGACGATCGGCGGCTCGCCGACCGGGTCGTGGAAGACACCGTCGGCGGCGAACGCGCCGGCCCAGGCGTCGGCGTCGCCGGATTGGGACGCGGTGAAGAACTGCGTGACAGCGGGCGGCATTGCGAGCATTGAACATTCTCCTTGGTATTGAAGGGTTTTCAGGCGAAAGAGCGGTCGTAGCGGCGAGCGGCGGGCAGGACCGCGAGGCCGGCCACGGCGAGGATCCCTTGCAGTGCGCAGACTCCAAGCCAGCCGAACGCGCCGTAGCACACCGCGGCCAGTGCCGCGCAGAGCGCGCCGCTGAGGAAAACCGCGACCATGTAAACGGTGTTGGCGCGGCTGCGTGCCTCGGGAAGCCGGGCGAAAACGCGGGCTTGGTTGGCGATCTGGCTCCATTGCACGGCGATGTTGACGGCGATGATCGCCGCCACCAGGAACGCGAGCCAGACCTGGCCGAGCGCGTAGGCGCCCGCTGAGCCCAACGTCAGCACCAGTGCCGCGGTGACGATCGGCAAGGCGCCGCGCCGGTCGATGTACCGGCCCGCCCACGGTGCGGCGAACGCGCCCGCCAATCCCAGCAGGCCGAACAATCCGGCGGTCGCGGTGCTGAAGCGGTACGGGTCATGGGTGAGCACCAGGACCAGCGAGGTCCAGGTGGCGTTGTAGGCGCCGAACAGGCAGGCGTGCAGCAGGCAGGACTGGCGCAGCACGGGTTCGCTGCGCAGCAATCGAGGCAGCGACGCCAGCAACTGCCCGTATCCGATGGTGTTCGCCCGGACTGGTTCGCGGGGCACCAGTGCGACGGTCGCCAGTCCGGACGCCGCGGTCAGAACGGCCGCGAGCAGATACACCGACCGCCAGCCGACCGCCTCGCCGACCGCGCCGCCGATCACCCGTGAGCCGATGATCCCGGTCATCAATCCGATTTGGACTCCGGCGACCACCGAAGCCCGCTTCTCCGGCGGTGCCAGCTCCGCGGCCAGCGGCACCAGTACCTGCGGGATCACCGTGAAGCCGCCGACGAGCGCCGCGGCCGCCGCCACCATCGACAGATTCGGCGCGACCGCCGCGAGCAGCAGCGCGACGACCGTCGCGGCGAGCAGCGCGGTCAACAACGGACGCCGTCGGCGCACGTCGCCGAGCGGGACCAGGAACAGGATCCCCGCCGCGTAACCGAACTGCGCGCACGTCACCACCAGCCCGGCCGAGGACGCCGCGCCGCCGAACTCGCTCGCGAACAACGTGAGCAGCGGCTGCGCCAGGTACACATTCGCGACGGTCGCCCCGCTGCACACCGCCATCGCCCCGAACAGCAGCGGCCGGGCCAGGGGCGGGCTTTCCGCCGTAGTCATCTCTGCCCTCCAAATCGATCGAACTAGTTAGTTCGGATAGTAGGAGGCGGTGATCGCGAGTGTCAAACGAACTGGTTCGTTACCCTGGACGCATGGCATACGACTCCGCCGCGACCAAGGACCGCATCCTCGCCGCCGCGTCGGCCGAATTCGCCGCGTACGGGGTGGCCGGCGCCAGGGTCGACCGCATCGCGGCGTCCGCCGAAGCCAACAAGCGGGCGATCTACGACTACTTCGGCGACAAGAAGGCGTTGTTCGCGGCTGTGCTGGAGCGGCTGATGACTGAGCTGGCCGAGGCTGTGCCGCCCGCGGCCGACGCGGACCTCGGTGCGTACGCGGGAGCCTTGTTCGAGTATCACCGAGCCCATCCCGCGGCGCTTCGGCTGCTGCTGTGGGAAGCGCTGGAGATGGGCGACGAGCCGGTGCCCGAGGAAGCGGCCCGGGCCCGGCATTACTCGGACAAGGTCGCGGCCGCGGAAACCGCGCTCGCGGGCGGCGGCGAGGACCCGAAGGCGTTGCTGTTCTTCACGATGGGGTTGGTCGGCTGGAGCCTGTCGATGCCGCAGCTGCGCCGCATGGTGCTGGGAGAGGATTACTCGCTGGACCGGCTGGGCGCTCAGGTTTCGGCGGCGGTTCGGACGATGGCTGAGGAGCGGCTCGAGCGGCCCGCGTCGGACTGACCGGAGCTTGGTTCAGACCTGAATGCGGTGGTCTAGACCGCGCGCGATGGTCTCAACCATCTGCCGGATGCCGCGGTCGAGGTTCCCCGGACACGAAAACGCTCCCCGGGCAAGGCGTTCCGGGGAGCGTGGACGATGCGGACGGCGGCGGCTCAGCCGAGTCCGTGGAGAATCGGTACTCGTGTCTCGCGACGGTGGCGGGTGGCGTGGACGGTGTCCGCTTGGCGCGGAGCGGGTACTTCGATTTCGGTGTCCACAACCATCGGGCTGCGCAGCGGGGCCTGGATCAGGCTGAACCCGAACCGGTTGCGCAATTCGTGATTGATCCCACGCCGGCCGCGAGTGTGTTCGTCCTCACGGCGGAAAAGCGTGGTAAGCCGGACGGCCATGGGATCACACCCCCAGTTCGGATAACGGGAACCGGCGCGGGTCGGCGCCGGCCGGATCGGGGTAATACGAGCTCGACGGGTCAACGCCGGGCACCAGGGAAACCGCCTCGTTGCGGCATCTCCGCAGGGTCGTCGCGGCACCTGGACCAGCGCCGATTCCGGAGAGGCGGGCGGATCGGCTCCTGGCCGGGCCGAACGGGTCGGCTCGCATCCGCACTCCTCCCGATATCTCGCAGCTGTTCCGCTGCCCGGGCCGGGTGCCCGGGCGGGTGCTGCCGGTGTTGGGCTGAATGTCGCAAGCCATTCACCCACCACTGACGCCCCGATCGCTGCGATTAATCCTACTCCTGGAATAATCTTCATGTCGAGATCGGGTCGAGTTGATCACCCGCTTGGCCCTGCGGTTTGCTCCGTAGTGACGCAAAGAAGCCGGGGACGTGCACCAGACCGCACGCCCTGCACAAGGCTCGGAGGTGGACGACCCATGGCGGATTATCCGTCGCCCCAGGATTACGACCCGGACACGGCAGAGTCGCTGTTCGCGGCCGCGGCCTGGGCGAAGTCGTTCGCGAGCGAGCCCAACGGCGGAAACTGCGTCGAGGTCAACCTCTCCCGTCCCGGCCTGATCGGCGTGCGCGACACGAAGCTCGCGGCGAGCCCGGTGCTGGTCTTCGACCGCGGCGAGTGGGACGCCTTCCTCGTCGCGGTCAAGGCTGGCCAGTTCGACCTGCCGCCGAGCGAGTAGTCCACCACGGCAAGGTCTCAACGGAGGGCGATTCGCAAACAGTCACTCGATCGGGTGGAGTGCGGATTGGCTCTGGTCACCGTGGGTGCCGGTGGCGGTGGGCTGAATGTCGGCTTGGCGAGGATCGCCGGTTGAGTAGGTTGAGCGGCCCGACCCCACGGAGCGCGCCATGACCTCACTCCACTACCTCTCCGCCGTCGAGGCGTTGCGGCTCTTTCGGGTCCGCGAGCTGTCACCCGTGGAGCTGATGCGCGCGGTCGTGGACCGGGCCGAGCGGGTCGAGCCGGACGTCAACGCGTTCGCCGAGCAGATGTTCGAGCAGGCGCTGCAGGCGGCGGCTGTCGCGGAGAAGCAGTACGCGCCCGGTGGTCAGCCGAGACCGCTCGAAGGACTGCCAATCGCGGCGAAAGAAGAACAGCCGCTGGCTGGGCGTCCAGTCACCGACGGAACCCTCCTGCGTCCGCCTCAACTGGCGCGGGAGACCGCGATCGGGCTCGGCCGGATCCAGGTGGCCGGCGGGATTCTGCACGCTCGCACGACGACGTCCGAGTTTTGCTGCATGCCGCTGTCGCACACACGGCGCTGGGGAATCACGCGCAATCCGTGGAACCTCCAGACCGCGGCGGGCGGCTCGTCCGGCGGCTCGGGTGCGGCGCTGGCGGCGGGGACGGCCTTCCTCGCCACTGGGTCGGACATCGGCGGGTCGCTTCGCGCGCCCGCGTCCTTCACCGGCGTCGTGGGGTTCAAACCGCCGCACGGGCGTAATCCGGTCCTGCCGCCAGCGGGGTTGGATACCTACTACCACCACGGCCCGATGGCCCGGACTGTCGCCGATTGCGCACTCCTGCAGAACGTCATGTCCGGCGAGGATCCGCGTGACCCGCATTCGCGGCTTCCGCCGGTTTCTGTGGAGCCAGGGGACGTGCGCGGGCTCCGCGTCGCGTGTTGCCCGGTGCCTGGAGACTTCCCGGTGGACGTCGAGGTCGCCGCCAACACCCGTGCGGCCGGGCAGGCGCTGGCGTCCGCCGGTGCGGTGGTGACCGAGATCGAGATCGACTGGACGCTCGACATGGTCAAGCAGTCCCTGTGGGCGCATTTCGGGACCGGGCTGGCCGCCGAGGTCCTGGAACTGGACCGGCGGAACCCGGACGTGATCACCCCGTACTGCCAGGCTTTCGCGCGGAAGGGCGTCGAGAACATTGTGGACGCTGAAACCGGCCACGCGGTCGAAGCGGCGATCCGCGAACGCCTCGACGCCGTGTTTGACCGGTTCGACGCGCTTGTCGTGCCGACCCTCGGTGCGACCGAGTTTGCCGCTGGCGAGGATTACCTTTCTGCGCAGGTGATGGTCAACGGTGTTGCGCTGGAACACTTTTCGGATGCTTCGCTCACTCCGGCGTTCAACGTCTGCAGCGCACATCCGGTGCTCGCCGTGCCGTCCGGTTGGGCTGGAAACGGCGTGCCGACCGGCGTCCAGGTCGTCGCGGGCAAGTACGCCGACGGCGTGGCGTTCCGCGTCGGCGCGGCGATCGAGCAGACCGTGGGCGCGGGGTTCGCGCGGATTCCGTTAACTGGCCAGGAATTCCCGCAGATGTGTCACGACCTGTGAGGGTTGTTCCTCGGGGAGGAAGTGTCCGCAGTCTTCGAGGCCGACGCCGGTCACGTGGTCCGCGTAGTCGCGCCAGATGTCGAGCGTGGGCAGGCTGCCGAGCAGGCCGGCCTTGCCCCACATCGCCAGTACCGGCTGGGTGAGGCGTTTCCCGGCGGCGTAGTCGGCGTCGTCCAGTTCGGCGTCGTCCGGGAAAGAGGCGCGGTAGTCGTCGAAACCGGCTCGGAGCGCGCCGGGTGCTTCAAAGGCGCGCACGTACTCGGCGACGTCCTCGGCGGGCAGCCCGTGCCGTTGGAAGGTCCAGCGCTCGAAGAAATACCCGAGGTAGGCGGCGATGTTCTGCCCGGCCAGCAGCTCCGGCAGGTCTGGCTGGAGATGGAAAAGCCAGTGCCAGTAAGCCTTCCCGAGGTCGCGGTCGAGGCGACGCCACATCTCCCTCGTCGGCGCGATGTCCAGTACGGCCAATCGTTCGACCTGGTCCGGGCGGTCGAGTGCCCATCGATGCGCGACTCGTCCGCCGCGATCGTGCCCGGCCACCGCGACGCGGTCGAACCCGAGCTGCTCGGCCAGCTTGGCGACGTCAGCGGCCATCGTGCGCTTGTCGTAGCCGGTGCGCGGTTTGTCGGTGCGCCCGTATCCGCGCAGGTCGGGGGCGATCACGGTGTGCGTCTCGGTTAACGGCCCGGCGACGCGGTGCCAGCAGTGCGAGGTCTGCGGCCAGCCGTGCAGGAGGAACAGCGGCGGACCGTCGCCGCCGCGGAGGTAGTGCATGCGCAGGTCGTCTACTTGGGCCATGGCTGCTTCTAACCGGCTCATAGGGTTAGACGGTAGCGCGGGTTCTCACCGGTTTCAATGGTTAGAATGAGCGGCATGGATTGGGTGTTCGACGCCGGGCGTCCGTGTCTGCACCTGGTGAACACGCTGCGCTCCCGGCATCTCCCGGAGGGCATCGAGCTGCTCACCGACCCGGACGCGCTCGCGGAATGGCTTGAGCTGGCGGGGTTCGGCCGTCTGCCGGTGGCTGCTGCCCAGCTGGCGTCGGCAAAGGACCTCCGCGAGGCAGTGAACCGACTGCTGACCGCCAAGCCGCTGGTCGCCGATGTCCGGCTGGTCAACGACGCACTCGCCGCCGCGCCGAAACCAGACCGGCTGCTGGTGAAGGACGGGGTGCTGCAGCGGGAAGTGCCCGCTCCGGCGGATCCGGTGGCCACGGCCTTCGCGGTGCTGGCCGCGGACGCAGTCGATCTCGCTACCGGCGCGGAGGACATCCGGATCTGTTCGGCGGACGACTGTGGCCTGCGGTTTGTCGACACGTCGCCGCGCCGGACCCGGCAGTGGTGCTCGATGTCCCGCTGCGGCAACCGGGCGAAGGCCCGGGCGCATTACGAACGCACGAAAAACCGGTAAGCCCACGGGTGCGCGCGAAGCCAGACGTTCAGCTTGCCGACTCCTCGCACGGGCGCGGCGGGAACGGGGCTTTCCCCAAGTCGCAGTCGCTGTGGACAACCCGGCCGAAGTAGGCGGGGTTGTCGGCGCGGGCGGATATACTGGACAAGGGCCGTCCCCCGGAGGAGGGCGGGGGCTGCGCTGGCGGGCCGAAGGGGAACGTCCGGCGTGCGGACAAGGAACATCTGTGCGGTCGAGTATCCTTTTTTGGAGCTTCGACCACCGGCGGTCCGGCATGCGGGCGAACGGTTTCCCCACGGTGTCGATGGTTTCGAACAGCGTGCTGATCGTCTCGTTAGGACAGAACCCGGCGACCATCTCCCGGTAGTACCGCTCGAATTCCGGCCAGGTCGGCGGCAGATCCCGCTCGCGCACGCCGAGGATCCGGCCGATGCCGCACATCTTCGCGTAGTACTCGTCAAGCTCCGAAGTGGACATTGGGCGGCCGAAGAACCGTTGCGCGTCAACGGGAGCCATCACCAGCGTCGCGTGCACCCACGCGTACGCACCGGGGTCGAGCGCGCTGTAGCGGCGGCCGTCGGCGGTTCCGGTGAACGTGCGGTGGAGTTTCCGCAGCCGTTCGGCTTCGAACTGTGCACCCCTTGTCCCGCCGTGCACATAGATCGACAACGAAGCGACGGTGCGCATCAAGCGGGACCACGGATCCTCGCGGTAGTCCGAATGATCGCGCACTCCGGCCGCCACGACCGGATGCGCGACCTGCAGCACGAGCACCTGTCCCGCGAGCAGCGCATCGCGGAAGTCGCCGAAATAGCGCCAAGCAGTGCCGCGGACGACCGGCGGGGCCACGTCAGCCCCGGGCGCCATGCAGCAGCATCATCAACGGCTCGGCGGCCGGAACGTCCGTGCCAGTGGCGAGCCGGCGCAACTGCAGCCCGGCGATCAGCGCGACCACCGGCCCGGCCACTCGTTCCGGATCCGGCAGGCCGAGCGCGGTGAGGATCGTGACGGCCAATTCGTCATACGCGGCAAAGCATTTCGCCGAAGCTTCGTGCAGCCCGGGGTCCCGCGCGGCTTGCAGGTACAGCTCATGCGGCGCGAGTTCGTCCGTGCCGAACGGGAGCTGCTTGATCACGTGCTCCACGACGGTCGCCGCTTGTTCGAGGCTCAGCCCTTGTTCCCGGTACACCTCGACAATTCCTGCCAGCTTCGCCGTTTCCTCCTCGGCGAACAGCAGCATCGCCTCGCGCAGCAGCTCGGTCTGGCTGGGGAAGTGATACGTCAGCGTGCCGAGCGAAACCCCGGCCGCGGCGACGATGCGCCGGTTGGTGAGCCCGCCGACGCCCTGCTCGCCGACCACCTTGAGGGTGGCGCGGAGGATCGCGTCGCGGGTGCTCACCACCCCGGCCCGGGACGTCGGTCCGGCCATCGCAGCACCTCTTCCAGTTGCGCGGCAACGGAAATCAGCCGCTCCTCGGAATGCGAGGGGCCGAGCAGCTGGGCGCCGAGCGGCAACCCGTCCGCGGTCAGTCCGGCAGGCACGTTCACCCCGGGCCAGCCCAGCACGTTCCACGGCCAAGCGTACGGGCACGCGGCGATCATCGACTGATCGGTCTGCCAGCCGGAAAGCCCGTCGAAGGACCCGATCGCGGGCGGCGGGGTGGCGGTGGTCGGCGTGAGCAGGACGTCGATGTCGCCGAACATCCCGCCGATCCGGCGGCGCAGCACGGGTTCGAGCGCGCGGGCGAGCTTCAGCGCGGGCCCGGCGAGCAGGCCGCCTTGCTGGGCGTTGCTGCGCGTGCGCGGGTCCAGCGCGGACGGCTCCGGCACGCGCCGGGCCCAATCGCGCACGCCGGTGAGCGACCGCGGCAGGAAGGTGAGGCCGATCAGCCCGTACCCGGGTTCGACCGGCACGATCTCGTGCCCCAGTCCGGCGAGCGTTTCGGCGGTCTGCCGCACCGCCGCTTCGACCACCGGGTCGAGCCTGGTTTTGGTGGCGGTGAAGGGAATCCGGGTGGAGAGGCCGATTCTCAGCCGTCCGGGTTCGCGGCGCGCGGCGGTCTGGAACGACGTGCCGGTGCCCGCCGTGACGTCGAGCAGCGCGGCCGCGTCGGCGACCGTCCGGGCGAGCGGGCCGAGGACGGTGAGGCCGTGGAACAGTTCGCCGTCGGTCGGGATCCGGCCGCGCTGGGTTTTGATTCCGACGAGCCCGGTCCACGCCGCCGGGATGCGCACCGAACCCGCTCCGTCCGATCCGAGCGCGGCGGCCACGATCCCGGCCGCCACCGCCGCGGCCGATCCGCCGGACGACCCGCCCGGCGTGTGCTCGGGCTGCCACGGATTGCGCGTCGCGCCGAACGCGGGCCCCTCGGTGAACGGCCATTGGCCCAGCTCAGGCGTGTTGGTCTTGCCGATGATGACCGCGCCGGCCTGCTTGAGCTTCGCTACCGCCGGCGCGTCTGAGGTGGCCGCCGGGAAGTCGCCGGGACATCCGAACGCGGTGGGCAGGCCGGTGAGGTCGACGTCGTCCTTGATCGCCACCGGGGCCCCGAGCAACGGCGCGCGAGCACCGTCGGCGCGGCGCTGATCAGCTTCGGCGGCCTCGGCGAGTGCGGCTTCGTCACGGAGGACGCGGAACGCGTTGAGCACCGGCTGGCTCGCGTGCGCCCGCTTAAGCGCGAGTTCGGTGAGCTGCACGGCCGTGACCTCGCCCGCATCGAGGGCGGCGGCCTGGTCGGCAAGGGTCGTGAACTCTGTCGTCGCGGAAGACATCAGCGGCTCCCCCTTCTCTCGTTCGCTCGAACGAACGTATCACGAAGGCGGGCGGGAGGCGCCCCTGTCGGCGACGAGGCGGGGGGATTGTTGGCTGCTCGTTTCCTGCCGCCGTCAGGCACGCCGACAGCCTGCGTGAGCAGCTGCACGCCGCCTTCTGGCAGAGTCGAAGGGTCGAAATCGAGTGGCCAGCGAAGGCCGCAGACCCGGCCACCGCCCGCGGAAGCCACCTAAACTGCACGTCATCAGCCCGGCCAGCGCACGGAGGATCGATGACGTTCGACTTCGCCCGGTTCCCCGCTTTCGACGGCTTTCCGCGCGCTGGTCTGCACCACGGACCGACCCCGCTGGTCCCGGCGCCGCGGCTTGGCGAAGCGCTCGGCATCCCACGGCTGCTGCTCAAGCGCGACGACGTCCACCCGCTCGGCGTCGGCGGCAACAAGCTGCGCAAACTCGACTTCCACCTCGGTGCGGCACTCGCCGAGGGAGCCGACACCGTGCTCACCTTCGGCGCGCTGCAGACCAATCACGGCCGCCAGACCGCCGCAGCATGCGCCCGGCTTGGCTTGCGCTGCGAGCTGGTGCTGACCGCCGAGGTGCCGCGCTCCGGCGACGCGTACGAACGGTCCGGCAACGTCCCGCTCGACCACCTCTTCGGCGCGCGAGTGCACGTCTGCGCGTCGGACGCGGAAGCGACAGCGACGTACGAACGGCTGCTCGCCGAAGCGGCGGACGAGGGCCGGAAAGTGAGGTCGGTCCCCGTCGGTGGGTCCGACCCACTTGGTGTGCTCGGCTATGTGGATGCCGCCCGGGAGCTGGCTGCCCAGTTGACGGAGCTGGGCCTGGACCACGCCCGGATCGTCGGACCGCACGCCAGCGGGGCCACCGCGGCGGGGCTCGCGCTCGGCACGGAACTCCTCGGTTCGCTGGACCTGGACATCGCCTGCGTCAGCCATCCGCTCGGCGAGGCTGTGGACAACTTGGCCCACCTCACCGCCGGGGCCGCGCAGTTGCTTGGGTTCGACCCACCGAAGCTGGAGCACGTGTGGCTGAACGACACGACGATCGGCGAGGGGTACGGCATTCCGGCGTCGGGGACCTGGGAAGCGATCCGGTTGTTCGGCCGCACCGAGGGTGTGGTGCTCGACCCGGTCTACACCGGAAAAGCCGCCGCCGCCCTGGTGGAATGGGCGGCGGCGGGGCGGTATTCGCCCGAGGAGACCGTCGTGTTCGTGCACACCGGAGGTCTTCCCGGCTTGTTCGGTTACGCGCCCGAATTCATGGCCGAGGCGCGGAAGTGACGAGCACCGCGGCGCGAGCGGTTTCGGTTCGCACGGCGATGCGGAGCAAGACCAGCAGCAGAGCGACGTTCGCGAGCAGCGTGAGCCGCTGCGTCGCGCCCACCGGCAGCACCTCGGTGAGCACGTGGAACGGCTTCACCCCGGCTTCGTCGAGACGGACGAACAGGAAACTCAGCGCGAACAGCCCGACCGTGGCGAGCCCGAATTTCAGCCAGCGCACCACGAACACGCGCTCCGCCGTGCCCCGCAACGGCTCCAGCATGGTGATCGCCGCGCCGGGCAGGCTCGCGAACGCGACCAGGCACGAGTACAGGTGGATGTCGCCGCTGAGCGGATTCGGGCTCGGCGGGTAGCTGGCCGGGAAAACCGCGGCGACCGCCAGCCCGAGCGCCCACAGCATGAGCAAAGCCTTGGTGCTGAACGTCATCGGCACTCCGCCGGCGATCAGCGCGCCGAGCACCGCGAGCGATCCGACGGCCACCGACAGCACGCTCGCCCCGAGCATGCCTTCCCCTCGGTCGGTGATCGTGTAGCTCGAAAGCGTGTCGTAGATCGGATCGTGCGAGCTGATGATGTGCAGCACGGTGATCGTGAACAGCCCCCAGGCGATCGCCGCGAGTGCGGTCAGGCGCCATCCCCGGACGCCTCGTGAGTTCCCCATGTAGCCAGATTGGCGGCTCGGCGGCGTTTCGTGATCAGGGAAAACCCCTGATTAAGCCCCTACCCCGCGAAGTCGGCCAGTACGAGAACCTGGTCGTCGTGGCGTTTGGCCCGCGGCCAGCGGACCGCGTGCGGGTCGTCGTTTTCCGCGGCGCGTACCGCGTCGAGCACTGCCTCGGGGCCCTTGTTTTTGGCTAGCTGCAGGACTTCCGGCCAGGTGAAGAGGCCGTATTCGTCCACTCCGATCGCGACGCCGTCGGTGGCGATGAGGACCGCGTCGAGGTCTTCGCGGGGCCAGCTGCGCTGGACTGCTTTGCCTGCCGCGGCGGGGTCGGCTTCGGCTACCCAGAAGCCGTCCTCGGCGTTGCGGCGGCGGCGGACGTCGGCGCTGGTTTGGAGTAGGCCGTTGTTGCGCAGGGAGATCAGGCGGTCGTCAGAGACTACGTCGGTGCCGAACTGTCCAAAAGCGACAACTGGGCTGTCGGCCAGGACTAGGGCTTCTACTTCGGAGGCTGTCCAGCGGAGGACCGAGACGGTGCTGGAGGGGGCGTGGCCTGGGTGTAGGTCGTGGGTTTTGGCTACCTCGGTGATGGCGGTGGCCAGGGCGGTGGGTAGGGGGTGGTGGGGGTGGGTGGTGAGTTCCTGGGCTAGTTGGTCGCGGAGAAGGTGGGCGTACCAGCCGCCTGGGGGGAGGTCGGGGCTGGGGGAGGTGGCGCCGTCCAGGACCAGGATGGAGTGGGGGAGGAGGGCGATGTGGTCTTCGGTGGGGCGGGGGTGGCCGTCGGAACCGACCCCGGCTCGCTCGGCGGTCGAGATCTCGGGCACGGGGTCGACTGTAGCTCTCGTGGGGGTGCGGGGGCGGCTCGTCGCCTGGCGGCGACATTGCCGTGGATTCGGCTGGGGCACCCCGAAGCCCGATTGTGATGACGGTCTGGGGGTGCTTGTCAAGGCGGGAAAGATGCCTTGACAAGCACCCCCAGACCGCATTTTGGCTTCGTATCGGGGTGCGGGGGTGGTGTGGGTGCGCTGGTGGGTTGGGTGCGCGAGCTGCGGTTGGGTAGGCGGGTCGCGGGGCTTGGGTGCGTTGGTGGGTTTGTGTGCGCGGGCTGCGGTTGGGGGGTGGGGGCGCGCGGCTTGGGCGGTTGGTTGTGGGGGGTCGCGATGCGGAGGTTCGCGGTGGGGCGTGAACCCGGCGGGAGGCGGGGAGTGCGGGGAGCCCTGGGGGAATCAGGGGCTGTGAAGGTGGCCCTCACGGCTGGATGTCAACGGAGGTTGACAGAGCGCTTGCGTCAACCTAGATTGACATCATGACGGAAGCGACGGATCTGGCCGCTCGCGCCGGTGACCGGGATCCCCGGGTGGGGCTTCGGGCGGTGGCGGCGTTGAGGCGGTTGCTGGAGCAGTTGGAGGCGGTGCAGGTGCGCAGCGCGCGCATGCACGGCTGGTCTTGGCAGGACATCGCGGCCGAGTTGGGGGTCAGCCGGCAGGCCGTACACAAGAAGTACGGGAGGCATTGATGTTCGAGAAGTTCACCCATGACGCCCGGAGAGCGGTCGTCGAGGCGCAGGCGGCGGCGCATGAGGCAGGGGCGCACGAGATTTCCGCGCAGGCCGTATTCGCTGGGTTGGCGCGGGTTGAGGGCGGCGAGGCGGTGCGGCTGCTGCGGGTTCTCGGGGTGTCTCGCGACGACGTCTTCGCTGAGCTTGCCCGGGTGCGCCGACGTGGCGGGATCAGCGACGCCGATGCCGAGGCGCTTACCGAGTTCGGCATCGACGTCGATCAGATTGTCGAGCGGGTCGAGCAGACGCACGGGCCGGGTGCGCTCGCCGACACTGGGCGGCGCTCCCGGCGCAATCACCTGCCGTTCACGTCGGAGGCGAAGAACGCGCTGCAGATGAGCGTGCGGGAGGCGCATGATCTCGGCGACAAGCATCTCGGGCAGGAGCATCTGCTGCTCGCGCTCGTCAAGCAGCGCGGTCCGGTCGCCGATTTTCTTGCGGCGCGCGGCATCGACTACCCGGCGGTCCGCCAGGCCGTCGGCGATCGCTAATGCTGTTCTCGCTCGTCCGGCCCGGTGCGCCAAGTGACCAGGGGGAGCAGGGCCTGGGTCAGCGGGCCGATGCTGAGGGCGTACAGCACGGTTCCGACGCCGACCGAGCCGCCCAGCAGCCAGCCCGCGGCCAGGACGAGTACCTCGATGCCGGTCCGAACCAAGCGCACCGACCAGCCGGTTCGGGCGTGCAGGCCGGTCATCAGGCCGTCTCGCGGCCCGGGGCCGAGGCGGGTGCCGACGTACACCGCGGTCGCGACGGCGTTCAGGACTATGCCGCCGATCAGCATCAGGATCTGCCAGACGAGCACGTGCTGGTCCGGCAGTACGGCGCGCACCGCGTCGACGGCCACCGCGATCACCGCGATGTTCGCGACGGTGCCGATGCCCGGCCGCTGCCGTAGCGGGATCCACAGCAGCAGCACGAACACCGCCACGACCGCGCTGATCGTGCCGAACGTCAGGCCGGTGAGCCTGGTCAGGCCGTCGTTCAGCACGTCCCACGGGTCGAGGCCGAGGCGGGCCCGGGTGAGCATGGCCATGCTCGCGCCGTAGAGCGCGAGGCCGGCGAACAACTGGGCGCCCCGGCGCGCGGGGGATCGGCGGATGCTGAGCGGACTGAGGTCGATAGTTGCCACTTCTCCACTATTGGCGACCACTGGCCTGATAAGCCATGGCCAATACGCGACAATTGGCCTTATGGAACCTCTAGGCGGACGCATCTCGGGGCGGCGATTGGCCACATTGCTGGGGGAATGGCGGCAGCGTGGCTCCCGGCAGGGTGCGTCCGACCTCGCGGCGGCGGTCGAGTTGCACGTGCTCGACGGGCAGTTGCCGATCGGCACCCGGCTGCCCGCCGAGCGCGAACTCGCCGACGCGCTCGGCGTCAGCCGCACGCTCATTGGCGCGGCGCTCGACCGGCTCCGCGCGGACGGTCTCGTCGCCAGCCGTCGCGGGGCCGGGTCGTGGGTGGCCGGTGTCGGAAACCGCGACGAGGCCGAGGCGGTCCGCGACGACCTCCTCGACCTCGCGCGGGCCGCGCCGCCTGCCGTGCCTGGGCTGATGGCCGCGTTCGACACCGCGCGGCGCGACCTCGTCGAGTACGTCGGCGGCAACGGTTACCTCACCGGTGGCCTTCCGCGGCTGCGCGAGCGGATTGCCGAGCGCTACACCGCACGAGGGCTGCCGACCTCGCCGGACCAGGTGCTGGTGACGTCCGGCGCCTACTCCGCATTCGTGCTGTGCCTGCGGATGCTGACCGGGCCGGGCGACCGTGTCCTGCTCGAACAACCGACGTATCCCAACGCGATCGACGCCGTCCGCGCGACGCACGCGTTGCCGGTGCCGGTCGCGCTCGATCCGGTGCACGGCTGGGATTTGCCCGGGATCGAGGCCGCGCTCCGGCAGGCCGCGCCCCGGTTCGGCTACCTCGTGGTGGACTTCCAGAATCCGACCGGACTGCGCCTCGACGCGGCCGGGCGCGAACGGCTCGGCGGGCTGCTCGCCCGGTCGCGGACGCCGGTCGTGGTCGACGAATCGTTGGTGGAACTGGATTACGAGGGCGATCCGGTGGACGGCCCGCCGCCGCTGGCCGCGTTCGGCGGGGAGTTGGTGCTGAGCGTCGGATCGGCGGCGAAATCGCAGTGGGGCGGGTTGCGGCTGGGCTGGATCCGGGCGTCGACGGATCTGCTGGACCGGTTGCAGTCCTCGCGGTTCGCGGTCGACCTCGGCGCTCCGGTGTTCGATCAGCTGGTGCTGGCGGCACTGCTGGAACCGGAGGGCTACGAGGTGCTTGCCCGGCGGCGGACGGAATTCCGGGAGCAGCGGGACATCACGGTCGCGGCGCTGCGCAAGTACTGTCCAGAGTGGACATTCCAGGTGCCGTCCGGCGGATTGTCGGTGTGGTGCCGGTTGCCGGAACCGATGAGCACGCGGCTGGCGGTGTCGGCGGCGAATCGCGGGGTGCAGCTCGCGCCAGGGTCGAGGTTCGGGGTGCACGGCGGATTGGAACGCTGGCTGCGGCTGCCGTTCGGACTGCCGCGCGAGCAGTTGCCGGAGGCGGTGCGGCGGGTCAGCGCGGCGGCGGCCTCGGTGCGCGGGTGCGCGGACGTGCCCGCGGAACGGATTCCGGTGACGTAGCGCGGTTTTCTCCCGAAAAATGAACAGCCGGTGCACCGGATGGGATCCAGCCACTCCAGGGAGGGTGACGGTCACCTGTCCGGCGCACCGGCCGATCGTCCGAGGCGCTTCCCGGCACAGCCCCTCGAAGTGCCGGGAAGCGCCCTCGGTTCAGGCGGGCTTCGGTTGGCGCAGGCCCTCGCTCGGCGCGGTGAGCGAAAGCCTCCGGAGCACGCCCGTGGTGGGTCCCGGGGGAGAGGGGGGAGGGGGGTGAGGGGAAAAGGGAGAACACACGACAGGGGCGGGCGATCGGTCGGGAGGAGGGGGTACATTTTCGCACCCTCTTTTA
>NZ_JBVKDT010000001.1:0-26380 GCF_055633655.1 Amycolatopsis sp. NPDC114503 | reverse complement strand
GGTGGTTTTTGTTTTCTGCCCCACCCCTTCCTTGTATAGAGCAAAGACCTCCTCCCGCCCCTCTCCTTGCTCCCCCCCCCGCCCCACCGCCCCCTCCCCCCCCCGGGACCGGGACCCGATCCGGCCGGGCGCGGTCGGCCGGTCGGGAAGTGCGGTCATGGTTCAGCCCCTGGTTCGAAGTGCCATTGGTGCGGAAGTGCCATTGGTGCGAAGGGGTGAGCCCGGCGCAGCGAACGGGCGCGCGCGATCAAGAAGTTGATCTTGAGATGGACGTGGCTCTCCCCGGGTAACCGGTCGAGCGGTCAGTCCGGGGAAGTGGTCGGCAGGGCGGCATCCCTGCCCGCGCCGTCGACCTCGTGGTCGCGGCTGACGCCGATGAGCTTGAGCTGAGTGACGGTGTTGCCGTCGCCGGCCAGCGCGAACAGGTGGCGCAGGCCGCCGGAACCGTCGTGTCCCGGCGAGACAGTCGACGCGGGCGCGGCAGGCGCGGCCGGTGCCGCGGGGAGGCCTTCGCCGCCACCGCTGCCGCCGCCTCCGGCCAGGCTGCGCTCCTTGACCGGCGCCGCCGCGGGCTGGGTCTCCTGCTTGGCGGCGGGCGGTGCGGCGACGACGCGGGCGGGCGTGGTGTGCGCGGCGGCCGGGGCCTGCTGGCTGACCTGCACGACGACTGGCGCTTCAGATTCTTTCGCCAGCTTCGTCGCGGGGACGGAGGCGATGACCGAGCCACCGGCCGACGGCGCGGGTTCGACCGGGTAAACCGGCTGTTCGACGACCCGGACCGGAGCGGTGTCGATCACGGTGTCGACCGAGGTGACGGTGGTGTGCAGGGTCGTGTCGACGGTGTCGTCGACGGTTCCGAGGATGCCGTCGAGGAGCCCTGGCTGGCCGTGCTCGGGGCTGCCGAGGAGGCCGCTCAGGAGGCCCGGGCCGGACTCGCGGTCGGAGCCGCCGAGAAGGCCGCCGAGGAGTCCTTGCTGAGGTTCGTGGCTGGCGGTGCTGAGGAGGCCGGGCTGGGGTGTGTTGCTGGTGCTGCTGAGGAGGCCGGGCTGGGGTGCGTTGCTGGTGCCGCCGAGGATGCCTTGCTCGGGTTTGCTGCTGGTGCCGGGCTGCGGCTCGCTGCTCGCACTGCTGAGAAGGCCGGGCTGGGTGGCCGCTTCGGGCGCGGGGTCGGTCACCGGCGCGTGGTGCTTGGGCTTGACCGGGCTCTTCGGCTTGGCGAGCTTCGCGGGTTTGGTCGCTTTGGCCGCTGGCTCTGGCCGGGAGACGGGGCGGCCCGGGTTCTCCGAGTCGCTTCCGGCGGACGTGACCGGCCGGAAGCTCACGTCCGGACGGTAGTCGTCCGCGGAGACCTGGAACCGGTGCAGGTTGGCGCGCGCCGCGCCGGGCATGGCCCAGGTGAGCGTGCCGGACGTGGCCGTTCCGGCGTAGCGGTGCTCCGGGTCGGTGTCGTGCGTCGAGGCGATCGGACGATCGGCGTGCTCGTCGGCCGCCGCGTTCGCCTGCGACAACGCCGCGCCGAGCAGCCATCCGGCGAGGGTCAGACCGCCGGCGACGGCGATTCGGACGGCAGGCCGGGCGATCGGCGCCGCCCAGGCGCGTGGCCGCCGGCTCACGCCCGCGCGCGCGAAAGAGGAATTCCGCTCAGCGCGGTCGGCCATTCCCAGGAGCACGGAACCCGTGGCGCTCGCGCCGGACGGCGCGGGACGGGCGAGGCCGTGCGGGGTCGCCATGCCAGTCACGCCACCACCACCGTCCGCGCCTGAAGCTCGTGCGGCCCACCGCACGAGACTGATCTTGCTGGGGCTCTCTTCCGGCCAGGTCGCAGGTCCCCCGGGGCTGCCCTCTTTCTAGCACCGGACGCGAGTGTTTCATCTCTCCCGCGCTCGATCCACCCCGTAAGGCGGAACGTCCGCACCGGCTCTGGTGTCCGATCCGCCCTAGTCGATCACCCTGCGTCGCCTCAACCGGGGCGAATGCGGCCATCCGGGCGGCCCTGCCGAGGCGCGAATTCGGGCGTTGACCCGATGTTTCAGCCACCGCGACACTCTCGGTATCGCCGTTCCCTCAGGGACAAACCGAAGCTGGACCGCAGTCGTCAGACGAGTTTCCGCAGGCGCTCGACGGCTTCGTCGATCACCTCGTTGCGCTTGCAGAACGCGAACCTCAACAGGTGTTTCCACTCGTCCGGGTGATCTGTGAACACCTTAACGGGTACCGCGGCGACTCCGGCGCGTTCTGGCAGCGTCCAAGCGAGTTCAGCGGCGTCGTCGAAGCCGAGCGGACGCACGTCAGCCGTCACGAAGTACGTCCCCGCGCTCGGCCGTACTGCGAATCCCGCATCGGCGAGACCGGCAGACAGCCGATCGCGCTTCTCTTGCAGGCTCGTGCGCAGGTTTTCGACCCATTCAAGCTCGTTGTCGAGCGCGTACGCGACGGCTGGCTGCAGCGGCCCACCCGAGACAAAGGTGATGAACTGCTTCGCCGCCTTCACCGCGGCGACCAGCTCGGGCGTCGAGCAGACCCAGCCGATCTTCCAGCCGGTGCAGTTGAAGGTCTTGCCCGCGCTGGAAATCGCGACAGTCCGCTCGCGCATCCCGGGGAACGACGCGAGCGGAAGGTGCTCGGCTCCGTCGAAGACGAGGTGTTCGTAGACCTCGTCGGTGACCGCGATGAGGTCGTGCTCGACGCACAGCCGCGCGATCTCCTCCAGCTGCGCACGCGAAAACACCGTGCCGGTGGGGTTGTGCGGCGAATTCAGCAGCACCGCGCGGGTGTTCGGCGTGATCGCGTCGCGGAAGGCGTCGAGGTCGAGTTCGAGCTGTCCGTTCTCGGTTTCGACGAGCCCGATCACGCGCCGCTGGGCACCGGCCATCGCGACCGCGGCGGCGTACGAGTCGTAGTACGGCTCGACCACGATCACCTCGTCGCCGGCCTCGGTCAGCGCGATCAGCGTCGCCGCGATGGCCTCGGTCGCACCCGCGGTGACCAGGATCTCGGTGTCCGGGTCGTAGCTGGCGCCGTAGCGCTGGCGGTGCCTGCTGATCGCGGCGCGCAGCTCCGGACGTCCCGGGCCGGGCGGGTACTGGTTGTCGCCGCCGAACAGCGAGTTCTTCGCCGTTTCGAGCATTCCGACGGGCCCGTCGGTGTCCGGAAAGCCCTGGCCGAGGTTGACCGCGTCGTGCCGGACGGCGAGCGCGGTCATCTCCGCGAAGACCGTCGAGGTGAACGGGCGAAGGCGGGGGACGAGAGCTGGTTCACGCACGAGAACGCATCCTCACGGACAATGGCGGTGTGGAGCAACTCACCCCTGCCAAGGTCACGCCCGCGGACCCGCCCGGCGGCACCGCCGGCGAAGAGGCGAAACGGCGCGGCCTGCGCAAGATGAAGCTGGTCGCGCTGTCCTTCCTGCTCGGCGCGACGATCGTGTTCCTGCTGACGAGCTGGGCGGAGTCGGCGGGCTGGCCGGGCTGGGTCGGCTACGTCCGCGCCGCGGCCGAGGCGGGCATGGTCGGCGCGCTCGCGGACTGGTTCGCGGTGACCGCGCTGTTCCGGCATCCGCTCGGGCTGCGGATCCCGCACACCGCGATCATCCCGAACAAAAAGGATGCGCTCGGCAACAGCCTCGGCGAATTCGTCGGCTCGAACTTCCTGTCCCCGGACGTCATCCGCGACAAGCTCCGCCGCGTCGAGGTCGCCAGCAGGCTCGGCGGCTGGCTCTCGCAGCGCGACAACGCCGAACGCGTGACGTCGGAACTGGCGACAGTCGTGCGCGGCGCGGTGACGGTGCTCCGCGACGAGGACGTGCAGGCGATCATGGAACAGGCCGTGGTCAAGCGCGTGATCGACAAACCGTGGGGCCCGCCGCTTGGCAAGATCCTGGCGGGCGTCTTCGAGGACGGCGCGCACCACAAGCTCGTGGATCTGATGTGCGACCGGGCGTATGAGTGGGTCCGGGACAACCACCAGACGATGCTGCGCGTCGTGTCGGACCGCGCGCCGAGCTGGTCGCCGAAGTTCGTGGACGAAATGCTGGCGGACAAGGTGTACGGCGAGGTCCTGACCTTCGCCTGGGCGGTGAAAACGGACGTCAACCACCCGATGCGGCTGGCGCTGGACAAGTTCCTCGGAGAGTTCGCGCAGGATCTGCAGACCGACCCGAAGACCATGGAGCGGGCCGAGCAGGTCAAGGGCCAGATCGTGAGCCACGCCGAAGTGCAGAAACTGATCGGCAACGCGTGGGCGACGGCCAAGGAGATGCTGCTGAAGGCCGCGGAGGACCCGTCGAGCGAACTGCGCCAGCGAGTGCGGGGCGGTCTGGAATCGCTGGGCAAACGCCTGGTGGACGACCCGTCGATGACCGCGAAGGTCAACGGCTGGGTCGAGAGCGCGGCGGTGTACCTGGTGACCCACTACTCGCGCGAGATCACGACGATCATCACGGACACGGTGGAGCGGTGGGATGCCGAGGAGACGTCCCGGAAGATCGAACTGCAGGTCGGGAGGGATCTGCAGTTCATCCGGATCAACGGGACCGTGGTGGGGGCGTTGGCCGGGCTGGTGATTTACGCGGTGGCGCAGTTGCTGTTCTGAGAGGGCTGGTCTGGCGCTGCTCTTCTGGGGGTGCTGGTTTGCCGCTGCTGTTTTGAGGGCGCTGGTCTGCGGCGAGAGCCGGGGGTGTGAGGGCGGCTGGCGGTGGCGGGCGAGAACAGGGCGGGCGGGGGTTCGTCTTCCCGCGGCCAACGGTTGCGGGCGAGAAGAGGGCAGAGGAGGTTCGTCTTCTCGCGGCTAGTGGTCGCGGGCGAGAAAGAGGGGCGTCTGCTCGCGGCCAGCGGTTGTGGGCGAGAAACAGGGTTGCGGGGATCCGTCTGCTCGCGGGCGAGAACAGGGCGGCGGGGGATCCATCTGCGCGTGCCCAGCGGTGGCGGTCGAGGAGCAGCGGGGCGGGGATTCGTCTGCGCGTGCCCGGCGGTCGAGAACAGAACAGCGGGGATCCGTCTGCGCGCGGCTAGCAGTCGCGGGCGAGGAGCAGCGTGGCGGGAATTCGTCTGCACGTGGCCAGCGGTTGCAGGCGAGAACAGGGCAGTGGGGATTCGTCTTCTCGCCGCCAGCGGTCGCGGGCAAGAAACACGGCGGCAGCGTTTTGTCTGCATGTAGCCAGCGGTTGCCCGTCGGCGGTTGGCCGTGCGGGTCCAGCCGGTGCGGTTCGGGATGGCTGCCGGACCGGGCTGGTCGCCGAGGGGATTTCGTTCGAGGGGGATTTCGTTGCGGTTGAGCGGAATTCGCCACCGTGTCGGCTCTCGCTCGCTTACCCGCGACACCCGCGGATCGCGGCCCCAACGCGCAGGTATCCCGGCGCTTGAGCCGCTGTGCCGACCTCGACTCTTCCTGGCTCTGGCCGGGCGCGGCGAGTGGTCGGCCGGATGCACGCCGTCCTATACCACAGCCGTGGGCTGCTCAAACCAGTTGTCCACAGGAAGCTGAGTTATCCCCGGGGTTATCCACAGGAATTCACGGTGATGGCCTAATCGCTGTCCACAACTTGTGGGGATCCGAAGCATCTGCACGTGCACATGTGGTGTGTGTGGACAAGTTGTCCACAGGGGGTCAGTTGTGCACAGACGCCGTGCGGGCGCGCCAGGAGCGGGCCTTTTCGCGGTTGCCGCAGACGCGCATCGAGCACCAGGTGCGGGAGCGGTTGCGGGATTCGTCGAAGAAGGCCCACAGGCAGTCGTCGGCGGGGCAGATCTTCAGTCGGACCCAGTCGCCTCGGATGGCCATCCGGGTGGCTGCGGCGAGGGTCGCGGTGACGGCGTCCGGGGCGAGCAGCGTCGGGCCGGTGTCGGTGAGCGCGAAGCGGAGCGGGACGTCCAGCGTGGTCGCGGGCAGCCGCGGGTCGCCGACCGCGGCGCGCAGGCTGTCCCGCACGGCGCGGGCTTCGGCGGGATCGTTCGGTGTCACGTCGTGATCCGCGGCCCACTGCCGCCAGAGCTCCGGATCGTCCAGCAGGTCGTCGCCCCGTTCGATGTCGACGGTGTTGAGAAAGGCGACCACCAGGGAAGCGTCGGTGTGCACCCGCCCATTGTACGGGCGATATCGGTTGCGACCTGGCGGCCTAACCGACATACTCACTTTACTGGTTACGCGACGAGGAGAGGATGGACGAAACATGGGTGCGATTCCGACGTTCGGCGGCGTTGCGTTCGACTGTCCGGACCCGGCGGCGCTCGCCGGCTTCTATCGCTCCGTGCTTGAGTGGGCTGAACCGGAGATCGCCCAGGACGGCCACTGGGCCACGCTCGTCGACCCGCGCGGCGGCGTCCGGCTCGAATTTCAGCGGGTGGCCGATTACCGCGCCCCCGAATGGCCGTCGCAGGACACGCCGCAGCAGGCGCATCTCGACCTGGACGTCACCGATCTCGAGGCCGCTCACCAGCGCATTCTCGGGCTGGGCGCGAAGCTGCTCGACGATTCGCCGGAGACCTTCCGCGTGTACGCCGATCCGGTCGGCCATCCGTTCTGCCTCTGCGCCTGCTGACACGGCGCGGCGAATCCGCGTAGGGTCGGATGCGTGATTTGTCCGAAGTGTCAGAACATGATGCGCACGGTCGACAAGAACGGCGTCCACATCGAGCAGTGCGACGGCTGCCGCGGGATCTTTCTCGACCGCGGCGAGCTGGAGCAGATCGCCGGTGCGGAGAGCGCGTTCTACCGGCAGCAGCCGCCGCAGTACGCCCGTGCCGATTCGCCTCGTCCGTACCAAGGCGGGTACTCGGATTCGCCCCGCCCGTACCGGGGTGGGCATTCGGATTCGCCGCGCCCGTACCGAGGCGGGCACGCGGACTCGCCGCGGCCGTACCGCGGTGGCTACGGGGATTCGCCGCGACCGTACGGCGGACGCCGCAAGCGCAGCTTCCTCGAGAACCTCTTCGACTGAGTTGTCCACCGATCCAATAGCGCTAGACCTGCGGATCTGCCCGGCCTGCGGCGACCGCGCGAGTTGTCCACAGGCTGACGGGGACGTCTTGCGGTGTGTGGAGTGCGGACATCGGTGGCCGTTCCGGCGGCTGCCGTTGTTCGCGCTGACCGGCCCGAGCGCGGGCGGCAAATCGACGGTCGGGCCGAAGCTGGCGCAGCGGTTGGCGGGCGAGGCCGTCGTGCTGGAGCAGGACGTGCTGTGGACCGGCGCGTTGCGCGACGACGAACCGGGGAATCCGGCGTTTCGCGGGGCCTGGCTGCGGATGGCGGCGATGCTGCACCAGAACGGACGGCCGGTCGTGCTGTGCGGAACGGTCGCTCCGCACGAGCTGGAACCGTTGCCAGAGCGCGTTTTCTTCTCCGACGTGCACTATCTGGCCCTGGTCGCGGACAACGAAACCCTCCGGCGGCGGTTGCGCGCCCGGCCCGCGTGGCGGGAGTGGGACGAGCCGCGCATCGAGGAGATGCTCGAGTTCAACCTGTGGATACGCGGGCAGGTCGAGTCCATCGACACGACGGACGCCCGGCTCGACGACGTCGTGACCGTGGTGGAGAAGTGGGTTCGGGCCAGGATTGGGTCGGACCTAGCGACCCTTCACGATTCCTCCGCGCGGAGCCGTTCGTCGTAACGCTGCTGGGATTCGTGGATTTCGCCGGTGTGCGCGACGGTCCAGTCGTACAGCCTGCCGAACGGCTCGCGGAGGGATTCGCCAAGCGGCGTAAGGGAATACTCGACACCGACCGGGGACGTCGGCAGTACGCGCCGGACGATCATGCCGTTGCGTTCCAGGCGGCGCAGGGTCTGGGTCAGCACCCGCTGCGTCACGCCTTCCAGCCGGCGTTTGATGTCGTTGAACCGGCGCGGCTCCTCCAGAACGGCCATCGCCATCATCGACCATTTGTCGGCGATCTGGTCGAGGATCGGGCGGCTGGGACAGTCGGCCCGGTAGACGATTCCGGGGTCAGGAGCGGCCATCTCGGTATCCTCCATGATCCTTGCGATGCCCAAAGTGCGTTATTGACGCTGGTCGGCCCTGGTCCGAGTCTAGGTATGCATCAGGAACTTAGCTGCCTGCCGGATACGTATCGGAGACCCGCATGCCCCACGACGCCTACGCGACCCTGCGAGTGAGCCGCGAGGCCGGCCTCGTCCGCGTCACGCTCGACAACCCGCCCGTCAACGTCCTCGACGTCGCTCTCATGGCGGACCTCCGGCGGTTGCTGACGACGCTGCGGGACGACGAATCGGCGCGGGTGATCGTTTTCGACAGCGCCGACCCGGACTTCTTCATCGCCCACGTCGACATGTCACTGGTCGACGCGCCGGACGCATTCGATCAGTTCGCCCCGGAGGTGCCTCCGGGGCTCAACGTTTTCCAGGCATTGGGCGAGCTGCTGCGGCATCAGCCGCAGGTGACGATCGTCAAGCTGGCCGGTCTGGCGCGCGGCGGCGGGGCGGAGTTCGTGGCCGCCGCGGACATGGCTTTCGCGGCGATCGGCGCCGCGGGGATCGGCCAGATCGAAGCGCTGATGGGGATTGTTCCGGGCGGCGGAGGAACGCAGTACCTGGCGAACCGGATCGGTCGCAATCGTGCGCTGGAAGCGGTGTTGGGGGCCGAGTTGCACGACGCGCGGACGGCTGAACGCTACGGCTGGGTCAATCGGGCCGTGCCTGCTGATGAGTTGGACGAGTTTGTCGATCGATTGGCGCGCGATATCGCCGCGTTGCCGGAAGGCGTGATTGCCGCGGCGAAACAGGCTGTCGTCCCGGATGATCTGACGGACGGGTTTCAGCGAGAACACGAGGCGTGGGCGGGACAGATCAGCCGTCCCGCGGCGGAATCGCTGATTCGCGGCGGGTTGGCGCGGGGCGCGCAGACGCGTGCTGGCGAACGCGATTTGGAGGGGCTGCTTCGCGGGCTGGCGAATTGATCGAAGACGAATCAGCCGCACGGCCAGCGGTGGTCGGACTGTGGATCGTCCAGCCAGAAGGTTTGTTCCTCGCTGTTCACTGTGAGGCCGAAGCGGGACCGGCTGGGGCGGCCCAGTGCTTCCCAGCGACGATGTGAGTCCTCGGCGAGATCCCACAATGCGCGCGGACCTCCTTGCGCTGCCTCGAAACCGGAGTCAGTGCGGCGGGTGCGCGCCCACGAACCGTCCGGATGGGACAGTGCGAAGGCTCCGTTCGGATCGACGTGCACTGGGCGTACGTCGGGCAGCTCCAGTGAAGCGAAGAATTCGAAATGTCGTTGTGGTTTAAGAACATCTGTCATCGACAGCTCAGTTGGCCGCCATTGCGTGTCAGCGGAGGGCGGCAATTCCGCGGGCGGTGGCAGGCGATGCGCGCGCAGGGGCATGAACCGACCGTCGCGGGCCAGGACTTCGCCTTCGGCGGTCGTTCCTTCGCCCGCGGTGAGACGGATGAGTCCGCCGCCGAGCGGGCGGTTGAGCGTGGTGACGATGTGCCCGCCGGGGAGTGTTTGATCAAGCCAGGCAAGGGGAATCCGCGATACTGAGGCGGTGCACAGGATCCGGTCGAAGAGAACTCCGGCCGGGAAGCCGAGTGCGCCGTCGCCAGTGGCGCACGCGGGTGCGTAGCCGCAGGAGGTCAAGCGCTCCCGCGCGGCGGCCGCGATGACCGGGTCGATGTCTACTGTGGACACTTGGCCGGAACCGCAGCGGTGGCACAGCAAACCCGCGTTGTAGCCGGTTCCGGTGCCGATCTCCAGTACGCGATCACCGTCGCGGACCAGGAGTTCTTCCAGCATGATCGCCATGATCGCGGGCATGCTGGACGAGCTGGTCGGCACGCCGGGGACCGGTCCGTGCGCGCGGGCGCGGTCCCAGAGCGCCGGGTCGTCGTCGAGCTGGGTGACCAGGACGTCGCGCGAATAGACGCGGTCCAGCCAGTCCGGGTCGGCGCGGTCGACCGCCGCCCAGCCGTCGCCGGCGGGCACGAAAAACCGCGGCAGGAACGCGTGCCGCGGGACGGTGGCGAAGGCGTCCGTCCAGGCCCGCTCGTGCAGCACGTCCTCTTCGACGAGCTGCCGGACCAGGCGTCGACGCAACCGTTGTGCCCGCATAAGCCCAGGGTAACGGGGTGAGCGGAACCACACCCGATGGTTGCAAGCAGGGTGCTTGCAATAGCTAGCACGCGAGCGTACTGTCGAGTAGGTCGCGAGGAGGTGACCGGATGACAGAACCCGGCGGAGCACAGCGCCCCATGGACAAGGTCGCGGACATCGCCTCCGACATCGGCGAGTACATCCGCCAGCAGCGCAGTTCCGCGAAGATTTCGCTGCGCCAGCTGTCGAAACTCGCCGGAGTGTCCAATCCGTACCTGAGCCAGATCGAGCGCGGGGTCCGCAAACCCAGCGCGGAGATCCTCCAGCAGATCGCCAAAGGGCTGCGGATCTCGGCCGAAGCGTTGTACGTGCAGGCCGGGATTCTCGACCTGCCGACCGGAGGCCCGGTCGGCGACGCGATCCGCGCCGACGCCGAGCTGACCGAACGGCAGAAGCAGGTTCTGCTCGACGTCTACGAGTCCTTCCGGCGCGAAAACGCCGCTGCGAACACCGCACCGAAGACCACCCAAGAGACCACTGAGGAGTCGGCATGACCACGCCCAAGACCGAGGACGTCCGCAAGGCCGTCAACACCGCGCTCGACCAGGTCCGCACCCCGCTGCTCGCCGCGCTCGGCGCGGGCAACCTGGCCAGCCAGGCCGTGACCGACGCGGTTTCCAAGGCCCGCGCCAACGTCACCAAGAACACCGAGGCTGCGCGCAAGGGCTTCGAGGAGCTGCCGACCGACGTCGAGAGCCTCCGCGAGAAGCTCGACCCGGCCGAACTGCGCAAGGCCATCGACGAGTACACCGAGGCCGCGCTGAAGCTGTACAACAAGCTGGCCGAGTCCGGCGAGCAGGCCTGGGACAAGATCGCCGCGCAGCCGCAGGTCAAGAAGGCCCTCGAGCAGCTGGACGACGCGCTGACCGCTGCCCAGGAGCGCGTCGACGGCCTGACCGAGGAGACCCGGGAGCGCGTCGACGGCGTGCTGTCGAAGGTCACCAAGCGCACCCGTTCCGCTGGCGAGAAGGCCGCCCGCAAGGTGACCGAGGTGGCCGGCGAGACCGCGGACGCGGTTGAGGAGATCGGCGAGAACGTCGCGCACGAGACCCGGTCGGTGGCCCGCAAGGCCGCGAACCGCACCGCGCCGAAGACCGCCACGCCTGCCCGTCGCACCACCACCGCCAGCACCAGCAGCACCACGGCGAATGCCAAGAAGCCGGCTGCGCCGAAGACGGAGAAGTGACGGTCGCGCGGTATTGCACTGCGCCGCGCTGACGGCGGTTCGAGCGGTTCTGGTGCTTCGGCGCTGGAATCGTTGGGGTGACTCGGTTTGCGCCGGGGTCGCCGAGGGCGAGAATTGAAGATCGAGGGGTTGCACGGCGGTCGGGCCGAGGTTGGTCCGGCCGCCGTGTGCTGTGTTGGGGGTGTTTCGGCGGGGGTTTGGAGCGGCCGGGTGGGGCTGGCTGCGGCGGATGCGTTGGGCGGGCGGGGGCGAGTTCGGCGGCGAGGCTGGGTCGGGTCTAGGCGGAGTGGGGCTTCGTTAGGTCGGGCCTAGTTCTGCGACGGCGGAGAGTTGGGTTCGACCTAAGCTGCTCGACTTAAGCCGACCGGGTAACTAGGTCGGGCCTAAGCCGGAGGATTTGGCTAGGTCGAACCCAAGGAGGGTCGGGCAGTGCCCAAGCCGGGGTCGGCGGCTGCGCCGGACCCCAACTGCCCCGCCGAGAGTGACCGTTGTCACCCCGGCGCTCCCCTCCCCCTCAACCACGGCCAACCCCGTTCACCCCGACCCTGACCAGCAGTCACGCCGCGGTGCAGGGCCTCGGGGGAGCGGGCGGGGTGGGCGGTTTGCCGTAAGCTGGCTTCGTGCTGGTTGCCGAATGGATCCTCATGGTCATCCACTGGGGCAGCGCCTTGGTCGGGCTCTTCGCCTTCGTTCACGCGCTGCTGCAGCGAGCTGACGCGTACTCGGCGGCCGATCGCAAGACCAAGCCGATCTGGATGTTGATCACCGGCGGGGCCACGCTTGCCCTGGTGCTGTTCCCGCTTCAGGGAAACGGGGTCGGGTTCATCTTCTGGGTGCCCGCGATGGCGGCGGCGCTCGTCTACATCGTCGACGTGCGGCCGAAGCTCATCGAGGTCCAGCGGGGCCACCGCAACTGGTGACCGGAGTCCCGGGCGGATTACATTCGGGTCGGTGACCACCTGGACTATCGCCGGAAGCCTCACCGTCGTTCCCGCGCCGACCCGTACTGACCTGCTTGCCGAACCCGTCGCCAAGGCGCTGGCCGCGATGCCCGCGCCGGATTCGCTCGGCGTCACCGAGATCGATCCGGACCTTGCCGATACCGCCGCGTTTTGCGAGGCGTACGGGTCGCCGCTGACCGCGTCCGCGAACTGTGTCGTCGTCGCTGGCAAGCGCGCCGGGGAGGTTCGGTTCGCCGCGGCGCTCGTGCTCGCGACTACCCGCGCTGACGTCAACGGAGTGATCAAACGCCGGCTCGACGTGCGCAAGGCGTCTTTCGCTCCGATGGACGAGGCCGTTTCCCTCACTGGCATGGAGTACGGCGGCATCACGCCCGTCGGCCTGCCCGCGGACTGGCCGATCCTCGTCGACCAAGCCGTCGCGGACGCGCCCGAGCTGGTGATCGGCAGCGGAATCCGCGGCAGCAAACTCCTGATCTCCGGTTCGGCCCTCGCGGGGCTGCCGAACGCCGAGGTCATCGACGGGCTCGCGCGCTGAACTGTCCATAATGGACAAACCAATCCAGATCAGCCCGGCGGCGCTCGAGGCGCTCAGCCAACAGCGCGAGGCGATGTTGGCTGAGCTCGGCAAAGACAGCCCGATCTACGGCGTCAACACCGGGATGGGGCGGCTCGCCGGGACCCGGCTCACCAGCGAGCAGCAAGCCAGCCACCAGCGCAATCTCCTGGTCGGCCGGGCGGTGGGCGGACCGCCGTGGTTGTCGCCGGAGTTGACCCGGGCGTTGCTGCGCATGCGGTTGCGCGGGTTTCTCCGCGGCGACGCGGCGGTCAGCCCTGAGCTGGTCAGCTTCCTCGCCGATCGGATCAACGACGGGTTCCTTCCCGCCGTCCCGCGCGACAGTCTCGGCAGCGCGGGCGAGATCATCCCGCTCGCGCACGCGTTCCAGACCTTCGTCGGGCTCGGCACGGTCATCGAGGACGGCATCGAGGTCCCGGCGGCGGAGGCGCTGCACCGAAGCGGGGTGAAGCCGTTCGTGCTCGGGCCGAAGGAGGGGGCGAGTCTGATTCAAGGCTCGCCGCTAGCCGAGGCGTACGCGTGGGTCTGCGGCGAAAGAGCGCGTCGGCTGGTCGAGTGGCAGACGGTCTGCGCGGCGATCACCGTGGACGTTCTTGGTGCGCCGCAAGCGATTTACCGCGGCACGCGGATCGAGGGACTCATCGACGGGGCCGCCACGCGAGAGGGAGTCGTGCAGGCGCCGATCTCGGTGCGAGTCGGGCCGAAGGTGCTCGAATACGTCAGCCAGACCGTCGAGGAACTGCGAGAAACTCTGCAGGAGTCCTGGGAGACTCCGGCGGACTCACCTGCCTTCGCAAACGGCGAGTTCGTCCCGACGACCGGCTATCACGCAGCCGCGCTCGGCCTTCGAATGGACACCGTCAAGGCAGCGCTCATCCACGCGGCGGAGGTTTCGGTACAGCGTCTGCATCGCCTCCTCGACCCGCAGTTCAGCGGTCTGCCACCACAGCTTGCGGTAGATCCAGGTCCACAGGCTGGGCTCACGCCACTGCACAAACGCGCGGCCGGCGAGCTGCACGCGATGCGCAGGCTGGCCGCACCGGCGACTCTCGGGTCGATCGACACTTCCGCTGGTCAGGAGGACGTGCAAGCGTTTGCCAGCAAGGCCGGCACCGAACTCGAGACAGTCATCGGACGCTTCTTCGCCATCACCGCGTGCGAGCTGATCGCCGGGCGGCAGGCGCGGTACCTCGGAAAAACCCAGGGAGCACCGAAGCTGGCCGACACCTACGCCTGGCTAGCGGCGAGGGTCGAGCCGGTGGTGGTCGACCGGTCGCTGGGGCCGGAGATCGACAGGCTGGCCGAAGCCTGTCTCACGAGTCCCGACGGGCCTGTTGGAGCGCGAGACCGCGAGGCGTAGCCAATTTGGTCAGCAGAGCGAACAACCCCTCGCACACCAACGCCAGGATCACCACCGCCACGCCGCCGCCGAAGATCTCGCCGTGGCCCTGCTCGCCGAGGGCGAAACCGTCCACGATGTAGCGGCCTAGACCGCCGCCGTCGTTGACGATCGCGCCGATCGCGACCGTCGCGATCAGCTGCAGGAACGCCACTCGCGCGGCGGCCACGATCACCGGCGACGCCAGCGGCAGTTCCACACGCAGCATAATCTGCCATTCGCGGTACCCGGTGCCGCGCGCCGCGTCCACCACGTCCTGCTCCACCTGCACCACGCCGGCGTAGGTGTTGGTGAACAACGGCGGCAGCGCCAGCGCGACGAGCGCGAGCAGCAGCGGCCAGAAGTCCGTGTTCGCGCCCCACCGGCTGGCCAGGAACCAGAACAGGATGATCAGCCCGAAGCTGGGGATCGCGCGGCCGATGTTCACCGCGCTGCTGGCCAGGAACTGGCCGCGCCGGTAGTGCGCGAGCCACAGTGCGAACGGGACCGTCAGGACGATCGAGATCACCAGCGCCAGCGCGGAAAACCACAGATGCTGCACGGTCCGGAAAGGAATCCCGGCCGGGTCGGTCCAGCTCCAGCGGTTCGGGTCGGCCAGCCATTGGCTCAGCTGCGCGAAAAAGCTCATCGGACGGCCCTCCGCGCCCACGGGGCCAGCGCGCGTTCGCTCAGCCACAGCAGGAAATCGACGAGCACGGCCAGCGCGATCGACAAGACGATGCCGACGATGATCGGGCTCGGGTTGGGGATCGGCGTCTGGATACCGGCGCGGATGAAGTAGCCGAGCCCGCCCTTGCCGAGCAGCGACGTGACGGTGACCAGGCCGATCGTCGTCACCGCGGCCACCCGCAGCCCGGCGATCACCACCGGCAGCGCGAGCGGAAGCTCCACCTGCCACAACAGCCGCCGCGGCGTGAAGCCCATCCCGACCGCCGCTTCGCGCACTTCGGTCGGCACCTGCTGTACGCCGGTCACGATGTTGCGGATCAGGATCAGCAGCGTGTACGTGGCCAGCGGGATCACCGAGGTGGCGAAGGAGAACCCGAGCAACGGCACCAGCAGCGCGAACGCGCCCAGACTCGGGATCACGTAGAGCGCGCCCGCCGTGCCGACCACGAACGGATAGAACCAGCGGTAGCGCAGGCACAGCGTGGCCAGCGCTAGCGACAGCACGAGACCGACGCCGAGCGCGGTCGCGGTGAGGGCGACGTGCTCGCCGAGCCGCTGAAGAATCGCGTCAGCGTTGCGTTCGACCCACCGCCATTCGAAGAGGGGACGGCTGCTGTCGGCCAGCAGCGGGGTCACGGACGCGTGCACGGCGCGACCTTACCCCGATCGAGCGACAATATTCCGGCCCTTGAGATTCCGTGGCGAGGATTCCTAACCAGTGGTTTCTGTCGGGGGTCGCGGTTAGGGTCCATTCCCACTAACGAGTGAACTGAGGAGTGTGGGGACACGTGCGCTGGACCCGGAACATCCGAGTGGCCGCGCTGCTGGCGACGGCCGCGCTCGGCTTGACCGCGTGCGGTGGGGGAAGCGACCAGCCGGCCGCGCCGAGCAAGGGCGGCGCTCCGGTCGTCGTCGCCTCGTTCAACTTCACCGACAGCCAGATCCTGGCCGAGATCTACGCGAGCGCGCTGGAGTCGAAGGGCTATCCGGTGACGCGGAAGCTGAACCTCGGCTCGCGGGAGCTGGTCTACCCGTCGCTCAAATCCGGCGAACTGCAGTTCCTGCCGGAGTACCAGGGCGCGGCGATCACGACCGGCTTCGGCAAGGAGGCCACTAAGGACGCCAAGGCCGAGCACGACCAGCTGTCGAAGCTGTTCGCGCCGGAGGGTGTCGGCCTGCTGAACTACGCGGCCGCGGAGGACAAGAACACCTACATCATGAAGGCCGACGTCGCGAAGTCGAAGGGCATCGCGTCGATCAGCGACCTGAAGAAGCTCGACAAGGTCGTCATGGCCGGCCCGCCGGAGTGCGAGAAGCGGCTGCCGTGCTTCAAGGGCTTCAAGGACGTCTACAAGCTGACGAACGCCACCTTCCAGACCGTGCAGGAGGCCGGGCCGCGCGTGCAGCAGCTCAACTCCGGCGCGGTCACGGTGATCCCGGTCGACTCGGTCAGCCCGCTGGTCGGCGACTCGCAGTATGTCGCGCTCAAGGACGACCTCACCATCGTGCCCACTGAGAACGTGGTGCCCGCGGTGAACAAGAAGGTGCTCGACGAGCGCGGCACGGACTTCGCGAACGTCGTCAACGCGGTCAGCGCGAAGCTCACCACCGAGGGCATGCGCGAGCTGAACAAGCGGGTCGACGCGGATGGCGAGCCGGCGGCCGACGTGGCCAAGGATTGGCTGAAGCAGCAGGGCCTGTCCTGACGCTCCCGGGGAGTGGCGGGGTGCCGTACCGCCACTCCCCGGGGTTTCCGCGCGTGTGCGAAGGTGACAGCGGCGGAAACCCGAGGAGAGCAGGGGAAACGACATGGGCAAGGTCACGGCCACCGCGGAGCGCACGATCGACGCGCCGGTGGAACGCGTGCGTGAGCTGGTCGCGGACTACGCCGAGACCCGGCCGAAGCTGCTCACCGAGCACTACCGCGACTACGAGGTCAGCGAAGGCGGCGTCGGCGCCGGCACGAAGGCCAGCTGGAAGCTGCAGGCCACGTCCAAGCGCGTGCGCGACGTCGCGGCCACGGTGACCGAGCCGTCGCCGGGCACTTTCGTCGAGACCGACGCGAACTCCAGCATGGTCACCACCTGGACCGTCACGCCCTCGGGCGAGCGTTCGCTGGTCCGCATCGAGACCAGCTGGGACGGCGCGGGAGGCGTCGGCGGCTTCTTCGAGAAGACCTTCGCGCCGGGCGGGCTGAAGAAGATCTACGACGGCGTGCTCGGCAAGCTCGCGGAGATCGTGTAGCGCTTGCCACAGCTCCGGGGACAATCGGAATGCACGCCCCGGTTGCTTCGTTGGCCGGATAGACGGGGCGTGCGCCCCGGTTCAGTCCAGCTTGAACGAAACGGAGTTCGACGGTGAACGCACCCACAGCGCCCGACACAGCGACCGAGGTCCGGCTCGCGGCCCGTCCGCACGGCGTCCCGACCATGGACAATTTCGACATCGTCGAGACCGAGGTGCCGAAGCCGGGTCCCGGGCAGATCCTGGTGCGCAACGTCGTGATGAGCGTCGACCCGGCGATGCGCGGCCGGATGAACGACGTGAAGTCCTACTCGCCGCCGTTCGTGGTGGGCGAGGCCATGCAGGGCGGCGCGGTCGGCGAGGTCATCGAGTCCACTGTGGACGACTTCGCACCCGGCGACCACGTGCTGCACCAGGCTGGCTGGCGTACGCACGCGGTGCTCAACGCCAAGCGAGCGGTCAAAGTGGACGATTCCGTCGCGCCGCTCTCGACCTACCTCGGCGTACTCGGGATGCCGGGTCTCACCGCGTACGCCGGACTGCTGGTGAGCGCGGAATTCAAGCCCGGCGACACGGTTTTCGTCTCCGGCGCGGCCGGTGCGGTCGGCTCGCTCGTCGGACAGCTGGCGCGGCTCAAGGGCGCCAAGCGCGTGATCGGCAGCGCGGGTTCGGCGGAGAAGGTCCGCTACCTCACCGAGGAGCTCGGCTTCGACGCCGCCTTCAACTACAAGGACGGACCGGTCGCCGAGCAGCTCGCCGTGGCCGCGCCCGAGGGCATCGACGTCTACTTCGACAACGTCGGCGGCGAGCACCTCGAAGCCGCGATCGCCTCGATGAACCTGCACGGCCGGATCGCCATCTGCGGCATGATCTCGCAGTACAACGCCACCGAGCCGACGCCCGCGCCGCGCAACCTGGTGCAGCTCATCGCGAAGCGGATCACCATGCGCGGCCTGCTCGTGCTGGACCACTGGCACCTGATGCAGGAGTTCGTGGCCGAGGTCGCGCCGCTCGTCGCGTCCGGGGAGATCAAGTACTCGGAGACCTTTGTAGACGGTATCCGCAACGCGCCGGAGGCCTTCCTCGGTCTGCTCAGCGGGGCCAACACCGGCAAGATGCTGGTGCGCCTCAGTTCCTGACGATCGCGTCGGCCAGCTCGGGCATCGTCGCCGCGGTGTAGGTCGCGGCGGGAAGGCCGGGCAGCGGATGGACTCCGGGACGCGCGAGCAGCGCGGTCCGGAGCCCCGCGGCTTGGGCTCCGGCGATGTCCCAGCCGTGCGCGGCGACCATCACCGCCTGGCCGGGTTCGACGGCGAAGGCGCGCAGCACCTGGCGGTAGGGCTCCGGCGCCGGCTTGAGCCTGCTGACCTGCTGCGCGGAGAAGATCCGGTCGAATTTCGTTGCCAGACCAGCGTTTTGCAGCTGCGCTTCGGCAGTGGCGAGCGGCGAGTTCGTGAGGGCGACGACCTGATGTCCGGCCTGGCGCAAGCGATCCAGGCCGGGTACGACGTCGGCGTGCGCGGGCAGAGCGCGCAGGCCGTCGCCGACCTTCACTAGCTCGGCGTCGGTCAGTTCGTGGCCGTGCCGCGCGCAAACGGCGACCGCGGCTTCGCCGGCGATCTGCGCGAAATCGCGATACTGGCCTGCCGCGGTCACCGTGAGCACGGTGTGGATCGCGAGCGTGAACCATTCCTGTCGCGCCGCCGGGTCTCCGGTGAGCTGAGTGAACAGCGGGTCGAGCGCGGTCAGGTCGAGCAGCGTCTCGTTGACGTCGAACACGCAGAGCATCGCGCCTCCAGCCGGTGAACCGCTTGCGTACCAGGGTCCTCCGTCAGTCGCGGGCTAGGCAAGCGCGGTGATCAGTTCGGTCAGAACTCCCTGCCAATGGCGGCGTTGCTGCTCCCGTTCGGCGGCGTCGGCCAGCCGTTCCTGGTGAATGCGCAGCATCGTCTTGTCCGGGCCGCTGGCGCGCACCGCCAGCTGCAGGGTCGTCTCGTGCGACCAGCCGGTCGGCTGCCAGGTGAGCCGGATCCGGTCCATTTCGCGGAAACTGCGCGTCTCGCCGCGGATTCCGTCGGCGGTCTCGTATCCGACGCCTCGTTCGGGGTGGACGGTTACGCCCTCGCCGAGCCAGATCGCCACGCCTTCCGGGGAGGTGATGAAGTCCCACACCTCTTCGGCGGAGCGGCCGATCGTCTTCGAGACACCGATCTGCCAGCCCGCGTCCTTGGTCTGCCCGACGCTCACCGGGTCACCGCCGCGATCGCGCTGACCTCGACGAGCGCACCTGGCACGGCGAGCCCGGCCACACGCTGGGCGGTCACCGGAGGTGTCGCTCCCGCCAGAGCCGCGGCGGCGGCCGGATAAGCCTGGGCGAGATCGACGTCCTCGACCAGCAGGATGGTCAGCATCACCACATCCTGGACGGTCGCGCCGCCCGCGGCCAGAGCCGTTTTCAGATTGGCCATTACCTGTTCGACCTGCGCGGCGACGTCGGTCCCTCCGACGAGCTTGCCCTCGTTGTCGACCGCGTTCTGGCCGCCGACGTAGATCGTCGTCGCGCCCGGCGGTACCACCGCGACGTGGGTGAAGGCGGGGGACTGGACGAGCCCTTCGGGACGGAGCAGCTGAGTCATAAGGCGAGTATGGGCGGATACCCGGTCGGATACTGTCCTAGTTTTGCGCGAGAATCGCACCATGACCACCACCAGCCGTCGCCTGGAGACGCTGGCGTTGCTGCAGGCGCGTCCCGGCATCTCCGCCACCGATCTCGCGGCCCGGCTCGGCGTCACCGAGCGCACCACCCGTCGCGACATCGCTCAGCTGCGCGAACTCGGCTACCGCATCGACGGCGAGCCGGGCCGGGTCGGCGGCTACCGGCTCGCGCACGGCACCGCGATGCCGCCGCTGTTGCTCGACGCGGACGAGGTCGCCGCGGTTTCGCTCGGCCTTCAGACCGCGGTGGCAGTCGACGGGCTGGAAACCGCCACGGTGACCGCGCTGGCCAAACTGACCCAGGTGGTCCCGACGCGCTGGCAGACCCGGCTTGCCGCGCTCGCGGAGGTGGAATCGTTGCCGGGCAAGCCTTTCCGGCGAGCCGCACGGGACATTTTGGTGCCGCTCGCGTTAGCTTGCCGGGCTGGCGAAGCGGTCCGGATCCGGCATCGAGCGCTGGACGCTCCGTCGGCGAAACCCCTTGATGTGCAATCACATCGGCTCATCACGGTGAGGCGGCAGTGGTACCTCGTCGCTTGCCCGCGCGGGGCAAGCGAATGGAAAAGCTTTGCGGTGGACCGGATCGAGGCGGTCCAGCCGCTCGGGATCAAGCTGTCCGCACCGGAACCACCGTCCATTGTGGCCGATCTGGTCACGGACGTGCGCTGGCGGCATCGCGTGCGGGTGCGGGTACACACCTCCGCCGAGCTGGTCCGGGAACTCGTCGACCCGAGCGTGGCCACTGTGGTCGAGGACGGCGACGAATGCGAACTCCGCTTCGGTGCTGACGATCTCGACTGGGCCGCGCGCTGGCTGGCTTACCTGGACGTGGATTTCGACGTCCTGGAACCGTCCGCGCTCACCGATCGCTTGCACGCCTTCGGTTCGTGGCTGGCCGCCCGCTACGTCACCACTCCGCCGGAGTGATCGCCGGATTTCCGGCGCGATAAGCCTCGACCACGATCCGCGCCGCCCGCCGGGACTTGGCGACGACCTGCTCCGTCGGGTAGCCCAGCCATTGGTAGACGCCATTGAGGTAGAAATCGCCGTAGCCGAAGGCCTGGGTGTGGAGCTGCTCCATCAGCTCCAGCGCGGTAGCCGGGTCGGGCGCGATCGTCAGGCAACGCATCAGCGACGCGTCGATCAGTTCTCGGCGGGCCTCGTGCAGTTCGACGTATTGCTCGCCGGCCAGTTCGGCGGCGAAGAACACGTGCAGCCCGATCCGGGTGTCGATCAGGAACTGGGTGTGCGCGGCGGCGACTGCGGCCAGCGCGGCACCGTCGTCCGTTTCGGCGGTGGCTGCTTCCTCGGCGAGTTCGCGAAGCTGGCGCGCCGCGACCGTGCCGACCGCGGCCAGCAACGCCGCGCGGTCCGGGAAATGCCGGTACGGCGCGGCGGCGGAGACCTTCGCCCGGCGCGCGGCTTCGGCGACCGAGAAGCCGGTGATGCCGTTCTCCGCGATCAAGTCGAGCGAGACGCGCACGAGCTCGGCGCGCAGATTGCGGTGGTGGTACTGCGCCGCCATGCCGTGTGTCACACCCGATCGAGGTCGCGTCGAGGAATAAGCCGAGGCCCACGCTAGTCTATGTAAGAGGGTTCTTACATCGAATTCGTCCCAGACCGGACGGGACACCCAGGAGGGCTTCATGACCACGACCACCTCCGCCATCGCCGCCGCGGCGCCGGGCGGACCGCTGGCCCCGACGACGATCGAGCGCCGCGACCTGCGGCCGGACGACGTGATGATCGACATCGCCTACGCCGGCATCTGCCACAGCGATCTGCACCAGGTCCACCAGGACTGGGGGACCGCGATCTTCCCGATGGTCCCGGGCCACGAGATCGCCGGCGTCGTCGCCGCGGTCGGCTCGGACGTCACGAAGTACCAGGTCGGCGACCGGGTCGGAGTCGGCTGCATGGTCGATTCCTGCGGCGAATGCGAGTACTGCCGCGCCGGGTCCGAGCAGTTCTGCGTCAAGGGCAACATCCAGACGTACAACGGGGTCGGCTTCGACGGCGAGAACACCTACGGCGGATACAGCCGGCAGATCGTCGTGAAGGACGCCTTCGTCTGCCGGATTCCGGAAGGCATTTCCCTCGACGTGGCCGCGCCGTTGCTGTGCGCGGGCATCACCACGTACTCGCCGCTGCGTCGGTGGGGCGCGGGGCCGGGCAAGAAGGTCGCCGTAGTCGGGCTCGGCGGGCTCGGGCACATGGCGGTCAAGCTGGCCGTCGCGATGGGCGCGGAAGTCACCGTGCTCAGCCAGAGCCTCAAGAAGCAGGAAGACGGGCTTCGCCTTGGCGCGAAGGACTATTACGCGACCAGCGACGAGTCGACCTTCGAGACGCTCGCCGGCCGGTTCGACGTCATCCTCAACACCGTGTCGGCGAAGCTGCCGGTCGACGCCTACCTCAGCCTGCTGCGCGTCGGCGGCGCGATGGTGAACGTCGGCGCGCCGGGGGAACCGTTGGAGTACAACGTCTTCTCCCTGCTCGGCGGCAACCGCGTGCTGGCCGGTTCGATGATCGGCGGCATCGCGGAAACCCAGGAGATGCTGGACTTCTGCGCCGAGCACGGCGTCGGCGCGGAGATCGAGACGATCAGCGCGGACCAGGTGAACGAGGCGTACGCGCGGGTCGAGAACAGCGACGTGCGGTACCGCTTCGTGATCGACACCTCGACGATCGGCTGACGCTCGCGCCTCATGCCACGCAGCTGTCCGTGAAGGGCTCCTTGAGGGAATCTGATTCCCTCAAGGAGCCCTTCACGGACGTCCGGGAAAGCGGGTCAGAGCACCATGGTCCGGTTGCCGTGCACCAGAACGCGGCCTTCCAGGTGCCAGCGCAGGCCGCGGGCGAGCGTCACCTTCTCGATGTCGCGGCCCTTGCGCACCATGTCCTGCACCGAATCGCCGTGGTCGACGCGGATCACGTCCTGCTCGATGATCGGCCCGGCGTCCAGGTCCGCGGTGACGTAGTGGCAGGTCGCGCCGACGAGCTTCACGCCGCGCGTGTGCGCCTGGTGGTACGGCTTCGCGCCGATGAACGACGGCAGGAAGCTGTGGTGGATGTTCAGCGCGCGCCCGGCCCACGCCGCGCACAGGTCCGCGGGCAGCACCTGCATGAACCGCGCCAGCACGATCGCGTGCGGGTCGTGGGCGTCGACCAGTTCGCGGACCTTGGCGAACGCAGCCGCTTTGCCGTCGGGGTCGCCCGCCGGGAACGGCACGTGGTGGAACGGGATCCCGTGCGCGCGGGTGATGTCGGCGAGCGAATCGTGGTTGCCGATCACCGCGGCGACGTCGACGTCCAGCTCACCGGAGGCGACCCGGCCGAGCAGGTCGTACAGGCAGTGCCCGGCCTTCGACACCAGCACCACCGCGCGCGGGCGTTCGCCGGTGTCGCGCACCTGCCAGCTCGATTCGGCGGACAGCTCGTTCGCCACCTCGCCGAACCGCTCGCGCAATCCCGCGGCGTCGAACGGCAGCGAATCGGCGCGCACGACCTGGCGGGTGAAGAACCAGCCCGAGTCGGGGTCGGTGTGGTACGCCGCCTCGACGATCATTCCTCCGTGGTCGGCGAGGAAGCCCGAGATGCGGGCGATGATGCCGGTGCGGTCGGGGCAGCCGAAGGTGAGCACGTAACGCTGGGGATCTGACACGCGCCCATTCTCACCGGCCGCTGGTCAGGGCGCTGCGAGGGGCTCCAGAAGGGTGGCGTCGCCGACTCTCCCGGCACGGTTCGGACGGCCCCACAACGCGCGGTAGACGTCGTCGGCGGGGCCGGCGAGCGTGAGGTCCGGGACGCCTTTGCCCAGCGTCGGCGGCTGATCCGGCTGCAAGAGAACGGTCCACGTCCGCGTGTCGGTGCTGACCTGGACGATCCCCTCGCGGTCGCTCGGCCGGCCGCGGCGCGGGGTCAGGAAGGCGAGGAACTCGTCGATGCCGTCCTCGGCGAATTCGGTGCGGTACTGGGTGGCCGGCGGCGTGGGCAGGGCGCTTTCCGCGTCGAGCCGGTGGATGGCGAACTCGTGCGCGAGCCTGCGGGTCCAGTCGCCGACGGTGACCCGGCCGCCGTGCGGGAACGGCGACCGCAGCGGGGCGTCCGCCGGGCGGCGCAGGGCTTCGCGCACGGCCATGCGTTCGCCGTCCCAGCGGCCGAGGGCGTCCTCCCAGGTGTCCGCTGTCGGTGGCTCAGCTTTCCGGTCGGTGATCGCAGCGACCGTGTACGAGAGCACCGCCGTCAGGTGTGTCACCAGGTCCCGCACTGTCCACTCCGGACAGTTCCGGACCGGCGCGGCCGGGCCGGCGGCGAGCGTCGCGGCTTTGATCCGGTCGGCGTGAATGTCGATCGCTTCCAGCAGACGTGGCGCGTCCATGCACTGACCGTAGCCTGCGCACCCGTACCCGTCGGCCGAATTCGATGAGCACGACCAGCAGCAGCCCGAGCAGGAACGACAGCAGCAGCCCGTACACCGGACGGCCGGCGAACGCGGTGCCGCCGGCGAGCCCGATCAGCGCGCTGTACACCGACCACAGCGCCGCGCCGACGGCGTCGAGCGGGACGAACCGGCGCAGCGGGTAGCCGAGGCTGCCGTTGGCGAGCGCGCTCGCGACGCGGCCGCCGGGCAGGTAGCGCGCGGCGATGATCAGCAGCGGCGCTTGCCTGCGGACCTGGTCGCGCGCCCATTCGTAGCGTTGCCGTCCGGACGGTCCGCGCTGCAGCCAGGCGACGGCACGCGGTCCGGCGGCGCGGCCCACGGCGTAGCCAAGACAGTCGCCCGCCCACGCGCCCGCCGCGGAGACGACCACCAGCAGTGCGAGCCGGCCGACGTCCGGTCCGATCAGGACGGCGACGGTCACCACGGTCGTTTCGCTCGGCATGAACGGGAGCAGCGCGTCCAGTCCGGCGATCGCGAACACGAGCACCCACAGCCAGGGCGAGCCGAGCGTGCCCCGGATCAGCTCGGTGACGTGTTCCAGCAGTTCCACCCGCTCATCGTCAGCACTGAAGGTCACCAAGGGATGACCCAGCGGGGTGCGGGTGGTGAACAGGTGGGTTCAGCGCGGCGCGACGCTTTCCCAGGCCACGGTCAGCTCGCCGAGCCGCCGGCGGTCCGGATTGCCGAAAACGGGCCAGCCGCGGTCGGCGAGCATGGCGACGGCGGTGGTCCAGCGGGCGCGCACGCCGAAGGAGCGGTGCGGGGCGGCGGCTGCCCAGCATTCGTCCAAAGTGGACATCAGGGCGTGCACGCGTTCGCCGGGAACGTTGCGGTGGATGAGGATCTTCGGCAACCGTTCGGCCACTGTGGACGGACGGTCGAGTTCGGCGAGGCGGAGCGACAGGGTGAGCGTGCGCGGACCGTCGGCCCCGACGACGACCCACGTGACCAGCCTGCCGATCTCGTCGCAGGTGCCCTCGACCAGCAGGCCGCCCGGCGGCATCGCGTCGAGCATCAGCTGCCACGCGCCGGGTACCTCGTCCTCGGCGTACTGCCGGAGCACGTTGAACGCGCGCACCAGGACCGGCCGCGCCCCGGCCAGCTCGAAGCCGCCGCGCCGGAAGTCGAGCCGGGGCGGATCGGCGGCGGGCTGGGCGGCGGCGACTCGTTCCGGGTCGAGTTCGAGCCCGAGCACCCGGACGTCCGGCCGTACGCGCGCCAGCCATCGGGCCAGTTCGACCGTCGTGACCGGCGACGCTCCGTAGCCGAGATCGACGACAAGGGGACTTTCGCCCCGCCGCAGCAGCCGGGTGACGCCCGGGTCGCTCGCGAGCCAGCGGTCGACCCGGCGCAACCGGTTGGGATTGGTGGTGCCCCTGGTCGGGGCGCCCACCGGGGTCAGACGTGCTCGGCCAGCCACTGCGCGGTGAACTCGTCCTCGTTCCGAAGCAGGTTGACCACCTGCTCGGAGACGAACTCCTCGATCCGGCCGCCGAAGAGCGGGATCCGCACGACCACTTCGCCGGTGGTGCGGAGCAGGACCTTCTCGTCCTTCGCGGTGAGGTAGGTGGAGGCGCCGATTTCGCCGGGGACGCCGCCTACGCCGACGTCGGATCGGCCGGTGTACTCGTCGCCGGAGCGCTTCCAGGTCTGGGTGCGGTTGACGATGATGTCGCCCTTGTGGAGGGCGCGGACGGCTTGGGGGAGTTTGGCGGCCTTGATGCCGTGCTGGAGTTCGTAGCGGACGGAGTCGCCTTCGGAGATGTAGGCGAGGAGTTTGGCGTCGCCGCCGCCTAGGGCGGCTAGGCGGGCGCGCAGGGCTTCTTCTCCGGCTACTGCGGCGAAGACGTCCGCTAGTGAGCCGTCGAATTCGCCGCGGTGGTCGATCCGGGATCCCATGAAACGGACAGTACCGGGTGGTGGGGGAGTGCGGCTGCGTTGTGGGAAGAGTGCGGCTGCGCCGCGGGAAATGAGCGGCTGCGCCGCGAAAAGAGGGTTGCGTGGGGCACCCCGAAGCCCGATTGTGCTGACGGTTCGGGGGTGCTTGTCAAGGCGGGAAAGATGCCTTGACAAGCACCCCCGAACCGCAG